>CALXQK010000011.1 GCA_944390745.1 uncultured Duodenibacillus sp. | reverse complement strand
TACGACCAGATTGACGCGGCGCCTGAAGAAAAGGCTCGCGGCATCACCATCAACACGGCGCACGTTGAGTACGAGACGGCCAAGCGCCACTACGCGCACGTCGACTGCCCGGGGCACGCCGACTACGTCAAGAACATGATTACCGGCGCGGCCCAGATGGACGGCGCCATCCTCGTGGTGTCGGCCGCCGACGGCCCGATGCCCCAGACGCGCGAGCACATCCTGCTCGCCCGCCAGGTGGGCGTTCCCTACATCATCGTCTACCTCAACAAGTGCGACATGGTTGACGATCCCGAGCTGCTCGAGCTCGTGGAAATGGAAGTGCGCGAACTTCTGAGCAACTACAACTTCCCGGGCGACGACATTCCCATCATCAAGGGTTCTGCCAAGCTCGCCCTCGAGGGCGACAAGGGCGAGCTCGGCGAAGGCTCGATCATGAAGCTTGCCGAGACGCTCGACGACTACATCCCGACGCCGGTGCGCGCGCTCGACCAGCCGTTCCTGATGCCGATCGAGGACGTGTTCTCGATCTCGGGCCGCGGCACGGTGGTGACGGGCCGCGTGGAGCGCGGCGTGATCCGCGTGGGCGACGAAATTGAGATCGTGGGCATCCGCCCGACGGCCAAGACGACCTGCACGGGCGTGGAAATGTTCCGCAAGCTGCTCGACGAGGGCGAGGCCGGCGACAACATCGGCGTTCTGCTGCGCGGCACGAAGCGTGAGGAAGTCGAGCGCGGCCAGGTTCTGGCCAAGCCGGGTTCGATCACGCCGCACACCGAGTTCTCCGGCGAGGTGTACGTGCTGACGAAGGAGGAAGGCGGCCGTCATACGCCGTTCTTCAAGGGCTATCGTCCGCAGTTCTACTTCCGCACGACGGACGTGACGGGCACGATCGAGCTGCCCGAGGGCGTTGAGATGGTGATGCCCGGCGACAATGTGACGATGAAGGTCACGCTGATCGCCCCGATCGCCATGCAGGAAGGCCTGCGCTTCGCCATCCGTGAAGGCGGCCACACGGTCGGCGCCGGCGTGGTGAGCAAGATCATCAAGTAATATCGGTTTGAAGAGGCAGGCCGGGCGCGATGATCGGACTCGGCGGGCCTTTCGACAGGGGTATAGCTCAATTGGCAGAGCGACGGTCTCCAAAACCGTAGGTTGAGGGTTCGATTCCTTCTGCCCCTGCCACAAATTGGATGATGCACAGCAAGCCGCGATCTCTGACCGCGGCTTGTCTGTCTGTATGAAAAGCCTGGAGCCGAGGGCACGCAGGCTGAGAAACGAAAGAAAGAAGATGAGCAATCAAAACGCGCAGCCTCAGACGAACAAGGCGCTCGATCTGACGATCGTGACGCTGGCCGTCATCATCGCCGCGGCGGCGGTTTTCGCCTTTACCTTTCTGACTGACCAGTCTCTGGGCGTTCGCATCGGAGCCCTGGTCGGCGGTCTCGTCGTGGCCGCTCTTGTGGCTGCCTTCTCGCCCTCCGGGAAGCGCTTCATTGCGTTCTGCCGCGAGTCCTGGGAGGAGCTGCGCCGCGTGGTGTGGCCGACCCGAAAGGAGACCGTCAATACGACGGGCATCGTGATGGCCTTCGTGGTGGCGGTGGCGCTCTACCTCTTCATCGTCGACAAGCTCATCGAGTGGGGTTTGTACGACGGTCTGCTGCAGCTGACGTTCTAGCGTCTTCAGGCAGAATTTTCGATGCTCGCATGCCGGCGATGGCTGCGGGCATTTTTCCGTTTGGACTGCGGACTTTCCGGGCGTGCTGCGGCCCGTCCGGGGACTCCGATCCTTTCCTTTGAAACCTCCGCTCCCAGAGGCCCTGAAGGCCGCGGGACGAGTCAGGAGACAAGCAGTTATGACCGAAACCGAAAAGAAGAACGCAGGCGACGCGGCCGCGTCTTCCGAAAAGCAGGGCAAGATGCGCTGGTACACGCTTCACGTGTATTCCTCAATGGAAAAGAGCGTGGAGAAGGCCATTCGCGAACGCATCGAGCGCTCCGAGCTGAAGGATCAGTTCGGCGAAGTGCTGCTTCCCATCGAGAAGGTCGAGGAAATCCGCAACGGCCGCAAGATCGAGACCGAACGGCGCATGTACCCGGGCTACGTGTTCGTCGAGATGATCATGAGCGAGGAGACGTGGCACCTGATGAACTCCACGCCGCGCGTGATCGAGTTCCTCGGCAACAACCATCCGGTTCCGCTCGCCGATCATGAGATTGCCGAGATCAAGGCCCGCATGAGCCAGGACAACGAGAAGGCGCGTCCGAAGGTGATCTTCGAGGCGGGCGAGACGGTGCGCATCAAGGAGGGCCCCTTCACCGACTTCAACGGCCGCGTCGAGGAGGTCATGTACGACAAGAACCGCCTGCGCTGCTTCGTTTCGATCTTCGGCCGCGAGACGAGCGTGGAGCTCGCCTTCAACGAGGTCGAGAAGATCTAAAAATTTTTTGGGAAATCAATGCCGAAGACTTGCAAACGAAAAAGTTTTGCGGCATAATCCCGCTCTTTCTGATTTCAACTGGGGAGGACGCCCACTGGGGGCGGCCACTTGAACCCAGGGAGTACTGACAAAATGGCAAAGAAAATCGTCGGCTTTATCAAGCTGCAGGTTCCTGCAGGCAAAGCCAATCCCTCGCCGCCCATCGGCCCGGCTCTCGGCCAGCGCGGTCTGAACATCATGGAATTCTGCAAGGCGTTCAACGCCAAGACCCAGGGCATGGAGCCCGGTCTGCCGATTCCGGTTGTGATCACCGCCTACGCGGACAAGTCCTTCACCTTCGTGATGAAGACCCCGCCCGCCACGATTCTGATCAAGAAGGCCGCCAAGGTCACCAAGGGCTCTGCGCGCCCGCACACCGACAAGGTGGGCAAGATCACCCGCGCCCAGGCCGAAGAAATTGCCAAGACCAAGGAGCCCGATCTGACGGCTGCTGATCTTGACGCCGCCGTGCGCACCATCGCCGGTTCGGCTCGTTCCATGGGCATTACGGTGGAGGGTCTCTAATCATGGCAAAGATTTCCAAGCGCATGAAGGCTCTCTCGGCCAAGTACGACCTCACCAAGCCGTTTGCTCTGAACGACGCGCTTGAGGCCGTCAAGGCCTGCGCCAACGCCAAGTTCGACGAGTCCGTCGACGTGGCCATCCAGCTCGGCATTGATTCCCGCAAGTCGGACCAGGCCATCCGCGGCGCCGTCGTGATGCCCGAGGGCACCGGCAAGACCGTCCGCGTGGCCGTGTTCACCCAGGGCGCCAAGGTTGAGGAGGCCAAGGCTGCCGGTGCCGACATCGTCGGCTTCGACGATCTCGCCGCTGAAGTCAAGGGCGGCCGCATGGACTTCGACGTTGTCATCGCCTCTCCGGATGCGATGCGCGTGGTCGGCCAGCTCGGCCAGATCCTCGGCCCGCGCGGCCTGATGCCGAACCCGAAGGTCGGCACCGTGACCCCGAACGTGGCTCAGGCCGTCAAGAACGCCAAGGCCGGTCAGGTTCGCTTCCGTGCCGACAAGGCCGGCATCATCCACGCTCCCGTGGGCCGCGCATCGTTTGAGACGGAACGTCTGGCTGCCAACATCAAGGCGCTCGTTGACCAGCTCAACAAGCTCAAGCCTGCCAGCCAGAAGGGCGTCTACCTGCGCAAGATTTCCGTGAGCTCCACGATGGGCATCGGCGCCCGTGTGGACATCTCCTCGATCTAATCGGGGATCCGGAAGGTAAAAGACACTCTCAGCGCGTGTCAGCCGCGCCAGGCCCTGCGCCGGGCGCGGCATGCGCTGAAACCAGAGGTCGTGAGGCCTCGAGGGCTTTGGGTGGTCTGAATGCCGAAGGGCGTTCAGGCTGCTGTCAAAGACCGCTGGAGGACGGCGGTGAGAGGCGCCCCGGTTCAACGGGGAGCTTTCGAGACGTCTTCTTTAATTGTCTTGCCCCGCCGAAAAGGGAAGCAAGACGTCCAGCGCAGACGGTTCAAACCTCAAAGAGAGAATGAAGTGTTGTGTGTTGAAGTTTTCAATGCCGCACGAACTGCTCTCAGAAAAGGGAAAACCGGTTATTGAAGAACCGGTGCGTCATCATTCCGAAGACGCGGCGGCTTTCCGAAGCCGACGGGTTTGAGGGATGCGGGTGCACCTCTGAGTGGAGCCAGACCATGGGTCTTAATCGTCAAGACAAAGCGGCAGTGATCGAAGAGATGAGCGCGTTGATCGCCAAGAGCTCTGCGATCGTGATCGCTGAATACCGTGGGCTGACCGTTGAAGCAATCACCAAGCTGCGCGCTGATGCGCGCAAGCAGGGTGTGCAGTTGCGTGTGGTGAAGAACACGCTGGTTCGCCGCGCCGTTGCCGGCACGCCGTATGAGGGACTCGCCGATCAGTTCGTCGGTCCGCTCATCTACAGCCTGTCTGCCGACCCGGTGGCCGCCGCGAAGGTTCTCCACAACTTTGCAAAGAGCAACGACAAGCTCGTGATCAAGGGCGGTGCGATGGCCAACTACGTCATGGACGTGGCTGGCGTCGAGCAGCTGGCCTCGATGCCGAGCCGCGACGAGCTCCTTGCCAAGCTGATGGCGACCATGAACGAACCGATCGCCAAGTTCGTCCGCACGATCAACGAAGTGCCCGCGCGCTTCGTGCGCACCGTGGCTGCTTATCGCGATGCCCAGGAAAAGGCCGCCTAAGGCTGCCTGAACCAACTCAAATTTTTAAGCTTTTCAACTACACAATACGTTAAGGAGTCCAAAATGGCCCTGACCAATGAAGAAATCCTCGAAGCGATTGCTTCCAAGACCGTTCTCGAAATCAGCGAACTCATCAAGATGATGGAAGAGAAGTTCGGCGTGAGCGCTGCCGCTGCCGCCGTCGCCGTGGCCGGCCCCGCCGCCGCTGCTGCTCCCGCTGCTGAAGAGAAGACCGAATTCGACGTCGTGCTCGCCGAGATCGGCTCCAACAAGATCGGCGTCATCAAGGCCGTGCGTGAAATCACCGGCCTCGGCCTGAAGGAAGCCAAGGACCTCGTCGAAGGCGCTCCGAAGACCGTCAAGGAAGGTGTTGCCAAGGCTGAAGCCGAAGACCTCAAGAAGAAGCTCGAGGCTGCCGGCGCCAAGGTCGAGCTCAAGTAATTTTGAGTTCCGCACCGCTGCGAGGGCCCTGCCGTCGAATGGCAGACGGGGCCGCGCAGCCGGTTCAAGCCGCGTCAGGTCTTCTGTTCCGGACGCGGCTTGGATTTTGAACTGGATCTGATAAAATAACAGACCCAGTTCAAAGTCAAGGTCTGGATGATCATCCGAACAAACAGAATAAGACGACCCTGTGCCGCACGGGCGCAATACGTTGTATTGCCCGGGCGGCTTTTCGCGTCCATACGATTTGACCACGCGGCCGTCTAAGTCCTTGACCCACAAGCGTATTCCCCTCCCATCGCCCTTGAACGGAGTGTCCATGTCGTACTCGTTCACTGAAAAGAAGCGCATTCGGAAGAGCTTTGCAACGCGTCCGAGCGTCCTTGAAGTGCCCCCTTTGTTGGAAACGCAGCTGCGTAGCTACGAAGAGTTTCTGCAAGCCGATGTCAAGCCCCAGGATCGAAAGAACATCGGCCTGCAGGCGGCTTTCACCTCCATCTTCCCGATCACCAGCCACAACGGGTACGCCCGTCTGAAGTTCCTCGACTACCGTCTTGAGGAGCCGGAGTTCGACGTGGCCGAATGCCAGCTGCGCGGGCTCACCTACGCCTCCGCGCTGCGCGCCCGCATCCAGCTTGAGATCTACGATCGCGATGCGGCCAAGCCCGAAACCCTCAAGGAAATCCGCGAGAACGAAGTCTACATGGGCGAGATTCCGCTCATGACCGAAAAGGCCTCCTTCATCGTCAACGGCAGCGAGCGCGTCATCGTGAGCCAGCTGCACCGCTCGCCCGGCATCTTCTTTGAACACGACAAGGGCAAGACCCACTCCTCGGGCAAGCTTCTGTTCTCCGCGCGCGTGATTCCCTACCGCGGCTCGTGGCTCGACTTTGAGTTCGACCCGAAGGACATCGTGTACTTCCGCGTCGACCGCCGCCGCAAGATGCCCGCGACGATTCTCCTGAAGGCCATCGGACTGACGCCCGAGGAGATCCTCGAGCGCTTCTATGACTTCGACCAGTTCCGTCTGACGCAGCGTTCGGCGAGCTGGCAGTTCTCGCCCGAGCGTCTGCAGGGCGAGACGGCCGCCTTCGACATCGTCGACAAGGACGGCAAGGTCATCGTCGCCAAGGACAAGCGCGTCACCGCGCGCCATGTGCGCCTCATGAAGGAGGCCGGCGTCAAGGACATCTCGGTGCCCGACGAGTTCCTCATCGGCCGCGTGCTCGCCAAGTCGATCTTCAGCAAGGAGACCGGCGAGAAGATCGTTGACGCCAACGCCGAGATCACCGAGGAGATGCTCGAGGTGCTGCGCGAGCAGAAGGTGCGCTCGATCGAGACGCTCTTTACGAATGATCTCGACCGCGGCTCCTACATCTCCGACACGCTGCGCCTGGACGAGACGCCCGATGCGCTCTCGGCCAAGATCGCCATCTACCGCATGATGCGCCCGGGCGAGCCGCCCACGGAGGACGCCGTCGAGGGGCTCTTCTACCGGCTCTTCTTCAATCCGGACGCCTATGAGCTGTCGCGCGTGGGCCGCATGAAGGTCAACGCCCGCTTCGGCCGTCCCTCGCCCGAGGGTCCGATGGTGCTCACCAACGAGGACATCATCGACACCCTGCAGGTGCTCGTCGCCCTCAGAAACGGCGCCGACACGGTGGAGCTCACCGACGCCGAGGGCGCCCGCCGCACCATTGAAATCCACGGCGTCGACGACATCGACCACCTCGGCAACCGCCGCGTGCGCTGCGTGGGCGAACTGACCGAAAACCAGTTCCGCTCGGGCCTGGTGCGCGTGGAGCGCGCCGTGCGCGAACGCCTCGGTTCGGCCGAAAGCGACAATCTCACGCCGCAGGATCTGATCAACTCCAAGCCCATCTCGGCGGCGATCCGCGAGTTCTTCGGCTCCTCGCAGCTGAGCCAGTTCATGGATCAGACCAATCCGCTCTCGGAGATCACCCACAAGCGCCGCATCTCGGCCCTGGGTCCGGGCGGTCTGACGCGCGAGCGCGCGGGCTTTGAAGTGCGCGACGTGCATGCGACGCACTACGGCCGCGTCTGCCCGATTGAGACGCCTGAAGGTCCGAACATCGGTCTGATCAACTCGCTTGCCCTTTACGCGCGCCTCAACGAGTACGGCTTCCTCGAGACCCCGTACCGCAAGGTTGAAAACGGCGTGGCTCTGACGGGCAAGGAGAACATCCACTACCTCTCGGCCATTGAGGAGGGCAAGTACGTGATCGCCCAGGCCAATGCCGAGATGGACGAGAACGGAAAGCTCATCGGCGAACTCGTGAGCGCCCGTGAAAACGGCGAATTCATCATGGCCTCGCCCGACCGCATCCAGTACATGGACGTGGCTCCGGCGCAGATCGTCTCGGTGGCCGCCTCGCTCATTCCGTTCCTTGAGCACGACGACGCCAACCGCGCCCTGATGGGCTCGAACATGCAGCGCCAGGGCGTGCCCTGCCTGCGCCCGGAGAAGCCCGTGGTCGGCACGGGTCTGGAGCGCACGGTGGCCGTGGACTCCAAGGCGACCGTGCAGGCCCGCCGCGGCGGCCTCATCGAGTACGTCGACGCCAACCGCGTGGTGGTCCGCGTCAACGACGAGGAGAACGTGGCCGGCGAGATCGGCGTGGACATCTACAGCCTGCAGAAGTTCACCCGCTCCAACGGCTCGACGACGCTCAACCAGCGTCCGATCGTCAAGAAGGGCGACATCGTGGGCAAGGGCGACGTTCTTGCCGACGGCGCCTCGACCGACATGGGCGAACTTGCGCTCGGCCAGAACATGCTGATCGCCTTCATGCCCTGGAACGGCTACAACTACGAGGACTCGGTGCTCATCTCCGAGCGCGTCGTGGCCGACGACCGCTACACCTCGATTCACATCGAGGAGCTCGACGTGGTTGCCCGCGACACCAAGCTCGGACCCGAGGACATCACGCGCGACATCTCGAACCTGTCGGAAAACCAGCTCAACCGGCTCGACGACTCCGGCATCGTCTTCATCGGCGCCGAGGTCAAGGCGGGCGACGTGCTCGTCGGCAAGGTCACGCCCAAGGGCGAGACGCAGCTCACCCCCGAGGAGAAGCTGCTGCGCGTCATCTTCGGCGAGAAGGCCAGCGACGTGAAGGACACCAGCCTGCGCGTGCCCTCGGGCATGGCGGGCACCGTGATCGACGTGCAGGTCTTCACCCGCGAGGGCGTGGAGAAGGACAAGCGCGCCCGCTCGATCATCGACGAGCAGCTCAGCCGCTATGAGCGCGACCTCAAGAATGCGCTTCGCATTGTTGAGACGGACGTGTTTGCGCGTCTGCGCCGCCAGCTCGAGGGCAAGGTCGCCTCGGGCGGCCCCGGCGGCATCAAGGCCGGCACGGTTCTCACCGCGGAGGTGCTCGACGCCGTGCAGGGCTACGATCTCTTTGAGATCCGCATGCAGTCCGAGGAGGACCAGAAGCACGTCGAGCTCGCCCGCAAGGTGGTCGACGACAAGCGCACGCAGAACAAGGCGCTCTACGAGAGCAAGAAGGACAAGCTCAACCGCGGCGACGAACTGCCCCCGGGCGTTCTGAAGATGGTGAAGGTGTTCATTGCCGAGAAGCGCCGCCTGCAGCCCGGCGACAAGATGTCGGGCCGCCACGGCAACAAGGGCGTGGTCTCCAAGATCTGCCCGGTCGAGGACATGCCCTACATGGCCGACGGCCGTCCGGTGGACATCTGCCTCAACCCCCTCGGCGTGCCCTCGCGCATGAACATCGGCCAGATTCTCGAGGTGCACCTGGGCTGGGCTGCCAAGGGCCTCGGCTGGCGCATCGGCGAGATGCTCAAGACCGAGCAGGCCAAGCAGATCCGCGCCTTCCTCAACGAGGTCTACAACCGCACGGGCAAGACCGAGGATCTCGACAGCCTCACCGATGACGAGCTCATGGAGATGGCGCGCAACCTCGCCAACGGCGTGCCCTTTGCCACGCCCGTGTTCGACGGCGCCAGCGAAGAGCAGATCCGCATGATGCTCGATCTGGCCTTCCCGGATGACGAGGCCAAGAAGCTGCAGCTCACCCCGGCAAAGACCCAGGCCACGCTCTACGACGGCCGCACGGGCGACGCGTTTGACCGCCCGGTGACGGTGGGCTTCATGCACTTCCTGAAGCTGCACCACCTGGTCGACGACAAGATGCACGCGCGCTCCACGGGCCCCTACAGTCTGGTGACGCAGCAGCCGCTCGGCGGCAAGGCGCAGTTCGGCGGCCAGCGCTTCGGCGAAATGGAAGTCTGGGCGCTCGAGGCCTACGGCGCGGCCTACGTGCTGCAGGAAATGCTCACGGTGAAGTCCGACGACGTCAACGGCCGCACCAAGGTTTACGAGAACATCGTTGCCGGCCAGCATCAGATTGACGCCGGCATGCCGGAGTCCTTCAACGTGCTTGTGAAGGAAATCCGCTCTCTCGGCATTGACATCGACCTCGTCAAGAATGACGACACTTCGAAGGAATAAATTCTCATGAATATGCTTCGTGACATGTTCAAGCAGTCGATGACTGATGAACACTTCGATGCGATCAAGATCGGCATCGCCTCGCCCGAAAAGATCCGCTCCTGGTCCTATGGCGAGGTGAAGAAGCCCGAGACGATCAACTACCGCACGTTCAAGCCCGAGCGCGACGGTCTGTTCTGCGCCAAGATCTTTGGACCGATCAAGGACTACGAGTGCCTGTGCGGCAAGTACAAGCGTCTCAAGCACCGCGGCGTCGTCTGCGAAAAGTGCGGCGTCGAGGTCACGCTCTCGAAGGTGCGCCGCGAGCGCATGGGCCACATTGAGCTCGCCAGCCCCGTGGCCCACATCTGGTTCCTCAAGAGCCTGCCCTCGCGCATGGGCATGGTGCTCGACATTCCGCTTCGCGACATCGAGCGCGTGCTCTACTTTGAAGCCTACTGCGTCGTCGATCCCGGCCTGACGCCGCTCTCCCGCGGCCAGCTCCTCTCCGAGGAGGAGTACATCAAGGCCATGGAGGAGTACGGCGACGACTTCAAGGCGATGATGGGCGCGCAGGCCATCAAGGAGCTGCTGCACAACATCGACATCAACCAGGAGATCGACCGGCTCAAGGAGGAGCTCAAGAGCACGTCCTCGGAGGCCAAGGTCAAGAAGTACGCCAAGCGCCTCAAGGTGCTCGAGGGCTTCCAGCGCTCCGGCATCAAGCCCGAGTGGATGATTCTCGACGTGCTGCCCGTGCTGCCTCCGGATCTGCGTCCGCTCGTGCCGCTCGACGGCGGCCGCTTCGCGACCTCGGACCTCAACGATCTGTACCGGCGCGTCATCAACCGCAACAACCGACTCAAGCGCCTGCTCGAGCTCAAGGCTCCCGACATCATCGTGCGCAATGAAAAGCGCATGCTGCAGGAGGCCGTCGACAGCCTGCTCGACAACGGCCGCCGCGGCAAGGCCATGACCGGCCCCTCCAAGCGCCCGCTCAAGTCGCTTGCCGACATGATCAAGGGCAAGTCCGGCCGCTTCCGTCAGAACCTGCTCGGCAAGCGCGTCGACTACTCGGGCCGCTCCGTGATTACCGTCGGTCCCGAGCTGCGCCTGCATCAGTGCGGTCTGCCCAAGCTCATGGCGCTTGAGCTCTTCAAGCCCTTCATCTTCAACAAGCTCGAGCAGCGCGGTCTTGCGAGCACGATCAAGAGCGCCAAGAAGATGGTCGACAACCAGGAGCCGGTGGTCTGGGACATCCTCGAGGAGGTGATCTACGAGCATCCCGTGATGCTCAACCGCGCCCCGACGCTGCATCGACTCGGCATCCAGGCCTTCGAGCCCAAGCTCATTGAAGGCAAGGCGATCCAGCTGCATCCGCTTGTCTGCGCGGCGTTCAACGCCGACTTCGACGGCGACCAGATGGCCGTGCACGTGCCGCTGTCGCTCGAGGCGCAGCTTGAGGCGCGCTGCCTGATGCTCAGCTCGAACAACGTGCTCTTCCCGGCCAACGGCGATCCCTCGATCGTGCCGTCCCAGGACATGGTGCTCGGCCTGTACTACGCCACCCGCGAGCGCATCAATGCGCCCGGCGAGGGCATGTTCTTTGCCGACATCGCCGAGGTGCAGCGCGCGCTCGACGCCGGCTCCATCGTGCTGCAGACCCGCTGCACGGTGCGCATCAAGGAGTATGAGGTCAACGAGGAGACGCACGAGGAAAAGGAGGTCGTCAAGCGCTACGAGACGACCGCCGGCCGTGCGCTTCTGTCGCAGATTCTGCCGCGCGGCATGAGCTTTGCCGAGCTCAACCGCGTGCTCAAGAAAAAGGAGATCGCCCGTCTGATCAACACGTGCTTCCGCAAGTGCGGCCTGCGCGCGACGGTGATCTTCGCCGACAAGCTCAAGGACAACGGCTATCGCCTCGCCACCCGCGCGGGCATCTCGATCTGCATCGGCGACATGTCGGTGCCCAAGAAGAAGTTCGAGCTCGTTGCGGAGGCCGAAAACGAGGTCAAGGCGATCGAGGACCAGTACACCTCCGGTCTCGTGACCAAGGGCGAGCGCTACAACAAGGTGATCGACATCTGGGGCCGCACCGCCGACGAGGTGGGCAAGGTCATGATGAACGAGCTCTCGAGCGAGCCCGTCGTCGACCGCCACGGCAACACGGTCACCCAGGAGTCGTTCAACTCGATCTACATGATGGCCGACTCGGGCGCCCGAGGCAGCGCGGCGCAGATTCGCCAGGTGGCGGGCATGCGCGGCCTGATGGCCAAGCCTGACGGCTCGATCATTGAGACGCCGATTACCTCGAACTTCCGCGAGGGCCTCAACGTTCTGCAGTACTTCGTGTCGACGCACGGCGCCCGCAAGGGTCTGGCCGATACGGCTCTGAAGACCGCAAACTCGGGCTACCTGACGCGACGCCTTGTGGACGTCACGCAGGATCTGGTGGTTGTTGAGGACGACTGCGGCACGACCAACGGCGTCGAGATGCGCGCGCTCATCGAGGGCGGCGAGGTCATCCAGGCGCTGCGCGACCGCGTGCTCGGCCGCGTGACGGCCGTCGACGTGCTCGGCAACGACAAGAGCGTGCTGATCCCGGCCGGCACCCTGATCGATGAGAAGACCTGCGATCTGATCGACCGCGAGGGCATCGACATGGTGAAGGTGCGCACGCCGCTCACCTGCGAGACGCGCTACGGCCTGTGCGCCAAGTGCTACGGCCGCGATCTCGGCCGCGGCACGCTCGTCAATGCGGGCGAGGCCGTGGGCGTCATCGCCGCCCAGTCCATTGGCGAACCCGGCACGCAGCTCACGATGCGCACCTTCCACATCGGCGGCGCGGCCTCCCGCGCGGCCGTTGCGAGCAGCGTCGAGGCCAAGCACGACGGCGTCGTGTCCTTCTCGCAGGCGATGCGCTATGTGGAGAACGGCAGCGGCGAGCTCGTGGTGATTTCGCGTTCGGGCGAGCTGATCGTGAGCGACGCCGAAACCGGCCGCGAGCGCGAGCGCCACAAGGTGCCCTACGGCGCCACGCTTGCAATCGTCCCGGGGCAGGAGGTCAAGGCCGGCCAGCAGCTTGCGACGTTTGATCCGATGACGCTGCCGATCGTCTCCGAGTACGCCGGTGCGGTGCGCTTTGAGAACGTGGTCGAGAACGTGACGGTGATGAACCAGGTCGACGAGGTCACGGGCTTGAGCTCGATGGTGGTGATCGATCCGAAGCGCACGACCGTGGCCAAGAGCTCCAAGGGCGGCAAGGGCGGCAAGTCCGCCGCGGTGACCAACGTCATGCGTCCGGTGGTGCACCTTGTCGACGAAAACGGCCAGGAGGTGAAGATCCCCGGCTCGACGCACACGGTGACCATCCAGCTGCCCGTGGGCGCCATCATCGTGGTGCGCGACGGCCAGCAGATCCACCAGGGCGAGGTGCTTGCCCGCATCCCGCGTGAGAGCCAGAAGACCCGTGATATTACGGGCGGTCTGCCGCGCGTGGCCGAGCTCTTCGAAGCCCGCAGCCCGAAGGATGCCGGCATGCTCGCCGAGGAGACCGGCACGGTTTCGTTCGGCAAGGAGACCAAGGGCAAGCAGCGCCTTGTCATCACCGACCAGAACGGTGAGGAGCACGAGTTCCTCATCAGCAAGGACAAGCAGGTCCTGGTGCATGACGGCCAGGTGGTGCAGCGCGGCGAGGAAATCGTCGAGGGTCCGGCTGATCCGCACGACATTCTGCGGCTTCTCGGCATCGAGGCGCTGGCGCGCTACATCGTCGACGAGGTCCAGGACGTCTACCGTCTGCAGGGCGTGAAGATCAACGACAAGCACATCGAGGTGATCGTGCGCCAGATGCTGCGCCGCGTGCAGATCACCGATCCGGGCGACACCCGCTTCATCCCGGGCGAGCAGGTCGAGCGCAGCGAGATGCTCGACGAGAACGACCGCATGAACGCCGCAGGAAAGACGCCTGCGAAGTACGAAAACGTGCTTCTCGGCATCACCAAGGCGTCGCTGTCGACGGACTCCTTCATCTCGGCGGCTTCCTTCCAGGAAACCACCCGCGTGCTCACCGAGGCTGCCATCATGGGCAAGCGCGACGAGCTGCGCGGCTTGAAGGAGAACGTGATTGTCGGCCGTCTGGTTCCGGCCGGCACCGGCCTTGCCTATCACAAGGCGCGCCGTGCCAAGGATCAGATGGAGCAGCGCCTCGCGATGCAGCAGCAGCCGCATTCCGAGGCCCGCATGGCGGCAGAGGAAATGTTCGAGGACAAGGACATGCAGGAGGAGCTCGCCAAGATGCGCGAGGAAATCGCCATGGGCGGCGAGCCCGAGGCGCCTGCACAGAGCCTGTCGGCTGCGCGCCGCGCCGCCGAGGAGCTCTTTGCCAGCCGCGACATTGCCCCGACGCCGGCTGACGACGACGCCAGCAAGAAGCAGTAAAAAAGTCCCGGGCCAGGGCCTTCCGATTCAATCAGAAGGCCCGCTCGCAGAAAGGCGGCCGCAGAGGCTGGAGACGGAAGCAATTCCGGACGTCCGGCCTGTGCGGGCCGCCTTTTTTTTATTGCCTCAAGCCGTGGTCGGCCGACAGGAAGGGGTGCACATTGCTGTCTGAAGAAATTCTGCGCGTGCGTCCTGCCGCACTCCCGGGCCCGGTTGGGGCGCCGCCGGAAAATGAAGACGGCCTGCAGCTTGGTCCTTGATGTTGAGACGATTGCCGTCAGATGGCGTCTGTTGACGGCAAAAGACGACGGCAGCGGTGAAAATGCGTTGAAAAACGAAAAATCCCGCCGATTCTGCACAGAGGAGTCGGCGGGATTGTCTTGTCAGCGCCTAGTAGGGTGCGTATCCGGGCTTTGGGGCGTAGCCCGGGCGCGGCGTGGGACCGGGGCGGGGAGCGGGCGGGCGCTCAATCACGAGCTCCGGGCGGGCCGCAGCCGACCCGGAGGAGCGGCCCAATGATGAACGGGCGGGCGAGGAGCCGCGTGCGGCGCCCGGGACCGGGCGCGCCGCACGGGGTGCGGCGGTGCGGCCGCCGGAGACGCCGCCCGTCGCGGCCATTGCGGGCGCTGCCGCAACGGCGGCGGCAAGCGCTGCAGCGCAAAGAAGAATTTGTCGACGCGTGGACATGGTGCCTCTTGAGGAAAATGGGGGCGGCTGCCGAAGAAAGCCCCGCGGCAGCGGCCTGATTGACTCAGTGTAGTCTGGATACGGTGTGCGCAAGGAGCGGCGCGGCGTCAAGTTTTGGAAAAACTGCAAGCAGATGCAACGGCGGCAGGGGTTGGACAGAGGGGAGAAAATGGGAAGAAAGGGGGCAGAAGGCGGCAGAAAAAGGGCAGGAAATGGGTGGAAAGAGGGCAGTGAAAAGACCAGGGTGGATGCCGGGTTTGATTAATCAAACACTGGAGGAGCGGCAGGGAAGGGCCGGGCTTGACCTGGGGGCGAGATCCTGCGCTGCAGCGGCTTTGGTTCTCTAGATGCGGCGCATGCGGGAAGTCTTTGATCGATCCAACAGGGTGGGTTTTTCGAAGGAAAGCACTGAAAAAACAGGGTTCTTCAGTTCATGAATTTCGCGGGTTTTGTCTTAAGTTTGGCCAAAGAATTTCGGCGGGATGTCAGTAAACTCGACTGAGTCAATAGGTTTTGAAAATCACACGAAAACCACCTTTTGGAGAAAGATTGATGAAGCTGCAATTTGCCGCGGCCCTCCTGGTCGCCACGTTTGCCGCGGGAGCGTATGCCGCACCCGTGCAGTACACCTCTGAACCGGTGCAGATCAACCGCACGGCCAAGGCCGACTACCTGGGCAAGATTGCCGCAGCCTCGCCCGTGACGGTGCTTCAGAAGCAGGGTCAGAAGGTCAAGGTGCGCGTCGAGGGCTGGACGCTTGTGGAGTATCCCACCCAGATCTTTTCCGCGCCCGGCGTTCGCATTGAGTATGCGAGCTTTGACGAGAACAACGTTGTCAAGACCAACCCCAAGGCTGGCGAAAAGGTTGTCCAGGGCAACAAGTGGGTGAAGGCGACGGCCGAGGGCTGGATTGACGCCAGGACGCTCACGAGCGACCTCAACGGTCTCTGGAAGAAGGGTGCGGCCCGCCATCAGCAGGCCTGCTCGTCGTGCCATGCCGCTCCCCAGCCCGATCACCTGACGGCCAATCAGTGGGCGAGCACGCTGCCTGAGCGCGGCGGCCGCGTGGGCCACACACGCGCCGGCGTCAACGCCCTGATGTTCAAGTACCTGCAGACGCATGCAAAGAAGTAAAAGAGTGCGCTGACAGAACACGCCGGAAGGAACCGCAACCCATTTAAAAATTCAAGACAGGAATTCAACAAGATGCTTAATCGTCGCGATCTTTTCAAGGCCGCCGGTGCGGCCACCGTGGCGGCCGCCATTCCCGCGGCACAGGCCGCTGCCAAGGCGCCCGCAGGCGCTGCAAAGACCTTCAAGGGCGGCGTCAAGGCCGGCCCCGTTCTGCGCGGCCAGGACAAGCTTGACCTCACCCGCACCTTCAATCTGGGCCGCTCGGTGCTCGATGACGGCGAAGTGATGAACGCCTCGCACTGGGGCGTCTACAAGGTGCACGTCAAGGGCGGCAAGATCGAGCGCCTCGAGCCCGTGGCCGAGGACAAGGCGCCCTCGCTGCAGCTGCAGGCTCTGGCGCAGCTGCCCTACAACCCGGCGCGCATCCGCTATCCGATGGTGCGCAAGAGCTACCTTGAGAAGGGCTGGAAGGCGGGCGGCAAGAAGCGCGGCGCCGAACCCTTCGTGCGCGTGTCCTGGGACCAGGCCCTCGACATCGTGGCCAAGGAGCTCAAGCGCGTGCGCGACACCTATGGTCCGCAGTCGATCTACGGCGGCAGCTACGGCTGGATGAGCTCGGGCAACCTCGGCTCGGGCCGCAACCTGATGCAGCGCGTGCTCAACCTCAACGGCGGCTTCACCGGCCACTACGGCGACTACTCCACGGGCTGCGCGCAGGTCATCCTGCCCTACGTGATCGGCTCCAACGGCGTCTATGAACAGCAGACGAGCTGGGAGCTCGTTGCCGACAAGACCGAGCTCATCGTGCTCTGGGGCGCCGACCCGACGGTGACAAACGACATCGACTGGGCGACGACCGTGCATGAAAACGCCGCCGGCCTGCGTCTGGTGAAGGAAAAGGGCATTCCGGTCATTGCCATCAACCCCCTGAAGCCGGATACGGCCGAATTCTTCGGCGACAAGTGCGAGTGGGTCGCTCCGCGTCCCGGCACGGACGTGGCGATGATGCTTGCCATGGCCTATGAGCTCGAAACCTCCGGCAAGGTCGACCGCGAGTTCATCCGCAAGTACACCGTGGGCTACGACAAGTTCCTGCCCTACCTGCTCGGCAAGTCCGACGGCGTCGCGAAGACCCCCAAGTGGGCCGAGAAGATCTCGGGCGTTCCCGCCGCCAAGATCGTGCAGATTGCGCACCTGATGCGCGAGCGCCGCTCGATGCTGATGGCCGGCTGGGGCATCCAGCGCGCGCAGTTCGGCGAACAGGTGCACTGGATGATGGTGGTGCTGGCGGCCATGTGCGGCCACATCGGCCTGCCGGGCGGCGGCTTCGGCTTCTCGTACCACTACTCCAACGGCGGCGCGGCCACCTCGGAGGCGCCGGTTCTGGGCGGCATCTCCGCCAATCCCAAGGGCGGCAGCTCCGGCCTGGCCTGGGAGGGAACGTCGCTTGCGACGATTCCCCTGGCGCGCTTCACCGACTGCTTCCTCAATCCGGGCAAGACGATTGACTACAACGGCAAGAAGATCACCTATCCGGACATCCGTCTGGTGTTCTGGTCGGGCGGCAATCCGTTTGCGCAGCAGGAGGACACCAACGGCCTCATCCGCGCCTGGCGCCGCCCCGAGACCACGATCGTGACCGACGTGGTGTGGACAGCCTCGGCGCGCTTTGCCGACATCGTGCTGCCGGCCTGCACGTCGCTTGAGCGCGTGGACATCACCCCGATCGGCTCCTACTCGAACCTGGGCTATGTGGCCATGCAGCAGGCCATCGCGCCGCAGTACGAGTCGCACTCCGACTTCTGGATCTATCGCGAGCTCGCCAAGAAGATGGGCTTTGAGAAGGACTTCACCGAAGGTCTCGACGAGATGGGGTGGATCCGCAAGTTCTACGACCAGGCCAGAACCGAGGCAGGCTACAAGGGCCTCGAGATGCCGAGCTTTGAGGAGTTCTGGAAGCGCGGCTACGTGACCTTCCCGGTGACGGAGGATTCCCGCCGCTACAACTACTTCGGCGACTTCCGCCGCAATCCGATCATCAATCCGCTCGGCACCGAGTCGGGCAAGATCGAGATCTACAGCGAAAAGATCGCCTCGTACAAGTACGACGACTGCCCGGCGCATCCGACCTGGATGGAGCCCGACGAGTGGCTCGGCGGCGAAGTGGCCAAGGACTACCCGTTTGCGCTCTTGACGAGCAAGAGCCGCTATCGTCTGCACTCGCAGCTCGACAGCACCGCCTCGAACACGTTTGCCAACGTTGAGGACCGCGAGCCTGTGTGGATTCACCCGGATGCCGCCAAGAAGCTCGGCCTGAAGTCGGGCGACGTGGCGCTCGTGGAAAGCCGCCGCGGCAAGGTGCTCGCCGGCGTCGTGGTCACCGACCGCATCCGTCCCGACACCGTGGTGATCCATCACGGCGCCTGGTACTGCCCCGAGGATCCGGGCGACGACGACTCGCTCGATCTGCACGGCTGCGACAACGTGCTCACGATCGACATCCCGTCCTCGAAGCTGTCCTGCGGCAACGTCGCCAACTCCTCGCAGGTGCGCATCTCGAAGTACGAGGATGACATCGGCGAGATCTACGTCCATCGCCAGCCGAAGACGACGACGCTCTAGTCGCAGACCCGATCCGTCAAGTCCGCTCTGTGCAGGGCCTGAAGGCCCCGGGGCGGGAGGACGGATCCGATGGCCCGCACTGCCCCGCACCCGCACCGCCCGTTTCGGGCGGAGCAGGCGCGGTCGGCGTGCGGGCCGCTTTTTGTCCCTTTTTTGAATCCGCTGAGCTGAAAAAGCCGCGAAACTGCAGCAAATGCGTGCAATTTCGCGGCTTTTTCAATGAATGTCGGCTAATTGTCTCTCATCATTCGTAGATGCCCTTGACGAGAATTTCGCCGCCTTGCATCATCATGACGCCGCGGCTGATGACGCAGACGGGCACGAGATCCTCGGTAAAAAGACAGACGTTTGCGCAGGCGCCGGTCTCAATCACTCCCTGCCCGGGCAGGCCGAGGTGTTCGGCCGGGTTGCGGGTCACGAAGGCAAGCGCCTGCCCAATCGGCAGGCCTGCGCCGACAAGATCCCGCACGGTCTGAAGGTTGGCGCCGACGGGAATGACCTCAAAGCCCTTCCTGCGTCCGGCGGCGTCAAGCCGGGGCTTGGCGCCGTGCGCGTCGGTCGAGAGCGTGATGCTGCGGCCGGGAACACCCGCCTCGAGCGCCCGCATCACGGATCGTGCGGCGGGCTCGCATGCGCAGCCGCCGCCTGTGGTGAAGTCGATCATGCCTCCGGCCCGGGCAAAGACGCAGGCACGCTCGAAGATCTCCGGCGAACGGCCGCAGTGCGTGGGCAGCACGTGGCGGGCGACGGCGTAGCCGCGCGCCTGCATTTCGTCAAAAAGATCAAACGTGGCGGTCTGGTCGCCGAGATGCACGTGCAGGATGCCCCGCTTGCCCGAGAGGGTTCCCGCGAGCTGTACGTCCGAGGCAAGCATGAGAATCGACTGCATGTCGGCAAAGGATCCGAGCGTGTCGCCCAGGGCGACCTTCACGCCCACGCACTCGGGAATGCAGTAGATGTCGTCCATGATGCTGTGCGTGATCGACACGGGCGGATAGCGATAGTTTGAGGTGTACATCCACGCGTTGATGCCGCTTGCGGCAAGCCCCCGCACCTTGGCCAGAAGATTCTTGAGCGAGCGCGAGATCACGTCAGTTCCAAGCACGCCCGTCACGCAGGTCGTGCCGGCGGCGACAAGTTCGGAGACTCCAACTTCAGGGGCGCGCGAGAAGCTTCCGCCTGCGCCGCCTCCGCCCGTGACGTGCATGTGCAGGTCAAAAAGACCGGGAGCGGCGAGAAGACCTGATGCGTCGATCACCTCCATGTCCGGAAGCACGGCCGTCAGATCGGGGCCGACGGCAAGAATGCGTTCGCCGGCAATGAGAATGTCTGCGCGTCCCTTTTCCTCGGGCGCGAAGAGCTGGGTCCAGAGGTCCTCCGGGCGGGTAGGGAACAATGACCCTTTTCCTCGGGCGCGAAGAGCTGGGCGTTGCGAATGAGTAGAGCCATGATGTTGGGCCTCCATGCTGTCATGCGGCGGCGGAAAATGACAAAAAGAGGGAGGGCGGCCGCCGGACTCTGCAAATGTAGTTCCTCGGGCAAAAAAATGCGCGCCTGCGGCTTGGGGCTTCGCAGGCGCGTGGAGATAGCGGCTTCAAGACAGGGCGCTTCAGGCCGTCAGGCGCGCGACCGCCTCGCGGGCGCGGGCGATGATTTCCTCCTCGCCCTCGATGCGGCCCCTTTGCATGAGCAGGCGCCCGTCGCAGATCACGCTGCTCACGGCGCGGCTGTCGGCGGCGTAGACCCAGTTGCTCACGAGGTTGTAGTTCGGGTTGAGGCGCTCGTTGGAGAGGTCAAGCAGGACGGCGTCGGCAAGCGCCCCGGGGGCGATGCGGCCGGCGTCAAGACCGAAGGCGCGCGCGCCGTTGGCCGTGGCCCACTGCAGCGCCTCGTGGGCGGGCAGCGTCTCGCTTGAGCCCGAAACCTTGGCCAGAAGCGCCGCGAACTTCATTTCCTCGCGCATGTCGAGGTTGTTGTTCGAGGACGCGCCGTCCGTGCCGATGGTGACGTTGCAGCCCGCGGCGGCAAGCTGCGCGGCCGGGCAGATGCCCGAGGAGAGCTTCATGTTCGAGCAGGGGTTGTGGGCGACGGTCACGCCGCGCTCGGCGAGAATGGCCATTTCCTCGGGGTCGACATGCACGCAGTGCGCGGCAATGACGTTGGGGCCGAGAACGCCCAGCTTGTCGAGCCAGCGCACCGGGCTCATGCCGTAGGTGCGCACGCAGTCGGCCACCTCCTGGGCGGTTTCAGAGACGTGCAGCGTCAGGCGCTGGCCGTTGGCGCGCGCGGCCTCGGCGCAGCGCTGCATCAGCTCGGGGCCCACGGTGTAGACCGCGTGCGGGGCGACCACAAGCTCAATGCGTCCCGGAGCCGGGCTCTTCCAGCCGGCGAGAAATTCCAGGTCGCGGGCGATCTTTTCAGCGCCGAGCCGGTCCATGAGCGAGACGCCGATGGCCGCGCGCACGCCCATCTCCTCGACGGCGCGCACGGTTTCCTCGACCATCCAGTACATGTCGCAGAAGAAGGTGGTGCCCGAGCGGATCATCTCGAGAATGGCCAGGCGGCTGCCGTCGTAGATGTCGCTTGGGCGCATTCTGGCCTCAAAGGGCCAGATGTGGTCGTTGAGCCAGGTAAAAAGCGGCATGTCGTCGGCGTAGCCGCGCAGCAGCGTCATCGCCGCGTGCGTGTGCGTATTGAAAAAGCTCGGAACGATGGCTTCGCCCGAGGCGTCGTAGACGGTTTCGGCCGCGGCGTCCGCAGCGGCATGAAGATCGCAAAAGCGTCCGTTCTCAATGAGAATGTTGGTGCGGGCGCCGTCGAGCAGGACGTTTTTCAACAGAAGCGAGCGCATGGCAGGGGTCCTTGGGAAAAAGAAGCAGGCAAAGGGGAAGACTGAGGCAGGATCAGGGCGGGCTAGATGCCGGCAAGCTCTCCGGCGATGCGGCCGTCGCGCCGGCTGACGGCGAGAATGGCCTCCTCGAGCTCGGCGGGCGGCTCGATGAGACCCGGTCTGCCGGCAAGCTCAGGGTGCTCGACCAGATGCAGGGCGCCGGCGTTGTGCAGCGCCATGGTGGCGTCGATGTAGTCGATGCGCGTGGGATCATGCAGGATGAAGTTGAGGGGCCGCTTGTGCTCGAGCACGCGCGAGGCGGGCAGCTCCGGGCCGAATTCATCCTCAACGCCCATGTTGGCAATGAGCGCATGCGAGGCCATGAAGACTTCGGCCGGGCAGCTCTCGCGCAGCGCTCCGGCCACGCCCGTGGCGGTGACGACGGCATCGGCCGCAAGCACCGCCTCGCGGATGGCCGCCTTGTCGTCGGCGGCGATGACGCGCTCGGCCATGCGTGCGGTCTCGGGCGTGATGTCGCCCGGGCGCGTGACGACCGTCGTGCGGCAGCCGAGACGATGGGCGTAGGTGATGAGCCCCGTGCCGACCTTGCCGCTGCCGAAGACGACGAGCCGGCGCCCCTGCCAGTCCGCGTGGCCGAGCTCGCGCATGGCGCGAAAGTAGCTCTCGCCCGTACCGAGGCACGTCTCGATGCGCTTGATGCGGCCGGCGTCGGCAACGAAGACGGGACGGCGGGCGTCGCGGTACTTTTCCACGCCCGAGCGCGTGAGTTCAACAAAGCCGATGCGCGGCTCAAGGCGCGAGAAGGCTCCCGCGCAGTCCAGCACCAGGTCCACGCTGCGGGGGGCCGTCTCAGGCGTGACCACTGCAATGCCGCAGCGCTCGCGCAGGTAGGCGACGGAGTCCTCGCTTCGAGGCATGACGTCGTCAATGCCCGCGATGAGCTCCGCGCCCGCGCTGATGAGCGCGGCGTACTTGGTGAAGGTGTTGTCAAAGACCGGGGTGGCGTCGATGACCGTAAGCCCGCTCAGGGGCTTGCTGCGGCTCCAGACGCGTGCCTGCTCGCTGCAGGCGGGGTATTCCGCGCTCTGGTACAGGGAGTCGATGCGCGCGCGCAGCGCGGCAAGGGCGAAGGACTGGGTCATGGGGAAAGGTCGCAAAGATGGGTTGCGGGCGCGCCTGGGCGCGCCCGGGCGGCGCAGGGAATTTTAGTCGACCCTCTGCCGGGCAAGGGGCGGGGCCAGAGGGCCGAGGGCGCGTGCGGCGAAGCTTCCGGAGATGGACAGCGCCGCGGCCGACCACAGCAGAATATCGCTTGAAAGAATTTCCGAGGCAAGCGAGAGCGCCGCGCAGGCGCAGATGGTCCAGAAAATGGTTTTGCAGTGCAGGGGGCCTCGGCAGAAGAAGGCGGCAAACAGAGGCGCAACGAGCGCGCACGTGTAAATGGTGTTGGCCGCAAGCAGAAGGCCGAGCACGCTGCGGCCGCCGAGCGCCAGGGCAAGAGCGGCGCCGGAAATGACGAGCACCAGGCGCCGCGAGGCTGCAACCGAGGTTGTGTGCAGCAGATCATTGGCGGCGACCGTGGCCGCGGTGATGAGGCAGGAGTCAGCCGAGGAGAAGATGGCGCTTGCAAGAACAAAGAAGACGATGAGGCCCGCCCAGGAGGGAAGGCTTGAGGAGAGGGCGCCCAGCACGGCGTCGCCCGCAACCGACTCCGGCACCCAGGCGCGGGACTCCACGCCGAGCGCGGTGATGATGACCGCCGAGAGCGCAATGAGGACGATGCCCATGGCGGCGCCGCGGCGGGCGGCGGCGTCGGACCGCGCGCTCATCACGCGCGCAAAGAGCATCGGGCAGACAACGTAGCTGCCGCCGATCAGAAGCATGAATCGCCCAAGATCGGGAGCCTTGAAGTCCTCGTTGAGCCATTCGAGCCGGACAGCGAGCAGGGGCTCGGGGCGCTGCGCGGCCAGAAGCCCGAGAAAGAGCGCGAGTCCGCAGACGAGCACCACGAGCTGCCAGACGTCGCTTTTCATGACCGCGGCCTGGCCGCCGAGCCAGGTGTAGAGGACGATGACGAGCGCTCCGGCAAGGACGGACTGCTCGAGCGACAGGGTCGTGACGCCCTCGAGAATGCGGCCCATGGCAAGAAACTGCGCGGCCAGAATCGTCGTCCACGCAATGAGGATGATGCCGCAGGCGAGCCGATGGCTCGGGGCGCCGATGCGCGAGGCGATCATCTCCGGCATGGTGAGCGCCTGCCGGTTGCTGCGGATGCGCGGCAGCATGAAGATGCGCAGCAGCACAAGCCCTGCGGCGCCCGACAAAAGCCACCAGACGGCCGGCGTGCCGGCGTCGTGCGCCAGCCCGCACATGCCCACCGTGGCGGAGCCGCCCACGCAGGATGCGGCAATGGAAAAGCCGACCTGAAGCGCAGAGGAGCGGCGGTTGTTGAGAAAGTAGCCGCCGGCGCTCTGCCCGCGGCGCAGTTCAAGAAGGGCGAGCGCGATGAAGGCGGCCGAGAAGATGAGAAAGCCGGTCATGAAGCAGGTCGGATGGTTGAGAAAAAAGGGAAGGCGCTCATTATGGTGGGTTTTGAGGGTGCGGCGCGCGCATGTTCCGACCGCTTGCAGCGGCAGCCGTGCGCCGGGATTTTTTGGGGGCGCCCCGACCCGGGCCGCAAGATGTAGTGCGTGCGTTGTGCGCGAGCTTCGGAAATCCGGCTAAGGCCTTGACATTATTTAAGAAAAAAGGGAAAATCATCGTCTTTTCCGGGAACGTCGAAATTCGGAAGGGGTTCGCATGCCTTTCTTCTGCGCTTGCGGCGCGCCTGTGAAAAGGTTCAATTCATTCACCAGCAACGCATCCGTTTGATCCCGCGCGGCCCTGTGGAGCCAGTCGGGAGGGACGGATGGTTTTTTGAATATTTACGGACACTATGCCCACTATTAATCAGCTTGTGCGCAAGCCCCGCGAGCTCGCGCACGACAAGAGCAAGAGCCCTGCTCTGAAGAACTGCCCGCAGAAGCGCGGCGTGTGCACCAAG
This sequence comes from uncultured Duodenibacillus sp., assembly GCA_944390745.1. GTDB lineage: Bacteria > Pseudomonadota > Gammaproteobacteria > Burkholderiales > Burkholderiaceae_F > Duodenibacillus. The sequence continues at coordinate 3,444 of CALXQK010000011.1, read as the reverse complement.
GTCTACACGACCACCCCGAAGAAGCCGAATTCGGCTCTGCGAAAGGTCGCCAAGGTGCGTCTGACCAACGGCTTTGAGGTGATTTCCTACATCGGCGGCGAAGGCCACAACCTGCAGGAACACGCCGTGGTGTTGATCCGCGGCGGCCGTGTGAAGGACCTTCCCGGCGTGCGTTATCACATCGTGCGCGGCTCCCTGGATACCCAGGGCGTCAAGGACCGCAAGCAGGCTCGTTCGAAGTACGGCGCCAAGCGCCCGAAGGCAGCGTAATTCGCGGCGACAGTTTGTCAGCCGTAGAAGGACGGTCCCGCTTGAAAGGACCGAGTAAGTCGCAGCCCGGATGGTGCTGCATGAATCATGGGCGGCCATGAAGGGGCAAGCGAAGCCCCGTCTGTCAAAACACTGTCACAGGCCGCTTTTATAAAGACTGAAGACAACGAAAGAGGAAAAAAATGCCCCGTCGTCGCGAAGTACCGAAGCGTGAGATTCTCCCTGATCCGAAGTTCGGCAGCGTGGAGATCTCCAAGTTCATCAATGTTGTGATGCTCGATGGCAAGAAGGCCGTCGCCGAGCGCATCGTTTACGGCGCTCTGCAGCAGATCGAAGAAAAGACCGGTAAGAACGCTCTCGAAGTGTTCACGACCGCACTCAACAATGTCCGTCCGCTCGTGGAAGTCAAGAGCCGCCGCATCGGCGGCGCCAACTACCAGGTGCCGGTTGAAGTGCGTCCCGTGCGCCGCATGGCTCTGGCCATGCGCTGGCTGCGTGAAAGCGCCAAGTCGCGTTCTGAGAAGTCCATGCCCCAACGCTTGGCTGGTGAGCTGTTGGATGCTGCAGAAGGCCGTGGCGGCGCGATGAAGAAGCGCGATGAAGTGCATCGCATGGCCGAAGCCAATAAGGCCTTCTCGCACTTCCGCTTCTAATCCCTCGATTAACCACCGGACGCAGGGCGAGACTTCTCCCTGCGCCCTCACTTTTAGAGACAAGTCATGGCTCGTACTACCCCGATCTCGCGATATCGCAACATCGGTATTTCTGCCCACATTGACGCGGGCAAGACCACGACGACCGAACGCATTCTGTTCTTCACGGGCGTCAATCACAAGCTCGGCGAAGTTCATGACGGCGCCGCCACCATGGACTGGATGGAGCAGGAACAGGAGCGCGGCATCACGATTACGTCGGCCGCCACCACCTGTTTCTGGCGCGGCATGGACATGCAGTTCCAGCCGCACCGTCTGAACATCATCGACACCCCGGGGCACGTCGACTTCACCGTTGAGGTGGAGCGCTCGATGCGCGTGCTCGACGGCGCCGTGATGGTGTACTGCGCCGTGGGCGGCGTGCAGCCCCAGTCCGAAACGGTCTGGCGCCAGGCCAACAAGTACCACGTGCCGCGCATTGCCTTCGTCAACAAGATGGACCGCACCGGCGCGAACTTCTTCAAGGTCGTCGACCAGATGCAGACCCGCCTCAAGGCCCATCCGTGCCCCATCGTGATCCCGATCGGCGCCGAGGACAAGTTCCAGGGCGTTGTGGATCTGATCAAGATGAAGGGCATCATCTGGGACGAGGCCAGCCAGGGCACCAAGTTCAACTACGTCGACATTCCGGCCGACCTCGTTGACGAGGCCAATGAATGGCGCGAGAAGATGATCGAGATGGCCGCCGAGGCCAGCGAGGAGCTGATGAACAGCTACCTCGAGAACGGCGAGCTCTCCGAGGCCGACATCATCAAGGGCATCCGCGCCCGCACGATTGCCGGCGAAATCCAGCCGATGTTCTGCGGCTCGTCCTTCAAGAACAAGGGCGTGCAGCGCATGCTCGACGGCGTCATCGAGTTCCTGCCCTCGCCGGTGGACATCCCGCCGGTTCCGGGCTTTGACCTCAACGACAATGAAGTGCATCGCGAGGCCGACGACAACGCTCCGTTCTCGGCGCTGGCCTTCAAGATCATGACCGACCCGTATGTGGGCCAGCTCACCTTCCTGCGCGTTTACTCCGGCGTTCTGAAGTCCGGCGAGACGGTGCTCAACTCCGTCAAGAACAAGAAGGAGCGCATCGGCCGTCTGCTGCAGATGCATGCCAACGAGCGCAAGGAAATCACGGAGGCCGAGGCCGGCGACATCGCCGCCGCCGTGGGTCTCAAGGACGTGACCACGGGCGACACGCTCTGCGAGCTCTCCGCTCCGATCATCCTCGAGCGCATGGAGTTCCCGGAACCCGTGATCTCGCAGGCCGTCGAGCCCAAGACCAAGGCTGACCAGGAAAAGATGGCGCTCGCGCTCGGCCGTCTGGCCCGCGAGGATCCGTCCTTCCGCGTGCGCACCGACGAAGAGTCCGGCCAGACCATCATCTCCGGCATGGGCGAGCTGCATCTGGAAATTCTCGTCGACCGCATGCGCCGTGAATTCGGCGTGGAGGCCACGGTCGGCAAGCCCCAGGTTGCCTACCGCGAGACGATCCGCTCGGTGGTGGAAAACGCCGAGTGCAAGTTCGCCAAGCAGTCCGGCGGCCGCGGCCAGTACGGTCACGTCGTGCTCAAGCTCGAGCCCCTGCCCCCGGGAGGCGGCTTCGAGTTCGTCGACGCCATCAAGGGCGGCGTGGTGCCGCGCGAATACATCCCGGCCGTCGAGAAGGGCGTTGAAGACACCCTCAAGGCCGGCGTGCTCGCGGGCTACCCGGTTGTGGACGTCAAGGTGACGCTGCACTTCGGTTCGTACCACGAAGTGGACTCGAACGAAAATGCGTTCCGCATGGCGGCCTCCATGGCGTTCAAGGACGGCATGCGCAAGGCCAACCCCGTGCTGCTCGAGCCGATCATGAAGGTCGAGGTCGAGACGCCCGAGGAGAAGATGGGCGACGTCATGGGCGACCTTTCGAGCCGCCGCGGCGTGATCCAGGGCATGGACGACCTCCCCGGCGGAGGCAAGGCCGTGCGCTGCGAGGTGCCGCTTGCCGAGATGTTCGGCTACTCGACGACGCTGCGCTCCCTGACGCAGGGCCGCGCCACCTACACGATGGAGTTCGACCACTACGCCGAGGCTCCGCGCAACGTGGCTGAAGCCGTCATCGCCGAAAAGACGAAGTAAAGCATCAAGGAGACGGGAAGGGTAAAATCAGAAGGATTTTTCCCTTCTCCTCCAACCCATTGAATTGAAAAGGATTTAAGGACCAAAATGGCCAAGGGTAAGTTTGAACGCACCAAGCCCCATGTGAATGTGGGCACGATCGGTCACGTTGACCATGGCAAGACCACGCTGACGGCCGCTATCTGCACGGTTCTCGCCCAGAAGTTCGGCGGCGAGGCCAAGGCCTACGACCAGATTGACGCGGCGCCTGAAGAAAAGGCTCGCGGCATCACCATCAACACGGCGCACGTTGAGTACGAGACGGCCAAGCGCCACTACGCGCACGTCGACTGCCCGGGGCACGCCGACTACG
>CALXQK010000010.1 GCA_944390745.1 uncultured Duodenibacillus sp. | reverse complement strand
TTCTCGCACGGGTGATGAAGACTCTCCCGTCAGGACTCACGTATGCCGTCTGGACAACACTCGGAGCTGCTGGCGTTCTGATAGCCGGGGCTTTCCTGTTCAATGAAAGCCTCAACAAGGGTCAAATTTTCTTTATCTGCGTGTGCATTGTCGGTGTCGTCGGCTTACATCTGAGTTCTCATTAGTATCCTCATCCTCCTAAGGAGTTGAACTAAGGCCATCGTTGCGGAATTTTGAATCCCAAAACGAACACAGCTATAAGCCATGTATCAACAGAAGGTTTCAGAATGCCAATGCATTGCAGCACCCTCAGTCCAAAGGCAAGGTCGAGTCTGGAGTCAAGTACGTCAAGAACAATGCCGTGGTAGGCATCGACAAACCTGATCTCGCCTCTTGGAATATTTGGCTTGAGACTTGGTTCCGGACGGAGTCCGACCAACGGAGGCTTAATACGCTGTTTAGTGGCTCGGACACGCCGGCAGAGCGTTGGGCATTGGAAAAACAAGCGTTGCGAAGCAATGACAAGCATTGCATTGCCGGCGTGTTTTTCAAGACCTGGAAGGTAGGCAGGGATGGTCTTATCCGAGTCGACAACCAGAACTTCCGTCTTGATGACGCACTTATCGGGCTGAAGGTCCAAATCCAATACGATGAAAAGGGCATCAGTGTCAGCCGGGCAGGCAGGCAAATCGCAGCTCTGGACAAGACCATGGGCGCATTTAACCCCAAAGTGCAGGAAGCGTGAAGCCAAGAGCATTGGCAGATTGCAGATCAGAGGCAATACAAGCGGCTCATGGCAGATCCGCATTGGAGATCCCTGCAAAACGGTTCTGCGGAGCTGGTCCGTGCGGGCTTCGATTGCGACGACGTAATCAATTGGCCGCAGCCTCAGAGCTTGTCTAGGGAGGCTGCATAAATGCAATGACAGTCTGATATTGAGCTGCAGCAGTAGGCCGCTCGGCTAAAGCTTTCTTTTATCCGTGACCATCTTTCCGAACTGCTCGACGCTGCGGAGCAGACCAGGATGACGCCGCGCGAACAGCTTGATTATTTGTTCACCAAGGAAATCGAACAACGCAACGCGAACCGGTACAAGCAAGGATTGATGGCCGCTCATTTCCCAGCGGTCAAGACGCTTGACAGTTTTGATTTCACCAAACAGCCGAGCATCAATCCCGGTGTCATTTGGGAACTCAAGAAGCTGGAGTGGCTCAGCGCTGGAGAAAATGTCACGCTGTTTGGGCCTCCCGGAGTGGGTAAAACGCATCTGGCAATCGCCTTCGGAAGACTAGCTGTAGAGCGCGGGTTTTCGGTGAGGTTTTACACAGTAGCCAATCTGCTGGCACAGCTGGAGAAAGCGGCACGGGAAGACACGCTGGAAGCCAAGCTCAAGGAGCTTACAAAGCCGCAATTGCTGATCATTGACGAAATTGGCTACCTGCCGTACACGCCGGAGGCTGCAAGGCTTTTCTTCCTGGTTGCATCAAGGCGCTATGAGAAGAAAAACCTGATGACTACCAGCAACAGGCTGCCGTCGGAATGGGGCTTAATTTTTGCCGACTCCACCACTGCCGGCGCCAGCCATTTTGGATCGGCTGCTGCATCACTGCACTGCATTGGCGATTCTGGGAGAAAGCTACCGGTTGTTGGAGCAGAAAAAGGCCGGCTTGAAATTCAAACAGACCACTCAGGGAGAACCAGAGACAAGAAACGGTTAACGAGATAAAGAGGAGGCTCGCACCGCATAAGCAGCAGGCACAGGCGTGAGACTCTGCGGCCTACGGCCTTGATCCTTCCGCCTGTGCCTGCTGTTTAACTCAACATTAAAAGCTATCGGAGGGTGGGGCCGTTTTTATGTCGTTTTGAGGGTATCCAGCCATGTCGCTTGACAGGTCGCCGACGATTTCAGGCTCGGAAAAGAGCGCCGTTGCGCCGCCCGTGTGCAGGAACACGACCGTTGAGCCGGGCCTGACCATGCCCTTGCGGATCTGGTCCATCATGCCGTGAAAGGCCTTGCCGGAGTAGACCGGATCGGTGAAGATGCCCTCGGTGCGCGCCAGGTAGCGGATGTCGTCATTGGCCTCGTGGTAGGGCTTTTCGTAGCCCGGCCCCGTGTAGGAGGCAAGCTCAAAGTCCGCGGGCGTTGCCTGGGGCTCGGCGCCCGCAAGCATCAGCGTCTCGTTGGCAAGCCTTGCCACGTCGCCGGCGTAGGTTGCCGGATCCTTCTTGCCCACGATCATGCCGCGCACCACGGCGTGCGCGTCTCCCGCAAGGATTCTGCCGGCGGTGAGGCCCGCGAGCGTTCCGCAACTGCCCGTGGCCGTGTAGAGGTAGTCCATCGTCATGCCCTTGTCGCGCAGCTGCTCAAGAAGCTCCACGTAGCCCTCGGCAAAGCCCGCGGCACCGCGCGGCGTCGAGCCTCCGATCGGAATGTCGTAGACCTTGTGTCCCTCAGACTCCAGCTGCGCGCGATGCCGGGCAAAGACCTCGGCGTTGGCCTTCATCGTCTCCTTGGTCGAGCGGCCCTCGGAGGGAAGAATGTGCACCTCGGCGCCCAGAATGCGGTCCAGAAGCAGGTTGGCGCGCACGTCGCCAGCCCGGGGCTCGACGATGGCGCCCAGATAAAGCACCGGGCGCATGCCGCAGCGGCGCGCCGCCGTGCAGGTCTGCATGACGTGGTTGGACTGCGTGGCGCCGTAGGTGAAGACCGTATCGCAGCCCTGGTCCCTGGCCTCCTTCAAAAGGTACTCAAGCTTGCGGATCTTGTTGCCGCCAAAAAGCGAGGCGCCCGAGAAGTCCTCGCGCTTGATCCAGAGGTTGATGCCGAACTCCTCGGAAATGCGCTCAAGCTTGTGAAAAGGCGTGGGGTAAAAGCCCAGGGAGATTTTCCCGAGGCGCTTGAGTTTTTCCCGGGCCTGTGTCAGTCGATCGGTGGTCATGTCTTCTCTCCTTTTTCAACGAACATCACCCTCGGCACGCGGCCCCTGCAGCCGCTAGAGGATGAACAGCGAAATCCACACCGGCAGCGTCGCCATCGAGAGCACGGTCTGCATCGTGGTGAGATTGGCAACCGCGGCTGCATTGCCGCGCATGTTTGCCGTCATGACGTAGCAGCTCTGTCCCGTGGGCAGCGACGTGAAGATCAGCAGCACTCCCGCGGCGAGCTCGGGCAGATTGAAGCCCCTGATCATCACCAGCGCAATGAGGCTGATGCCCGCAAGGCGCACAAAGCTTGACGCCGCCAGAAGCTTCAGGCCGCTCTTGAGCCCGCGCACCTGCAGTCCGGCACCGATGCACAAGAGCCCCATGGCAAGCGAGGCCGATCCGAGATGCCGCATGAAGTCAAGCGCAATCTGCGGCATCTTGAGGCCGCTCACATTGACGATCAGTCCAAGAACGGTGGCGATGATGAGCGGGTTGCGGACCACGGCCGAGACGGTGGCGCGCACCACCTGCCGCGCGCTCAGTCCGCCGCCCATCGATTCATTTTTCTCGGCGTCGCGCCGCGCCACGGCATGCGCGAGCACCGCCACGGCAATCGTGTTGCTCACCGGCACCCAGAAGGCCATGATGAGCGCCAGAAGCGCAAAGCCCTCGTCGCCGAAAAGGCGCGAGCACAGCGCAAAGCCGATATAGGTGTTGAAGCGAAAGTTGCACTGAAAGACCGAGGCGTGCGTCACCGCATCAGCCTTCACCACGTAGCGCACGCACCAGGAGAGCAGAACGCCGAGCATCATCGTCACAAGGCTTGCCGTGAGAAAGGAGCTGGATTCTGAAAACGAGAGCCTTGAGGTTGCAATCGAGGTGAAGAGAAGCGGGGGAAAAAGAATGTAGAAGACAAGCTTTTCGGCCCACATCCAGAACTCGTGCGGATACTTGAGCCAGGCAACAGCCGCCGCTCCGAGCAGGATGATGAGAAAGTCCGGGGCGATCAGAAGAACGCTCTGCATAGGATGACTCAAGAGGGCGGCGGGGACGCCTGCCGATGCATGATTGCGAAAAAAGAAAAAAGGCGTGCTGTGGTATACCACATTTGCACGCCAATCGACAATGCAGTACCGTCGCCGGGCCGGCGGCGGTGCGCGTGGACAGTCTGCCGGACCTCAGGCAGCCTTGCGCGGATTGCGCGACTTGCCCGAGAGCTCCTCAATGGACACCTTCCAGACGGTGACCTTTTCCCAGGCGGCCTCGATGTACTGCTCGGTCATCGCCGGGTCGTTTTGCGGCGCATAGCGCTGCGCGACGGCCGCCAGCGCCGCCTTGCACTCGCCGGGGTCGCTCAAGCGCGTGCAGCGCCCGCGCACAAGGGCGCTCGCGTAGTCGATCGTGTAGCGGCTGGCGAGCACGTCGCAGCGCGCCACAAAGCACAGGCTCACCTCGGGGTTGGCATCAAGCGCGCGGGAGCGTGCGCCGCCCTCGACGGCGCTGTGAAAGTACACCGCTCCGTTCATCAGCACCGGCGTCACGGGCGTGCTGTAGGGCCGCCCCTTGGGGTCGATGGCGCTCACCACGGCATAGGGGGCGCTCGAAAGGATTTCAAGCGCCTCCTCGGCGCCTGTCTGACGATCTTGTCTTCTCATGGGTGTGTCCTTTGGATGGCTTTTGTCTTGCAGGAAACAAAAAGTGGTCCGGCGCAGGCCGGGGCGGCTGCGGCCGCGGCCGCGGTCAATTGAGCGTCTTTCCAGCCGACTCCGGCACGGGGAGCACGTTGATGCCCTCCTCGCGAAGCTTTTCGGCCTCGCCCGGCGTGCACAGACCCCGGATGTTGCGCTCGGGCGCAAGCCCGGCGTGAATGCGGCGCGCCTCGTGCGCGAAGTCGGCGCCGACGTCCTCGGCGCGGCCGGCGGCGTCGCGCACCTTCGCCATCAGGGCCTCAAAGCGCTCGCGCACCTCCTCGGGCACCTCCTTCATGGCCTCGGCCTGAAGGATTTCAGGGCTCTCGCGCGGCTCGCGCCGCGACGAGATGTGGCTTGCGCTCGGGCGGCGAACGATCCTGCGGCTGCCGCAGACCGGACAGCTCACAAGCCCCCGGGCGCCTTGCTCCTCAAAGTCCTCGACGCTTGAAAACCAGCCTTCAAATGCATGGCCGTTTTCACAGCAAAGGTCAAAAATCTTGTTTGCCATGGGTTCGTTTCAGCAGGTTGAGGCCTGAGCCTGGGGGCATTCTAATGTTCATGGGGCGTAGCGGGCGCTGACGCCGCGGCGGGCGGCTCATGCGCATCCACCGCCTCGTGGGCCTCGTCGTGCAGGGGTCCCAGGACCGCAAGCGAGACGATGACGCCCGCGGCCATCGCCGCAAGCTCCCTGACGGGAAGCCTCCCGCAACGGTCCCCCTCGGAGCACGACGGGTGCGTGAGCTCGGGCAGCAGCACGTTGAGCACCACGAAGATGAAGCTTGCCGCGGAGATGAGCATCGCGTAGCCCGTCAGCGTCCGGGTGCCCGCAAAGAGCGCCCAGCCGAGAATGCCGCCGACAACGGCCGTTGAAGAGGCCGCCAGCGCCAGAAGCGCCGCCTTGCGGCGCGTGAGGCCCGTCTGCGAGAGAATCACAAGCTGCCCGGCCATCTGGGGCAGCTCATGCCCGAACACCGCAAGCGTCACCGCCAGTCCCGTCAGGTCCGACACCATGAAGGCCGCCGCGATCAGCACGCCGTCGACAAAGTTGTGGCAGGCCGCCCCGACAAGCAGCGTCGCCGCACGGCCCGTGACGCGGTCGGCGGGCTCGGGCACGCCGCGGCCTCCGAGCAGCACCGGCGTCACCGTCACGGCCGGCATGTGGCCGTGCCCGGCATAGCGCGTGAGGATGCACTCAAGCGCCGTGAAAAACACAAAGGCGGCCAGAAGCACCAGCCCGCCCTCGTGCACGTCGATTCCGGCGTGCATGGCCTCCGGAATGAGGTGCGTGCAGGCAAGCGCAAGCATCAGGCCCGCGGCAAGCGAGGCGATGACGCCCGAGCAGCGCACGAACACCCGAAACGAGAGCCAGGCCCCCAGAAGCACGGCGGCCAGCCGGCTGAGGGCATTGGCTGCAATGATGGCTAAAAGCGAAAGCATTTCAACAAAATGCAAAATTTCAATAGGGATGTATCCATTTGCAAGCGCGAGGCGAACCGCCCTGTGCGCCCCGCGGCTGCGGCCGGGCCGTCAGCCGCGGCGATCGCTCCGGCGGCTGCGCGAACCATTGCCCGGCAGGCGTTTTTCAGGGGTCGGGCGGCAGCGCCCCGGCGATGAACCATCGCAATTTCGTTCATCTTAATCGACACCCGGGCCTTCGGAAACCGCCCGGTCAGGCCCATGGGGGCGCAGGGCGAAAAATTTGCGGCAGACACATCTTGTTGCGAATCACGAAAATGGTTTCAGATTTCCACGGGAGGGTTCCGTAAAGTACGTCCTGAGAAAACTGAACTCTTCCTTGTTTTCTTAATTCTCCTTTGGTTTGATTGACAGCGGAAGCGCTCCAAGCAGTGCTTCCGCTCTTTTTTTATCCGCGGCGCTTTTATTTCAGCTGCCGGAAGGTTCTCACCGGCGCTTCGCCGCCTCGCGGACGGCTTCGATAGAATGCGCAGGGACAGAATCACCCTGAAGGAGCCGCCGGAGACGGCCGGGCGCTGAGCCCCTCCCCCTCTCCCGGAGCCTTCGCCCACTCTTTGCCTGGTATTTCACATGAAGAAGTTTTTGACTGCCGCCGCCCTTGTTTCCAGCTGCTGCCTTCTTGCCGCCTGCTCGAGCACCGGCACCGGCGCCGCCGCCGATGAAAAGCCCGTCGCGCTTGAGGGCACGAGCTGGATGATGCAGCTGCCCCCGGAATCGGACTGCGCCATCACGCCGATGCTGGAGTTCGGCCCCGACAACCGCGTCACGGGCGACCTGGGCTGCAACCGCGCCTCGGGCCGCATCGAGTTTGACGGAAAGAACATCCGCTTTGACAAGGTTGCCACGACCCGCAAGATGTGCGGCAAGAAGTACATGGACCTTGAGGCGCAGATGACCAACATGATGGCCAACGCCCGCACCGTGAAGCTCGATGAAAAGGGCCTGACGTTCCTTGACTCCGAGGGTCGCCCCCTGATGACGCTCGTGCCCGAGGTTGCAGCCGCCTGCGACTAAACCGGCAGAAGCCGCCCCCAAGAGCCGTCCCTTTACGGACTTCAGCGCCGCCTGCGGCGCCCCCTCTTTCCTGGGGGCTGCCGGCGGCGCTTTTCTATTTCCCCTCCTAGTGCGCGGCCTCCCAGTTGTCGGCCACGCCCACCTCGGCAACAAGGGGCACCCTGAGCCTTGCAACGCCCGCCATGAGCTCGGGGATTTTCACGCGCATCTCATCGACCTCCTCATCGGGCACCTCGAGGATGAGCTCATCGTGCACCTGCAGGATGAGGCGGCTTTTCCTGCCCTCGCGCACCAGCCAGTCGTCCACGGCCACCATCGCCATCTTGATGAGGTCGGCCGCCGTGCCCTGCATGGGGGCGTTGATGGCGGCGCGCTCGGCGCCGGCGCGCACGGGCGCGCGGGAACTTGCGATGTCGGGCAGCCACAGGCGCCGCCCGAAGGCAGTCTCGACGTACCCCTGGGTGCGGGCCTTGGTGCGCGTCTGCTGCATGTACTGCGCCACCTTCGGGTAGCGTGCAAAGTACTGCTCAATGTAGTGCGCGGCCACCGAGCGCTCCAGCCCCAGGTTCTGCGCAAGCCCAAAGGCGCTCATGCCGTAGATGAGCCCGAAGTTGATCACCTTGGCCATGCGGCGCTGCTCGGCCGTGACCGCCTCAAGCGGCACGCCGAAGACCTCGGCGGCCGTGGCGCGGTGAATGTCGCGCCCCTCGCAAAAGGCCTTTAAAAGCCCCTCGTCGCCCGAGATGTGCGCCATGATCCGAAGCTCGATCTGCGAGTAGTCGGCCGACAGGATCCGGCAGCCCGCGGGCGCCACGAAGGCCTCGCGCACGCGGCGGCCCTCCTCGGTGCGCACCGGGATGTTCTGCAGGTTGGGGTCGGAGCTTGCCAGCCGCCCGGTGACGGCCGTGGTCTGCCCGAACGTGGTGTGAATGCGCCCCTGCTCATCGGCAAGGCCAGCAAGCTTGTCGGTGTAGGTGCTCTTGAGCTTGGCAAGCGCGCGGTACTCGAGAATCGCCTTGGGAAGCGGATAGTCCAGCGCGAGCGCCGAGAGCACCTCCTCGTCGGTGGAGGGCGCCCCTGAGGCGGTCTTCTTCTTGACCGGAAGGCCGAGCTTTTCAAAGAGAATGTGCGCAAGCTGCCGGGGGCTTGCGGGATTGAAGGGCTCGCCCACGATCGCGTCGATGCGCGCGCGAACCGCGGCAATCTTGTCAGCAAGCTGCGCACTTTGCTCGGCAAGCCGCCCGGCGTCAATGAGCACCCCGGTGCGCTCCATCTTCTGAAGCACGCGCATCACGGGCAGCTCCACGGCCTCGTAGATGTGCTGCAGGCCGTGGTCGCCGGCAAGCCGCGCGCGCATCACGGCCGCAGCCGCATGCAGCATTGAGGCGATGCCGCAGAAGGTCTGGGCGGCCTCCCCGCGGGCAAGGCTTGAGGCCGCGCGGCGCGAGGCGCCCTTGCCGAGCACGTTCTCCTGATCGGGAGCCGAGGTGGCGAGATATCGGGCGGCGATTTTTGAAAAGTCGTGCTTGAGATGCGCCTCAAGCACGTAGCTCATCACCGAGACGTCGTCGACGGCGCCCGCAAGCCGGATGCCGATGTTTGCAAGCAGGTGCGCGTCAAGCTTGGCGTTGTAGAAGACCTTGCGCCCGTCTCCCTCAAGCCAGGGGCCGAGCGCTGCGCGCACGTCCTCGGGCAGGGCGTTCTCCCCCTCGGCGTGCGCAAGCGGAATGTAGACCGACTCAAGCGCTGAAAGCGCCACGGCGATCCCCACCGGGCGCTCGCGCATGGCGTTTTGCCGGTCGGCCAGAAGCGCCGCGGCCGCAGGCAGCGCCCCGGGCGTTTCGTCAAGCGCCCGAAGCCGCGCGGCCAGGGCCTCGAGCTCGTCGCGCGTCGTGATGATCCGGCCGGCCTCGCGCTGCACCAGGGGCGCGGCCGCAGCGCTCCCGGAGTCCGCGGCGCCTTCAAAAAGCCCGGGCTGCACCGGGGCCGCCGGCGTCCGGGCGGGTGCGGGGCGCGCCGCGCGCGCGCCCGAGCGCATCTCCCAGCGCACAAAAAATCTTTGAAGCCCGGCCTCATCGGCGGGCTTGACCACAAGCGACTCGGGCTCGACGTCGACGCCCGGCGCATCGGTGTTGATCGTCACGAGCCTGCGGGCAACGTCAAGAAACCCGAGGCCCGCGCGCAGGTTCTCCCCGATCTTGCCCTTCACCTCGCCGGCGCGCTCAACGAGCGCGTCGAGGCTTCCGTATTCGGCAATCCACTTGGCGGCCGTCTTGGGACCGCACTTGCTGATGCCCGGCACGTTGTCGACCTTGTCGCCCATGAGCGCCAGGTAGTCGATGATGCGCTCGGGATAGACGCCGTATTTTTCAAAGACGCCCTCGCGGTTGTAGCGCGTGCGGGTCATCGTGTTGATGAGCGTGACGCGCTCGTCGACCACCTGCGCGAGATCCTTGTCGCCCGTGGCGATGACGGCGCTCATGCCTCGGCTCTCGGCGCGGCGCGCCAGCGTGGCGAGCACGTCGTCGGCCTCGACCCCGGAGATCTGCAGCAGCGGGATGCCCTTGAGCGCGATGAGCTCGAAGATGGGCGCAATCTGCACGCGCAGCTCCTCGGGCATGGGCGGGCGGTTGGCCTTGTACTCGGGGTAGATCTCGTGGCGGAAGTTCTTTCCAGAGGCGTCAAAGACGCAGGCCGCATAGTCGGGCCTGACCACATCGAAGACCGTCTTGAGCATGCCGTTGAAGCCCTTGATGGCTCCGGTGGGCTCGCCGCGGCTTGTTGCAAGCGGCGGCAGCGCATGAAATGCGCGGAAAAGGTAATTCGAGCCGTCAATGAGCAGAATGGTGGACATGGTTTGGAAAAGTCCTCGAAAAACTGGAAGGCAGGGTCCATGCGGCTTTTTGCAGGGCGCAGCAGGCGTTCTGATTCTACCCGCACGGGTCGAAAGACCCGGTCCGGGGCGCAGGCTTCAGGGACCTGACCCCACGTTGGATCCGGCCGGGAAAACATCCGCCGCACAAGGGCGTGCGCACAGGATCAAATCGATATAATCGATTGAGAGAAAGGCGCCCACAAGCCGGGCGTCCTCCTTTTGTGAAAAGGTTTCGATCATGCTGAAAACAATCACTCTAACACTGCTGGCGGCCTTTTCCGCGTGCGCCGCTGCCGCCGACAATCTCGAGGCGCCCCCGAAGATCACCCCGGTGCCCTCGGCCCAGGCTCCCGCAGCCGACAAGGCGCCCGCAAAACGCGCGCCCACCATGAACACTGACGAGCGCGCCACCTATGAGGCAAGCCGCCTTGAGCCCACGCCCGAGGACATGGCCAATGCCCGCGAGGCGCGCCGCCGCGCACAGAAGAATCCTCCGAAGAACAAGCCCTACGTCTCGGACTACGGCACGGTCATCGAGGAGACGTACGACCAGAACAACCGGCTCACGGAGATTCGCGTCACGCCGGGCTCGACCTCCATTCCCTACACGATGAAGAACACGGGCGACCGGCCGATCGATCTGCGCCCCGGCGCGGATCCGCGCTCAACGCTTGATACGCCGAAGTTCATCGAATTCGGATGGTAGGACTCCATGGCTGTCTTTACGCCGCTCAGCAGCGGGGATGTCTCCCGCGCGCTGAGCCTTTTTGACCTCGGCGAGCCCACCGGATTCGAGCCCATTGCCGCGGGCATCGAGAACACCAACTACTTTCTCGACACCACCCGCGGCCGCTGGGTGCTCACCGTCTTTGAGCGTCTCAGCCCCGATGAGCTTCCCTATTATCTGGAGCTCTGCGAGCACTTGAAGAACAAGGGCTGCAGGGTTGCCTGCCCCGCGCGCAGCCGCGCCGGCAGGCTCTTTGAGTTTCTCCACGGCAAGCCCTTTTCGATCGCCGACCGGCTCGAGGGAGAGAATGTCGTCGAGATGAGCGAGCGCGAGTGCGCCTCGATCGGCACGGAGCTTGCGCGCATGCATCTGGCCGCGCGCGACTTCGCGCGCTCCCAGCCCAACCTGCGCGGTCTGGCCTGGTGGCTTGAGACGGCTCCGCGCGTCGCCCCCTTTTTGAGCGGCGAGCAGCAAGAGCTTCTCACCTCCGAGCTCGCGCATCAGCAAAGCGTGCACGAGCGCGCCTCGGAGCTTCCCGGCAGCGCCTGCCACTGCGACCTCTTTCGCAACAACGCGCTCATTGCTGGACACGGCACCGATCAGGCGCACGTCGCCGGCATCTTCGACTTTTACTTTGCGGGCAACGTTCCCTGGCTCTACGACCTTGCCGTCACGGTCAACGACTGGTGCATCGACCCCGGCACGGGGCTTCTGGTCGAGCCCAGGATGCGCGCGCTTCTTGAGGCCTATGAGGCCGTCCGGCCCATCACCAGCCTTGAGCGAAGCTTCTGGCGCGACATGCTGCGCGCCGGCGCCCTGCGCTTTTGGATCAGCCGCCTCTATGACTTCTATCTGCCGCGGGAGGCGAGTCTTCTCAAGCCCCACGACCCGACGCATTTTGAGAGAATTCTCCGGGACCGCCGCACCTGTGCCCTCTGAGGCCCCGGGCGGCCCCGGCCTTCCCTTGATCTTCGACACATCGACTTCAGGACACCATGTCTGACGACGCATCGCGCAAGCTGCCGGCCTCGGCCGGCTGGCGCTGGTTTCTCGAGGCTGTTGCAGCCACGCGCCGCTCGCCCGTCACCATGACGGGCATCGTGCTCTTTTACCTCATCGTCATGGGCGGACTCTCGGCGCTGCCCTTTGCGGGCTTCGTGCTGGCCGCCTTCTTCATGCCCTTCGGCACGGTCTTCATCGCCCGCTCGACCCGCGAGGTGCTCGCCGGCCGCATGCCCTCCTATGCGGTCTTCGGCGAACTGTGGCGCAATGCCGTCACGCGCCGCACCCTCATCAACGTCGGCCTCGTCTACAGTTTTCTGATCCTCGCCGTGGAGACGGTCTACGCGCTTCTTGCCGCCGACGACGTCAGCCGCTGGGTGATCAGCGAGCAGGGCCAGATCGACTGGAAGAGCGTTTCGGAAAACTTCCCCTGGGACGGCACCATCGCCGCGCTCATCGTCTACCTGCCGGGCGTCATGGCCGTGTGGTTTGCCCCGATGCTGGCCGCCGAGCGCGGCATGACGACGGGCAAGGCCGTCTTCTACTCGTTCTTCGGGTGCCTCAGAAACATCATCCCGGTGATCGTGCTCGCGGCAAGCGTCGCCCTTCTCTTTGCGCTGGTGACGGTGGCCCTGGTCTCGATTGCGCTCATGGTCTCCTCCCAGACCCTGGCCTCGGTCCTCGCCATTCCCTTCGTCTTTCTGTCGGCCACGGTGATGTACGCAAGCTACTGGCCGATGTACCGCGACCTTTTTGAGGACCTGGGCTAGTCCGGCTGCCCGCCGGCTGGCGCGGGCCGCTCCTCAAGCGGCAGGCTTGCCTGCCGGTAGTGCGCGCCCACTGGGTCGGAGACGGAAAGTCCCATGAGGCGGATGCCGCCGGCGGGCACCGCAAGCGAGGCAAGAAGCCCCGCGGCCGCCTCAAGCAGGTTTTCGCGCTGCGTCCAGGGCTCCTTGGCTGAGCGCGAGCGGCTCACCGTCTCAAAGTTGAAGAACCGCACCTTCAGGGTGAGCGTGCGCCCCTCAAAGCGGCGCGGCGCAAGCCGGCGCAGCAGCTCGTCGACGAGCGACTCAAGCGCGGCGAGCGCCTCCGCGCGCGTTCTGATGTCGCGCCCGTAGGTGTGCTCGCACCCCACCGACTTGCGCTCCCGCACGGCCAGAACCGGGCGCGGGTCGATGCCCCGCACGAAGTTGTAGTAGGTCACGCCCGCCTTCCCGAAGCGGCGCACCATCTCGAGAAGCTCCACCTCGCGCAGCTCGCGCGCCGTGCGGATTCCCATGCGGTGCATCGCCTCGGCCGTCGCAGGCCCCACGCCCCAGAGGTGCTCGACCTTGAGCTGGTCGATGAACTTCAGGGCCGCATCCGGGTGAATCGTGCACAGCCCGTCGGGCTTGCGCCAGTCGCTGGCAATCTTTGCCAGAAGCTTGTTGTAGGAGACGCCTGCGCTTGCCGTCAGGCCCAGCTCCTCGCGGATGCTCCTCTTGATGGCGCGGGCGATGTCGACCGCAAGCCTCATGCCCGCCTTGTTTTGAGTGACGTCCAGAAACGCCTCGTCAATGCTGATGGGTTCAATGAGATCCGTATAGCGGGCAAAGATTTCGTGCACCTGCGCGCTCACCTCGCGGTAGCGGCTCATGCGCCCCTCCACGAAGATGAGCCCGGGGCAGAGCTGCCGGGCGCGGGCGCTCGACATGGCGCTGTGCACGCCGAAGCGCCGCGCCTCGTAGCTTGCGGTGGCGACCACGCCGCGGCTGTCGGCGTGGCCCACCGCCACCGGCTTGCCGCGAAGCTGCGGATGGTCGTGCTGCTCGACGGATGCATAGAAGGCATCCATGTCGACATGAATGATTCTGCGCCAGGACGGCTGCTCGGTCATGACTGGGGTAGGCTTGAGCAAAATCAGAACTGAAGGCGTGCTGCGCAGGCCCTGGGGGCAGCGCGCGCACATCCCGATTATGGTGCAGAATATGCCGGTGTGCGGCAGTCCGGGATGGAGCGCGCGGCAGGGTCGCGAGCGGGCGGCGTATTGTCCTCAACACCCTGCGCCTTGCTCGGCTTTCGCCGGGCCCGGCGGCTCTTGACGCGGCTGCGGCGCTTTTTTCCTCGTTCAAGGAGTTGTGAAATGTCTCAACAGAGCCAGTGCGGCGCGGTGCGCGTGCTTCCCTCTCCCATTGAAATGCGCATGCCGCTTGAGCAGACGCTCGGACGGCGGCGCAGCGCGCGTGAATTTTCCCCGGACCCCATCGACGCCCCCATTCTCTCGGCGCTTCTGTGGGCGTGCGCGGGCAACAATCTTCCCGACGGGCACCGCACCGTCCCCTCGGCGCGCGACTGCCGCGAGATTCTGGCTTGGGTTGTTGACAAGGACGGCGCCTGGCGCTATGACCCGGCGGCCAACACGCTCACGCAGACGGCCGCAGGCGACCTGCGCGGCGCCACCACAAGCGGCCAGGACTTTGTGCTGCAGGCGCCGTTATCAATTGTCTTTGTGCACGATGCGGGCTTGAGCGGCATTCTCTCGGGCGAGACGGGCAAGCTGTGCGTGGCCGTGGACGCGGGCTGCATGGTCATGGCCGCGCAGCTTGCCTGCACCGCCATGGGACTCGCGAGCGTGCCGCGCGCCTCCCTTGACCCCGCCGCGCTTGCCAGGGCCATGGGGCTGCCGCAGGGCTGCACTCCGCTCATGGCCGTGACGGCTGGCTTTCCCGCCTGATTTCAACGCCCTGTGACCGGCTGACACGCAACAAAGTGTTTCTGACATGGTGACCTTCAAGAAGAAAGCCCCCGGGCCGCAGAATGCGGCCCTTGAACGCTCGCTGCCCGAACCCGGGCGCATGGACGCCGCGCTCACCGACGCGCTCATGAAGCGGCGCACGGCCTACGACTTTTCCGACGAGCCGATCAGCGACGAGCATCTGTCGACCATCCTCTGGGCGGCCGACGGCTTAAACGGCAAGACGCACCGTGACGACCACCGCACCACGCCCACGGCGCTCAACTGGAGGGAGATCGAGACCTACGTCGTCAAGGCCAACGGCGTCTGGCTCTGGAATCCCCTCAGCTGTTCGCTCGTGTTCGTGCACGACCACGACCGCCGCAGGGACATGTGCCTGCTGCAGCCCCTGGTGCGCCAGGCGCCGGTTCACCTGGTCTACGTCTTCAACAAGGAAAAGACGCAGGGCTTTGCGACCGACCTGGCGCACAGCATCGTGAAGTACACCAAGAGCGAGCGCATCGCCACGCTCGCCGAGGAGGTCTCCGAGCGCTCCCCGCTCATCGACACGGGCGCCAAAGTCATGGCGGTCTACCTCGCCTGCGCGGCGCTGGGCATCAACTGCATGGCGCGCCAGACCTTTGAGTCCGCCAGGGTGAGCAAGGCGCTGCTGCTCAAGGACGCGCAGACGCCGATCTGCATCCAGACGCTCGGCTACAAGCCCCGCGGCATTCTGGACCTGGCGTTCTAGGCGCCGGCCCCCCGACTACCTGTAGGTCTCGGCCATTTCCCTCGAGCGCGCGACGCAGGCCCGGACCGCCTGGTCAATCAGGCCGCGGAAGTCTCCGGCCTCAAGGGCCTCGATCGCACGGGCCGTGGTGCCGCCCTTGCTCGTGACCATGGCGCGCAGGGCCTCAAAGTCGCTTTCGGACTGCGCGGCAAGGCGCGCGGCGCCGCTCACCGTGGCGATGGCAAGGCTGCGGGCCTGCGCTTTGTCGGCGCCGGCGCGCTCGAGCGCCTCGCTCAGGCCCTGGAGAAACAAAAACACGTAGGCCGGACCCGACCCCGGCCCTGCGGTGACGACATGCATCTGCTCCTCGCTCTGCACCCAGGCCGCCTCGCCCACGGACTGCATGACCGTCTGCGCACGCTCCCGGTCGCGCGCATCGGCTCCGGGCCCGGCAAAAAGTGCCGAGTAGCCCGCTCCGACCATCGCCGGCGTGTTGGGCAGGCAGCGCACGATGTGCGCGTGTCCCGTCCAGCGCGCGAGCGCCTCGACGCCCACGCCCGCGGCAATTGAAAGCACCGTGGCCGACGGAGCGATCCAGCGGGCGACTTCGCCTGCGGCCGCCTCAAGCACCTGGGGCTTGACGGCAAGCACCACCAGGTCGGCGCGGCTGATCCAGTCTCCGGCCGACGCGCGTCCCTCCACGCCGAAGCGCGCGGCAAGCGCCGCACGCTTGTCCTCGTTGGGATCCTTGACGGCGATGTCGCCGCCCGCAAAGCCCTTGTCGCAGAGCCCGGCAATGATGGCGCGGGCCATGTTGCCCCCGCCGATGAATGCAACCTTCATATGACCTTCGGCGCGCCCGCGCCGCCTCCAAGTTCAAGTTGTGTTCAAAAGGCCCGGGGCCCCTCAAGGCAGGCGGCTTTAGGGAAAAAACCCGCGCGCCGGTCCGCAGGAGGCCCGCCGAATCGGGCACAATGACGCACCGTTTGCTATTGTACAAACCGCTGGAGGCGCGGCCCGGGTCGACTGAGGCGGCGCCTGGCGCACTTTTTTTGGAATCGTCTCTCATGCAGTCGCTCTGGATGCTTGCCGCATCCTTTCTTTTTGCTGTTCTCGCGGCCTCGGTCAAGCTCGGCGCCCCGGAAATCGGCACCTTCTCGATGGTCTTCTACCGCGGGCTCTTCGGCGTCGTCATGCTCTACGTCTGGGCGCGGCTGACGGGAAAAACGATCGCAACGCCCTGCCTCTGGAGCCACTTCAAGCGCAGCGGCGCGGGCACGGTGGCGCTGGCCATGTGGCTTTACTCGGTGACGTTTCTGCCGCTCTCAACGGGCATGACGCTCAACTACACAAGCCCCATCTTCATGGCCGCCATTCTCATTGCCGCGGGTCTTCTTCGGCGGCGCCCCATCGAGTGGCGGCTTGCGGGTACCGTGCTTGTCGGCTTTGCCGGCGTCGTCGAGGTGCTGCAGCCCGAGATCAATCCGCAGGACTTCTGGCCTGCGCTCATCGGCCTGGGCTCGGGCCTGCTCTCGGCGGTGGCCTACATCCAGATCAAGGAGCTCAGCGACCTGCACGAGCCCGAATGGCGCGTCGTGTTCTACTTTTCGCTGTGCAATCTCGTCTTCGGCCTGGTCGGCCACCTGCTGCTTGAGCCCGCCGACACCTACACGCTCAAGAGCACGGCCTGCGTTGTTGCCGTCGGACTTTCGGCCTGCTTTGCCCAGATTGCCATGACGCGCAGCTTCGGGGCGGGAAATCTCCTGCTGAGCTCGGTGCTCTCCTTCTCGGGCATCATCTTTGCCGCCTTCATCGGGCTGGCCGTCTGGGGCGATCGCATTGAGGCTCAGAGCGCCCTCGGCATCGCTATCATTATCGTGGCTGGCGTTGCCGCAAGCCTGCTCACCAAGCGCGCCGGCAAAAAGACGGCCCCGGGCGAGGAGCTCAAGGGGATCGGGCGCAAGGACTGAGCACGCCCCGGCGCGCCCTGATGCGCGCCCTCCCCGGGCCGCATCCGCATTCCTGCGCCCTGCGCCAGGACGATGAACCTTTCCAAACGACAACCGAAGGGAGGAGGCGCCATGCCCCCGGCCTGCCGCCGGGAGCCTGCGCGCCGATGCTAGATGAATCCGCTGATTTCCGTTGAAGAGCTCAAGGCGCTCATGAACGCTCCCGGGCTCGTGCTTCTCGACGTGCGTGCACACCTCACTGACCACGGGCTTGGCCGCCGCCTCTACGACGAGGGCCACATCCCGGGCGCGCGGTTTGCCGACCTTGAGGACGATGTCGCCGGCTGCCGCAGCGGCACCAACGGGCGCCATCCGCTGCCCGATTCGGGGCGCTTCTGCGTCAACATGCGCCGCCTCGGCGTCTCGCCCGAGTCCGTGATCGTGGCCTACGACGACGGGCTTTGCAACTTCGCCTCGCGGCTTTGGTTCACGCTGCGCTGGGTCGGGTTTGAAAACGTGCGCGTGCTCAACGGCGGCTTCGCCCTCTGGGAGAAGCTCGGACTTCCCGTTCAAACGGAGGAGCCCACCTGGGAGCCCGGCACCTACCGCGCGCAGACGCCCCTGGAGCGCGTCTTCGGCGTGGAATTCATTGAAAACAATCTGGTGACGGGCGACTACACGCTTCTGGACGCCCGAAGCCGCGAGCGCTGGGCGGGTCTCGAGGAGCCGATTGATCCCGTGGCCGGACACATTCCCGGCTCGCTCGTTCGCCCAAGCACCGACAACATCGGCCCCGACGGCCTCTTCAAGCCGGCTGATGCCCTTGCCTCGGAATTTCGCGCCGTCATCGGCGAGCGCGACCCGGCCAACATCATCAACTACTGCGGCTCGGGCGTCACGGCCTGCTGCAACCATCTGGCCATGACGGTTGCGGGCATTCCCGCCGCGGGCGTCTACATCGGCAGCTGGTCGGAGTGGATCAGCGACCCCGAGCGGCCCATCCGACAAACTGACGAGCCCTGAGATTTGGCGCCGGACCAACCCGTCCGGCGTTTTTTTTGCCTGTCGTTTGACCTAAATGGAATAACGGTGCATACTCCCCCGTACGATCTGCATTCCTTCCCGAGGTCAACAACATGAGGCATGTTCCTGGAATTCTTCTTGCGGCCGCCGCCGCAGCTTCAACGGCGTACGCAGGCGCCATGGTCACCACGGGCGCGGGCTACATTCCCGTGGTGAAGAACCTGGTGAAGGCCTGCGAGCAGGAGGCGGGCGGAAAAATCACTGAAAGCTACGGCGGCAACATCGGCCAGATGCTTGCGCAGGTCTCCTCGGGCGGCGGCGTCAACGTCGTCATCACCGACAGGACGACGCTTGAAAGGCTGAAGACCCCGGTGAAGTTTTCCGTCATGCAGCCCCTGGGCAGCACGCCGCTGATGCTCATCTGGAGAAAGGGCGTTGAGCTCCAGGGCCCCGAGGCGCTTGCCGGCTCCTCGATCAAGCGCATCGCGCACCCCGACGCCAGGGCCGCCGTCTACGGGCGTGCGGCGGCTGAGTGGGTCAGCAGCCGCCCCGAGGCCTTCAGAAACACCGTCAAGCCCAGGCTCATGCAGGTCTCGGGCGTGCCGCAGGTCGTCTCCTACGTGGTGCGCGGCGAGGTTGACGCCGGCTTTGCGAACTATCAGGCGGCCATGGCCAACAAGGACAAGCTCGGCGGCATGATGGCCCTTGAGAGCGGCTTTGCGCCCATCGAGATGACCGCAGCCGTCGTGGCCGGCGCCGAAAGGAACCCGGGCGTGGCGGGGCTGCTGAAGTGCCTGCAGGGTGAAAGGGCCCGCGCCGTACTGCAAAAGGCGGGCATTCGCTAGAAATCTAAAAGCGGAAGCATTCAATCATGTACTACATCGGCGACGCGTTTCTTGAAACGGTTCTCAAGGAGGATGCGCCCTACGGCGATCTCACGACGGATCTGCTCGGCATTGAGGATGCGCCGGGCAGCATCACCTGCTGGCCCAAGGCCGATACGGTGATCTGCGGCGCAGAGCTTGCCGCGCGTCTTTTTGAAAAGGTCGGGCTTGAGGCGGAGCGCTCTGCGCGCGACGGCCAGAGGCTTGCCGCCAGAACGCCCTTTCTGAGGGCGCGCGGCACGGCCGGCGCCATTCACGCCGTCTACAAGACCGCGCAGAACATCATGGAGTACTGCTCGGGGATCGCCACGCGCACGGCCGAGATGAAAAGCGCCGCGCAGGCCGTCAATCCGAACTGCCGCATCGTCGTCACCCGAAAGCATTTTCCGGGGACCAAGACGCTTGCGCTTTATGCCGCGCACGTGGGCGGCGCCGTCGCGCACCGCACGGGGCTCTCGGAGTCCGTGCTCGTCTTTGACCAGCACCGCACGTTTTGCAGCGAAGACTTTCTTGAGCACCTCTTGCGGATGCGCAGACTCGACCCCGAGCGCAAGATCGCCGTGGAGGCCGCAGACGCCGCCGAGGCGATCGCCTTTGCCCGCGCCGGGGTCGACATCATTCAGTGCGAGAAGATGCCGCCCGGGCTCTTTGCCGAGACGTGCGCGCGCATCAAGAGCGAATGCCCGCACGCGCTGGTGTCGGCCGCCGGAGGCGTGCGCGCCGACAATGCCGCGCAGTACGCGGGCGCCGGCGCGGACTTTCTCGTGACGACCTGGCCCTACTTCGGCCGCCCCGCCGACATCAAGATGCATATTGAGGGCGAGCCCGCACGCAAAGCCGATGGTGGTCTTTGACTATCAAAAGCGCTTTCCCCGGGGAGCCTTTCTGCACCTGAAGGGCGCCTTCGGGGCCTGCGGCATTACGGCCGTGCTCGGCCCGAGCGGCTCGGGAAAGACCACGCTGGCGCGGCTGCTCGCGGGCATTGCGGCGCCCGACGCAGGAAGCTGCGTTGTCAACGGCACCGTCTTTGACGACGTCTCGCGCTCGATTCGCCTCAGGCCCGAGGAGCGCGGCCTGGGGTACGTGTTTCAAAACCACCGGCTCTTTGCCTGTATGAGCGTTCGGGAGAACATCCTCTACCCCATGCGGTACGGCGGCCGTACGCCCCTGAGGCCCCTTGACGAACTCGTGCAGACGCTGCGCATCAAGCCGCTTCTTGACCGCCGCCCCTCGACGCTTTCGGGCGGCGAGGCGCAGCGCGTCTCGCTTGCGCGGGCCCTGTGCTCGGCGCAGCGCATGCTCATTCTCGATGAGCCCGCCGCGTCGCTTGATCCCGAGCTGCGAGGCGAGCTTGTCGAGTGCGTTGACGCCGTCGCGCGCAGCGCCAGGTTTCCGATTCTCTACATCACCCACACCGCCCGCGAGGCGCTTCGTCTTGCGCCCGCGGCGCTCTATCTCAAGGCCGGACGCGTCGTCGAGTCCGGGCCCACCCGGGAGATTCTCGAGCGTCGCGGCTACCTCATGGAGGCGCTGTGAGCGAGGCGCTCTGGTTTCCAATTTCGCTCACGCTCAGGGCCTGCGGCGCAAGCTGCCTGCTCTTTGCGCTGGTTGCGGTGCCGCTTGCCTACCTCTGCGCCCGGCGGCAGTCGGCGGCAACGCGCGTACTCATGTTCGTCTGCACGCTGCCGCTCATCTTTCCTCCGGTGGCGCTGGGCTACCTGCTGCTGCTTGTCTTCGGCATCCATGGGCCGCTCGGCGCTCCGCTTGATGCGTGGCTTGACGTGCGGATCATCTTCTCGCAGACGGCCGTGTGCATGGCGGCCTTCATTGCCGGACTGCCGCTGGTGCTGCGGCCAGTGAAGATCGCCTTTGAATCCGAGGAGCTGAGGGAGCTTGAAAGCGCCGCGCGCGTGTGCGGCGCCGGCGCCCTGAGGGCATTTCTCACCGTGACGCTGCCGACGGTGCGAAATGCCGTTCTTGCCGCGCTGCTTCTCGGCGTGGCGCGCGCCAGCGGCGAGGTGGGCATCACCATGATGATCGGCGGCAACGTCGCCGACCGCACCAACACGCTTTCGCTCGAAATCTTCAACGCCGTCGGCAGAGGCGACTTCGAGACGGCCTCGTTTCTGTGCGTGATTCTTGCCGCGATTGCGCTCGTGCTCTACCTTGCGCTGGAAGCCTTGCGCCGCAGGGCCCCGCTCTAGGCGCAGGGCCGGGCGCCCGAACCGGGCGTGCGCCCGGGCAAGCGTGCGGTTTTTTCAGTACTCGTCGTCGTCAAAACGGTCGGCCCCCATGCGCGGCGTGCGCCAGCCGGCCCGTGCATAGGCCTCCTCGAGCACGTGCGTGCCGAAGGCGGCGTAGGCGGCAGGATCCGAGAGCGTGCGCCGCCAGGCCTTGGCGCCCGCCAGTCCGTTGAGAAGTCCCAGCATGTGGCGCGCCGTGCCGCGGATGCACTGAGGGTGCTCGGGCGCGGTCTTCTCGATGTAGTCGGTCATGGCGGCAATCACCGCCTCCCGCGTGGGCGGCTCGTGCGCGTCGCCGTAGAGCCGCTCGTCGACCGTCGTGAGCATCCAGGGGTTTTGGTAGGCGGCGCGTCCCACCATGACGCCGTCAAGCCCCGCGGCAATGAGCTCCTCGGCCGTCTGCACCGTCTCAATGCCGCCGTTGATGCAGATGACGGCATCAGGAAAGTCCTTCTTGAGCGCATGGGCGTAGTCGCGCCTCAGGGGCGGCACCTCGCGGTTTTCCTTCGGCGACAGGCCCTTGAGCCAGGCCGAGCGGGTGTGCACGATGAACACGCGGCAGCCCGCCTCGTAAAGGGTCCCCACGAAGTCGCGCACAAACGCATAGCTGTCGCACTGATCCACTCCGATGCGGTGCTTGATGGTCACGTCGATGTCGACGGCCTCGCGCATCGCACGAAAGCAGTCCGCAACCAGCGCGGGCTCAAGCATGAGGCACGCCCCGAAGCTGCCCTTTTGCACGCGCTCGGACGGGCAGCCGCAGTTGAGGTTGACCTCGTCGTAGCCGGCCGCCTGAACCCAGCGCGCGGCCTGCGCGAGCTCGGCCGGGTCGCTGCCGCCGAGCTGGCAGGCAACGGGATGCTCGCACTCGGCATGCCGCAGCAGAAAGTCGCGCCGTCCGTGCACAAGGGCGGGCGTGGTGATCATTTCGGTGTAGAGCCGCGCGCGGCGCGAAAGCTGCCGGTGAAAGACGCGGCAGTGCGTGTCCGTCCAGTCCAGCATGGGCGCCACGCAAAAGCGCCAGCCCTCAGGGTTTGCCGTCATAGCCATGGGGTGTTGGTGCAATGGAAAGCTTGCTTTTCTTGATGAAACAGTCGACTACTTGTCGAGCACGTCGCCGTCGACGTAGTACCAGAGGTCCTGGCGCTTTTCAAAGCGGCTCACCTCGTGGTGGCGGACGGCGCCCGAGCCGCCCACGCGGGCGCGGGCGATGAACTCGACGGTCGCGTGCTTGTCGTCGATCTCATGCGTCGAGATGATCTTCAGGCCGAGCCACTTGTACTGCGGATCAATGATTTTCTTGCGGGGGCGCTTGTTGGCCGCCCACGTCGCCCGCAGCCAGTCCTCGTGACCGAGGGCAAAGGCCGTATAGCGGGCGCGCATCACCTCAACGGCCTTTTGGGGCGTGGCGTCAAGGTCGATGAACTTGCCGCAGCACTGCCCGAGCGTCAGGCCGCTGCCGCACGGACAGGGGGCGGCGTTTTGCTTGTCGGTGAAAAAGCTCATGGATGGATTCTCGCTTATGGCGATGATGGAAAAAAAGCCGAAGCTACCCATTGAAAAGTCGCTTCGGCTCTCCAGCTTGTGCGCAGGCCGCGGGGCGCCGGACGGCGGGAGCCGAAGGGGCTCTCCCCGGCCGGGCGCGCAGCCTAGAGCGTGTTCTCGTCGCGCTCGACGCGGGCGGCGCGGCGGCGCTCAAACTCCTTGAGCCAGCGCTTTCTGAGACGAATGCTCTTGGGCGTGATTTCCACGAGCTCGTCGTCGTTGATGAACTCCACGGCCGACTCGAGCGTGAGCCGCACGGGCGGCACCAGGCGAATCGCCTCATCCGTGCCCGAGGCGCGGATGTTGGTGAGCTGCTTGCCGCGGATGGGGTTGACGACGATGTCGTTTTCGCGCGAGTGCTCGCCGATGATCATGCCCTCGTAGAGCGGATCGCCGGGGCTCACGAAGAGCCGGCCGCGCTCCTGGATCTTCCAGAGCGCGTAGGCCACGGCCGCGCCGTCGTCCTGGCTGATGATGGCGCCGCTGCGGCGCTCGCCGACCTCGCCCTGCTTGATGGGGCCGTAGTCGTCAAAGACGTGGCTCATGATGCCCGTGCCGCGGCACATGGTCATGAAGGCCGACTGGAAGCCGATCAGGCCGCGGGCCGGGATGCGGTACTCCAGACGCACACGTCCCTTGCCGTCGGGCTGCATGTCCTGCAGATCGCCCTTGCGGCGCCCGAGCTCCTCCATGACGGGACCCTGGTGCTCCTCCTCGACGTCGACCGTCAGAAGCTCGTAGGGCTCCATCTTCTGGCCGTCAACAACGCGCAGCAGCACGCGCGGACGGCCCACGGCGAGCTCATAGCCCTCGCGGCGCATGTTTTCCAGAAGAATCGTCAGGTGCAGTTCGCCGCGGCCGCACACCTCCCAGACGGTCTCGTCGGCCGTCGGGCGCAGGCGCATGGCGACGTTGCTCTTGAGCTCGCGCTCAAGGCGCTCGCGAATCTGGCGGCTCGTCACGAACTTGCCCTCGCGGCCGGCCAGAGGCGAGGTGTTCACCATGAAGCTCATGGTGAGCGTGGGCTCGTCGACCTTCAGAAGCGGCAGCGCCTCGGGATGCAGGGGATCGGTGATCGTCGTGCCGATGTTGAGATCCTCAATGCCGTTGATGAGCACGATGTCGCCGGCCTGCGCCTCGTCGACCACCTTGCGGTCGAGGCCCTCGAACTGCAGGATCTGGTTGACCTTGGCGGGCTTGGGCGTGTCGTCGGGACCGTTCATGATCGCCACGGCCTGGCCGCTGCGGATGCGGCCGCGGTGCACGCGGCCGATGCCGATCTTGCCCACGTAGCTGTTGTAGTCCAGCGAGCAGATCTGAAGCATCAGCGGGCTTTCAGCGTCGTCCTCTCGCACCGGCACGTACTTGATGACGGTGTCGAAGACCGCGCGCATGTTGCCGATCTTCTTGAGCTCCTCGACGTCGTCGGTGTAGCCCGCGTAGCCGTTGAGGGCCGAGGCGTAGATCACCGGGAAGTCGAGCTGGTCCTCGGTGGCGCCGAGCTTGTCGAACAGGTCGAAGGTCTGGTTGACGACCCACTCCGGACGGGCGCCCGGACGGTCGATCTTGTTGATGACCACGATGGGCTTGAGGCCCGCGGCAAGCGCCTTGCGGGTCACGAAGCGCGTCTGCGGCATCGGGCCGTCGACGGCGTCGACAAGCAGCAGCACGCCGTCGACCATCGAAAGCACGCGCTCAACCTCGCCGCCGAAGTCGGCGTGCCCCGGGGTGTCGATGATGTTGATGTGAATGCCTTCGTAGTCGACGGCGCAGTTCTTCGACAGAATCGTGATGCCGCGTTCCTTTTCAATGGCGTTGCTGTCCATCACGCGCTCGTCGACAACCTGGTTGCTGCGGAACGTACCCGCGCACTGCAGCAGCTTGTCGACCATCGTGGTCTTGCCGTGGTCGACGTGCGCAATGATGGCAATGTTTCGAATGGCTCGAGTCATTTTCTTCTCACACTCCCCTTCGTTGAGGGGGTCCTTGAACAACACGTTTTTTACAAAAATCCTTGAGACAGGCGCATCAGGATGCGTCCTCGTCCTCCAGCCGGATGAGGCGGTGCGGATGAACGGTTCCCCGCGCATCGACGCGCACCACGCCGAGCAGCTTTCCCTTGTCGTCGTAGGCGCGCGCCAGCGTCTCCGAAAGCCTTGAGGCGCGCGCAAGCCGCTGGCCGTTGCGCAGCCGCGCGGCAAACTCGGCCGTCAGGCGCACCTCGGGCAGCGTCTGCAGCAGGAAGTCCGCGCCCTTCAGATAGGCGCGGCGCTCCTGCGGCGTCTTGTTCTTGTCGTCGATCACGGAAAAGGGAACGGCATCGCGGATGCTGAGGCTGCCGACCTCGGTGCGGCGCAACGCCTTGAGGTGCGCAAACACCCCGAGCCTGCGGCCGATGTCGTCGGCAAGCACGCGGATGTAGGTGCCCTTGCTCACCTTCACGTCGATTTCCGCCTCATTGCCGTCAAAGGCGACAAGGTTGAGTTCATAGACCTTGACGCGGCGCGGACGGCGCTCGACCTCCACGCCCTTGCGGGCAAGATCATACAGATTTTTCCCTCCGAACTTGATGGCCGAGTACATGGGCGGAACCTGCTCGATCTCGCCGGTGAACTCCGGCAGGACGGCCTCTAGCTGCTCGCGCGTCACGGTTCTGTCGCTGCGCTCGGTCACCTCGCCCGTCTTGTCCATCGTGTCGGTGGCCGCCCCCAGGGCGAGCACCGCACGGTAGCGCTTGTCGGCGTGCAGGAGGTCGGCCGAGTACTTCGTGGCGTTGCCGAAGGCAAGCGGCAGCAACCCCGTGGCCATCGGATCGAGCGTTCCGGTGTGGCCGGCCTTGCGGGCGTTGATGAGCCGGCGCGTGAGCTGCAGCGCCCAGTTCGAGCTCATCGACTCGGGCTTGTCGAGCAGCAGCACGCCGTCGACTGCGTCTCCCTTCTTGCCCATCTATCGATCCGCACCCTCGGCGCGATCAGCGGCGGCAGCCGCGTCGCCCTCAGCGGCCTCGGAGGCGCGCGTCTGCGCCATCGCCTCGTTGATCACCGCATCCATTGCAAAGCCGCGCTCAACGCTCTTGTCGTGCACAAAGTGCAGCGTCGGCACCGTGTGAATGCGCAGCTTCTTGTAGATGAACCCGCGCAGCAGCCCCGCGGCGGCGTTGAGCCCCTCGGCGCAACGCTCGGGATCGCTTCCAATCACGGTGAAGAACACCTTGGCGTGCGCATAGTCGGGCGTGATCTCGCAGCCCGTGATGGTCACCAGACCGACGCGCGGATCGCGCACCTCGCGCGGAATGAGCTCGGCCACGTCGCGGGCGATCTGATCGGCCACGCGCTGCCCGCGTCCGGGCTTGTAGGACTTCATACTTTTGCTTCTCCTTGCGGCCGCCCGGCTTCGGGCGGCCGAAATCTCTGTTAGAGCGTGCGGGCCACCTCGGTGACCTCAAAGATCTCGAGCTGGTCGTTGACCTTGATGTCGTCGTAGCCCTTGAGCGAGAGGCCGCACTCGCTGCCGGCCTGCACCTCGCGCACATCGTCCTTGAAGTGGCGCAGGCTTGCAAGCTCGCCCGTCCACACGACCACGTTGTCGCGCAACAGGCGCGCATTGGCGTTTCTGCGCACCACGCCCTCGAGCACGCGGCAGCCGGCGATGAGGCCCACCTTCGGCACCTTGATGACCTGGCGGATCTCGAGCATGCCGATGACGGTCTCGCGCTTCTCGGGCGAGAGCATGCCGCTCATGGCCGCCTTCACGTCGTCGACCGCGTCGTAGATGATGTTGTAGTAGCGCACATCGACGCTTTCCTGCTCGGCAAGCTTGCGGGCCTGGGCGTCGGCGCGCACGTTGAAGCCGATGATGACGGCATTGGAGGCCGCGGCAAGGTTGACGTCGGTTTCCGAAATGCCGCCCACGGCGCTGTGCACGACCTGCACGCGCACCTCGTCGGTCGAGAGCTTGGTGAGCGCATGCACGAGCGCCTCGGTCGAGCCCTGCACGTCGGCCTTGATGATGAGCGAAAGGGTCTTGACCTCGCCCTCTCCGCCGCCCGAGAAGATGTTCTCGAGCTTGGCGGCATGGCGCCTGGCAAGCGTCACCTCGCGGTACTTGCCCTGGCGGAAGAGCGCCACCTCGCGGGCGCGACGCTCGTCGGGCACGACGAGGATCTCGTCGCCCGCGGCGGGCACGTCCGAAAGGCCCTGGATCTCCACCGGAATCGAGGGACCGGCCGAGGCGACCTGGCGGCCCATTTCGTTGACCATGGCGCGCACGCGGCCGAAGGCCTGTCCGGCAAGCACGATGTCGCCCTTTTGCAGCAGACCGGCCTGCACGAGCACGGAGGCCACCGGGCCCTTGCCCTTGTCAAGACGGCTTTCAATCACCACGCCCTTGGCCGGGCCCTCGCAGGGAGCCTTGAGCTCGAGCATCTCGGCCTGCAGCAGCACGTTCTCAAGCAGCTCGTCGACGCCCTGGCCGGTCTTGGCCGACACCGGGCAGAACGGCACGTCGCCGCCGTACTCCTCGGGCAGCACGCCGTTTTGCACGAGCTCGCCCTTGACGCGCTCGATGTTGGCCTCGGGCTTGTCGATCTTGTTGATCGCCACCACAAGAGGCACCTTTGCCGCAC
Source organism: uncultured Duodenibacillus sp. (assembly GCA_944390745.1). GTDB lineage: Bacteria > Pseudomonadota > Gammaproteobacteria > Burkholderiales > Burkholderiaceae_F > Duodenibacillus. The sequence continues at coordinate 140,722 of CALXQK010000010.1, read as the reverse complement.
GGGCGTGCGCAATGGCCTCCAGCGTCTGGGGCATCACGCCGTCGTCGGCGGCCACCACCAGAATGACGATGTCGGTGGCCTGCGCGCCGCGGGCGCGCATGGCCGTGAAGGCCTCGTGGCCCGGGGTGTCAAGGAAGGTGACGATGCCGCGCGGGGTCTTGACGTGGTAGGCGCCAATGTGCTGCGTGATGCCGCCGGCCTCGCCCGCGGCGACCTTGGCGCGGCGGATGTAGTCCAGAAGCGAGGTCTTGCCGTGGTCGACGTGGCCCATGATCGTGACCACGGGCGGACGGGGCTGCTCGGAATAGTGCTTGGCGCTGTCCTCGAGCTCGCCGAGCAGCGACTCGGGATCGTCGGGCTTGGCGGCCACCGCGGTGTGCCCCATCTCCTCGACAATGATCATCGCCGTCTCCTGGTCGAGCATCTGGTTGATGGTCACCATCTGGCCCATCTTCATGAGGGTCTTGATCACCTCGGTGGCCTTGACGGCCATCTTGTGGGCGAGATCGGCAACCGAGATCGTCTCGGGCACCACCACCTCGCGCACGATGGGCTCGACGGGCATCTCATGGGCGGGCGCATCGTGACGATGATTCTTGCGGCCGCGGCTGTGCCAGGCCTCGTCGCCGGCGTCGCCGCCGCGCGTCTTCATCGAGCGGCGCTTCTGGCTGTCCTCATTCCAGCCGCTGCGCTCGCTGCCCTTGGCGCTGCGGCCCTTGACGCCGGCCTTCTTGCCGCCCTCGTTTCGTCCTGCGGGGCTCTTCTTGGCCTCGGCAGCCTTGGGCGCGGCCTTGGCCGCGGGCTTGGCGGCGGCAGGCTTGGCCGCCTCGCTGCGGGGCTCCTCGCGGCGGTCCGTCTTGTCGCCGCGGTCGATCTTGGCCTTGAGCACGGTCTTGGGCTTGGCGAGCATGGCGCGGATGGCCTCCGCCTCCTGCTGCGCCTTGCGGCGGGCCTCATCGCGGCGCGCCTGCGCCGCGGCCTCTTCGGCCGCAGCCTTTTCAGCGGCGGCTTTTTCCGCGGCCGCCTTTTCTGCAGCGGCCTTTTCAGCGGCGGCCTTCTCGGCCGCAGCCTTCTGCGCGGCAGCCTTCTCGGCCTCGGCGCGGGCCGCGTCAGCCTCGGACTTTTCGGCATCGCGCTGCTGCTGCGCGCGCTTTTCAGCCTCAGCCTTCAGGCGGGCCTCTTCCTCGGCCTTTCTTCTTGCCTCTTCCTCGGCAGCCTTGCGGGCGGCCTCGCGGGCGGCCTCCTCGGCAGCCCTACGGGCCTCCTCGGCGGCCTGCTGCTCGGCCTTCACCCGGGCCTCCTCAGCGGCCTTGCGCTCGACCTCGGCACGGGCCTGAGCCTCGAGTTCGGCGCGGGCGGCGGCAATCTGGGAGGCGCGCGCATCGGCCGCGCCGGTCGTGCCGGGCTTCTTGACGAACACGCGGCGGCGGCGCACCTCGACTTCAATCGTGCGCGCTCCGCCCTGTCCGTCGTTCTGGCGAATCGTCGTCGTCTCGCGGCGCGTCACCGTAATCTTGCGGGGCTTGTCCTGCACGCGGGCCTGCCGCAGGCTCTCAAGCAGCCGGGCCTTGTCCGCATCGCTGATCTCGTCGGACTCGCTCTTGACGCCGACGCCGGCGTGCTGAAGCTGCGACAGCAGCGTCTCGGCGGAAACCTTAAGCTCGAGGGCAAATTCGCGAACCGTATTGTTTGCCATGTTTTCCTATATCTCCCGTCGGCCGCCGGGACCTGCCCAACCACGGGCTCCTGTCAGGGGAGCCCCGTGCATCCTTGTTCGGCAAAGTCCCTGTTTGATCCTTGACAGCCGGCTCTATTCTGGTTGTTGAAACGGAAGCCTTGCGAAAGACTTCGAGCTTATTGCTGGTCGCTCCAGCGGGCGCGGGCGGCCATGATGAGCGCGCGGGCGCGTTCATCGTCGATGCCGCTCTTTTGCATCAGTTCCTCAACATCGAGATCAGCCAGTTCGTCGGCGTTCTTGATGCCCTCGCTCACCAGGCGGCTTGCGAGGTCGTTGTCCATTCCCTCAAGCTGCAGCAGGCTCTCGTCGGCCTGGCGCAGGTTCTCCTCGCGCTTGAGCGCCTGGCTCAGCAGCGCGCGGCGCGCGCGGTCGCGCAGCTCGGCGACGGTCTCGGCATCGAACACGCCGAGATCGACGATCTCCTGCTCGGGCACGTAGGCAAGCTCCTCGAGGGTGTAGATGCCGGCGTCGATCAGGGCGCGGGCCGCCTCCTCGTCCATGTCGAGCTCGCGCATGAACTCCTCGCTCGCCTCGCGGACCTCCTCCTGCTGCTTCTTCTCGGCCTCCTCGGCGGTCATGATGTTGATCTTCCAGCCCGTGAGGTCGCTTGCCAGGCGCACGTTCTGGCCGGCGCGGCCGATGGCAATCGCCAGATTCTCCTCGTCGACCGTGACGTCCATCGAGTGGGCCTCCTCGTCGGCGAAGACCTTGCTCACCTTGGCGGGCTTGAGGGCCTCGACGATGTACTGCACGGGATTTTCATCCCAGCGCACGACGTCGATGCGCTCGCCGGCAAGCTCGTTGGTGACGGCCGTCACGCGCGAGCCGCGGATGCCGATGCAGGTTCCGACGGGCTCAACGCGCTTGTCGCGGCTCATCACGGCGATCTTGGCGCGCGAGCCCGGATCACGGGCGGCGGCCTTGATCTCCACGACGCCCTCCTCAATCTCGGGCACCTCAAGCTCAAAGAGCTTCTTGAGGAACTCGGGGCAGGCGCGCGAGAGAATCACCATGCGCCCCTTGGGCGTTTCGTCGACGCGAAGCACATAGGCGCGCACGCGGTCGGTGTTGCGCAGGTTCTCGCGCGGAATCATCTCCGAGCGCGGCAGGCGGGCCTCAAGGCGGCCCACCTCGATGATGGCGCCCTCCTTGTCGACGCGCTTGACCTGGCCCGAGACGATCTTTTCATCGCGCGCGAGGAACTCCTTGAGGATCTGCTCGCGCTCGGCGTCGCGCAGGCGCTGCAGAATGACCTGCTTGGCGTCCTGGGCAAAGCGCCGGCCGCTCGTGTTGATGTTTTCAATGGGCTTTTCAATGTATTCGCCCACGGCGATGCCGGGATAGTCGTCGCAGATGTCCGAGTACATCTCCTCGCGGTCAGGCTGCTGCAGCCCGGCCTCGTCGCTCACCACGACCCAGCGGCGCATGGCCTTCCAGTCGCCGGTGTTGCGGTCCACATGCACCACGACGTCGGCATCCTCGCCCGGGAACTGCGCCTTCTTGACGGCGCTTGCCAGAGCCGTTTCGAGCACATTAAAGACGGCAGACTTCTCAACACTCTTTTCGTTGGCGAGTACATCGACCATATCGAGCATTTCACGGCTCATTTCTGTTTTCCTCTAAAGTCCAATTGAGCAATCAGATTGGCCCGGTCGACATCGTGGAATGCGAACGAGACAACAATGGGTTCGGCCGGGTTCTTCCGGGCCGGGGTGTTCTTTTTGCGCGCCGCCTCGCTCGGCGTGCGCGCCACCGCCACATCTTCGTAGGAGAAAACGATCACTTCAGCGCCCTCCTCGCCCTCGACGCCGAGAATGCGGCCGTCAAGCTTGCGGCGTCCGGCCTCGGGAAACCCCTCGGCGTGCATCGGCTCATAGAGCTCGACATGCGCGGGCTCGCCCACGAAGCGGCGCCAGTCGCGCACGCGCTTCAAGGGCCTCTCGACGCCAGGGCTGGCCACCTCCAGACGTTCATAGTCAATGTTTTCAACCGTAAAGAGGTGCGTGACCTGGTCGCTGACGACCTCGCAGTCGTCGACCGTCACGCCCCCCTCGGGGCGGTCGATGGTCACGCGCATCAGTCCCCGGGGCAGGCGTTCGAATTCCACGAATTCGTAGCCGAGCCCCTCGACTGTTGCCTCGAGCAGTTCAATAATTTCCGAAGTGCTTCTCGCCATTGCGTCAAAGATGCAATCAAACAAAAAAAAAATGGGCGTAACTGCCCATCCCTACGCCCCTTGCCGGGGGCACCCTGAACACCGCGGGGCGCTCCTGGAGCCCTCGCATGTCCGGGGTTTAGTGAGGCGACAGCGTCTGTGCGCTGCCTCGCGCACGGGCCCGAGCACCCCAGAGAAAACCGGGCTGCATCCCCGCTTTTTGCGCGCCGGCGACGGCCAGACCGCGTCGGTGCGGCGCATTATACGGTGCTGTGCCTTGAAATTCAATAAAAAATTGCGTTTTTTCGCTGTTTTTTTGCGTGCGCCGGCGCCGCGCTTTTCAAGAGCCGCCGCCCGGGCCCTCGGCCCGGGGCGAAAATTCGCCTCTAGCGGCGGTTTCCAAAGGCCTTTTTGCGGTTGCCCGCACTCTGGCGCCGGGGCTCGATCGCGTAGGGGTCGGAGGCCGCGAGCGTGCGTCCGTAGCTGCGCGTGATGGCGCCGAGCTTGCCGCTGGCAATGTAGTTGACCGTGCTCGTGAGCGGATCGGGCTGCCAGGCGCTCTTTCTTGCAGCCGCCTTGGCGGACTTCTTCTGCGCGGCGGCCCGGGCGGTCCGCTTCTTGGGGGGCAGGCGGGCCTCGTCCTGCGCCGCAAGATCGGCAAGCCAAGCCTGCACCCACTCGGGCTGCAGCTCGCGCCGCTGGCCGCGCGGCAGATCCGCGGGCAGCCGCACCGCGCCGTAGCGCACGCGGATGAGGCGGCTCACGGTGAGGCCTACGGCGGCGAACATGCGGCGAACCTCGCGGTTTCGCCCCTCGCTGATGCGCACAAGGTACCACTTGTTGAGGTTGTCGCCGCCCTTGTCCTCGAGCATCGAGAAGGCCGCCGGCCCGTCCTCGAGCATCACGCCCTCAAGCAGCGCCTTGCGCGCCTCGTCGGTCATCGTTCCTGCGGCGCGCACCGCGTACTCGCGCTCAATCTGGTAGCGCGGATGCATGAGCCGGTTGGCAAGCTCGCCGCTTGTCGTAAAGAGCAGCAGCCCCTCGGTGTTGAAGTCAAGCCGCCCCACCACGATCCAGCGCGCGCCGAAAATCTTCGGCAGGTGGTCAAACACGGTCGGACGCCCCTGCGGGTCACTCATGCTCACGATCTCTCCGGCAGGCTTGTGATAGACCAGCACGCGCGGCACCTTGGGCTTGGCCGAGGCAGGCATGCGCTTGATCACGCGCCCGTTCATTCGGATGATGTCCCCGGGCATGATTCTCTGCCCAAGGTGCGCGGGCTCGGAGTTGACCGAAATGCGCCCCTCGACAATGAGCTGCTCCATGTCGCGGCGGCTGCCGAGCCCAAGGTCGGCGAGAACCTTGTGCAGCTTCTCGCTCTGGCTTTCAAGCTCCTTTTTCTTGGCGGCGCGTCCGCGGGCGAGCACCTTGGCGTCAAAAAGCTGCGGGGCAAAGACGCTTGAGACGACCTCGCCCTGATCGGGCACGAAGCCGTCGTCGGCCCAGGCCTCGTCGGCGATGCGCGAGCGCGCCGCCCGGGTCTTGAAAAGCCTTCTGCCCTTGCCCGGACCGCGGCCGCCTTTCTGCGCGCGGTATTTCTCGCGCGCGCCCGCTCCCTCTGAAGCGGCGGCTTCGGCAGGCATCGACTCAGGCGTCTGTCCGGCCGGCTCATCCCTGCCCGCGGCCTTCGGCGCGCGGCGCGGCCTGGCCAGGCCCACCTGGGCGGCATCCTCCTCGCGCAGCTGCGCCTCGGGAGCGCCCGCCTCGTCCTCGCGCTGCGGCTTGCGGCGCAGCGTGCGCGCTTTGCGCGCCGGGCGCGGCGAGGCATCCGGCTCGAGGGCCTCGATCGGCGCATCGGCCGCAGGCGTCAGGCCCGCAACCGTCTCGGAACCGGGCGCCTCAGGGGCCACAGGGGCCGCCTGAGCGCGGCTGCGGGTCGTGCGGCGGGGTTTGCGGGCGGGCTTTTCAGGCGAACTCTCCGAGCCGGTGGCCTCGAGCGCCTCGGGCAAGTCCCCGTGCGCGGGCTGCGCTGCGGGCGTCTTGGTTCTGATGCGCCTGCGCATCGGATAGCGCGTGCGCAGACGCGGTGCCGTCGAGGCCTCTGCCTCAGCAGCCTGGGTGATTTCCTGTTCGTTGTTCTTTTCTGTCATGGAATCCATCCACATTCCAATGGAGCGGGGGGAGGCTGCGCATCGCGCCGAAGCGGCATGCGCAGAGCCCCGCTGTGTCTGGGCGCGCCAGCGCGCGCCTAACCCGGTTTTGCTTCGTCGCCTGGCGACTCGCCGCTGTCAGCCGCAGGCGCCTCAGGCGCCTGATCGCCGGCAGCGTCTGCCGTCTGGCCGCGAACCTCGGTGCCGGCCGCCTCGGGCACAGCGCCCTTCGCATCGGAGGCCTGCGGCAGCGAGGCGCCGTCTTCGGCGGCAGGATCGGGAAGATCAAGCTCGAACTCCTGATACTGCGGCTCTGTTCCCGCCAGCGGCGGAAGCTCGGAGAGCGACTTCAGCCCGAGATCCGTCAAAAACTGTCTGGTCGTGGCAAAAAGGCTCGGCCGTCCCGGGGTTTCCCGATGCCCGACCACTTCAATCCACCCGCGCTCCTCGAGCTGGCGCATGACGTTGGCGTTGACCGCCACGCCGCGGATTTCCTCAATGTCGCCTCGGGTGGCCGGCTGGCGGTAAGCGATGATCGCCAGCGTCTCGAGCACCGCGCGCGAGTACTTGGGCGGCTTCTGGCCGCTCAGCGCATTGAGCGCCTGCGCGACCTCGGAGACGCACTGAAAGCGCCATCCCTCGGCCGTCTCGACGAGCCTCAGCCCGCGCGTCCGCCAGGCCTGCTCAAGCCGGGCCAGCTGCTCCTGCACCTGGGACTTCTTCATCGTTCCGCCAAAAAGACGCACGAGCGACTCAAGCTTGAGCGGGTGCGGGCTGGCAAGCAGGGCCGCCTCGATGAGGCTGTCCGGTTGAAGCGAATCTGGCACGGTACGAATGAATGAAGGCCGCACAACAGGCCGCTCCCGGAGTCAGGGACTTGCGCGCATGCGTCATGCACGCGCTCTTTTTCACGAGGGGCGCGTCTTGGTGCGGTGGGTTAGCAAGGGTATCGAAAGGCAGCCGCCCGGCCGGGTTCGCCGCGCCGGCCGCAGCACTTCGAGGACGACGGGAGCCGTCACTTCATATTCGACTTCGAGTGCAGGCCTTCCTGGAGGCACTGCAGAATAAAAGGCTTCGCGGGGCAGCCCGGAGGGCCGTCCAAACCTGCGGTGAATCTTACAGCAAATTGTTCCTGCTCAAGACCCAGAGGGGCGCCAAAGCGCGCGCAGAAAGCCCCAGACAGCAAAAAACCCAGAGCTTTCGCATCCGGGCTTCGCTTCAGACGTGATGGGGAAAATGGTGCGCCAGGCAGGATTCGAACCCACGACCCCCTGGTTCGTAGCCAGGTACTCTATCCAACTGAGCTACTGGCGCACGCTTTCCTGATCATTGTCTGCATCAGGTTGTTCCCGACTCGTCCAACCCGCCGAAGAACCGCTGCAAGCCTGTCTGCCTGCTGGCGCATCTTCTGGCGGAAGGGGTGGGATTTGAACCCACGATACGGTATAACCGTATACCGGATTTCGAGTCCGGCGCATTCGACCACTCTGCCACCCTTCCGAGGTCGTTCCGAGTGAGGGAGCGCATCTTAACAGAAACTTTTCGTTTTGAAAAGGATCCCCGTCGTTTCTCTTCATGTCTGTTTTCGATATGATTGAAGCACAGAAATGTTGCAGTGTCCGCGCACGCTTCAATCTCGTGCCCGGGCATGGAAAGGACGGTTTGATGCGCCTGGATCATGAAATGCGCCACAGGCTTGGAGCATGCGCTCGCCCGGCGTCTTTCGGATCCTCTCATGAATAACAGGACGAGCCGGGGGCCCGGGCCGCAGCCCTCCTCCTTGGTTCGTCCGGGGTTCGTCGTTCCGCGGGTCGGACGATTCCTTCAGCGCGAAGGATCCCGACCCGGCGGAAATTTTTGGAGCAGACGGTCATTCTCAATACCAAGACCCGCGGTTTTTCAGCGGGAGGGCTCCTGCACATCAGGATCTGGGGAGCTTCACCCCGGCCGTTTGGTGTTTGTTTTGTGTTCGTCATGCACTTGCTATGGGAGTTCCACCGATGCCAGCTGAAACCACAAACTTGTCTCTGACCGCGCTTGAGCAGGCCGCCAAGCGTCTGCAGAAAATCTCCGAACCTCTCGACGATGCCTTTGACAAGGGCGTTCTCACATTCAAGCAAAGCGAGTTCAAGGAACTGCTTGAGGCGGGCAAGGCGCTTCTGAAGGAGTGCTCGGCCGTATCGAAGAAGCTTCTCGAAGCCTCCGGGGAAAAGGAAGCCGCAAAGCCGGCTCAAGAGGCCCCCGCCAAGGCGGCTGTGAAGGCGCCGGCAAAGACGGCCGAAAAGGCTCCCGCCAAGGCCGCCGCAAAGGCGCCGGCAAAGACCGAGGAAAAGGCCCCCGCCAAGGCCGCCGCGAAGGCTCCAGCAAAGACGGCCGAAAAGGCTCCCGCAAAGGCAGCCGCGAAGGCGCCGGCAAAGACGGCCGAAAAGGCTCCCGCCAAGGCCGCCGCAAAGGCTCCGGCAAAGACCACGGAAAAGGCCCCCGCCAAGGCTGCCGCGAAGGCTCCGGCAAAGACGACTGAAAAGGCTCCTGCCAAGGCCGCCGCAAAGGCTCCGGCAAAGGCCGCTGAAAAGCCTGCCGCCAAGACTGCTGCGAAGGCTCCGGCAAAGACGGTTGAAAAGGCTCCCGCCAAGACCGCCGCAAAGGCGCCGGCAAAGGCCGCTGAAAAGTCTGCCGCCAAGACCGCTACGAAGGCTCCGGCAAAGACGACTGAAAAGTCTGCCGCCAAGACCGCTACGAAGGCTCCGGCAAAGACGACTGAAAAGGCTTCTGCCAAGGCCGCCGCAAAGGCTCCGGCAAAGACGGCTGAAAAGCCTGCCGCGAAGACCGCTGCCAAGGCTCCGGCAAAGACGGCTGAAAAGGCTCCTGCCAAGACCGCCGCAAAGGCGCCGATAAAGGCCGCTGAAAAGCCTGCCGCCAAGACTGCCGCTGCCCCGACTCAAAAGCCGGCGGCGGCCAAGAAGCCCGCGGTCAAACGCACCACAGCCGCGCGCAAGACCACGACCAAGGCCTCCTGAGCCGTCGACTGACACGGCGCTCCCGCCGGATTCTCCCGGCGGGACAGGACACCACCAGGCTTCGCCAGGAGTTTCCATCCTGGCGAAGCTTTTTTTTCGCCTTCATCCCCGCCTCGGAAAAAAACGCCCCCTCTCCTTTCGTGCAGCGTCTGGCGCTGCCACGACGCACAATAAAGATTGTGATGCGGACCTTTAAATCAATATCATCAAGGGTTTCAGAAACATCACCATGATGAACGGCCAGACGCGGGCGTGTTGTCTCGCTTTTTGTTAAAGGCTCACAAAAGAGACTTATGCCATTGGCAATCAAGCGCGGGGCTCTTCATTAGAACTCCCATATAATCTCTTAGCCTCAGCAAACGTGGAAAAAAAATCCCGGCCGAAGCCGGGAGCTGGAGTTCTCTTTCCAGAGGGAATTACTTGCGCAGCAAGCCGCCGAGCAGCGCCGCTACGCGGGCGGGCTTTTTGGAGCGCGAGGACGCAGCCGGGCGCCAGGGCTCCGCATCAGTCTCAGCCTGGGGCTTGACGGGCGCCGCAGGCGCGGGTTCGGCGCCGGGCTCATAGGGCGTATCGAAGATCGGGTCGTACACCACCTTTCTCGCCTCGGGGATGTCCGGGCGCACGCGGCCCTCGTGGTCATCGTCGCGCCAGTTCGGACGCGGCCTACGGCCGCCCTGGTCCCTGTCCTCGGCGTGCTCGCCGCTGCTGCGGCGGCGCTGGCTGCGCGGAACAGGCTTGAGCTCCTCAATGTCAAACTTCTGCTTGGTGAGATCCTCGATGGCCGTGACAAGACGCGTGTCTCCCGCGGTCGAGAGCATGATGGCCAGTCCCTTGGCTCCGGCGCGGCCCGTTCGGCCGATGCGGTGCACATAGTCCTCCGCACCAAAGGGCACGTCATAGTTGATCACCACGGGAAGTTCGGCAATGTCCAGTCCGCGGGCGGCCACGTCGGTGGCGACAAGCACCTCGCACTTGCCGGTCTTGAAATCCTGCAGCGCCGCAAGCCGCTCCTCCTGCGTGCGGTCGCCGTGAATGGCCTCGGCCTCAATTCCCACGCGCTTGAGCGTGTTGGTCAGGCGCCGGCAGCCGATCTTGCTGTTGACGAACACGAGCACCTGCTTGAGGGGCGTGCCCTCGGGGCCGTAGGTCTTGAGAATGTCGATGAGCACGTCCGTCTTGTCAGAATCGTGCACGCGATAGACCACCTGCTTGACGGTCTCGGCCGTGGCGTTTTCGCGAGCCACCTCCACGAGCACCGGGTGGTTGAGAAAGTTCTTTGCGAGCTTCTTGATCTCGGGCGAAAAGGTCGCCGAAAACATCAGGTTCTGACGCTTCTTCGGGAGCAGATTGAGGATGCGCGAGATGTCCGGCAGAAAGCCCATGTCGAGCATGCGGTCGGCTTCGTCAAGAATGACAATCTCCACCTGGGAGAGATTGACGCTGCGACCCTCGACGTGGTCAAGCAGACGGCCGGGGGTGGCCGTCAGAATCTCCACCCCGCGGCGCAGCATCTCCACCTGCGGCTTGATGTCCACGCCGCCGAAGACGACGCCCACGCGCAGGGGGGTCTTCGAGGCGTAGCGCACCAGATTTTGATTGACCTGATCGGCGAGCTCGCGCGTCGGCGCCAGAATCAGCACGCGCACCGGATGGCGGGCGGGCGACATCGACGTATTGGCGTAGCGCAGAACGCGCTCAATCGCGGGAAGCCCGTAGCCGGCCGTTTTCCCTGTTCCCGTCTGCGCAGCCCCCATCACGTCCTGGCCGGCAAGCACCACCGGGATGGCCTGAACCTGGATGGGCGTCGGCGTGACGTAGCCCATCTCGCTGATGGCCTGCTGAATGGCGGAGGAAAGAGGAAACTTGGAAAAAGAAGGCTGCTCGCTCATCGCATCAAAAGTCTGAAAAAACAATTCAATCGATTAATTTTAGCGAAATTGCACCTGTCCAACGGCTTAAAACCCGCAGAGACGCCTGCCGCCGCCATCAGGCCCGGGACGACCGGCGTCCTGACCGGGCAAAGAAAAACCCGCGATTTTCATCACGGGCTTCGGCGGGCTTGCCGCCAGTTTTTGGTAGGCCCAGAAGGACTTGAACCTTCGACCAAGGGATTATGAGTCCCCTGCTCTAACCGACTGAGCTATGGGCCCGTGCAAAAAATGCAGAATGGCTATTTTACTTCATCCGGTGCGATTGTTCCTCAACACCCCAACCAGCGGTGCCGCCGCATGACGGCGCCTGCAAAACTTGCGGGCGGCGTCGACAAAAATCCGATTCTTCAAACTTTTTTCTGCACAAAATGCGTCCACGGCTCCGTATTTGTGTCAAGATACGATTGAAAAGCCATCGCTCAAGAACAACGAGCATCATCCCTGGGAGGGGTTCCCGTGCCAAAACATCAAATCACGCGCTTCTTTGTCAATGAAGCCGGTCAAATCGAAGTTCTCGACTTTCACAGAAGAACCTTCAAGCAGGCTCTGAAGCCCTTTTTGAAGAAGGGCTGGAAGAAGGATCCGGGCAAGCTTGTGAAGGCCATGCACCGCAGCAGCGACCTTCGCGAGGCCGTGATCGTCATCCGCGACGCCTACCTTGATCATTTCAACAAGCTCACCGACGAGTTGATCACCCGTCTGTGCGATGAGCCGCAGGCGCAGTCGCCTTCGGCGGCCGAGCAGGCCGACCTTGAGGATGCCTACAAGGATCTTCTGGCCGTCACGGTGCTGCTCACCGACATCTCCACCAAGTCGCTCACCAACTGGGTGCACACGCTCGCCGAGGGCGACTACGGCGACCTCGTTGAGGAGCTGCGCATCTTCCTGCTGCATGAGGTGACCCCGAACTTCCACGTCTGGGACGCCGCCGTGGACACCCCCGAGGGTCAGGCCGTCACGCTGCTCATGGACCTTGCTCCGGACGATCAGGAGGCCTTCGGCTTTGAGCTTGTGCAGGACGAGGAGGCCTCGAGCCTGTGCTACGCGACAACCAGGAGCGTTGACGAGCTCAACGCCATCGCCCGCGCTTCTGAACTCAACATCGAGTTTCGCGCCAGCCGCGCCGAGCCTTCCAAGGCCGCAGAGGCCGGGGATGCCGCCGAGCCGGCGCAGCCCAAGGCTGCCAAACCTGAAAAGGCGCAGAAGGCTGCAAAGACGCAAAAGCCCGCAAAGGCTCCCAAGCCCCGGAAGACCGTGAAGGCCCGCAAGTCCGCCAAGAAGCCCGCGGCCGCCGGGGAAAATGCCGCCAAGGCCGCCCCGAAGGCCGGCGAAAAGGCTCCGAAGGCCGACGGCGCCTGATCTTCCCGCCTCCCCCCGCGGGACGCACCGGCGTCCTGCGGGCGGCGCATGTTCCAAAAAAGAAAAAGAGCTCCGCGCGCCCGCAGGCGTTCGGAGCTCTTTTTATGCCGCTGCGACGGGCGCGGCCCGTCTCGCCAGGGCTAGTTGCTCGAGGGAACCTTGCCGACCACGCCCTTGACGAAGTAGTTCATGCGGGTGAGGTGCGCATCGTCGGCCTGCTCGCCTTCGGCGATAACGGTCTTGCCCTCATTGTCGACGATGGGGCCGGTGAAGACGTTGAACTCGCCCTTCTCCATCCGGGCGTAGACCGCATTGATGTCCTTGACCACATCAGCCGGAGCCTGGTCGGTGATCGCCGACAGACGCACCATGTGTCGCTCGGCGCCGCCCCAGACCGGCTCAACCTTCCAGCGGTTGTTGAGCACGTCCTCGATGCGCTTGGCGTAGTACTCGTCCCAGTGGTGCGTCACCGCGCCGATGAGCTGCGTGGGAGCGGCCTTCTTCATGGCCGAGTGATAGCTGATCACCTTGACCTTCTCGGCCTCGGCGGTCGAGGCCACGGCCTGCGAGTTGGTGTGGTGCGAGATCACGTCGCAGTTCTGGCCGATGAGCGTCTTGGTGGCGTCGGCCTCCTTGCCTGGGTCATACCACGTGTTGGTCCACACCACGCGCACCTCGATGTTGGGGTTGACCGACTGCGCGCCGAGCGTGTAGGCGTTGATGCCCTGCAGCACCTCGGGAATCGGCACGGCGGCCACGTAGCCGAGCTTGCCGTTCTTGGTCATCGCGCCGGCAAGCTTGCCGGCGAGATAGCGCGCCTGGTAAAAGCGCGCGTTGTAGTAGTTGAAGTTCTCGGCCGTCTTGTAGCCCGTGCAGTGCTCGAACTTCACGTCCGGGAATTCGCGCGCAACCTTCAGGCCCGGGTTCATGTACTCAAAGCTCGTCGCGAAGATGATCTTGTTGCCCTGGTTGGCCAGGTCGCGGATCACGCGCTCGGCGTCGGCAACCGTCGTCACGTTTTCGACGTACTGCGTCTGGATCTTGTCGCCGAACTTCTTCTGAACGATTTCACGCGCCTCGTCGTGCTGCTTGCTCCAGCCCTCGTCCGCGCGCGGGCTCGGATAGAGCCAGGCGGCCTTGAGCGGAGCAGAGCCCGCGTCGGCCGTCTTCTTCTGATCGGCCGCGGGGGCGTTCGCCTTCCCGCTGTCGTCGCCGCATCCGGCCAGGGTGAGGCAGCTTGCCGCGGCAAGCGCGAAAACCATTTTCTTCATCATGGGGAACGTCCTCGAAAAAGTAAAACAAAGGGAAAAAATCTTTGAACCGGGCTCGTCAGCTGCGCGGGTTGAAGGTCTTGCCCAGACTTGCCGGCACGTTCATCGCAATCCACTTCGGGTTGCGGCTGATGATCACAAGCACCAGAATCGTGGCAAGGTAGGGCGTCATCGACATGATCTGCGAAGGAATTTCAATGCCCACGGCCTGCATGTTGAACTGCAGCATCGTCACGCCGCCGAAGAGGTAGGCCCCGAGCACCACGCGAAGAGGCCGCCAGGTGGCAAACGTCACCAGGGCAAGCGCAATCCAGCCGCGCCCTGCGGTCATGCCCTCGGCCCACAGCGGCGTGTAGACAAGCGACAGATAGGCGCCGGCGAGCCCCGACATCAGCCCGCCGAAGAGCACGGCGCAAAAGCGGATGAGCCGCACGTTGTAGCCAAGCGCATAGGCCGACTTGGGCGACTCGCCCACGGCGCGCACGATGAGCCCCCAGCGGCTGCGGTACAAGAACCAGCCGGCTGCGGCAAGCCCGATGAGCGCCAGGTAGACGAAGACGTGCGAGGAGAAGAAGGCCTGTCCCGCAAAGGGAATGTCCTGCAGCAGGGGAATGCCCTCGGGCGCGCGCGAGGCAAGCGCCTTGCCCTGCAGGCTCTGCCCGACAAAGGCCGAAAAGCCCGTTCCAAAGAGCGTGAGCGCCAGGCCCGCCGCGTACTGGTTGGCGTAAAGCCCCAGGGTAAAGAAGCCGAAGAGCGCCGCAAGGGCAAGCCCGCCGAGCGCGCCCGCCGCAAAGCCCAGGGCAAAGCTGCCCGTGGCATAGGTGGCGCCGAAGCCCGCCACGGCCCCGAGCAGCATCAGCCCCTCGACGCCCAGGTTGAGAACGCCGCTTTTTTCATGAATCAGGATGCCGATGGCGGCAATCAGAAGCGGCGTGCCGGCGTTTAGCGTCGCCGCAATGATGCTTGCGGTCACACTCATTTGAGAGCCTCCCGACGGCTGGAGAATCCGACCCAGACCGGCTTAAAGAAAATGAACGCGTCGCAGACAAGAAGAAAGAACAGAAGCATTCCCTGATAGACGCCCGTCACCGACGAGGGCAGCCCCAGACGGCTTTGCCCGAGTTCGCCCCCGAGGTAGAAGAGCGCCATCACGAAGGCAGCCGGAATACAGCCCGCAGGCGACAGCCTTCCCACAAAGGCCACGATGATCGCCGCAAAGCCGTAGCCCGGGCTGATGTTGAGCGTGAGCTGCCCCACGGGCCCGGTGACCTCGCACACGCCCGCAAGACCGGCAAGCGCCCCGGACACGAGCATGGCAATCCACAGCAGCCGCCGCGGGCGGAACCCGGCGTACTTGGCCGCCAGCGGCGCGATGCCGGTGACCTTGAACTGCAGGCCGAGAAACATGCGCGACATCATGAGCTCGACAACCAGCGCCGCGGCAAGGGCAAGGGCAAGGCCAAGATGCAGGCGCGTGCCCGGCAGCAGCCTCGGGATGCTCGCGTCGGAGACAAAGATGGGCGACTGCGGAAAGCCCAGTCCCTCGGGATCCTGCAGCGGTCCCTGCACGCAGTAGGCCAGAAAGAACTGCGCCACGTAGACAAGCATGAGCGAGACGAGAATCTCATTGGCGTGAAAGCGATCCTTGAGCAGCGCCGTCACCGCCGCCCAGAGGGCGCCTCCGGCAATGCCCGCAAGCATCACCACGAAAAAGAACCATCCGCCGATGCCGGGCGGGCACTGCAGAGCGGCCCAGCCGCCTGCGATGGCGCCCATCAGAAACTGACCCTCGGCGCCGATGTTCCAGATGTTGGCCCGGTAGCAGATCACGAGCCCCACGGCGCACAGCAGAAGCGGCGTCATCTTGACGCCCACCTCCGCCCAGCCGCGCAGGCTCTCAAGCGGCGCGACAAGAAAGACGTACAGCCCCTCAAGCGGGTTCTTGCCCAGACAGGCAAACAGAATCGCACCGAAAATGATGGTGAGCGCAATCGCCGCCAGCGGCGAGAGCCAGCGCATCAGACCCGGTTCCTGACGGGGCGTGAGCTGAATTGGAAACTGCATGTCAATCGGCCTCCCGCGCCTGATGTTTGAAGGGACTGCCCGTCCAGAGACCGGCCATCCAGCGGCCGAGCTCCTCCATGGAGAGCGACTCCACGGGCACGGCGGGCGACATGTTGCCGCGGTACATCACGGCGATGCGGTCGCTGATTTCATAGAGCTCGTCGATTTCCTCGCTCACCACCACGATGGCCGCCCCCTGGGAGCGCAGCTCAACGAGCGCATTGCGAATGACGGTGGCCGCGCCGACGTCCACGCCCCAGGTCGGCTGGTCGACGATGAGAATCTTCGGGTGCTGAAGAATCTCACGGCCCACAATGAACTTTTGAAGATTTCCGCCCGAGAGCGCCTGGGCGGCCTTCTGCACCGAGGGCGTCTTCACGTCAAAGCTGCGGATGATCTCCTCGGTGAAGCGCCTTGCGCCGTCGCGGTCAATAAAGCCGCGCCGGTGCAGGTTGTCGGCGGTGAGAAGCGTATTGGTCAGAAGTGAAAACTCAGGCACCGATCCGTGCCCGAGCCGCTGCTCGGGCACATAGCGCAGCCCCCTGGCGCGGCGCTCCTCGGGCGTGAGGTCGTTGACCGGCTCGCCGAAAATCTTCACCGTGCCCTGCTCGACCGGAAGCTCGCCCATGCACACGCCGAGAAGCCTCGACTGGCCGTTTCCGCTGATGCCCGCAATGCCAACGATCTCGCCCGCGTGCACCGAAAGCCGGATGTTGGACAAGCCCGAGACGTGGCGCCCGCCCGACAGTCCCACGCCGAGCAGCTCAAGGACCGGCTCGCCGGGCTTCCCGGTGCGGTGCATGAGCTTGGGAGGCTCGCTGCCGATCATCAGCCGCGCGAGCTCCTCCTCGGTCTTTTCGCGCGGGACGACGGTTTGGACGACGCGTCCGGCGCGAAGCACCGTGCAGCGGTCGGCAAGCGCCCGGATTTCGTCGAGCTTGTGCGAGATAAAGACAATGGAGACGCCCTCGGAGGCGAGCTTTCTGAGCGTTTGAAAAAGCCGCGCGACCGCCTGCGGCGTGAGCACCGAGGTGGGCTCGTCGAGAATGAGCAGCTTGGGCGAGGTCATGAGCGCGCGGATGATCTCCACGCGCTGGCGCTCGCCCATGGCAAGATCGGCGACGAAGGCCTCGGGATCGACCGGAATGCCGTAGCGCTCGCCAAGTTCGGAAATGCGGCGCGAGACCTGCGCAAGCGGCAGGCTCTGCGCGAGTCCGAGGAGGACGTTCTGCGCCACCGTGAGCGTCTCGAAAAGCGCAAAGTGCTGGTGCACCATGGCAATGCCGAGCTCCCGGGCCGCCGAGGGGCTGTCGATGTCCACGGGCCGGCCGTCAAACTCGATCGAACCCCGGTCGGGCTTGACTGAGCCGAAGATGATCTTCATCAGCGTGGACTTGCCGGCGCCGTTTTCTCCAAGAATCGCGAGAACCTCGCCGGGCGCGACATCGAGCGAGATGTCATCGTTGGCCACTATTCCCGGATAGGCCTTTGTGATGTGCTCAAGCCTTAGTCTCGGACTCATAAACCCGCATCGCAAAAAAGAAAACGCTTCGGATGCGCCTGGCAACCGAAGATCAGAAAGAAATCGGGGAAAATACGCCCCAAATTGTAACAAAGTCAAGCGCTCCGCCAACCCGGACAAAAAAACAAAATCTCTTCCGAAAGATTCGCCCGACGGCCCCTGCGGCAGACCCACCCCTTGACCCCGGGCAAAGGCCCCGCACCGCGCGGCGCCGACGCGGCGAAAGCCCCTTCCGGGGCCTGCTAGGATAGTCGTCGGCGCCGCGGACAGCCGCGTCGCGCCGCCGTTTTCTTTTTTTTTTTTCTCGAGGCCAGCTTCATGCAAATCGTCGATCCCGCCTTCAAGGGCGAAAACAGCGGCCATTACGTTCCGGGCGTCATCAGCCGCGGCATGCTCTACGTCTCCGGACAGCTTTCCATCGATCCCGACACCCGCGAGGTCTGCAGGGGCGGCATCCGCGAGCATGCCGCCCTTGCCCTCAACAATGTCGACCGGGTGCTCAAGGCCGCCGGCTGCCGGCGCAGCGACGTCGTCTTCTGCCGCGTCTATACGCCCGACGTCAAGTACTGGGGTCCGATCAACGAGGTTTATGCGGAATTTTTCGGCGAGCACCGCCCGGGCCGCGTCGTGGTCTCCACGACAGACCTGCACTTCGGGTGCCTCGTTGAGATTGAAGCCGTTGCCGAAGTCCCCGATGCCAAGGAGAAATGAAACCATGCAATACATCTGTACGCGCTGCGCAAAAAAGGTTGACGCCGACACGCTTGCCGCCTGCTGCGACTGCGGCGGTCTTTTTGAGCTTGACTTCACGCCCCCGGCCTGGGACCCTGCGCTCATTGACCGCAGCTGCTGGAGCATCTTTCGCTACCGCAGGTTCATGGCGGTTGACGGCAACATCTGGCGCGGCATCACCATGGGCGAGGGAATGACGCCCATCATCGAGTTTGAGCCCGGCGTGCTCTTCAAGATGGACTACTTCATGCCCACGCTCTCCTTCAAGGACCGCGGGGCGGCCACCCTGGTCTCGCACATGGCCGCCATCGGCGTCAAGAGCTGCGTGCAGGACTCAAGCGGAAACGCCGGCAACGCCGTGGCCGCCTACTGCGCCCGGGCCGGAATTTCCTGCGACATCTACGTCCCCGAGGGCACCAGCCCCAAGAAGATCACCATGATCGAGGCGCACGGCGCCCGCGCGCACGTCATTGAGGGCACGCGCGACCACTGCGCCGACGTCTGCCGCAGGGAGGTCTTTGAGCACGGCGCCTACTACGCCAACCATGTCTACAACCCGTACTTCTACGAGGGCATGAAGGCCTACATCTACGAGACGCTCGAGCAGCTCGGCCGCATTCCCGAGAACATCCTCGTGCCCCTGGGCAACGGGACGCTCTTCATCGGCGTCGTCAAGGCGCTTGAACATCTGCTGGCAAGCGGCGCCATCGATGCCTTCCCCAACGTCATCGCGCTGCAGGGCGAGTACTGCGATCCGATCTACCAGGGCATCAGGCAGGGGCTCGACCACCCGGCTGAGATCGAGGTCAAGCCCACGATTGCCGAGGGCATCGCCATCGGCAAGCCCATGCGCGGACGCGAGCTGATGGACATGATTCGCCGCCACAACATCCGCGTGGTGACCGCTCCCGAGGACCGCATCCTTGACTGCCGCGCCCGCATCGCGCGCCGCGGCATCTTCTGCGAGCACACGACAGCAGCCAACCTCGCCGCCTGGGAGCACTACTGCGAGATCTATGGACCGTCCTCGGACGTGCTGATCACGATGTGCGGCGCGGGCATCAAGTCTGAGCACTGAGAAGTCCGGCTGCAGCGCTCCTTCAGCAACCCGCCCCGGCTGCATTGCGCCCGGGCGGGCTTTTTGTCGTCTCTGAAGACTAAAATCCGCCGGCAATTCCATCAGGGCGCGGACAGGGGCCGCGCCGCGACAGCAACGAGGAGCTCATCGTGTTCGGCAAGGGACTCACAGCCATCGGCCTTTTGTGCATCTCCAACATCTTCATGACCTGCGCCTGGTACCTGCACCTCAAGCTGCAGACCGTGCGCGCCATCAACTTCAGCGCCTGGCCGCTTTACTGGGTGGTGCTCTTTTCCTGGGGCATCGCACTGTTTGAGTACAGCTTCATGGTGCCCGCCAACCGCATCGGCTTTGAGGGCAACGGCGGCCCCTTTTCGCTCGTGCAGCTCAAGATCATCCAGGAGTGCGTGACGCTGACGGTCTTTACGCTCTTTTCCATCGTGGTGTTTCACAACCACTTTGCCTGGAATCACCTCGCGGCCTTCATCTGCCTTGTGCTTGCCGTGGTGTTCGTGTTCTGGAAATAGTCCCAGGACCGCACAAGAAGACAAAAAAATGCCGCCCGCGGCCCAGGCCCTCCCGACGGGAGACAGGCCCCTGGCCGCGGCGGCATTCTTTTGTCGGCAGCGCGGCGCCGGACTCAGGCGCCGGGCGTCGTGCGCTGCCGCACGGTTTCAAAGAGGCACACGCCGCTGGCCACCGACACGTTGAGGCTGTCGACGGCCCCGAACATCGGAATCTTCGCAAGCTCATCGCAGCGCCGGCGCGTGAGCTGCCGCAGCCCCTCGCCCTCGGCGCCGAGCACCCAGGCCACGGCGCGCCGCTGATCAAGCTCATAGACCGTCCTTTGCGCCTCGCCCGCCGTTCCGATCACAAAGACGCCGGCCTCGCGCAGCTCAACGATGCTCGCGGCGAGATTGGTGACCTGCACCACCGGCACCGTCTCCCAGGCCCCGGCCGCGGCCTTGGCCGCCGCGGGCGAAAACGAGGCCGAGCGGTCGCGCGGCACGATCACCGCATCGACGCCCGCGGCATCGGCCACGCGCAGACAGGCGCCGAAGTTGCGCGGATCGGTCACGCCGTCAAGGATCAGAAGAAACGTCTCGGGCGTGATGCTGTCCATGAGCGCGTCAAAGTCCATGGCCTGCTTGAGCTCATCGGCAAGCGCCACCACCCCCTGGTGCGGCACGTCGGGCGCAAGTCCGTCAAGGCGCCGCTGATCGGCCTGCATCACCTTGACGCCCGCGGCGGCAAGCCGCTCGCGGCACTGCTGCATGCGCTTGTCGTGGCGCGCGTGATCCACATACACCACGCGGATCGATTCGGGCTTGATCTTGGCTCGCGCGTTGACGGCGTGAAAGCCTGCGAGCACAACTTGTCTGGACATTCTTGTCATTCCTTGCTGAAGGGCTTTCGGAGGCGGCAAAGCGCGCCCCCAAAAAGCTTGTCTTGACGGGCCGGGAAGTGCCGCCGAAAAATCGAAGCATGCAGCGCCCGGCGCAATTTGGCAAGTCTCTCAACCTGCCGGAAGGCTGGTGAAGGTCATCCCCGGGCCGCAGCGGTCATCTGCGCGAACTGCGGCCGTTCACGGCGGCAAAGGTGATCGAACGGGTCTCGGGCTGGGCTTCGAGGACGCGCACCTTCAGGGAGTCACCAATGCGATAGCGCCTGCCGCTGACTCTGCCCACCAGGGTGTTTCTCGCCTCGTCATACTGGATGTACTCGCCGGCAATTTCGCTGATGTGCACAAACCCCTCAACGAAAAGCTCCGGCAGGCTCACGATGAGCCCCGCGGGCATCACGGCGGTAATCACGCCCGTGAAGCTTTCTCCAACGAAACGGGTCATGAAGCACGCCTTGTACCAGGCCTCAATGTCGCGCGAGGCCTGCTCGGCGCGCCGTTCGGCAGCCGAACAAAGAACGCCGAGACGCCGCCATCGGTCGAGCGCCGAACCCTTGCGCGGGGCATTGACCGAGGCGGCGGCATCGTGCTCGCGCTGCGCCTCAATCATTCTCATGCCCGTGCGCGACTCCCGTGCCTCGGTCTCATCGACGAGAATCCGCGGCAGATACCTGTGCCTGAGCAAAATGGCGCGGATGGCGCGGTGCACCAGCAGGTCCGGATAACGGCGAATGGGCGAGGTGAAGTGCGTGTAGGCCTCGTAGTGAAGACCGTAGTGTCCGATGTTGTCCGGGCTGTACTGCGCCTGCTGCATGCTGCACAGCAGCGCGAGCTGAATCGCTCCGGCCCAGGGCTTGCCCGCGACCGCCTCAAGCACCGCGTCGTAGTCCTTCGCCGTCGGACTGTCCCCGCCGGAAAGCTTGAGTCCGTAGGCGCTCAGCGTTCTTCTGACGCCGGCAAGCTTGTCGGGCGAGGGCTTGTCGTGAACGCGCATCAGGCACGTCGCCTTGTGACGCAGAAGAAAGTCGGCCGCACAGGTGTTTGCGGCAAGCATGCACTCCTCAATGAGGCGGTGCGCATCGGTGTGCTCGGCTGGAACGATCTTCTCGACCTTCCTTGCGTCGGGGGAGAGAACAATCCTTGTCTCCGTGGAGGAGAAGCTGATGGCGCCGCGCTCGCGGCGCGCCGCCGCAAATGCCTTGTAAAGCGCATGAAGGCAGAAAATGTCCTCAAGGCTGCCGCCGCGCTCGAGCAGCTCCGCGGCATTGCCGTTGAGCGCCTCCTGCACGCAGGTATAGGTGAGTCTCGCCTTTGAGTGAATGAGCGCGGGATAAAACTGATAGGCCCGGACCCTGCCGTCGGCTCCCACCACCATGTCGCAGACCATGGTGCAGCGGTCCACCCCGGGGTTGAGCGAGCAGAGCCCGTTGCTGAGCTTTTCGGGCAGCATCGGAATGACGAACTGCGGAAAGTACACGCTCGTGGCGCGCTTCTGCGCGTCGACATCAAGCGGGCTTTCAGGCGTCACGTAGCGGCTGACGTCGGCAATGGCCACAAGAAGGCGCCAGGAGTCCTCGCCGAAGCGCTCGCACCAGACCGCATCATCGAAGTCCCGCGCATCCTCGCCGTCAATCGTCACAAAGCCGATGTCGCGCAGATCCACCCGTGAGGCAAGCTCAAGGTCGCTATCGACTGCATCGGGCAGCGCACCGGCCTCTTCAAGGGCCTGCCGGGAAAACTCCCGGGGAATGCCGAGGCGCTCCGCCGTGGCAAGAACCTCGGCCCGCGCATCGTCCCTGCGCGCGATCAGCCGCCTGATGACGCCCTCGGGCACGCGGTCCATGGCGTCAAGTCGACAGCTTGCGTCAGTAAGCTCAACCTCAACGACGTCTCCATCCTCATACGGGCATTTGGAAGCCTTCGCGGCGCCATTGCGTCCATTGCGGCCCTTTGGAGCCTCTGCCCCCGCGACCAGGATTGAAGCGCCGTAGTTGTCAAAAGGCTCGCAATACCCTCCTGAGCGCGTGCGCCTGTAGCGGCACACCCAGGTGCGGCGGCGCTTGAGCAGCGCCTCGGCCACGGCACGGTCCCACTCGATGCGCGCCCAGACAACGTCTCCGGGAAGCGCCTCCCCCGTCTCTTCGCAAAGGGCAAGGCGCTCGGAGCCGTCCTCTGGATAAAAGTAGCCGAGAGAGTTTCGGGAAAAGTTGATGACGCCCTTTTTCCTTTCGCTGAACACCTGGGCGGTCAGCGCAAGCTGGCTGCCGCGGGCCTGCAGCAGTCCCGCCTGTTCAAGACGCTTGAGACAGTCGGCCGCCTCCCTGGGACCGGAGACTGCGCCCTCGCCGACAAGCGTCTGCGCAGCGCGGCTGCGAGAAAAGCTCGGGCCGATCCGGACAAGCGCAGCAACGCCCAGTCTGCAGGGCTGAGAGCCCAGGAAGTCTTCAAGCCTGGATTGTCTTGATTCTCTTGGGGCAATCTTCTTCTTTTTGGCCATGTCTCGAAATTTATTTTGACAAGGGGTTGACAATCAAAAAGGAGTGATGAATAATACGCGTCTCGGAAGTTTAGCCCAAGTGGCGAAATTGGTAGACGCACTGTGTTCAGGTCGCAGCGCCGTGAGGCATGCTGGTTCGAGTCCAGTCTTGGGCACCAATTTCAGGCTTTCGCAGTTTTCAAAATGAAAAGTGCGGAAACCAGACAAAAGCTGAAAAAACGGCGTAAATCGTTGATTTACGCCGTTTTTTTCATCTTCCCATCGTCTTGCTGCTCAAAAAACCTGGAATCCGTGCGGGCGAAAAAAAGAAAAACGCCAGCGCCTGGGTGAGGAACACGATTCCTGCCAGACGCTGGCGTTGATTTAAGTTGCCGGAACTGCCTGAACCCCCTTGCGTCTTCCGCGCGGGGAGCATTCAGGGCGGAGTTCAGATTTCAGACAGACCGACGCGGCAGCACCCAGACCACGCCAACGCCGGCCGCCAGTTGACTGGGCACGGATTGCAAACCTTGTGCTGAAGACCGTGGTCGGGCTGCTTGTGCTCCTTCCCAGTCAAAGACGATGCATCTGCATCAGGCGGGCTAGAACCTCCAGAAGCCCTGGATCTGGCCGCTCACGCCATTGCGGGTGCCGGCGTAGCCGTTGAGCCCGAACTCGCAGGAGAAGCTTCCCGTCTCGTTCATATAGGTCCACCCTGCCGACAGAATGCCGGTGCTGCCCTCAAGGTCGCTGGACTTGAGCGCAAGCGTGCCTGCCGAGTCGGTTGCCGTACCCTCGGCCTTTGCCGAGAGAATCTGCTCAAATGTCAAACCCAGATACGGGCGCAGCCGCTCGCTCATCTTGAACTCGAAGATGCCGCCCGCCTGGACGCGATGCGCGTTCAGGGCATCGTATTCAACGTGCGCGCCCTCGATCTCGGCCGTGCCGCCGATGTCATAGCTCTCCGACTCCCGTCCGTCGTAGAGGTACGAGAAGAAGACGCGCGTGGTGAGCCCAGGCATGTCGATGTCGTAGTGCGTGCCGAGGTGCGCGCCCCAGTAGGCGCTTGACTTGTCGTAGCCGGCATCAAGCCCCGCGATCACCGCGTTGAAGTCGTTGGCAAGCGAGCCGCCCTTGATGTAGCCCGTCAGACGCCATCCCTCGACCGGAAGCCCGTAGTCGACAAAGACGCCGACGCCGGCATAGTTCTGCGTTCCCTCGCCGCGGACGGCCCCCAGGGCTGAATTCAGGCGCGAGTCGTAGGATGCGTGCCCCATCTCAAGGAACGCGCCGACGTTGGAGCTGCCGACGGCCGCGGAGAAGCCCACAAGACCGCTGACGATGTTGGTCTCAAGCCGCGTATTCGTGTCGTAGCTGTACCTGCCGGCCCTCGCGGCGGCAAAAAGCCCTTCGCGCTTGCCGGTGCGGGAGCGAAGCACCGTGTCGACAAAGAGATCGTCCGCGGCAAAGACCGTGGCAAGCGCCGAGAGCGACGATTCAACGAGCGTGTCGGTCTGGCTGTTGACCGAGCTTGACTGCGCTGCGCCTCCAGTGACCTGCATCTGCAGCGACTGCGCGCCCGCGGCCTCGTCCACGATAGCAAGCTCATAGTCGTCTTTGCTGATCGTCGTCGTGTCCACCCGGATGACCGAGGGGACGTCCTGCATGACCACATCCTGCTTGAGCGCAGACAGATCCGTTCCCGCGGCAACCGCCGCACCGTCGAGGCTTGTGAAGCCGGCCGCGCTGTCAATAAGGGTGTACGAGCTTCCCTGCGTCAGGTACAGGCCGGTGCCGCCGACGGCCACCGTGGAGGCCTGCGCGCCGTCAGGCTGCAGGACCACGGGCTGCGCGCCCGTCACGGTGATGAAGGCCCCGGACCGGGCGCTTTCATTGTTGATGAAAAAGCTGTAGTGCTGAAAGCCGCCAAGTTCTGCGGTCGTCACGAGGCTCGAGATATGAAGCTCATTTCCGGCAAACGTCTTTTGCACGTCATTTCCAGCCGCAAGGTAGCCGCCGTAGAGCCGTTCAAGCTGCGCAGCGCCTCCGTCGGCTCCGACAACGTTGTCTCCAATGACAACCACGTTGTCGGTGGCCTGCGAGGCGGCGTCGACCGTGCCGTCAATTCGGCCGCCGTAAATCTCGCTTCCCGTCAGCGTGGTGTTTGAAACCGTCACCTCGTTGCCTGCAGCGGAGCCCGTGCGCTCAACATAGCCGCCCGCAAACGTGGTCTTCACATACTGCCCGCCGGTCACCGTCACCTTGTTGCCGCTGGCCTCCCCCTGCACAGAAAGACCGCCGGCAATCTGGGCGGTTCCCTCAACCGACACGTTGGTAAGGTCAACCGTGTTGGTGACAGCCTGGGGAGTCCCGGTCAAAACCTCGGGGAAGGCTTCGTCAACGTCATGAACGTGCTGAACCCATCCGCCGTAGATGGCCGCCTCGTTGAAGCGAATGTTTTCGACAACCGCGTGGTTGGATTCGGCCAGCGCCTTCTCAACCCCCTGGCTTGAGTTCATTGCCTGCGGAGTCAGGATGGAGCGTCCGCCGAAAATCACAAAGCGCCGCTTGCCGCCGTTGAGCGTCCAGTCCCGGGGGCCGGTCGTCGAGACAATGCGGGTCGTGTTGTCTCGCGCAATCTTGTCCTGGTGGTAATTGTTGTAAACAACGGCCCCCGCCGAGCCGATCGTGATGTCCGGAGCGATCGTGATGGTCGCGTCCGAAAAATCCGTCAGCGTGAAGTCAACGTCCTCAAGCTGCGTGAGATTGTTCTGTGCAACATCCCCGGCCTGAGCGGCAGAAATGGTGATCTGCCCAAAGCCATCGGTCACGGCCGCCGCGGGCATTTTCAGCTGATCAATGTCGATGGTTGAGCGGGCGACATAAAGGACGTTGTTCGAAGACTTGTCAAACGCCCGGACGACCACCATTGAGGAATTGCTGATGCCGATTCTGCCGGTGACGTTGTCGTAGGAACTGACAAAGTTGAGGTTGATGTTTGAGTCCGTAATCGACATCCAGTTGTCATTGGCTTCGGACGCCTGCGTGTTTGAGCCGTAGTTGTATACCGTCCACATGGATTTGACGTCAAGCTCGCTTCCAATGACATAGAGCTTGTTTCGACTGGCCTCATACGGCGATCTTGTGCCAGGCGGATACCATCCAACGAGGTAGGCCGCAGCAAGGTTGATGTTGTGGGAAATGGAGTTCCCGGCGCTGCGCATCGACGAATTTTCAATGACAAGGAGGTTGTCGTTATACGCTGCTGTTCCGCCCGACGGGTCGTAGAGGTTGTAGACGTAGGCGGCTGTTACGAGGCTGTTTGTGGCGCTGTCGGCATGCTGCAGCGCGGAGTTTCGGATCAGCAGCGAATTGCTGCTGGCCACGCCTCCCATGTGCGCCGATGCGGCAATGGTCGGCTCCGCGGAGCTTGAGATGCCCGCCAGACGAAGCGGGCTGGCAGCATCGTTTCCAAGCTCAATGAGCAGCGTGTTGTCGTCATGCGTGCCGGTGTTGCCGTCATGCTGCGAATAACTCGTCGAGGACGCAAAAATCAGATTGACGGTCTGCGCACTCGCCGGAATTCCTCGGACAATGACGGTTTGATCGCTGACCGACGTCGCCTGAAGCTGCTTTCCAACAATTGAGTTGTTCAGCTGTGTTTGCGACTGACCATCGAGTCGATAGGCGCTTTCAAGGGTGGAGCTTGTCGTGACTTCCTGGCAGGTGTCGCCCGAACATTCAACGTCCCAGGTGGACGCATCGGGAAGCGTGGGCAGAGCGGGTTCTGCAGCGCTGCAGGCTGCTGAAAAGGAGAGAAGCGCCGCTAAAAGCGCTGAAGCTGCGGGGGTTTTCTTGAAATGGGTGCGGGATGAATTACGCTCGGTGCAGCTTGCGCCCCCCCCCAGCAAATCAGTTCTCATTATTTTCTCCTTTATTCGCGAATCGGATTTCTTTGTTTTCCTTCCCTTGATTTACTTGCCGAATAAAACAAGGAAAAGAAATCCATCAATAAAATTTTCCGAACGCCATATTGATTGAACAGGTCTGAAAATATGCGTTCGGAGGGGCTTTTCGATTGTATTTTCCGATCGCGGCCCACCCTGCCGCCCCCTCCTTTGAGGGCGCCGCCCTTTAATGACGCCCCGACGGCCGGCCCTGCGCGGACCCTGGCAACTGCCGCAGCGTGTCAGCACGCGGACAAATTCCCGTAAAATGCCGGCTTTTGCCGCCAGAGCAGCACCACCAGGGACCGGCACATGACTCTTTTTTATCGCGACCCGACAATTTCCGCCGCCGAGCGCAGAAAAGGCGTCGAAACCTTTCTTCAAACCATCTCCGAGCGCACGGGGGTGTCCTTTGTCTTTGACGGGTCGCCCTCAACAAACGGCAGGACGGTCTGGCTCGGCAGCCTTGATCCTGCAGACGAGCATTTTGAAGTTCTCGCACTCGGCCACGGCATTCACGAGATGATGCATGTGACCGACACCGACGTGCAGGTGGTGCGCGAGGCCTCGCGCGAGTCAGGCCTTGTTTTTGCCCTCTTCAACAGCTTTGAGGATCTGCGCATCGACAAGGCGGGGGCCGAGCGCTTTGCGGGCTACAGGCTCTGGCGCGAGGAGCTCGGGCGCGTGCTTCTGGAAAAGAATCAAATCAGCGCGGCCGCCCCGGAGACGATCTCGGCTGGCAGCGCATTCGTTCTCTGGACGCTTTTCACCCTGTTCTCCGACCATGGGTACTCCTGGGCGCAGCAATGCCTGCCCGGGCTTGAGAAGCGCATGCGCGCCAATCTCCCCGATGACCTCATGGAGCGCTTTCACGCGGAGGTGCTCAAGGCCCGCAGCCTTGCCTCCTCGGCCGAGGCGCTTGCCCTGGCCCGGAGCATCTCGGCCATCTGCTCGCAGGTCACGCACGGACGCGAGCCTGCTCTTGAAGCGACTTCAAAAGCCGGCGCCGCCGCCGGGAATGCGGCGGTTCCCGACCATCAGGAAGGCACGGCCGGGAGGTCCCCGGACCGCATCCCGCGCTACAAGAACACCGGGCGCCCGCGCCGCAGCAAGCGTACATTGACGTTTCTGCGCGAAGTGCTCTTTGACCGGAGGGTTGACCGGGCGATTTCCGGCGTGCTGGAGCAGGAGCAGTTTTGGGAGACGCCCTCCCCGGACCGGGATGCCGAACTTGCAGCAGCAAGCTTGGACAGGGATGTCCCCGAGACGAAGTTCTGGTCCGACGGGCCGTCTGACGCCGCCGTCATGAGCGGCGCAGACGAGTACCGCGAGGAGTTTGAAAAGGCGCTCGAGCACACCGCAAGGCTTGCGAGGCTGTTTTCCGAGGTTCTCAAGACCGAGGATGATGGGTTTGAGCGCCGCGGCTGCGAGGGCGTTGAGCTTGCCCCCGACTGGCTCAATGCGATGGCCGCGCGCGATCCGCGGCTTTTTGCCGCGCCCTCTGCCGAGCGAAACGTCTCGGCCGACGTCACGATTCTTCTGGATCGTTCAGGCTCCATGGGCATCGGCACCATGACCCGGGCCAAGTGCATTGTCGCTGCGCTCATCTCGGCGCTTCGCGCTGTCTCCGGCTGCTCGGCTCGCGCGGCCATCTTCCCCGGCCCCGGGCAGGACGACAAGGTTTCGCTCGTTGCCGCCGCGGACGAACCGATCGGCCGAAGCCTGCAGCGCATCGCGCCGGTGACGGCCTACGGATCCACGCCCATTGTCGAGGCGCTGCGATGGGCTGCGCACAGCTTTCGGACGTCGGCCCGCGACAGGCTTCTCATCGTCATCACCGACGGGCGGTTTCCCGCAGGACTGGCGCGCACGGCCGAGGACGAGATGAACGCGCGCGGCATTGAGCTCGCTCTGATGACGATTGACACGCCCAACGAAAACATTGTCCGCAACACGGTCTTTGTGCGCCGTACGGACGACCTTGAGACCGCCATGGCGCAGCTTCTGGGCCGCACGCGCTTCTGCCGCAGTCTGCAGCAGTCCTAGGCCGACAAAAAAACAAGGCCGCCCGCACGGCGAAGCCGTGCCGCTGGCGACCCGGTTGGGGGCGCACTGTTGAAAAAGTGCGCGGCTCTGGGCGGCGATCAGATGTTGTCGCCGAACTTCTCGCGGCAGCGCGCGATGTGATTTTCAATGCCCAGATCGTCGTAGCACTCAAAGGGCTGGTGGATCCAGGGGCTGTCTTCAAAGTGCACCACGCAGTAGTCGGGCTTGAAGACCGAGCAGGCCTTGGTCCAGAGCACCGCCACGCGGATTTCGGTCACTCCGGGATAGTTGCGCTTGAGGTGCTCGACCACCTTCATGATGGTCTGGCCCGAGTCGCACAGATCGTCCACGAGAAGGAGCTTTCCCTTGAGCTCGCTCACGCCCGTGATGTAGCGGGCGATGTCAAGGTCCCCCTGCACGGTGCCCGCTGCCTCGCGGTAGGAGCTCGTCGAGAGCACGGCAAGGGGCTTGCCGTAGATGCGGCTGAAGAAGTCTCCCGGGCGCATGCCGCCGCGCGCCAGACACAGCACGCAGTCAAACGTCCAGCCGCTCATGCCCACGCGGGCCACGAGCCGCTCGCACAGGTCGATGTATTCGTTCCAGTTGTAGTGGGCGTGTGAACTCTCAGCCATAACCAAGCATTCCTGAAAAATCTGTCCCGGCCTTGGATCGCCGCGGCCGATAAATGCAAGGCGGCTCCCGCAGGTCCTGCGGAAACCGCCAAAAAATGAGTTTGAAGCTCTAATTTTAGACTAGGAGAACGGATCCTTGAGCAGGATCGTCTGATTGCGGTCCGGTCCGGTCGAAACCAGGGCGATCGGGCAGCCCGCGACCTCGCTCAGGCAGGTGAGGTAGTCGCGCGCCGACTTCGGCAGATCCTCCCAGCGGGTGATGCCGTAGGTGCTCTGCTGCCAGCCTGGAAACTCCTCATAGACCGGCACGCAACGCTCGACGGCGTCCGCACCATAGGGCATGAGATCCACGCTCTGGCCGTCGACCTTGTAGCCCACGGCAAGCTTCACCTTCTCCATGCCGTCAAAGACGTCGAGCTTCATCACCGCAAGCCCCGTGAGACCGTT
The DNA here is from genome assembly GCA_944390745.1 of uncultured Duodenibacillus sp. Taxonomy (GTDB): domain Bacteria; phylum Pseudomonadota; class Gammaproteobacteria; order Burkholderiales; family Burkholderiaceae_F; genus Duodenibacillus. The sequence goes on along the minus strand of CALXQK010000010.1, from coordinate 110,755 downwards.
GATCTGCACGGCGCGGCGCAGGGCCGGACCGTCAAACCAGCCGCAGCGGCGGGGACGTCCCGTGACGGCGCCGAACTCATTGCCCTTGCGGCGCAGCTCCTCGCCCACGGCGTCGTTGAGCTCCGTCGGGAACGGACCCGAGCCCACGCGCGTGCAGTAGGCCTTGGTGATGCCGAGGATGTAGTCGAGCTTCTGCGGGCCGACGCCGGCGCCCGCGCACACCGATCCGGCCACCGTGTTCGAGGAGGTGACGAAGGGATAGGTGCCGTGGTCGATGTCGAGCATCGTGCCCTGGGCGCCTTCAAAGAGGAACTGCTTGCCCTCGGCCATCAGGCGGTTGAGGTCGGCCGAGACGTCGGTCACCATCGGCGCAATGCGGTCGGCGTAGCCGAGCGCCTCGTCGATGATTTTCTGCGGGTCCAGCGCCTCAACCTTGAGGTAGTTGGTGAGCGTGAAGTTGTAGAGATCCATCACCGCGCGTACGCGCTCGGCAAAGAGCTCGGGGTGAAAGAGGTCGGCCACGCGAACGGTGCGGCGGGCCACCTTGTCCTCATAGGCCGGGCCGATGCCGCGGCCGGTCGTGCCGATCTTCTTGGCGCCGAGAGCCGCCTCGCGGGCATGGTCAAGCGCAATGTGGTACGGCATGATGAGCGGGCAGTTGGCCGACACGCGGATGCGGGGCTCGGCGTCGACGCCGTGCGCCTTGAGCTCGTCAATCTCGCGAAAGAGCGCCTCGGGCGACAGAACCACGCCGTTGCCGATGTAGCAGGTCGAGGTCGGATGCATGATGCCCGAGGGAATCAGGCGCAGAATGGTCTTGGCGCCGTTGATGACCAGCGTGTGTCCGGCATTGTGGCCGCCGTTGAAGCGCACCACGCCGTCGACCTTCTCCGTGAGCCAGTCGACGATCTTTCCCTTGCCTTCATCGCCCCACTGGGCACCGACGACGACGACGTTTTTAGCCATTTTCCTAAACTCCTAGCTTTAGTTGCGAGCAACGAGCTCAATTCCTTCGGGCGTGCGCACAAGTTCGTGCGTCACGCAAAACTGCCGCGCGGTCTCCTCGGACTTCTCCCCCGGAAGCAGGCGCACGACAACACGGCCCTCGTCGCGCAGGCGCTCGACGCAGGCTTCAAATTCGGGATCCACGGGGCCGGCGGCGATCACGGCCTCGGGCAGCGCCGGCTCCTCGAGTTCGGGCACCCCCGCAAGCTCCCGCAGATAAATCGTGAATCCGCAGGCGGGCCGCGAACGGCCGAAGGCAAGACCCACACCATCATACCGCCCGCCGCGCAAAACCGCCTGAGCATATTGCGGTATGTTGGCCGAAAACGTAATGCCCGTGAGGTACTGGTAGCCGTGGACGTCGCAGAAGTCAAAGCTCGTCTCATCGGCGCCGCACAGGCCGGCGAGCGTGCGCACCTCCTCAATGGCCTCGCGAATCGCGGGCTTTTGCGGCAGCTCGCGCTCGAGCACGTCGAGAACGTCCGCATCGCCGAAGTAGCGCGCGAGCGCCACCAGCCCGGCGCGGGTGGTCTCGTCAAAGTCCGAGGCCGCGGCCTGCAGCGCCACCGGATCCTTCATGCGCAGCGCGCGCACGAGCGCATGCAGCCGCTCGTCGGTAAGCGGCTGATCGTCAAGAAGCGCGCGCAGCACCCCCGTGTGGCCGATGTCAAGATGCACGGTCTTCAGACCGAGCCTGCGCAGACTCTTGACGGCAAGGCGCATCACCTGCGCGTCGGCCTCAAGCCCCGAGGCGCCGAAGATTTCGGCGCCGGCCACGACCGGCTCGCGACTCGCCAGCGGATGCATCGGACGGGCATGCAGACAGCTGCCCGCGTAGCACAGGCGGCAGACGCCCGGACGGTTGAGGATGTGCGCGTCAATGCGCGCGGCCTGCGGCGTCATGTCCGCACGCAGGCCGATCATCTTGCCGCCCTTCTGATCCATGAACTTGAAGGTGTTGTTGTCAAGGTCGCTGCCGCTGCCCGTGAGCAGCGAGTCAACAAATTCGACCAGGGGCGGCTGCACGAGCTCAAAGCCGTGCGCCGCAAAAAGGTCAAGACAATCGCGACGCATCTTTTCAAGCGTGCGCGCCTGCCGGGGCAGGATGTCTGCAAAATTGTCCGGAATGAGCCAGTTGGGCATGTGTGAACGAACGCTCCCTATCCTTGCTGTTCTTGCTTTTGTCGATGTCTCCGATTCACCGCCGGCGCCGGTCCGGGTTCAGACAAACGCTGTCAGAACCCAGATCCAGCCCAGCCCCGCGATCACCATCACCATGGCCGCCCGGCGGACGGTCTCTGGATTGATGCGCGAGATTTTTTCAAGCGACTGCTGCCAGAGCCCGGGCGCGATCAAGGGAAAGACTCCCTCAAAGACGATCATGAAGCCCAGCGCAAGAAGAATGACCTTCATGCCTCTGCACCCTGCGGATCAGACCGCCCTCATCAGCGCTGCTTTGCGGCGCCGGCTTCGGGATCCTTGAAAATCTCAAAGAACTCGCCCGAGCCGTCGAGCACCATCATGTCGGTGGGCTTTCCAAAGCTCATGCGGTAGGCGTCGATGTTGCGGTAAAACCGCGCAAACTCCGGATCCTTGCTGAATGCCTCGGCGTAGATCGCATTGGCGCGGGAGTCGCCCTCGCCCTTGATGCGCTGGGCATCGCGATAGGCCTCGGCAAGAATCACCGCGCGCTGGCGGTCGGCCTCGGCGCGAATCTTCTCGGCGGCCGCGGCGCCCTCGCTGCGCTCCTCGCTTGCCACGCGCTTGCGCTCGGCCTCCATGCGGCGGTAGACCGACTCGGAGATCTCAGGCGTGAAGTCCACGCGCTTGAGGCGCACGTCGACGATTTCGATGCCGACGTCGCTCACCCGAGACTGCAGCGCCGCCTTGATCTCGCTCATGGCGCGGTCGCGCTCGCGGCTGGTGATCTGGTTGACCGTGCGGCGGTTCACCGTCTGGTTCAGGGCGTCGCGCAGCAGGGCCGCCACGCGGTCTTCAGCCGCACGCTCGCTGCCCTGAAACGACACCCAGTACGAGCGGGGGTCATGAATGCGCCACTTCACGAAGCTGTCGATCAGAAGATTCTTCTTTTCGCTGGTCTGCACGAGATCAGCCTGGGGCGTGTCCATGGTGAGGATGCGCCGGTCCAGATAGACCACGTTTTGAAACGGTGCGGGGAGCTTTGCATAAAGTCCCGGCTCGCTCTTGACCTCAACGAGCTCGCCCAGGGCAAAGACCAGCGCGTATTCGCGCTCGCCCACCGTATACAGGCAAAGGCGCGCCGCACCCACGGCAATGATCGCCGCAATCACCAATGTCGTAAATTTCTTCATTGTCTGTGTTCCCCCGGTCATTCACCGCGCATGCGGAAGGCCGCGCGGGGATCAATGTCGCGCGAGGCGTTTGCCGCGGGAGCCGCCGGCTGCTGAGCGGCGCCGGTCTGCGGCGCGGCAAGCGAGGAGGCAGCCGCGGCTGCAGGCGTCGAGGGCGCGGCCGCCGCCCCCGGGGCGCTGCGCTCGACGAGCTTGTCAAGCGGCAGATAGAGCAGATTGCTTCCCGAGCGCGTGTCGACGAGCACCTTCTGCGTCGAGGCGTAGATGTCCCGCATGGCGTCGATGTAGATGCGCTCGCGCGTGACCTGCGGAGCCTTTTCGTACTGGGAGAGCACCATCGAGAAGCGCTCGGCGTCGCCGGTGGCCGTCTCCACCACGCGCGCCTTGTAGCCCTCGGCCTCCTGAATCAGGCGCGATGCAGTGCCGCGCGCGGCCGGCACGACCGCATTGGCATAGGCCTGGCCCTCGTTGATCTGGCGCTCACGGTCCTGCCCGGCCTTGACGGCGTCGTTGAAGGCGGCCTGCACGGGCTGGGGCGGCTGCGCGTTCTGAATGGCCACGCTCATCACCTCAATGCCCGTCTGATAGCGGTCGAGCATCTGCTGCATGATCGTCTGCACGTTGGAGGCGATCTCCTGCTTGCTCTCAAAGAGCACCGAGTCCATCGTCTTGCGGCCCACCACCTCGCGCATCGCGCTTTCGGCGGCGCCGATCACCGCCTGGTCGGGATCACGGCTGCGGAAGAGGTAGTCCTTGGCCTGGTGCAGACGGATGCGGTACTGCACGTTGAACTGCACGTCGACGATGTTCTCGTCGTCGGTGAGCATCAGGGCCTCGCGCAGGCGGCTTGAGGTGCCCTTGATGCCGATCTCGGCCTTGCGCACGCTCGAGACGTCCACGATCTCGACCTCCTGGATGGGCCAGGGCGCGCGCCAGTTGATGCCGGCCGCACTGTCGCTCGTATAGCGCCCGAACGTGGTCACCACGCCCACCTGGCCCTCGGGAACGATGTAGATGCCGCTTGCGGCCCAGCCGATGACGGCCACGCCCGCCAGAAGCACCAGTCCGCGCGCCGAGAAGCCGCGGCCGCCCGCATTGCCGCGCCTGCCGCCCCGGCCGCCGAAGCCGCCGAAGCCGCTCGTGGAGCGGCGCGTCTGCGGCTGCCTGTCCTCGGAGGCGTCTTCGCGCGCATCGGAATTCCAGCTGCGCGAGTCGTCATCGCGATCCTGCTGCCAGCCCGCATTGCCGGGCCTGCGGTTTTTGCCGCCTCCGCCCATGATCGAGCCCAGCATGCGGTTGAAGTCATCCCAGAGCTGGTCAAGGTCGCTGGTGGGTTCGCCGCGGCCGCGCTGCGGCGGATCCGGACGACGCTCGTCGCGAGCCTCGTCGGCGCGGTCGTTGCGCGGGGACTGCTCCTCGTTGTCGGGGCGCTCGGGCTTGCCGCGAGGATCATCGTCTCCCGCGTCGCCGGACTTGCCGCCTCCGGCATTGCGGCCCCACTGGGGGTCATTGATAGACATGGATTGAATGGTTTCCTAAATCGTCGTCCGCCCGCTGACGGTGTCCAGAGCTGCAAAAAAGGGCGGACATGTCAAGAAAAAAGCGCTACGAGTTTAGCATTGAGCTTCGCCCGGACCGGGACTTTGCTACGGCTTGAAACACCTTTGCAAAACCCGGCCTTACAAAAGCGCCTCGAGCTCGGCAAGGGCCTCCTGATCGCTCTTGCTGCGGCCCCGGGGATCGGCCTCAAGCTCCCAGGGCTCGGGCTCGCGCGGCAGCGATGCATTTTGCTGCTGCAGGGCGACGACGGTCTCGGCGAGCGCCTCGCGCAGCAGATCCACCCCCTCGCCCGTTGCCGCGCTGATGGCGACAGACTTCACGCGCCCGTCGGGATGGCGCTGCAGCAGGGGGCTACGGCCGCACAGATCAATCTTGTTGAACACCGTGATGACGGGAATGTCCTCGGCGTGAATCTGCCCGAGCACCTCCTGCACCGAGGCCATCTGCTCCTCGCGCACGGGCGAGCTTGCGTCAACCACGTGCAGCAGCACGTCGGCGTGCACCGTCTCATCGAGCGTCGACTTGAATGCCTCGACGAGCTGGTGCGGCAGCCCGCGGATGAAGCCGACCGTGTCCGAGAGAATCACCGTCTGATCATCGCTCACCCAGCAGCGCCGCGCCGTCGTATCGAGCGTCGCGAAGAGCTGGTCGGCCGCATAGGTTTTCTCGCGCACAAGGCGGTTGAAGAGCGTCGACTTGCCCGCGTTGGTGTAGCCCACGAGACTCACCGTCACGGTGTCGGTGCGCATGCGCGAGCGGCGCTGCGTGTCGCGCTGGCGCTCGAGCTTCTTCAACTGGCTTTTGAGCATCTTGACGCGGGCGGCGATCATGCGGCGGTCAAGCTCAATCTGCTTTTCGCCCGGGCCGCCCGTCTTTCCGAGTCCGCCGCGCTGGCGCTCAAGGTGCGTCCATCCGCGCACAAGCCGCGTGGAAAGATGCTCAAGGCGCGCAAGCTCCACCTGCAGCCGCCCCTCGCGGCTCTTGGCGCGGCGTCGAAAGATTTCAAGGATGAGCTCGGTGCGGTCCATCACCGCAATGCCCAGGGCATTGGCGATGTTGCGCTCCTGCGCGGCCGAAAGCGCCGCGTCAAACACCACGACGTCGGCGCCTGCGGCCTTCGCGAGCCCCTTGATCTCCTCGATCTTTCCGCTTCCGAGATAGGTGGCGGGATCGGGCTTGTCGCGCCGGGCCTGCAGCAGGCCCACGGGCTCGAGGGCGTCGGAGCGCACCAGCTCGGAGAGCTCCTCGGCGGCATCGGCAAGCGCCGGGCGGCCGAGTGCAACGGTCACAAGAAAAGCGCGGGCGGCTTGAGCCTCCCGCGCACTGTCAAACTGAAACTTCGTCAACGCTTATTCTTCCGAAGCGCTGGGCATGTTGACCGCTCTCGTCGGAACGACGGTGCTGATCGCGTGCTTGTAGACCATCTGCGTCACGGTGTTGCGCAGCAGCACCACGTACTGGTCAAAAGATTCAATCTGTCCCTGAAGCTTGATGCCGTTGACGAGGTAAATCGACACCGGAATGTGATCCTTGCGCAAGATGTTCAGGAACGGATCCTGCAGAAGCTGCCCTTTGTTATTGCTGCTCATTGTTGTTCTCCGTCGACGCGCACGCCGCCGCCCCGCCCCGTTTTCTCCCCTTGGACCGGGAGATGCCGGAGCCCGCGGAGGACGTCCCCCGCAGGAAGGCTGGCCGCACGCGCCTGCTCCTTGTTGTTATTCGGCAGCCGTATCCCGCCCCGTACAGCTTGCTGCCGGAAGGCGGAAATGCCGGCGGACCGTCCCGCCCGCGCAGCGCCTGAAACCTGACCCATCTCCGGCCGCAACGGCCGCAGACGAACCTGCGCTGACGAGCATGGGTGAATAGTAAAACAAAATGCACGCCCGTTGTTCGTCCCCGGGGCATCCGCACGAAAGAGATTTCCCTCGGTCGGAGCGCCCCGGGCGGCGGGATGCGCATTATTTTCTTCCGCCCTCCTCGACGTAGGGATTGCGGTTGCTCTTGAGCTCGACGCGCAGCGGCGTGCCCGCCAGATTGAAGGCCTCGCGGAAAACGCCCTCGAGATAGCGCTTGTAGCTGTCTGAAACCGCCTGGAGGCTGTTGCCGTGAATCACGATCACCGGGGGATTCATGCCGCCCTGGTGCGCGTAGCGAAGCTTCGGGCGGATGCGGCCGCTGCGGGGAGGCTGCTGCTGTTGAACGGCTTCAAGAAGCGTGCGCGTCAGCTTCGGCGTCGAGAGCTTGGCAAAGCTTGCGGCATGCGCGTCGCGCACGGCCTTCATGAGGTGATTGAGGCCGTTGCGCTTGAGGGCCGAAATATGAATGAAGCGCGCCCAGCGCAGGAAGTGAAACTTGCGCTCGATGTCAAGATCCACAAGGCCGCGCCGGTAGCTGTCGATGCCGTCCCACTTGTTGACGGCCACGACGAGCGCGCGCCCGGCCTCCATCGCGTAGCCCGCGATGTGCGCATCATTGGCGCTGATGCCCTCAAGGGCGTCGAGCACGAGAATGCAGACGTTGCACTCCTCAATGGCCTGCAGCGTCTTGATGACGGAAAACTTCTCGATGGCCTCAAAGACCTTTCCCTTGCGGCGCAGACCGGCCGTGTCGATCAGACGGAAGGGCTGCCCGTCAAGCTCAAAGTCGGCCTTGATCGCGTCGCGGGTCGTGCCGGGCATGTCGAAGGCGATCATGCGCTCTTCGCCGAGAAGCGCATTGGCAAGCGTCGACTTGCCCACGTTCGGGCGGCCGGCAAGGCAGATCTTGATGCGCTTGGGCGCATCGGGCGAGCTCTCGGCCTCGTCCTCATCCTCGCGGGTCTGCTCGACGAAGTCGTCAAGCACCTTGTTCATGAGCGCCGCAACGCCGTGGCCGTGCGTGGCGGAGATTCTCCAGGGCTCGCCCATGCCGAGCTCATGGAACTCGGCGACGTGCTCGCCGGCAAGGCCCTCGCACTTGTTGACCGCAAGCCACACCGGGCGGCCGGCAACGCGAAGCCTGCGGGCGATGCGCTCATCGTGGGGCGTCAGGCCGCTGCGGGCGTCGCAGACAAAGATCACGACGTCGGCCTCGGCGATGGCAGCCTCGGCCTGGCCTGCCATCTCGCGCACGATGCCTTCGCTCTTGACGGGCTCAAATCCCCCCGTGTCAACCACGATGTAGGGACACGGGCCGATGCGGCCCTGTCCGTACTGACGGTCGCGGGTCAGTCCGGGGAAATCGGCCACCAGAGCGTCACGACTGCGCGTGAGACGATTGAAAAGAGTCGATTTGCCGACGTTGGGCCGGCCGACGAGGGCTACTACGGGAAGCATAGGAAAGCCGAATGAAAAAATGTTCGGAAACTGCGCCCCGGGCCGGGGCGCCATGCGCTTCCTGCCGGGGCGGATCTAGCGGGCTACTTGACGGCCCGGATGTAGGAAAGCTCGCCTTCCTCGGTCTGGAACACCGCGCCGTCGCCCATCGAGACCGGAGGCACGCGCACGGCGCCGTCAATCGAGGTGCGGCCGATGATTTCGCCGGTGGCGGGATCGATGAAGTGCACGACGCCCTCAAAGTCGCCGAGCGCAAGAACGCTGCCGACCACGGCCGGAGCCGAGGGATCGCGCCAGAGCAACTTGCTGTTGGTCCAGACGAGCTTGCCTGTCGAGTAGTCGTAGGCATTGAGCTCGCCGCGGGCGGTGACGACGTAGACGTGAACGCCGTCGGTGACCGGGCCCGTGACGGCGTCAACCTCGGCGCGCCACAGCGGGCGGCCGTTGGAGGTGGCCATGCAGAGCACCCCGCCCTGGAAGGCCGAGGCGCACATCATGTTGGCGTCCACCAGGGGCGTTCCCACGACATCGACCAGGCGCTCGACCTCGGTGATGCCCTTGGGCTGCGCCACGGGCACCTCAAAGACCGTCCGGCCCTGGCCGTCAAGCGCCAGAAGCCGGCCGTTGGCCTGGCCGGCGAGGATGCCCGCCGGAGAAAAGCGCATCTGCGAGGGCGCGCGCACGGTCAGCGACGGCACCTGCGCCTGATAGCGCCAGCGCCGCTCGCCGGAATAGGCGTCAAAGGCCGTGATGCGGGTGTCGGCCGTGCGCACGAACACAAAGCCCGAGCCCACGAGCGGCGGCACGCTCACCTCGCTTGAGAGACGGGCGTTCCACAGGCGCTTGCCGTCGGAATCGTAGACCTCGACCTCGCCCTTGACCGTGCCGACGGCCACATAGGTGCCGTCGCTGCCGACGCCCGCGGAAATCTCCGCGTCGGCCTCGCGGCTCCAGACCACGTCGCCCGTCTTTGCATCGATGCGATAGAGCTCGTTGCCGCCGGCGGCGTAGATGCCCGTCGAGGTCACGGCCGGCGCCAGAAGGCTGCCCTCGGTCGCGCCGAGGTTGTCCGACCAGACCTCGTTGCTGTCCACGAGTTCGCGGATGTCCTCGAGCTCGGCGGGCTCGTGCGAACCGGTCGAGCTGCAGCCGGAAACAACAAGCGCGCCGAAGATGGCGGCCGCCAGGGCGGTGAGCCTGTGCTTGAACATGACAAAAACTCCGTAATCAACCTGCCGCCGCGCACCGCCCCGGGGACGGTGCGCCGGCGCGCTTAAATCTTGGGATCAGGCAGCGCCTGAAGCTTGAGCGTGATGAGAGGCACGAGATAGCCCTCGTTTGCATCGGCCAGAAGCGCCTTGTTCCAGTCGGCGCGGGCATTCTCCACCTCGCCCAGCGCCAGGTGCACGTCGCCCAAGCGGTCGAGCACCATGGCCTTGCCTGCGGCCTCGGGCGAGACGCCCTTGATCGCCTCAAGCGCCTTCTGGGGATTGCCGGCATCGAGCTCAACGCCCGCAAGGCGCACGCGCGCCACGGCGTCGTACTCGGGACGCTTGCCCTCGTTGATCACCCAGCTCAGGGCCGCGCGCGCCTCGTCAAGCCGACCGGCCTGCTGGTCGCTGGAGGCCTTCATAAGGGCGGCAAGCGAGGCAAAGACGTGGCTCGGATACTCCTGCATCAGGCCGTCGGCAAGCGACTTGATGTTCTTCTCATCGTTTTGAACATAGGCCGTCTGCAGCTGCACGTAGGCCACCGTCGCCTTGTTGCCCTGATAGCGCTTGTACCAGTTCCAGCCGTTGTAGGCGGCAAAGGCAAGGCACCCCGCGGTGATGATGGTCATCGTGAGCGTGCCCCACTTCTCCCACCAGGCCTTCAGTTGGTCCAGTGACTCTTGTTCTTCCAAATCGTATGCCATGAAAACAACTTCCTTTTAGTTCGGGCAACGGACGGCCTGCCCGGTGCGGGCAGACAATGGATTTTGATTCAATCCGGGGAGCGCATCAGAGGCGCAGGGCCCTGCGCCGGCTTCCCGGGGCGCTTCATTTCTCAGGCGGGAGCCTGTCCAAACATCTCCACGAGCGACTCGATGGGCACCTGGATCTGATCGGAAAAGACCTGGGCGCCGGCCGCGTCGCGCAGCTGCTTGACGCTCACCATCCCCTGGTCGACCTCACTTTCACCGGCAATCACCGCCCAGCGCGCAAGCGACTGGTCGGCGCGGCGCATCATCGACTTGAAGCTCGTCGAGCCGGCGTGCACGATCACGCGCAGTCCCGCGTCGCGAAGCTTCTCGCCGACGGCGCGGGCCGCAAGCTCGGTATGCCCGCCCTGATGCGCAATATAAATGTCGCAGTCTGAAACAACAACCTCGCCCGAGGTCTCGCGCATGAGTTCAATCACGCGCTCGGCGCCCATGGCAAAGCCGACGGCGGGCGTGGGCTTGCCGCCGAGCATCTCGACGAGGGGGTCGTAGCGGCCGCCGCCGCAGATCGTGCCCTGGCTGCCGAGCCGGTCGGTGATCCACTCGAAAACCGTGTGATTGTAATAGTCGAGTCCGCGCACAAGCCGCGGATTGATGCTGTAGTTGATGCCGAGCGCCTGCACGCCCGCCTCGAGCTTGCCGAGAAATGCGCGGCTTTCCTCGCCGAGGTAGTCCAGAAGCTTCGGCGCGGCATTGACCAGGTCCTGCATCTCGGGGTTCTTGGTGTCGAGAATGCGCAGCGGATTGGTGTACAGGCGCCGCCGGGCGTCCTCGTCGAGCACGTCCTTGTGGGCCTCAAAGTACGCGATGAGCGCCTCGCGGTGGCGGGCGCGCTCATCGAGCGCGCCGAGGCTGTTCATTTCAAGCCGCGCCTCGATGCCGAGACGCTTCCAGAGACGCGCGAGCATCGAGAGCATCTCGATGTCGATGTCCGGGCCCGCAAAGCCCAGGGCCTCGCATCCGAACTGGTAGAACTGGCGATAGCGGCCGCGCTGCGGGCGCTCGTGCCTGAACATCGGCCCGAAGTACCACAGGCGCTGCGGCGCGCCGTAGGTGAGGTTGTGCTCGATGACCGAGCGCACGACGGCCGAGGTGTTCTCCGGACGCAGCGTGAGCTTTTCGCCGTTCATGCTGTCCTCAAAGGAGTACATCTCCTTTTCGACGATGTCGGTCACTTCGCCGATGCCGCGGCAAAAGAGCTGCGTGGCCTCAAGAATCGGCGTGCGGATCTGGCGGTAGCCGTAGGAGGCGGCCGTCTCGCGCGCCGCCGTCTCAAACTTCTCCCAGATCGGAGCATCGGCGGGCAGCATGTCGTTCATGCCCTTGACGCCGGCGATTTTGACTTTAGCCATGATGTCTTGGTGTTCCTTGATTTGTTGCTTTTGTACTGCCGTATATTCTGATTGCCGGCGCGCACCGCCGGCTGCCGGGCGGCGCCTACCGGCTCTGTCCGCCCCAGCGCTTCATGACGTAATCCTCGATGAGGCGCTTGAAATCCTCGGCCATCGTCTCGCCCTTGAGCGCAGCGATCCTGACGCCGTCGGCGTAGACCAGCGCCACGGGGCTTTCGCCGCGCCCGGGCAGGCTGATGCCGATGTCGGCGCTGGCGCTCTCGCCGGGGCCGTTGACCACGCACCCCATCACCGCAACGCGCATCGCGGCCGCTCCGGGGGCCGTGCGGCGCCACTGCGGCATTTTCTCACGCAGAAACTGCTGCGTGGCAAGCGCAAGCCGCTGAAAAAGATCGCTTGACGTACGTCCGCACCCGGGGCAGGAAATGACAAGCGGCGAGAAGTTCCTCAGGCCCATGCTCTGCAAAAGCTCCTGCGCCACGATCACCTCCTCGGTGCGGGGCTTGCCCGGGGCGGGCGTGATCGAAATGCGGATCGTATCGCCGATGCCCTCGGACAGAAGCACCGCGAGCGCGGCGCTGCTTGCGACGATGCCCTTGGTTCCGATGCCCGCCTCGGTCAGTCCGAGGTGCAGCGCCCAGGGACCGCGCTGCGCGAGCCGCCGGTTGACGGCAATCAGGTCGGCAACGTCGCTCACCTTCGTTGAAAGCACGATGCGATCGGCCGCAAGTCCCAGCCTCTGGGCGGTTTCCGCACTCTGCGCCGCGCTTTCAACCACGGCGTCAAGCCAGACCTCGTGCACGTCCTTCGGGCTGGCCAGCGCACGGTTGGCGTCCATCAGGCGCGACAGGAGCTCCTTGTCGAGGCTGCCGCCGTTGACCCCGATGCGCACGGCCTTGCCGTAGCGCACGGCAGTCTCAACCATGCTTGCAAAGTTGTCCTCATGGCGCACGCCCTTGCCGACGTTGCCCGGGTTGATGCGGTACTTGGAAAGCGCGCGGGCGCAGTCGGGAAATTCCGCCAGCAACTTGTGGCCGTTGTAGTGAAAGTCCCCCACCAGGGGCACCTCGAGCCCTGCGGCGTCGAGCGCGGCGCGAATCTGAGGCACCGCGCGGGCCGCGTCGGGCGTATTGACCGTGAGCCGCACCAGTTCGCTTCCGGCCGAGGCAAGCTCGGCGATCTGCGCAACGCTTGCGCCCACATCCTCGGTGGCGGTGTTGGTCATTGACTGCACGACGACCGGATTGGCGCCGCCGACGACCACGCGGCAGTCACGGTTCTCAATGGCCACCGCGGCGGAGACGCGACGGGCGGCATACACGCTCGAAGTCATGTTCTTCCTTTTCCACTCATCCAGAAAACCCGGCAAAGGGTCCGGTGCGCAGGCGCGTTGAAAGCCCGTCTGCGGACGCCATCACCGCCCCGCCGGCACAATGCCGAAGGCGCGCTTTTGCTGCAGAAGACGCTCGGCGCGGCGCGTCTTGTCCTTCACCTCGCCCGCAAGCTGTCCGCAGGCGGCGGCGATGTCGTCGCCGCGGGTCTTGCGCACCGTCGTCACGATGCCCGCGTCATTGAGAATCTTGGCAAAGGCGAGAACCGTCTCGCGCTCGGGCTTGACGAGATCCGAGTCCGGAAAGGGATTGAACGGGATCAGATTGAACTTGCAGGGGACGTCGCGCACGAGCTTGATGAGCGCCCGCGCGTGCGCGGCGGAATCATTCACGCCCCCGAGCAGCAAATACTCGAAGGTGATGAAGTCCCGGGGCGCCACCTTGAGGTAGCGCCGGCAGGCAGCCATCAGGTCCTCAAGCGGATGCTTGCGGTTGACGGGCATGATCTTGTCGCGCAGCTCATCGGTGGGCGCATGCAGGCTCACGGCGAGCGCCACCGGCACCTCGGCGCCGAGCTTGTCGATCTGGTTGACGAGACCCGAGGTGGAGACCGTCACGCGGCGGCGCGAAAGTCCGTAGCCGTTGTCGTCGAGAAAGAGCTTGAGCGCCGGAATCACCGCCGAGAGATTCTGCAGCGGCTCGCCCATGCCCATGAGCACCACATTGCTGATGATGCGGTCGTTGGGGTCGGTGACGCCCGCCTCGCGGCGAAGCTCGCGCTCAGCCCACCAGAACTGGCCCACGATTTCAGAGGTCCGCAGATTGCGATTAAACCCCTGCTTGCCCGTTGAGCAGAACAGACACCCCATGGCGCAGCCGGCCTGCGTCGAGATGCAGAGCGTTCCGCGGTCGTCCTCGGGAATGAAGACGGCCTCCACGGCATTTCCGGCGCCTACATCAAAAAGCCACTTGCGCGTGCCGTCGGCGCTTCGCCGCTCGGTGAGCACGTCTGGCGCTTTGATGTAGGCCAGGTTTTTCAACTTGGCCCGAAAGCTCTTGGCAAGGTTGGTCATGGCATCGAAGTCGTCCACGCAATAGCGGTGGATCCAGCGCGCAAGCTGCGTGGCGCGAAACGGCTTTTCACCGTGCTGCGCGCACCAGGCGCGGATGCCCTCGAGGTCGAAGTCAAGCAGGTTGACCCGGACCTCGGGCGCGTTGCCCTCGATTTCAGCCATGACCTTGAACAAACCTTGTCAGAAACTTGAAGCGCGAATTAGCGCGAGCAGATCGCCAGCGTCGGGAAGAAGTAGGCGATTTCAACGGCGGCCGTCTCGGGAGCGTCCGAGCCGTGCACGGCGTTGGCGTCGATGCTCTCGGCGAAGTCGGCGCGGATCGTGCCCGGCTCGGCCTTCTTCGGATCGGTGGCGCCCATGAGCGCGCGGTTCTTGGCGATGGCGTCCTCGCCCTCGAGCACCTGGATCATCACCGGGCCGGAGGTCATGAAGTCGACGAGCGCCTTGAAGAAGGGACGATCCTTGTGCACGGCGTAGAAGCCCTCGGCCTCGGCGCGCGAGAGCTGGCGCATCTGGGCGGCAACGATCTTCAGACCGTTGGTCTCAAAGCGGGAATAGATCTTGCCGATCACGTTCTTGGCAACGGCATCGGGCTTGATAATGGAAAGGGTACGCTGAACAGCCATCGTATTTCTCTAAGTAACAAGAGGAAAAATCAAGGGGAAAACAAGGCGGCCCGCGCGCGAGGCGCACTTAAAGGGACCTTCGTCCCGCACGCGCTTCATACGCACAAAACCGCCCGCGGGGCGCGAATTCCTCGCTTCGGCCCCGTCAGACGTCAATTGGGGTGCAATTTTAGCATGCACCCTGCGCCGCGCAGGCCGGGGCCTCAGGCGCCGCGGCCTCCTGCGCAGGCTGGCGCACGGGCCGAGGACCGGGCTCGAGCACGGCGATGCTCTCCACGTGTCCGGTGTGCGGGAACATATTCATCACGCCTGCGGCGCGCACCCTCCAGCCGCCCTCATGCGTGAGGATGGCGCAGTCGCGCGCAAGCGTGGCCGGGTTGCACGAGACGTAGACCACGCGCGCCGGCCGCAGATCCGTGGCCGCGAGCACGCGGCTCAGGGCCTGGGCGCCCTCGCGCGGGGGATCAATGAGCACGCGGTCGATGCCGCCCATCTTCTGCCAGAGCGCATTCCAGTCCTCCTCGCTCCAGGTAAAGAGATTGCGCGCGACAAACTCCGTGCGGCCGCCCAGCCCGTTGGCGGCGGCGCCGGCGCGGGCGCGCGCCACGAGTCCCTCGCTGCCCTCGATGCCGATCACGCGGGCGCTTCGCCGCGCCAGCGGCAGCGTGAAGTTGCCCAGCCCGCAGAAGAAGTCGGCGACCTTCATCGTCTCATCAAGTCCAAGCAGGCGCACCGCGCGGCTCACCATCTCGACATTGAGCCGGTGGTTGACCTGCGTAAAGTCGGTGGGCTTGAAGGCGATGCGCACGTCAAATTCATCCAGCACGAGCTTGAGCCGCTCGGCCGCCTCGGGGTGCATCGGCGCGGCCGACTCGGGCCCCTTGGTCTGAAGCCAGATGTCGACCTCATGCTCGGCGGCAAAGGCCTCGATCTTCTCAACATCCTCGGCCGTCAGGGGCTCCAGGATGCGAAGCACGAGGGCCGTGTGCCCCTCGCCGTCGACGGCGACCTCGATCTGCGGCAGCCGCTGCGAAATGCTGAGCGACTCGACCAGGCGGCGCATCGGCACCAGCATGTCGGACACCTTCTGCGGAAGAATCAGACACTCGGTCATGTCGGCCACGTAGCTCGAGCTCTTCTCGTGGAACCCCACGAGCACCCCGCCCTTCTTGGCGACATTGCGCACCGTAAGACGCGCACGGTGCCGGTAGCCCCAGTACTCGCCGTAAAGCGGCGGCAGCAGCGTCTCGGGCACCACCTTGCCGATGTGCCAGAGCGCATCGGTGAGCACCGTCTGCTTGAAGTCCACCTGCGCCTTCGGATCGAGGTGCTGCATGGCGCAGCCCCCGCAGCTGCCCGGGCCGATGCCGAAGTTGGGGCAGCGCGGCTCCACGCGCTGCGCGCTTTGCTTCAGGATCTCGGTCACGCGGCCGATCTCGTAGCTCGGCTTGTTGCGGATCTGCTCATAGCGCACGCGCTCGGTGGGCAGCGCGCCCTCGATGAAGACGACCTTGCCCTCGTGATGCGCCACGCCCCGTCCCTCGGCGTCAAGCTTTTCAACGTCAACTTCAAACTGCGGGCGGATCTTTTCCTTGCTGCCTCGGCTCATGGCGTTCTTTTTCCAATCTCTCTTGTCAAAGAGGGCTCCGCATGCGGAGCCCTTCGTTTCTTCTGCGGGAATCACCCTGCGGACTCACCCGCAGGGATTGTTTTTGCGTGATCAGCGGCGCTGCAGATACAGCATCGGGTCAAGCGGCCGACCCTGGCGGATTTCAAAGCGCAGCTTCACGCGGTTGGCGTCGGTGTCGCCCATCTCGGCAATCTTCTGTCCAGCACGAACAGTTTCATTGATGCGCACCAGAACGCGCGAGGTGTTGCCGTAGACCGTGATGAGCGGCGTCGAGCCCTTGCCCGGCAGGCGGATGTTGTGCCGCACGATCACAAACTGCCCGTAGCCCTCGGTGTTGTTGCCGACATACTGCACGGTGCCGTCGAGAACGGCCATCACCGGATCGCCCTTCTTGCCGGCAATGTCGATGCCCAGATTGCCGGTGGCGGCAAAGTCGGCGATCACCTCGCCCTGCACGGGCCAGCGGATTTCGATTTCACCGCGGGCGGCCGCCTCCTTTTGCTGCTGCTCGCGGGCGGCCTTGTTCTGGCTCACCTCCTCGGGCGTGGCCGGGCGCTCTGCGGTCGTAATCTCCCCGGGCGGCGTCAGCGACTGTCCCTCGGAGACGTAGGCCGCCTCGGAGGCCGTCGAGCCGTCGCTGCGGCTCACCGGAATGGAAAGCTCGCGTCCGATCGAAAGCTGCGTCGGGTCGGTGATGCCGTTGACGGCCATCAGCTCGCGCGGATTGCATCCGTAGCGCACGCTGATGTTGTAGATCGTGTCGCCTGCGGCGACGGTGTGGATTCTGCCGCTGGCCTGGGGCTCGGGCTCAGCCTTCAGGTGCGAGGGCTGCGTCTGCTGCGGAACGGGCACGGTCTGCGCCGGCTGCGTCGTTTCAGGCAGAAAGGACGAGGTGCCGGGTGCCGGGGTGCTGCGGTCCTCGACCGGTGCGGAAAGGTCAACCGAGGTACAGCCGGCAATCACAAGCGCGGCCGAAGTCACGCACACCAAAGTTCGCAATCTCATGGACTCAGGACTCCAGGGAGGAAAATAAACAACGTTTAACTTTGAATTTTATCCGCCTGGAGGACCTATTTCACCCATTGCGCAGTCTTGTGCACGAGCGCATGATCGGTGAGATCGATCTGCAGGGGCGTCACGGAGACGCAGCCGTGCTGCGTGGCGTAGAAATCCGTTCCGGGACTGGCGTCACGGGGCTTGCCCGCAGCGCCCAGCCAGTAGATCGGCATGCCGCGCGGGTTGACCTCATTGATGACATTTTCGGCCTGGTGCCGGCGCCCGAGCCTTGTGGCCTCAATGCCCTGCAGCGCCTCAAAGGGCATGTTGGGAATGTTGACGTTTAAAAGCACGGCAGGCTCGCCGTGCTCCTTTCGGGCAAGAAATCGCTCGACAATGACTCCCGCCATGCGGGCGGCCGAGTCAAGCTCTCCCCAGCCGCGGTCAGTCTGGCTGAAGGCAATCGAGTCGATGCCGAAGATGTAGCCCTCGATTGCCGCGGCCACCGTCCCGGAATACATGGTGTCGTCGCCCATGTTCGCCCCGCAGTTGATCCCCGAGACCACCAGATCGGGGCGCTCCCCGAGAAGTCCCGTGAGCGCCATGTGCACGCAGTCCGAGGGCGTGCCGCTCACCACGTAGACATCCTCTGAGGCATGCGTCACCGTCAGGGGGCGATTGAGCGTGAGCGAGTTGCTCGAGCCGCTGTGGTTGTGTTCGGGCGCAACAACGGTCACCTTGCCGAAGCGGCGCATCTCCCGGGCGAGTGCATTGAGGCCCGGAGCCGAGTAACCGTCGTCGTTGCTGACAAGAATGTGCATGAGAGTCGTCCGAAAGGAAAGAAAGGCGCCTCATTCTAACCCGCGGGATAGAAGCGGCAGCGGCCGCAAGGAGGCTTGAAAAAGACCGGGACCACCCGGTCTCCCCAGGGGCGGGACACCCCGGGGAGATGGCCCCGGATCCGGGCAGGCCGCCGGAAGGCTGGGCGCTTTACCAGCTGCAACGACCTGCATGCAGCGGCTCACGGGCGAGCCTCCGCAGACGGCTCAATGGTTTTCAAATACTAGTGACGCCTGTGAGAAGCGTGAGGGCCGCCTCTTCCAAAGCCTCAATCCAATCCCCCTGCCCCACCAGCGGATCAGACTTCCAGGCAAGCGGGCTCAACATCAGCGCATCCCCCATCTTGACGCAGCCCCTCTTCAGGAGCTTGTCTGGGTCCGCATGCCTCGGGAGCCCCAACCGATCAAAGAAATGGATCACCTCCTGTGCGACGCGACAGGCTCGGCGCCGTGGATGTACTTGCTAACAGTGTTGCGCAAGATGCCAGTCAGCTCATCGATATGGCGCATAGACATGCTCTGGGCGTAAAACGCCAGAATTTGAGCGACTAGAATTTTTCGAGCATTTTTTGGGAAGAAAGCACTGAACCTCTTCCGATTTTGCTCTTCATCTGACGTCTCATTGGCACCCCTTTCGGGGCGGCCCAAAGAAAAGACGTTTAGTGGCACTCTGCTGCCGCGCCCAACAGAGCAACAGACGGAAAATGACAAGACACGATGGAGGACGACAAAGAGACAGCCTCGTGCCGATGCCTTGAGATGCCTTGATTTACTTGGGAGGGATGGAAGAAGACAACAAAAAAGGAGATGTGGGTACACATCTCCTTTCCTGGAATTTTGGTCGGGGCGGCGGGATTCGAACTCGCGACCCCTTGCACCCCATGCAAGTGCGCTACCAGGCTGCGCTACGCCCCGAACGAGTTGCGTATTTTATGAAAACCCAACTCAAAATGCAAGCTGGCCATGGGCTTCAGAAGAAGCCCGGCCGGCATGCTTTTGTTTTTACTGCGAATTTTTTTCAAACAGGCCCGCGATCTCCTTGAGCTGCCCGGTCACAAAGGCGAGCTTCTGCTCAAGCTCAGCGTTGCGCTTTTGCAGGGTCTCGAAGATTTCAGCCGACTGACCGGCCTGTTCGGAGAACTGCATGAGCTGCGACTCAAGCTCCACGTTGCGCGCCTTGGCCGCGGCAAGCTCCTCGAGCTGCGTGCGGACCGTCTGGCGCTCCTTGGCAAGCTGCTCATTGAGCTCGATCATCTGCCGGCTGGCGGTCTTCAGCTGCTCGTCGCGCTCGGCGACAGCGGCGCGCTCTCCCTCAAGATCCTGTTCGGCCTTGAGAACGCGCTCATTGAAGCCCTGCAGCTGCGTCTCAAGCCCGATCACGCGGTCCTTGAGCGTGACGTTTTCCTCATGCAGCTTCTGGCGCTCCTGCAGCCACTGCTCGCGCTGCTGCTCGCCGAGGGCGGCCTTCTCACGGGCGGCGTTGAGCTCGCCGCGCACCTCGGCCAGGGCCGAGAGCGCCGCACGCGCCTCCTCGGCCGCGGCGTCGGAGGACGCCGCCGGCTTTTCTGCCGCCTGCACGGGAGCCTGGGCGGGCGCCTGTGCGGCCGGGGCAGGCTGCTCGGGCGGATTCGACGCAGGAGCGCTTGCAGCGGCGCCGCCGGGGTACTGCACCGGGAAGGCGCGCTCGCGGCTCAGGCGCTCCTTAGCCTGCTCAATCGTGAGATGCTCGCCGTAGAGCAGCTTCTTGATGCGTCGCAAAAGAGCTACGTCATTGACGGAGTACTGGGTCTTGGAGGGACCGGTGCCGAGCTCGGGGAAATGCCCCTGCCAGTAGCGAACGATATAGGGAATCAGTCCGCACTGCGCGGACACCTCCTGCAGGGTAAAGAGCCGATCCTGTTGCGTGACGTCAGACATTTTGCTGCCAAGTGGGATGTAAAAAAGGCCGGTGATCGCGACATCACCAGCCTTTGAGAAAGATTGTGAACGGTGCGCGACGAGTCTTAAGTTTAGCCGATCCCGGTCATCGTGCTGTTGCCTCAAGGGGTTCGCGCACCGCGGCGAACATCAGGAGCCGCCGCCCGCCTCCGGAGAGGGGTCGTGGTACGTGGCCACGGACTCGCGCAGGTAGGGCGCGGGCACGAAGGACACGACGCGGCGCGCGCTCACGAGATGCTCCTCGCCGGTGCGGGGATTGCGTCCGGGACGCGCGCCCTTGTCGCGGGTGAGGAACGTTCCGAAGTTGGCGAGCTTCACTTCGCGTCCGTCGACAAGCGCCGTCTGCACCTCCTCGAAGATCGCCTCGAGCACAGAGGTCGCCTGCGAGCGGCTCAGGCCGAGCCGGTCGTTGAGGATGTCGATGAAGTGCATCTTGGTGAGCGTCGACGAATTCGCGGGAACCGCCTCCCCGAACAGTCTTTCAACCGCATTGCCCCTGATGCCGGGAATTGCACTGCTTTCCATCATTTTTACTTCAAATTCAGCCGTTTACATTGTTTGCAGAAAAGAGCGCGAATCATACACGTTTTTTCAAGCGCGCAGTTTCGCACCCAGACTGCCAAGAACATCCACGACCGCTTCGAAGGCTGCCTCGGACTGCGCCTCGGTGACGGCTTGCTCGCCGCGGGAGACGAGGGTCAGGCGGAAGGCCATGCTGCGCTCGCCCGTCTCGCCCGCCTTGGGCGCATAGACGTCAAACAGACGCACCGAGTCGATGATTTCGCCGGCGCGGGTGCCCGTGCGCAGCTTTTCAACCGCGTCGAGCACCTGCTGCCAGGTGAGCTCGGGCGGAACGGTGATCGAGATGTCGCGGTGCATCGGCTGGAACTTGCTCACGGCGCAGGCCGCGGGAACCGGCGTTCTGAGAATCGACTCGACGTCAAGCTCAAAGACGACGGGTGCCTTGGGCAGGGCGTACTTGTGGCACAGACGCGGATGCAGCTCCCCGATGAAGCCCGCCTCGCGGCCGTCGATGAGGATGCGGGCGCTGCGTCCCGGATGCAGCGCCGGATGAACGACGGGCTCAAAGCGCGCCGTCAGAGGCGCAATGAGCGTCTCAACGTCGCCCTTGACGTCGTAGAAGTCCACCGGACGGCGCGCCGCGCTCCAGTTCTCCTCGGTGGCGTCGCCGTAGGCAAGGCCCGCAATGTGCTGCGGCTGGCGCACGCCCTTCACCGAGAAGGGGCCGTCCTCGACGGTTTCGTCGGGGAAGAACACGCGGCCGAGCTCGAAGACGCGCACAAACTCCGCCTTGCGGTTGAGGTTGAAGCGAAGAATGTCGACCAGGCCGCTCACGAGCTGCGTGCGCATGACCGAGAGCTGGCTGGCGATCGGGTTGAGCAGCCGGATCGGGGCGTCGTTGCCGGCAAAGTCCTTCTCCCAGGCCTCCTCAACAAAGCTGAAGTTGATGAGCTCCTGATAGCCGCGGCCGGCAAGCGTGCGGCGCAGGTCATGCGCGCGGCGCAGCCCCTCGGGACGCGCGCGCATGGCGCAGCGCGCCAGAGGCGGCAGGTCGGGAAGCTTCTCGTAGCCGTACAGACGCGCCACCTCCTCAATGAGATCCTCCTCGATCTCGATGTCGAAGCGGTACGTGGGCGAGGTCACCACGAAGTCCTCGCCGTCGCGGACAAACTCAAAGCCCAGGCGGCTGAAGGCCTGCGCCATGAACTCGTCGGGAATGTCGACGCCGACGATCTTGCGGCAGCGCCCGGGGCGCATGCGCACCACGCGCGTCTTGGGCAGATTCACGCACTGATCGTCCACGGGGCCCACCTGCGTCTCAGGGGTGCCGCAGATCTCGAGCACAAGGCGCGTGATGTACTCCATGTGCTCGACGTTGGTGCCGTAGTCGACGCCGCGCTCATAACGGTGCGCCGCATCGGTCGAGAAATTGAGCCTGCGGCAGCGGCCCTGGATCTTCTGCGGGTACCAGAAGGCGGCCTCGATGAAGAGGTTGGTCGTGTCGTCTGAGATCGACGTGGCCTCGCCGCCCATGATGCCGCCGATGCCCTCGGGGCCGGACTCGTCGCACACGACGCCGAAGTACTCGTCGAGCACGGGCTTTTCGCCGTTGAGCAGCTCAAGCGTCTCGCCCTTTCTTGCCCAGCGCACGGTGATGTCGCCCTTGACCTTGTCGAGGTCGTAGAAGTGCGTGGGACGGCCGAGCTCGATCATGACGTAGTTGGAGATGTCGACAAGAGCCGAAATCGAGCGCTGGCCGCTGCGCTCAAGCCGATCCTTCATCCACTGCGGCGTTGCGGCGCGGGCGTTGAGATTGCGGATGACGCGGCCCGTGAAGCGCCCGCACAGGTCGGGCGCCTCGATGTGCACGGCGTGACGGCACTCGCACGTGGCGGGCACGGGCTCAAACACCGGAAGCTTGAGTTCGGCGCCGGTGGCGGCGTGCACGTCGCGGGCGACGCCCACAACGCTCAGGGCGTCGCCGCGGTTGGGCGTGAGCTTGATTTCAAAGCGCTTGTCATCGAGGTGCGCCCACTTGCGAATATCCTCGCCCACGGGCGCGGCCGGATCGAGAATCCAGATGCCGGTGTGGTCCTCGCTGATGCCGAGCTCGCGCGCCGAGCAAAGCATGCCGAAGCTGTCCTCGCCGCGCATTCTGGCCTTCTTGATCTTGAAGTCTCCGGGCAGCACCGCGCCAATGGTCGCGCAGGCCACCTTGATGCCGGCGCGCACATTGGGGGCGCCGCAGACGATCTGCAGCACCTCGCCCGTTCCGGCGTTGACCTTGCAGATGTGCAGATGATCGGAATTGGGATGGTCGACGCACTCGAGCACCTCGGCCACGACAACGCCCGTGAAGGCGGGAGCGACCGGCGTCACCTCCTCGACCTCAAGCCCGGACATGGTCATCACGTCAGCGAGCTCATCCGTTGAGAGCGCCGGATTCACATAGCGGCGCAGCCACTCTTCGGTAAACAACATTTCTAATCTGACTCCAAAACCGGGTTATTCGTTGAACTGACGCAGGAAGCGCAGGTCGCCCTCAAAGAAAAGGCGCAGGTCATCGATGCCGTAGCGCAGCATCGTCAGGCGCTCAAGGCCCGAGCCGAACGCAAAGCCGATGTACTTCTCGGGATCAAGGCCGTAGTTGCGCACCACGGTCGGGTGCACCTCGCCTGCGCCGGAAATCTCAAGCCAGCGGCCCTTCTTCGGACCGGTCGTAAAGGCCATGTCCACCTCCACCGAGGGCTCGGTAAAGGGGAAGTAGCTCGGACGGAAGCGCACCTTCAGATCGTCGGTCTCAAAGAACCGGCGCAGGAAGTCGGTGTAGACGCCCTTGAGGTCGCTAAAGGAGATGTTTTCATCAATCCAGAGCCCCTCGACCTGATGGAACATCGGCGAGTGGGTGGCGTCGCTGTCGACGCGGTACGTGCGCCCCGGGGCGATGACCTTGATGGGCGGCTGATGGGTCCGGGCGTAGCGCACCTGCATGGGCGAGGTGTGCGGACGCAGCGGCAGCTGCAGCCCGGTGCTGTCGCAGCGGTTCACGTAGAACGTGTCCTGCATGGAGCGGGCGGGATGGTTGGGCGGATTGTTGAGCGCCGTGAAGCTGAACCAGTCGCTTTCAATCTCGGGGCCGTCGGCAACGTCAAAGCCGATCGAACCGAAGATTTCCTCAATGCGCATCCAGGTGCGGATCACCGGATGCACGCCGCCGCGCTCGAGCGTGCGCCCGGGCAGCGTCACATCAATCGCCTCGGCGGCAAGCTTCTTTTGCATGGCCGCCTCGGCAATGGCCTCGCGGCGCGCGTTCAGGGCCGCCTCAACCTCGCCCTTGGCGCGGTTGATGGCCTGGCCGCGGGTGCGCTTTTCCTCAGGGCTGAACTTTCCGAGCCCCTTCATGAGCGCCGTAAGCGAGCCGCTCTTGCCCAGATAGCGAGCCTTGGCGTCCTCAAGAGCCGCCGGCTGCTGAGCGGCGGCAAAGTCAGCCTTTGCCGACTCCACGATTTGAACTAAATCATCCATTTCCAATTCCCTTCAATGCCCGGATGGCGCTGCTGCGCGGGGCTGCGGCTGCTGGGGCCGCCGGCATGACCGAAAAAAAAGGGTCCGGACGTCTTGACGCCGAACCCTTTGTCCAGGCGATCCGCCCGTTCAGCCGAACGCGCGGACCGGATCCTGATTTTCAAGCCTAGAAAAATTAGGCCAGAGCCGCCTTGGCCTGAGCGACGAGGTTGGCGAAGCCTTCCTTGTCAAAGACAGCCATATCAGCGAGAACCTTGCGGTCGAGCATGATGTTGGCCTTCTTCAGACCGTTCATGAAACGGCTGTAGGTCATGCCGTTGTTGCGGGTCGCAGCGTTGATGCGGGCGATCCACAGGCGGCGGAACACATGCTTCTTGTCGCGGCGGTCACGATAAGCGTACTGACCGGCGCGCATCACGGCCTGCTTGGCAACGCGATAGACGTTGTTGCGGCGCAGACGGAAGCCCTTGGAGAGGGCGAAAATCTTCTTATGACGGGCACGAGCCGTCACACCACGCTTCACTCGAGGCATCTTCTTCTCTCCTTGCTTTAGGCGTACGGCAGCATACGATGGATGGACTTGCTGTCAGACTCGTGAATGGTGACCATTCCACGCAGATGACGCTTGTTCTTCGTCGTACGATGGGTGAGAATGTGACGCTTCGTGGCGTGGCCGCGCTTGATGGAACCGCCGGAACGGACCTTGAAGCGCTTGCTCGCGGCCTTCTTAGTTTTCATCTTCGGCATCTTGCCGTTTCCTCTTTAGTGATTTGTCGGAACACCAGGCGCGGATGCAGAACACATCCGATCTTTGCTCAAGCCCGCTCCGACTTGTTTTCGCCGGCGTCCTCAGACTGAAGACACCGGCGCATCTACGAAAGCCCGTGATTTTACACGAAATTTCGGAAAATTACTTTTTCTTCTTCGGACCGAGCACCATGATCATCTGGCGGCCCTCAAGCTTGGGCTGCTGCTCGATCTGGGCCTCTTCGGCGAGCTCGTCGCGAATGCGGTGCATGATCTGCGCACCGAGATCCTGGTGCGCCATTTCACGGCCGCGGTAGCGCAGAGTCACCTTCGCCTTGTCGCCGTCGGCCAGGAAGCGGCGCAGGGCGCGCAGCTTGGTCTGAAAGTCGTTTTCATCGGTGGCGGGACGGAACTTGACTTCCTTCACCTGCGCCACCTTCTGACGCGCCTTCATCTCCTGGGCCTTCTTCTGCTCCTGATAGCGGAACTTTCCGTAGTCCATCAGGCGGCAGACCGGAGGCTGCGCATTCGGAGCGATCTCAACGAGATCGACATCGGCCTCCTCGGCCATGCGCAGGGCCTCGGCCGTGCGAACAATTCCGATCTGGGCGCCGTCGACGCCGGTCAGACGGACTTCCGGTACCCGGATCTCTCCATTGATCCGGTGGGTGCGATTGCGGGCTATGACTCTACTCCTGAAAAATTGGTGTTGGCGTGCTGAAGGCCGGGCAAGGCAGACCGCCCTGCCCTGGCTTCACGTGCATCCGCGCCGAGGCCGACTACCTCTTGTCCTCGGCAGTCTCAATCACGCGGCGCTGATCCTCGTCAAGAACGCGCGCGATGAACTCGTCAACGGACATCACGCCGAGGTTGCGGCCGCCGCGGGCGCGGACGCTGACCACATTGGTCTGCACTTCCTTGTCGCCTACAACCGCAATGTACGGGATTTTCTGCAGGCTCAGCTCGCGGATTTTATAGTTGATTTTTTCACCACGCAAATCTTCCTGAACGCGCAGGCCGGCCGCCTTCATTTTGGCGACAATCTCGCGCGCAAAGGGAATCTGCGCATCGGTGATCGAGGCCACGGCGACCTGCACCGGGCTCAGCCACACGGGCATGGCGCCGGCATAGTGCTCGATGAGCATGCCGATCCAGCGCTCAAGCGAACCGAGGATCGCGCGATGCAGCATCACGGGCACCTTGCGGGTGTTGTCCTCGGCCACGTACTCCGCGCCGAGACGGCCCGGCATCTGGAAGTCGACCTGGATCGTGCCGCACTGCCAGGCGCGGCCGAGGCAGTCGCGCAGGTGGTACTCGATCTTGGGGCCGTAGAAGGCGCCCTCACCCGGGAGCACCTCGTAGGGCACGCCCGAGGCCTTGAGGCTCTCGATCAGGGCGGCCTCGGCCTTGTCCCAGGCCGAGTCCTCGCCGATGCGCATCTCGGGACGGGTGGCGATCTTGTACTCGATCTGATCAAAGCCGAAGACGTGGTAGACCTCGCGCACCAGCTGCGTGAAGGCCGTGCACTCGGAAAGGATCTGGTCCTCCGTGCAGAAGATGTGGCCGTCGTCCTGCGTAAAGCCGCGCACGCGCATCAGGCCGTGCAGGGCGCCCGAGGGCTCGTTGCGGTGGCACTGGCCGAACTCACCGAAGCGCATCGGCAGGTCGCGGTAGCTGCGCAGGGACGCATTGAACAGCTGGATGTGACCCGGGCAGTTCATGGGCTTGAGGGCGTAGTAGCGGTTCTCCGACTCGGTCGTGAACATGTTGCTGCGGTACTTCGCCCAGTGGCCGGAGCGCTCCCACAGCGAGCGGTCCAGAAGCTGCGGAGCCTTCACCTCCATGTAGTCGTTGTCGCGGTAGATGCGGCGCATGTACTGCTCGACCACCTGCCAGAGCGCCCATCCCTTTGCATGCCAGAAGACCATGCCCGGGGCCTCGTCCTGCAGATGGAACAGATCGAGCTCCTTGCCCAGGCGGCGGTGATCGCGCCGCTCGGCCTCCTCGAGCATGTGCAGGTAATGATCCTGGTCGGCCTGCGTGCACCAGGCCGTGCCGTAGATGCGCTGCAGCATCTCGTTGTTGCTGTCGCCGCGCCAGTAGGCGCCGGCAACCTTCATGAGCTTGAAGACCTTGAGCCTGCCCGTGCTCGGCACGTGGGGGCCGCGGCACAGATCGGTGAAGTCGCCCTGGCGGTAGAGCGAGAGCACCTCGCCCTCGGGGATGCCCTCGATGATCTCGGCCTTGTAGTGCTCGCCGAGCCCCTTGAAGTAGGCGATCGCCTCGCTGCGCGGCAGCGTATAGCGCTCAATCGGAATGTCCTTCTTCACAAGCTCGTGCATGCGCTGCTCGATCTTTTCGAGATCCTCGGGCGTAAAGGCGCGCTCGAACTTGAAGTCGTAGTAAAAGCCGTTGTCAATGGCCGGTCCGATCGTCACCTCGGCCTGCGGGAAAAGCTCCTTGACGGCCTGCGCCATCAGGTGCGAGGTCGAGTGACGGATGATCTCAAGCGCCTCGGGGCTCTTGGCCGTAATGATCGCCACCCGTGCATCGGCGTCGATCACGTGCGAGAGGTCCACGAGCACGTCGTTGACCTTGCCCGCCAGGGCCGCCTTGGCAAGCCCTGCACCGATCGACTTCGCAACGTCTGCCACGGAAACAGGAGCCTCAAACTCCCGAACCGAACCGTCGGGCAACGTAATTGCGATCATTTTCAACTCCTTTCTTTTGAATCTTTTGCGCGAAAAAAAAGAGTGCTGACTCCGACGAGCCGCACTCTTTCGTTTGATGACACCTATGCGCGCCCGCAGACTTATCGTTCACGGGTGGTTGTCGTTCGACCAGACAAACCGCTGCACATTTTCCAGATGTCCTCAAAAGTGTTCTGGTAGGCACAATTGGACTCGAACCAACGACCCCCACCATGTCAAGGTGATGCTCTAACCAACTGAGCTATGTGCCTGAGAGATTGCGAAATATAAAGACCTTCGCAGTCTTTTGCAAGTCCTGGCGCAAAAAAATTTCACTTTTCGCGCCAAGACATTGATCTTGCGGAAATCTTTTTTCCCCGCATCACGCGCGGCGCGCGGTCAGCACGCCCTTGATGTCGCGCAGCTGCGTGAGCGCCCGCGTCAGGTCGTCCGATGAGTGGATCTCTATGGAGAAGCGCATGTGCGCATCGCCCTTCACATTGACCGTGTTGATGCCGGTGATGTTGAGCTTTTCGCGCATCAGCGCCTCGGTGATGTCCTTGAGAAGCCCCTGGCGGTCGCGCGCCACGATGTAGATGTCCACCGGGTAGACGGCGTCGGCCTGGTTGCCCCAGCTCACCTCAATGATGCGCTCGTGGTCGCTTGCCGCAAGCTTCTTGACGTTCGGGCAGTCCATGCGGTGGATGGTGACGCCGCGGCCGCGGGTCACAAAGCCCACGATCTCGTCGGGCGGCGCCGGGTGGCAGCAGCGCGCAAGCTGCGTCATGAGGCTGTCGACGCCGACGACGAGCACGTTGGAGCGGCTGCCATTCTGAAGCGAGCGGCCGATGGTCACCTCGGGCTCGGCGTGCTGCTCCTCGGGCTGGGGCTGCACGGCCTGCTCGAGCGCCTTGGCACTGAACTCCTCCTTGGCAAAGGCCACGCACAGCTCGTCGACGCTTCCGTAGCTCAGCCGCTTGGCCAGATCCTCAAGCTTGAAGGCGGTCTTGCCAAGGCGCGCAAGCTCCTTGTCGAGCTTCTCGCGGCCGAGCTGGGTCTGCTCGGCAAGCGTCTGGGCATTGAACCACTGCCGCACCTTGGTGCGCGTGCGGGGACTCACCGCAAAGCCCAGGTCGGGGTTGAGCCAGTCGCGCGACGGGCCGCCCGTCTTGGCGGCGATGATCTCCACCGTCTGCCCGGTCTGCAGCGGCGTATTGAGCGGCACCATGGCGCCGTTGACGCGCGCGCCGCGGCAGCGGTGCCCGAGCTCCGTGTGCACCTGGTAGGCGAAGTCAATAGGCGTGGCGCCGTGCGGGAGCTCCACCACCCGCCCCTGCGGCGTCAGGGCATAGACGTGATCCTCCTCAAGGCCGGGCTTCTGGGGCGGCTGCACGTCGCTCTTCCACTGCAGCAGCTGTCTGAGCCAGGCCACGCGCTGATCCTCCGCCTCGGCCCCCTTGCTCTTGTTGGAGTTGCCGGTCTCCTTGTAGCGCCAGTGGGCGGCGACGCCGAGTTCGGCGAACTCATGCATGGCGCGCGTGCGGATCTGGATCTCCACGGGCTTGCCCGAGGGATCGGTCACCACCGTATGAAGCGACTGGTAGCCGTTGGGCTTGGGGTGCGCGATGTAGTCGTCGTACTCCTTGCTGAGAACCGTGAAGTTTTCGTGCACGAGCGAGAGCACCTCGTAGCAGCGCTCGACCGTGTCGACGATGATGCGCATGGCGCGAATGTCAAAGAGCTGGTCAAAGCGCAGGTGCTTGCGCACCATCTTCTTGTAGATCGAGTAGATGTGCTTGGGCCGTCCGCTCACCTCGGCCTCGATGCCGTGGGCCTTCAGAAGCATCTTGATCTTCTCGACGCAGTGCTGCATGAAGTCGAGCCGCTGCTCGCGCGACTCGTCGAGCTCGTGGGCGATCTCGGCGTAGATCTTGGGCTCGGTAAAGCGCAGCGACAGGTCCTCGAGCTCCCACTTCATCTGCCAGATGCCGAGGCGGTTGGCCAGGGGCGCATAAAGCGCGAGCGTCTCGCGGCCGTAGTCGGCCGCGCCGGCCGAGCCCGTTCTGGCAAACCAGCGCAGGGTCTGCAGGCGGCTGGCCAGCCGCAGGATCACCACCCGAAGGTCGTGGCACATCGCCAGCAGCATGCGGCGCAGGGCATCGGACTGGTAGGCCGCGCTCGCCTCCTTGGACCCCGAGCGCGCGCGGTTGCTCACCTTCATGAGGTTTTCAAGATCCTTCACCATGGAGAGCACGCTCTTGCCGAAGGTCTTCTCAATCCAGGCGTCGGCATCCGGGATGCAGTCGTCCACGGCAAAGAGATAGGCCGCGGCGATCAGCTCGTCGTCATCGCGCACGGTGCGCAGAATGTCGGCCATGCCGTCGGCATGCTCAAGCCTCGGCTCGCCCGAGTGCAGGATCTGATCCTTGTAAAGCGGCTCGACGAGACTTCTTGCGAGCTTCCAGTTGACGCTGTGTTCAGGTGCGGGGGCGGCTTCAGCCGTCTGTTTGTTCGACATGAATGGATTCGTCTCTTCTTTTCTTGTTTGTCCGGCAGCGCGCTGAAAATGCCGGCCGCGCCGCCGGTCCCCTGCCGGGACGCCGGGGCTTTGCGCGGCGTCATTCGGGCAGGACGCGGCAAACCGCCGTCCGCCCGGGGCACGCTGCCGCCAGACCTCTGCCAGATCTGTTTTTTTCATTGTAGCCGTCGATTTTTTTGCCGCAAAGGGTTTTTCAACTTGTGACCAATTCGCCCGGAGCGCTCCCCGCAAATGCTCGAAACAATCGTGCCGCCCCATGGGGCGGCACGATTTGCCTGCTGCTCCCGAGCCGGGCGACAGGCGTCCCCGGCACGGGAGCATCATGCGATCAGATGATCACAAGCCTTTTGCAGGCATCAGAAGAGCTGTCGGAAATGAATCCCGAACATCCTGCCGCGCTCATGGTCGGCCGCGGCTTCAAAGCCCGCCAAAAGCGACAGCGACCAGGCCCAGGGCTGCTGTCCGCCGGCGGGCCTTGCGCCGATTCCGAAGATGCCTCCCTGCATGCGGGGCTTGAAGCCGCTTGAGGCAATCTCAATGCTTGCTGCGGCGCGCACCAGATAGCGGCTTGTGCTTTCAAACGAGGCGCTTGAGCTTGCCGACCCGTCAAAGAGCGTGCTTGTCACCTCCCAGTCCCTGTCGCCGAAGGCGGCCGCGGCGGAGACCTCAAGCTGCGGGCGCATCAAGAGTCCCAGCGCCTCAAACTGCATGCCCGCCCCGGCGCCGGCCGTGAGCGTGGACCAGAGCCGGTCGCCGGCATCGGTCTCAAACCCCGTGCCGTAGACCGACTCGGTGGAGTCGCCGACGGCTCCGTCCTCGAGCATGGCGTAGTGCACCGCCGCCTGCAGCATGGGGCGCACGTAGCACCCCTCGCCAAGGCGCGTCTCCCAGCGCACCGCCGCCGTGACGATGTCGGCGGTCGGTTCGCTTTCGAGCAGATGCGCGTTCGAGCGCTTCCTGACGTTCATCTCCGCGTGGGTGTAGGAAAGCGCGAGCTTGAGCGCCGTCGCCCCGTCAAGCCACGCGGCCGAGGCCGTAAGCGAGGCGCTCGAGGCCTCAGAGGTCATGGCCGTCACCAGCCCGCGGCTGTCGACGTCAATGCTTGAAAAGCTCGCTGCAACCGTTGCGACCCAGTTTTGAGCCAGGCCAAGGTCAAAGCCGAGCGTTCCGTAGACCGCGTCGGCTTCAAAGCCCCAGGAGACCGGTCCGCTTGAAAAGAGGCGTCCGGCGTCGTAGCTTGCGCTGCGGCCGTCCGCCCACCAATGGCCAGCGCCCTCAAAAAGCGCATAGTCATGGGACAGAACGCTGTTGACGATGTCGCGCTCGACGCGCTCAACGGCGGCCGCCGCGCCTGAGCTCACCGGAAGAAAAAGCGCCGAGTCGACCTCGCGCACGTAGGACTCAAACCCCATGCGGTCGGGATCAAACGAGTCGACGATGAAGCTGTAGCCCGGACGGGCCTCGGCCTCGCCCCACTGCCAGTTCTCCTCGACGCGGCGCACGATCTCGTCGCCCTGCAGACCTGCAAACTGCCAGCACCACTGCCGCTCAAGCCTGCCGTCGACGACATGGGTGCGCACGCCGTTGAGCGAGTAGACGTTTTCAACGGTAAAGTTCAAAAGCTGCAGGTCGGGCAGCGCCGCCCGGCCGTCCCAGCCGTAGATGATGAGCTGACTGTTCTTGTCGGCGTGCACCGAAAGCGGCCCGCCGGCCGGAGTCTTCGCCGGATTCCCGCGGCTGTCGCTCTGCTCGCCGTAGTAGATGATCCAGCGCGCGTCGCTGCCAAGATAAACGCCGCCCGTCTGCGCGGACGCGGTCGTCTCGCCCACCTCGATGGTCACCGTCTCGGCGACGGCGTCCTGCGTGAGGCCCGCGGCCGTCACCAGCGTGGCGGCGTTGCGGTTGTTGGTGAAGAGGTCCGCGTCGGCCAGGATGTGCGCAAGCCTTGCGCGCGCCTGCAGCTCTTCGGAGAGGTCGTCAAAGCCTGAGATGCTTTCCCGGACGGCCTCGTCGAGCTTGTCGTTGGGGCGGTCGAGCTGCGTGCCGATGGCGAGCACGCCGTTGCCCGTGACGCGAATAAGGCTCGGGGCGGCGGGCGCATCGCCCGCAACCTCGGGCGCGGCCGTATTGCTGATGGTCCCGACAAGAAGCGCCGAGCCCATGCGCCAGTCCGAGGCCCCGGCAGCTTCCGAGCCGTGCACGGCAACCGTGCCGCCCAGAAGGCTCAGCTCGTCGACGCGCAGAAACGCCGTGCCGCCGCTGCCGTCGGCCGAGCCTGCGTGAAAGGCTGCCTCGCCGGCGGGAAGCAGCTGCAGCTGCCCGACCTCGCCGACGCCTGAATAGACAAGCTCCGCGCCCGAGACGGCAAGCTCGCCCTGCTTCATTCTGAGCGCGCCCTCAAGGCTGGTGCGCCCGCCGAAGGTCACGCGGCCGTCGGAGGCGACTGCCGTCGCCGCGCGGATGTCCACGGGGGAGTAAAGGGAGAGATTGGCCTCGGCGGCATATTCATCCATGGCGCCTTCGTCGCGGACGACCAGAAGACCCACGGCCTCGGGGACGGACTGAAGGTCCACGTCGAGCGCCAGCGGCTGGAAGCTTCCGTCAACGAGCATCGTAAAGCCCCGCGACTCAAGGCCGACGACGCCCTTTTCGGTGTCGGCGTCGGCCCGGATGAGGACCTTGCCGGCCGTGATGAGACCCGGGTCGGAGGCCGTGAGCTGATAGCTGCTGTCGAGCGTGACAAGTGCGGCTTGAACGCCGGCCGGCTGCAAAAGAACGCCGGCCGCAAAAAGGGCCGCCATGATTGGCTTGATTGAGAAGTGATGTCGATTTTGCACGACTAAATCCTTTCTTTTTTATTGTTGGAAAAGTCCGGGATTGTACGTGCCGTGCGACAAGCATTTGAAAGCTGCGTCAAGCGCCCTGAAGGCGTCTCATTGAAATCAATAATTTACGAAATTGACGAATGTCAAAAAAACTGCAGGGAGGCGTCCGGACTCCGGAAGCCTCCCTGCAGGCAGAGAAAACGCGTCGCTGCGACGACGAGCTAGATGAAGATCCAGTCGGTGATGAAGAAGACCGGGAACAGGATGCAGACCGCCCAGAGCACGTAGCCGAGGAAGGTGGGCATCTTGATGCCGCGCTCCTGCACGATGCTGAGCACCATGAAGTTGGGCGCGTTGCCGATGTAGGTCACGGCGCCCATGAACACGGCGCCCATCGACACCGCCATGAGCGTATGGCTGTGCGTGGTCATCAGCTCGACGGCGTCGCCCCCGGCGAGGTTGAAGAACGCCAGGTAGGTGGGCGTGTTATCAAGCACGGCCGACAGCGAACCAGTGAGCCAGAAGAACATCTTGTTGTTGAACTCGCCGGCATCGTTGGTCACCATCGCCACGATGGGAGCGAACGCGCCATGCGAACCCGCGCGCAGCATCTCAAGCACCGGCACCATGCAGATGAAGATGCCGAAAAAGAGCTTGGCCACCTCGGCAATGGGCGCGAAGGTGAACTGGTTCGCCTCGCGGGCGGCCTTCGGGGTCGTCATGAGCGAGAGACCGGCAAAGACGATGAAGAGCACGTCGCGAACGATGCCCTGCAGCTCCATGTGCACGCCGAGCACGTCAAAGCTCACGCCGGGCTTCCAGATGCCGCTCATGAGAACCGTGCAGACAATGCACAGCAGCCAGAAGAGGTTGATGTTTCCCTCGACGGCGAACTTGTGCTGCTTGTCGGCATTCTCAACGAAGAGCCCCTCGCGCTTTTCCTTGTTGAAGCAGATCGTGTCGATGACCAGGTAGATCGCCAGCAGCATGGCGAGCACCGTCAGAAGCGGCAGAATCAGGTGGCTCGTCGTCCAGAAGAACTCCACGCCGCGCAGGAAGCCCATGAAAAGAGGCGGATCGCCCAGGGGCGTCAGACAGCCGCCGATGTTGGCCACGATGAAGATGAAGAAGATGAAGGTGTGCATCCGGTAGTGCCGGCCCTCATTGGCGGCAATGAGCGGCCGGATGAGGAGCATGGCCGCGCCCGTCGTGCCCATGATGTTGGCCAGGAACGCGCCCACGAGCAGAAAGCCCGCATTGACGATGGGGCGCCCGACGAAGCTGCCGCGGATGTGAATGCCGCCGGCGGCCACGAACAGCGCGCCCACAAAGAGCAGGAACGGCACATAGTCTCCGAGGATGGCGTGCGCGACGGCGCCCACCGCAGCGCCCGAGCCGAATGCGGCGTAAAGGGGCACGACGCAGCACAGCGCCCAGAAAACGGCGACCTTGCCGTAGTGCGCGTGCCAGAAGTGCGGCAGCAGCAGCGGGAAAAGGGCGATCGACAGCAGGATGCCCGCAAACGGGATGGCCCAGACGATGGAAAGATCGGCGCCGCTCATGGACGCAGCCGAGGCAAGCGCCGGGGCGGCCGCCGCCAGGGCCGCGGAAAGTTTCACAAGGTTCACTTTGGTTGTCTCCTCTGGAGATGGGCAAAAGCCAGGCGCCGCCTTGATCAGACGCCTGGCTCACCCTCGGGCTTGATTTTAGCTAAAAATTACGCCTTCTTTACAAATTGAAATAATTGTGCCCGACGGATGTTTCAGGCCGGTGACGAAACCCGGCCCTTCCGGAAGGCCGCGGCTGCCCTACGACTTGATGCCGAAAACCTGCTTGAGGTAGGCGAGATACGTCTCGTCCTCACACATTCCCTTGCCCGGGGCATCCGAGATCTTCGCCACGGGCTGCCCGTTGCAGCGCACCATCTTCATGACGATGTTCAGGGGCCTGGGACCAAGATCATTCATCAGGTTGGTGCCGATGCCGAACCCCATGCGGATGCGGTGGTTGAAGCGACGGTAGAGCTCGATGATGCGCGGGAACGTGAGCGAATCCGAGAAAATGAGCGTCTTGCTGTGCGGGTCGCACTTGTGGCTGGCGTAGTGCTCGATCATGCGCTCGCCCCAGTCGAAGGGATCGCCCGAGTCGTGCCGCGCGCCGTCAAAGAGCTTGCAGAAGTACATGTCGAAGTCCTTGAGAAACGGCTCGGTTCCATAGACGTCGGCAAGCGCGATTCCGAGGTCCCCGCGGTACTCCTTGGCCCACATCTGAAAGCCGTAGGTCTGGCTGTCGCGCAGGCGCGGCCCCAGGGCCTGGCAGGCCTGCAGGTACTCGTGGGCCATCGTGCCCATCGGGATGAGCCCGAAGTCCCGGGCGTACATCACATTGCTCGTGCCCGAGAAGATGCCCCGGCCCATCTCGGCGATGAGCGTCTCAATGACCTGCTTTTGCCAGCGGCAGGAAAAGCGGCGCCGCGTGCCGAAGTCGCTGATGCGCAGGTTGCCGTTGTCGGGCTCGTTGACGGCCATGGCGATTTTCTCGCGCAGCCTGCGCATTCCCTCGGCCGTGTCGGGCTCGGGCATGAGATGCCGGAAGTAGACCTCGTTGACGATGGCAAGAATCGGGATTTCAAAGAGAATCGTGTGCAGCCACGGGCCCTCAACCGTGATGTCCACGCCTGCCGAGGCAGCGGGGTCGCGGCGCACATGCACGTACTTGGACTTGAGGTGAAACAGGCTCAGGAATTCAACAAAGTCGCCCTTGATGAATCTCAGGCCGCGCAGGTACTCAAGCTCCTCCTCGCGCAGGGTGAGCGAGCAGAGGTGCTCGATCTCGTTTTGAATCTCCTCGACGAAGGGCGACAAATCCACGCCCTCGGTGCGGCAGCGAAACCGGTACGTGCAGCACGCGCCCGGAAACTGATGCAGCACGCACTGCATCATCGTGAACTTGTAGAGATCGGTGTCAAGCAGGGATTCAATGATCATGAATTGGAATCCTCTTGGACTGCGGGAAGCTCCCGCGACAAGAAAAGGCGCCAGAGCCTGGCGCAGGCGCCTGCAAAAGGCAGGAGGGCCGCTGGCCCCCTGCCCTTGAGAGTGCTCAATATAGCGCTAAGCCGGGTCCATGAGCTCAAGGGCGCGGCGGTAGAGCGACAGCTTCTCAAGCTGCTCGCGCTCCGGCGCCCGGCCGCGGGGCGCCAGGCGGGCGGCGCGCTCGCGCCAGGACGCATCGGCCGTGAACTCGAGCTGCGGCAGCAGCGCATCGACCTCCTCGGGCGCGTTGCAGCAGATGAGCCCGTCGCAGCCCGCATCGAGCGCCCTGCGGGCGCGCTCGGGGTAGCCGCCGGCGTTGACCGCGCCCTTCATGGAGAGGTCGTCGGAAAAGACAAAGCCGTCAAACCCCAGCCTTTCGCGCAAAAGCCCCCTGAGGATGCGCCGGGAAAAGGTCGCGGGCACCGCATCGAGCTGCGGATAGATGATGTGCGCGGTCATCACCGAGACAAGGCTGATGCCCATCCAGGCGTAGGGCATGACGTCGGCGGACTCGATGTCGGCGGCCGGCCGCTCATCGACGGGCAGCGCCACGTGGCTGTCGGCCTGCGCCCAGCCGTGTCCGGGAAAGTGCTTGCCGCAGTTGGCCATGCCCGCGGCAAGAAAGCCGTGGGTGACGGCCTGCGCAAGGCGCGCGACGACCCGGGGATCGGACGAAAAGGCTCTCTGGCCGATGATGGCGCTGCGCCCCCAGTCAAGGTCAAGCACCGGCGCAAAGGTGAAGTCCACCCCGCAGGCGCGAAGCTCCGAGGCAAGCACGAAGCCCGCGGCGCCTGCGGCGCGCAGCGCCCGCTCGGGATCCCGCGCATAAAGCTCGCCGTAGGACCTCATGGCCGGAATCTCGGTAAAACCCTCGCGAAAGCGCTGCACCCGGCCGCCCTCGTGGTCGACGGCGATCAGAACGCCGGGCTTGACGGCATGGATCTCGGCGCAGAGCTCTGCGAGCTGCCGGGGATTTTCGTAGTTGCGGGTAAAGAGAATCACCATCCCGACCAGGGGATGCGCAATGCGGCTCGCCTCGTGCGCCGAAAGGCGCGTCGAGGCAATGTCGCAGACAACAGGGCCAAGCATGAAAGAAGAGACTCCTTGCAGAATCGTACGGGCGCAGCGCAGCACTCCTGTGCCTGCGCCCTGCTGCGGCCGGACGCGGCTGTTTGCAGATGCGGCGGCGCGTCAGATTCCGGCCCAGAGAGCAATTGTTGCGCGGGTATTGAGGCCGCGCTCGCCCACATAGTAGCCGATAATGGCCCGCAAAACGGCCCGGGAGCGCCGGATGACGGCGGCGTCCGTAAATTCCGCGCGTGCGATGGCGCGCACCACCGCCTCCGGCACGGGCTCCTCGCCCGGCAGCAGAGCCTTCACCTCGGTGAGCGCACCGCTGCGCACGGTCCAGAGCCTTGCGGCATCGCCCCCCTCGCCCGGCGTCTGCTCATAGCCGCCAGCCTGCGCCCAGCCCAGCGCCGCAAGAAGCCGCACCTCAAAGCGGCGCAGCGCCGCCTCAAGCGCAAGCCCCTTTTCATGGGCAAGCGAGGCAAGCAGCTCGGTGTAGGCGGCGAAAAGTCCGGGACAGGGATCCTCGCGAACCGTCATGCGCAGCACGAGCTCGGTGGCGTAGAAGGCCGATGTCATGGCCTCGGGCGGAATCAGTGCGAGGCCTCCGAGCCAGCGCGCGTCGGTGAGGTTCTTCACCTCGCCTGCGCCCGAGTAGTTGACGACCAGGGGGTTGAACAGATTGATGAGGCCGCGAAACTTCCCGCCCGGGCGCTTGGCGCCCTTGACGGTGACCGCCGCGCGTCCGTGGTGTTCGGTCAGGAGTTCGGCAATGACGCTCGTCTCGCGCCAGGGCCAGACCGAGAGCACATAGGCGGGCTCGCCGCGAACGCGCACAACGCGCGCTGCAGCCTGCTGCGCGGCCGCCTCAAGAAGCTGCAGCGAAGGGCTCGGCTGCGCGCGGCCCTCCTCATGAGCGGCCGGCGTCTGCTGCGGTGAAGCCTCCCGGGCGTTTTGCATGGGACAGCTACTCGTAGCCCAGGGACTTCAAGACCCGCGCGTCATCGCTCCAGCCCTTGCGCACGCGCACCCAGATCTCCAGATGCACGCGCTTGCCGAGAAGCCTGGCGACGTCGGCCCGGGCCAGGCGCCCGATCTCGCGCAGCTTGGCGCCGTGCTCGCCGATGACGATGGGCTTGTGGCTCTCGCGCTCGACAATGAGCGCGGCCACGATGTCGGCATGCGCATCGTCCTCGCTCCAGGACTCGATCATCACGGCCACGCCGTAGGGAAGCTCGTCGCCCAAAAGCCGGAAGGCCTTCTCGCGAATCGTCTCGGCCACGATGAAGCGCGGCGACTTGTCGGTATAGAGGTCCGGATCAAAATAGGGGGCCGACACGGGCAGGTGCTTCTTGATTTCGCCCGTCAGATCCCCGAGCATGCGGCTTTTCTCAGCGCTCACCGGCACGATGGCCGCAAAGGGAAAGCGCGTCATGGAGTCGGCCATCAGGGGCAGAAGCCGCTTTTTGTCGGCCAGAAGATCAATCTTGTTCAAGACGAGAATGACGTTTTGCGCGCTGCGGTCCAAAAGCCGCAGCACCTCCATGTCGGCAGACTTCCAGCCGGCCGCGTCGATCACGAAAAGCACGCAGTCCACATCGGCCAGGGCGCTGCGCACGGTGCGGTTCATGCGCCTGAGAAGCTGCGAGGTGTGCCGCGACTGAAAGCCCGGCGTATCCACAAAGACCATCTGGGCGTCATCCTCGGTCACCACCCCGAGCACCCGGTCGCGGGTGGTCTGGGGCTTTTTGGAGGTGATGGAGACCTTTTCACCCACAAGCGCGTTGATGAGCGTGGACTTGCCCACGTTGGGACGTCCGACGACGGCCACGTAGCCGCAGCGAAAGTTCTCCGGGTAGCGGCGCGCGCCAGCGGGCGACACTGCCGCGGCGAGCATCGCCTCAAAGTCCTGTTCCGGAGTCTGCGCAGCGCCGGCCCCGGAAGCCTCGGGCTGCTGCGGCGCCGCCGGCGCCTGCTTGTCTTGCGTTGTCATCAATGCTGTCCGTTGCGCGCCTGCCCTGCACGGCCGGGCTGTCTGCCGCCGTGCAGCGCCGGCGCGCGAAAAAAGAAAAACGATGGGGCTCGAAGCCAGCCGCCAGGCGGCCTAGGAGCCGGCGGCCTGCATGGCCTTTTGCAGCGCCTTTTCGGCCGCGATCTGCTCGGCCGCGCGGCGGCTGGTGCCCTCGCCGAGCTCGACGATGCCGAGCCGCGCGATGCTGCACGAGCAGTGAAAGACCTGCCTGTGGGCTGCGCCGGCGATGTTGAGAACCTTGTACTCGGGCAACGGATAGCGCAGCCCCTGCAGGTACTCCTGCAGCTTCGTCTTGGCATCCTTGTCAAGGCGTTCGTGCGCCATGGCCGCACTGGTCAGAATCGGCTCGTAGAGCCGCAGGATGACCTCCTGGGCGGCCGAAAAGCCGCCGTCGAGAAAAACGCCCCCGAAGACCGCCTCACAGGCGTCGGCGAGAATCGAGGGCCGCTGCACGCCGCCGGTCTTGATCTCGCCGTCCCCGAGAAGGATGAAGGCGCCGATGTCGATCTCACGGGCGATTTCATTGAGGGCCTTCTCGCAGACCAGATTGGCGCGGGCGCGAGAGAGCACGCCCTCGGTGAAGTGCTTGTCGCGCAGAAAAAGCGCGCTGCCGATGACGCAGTTGAGAACCGAGTCGCCAAGAAACTCCAGCCGCTCGTTGTGGTCGGCGGAAAAACTGCGGTGCGTGAGCGCGCGCCGCAGAACCGCCTTGTTTTGAAAGACGTAGCCGATGCGCTTTTCAAGCTCGCTTGCATCGAGCACCGTGCGGTTCATGTGCATGAGCCTGCCTCCCGCGGATCAATCCACGCCGCCCACGCGCGACATGTCGCTGAAGTTGGCCCAGATCGCCACGGCCTTGCCCACGAGCTGGCGGTCCTCGACAAAGCCCCAGTAGCGGCTGTCCTCGCTGTTGTCGCGATTGTCGCCCATGACGAAGTACTGGCCCTCGGGCACGCGGCACACAAAGCCGTTTTCGCTGTAGCGGCATCCGTCGCCCACGCGGTCGTAGGGACGTCCGCGCAGCCCCGGACCCACGCGGGGGTCGACGGCGATGTCGTGGCGCACGCCGCCCAGCGTTTCGGTGCTGCGCGTCAGGGTCACCATAGTGAAGGGATCAACCCAGTCGGCCGCGCCCTCGTAGGAGACGGGCTCGCCGTTGATCGTGAGCTTCTTGTCGATGTAGGCCACCGTGTCGCCCGGCACGCCCACCACGCGCTTGATGTAGTCCATCGACTCATCCATCGGATAGCGGAAGACGACGATGTCGCCGCGCTTGGGGGCGCCGACCTCGATCACCTTGGTGTTGATCACCGGCAGGCGAATGCCGTAGTCGTACTTGTTGACCAGAATGAAGTCGCCGATGTAGAGCGTGGGCAGCATCGAGCCCGAGGGAATGCGAAAGGGCTCGAAGAGAAACGAACGCAGCAAGAAGACGATGGCGATCACCGGAAAGAGTCCGGCGGTGTAGTCGAGCCACCAGGGCTCGCGCATCGTCTCGGCGTAGAGCGCGTTGCGCGCATCAATCACCTGCTTTTCCCCGCGGTCGATCGCCTCGCGGTTGGCCGACTCGAAATTTCGTGCCAGCGCGTCGGCGCGGCGACGCCGCTCGGGAAGAAACTTCACCTTCTCGAACACGTACATGATGCCCGTGAAGACGGTCAGAAGAAACAGAATCAAAGCAAAGTTCATGGACTTTCAACGGCATGGGCGGCCGGTTGTCGAAACCCGGGAAAAAGCCGCGCCGCCGCCTCCTCTTTTATGAGTCAAACAGTTTCAATGGCCTCGTGCAGGGACGGTCCTACTTGTCGTCAACCTGCAGGATGGCAAGAAACGCCTCCTGCGGGATCTCGACGCTGCCCACCTGCTTCATGCGCTTCTTGCCCGCCTTCTGCTTTTCAAGCAGCTTCTTCTTGCGGGTGATGTCGCCGCCGTAGCACTTGGCGAGCACGTTCTTGCGCAGCGCCTTGATGTTCTCCCGGGCAATGATGTTGGCGCCGATGGCGGCCTGAATCGCCACGTCGTACATCTGGCGCGGAATCAGCGAGCGCAGGCGGCTGGCGATTTCACGGCCGCGCGACTGAGCGCTCGTGCGGTGCACGATGGTGCTCAGCGCATCGACCTTGTCGCCGTTGATGAGCATGTCGACCTTGACCACGTCCGAGGCGCGGTACTCCTTGAACTCATAGTCCATGGAGGCGTAGCCGCGGGTGATGGACTTCATGCGGTCGAAGAAGTCGAGCACGATCTCGGCAAGCGGCAGCTCATAGGTGAGATGCACCTGGCGGCCGTGGTACGCAAGATTGACCTGCACGCCGCGCTTTTCCTGGCACAGCTTCATCACCGCGCCGACATACTCGTTGGGCACGAAGATCGTCACCGTGTCGATCGGCTCGCGAATTTCAGCAATCTTGTCGGGCGAGGGCATCTTGCTCGGATTCTCGATGCGCTCGACCTCGCCGTTTGTCAGCAGCACCTCATAGACCACGCTCGGCGCGGTCGTGATGAGGTCCATGTCGTACTCGCGCTCAAGACGCTCCTGCACGATGTCCATGTGCAGCAGCCCGAGAAAGCCCGCGCGAAAGCCGAAGCCCAGGGCCTGCGAGACCTCGGGCTCAAAGCGCAGGGCCGCGTCGTTGAGCTGCAGCTTCATGAGCGCCTCGCGCAGCGCGTCGTACTGGTTGGACTCCACCGGGTACAGGCCCGCAAAGACCTGGGGCTTGACCTCCTTGAAGCCGGGCAGCGGCTCGGCGGCGCCGCCTGCGGCCGAGGTGATGGTGTCGCCCACGCGGGCCTCCTTGAGCTCCTTGATGCCCGAGACGACAAAGCCCACCTCGCCCGCCTTGAGCACGTCGCGCACCTTGGCCTTGGGCGTGAAGACGCCCACCTGCTCGACGAGGTGCGTGGCGCCGGTTGCCATGAGCCGCACCTTGTCCTTGGGCCGGATCGTGCCGTTGACGACGCGCACGAGCGTCACGATGCCCACGTAGTTGTCAAACCAGCTGTCGATGATGAGCGCCTGCAGGGGCGCGTCGGCGTCGCCCTTCGGGGGCGGCACGTCGCGCACGATGCGCTCGAGAATGTCGTCGACCCCCATGCCGGTCTTGGCCGAGCACAGCACGGCGTCGGTGGCGTCGATGCCGATGACGTCCTCGATCTCCTCCTGCGCCGCCTCCGGGTTGGCGCTCTTGAGATCCATCTTGTTGAGCACGGGAATCACGGTCACGCCCAGATCGATGGCCGTGTAGCAGTTGGCCACCGTCTGCGCCTCGACGCCCTGCGTGGCGTCAACCACGAGAAGCGCCCCCTCGCAGGCCGACAGCGAGCGGCTCACCTCGTAGGAGAAGTCCACGTGCCCGGGAGTGTCGATGAGGTTGAGTTCATAGAC
Organism: uncultured Duodenibacillus sp.; assembly: GCA_944390745.1. Classification (GTDB taxonomy): domain Bacteria; phylum Pseudomonadota; class Gammaproteobacteria; order Burkholderiales; family Burkholderiaceae_F; genus Duodenibacillus. The sequence goes on along the minus strand of CALXQK010000010.1, from coordinate 68,409 downwards.
CTTGCCGTCCTGGGCCTTGTACTTGAGGCTGGCGGTCTGCGCCTTGATCGTGATGCCGCGCTCGCGCTCAAGGTCCATGCTGTCGAGCACCTGTTCGCTCATTTCGCGCGCGCTCAGTCCGCCGCAGCGCTGGATGATGCGGTCGGCAAGCGTGGATTTTCCATGGTCGATATGCGCGATGATCGAGAAATTGCGGATGTTGTCCATCGAAACTGCAGGATGATTGTCCGTCCTGTCTCCAGTCCCGGCGCACCAGGCGCCCGCCGGGGCGCGGGCCGCCCAAGGAAGGCCGCAGACAGAAAGGAAGGGGTTGCAAAGGATTTCGAAGAGGACTCGTGAGAGGGCCCTGCCGCATCACGGGGGCGTCCCGGGAAAGACGGACGGCGCACCGGGCGATGCAAGGAAAAAAAAAATTGCGCAAGCGGCCAAAAAGGGCATTCTCACCAAGCCTCGGGGCTGAAGCTCCGGGCTCCCGGGGCAGCGCTTCAAGACGCGCGCTCCCGGGCGGGCTCGCGCGCATTTTATCAAATAGGACTGCACGCCACCGCCCGCCGGGAGCGGGGCTGCCCAACCGCGGCAGGTGCGCGGGGGAAAGCGAAAAATTTTCCATCGCCGCCTGAAATTTGGTTAGACTCCCCGCCCGCTACGTTGTATAACGCGTCAGGAGGCCGCGGCAGAATTTCTGCTGAAAATGCAGGCCCGCGACCTCTGAAACCACAAGACACACCGCAACATGACGACAAAGTCCGAAGAACTCCGCGCGCAGAAGCTTTTGCGCGACGAACTCGCGCGTCTGGCCATGCTTCTTGGCGAGTGCAGCACGATCCTTGAAGACGCCCCCTACGAGCGCGCTCTCGAACGGCTCACGCGCCAGGCGCTTGACGCGGGAGACGACACGGAAATCGAGGCCGCGCTCTCGGCCCTCAAGGACGACCGCCCCAATGCCTACGACCAGCTGCTGTCCTTTGCCGAGGAGGCCGCGCAAACCATCGTCACCGACGACGGCGTGAGCCTTCTTGTGGGCGTTCCGCTTCTAACCTGGAGCCGCTACCGCAACTTCTGCGGAACGATCCCTGAGACGCATCTGGCCCGCGTGGCCGAGGCCTACAGGCGGCTCTTCACCCTCAACACCGAGGATGTCAAGGTGCACGTGGGCAATGCGCTCATCGCCCCCGAGCACATTCCGGACTCGCTTTGCAAGGTTCGCGCGCTTCTGACGCGTCTTGCCGCGCCCGTCGAGGACCCCGAGTACCCCGTGGTCGACGTGCACGACCTGATCGACCGGCCGGCGGCGGCCGACTTTGCCGATTCGCGCTACCTTCTGCTGTCGGTGAGCGCAAGCTCGCGCGAGCACCTCTTTCGCCCCGCCGACGAGAGCAGCATCGACCGCGCGCGGGCCGCGATGCAGTTTTGCATTGAGGCCCACGACGCCCTGTCGCTTGCCATGATCGGCGCAGTCTTTGAAGTGCAGCCGCCTGCGGCCTACTTCTGGGCCTGGCGGCAGACCGACAACGCCATGCGCGTCTGGAGCCTCAAGTCGCTTGTGGACTTCGTCGAGTGCATGGGCTATCCCCCGGGCGAGGTCATTGCCTCGGCGGCCTTCTTCGTGCCGACCTCCTCGGACAACCCGGAGACCTCAGCCGAGCTGCGCATCGGCCTGACGCCGCGCCGCTCGCCCGACAAGGTGGCCTCCGGCGTGGCCTGGCCCGTCAACCCCGACGAGATGGACGCGGTGCGTGAGCTCGCCACGAGCATCCTGCAGACCAAGGGCGTCACCAACATCGTCTTTCACGAGCAGGACTTTCCGCTCGAGTGGTGCGAGGACTGCGGCTCGCCCCTGTACGCCAGCGCCCAGGGCCTGGTCGTACACATCGAGCTGCCCGAAAACCAGTCCTCGGGCAGCTTCGCCCCCACGCTCAACTAGTGGACGCAAAAAAAGGCCCGCAAGGCTGCCGCCGGCTTCGGCTGGCAGTCTGCGGGCCTGCTGTCAGCGGTCTGCCCGGGGCAGACCGCCGGCGGCCGCGTCTCAAGCCTTGGGCTTGACGCTGAAGGTGAACTCCCCGGACTCGGTTGCATCCACCACGATCGTGCTCTTGGGCATGCACTTGCCCTCGAGGATCAGGCGCGCGACGTGATTTTCGAGGTGCTCCTGCACGGCTCTCTTCAGGGGCCTTGCACCGTAGAGCGGATCAAAGCCTGCGCGGGCGACCGCGTCGACGGCCGCGTCGGTGACCTCAAGATGCAGATCCTGCGCCTCGACGCGGCTCGCAAGCCGGTCGATCTGGATGCGGGCGATCTTGCGGATCTCCTCGCTGCCCAGGGCATTGAAGACCACGATCTCATCAATGCGGTTGATGAACTCGGGCCTGAAGTGCGCCTTCACCTGGGCCATCACGGCATCCTTGACGGCCTCATGCGAGCTGCCGGCCATCTGCTGGATCTCGCTTGCACCGAGATTGCTCGTCATCACGATCACCGTGTTCTTGAAGTCCACCGTGCGGCCCTGGCCGTCGGTCATGCGCCCGTCGTCGAGCACCTGCAGCAGGACGTTGAAGACGTCCGGATGCGCCTTCTCGACCTCGTCGAGCAGGATCACGCTGTAGGGCTTGCGGCGCACGGCCTCCGTCAGGTAGCCGCCCTCCTCGTAGCCGACGTATCCGGGCGGCGCGCCGATCAGACGCGCCACGGAGTGCTTCTCCATGAATTCGCTCATGTCGATGCGCACCATGGCGTCATCGCTGTCAAAGAGAAACTGCGCCAGAGCCTTTGTGAGCTCGGTCTTGCCCACGCCCGTCGGACCCAGGAAGAGGAAGGACCCGTAGGGGCGGTTGGGGTCGGACAGACCCGCGCGGCTCCTGAGAATCGTGTCGGTGACGCGCTCAACAGCCTCCTGCTGGCCCACGACGCGCCGCGAGAGCGCATCGGCCATGCCCAGAAGCTTCTGGCGCTCGCCCTGCATCATCTTGCTCACGGGAATGCCCGTGGCGCGGCTCACAACCTCGGCGATCTCCTCGGCTCCCACGCTGGTGTGCAGCAGCTTCGGCCGGTCGCTCTTGCTGGCGGCCTCCTCGACGGCAACGGCCTTCTTGAGCTTTTCCTCAAGCTTGGGCAGAACCGCGTACTGCAGCTCGGCCAGACGCTCGTAGCGCGCCTCGCGGCGGCAGGCCTCCATCTCGCGGTGCACGCGGTCGATCTCGTCGCGCACATCCTTTTCGCCGAGCGCCTCGCTTTTTTCAACCTTCCAGATCTCCTCAAGGTCCGAGTACTGGCGTGAAAGATCGGCAATCTCCTTTTCGAGCGCCTCAAGCCGCGCGCGGCTCGCGTCATCGGTCTCCTTTTTCATCGCCTCGCGCTCGATCTTGAGCTGGATCAGGCGCCGCTCGAGCTTGTCAAGAGGCTCAGGCTTGGAGTCGATCTCCATCTTCACGCGGCTGGCGGCCTCATCGATCAGGTCGATGGCCTTGTCGGGCAGGAAGCGGTCGGTGATGTAGCGGTGCGAGAGTTCGGCGGCGGCCACGATGGCCGGGTCGGTGATCTCGACGCCGTGATGCGCCTCGTACTTCTCCTGCAGGCCGCGAAGAATCGCGATCGTGTCCTCGACGCTGGGCTCGTCGACAAGCACCTTCTGGAAGCGCCGCTCAAGCGCGGCGTCCTTCTCGATGTACTTGCGGTACTCGTCGAGCGTGGTGGCGCCGATTACATGCAGCTCTCCGCGGGCGAGCGCGGGCTTGAGCATGTTGCCCGCGTCCATCGAACCCTCGGTCTTGCCCGCGCCGACAACGGTGTGCAGCTCATCGATAAAGAGAATGATGCGGCCCTCGGAGGCCGTCACCTCCTTGAGCAGCTTCTTGAGACGCTCCTCGAACTCGCCGCGGTACTTGGCCCCGGCAATGAGCCCGGCCATGTCAAGCGACAGCACCTGCTTGTCCTTGAGTCCGTCGGGCACCTCGCCGTTGACGATGCGCTGCGCGAGCCCCTCGACCACGGCGGTCTTGCCCACGCCCGGCTCGCCGATCAGCACGGGGTTGTTCTTCGTGCGGCGCTGCAGAATCTGCATCGTGCGGCGAATCTCATCGTCGCGGCCGATCACCGGATCGAGCTTGCCCTGGCGGGCGCGGTCGGTGAGGTTGATCGTGTACTTCTCGATGGCCTCGCGCCCGGTCTGGCCGTCGGCGTCGCTCACCTTCTCACCGCCGCGCACGGCCGTAATCGCCGCCGCAAGGAGATTCTTGGTGACGCCCGCGGCAGCCATCAGGCGGCTCACGTCAAGGTTGGCGTCCGTGATGGCAAGCAGGAACATCTCGTTGGAGATGAACTCGTCGCCGCGCTGCATGGCCTCCTTTTCGGTGAGGTTGAGCGCGCGGACCAGATCGCGCCCGACCTGGATGTCGCCCGAGTTGCCGGAAACCTTCGGCAGCCGTTCAACGGCCGCGTCGACGTCCTGGCGCAGCCGGGCGACGTTGCCGCCGGCGCGCTCAATCAGGCTTGCCGCGCCGGCCTGCGGGTCGGCGAGCATGGCCGAGAGCAGGTGCACGGGCTCGATGTACTGGTTGTCGTGCGCAATGGCTATCGACTGCGCCTCGCCCAGCGCCTGCTGAAACTTGGTTGTCAACTTGTCTTGTCTCATATCCTTTACCCTGTTTCGGCCCGAGGGGATCGCTGCCCCGTGCCGGACCAAAGCGCTGCGCGCCGCCGCGGCGCCTCCCTGCGAAGGCATCCGTGCGGACCGCCCCGCCCTGCAAGAGCGGGGGGCCGCAGGCGGCGCGCCGATGTCTTTGATATGGCGTCTTGCCGGTGCAATTTCAAGTCCCAGCGCACCGGCGGGTGCGGTGCAAATGCGCCGCAGCAGCAGGCCGCGGCCGCAGTCCGCGCCGCGCCGCGACGAGACGCCGCGATGCAAAAAGGCATAGAATGGACGGCAGTTTTTCCAATTAGTACAAACTGCCGGGTCAATCGCGTCCACTGCGAGGGGGCCGGTGTTTCAACGTAAAAGGAAGATGAAGTGGTCAATCTGAATCGTCGCACTCTGCTTGGAGGCGTTGCCGCAGCCTCCGTCCTGAGCTCTGTTCCCCTCGCGTCTCTGGCTCAGACCGGCACGGGCTCCAATCCCATCCGAATCATTGTTCCCTACCCGCCCGGAGGACCTCTGGACGTGTCGGCCCGCGCCATCGCCGAGGCCGTTCACGCCGATCTGGGCAACGTCATCGTCGACAACCGTCCGGGTGCGGGAGGCAACCGCGGCGTGGCCTATCTTGCGCAGCAAAAGCCCGACGGCATGACGCTTTGCGTGGGTGCGGTCGCCACCCATGCGGTCAATCCCAATCTCTTCAAGAAGCTGCCCTACGATCCCATCAAGGACTTCGAGCCCGTGACGCTCATCGCGCACGTGCCCAACGTTCTGGTGGTGACGCCTGAATTCCAGCAGCGCACCGGCATCAAGTCGGTTGCCGACCTCGTGGCCTACTGCAAGAAAAACCCCGACAAGCTCAACTACGCCTCGGGCGGCAACGGCTCGGGCGGCCACATGGCGGGCGAGCTCCTCAAGGCCAAGGCCGGCATCAAGATGGTGCACGTGCCCTACGCCGGCGCTGCCGCCGCGCAGCTTTCGGTTCTTGCCGGCCAGACCGACCTGATGTTCGACAACCTCGCCTCGGCCACGGCCAACATCAAGGCGGGCAAGCTCGTGCCGCTGGCGGTGACCACCACCACGCGCGCCAAGTCCATGCCCGACGTCCCCACGATGGTTGAGGCGGGCGTGCCCGGCTTCGACATCTCGACCTGGTACGGCCTCTTTGTTCCCGCAAAGACCCCGGCCAAGATCGTCAATCACCTCAACGCCGTCATCACCAAGGCTCTGAGCAGCGAGGAGATGAAGCAACGCCTCGCCAAGCTCGGCGGCGAATCCGCCCCCTGCTCGCCTGATGAATTCAAGGCGCTCATCGCCGCTGAACTCAAGAAGTACGCTGAAATCGTCAAGGCCTCCGGCGCCCGCGTCGACTAACCTTCGATTTCAACATCCCGCAGGTCGAAGTCCTCGCCTGCGTCCCCTGCGGGCGCAGGCCTGCTTCGACCTCGGAGTCTCTGCAGTTTTTTCTCTTCATGACCATCCGTCACGCAAAGGATTTCTGGTCGGGCGTGCTTTTCGTGCTCCTGGGAATCTTTTTTATTGTCTTTGTCCAGCGCCATGAGCTTGGCTCGGCCGCGCGCATGGGGCCGGCATACTTTCCAACGCTGCTCGGGGGTGCCATGGCCCTCATCGGAGCGATCATCGCCCTGCGCGGGCTGCTGAAGGCTCCCGCCGATCCCGAGGAAGGCCGCGTGGAAAAATTTCACTGGGGCATCCTCTTTCTGATTCTGGGCTCGGTGGTGCTCTTTTCGCTGCTGCTCACCACATTCGGACTCATGATCTCGCTTGCCGCGATGATCGTGGTCGCCTCTCTGGCAAGCCAGAGCGTCAACTGGAAGGAGACGATCGGCATGATCGTGCTTCTCGACGCGCTTGCCTACGTCGTCTTTGTCGTGGGCATCGGCATGTATGTTCCCGTCTGGCCGACATTCCTGTAGCGGAGCGCAGTCAAAATGGACATGGACTTCATCTCCAATCTGGCGCTCGGATTTCAGTCGGCGCTTTCCTGGACGCACATTCTCTACTGCTTTGCAGGCGTCTCGATCGGCACGCTGATCGGCGTGATGCCGGGCATGGGTCCGGTGGCGACGGTGGCCATGCTGCTGCCGGCAACCTACGCGCTTGAGCCCTCGGGAGCGCTCATCATGCTCGCGGGCATCTACTACGGCGCGCAGTACGGCGGCTCAACCACGGCCATTCTCGTCAACATCCCGGGCGAGGCGGCCTCGGTGGTGACGTGCCTTGACGGCCACCAGATGGCCAAGCGCGGGCGCGCGGGTGCGGCACTCGGCATCGCCGCCATCGGCAGCTTCATTGCCGGGTGCGTGGCCACGCTTCTCATTGCGGCGTTCGCGCCGCCCCTGACGCGGCTTGCCTTTGAGTTCGGCCCCGCGGAGTACTTCAGCCTCATGGTGCTCGGCCTGATCGGCGCGGTGGTGCTTGCCACCGGATCGCTTCTGAAGGCGATCTGCATGATCCTGCTCGGCCTGCTCATCGGCCTGATCGGCACCGACGTCAACTCCGGGGCGCTGCGCTACACCTTCGGCGTCGACGAGCTCATGGAGGGCATCGACTTCGTGGCGCTCAGCATGGGCATCTTCGGCTTTGCCGAGATCATGCGCAATCTCGAGTTCACCGTCAGGCGCACGCTCGTGCCCGGACGCGTGGGATCGGTGCTCCCGACCCGGGAGGATCTCAAGGTGTGCGCCGGGCCCATCGCCCGCGGCACGATTCTGGGCTCGCTGCTGGGCGTGCTGCCGGGCGGCGGCGCCCTTCTGGCCTCCTTTGCGAGCTATACGGTTGAAAAGAAGCTCGCCGGCGAAAAGGCCGACCCGCCCTTTGGCAGCGGCAACATCCGCGGCGTGGCCGGCCCCGAGTCGGCCAACAACGCCGGCGCCCAGACCTCGTTCATCCCGATGCTCACGCTCGGCATCCCCTCCAATGCCGTCATGGCCCTGATGATCGGCGCGATGATGATTCACGACATCGTGCCCGGTCCCCAGGTGATGACGACCGACCCGAGCCTCTTCTGGGGCTTCATCGTCGCCATGTGGATTGGAAACCTCATTCTGGTGATCCTCAACCTGCCGATGATCAGCGTCTGGATCCAGCTGCTCAAGGTTCCCTACCGGATGCTCTATCCGGCCATTCTTGTGTTTTGCTGCATCGGCGTCTTCTCGATCAACAACAACGTCTGGGACGTGTGGGTGACGGTCTTCTTCGGCTTTGTCGGATACCTCTTCTCCAAGCTCGGATGCGAGCCCGCCCCGCTTGTGCTCGGCTTCATCCTGGGTCCGATGATGGAGGAGAACCTGCGGCGCGCGCTGCTTTTGTCGCGCGGCGACCCGATGACCTTCATCACAAGCCCCATCTCCTGCGGCTTTCTCATCGCCTCGGTCTTTCTCATCATCATCGTGGCACTGCCCGCGCTTCGAAAGACAAGGGAGGAGGCCTTCCGGGAGGACTAGCCCGCCCGGGCCCGCGCAGTCCGCAGATCCGCCTTCGGGCGGATCTCTTTTTTTGAAGGCGGCCTGCGGCTGCCGGTAAGATTTCGCCCGAATGGTTTCTCGCAGCCCGTCCTCATGAAGCACCTCACCCTCACCGAGCGTCTTGCGCTCATGCGCACCCCGTTTGCCGTCCGCAGCGTCCGGCCTGAAGACTCGGGCGTCACGCCTGAGCTTGCCGCCGGACCCATGGCCGACCCCTTCACGCGCGCGCCCTGCGCGGCGCTGCTTCGGGCCCGGGAGCTTGCCGCGTCCGACTCCGTGGCGCCCGAAGACTTCTGCGGCCGCATGGCGGCGGCGGTGGTGCTTGAGCGCGGCGCGGCTGAATTCATCTACGCGCTTGAGCCCGCGCCAGCAGCCGCCGACAAGCCGCTGGAAAAGCTCAGCCTTGCCGATCTCTGGCTGCCGATGGCCGAGCGCGCCGTGCGGCCCGTGACGATGACCAACGGCCGCGGCGAGAAAAAGTCCCTGGCCGAGCGCATCGAGGAAATCTTCGCGCCGTACCCGGACCGCGAGTTCTACCAGGGAGGCAGGGAGCAGACGCTGCGCCGCGCGCTGTGGCGGCGCGTCATCGCCGAGTCGCTCACCGACCCAGCGGTGCGGCTCGTTCAATATCTCAACACCGAGCGCCCCGGGGCGCGCCTGGCGGCGCTCGGCGAGTGGTGGGTCGGGCAGTCCCCCGTCTGGGAGTGCCGCCATGACCAGACCTTCTACGCCCCGCGCTCAGGGGCGCGCTTCTGGCTTGAGTGGATGCTCGAGGGGCGCCCCCACGAGACGGCCAGGCCCATGCAAAGCGAGGAGTCGGCTCCGGCCATCGAGACGCTCCACGAGGACGCCGACATGCTCGTCATCAACAAGCCTGCGCGCCTCGGGTCGGTGCCCGGCGTGCGCGAAAAGGTGAGCGCCAAGTCCATTCTCGAAAAGACCCACGGCGAGCTCTTCGTCGTGCACCGGCTCGATCTCGACACCTCAGGCGTGCTTGCCTTTGCGCGCAACAAGCAGGCGCTCGCACGCATGAACGAGAGCTTTCGCGCGCGCAGCGCCCGCAAGGTCTACGTGGCGCGCCTCGAGGCCGAGCTTTCCCCGAAAACCCCGGCCGAGGGCACGATTGACCTGCCGCTCGGGCTGAACTGGCTTGACCGCCCGCGGCAGTGTCTTCTGACGGAGTCCTGCGGCGGCAGACAGGCCCGCACGCACTATCAAGTCCTTCAGAGCGTCGAGACCTGCGGCCGGCGCAAGAGCCTTGTTGCGCTCACGCTCGAGACGGGCCGCACGCACCAGCTGCGGCTTCACTGCGCCAAGGGGCTGGGGCTGCCCATCGACGGCGATCCGTTCTACGGAAGCATGGGCCTTGAGGCCGAGGAAGGCGGCACGCGGCTGTGCCTGCATGCGCAGAGCCTGGAGTTTGCGCACCCGCGCACCGGTGCGCTTGTGCACTTTGAAGCGCCCGCAGACTTTCCCGACTTCTAGGCCGAGCTTTCGCCGGCGGATTGATTTTGCGGGAAAATTTGCGCCTTCAAGGCAAGCCCGTCACGAAAACCAGCGTGCATTTGCGTTAATATTCGCCGCTAACGTGAAATTTTTATCCGGCCTTGTCGGGGCGCAGCGGCTGCGCCCCCGTGCGCCGGCGGCGCACCGCCGGCCTGCAGCCTGCGGCCTTCTGGCAGACAAACAGGCAGAGACCGGATCGAGAGCGCCGACAAACCGTCCCCCTTATGTCACCCGAACACCCTCAACCATTGCTGTCCAGACCGCCGGCGCCCCAGGGGCGCCTCCTCAGAAATTCGACAGGGAGCCAGAGCCATGCGCGCCGCCCTTGAAGCATTCCTGCACAACACGGTCTGGTCGCACAGGGGGATCGCGGCCTGCCTGCTTTATCCCTTCTCACTTGTCTGTAGAACGATCGCCCGCGCACGCGCCGCACGCGTGACGCCCGTTGATCTGCCCGTGCCCGTCGTGGTGGTCGGCAACATCTACGTGGGCGGAACGGGCAAGACGCCCATCACGATCCAGCTCGTGCGCGAACTGCGCGCCGCGGGCTTTACGCCCGGCGTGATCAGCCGCGGCTACGGCCGCGCCGCGCAGACCGAGCGGATTGTCGAGGCCGAGTCCTCGGCGGCCGATGTGGGCGACGAGCCGCTTCTGATTGCCCGCAGCGCCCGCGTGCCGGTTGCCGTCGGGCGCAACCGCGTGGCCGCCGGGCGGCTGCTGCTCTCAAGGTTTCCCTCGGTCAACGTCATCATCAGCGACGACGGTCTGCAGCACCGGCGCCTGGCTCGCGACGTGGAGCTTGCCGTGATCGGCGCCCGGGGCCTAGGAAACGGCTGGGTGCTGCCCGCAGGGCCCCTGCGCGAGGATCCCGGGCGGCTTGATACGGTCGACGCCATTGTGCTCAACGCCACGCAGGAGGTGGTCGCCAGCCGCACGCCGCGCTTTGCCGCCACCAACCAGCTCGGGGACGCCGTGCGCCTGATCGACGGCAAGCGCCGCACGATCGACGACATGAGCCACCGCATCGCCGAAAAGGAGGCGAAGGTTGCGGCCGCCGCGGGCATCGCCGCGCCCGAGCGGTTTTTCAGCATGCTGCAGGCCCACGACATCGACGCGCGCACCATGGCGCTTGGAGACCACTTCGACTTCAAGACCAACCCCTTTGCAGGGCTTGACTGCCGCTACATCCTCATCACCGCCAAGGACGCCGTCAAGGTGCGCCAGAACCCGGAACTGGCCGGCGACAAGCGCATCTGGGTGGTGGAGCTCGAGACGCAGCTCGACACCTATTTCGTGCAGTTCGTGCTCGAGCGCGTCTACGAGGCGGCGCGCCGAAAGAACATCGACGTTGTGCCGGTGACCGAGGAGATTACGCACTAGGGCGCACCGCGAGGCCGCGCAGGGACACGGCCCTGCGAGCCGAAGGCCCTTCCCATTCTTCAACTCATCACAAACACGGTATTGACCATGGACAGCCGACTCACCGAAGTGCTTGTATGCCCCGTCTGCAAGGGACCGCTGCGCTTCAACGAAGACCGTACGATGCTCATGTGCGCCAAGTGCGCCAAGGGCTACGGCATGATCGGGGAGATTCCCGTCATGCTCGAGAAGGAGGCCCGCGACCTCTCCCCCGAGGAGGTGGAGAAGGCCCGCGTCAAGCCCGCCGCCTGAGGCCCCGCCCCCTTGCCCGACCCCATCAAAGACTGAGGATTTTTGCAATGCGTTTCAAAGCCTTGATTCCGGCGCGCATGAGCTCGACGCGCCTGCCGCGCAAGCCGCTTGCCGACATCGGCGGCAGGCCGATGGTGGTGCGCACGGCCGAGCGGGCGCTCGCCTCGGGCGCCGAGTCGGTGACCGTGGCCTGCGACAGCCCCGAGATCGTTTCGGTCTGCCGCGACTTCGGCATTGACGCGCTTCTGACGCGCGCCGATCATCCGACCGGAACGGATCGTCTCGCAGAGGCCGTGGAGATTCTCGGCCTGTCCGACGACGAGATCGTGGTGAACGTGCAGGGCGACGAGCCGCTCATTCCCACGGGAGTCGTCGCGGCCGTCGCCGCCGACCTCGATGCGGCGCAGGACTGCGCCATGTCCACGGCCGCCCACCCGATCGGAAGTCTCGAGAGCTTTCTCAATCCCAACGTCGTCAAGGTCGTGCTCAACAAGGCCTCGCGGGCGCTTGACTTCACCCGCGCACCGGCCCCGTGGCCGCGCGACGCCTTCAAAAACGGCGCGGCCGGCGCGCTGCCCGCCGGGCTTCCGGCCTACCACCACATCGGGCTTTACGCCTACCGGGCGGGCTTTCTCAAGGCCTTCCCAAAACTCGAGCGCGCGCCCATCGAGGCCTTCGAGTCGCTCGAGCAGCTGCGCGCGCTCTGGCACGGCTACGCCATCAGCGTCGTGGTGCTCAAGGAAAATCTCCCGGCGGGCGTGGATACGCCCGAGGACCTTGAGCGCGTGCGCGCTGTCTACGAAAAGAGACCCTGACCTGTATCCAATAATCAACACCCCTGGATGCGCTCCCGCATCCAGGCCAGCCACCTGAACGAGGCCGGACAGGGGGGCCCGGGGGCGCGCAGTCTGCGCGCCCTTTTTGCGTCCTTCAGCTAGAATTGCACGGTTATAAACAAGGTTGAGGGCCGCTGTGCGCCGGGCGCAGACAACCGGACGGCGCGCGCCGCTGCGCGCGCACTTCCTCCCCCGTACGCAGCCGGCGGTCTGTTTTCTCAAATTTTTCGGAGATCCTTATGCGTCTGATCCTCATCGGACCGCCCGGAGCCGGCAAGGGCACCCAGGCGGCCTACATCAAAGAACACTTCAATATTCCGCAGATCTCCACGGGCGACATGCTCCGCGCGGCCGTCAAGGCCGGCACGGAGCTCGGCAAGGCCGCCAAGGTGATCATGGACCAGGGCGGACTGGTGAGCGACGACATCATCATCGGTCTGGTCAAGGAGCGCCTGCAGGCCGATGACTGCAAGAACGGCTTTCTCTTTGACGGCTTCCCGCGCACGATCCCGCAGGCCGAGGCTCTCAAGGACGCCGGCATTCCGATCGACTTCGTGCTCGAGATTGCCGTGCCCGACGCTGAAATCGTTGAGCGCATGTCCGGCCGCCGCATCCATCCAGCCTCGGGCCGCTCCTACCACATCAAGTACAACCCGCCGAAGGTGCCGGGCAAGGACGATGTGACCGGAGAGGACCTCGTGCAGCGCGACGACGACCGTGAAGAGGTCGTTGCCAAGCGTCTGGCGGTCTACCATGCACAGACCGAGGCCCTTGTGGGCTTTTACCAGAACCTCGCCAAGTCCGGCGATCCGACGGCCCCCAAGTACCGTTCGATCTCGGGCATCGGTGCGATCGAGGAAATCCGCGACCGCATCTTCGAGGCGCTCAAGTAATCGATTCAAGCATCCCCATCAGGAACGAAGCCTGCGGCGCTCTCGTTCCTGATTTTTTGCCGCGCCGCTTTTTTGCATCAACCGTTTTCGCGGTCAGCCAAACCAAGGGAGCGACGAAAACAGCGCGTCTGCTGCGGACGCCTTTTTTGAAACTTCAAACATCCAACAACAAGCTGCCGCGCCGACTGGAGTAACTTTTATGACAACAGCTCTCTGGCTCGCCATCGCCGCGGGCATCGTGGCCGTCATCTTCGGCCTCGTCTCCCGCAGCTGGATTCTCGCCAAGGATCCGGGCAACGCCCGCATGCAGGAAATCTCGCATGCCATTCAGCAGGGCGCCCAGGCCTACCTCACCAAGCAGTACACCACGATCGCCATCGTGGGCGTGGTGCTTTTCGTCGTCATCGCACTCGTGCCCGCCCTCGGCTTCAAGACCGCCATCGGCTTTGCGATCGGCGCCATTCTCTCGGGCGCCTGCGGCTTCATCGGCATGAACGTGTCGGTGAAGGCCAACGTGCGCACCGCGCAGGCCGCCGCCAGCGGCATTGAAAGCGCCCTCAACGTCGCCTTCCGCGGCGGCGCCATCACCGGCATGCTCGTGGTGGGTCTGGGTCTTCTCGGCGTGGCCGGCTACATGGCCTTCCTCGTCTCGAGCGCTCCGGCCGACGCCGGCCTCTACGCCACGATCAAGCCCCTGATCGGTCTGGCCTTCGGCTCGAGCCTGATCTCGATCTTCGCGCGTCTCGGCGGCGGCATCTTCACCAAGGGCGCTGACGTGGGCGCCGACCTCGTGGGCAAGGTTGAAGCCGGCATTCCCGAGGACGATCCCCGCAACCCGGCCGTGATTGCCGACAACGTCGGCGACAACGTCGGCGACTGCGCCGGCATGGCGGCCGACCTGTTCGAGACCTATGCCGTGACGCTGATCGCCACGATGATGATCGGCGCCCTGGCGACCTCGGGCGATGCAATGCGCATGGTTGAATATCCCCTGATGCTCGGCGCGGTCTCGATCGTCGCCTCGATCATCGGCACGTTCTTCGTGAAGTACATCCCGGGCAAGAAGATCATGACCGCCCTGTACCGCGGTCTGATCGTCTCGGGCGTGATCGCCGCCGTCGCCTTCTGGTTTGTGGGCGACTTCGTCTTCAGCGATCCGGCCATGCTGCCCGAGGGCGTCACCACCGGCAAGCTCTTCGGCACCGCCCTCGTGGGCCTCGTGCTCACCGGCCTGATGGTGGTCATCACCGAGTACTACACTGGCACGGAATACAAGCCCGTGCAGGACGTCGCCAAGGCCTCGACCACCGGCCACGGCACCAACATCATTGCCGGTCTGGCCGTCTCGATGAAGGCCACGGCCCTGCCCGTGATCGCCGTCGTCGCCGCCATCCTCGTGAGCTACCTGCTCGCGGGCCTGTACGGCATCGCCATTGCCGCCACGTCCATGCTGACGATGGCCGGCATCATCGTGGCGCTTGACGCCTACGGCCCGATCACCGACAACGCCGGCGGCATTGCGGAAATGAGCGAGCTCGACGAGAAGGTGCGCGCCGTGACCGATCCGCTCGACGCCGTGGGCAACACCACCAAGGCCGTCACCAAGGGCTACGCCATCGGCTCGGCCGGTCTGGCCGCGCTCGTGCTCTTTGCCGACTACACGCACGCCCTCAAGCAGAACTTCAACGTGGACTTCACGTTTGACCTCTCCAACCCCTATGTGATCGCCGGCCTCATCATCGGCGGTCTGATCCCCTACCTCTTCGGCGCCATGGCCATGGAGGCCGTCGGCCGCGCCGCGGGCAGCGTCGTGATCGAGGTGCGCCGCCAGTTCAAGGAGATCAAGGGCATCATGGAGGGCAAGGCCAAGCCCGACTACTCCAAGGCCGTCGGCATGCTCACCGGAGCGGCCATCAAGGAAATGATCGTTCCCTCGATCCTTCCCGTGGTCGTGCCGATTCTCGTCGGCCTGCTGCTCGGCCCGCAGGCCCTGGGCGGCGTGCTGATGGGCACCATCGTCACGGGCATCTTCGTGGCCATCTCGATGACCACGGGCGGCGGCGCCTGGGACAATGCCAAGAAGTACATTGAGGACGGCCACTTCGGCGGCAAGGGAAGCGAGTCCCACAAGGCCGCCGTCACGGGCGACACCGTGGGCGATCCCTACAAGGACACCGCCGGTCCCGCCGTCAACCCGCTCATCAAGATCATCAACATCGTGGCGCTTCTGATCGTGCCGCTGCTCTAGTTCTTTCTAAAAAGAGCGCTTCATCCTGCGCCGCAGCCGCCTCCGGTTTTCGGAGCGCCGGCTGCGGCGCTGTTTTTTTGCCCCGGGTCCTGAATCGAGCAGCCGCGCCCGGTGCGTGCGCACTGCGTCTTCGGGCAAACCCTTTCGGCCAGAAGGAGCATCAGCCGTCGACAGTCCGGCGCCGCGGGTTATCGGCGGGAGTTCTTCACTAAAATGGGAAGCACATCACAAGCCCGGGCGGCGTCGGGACTGACGCCGCCGGCGCTTTTTTCATCAACCCATCGATTCGGAGAATCCTTCGCCGTGAATCCCCGTCGTCTGCACATCAGTCTGCGTCAAGCGCTTCTTGCGGCCGCCGTCTCAGGCGCCGTTCTTGTTCTGAACGGCTGTTCGACTCCCGCTCCGGAACTCAATCCCAAGGCTGACTACAAGGAATTTACCGATGTCACCTGGAAGCCCGAGTCGACGGTTCGAGCGCCACTCAGAAGCACGGAACTCAAGATTGACCCCGTGGAGGCGCTCACCGAGGGCATCTACGCCTTCCACGACAAGCAGGCGAGCTTCGTGCAGATCCGCCCGGCCGGCGACGGCCTCTGGGACGTTTCAGAAACGATTGAGGGCGACGGGGAGCGCGCCTTCAACTGGGGGACTGGAGCAAGCACGCTGTACCGCTCGGGCGTCGCGATGCCCAACAGCGGCCGCATGTCCGTCGAAAGGCTCGGCGACGGCCGCATCCTGCTTCGCAACGCGGGCGAGACGCCCTTCAACATGGCCGTCGAGCTGCGCGCGTTCGACATCTCCGGCAAGCCCATCCGCCAGTTCCTGCGCAACAGCAACAACCAGCCCGACGAGCTCGCCTGGTTCATGTCGGCCGACGCCAAGTTCCCGGAGGACTCCCGCGCCTACATCGCCACCTACTGGCTCGGCGACGATGAAATCGTGCAGCCCTCCTCGAGCGCCTTCACCGGCGCGGCCACACTGGAGCGCCTGGTGGCGCAGTTCTCCAAGACCACGCCCTTCTGCCTGTCCTACGTGAGCTATGTTGCCGCCCAGCCCTACGGCGTGATCTTCACGCCCAACGACTCGCAGGCCAAGCCCCGCTCGCGGCGCAGCCGCCAGCTTTCCGACAGCGGCAGCTTCTCGCTTGTTCCCGTGAGCAGCCGCAGCATCTTCTGCGAACCCCGCACCGACGGCGCGCGGCAGACAGGACTGTGGCGCATCCGCTATATTCAGGGCACGCGCGTGCTTGAACTCATGCCGGGCGAGTCGGTGGCAAGCTCGGATCTGGGCGTGCAGCCCGTCAACCGCAACGCCATCACCGTGGGCTTTGCCGAGGTGGTGCGGCCGGCGGCGACAGACCGCAAGGGCGGTCGCGCCTCCACGGCCGTTGTCCCCGTGCGCGTCCTTGCCAACAACAAGGCGATCGCGGATTTCCGCCTGAAGTTCAACCCGACGGCAGCCGCGGCCGTGCGCGAGGCCATGGTCAAGGCCGATGCCTCACGCGAGGCCTGGAACGCGCGGGAGAAAGCGCGCATCAAGGCCCAGCTTGAGGCGGGTCGCACGCAGCAGGGCGCGCAGCCTGCCGCCGTTCCGGCTAGCGCAGACTCCCGCCCGGCCTCGCCCTCGGGATCGGGCGCCGTCCCAAGCGCCCGCGACCCGATGGGCGCCTTCCTGCAGGGACAATAGTGCCGCAGGCGCGCACGCAGCAATCAATTTCTTCGGCCGGAGGTCCGCAGCATCGGGGCCTCCGGTTTTCCATCCGAAACAGCCTTTCTGACTTTTCAACCTTTATGAGGATGCGACCATGACAGCTTCCATTCTTGACGGCAAGGCGCTTGCCGCCCGCATCACCGATGAACTCAAGCCGCGTGCACAGCGGCTCGCCGAGGCCGGCCGCCGGCCGGGACTTGCCGTGGTGCTCGTGGGCGACGATCCAGCCAGCCAGGTCTACGTGCGCAACAAGATCCGCGCCTGCGAGAAGGTGGGCGTCGAGAGCCTTGAATACCGCCTGAGCGCGCAGACCTCCGAGGCCGAGCTTCTTGAACGAATCGAGGCGCTCAACAACGACGATGCCGTCGACGGCATTCTCGTGCAGCTGCCGCTGCCTGCGCAGATCTCCAGCGATAAGGTCATCGCCGCCATTTCGCCCGACAAGGACGTCGACGGCTTTCACGTGGCAAGCGCCGGCGCCCTGATGACGGGACGTCCGGGCTTTCTTCCCTGCACTCCCTACGGCGTCATGAAGATCATCGAATCCGCGGGCTATGATCTCGCCGGCAAGCACGCCGTCGTCGTCGGCCGCAGCAACATCGTCGGCAAGCCCCAGGCCCTGCTTTTGCTGCAGCGGCACGCCACGGTCACCATCACGCACAGCCGCACGCCCGATCTGGCGCAGTTTCTGCGCCAGGCCGACGTTGTCGTCGCCGCCGTGGGGCGCGCAAAGCTCATCAAGGGCGAGATGCTCAAGCCCGGCTGCCTTGTGGTCGACGTCGGCATGAACCGCGATGAAAACGGAAGGCTTTGCGGAGACGTGGACTTTGAAAGCGCCCGCGAGGTGGCCGGCTGGATCACTCCGGTTCCCGGCGGCGTGGGTCCGATGACCATCGCCATGCTCATGACCAACACCATCGAGGCGGCCGAGCGCCATTGCGGCCTTGCCTGAGAAAACCCTTCAACCGCTTTCAAAAAGGAAAAAATGACCAATCCCCTGATTGAACAGGCGCGCCTGCTCGACTTTGCAGCCATTGCTCCCGAGCACGTGACGCCGGCGCTCGACGTGCTTTTGAAGGATGCGCATGAGGCTCTTGAGAAGGCCTGCGCCGCCCAACCCGCCTCGTGGGAGACCACTGTTGATCCGCTGGAGACGGCCCTGACGCGCCTGGCCCGGGCCTGGGGTGCGGTCGGACACCTCATGGGCGTGATGGACTCGCCCGCCCTGCGCGAAACCTTCAACGCCAATCTGCCGCGCGTGGCGCAGTTCTACATTGCGCTCTCGCAAAACGAGGCGCTCTTTGCGCGCTACAAGGAGATTGCCGCGGGCGCGGGCTTCAAGACGCTCGACGCTCTCAAGCGGCGCGTCATCGACCATGAGCTTCGCGACTTTCGCCTCTCGGGCGCCGAGCTCGCCCCCGGGCCCAAGGCAAGACTCAAGGCGCTTGAGGAGGAGTCAAGCCGCCTGAGCCAGAAGTTCAGCGAGAATCTGCTCGACGCCACCAACGCCTTTGCGCTCGACATCAAGGACCGCAGCGAGCTTGACGGCATTCCCGAGGACATTTGCGAGACCTATGCCGAGGCCGCGCGCGCCGCCGGCGTTGAGGGCTGGCGCATCACGCTTCAGATTCCAAGCTATCTGCCCGTGATGCAGTACGCCGCAAGCCGTGCGCTGCGCGAAAGGCTCTACCGCGCCTACAGCACGCGCGCCAGCGAGCTTGACAACCCCGCCCGCGACAACACCCCCGTCATCGCCCGTCTTCTCGACATCCGCTACGAGCAGGCGCATCTTCTGGGCATGAAGGACTATGCCGAGGTCTCGCTTGCGACCAAGATGGCCCGCAAGCCAGAGCGCGTGACGGCCTTTCTCGAGCAGCTCGCCAGGTCTGCGCGCCCCAAGGCGCTTGCCGACTACGCCGAACTCGAGGCCTTTGCCCGCGACAAGCTCGGCATCGAGAGCCTTCAGCCCTGGGACACGGCCTGGGCCAGTGAAAAGCTGCGCCGCGCCAAGTACAACTACAGCGGCCAGGAGGTGCGCCGCTACTTCACGCTGCCGGCGGTCTTTCAGGGCATGTTCCGGATGGTGGAAAACCTCTTTGACATCCGCATCACGCCCGACAGCGCCCCCGTCTGGCACCCCGACGTGCAGTTCTGGCGCATTTCGGACAAGTCCGGGCGGCTGATCGCGCAGTTCTACACCGACCTCTACGCGCGTGCGAGCAAGCGCGGCGGCGCCTGGATGGACAACGACAGCACCTATGCGGTGCTGCCCGACGGCTCGGTGCGCACGCCCACGGCCTACCTCGTGTGCAACTTCCAGAAGCCCGTGGGCGACAAGCCTGCCACGCTCACGCACGACGACGTCACCACGCTCTTTCACGAGTTCGGCCACGGCCTGCACCACATGCTGAGCCGCGTGGGCATCGCGCAGCTTTCGGGCATCAACGGCTTTGAATGGGATGCCGTGGAGATGCCCAGCCAGTTCATGGAGAACTGGGCGTGGAACTTCGACATCGTCGAGACGCTCAGCGCGCACGTGGAGACCGGCGAGAAGCTTCCGCGCGATCTCTTTGACCGGATGCTCGCCGCCAAGAACTTCCAGTCGGGCATGTTCTGCGTGCGGCAGCTTGAATTCGCGCTCTTTGACATGCGCATTCACGGCGACCCGGAAAGCTCCCACGCCGCAGACTTCCAGAAGGTGCTCGACGACGTGCGCCGCGAGGTCGCCGTCACGCCCTCGGCGCCCTTCAACCGCTTTGCGCAGAGCTTCTCGCACATCTTCGCCGGCGGCTATGCCGCGGGCTACTACAGCTACAAGTGGGCCGAGGTGCTCTCGGCCGACGCCTTCTCGGCCTTCGAGGAGGAGGGGCTCTTCAACAAGGCCACCGGCCGCCGCTGGCTTGACGAGGTGATCAGCCGCGGCGCAAGCCGCGACGCCATGGAGAGCTTTGTGGCCTTCCGAGGCCGCGAGCCCTCCATCGAGCCGCTGCTGCGCCACACGGGCATCATCGGGTAAAGGCCCGGGGCGCCAGCCTGCGCACGCCCAGGGGACTGTCCATCCCGTTCGTTCGGGAGGCAGTCCCCTTGCGCCTGCGCCGGCCTTGCCGGGCGTCTAGGCGCCCTTGTTCCCGTCGCTGTCTGCGCCGTCTGCGTGCATGAGCACGCGCACCGTGCGCTTGGGTCTGACGAGGCGATAAAGCGTATTGATGAGCTTGATCACAAGCCCCACCATCACGGCCGAGACCAGGGTCCCGAGTCCGATGCCCACGAAGCGCCCGAGCACCAGCCAGCCGAGAATGGCCGAGATCACCACAAGCGAAACGTCATTGGCAATCTTGAGCGAGGCAAAGCTCTTGTGCGTGACAAGCGAAACGGCCATCACGATGCCCTCGCCGGGCTGCACGAGCGTGCGCGACTTGATGCACGAGTAGACGCCGATGCCCAGAAGCACGTTTCCCGACAGGCTCATCGCCCACTGCTTGAGGCCTGTGTCGGGATTGAACCCCGCAAAGAGCTCCATGCCGATGTCGATGAAGACGCCGAAGAAGAACACCAGGGGGATCTGCAGCAGGTTGATCGGCTGATAGCCGCGGCGCAGCAGCGCAATCTGCCCGAGCACGAAAAGGCAGTTCACGCAGAAGGTGGCCTCGCCGAAGGTGATGCCGAAGATTTCCGCCGTCACCAGCGGCAGCGTGCTGATGGGCGTGGTCCCGAGGCGCGCAAGCGTCACCTCGGCCACCCCCATGGCCATGACGAACATGCCGGCGCACAAAAGCGCCACGCGCAAAATGAAAAAAAAGACGCTCGAAGGCGTCGCGACTGCGTTCTGATCGTCCTGCTTCGTGCTCATCGGCTTTTTTGGCATCTCCTCCAGACGAATACGGCCGTCAGTGTATCACCATTGGAATCGCATCCCGGCGCGCTTTCGCGCTATAGTCGTGCGCCGCACAGGCAGGGCCGCCCGGCAGATGCCTTCCAGCTCAAGGAACAATCGACATGTCGAACTTTCACGCGCTCGTTGCGGGCTTTCACAACTTTCGCGAGGAATATCTGCTCAAGGAGCGGGAGTTCTTCGAGGCGCTCAAGCACGGCCAGGATCCGCACACGCTTGTGATCGCCTGCTGCGACTCGCGCGTGGATCCAGCCATCATCATGGGCTGCCGGCCGGGCGAGGTCTTCGTCATTCGAAGCGTCGCCGCGCTTGTGCCGCCCGCCGACCGCGTGGGCGCCCGGGATGCGGTGATCTCGGCCGTTGAGTACGGCGTCAAGCACCTTGAGGTTTCAAGCATCGTCGTCATGGGGCACTCCAACTGCGGGGGCATCCATGCCGCCCTCAACCCGGAGAAGGTCGCGTCCGAGGCGCATATCCTGCGCTGGGTGCAGCTTGCCAACCCGGTCATCGAGGAGCTCGCCCGTGAAGGAGCGCTGCCCGATGCCGCAGAAGGAGAGCCCGCCCTTGATCCGGCGGCCTTCGTTGAGCGCTGCGAAAAGGCCGCGGTTCTGCTTTCCATTGAAAACCTTCTGTCCTACGACTGGCTGCGCGAGCGCGTGCTTGCCTCCACGCTCGGGCTGCATGCGCTCTACTACGACATGCACGCCGCAAGCCTCAACATCTGGGACGCCGTGCGCGAGAGATTCGTGCCGACCCATGAGATCGCACGCCCCAAGGCTTCAGCCGGCGGGGGCGCGCAGGAAGGCGCGCGATGAAAAAAGGGGGCTCCCCGGCCGGGGCGTCCCCTTTTTGCCTGCGAATCCGGCCGGCCGTCAGCCGACGTGCTTCAAGGCCACGTCCACGAGCACCTTGACGCCGTTGTCAAGCCACTTCGAGTCAAAGTGCATGTCGCGCGAGTGCAGGCCCGGCGCGCAGGCTGCGCCCACGCCGAAGTAGGCGGCCTTGATCGAGGGCTTGTGGCGCTTGAAGAAGTGGAAGTCCTCGCCGCCGGCGGCACAGTCCGTTGCGAGCTTGTCGGGCCCGAGCACCTTCCTGATGCTCTGGCGCACCTCCTCGACAATGTCCTCGTCGTAGTCGGCCGCCGGAATCACGGCGCCCATGGTGCGCACCGACCCCGTGCCGCCCACGGCGGCCGCCGCGCCCTTGACGGCCGCGTCGAGCTTGGCGAGCATCTCATCCATGATCTCGTTGGTGGCCGCACGCACGTCAATGAGAATGCGCGCCTTGTCGGGAATGATGTTGGGGGCCGAGGACATGGCGTCGATTCCCGTCACCTTGCACGACCAGGCGTAGTTGGGATTGAGCTTGATGGCGGCCACGGCCAGCGTAAAGAGCGCCGCCGCCTCGGCGGCGTTGACGCCCAGATGCGGACGCGAGGCGTGCGCCGAGCGCCCCTGGATCACTGCCTCCACAAAGGTCGAGGCCACGTGGTGGATGGCCGCGCAGCACGTCCCGGCCGGGATGTCCTGGATCGGACGCACATGCAGCCCGAGCGCGATGTCGACGTCGTCAATGACCCCCGAGTCGATCACGGCAAGCGCTCCCTTGAGCGTTTCCTCGGCCGGCTGAAAGAGCAGCTTGAGCGTTCCGCGGCGCACCTTCCCCACAAGCTCGGAGGCCGCTGCCAGAAGCATGGCCGTATGCCCGTCGTGGCCGCAGGCGTGCACGCGCTCGATGGTGCCGTCCTCGTTTTTAAAGGGCAGCGCATCCATGTCGGCGCGAAGCAGCACGACCGGGCCGGGCTGCTCGCCGCGGATGATGCCCAGCACCCCCGTGCCGCCCACGCCGCGAACGGTCTCAATTCCAAGCTGCGCGAGCTTGGAGGCGACGTACTCCGAGGTCTTCACCTCCTCAAAGCCGAGCTCCGGGATCTTGTGCAGCTCATCGCGCATGGCCGGCGCATTAAATATCGTCATCTTGATCTCCTTGATCATGTGCTGCCGCAGCCTCGCGCCGGGGCTCGTCGGTGCCGAACACGGAGCGCCAGAGCGCCAGAACAGCCGGGCGGTCCTTCTCGACAACCTCCGCGGGCACGCGGGCCTTGACGGTCTCGCCGCGGCTCAGGCGGATTTCCCGCTGAATATTCCGGTAGTGACGATAAGCCGAAACCGAGCGCATGGCAAGATCCTTGTCGATGAGTCCGAGCCCCGCGGCCATTTCCGTCAGCAGCGTGGTGCCGAAGTTGTTGACAAGCTCGGGGTGCTGCGAGCTGTAGGCAAGCACGAGATACTGCACGATGAACTCCAGGTCCACCATGCCGCCGCGGTCGTGCTTGACGTCAAAGAGCTCGGTTTTGTTGGGGTGTCCCTCGAGCATGCGCGCGCGCATTTCAAGAACCCCCGCGGCCACGTCGCCCGGCTCGCGCCTGAGCATGAGAATGTGGCGGCGCTCCTCTTCAAAGGCCTTGCCCACGTCGGGGTCGCCCGCGCAGAAGCGCGCGCGGGTCAGGGCCTGGTGCTCCCAGCCCCAGGCGCCGTTGCCGTCGATGTTGCGCTGATAGCGCCTGAACATCTCCATGCTCGAGACGATGAGCCCGTTCTCGCCGTTGGGGCGCAGCCTGAGGTCGATGTCAAAGAGAATCCCCGAGCTTGTCTGCATCGTGAGCCAGCTCAGCATGCGGCGCACGAGCTTGATGTAATTGGCCTCGGCGTTGGGGTTGTCGTCGTCGTAAAGAAAAATGAGGTCCAGGTCCGAGGCGTAGCCGAGCTCCTTGCCGCCGAGCTTTCCGTAGCCGATCACGGCAAAGCGCGGGTACTCGCAGTGCCGCGAGGGAATCGACTCCCAGGCAAGCTCCATCACGGCCGCAAGCACCGCGTCGGCCAGAGCCGAGAGCTGGTCGGCGAGCCGCTCCACGGAAAGCCTTCCGTCGATGTCGGCCATGAGCAGATGAAAGAGCGCGCCGTGGTGCGCGTCGCGCAGCAAGTTGAGCTGCCGCTCGCGGTCGTTGTCAAGGGCCTTCATCCGGCGCCGCAGCTCCTCGAGCCACTCCGTGCGGTCCACCGGCGTGTAGTCGTCAATGCGCGTGGCGCGCAGGTCGACCAGTTCATCGAGCACGAGCGGATGCTCGGTAATGTAGTCCGCGGCCCAGCGCGAGATGGCCAGCATCCGCCCGACGCGGTCGGCCGCATCCGGATACTGGTTGAGAAGCGCCGCATAGGTCGGGCGCCCGATCACCACCTCGGTGAGCCTGAGGTAGCGGTCAAACACCTCGTCGGGCGAAACGGTCGACTCCCGAAGCTGCGCCCAGCCCCGGGACTTGTCGGCAATGCTCTTGATGAGGCGCGCTAGCTGCTCGCGCGCCTGCGGCGAGCGTGCCGGAAGCAGACGCGAGCGCATCATCTTCAGGATCCGGTGCGAGAGATCCCCGCTGCGGGCATAGCCCGCCGCGGCGAGCACCTCGGCCAAGGCCCCCTCGACGGACGGATCCCCCGCCCTCCAGCCCGCCGGCCAGCCGTCGGCGTCGTCGCGGGGCTTTTCCGTGTGAAAGATCCCGTCAAAGGCCTCGCCCACGTAGCGGCGCACCTGCTCGAGGTGCGCAAGTAGCGCCGGGCTCGAGTACCCCACCATGGCGGCAACGTTGTCGAGAGCCGCCGGATCAGAGGGCATCGTCTGCGTCTGCTTGTCGTCGACATACTGCAGCGCATGCTCAAGATTGCGCAGGAAGTAGTAGTGGTCCGTGAGCGTTGCGGCGTTTTCCTGCGTAATCGATCCGAGCCGCGCAAGCTCGGCGAGCATCGGCGGCGTGCTGCGCCCCCGAAGGCTCGGCTCCCGGCCTCCGCGGATGATCTGGAAGGTCTGGCAGATGAATTCAATCTCGCGGATGCCGCCGCTACCGAGCTTGATGTTGACGCCCTGGTCGCGACCGAGCTCGCGGCGCGTTGTCTCCGCGCGGATCATCTCGTGGATGCGGGCAAGGGCGCTGATTGCCGAGAAGTCCACGTACTTGCGAAACACAAAGGGCCGCACAAGGCTCTGCAGTCCGCTGCAGGCGGCCTCAAAGGCCTCCGGGGACATGAACACCGCGCGGTTGACCACGCGCCCCTTGAGCCAGGCAAACCGCTCCCAGTCGCGGCCCTCGCTGTAGAGGTACTCCTCGAGCATGGCGCTGCTCACCACCAGGGGGCCCGAGTCGCCGAAGGGACGCAGCCGCATGTCGACGCGAAACACAAAGCCCGTGCCGTCAAGATCATTGATCGAGGCGATGACGCGGCGCGCGAGCTTGTCGAAGAACTCGTGATTGGTGATACTGCGCCGCGCGCTGGAAAACTCGCCCGCGGCACGGGTCTCCCCGCCCTCGTCGTAGACGAACACGAGATCGATGTCGGAGCTTGCGTTGAGCTCCTCGCCGCCGAGCTTGCCCATGCCCACGACGAGCATGTCCTGCGGGTGTCCCTCGGCGTCGGTCGGCACGCCGAAGCGCCGCGCGAGCGCCCTTGAATTGACGCGCACCGCAGCCGAGAGCGTCTCCTCGGCCAGGGCGGTCATGACGCCGACAACCTCATGAAAGTCCGCCCGGCCCGTGATGTCGCGCGCGGCGGTGCAGACCATCACCTCGCGGCGCAGGCGCCGCATGGCGTCGTCAAGCACGTCCGGGTCGTCGATCGTCTCAAGCCGCGCGCGCATCGCCTCGCGCGTGAAGGGCTGCGCGGCGAGCCTTTCAAGCAGCGCCGTCTGCGCCTCGGGGTCGCGTGCGCCCATGCCGCTCAGGGCCCGGGCCACGAAAAGAGAGACCCGCGCAACAACGTCAAGCGCAAGCCTCGGGCGGTCGCCGTGGGAAAGGCCGCAGGAGTCGGCTGCGGCGCCCGTCGTCTCGGGATCTGTCAAGGAAAATCTCGCTTCAAACTCACGGGCATGCGTCGCACTGATCAAACGGACGCGTCCCGACGGACAAACTGAAACAAAGTCTGCCGCCCTGATCGATCCGATGCGGCGGCAACGTTGCTATAGTGCGGGGAACAACCCTCTGCGGGCGCGAAAAGCCCCGGGCCAGCGAACCCGCCGGCCCGACAGGCCTCAGGCCCGCATCGACGCGCCCGACCTGAGGGCCGCCCGGCAGCGCCGGATATTCTGCGATTTTACAGGGCGTGCGCTGCTGCGGCTGCCGGCCCCGTCCCGTACGACCTTGACGACACGCGCAAGCAAAGAACCAGGCACTTTCCGATGACCGGCTTCAGGCACCCTCTTCCGCTCAGATGGCGCGCATACATGCGCCATCCGAAGGTTCGCGCGGCCGTCATCTCCGCCTTCTGGTCGGCGGTGCTCTTCTACTTCATCTTCACCGGTCTCATTCTTGCGACGCGCTGGTATCTGCTGCCGCAGGTCAACCGCTTCAAGGAGCCGATTGCCGAGGCGGTCGGCGAGGCCATCGGATGCCGGGTTGAAATCGGCGCCGTGGAGCCGCGCTGGGACACGTTCTGGCCCCGGCTGTCGCTGCGCGGCGTCACGCTTTCACGCCCTGATCCGGACTCGGGCCGCACGGAGCTTCTGCATCTGCCCGAGGTCGAGGCGAGCCTGTACTGGCGCAGCGTCCTCGGCAAGGTGCGCTTCAAGGACCTCACCATTGCCGACGCCCGTCTGTCCGTGCAGCGGCTTTCCGAGCACGTCTACGACATCGCGGGCTTTCGGCTTGACCTCTCACCGGCCTCCGGAGCCGGATCCGGCGAGGGCGGCGCAGCGCCGTCCCCGGCGCTTTCACGCGGCCTCGGATGGCTGCTCGACCAGGGGCGGCTGAGCATCATCGACAGCTCCATCACCTACATCGACCGAACGGATCCCTCGGCCGAGCCCACCGTCTTTGAGAAGATCGACCTCACCTTTGAAGACCAGGCCGTGAACTACGCCTTCGGTCTGCAGGCCGTCCTCGCCGGTCCCGGCCACAACACGCTCGATCTGCGGGCGGCCTTCACCACGGGCATCTTTGACGCGACCGACTGGCGGCAGTGGGACGGAGAGCTTTACTTTGAGGCGCGCGGACTTGACGTCGCGCGCCTGGTGGCCCCCTCGGAGATGCTCTCGTCGATCGTGCGCCGCGGCCACGGCGACCTGCGGCTGTGGATGGACTTTTCCGACGCCCGTCCCGTCTCGGCCAGCGGCGGCGTCACCGCCCGCAACCTGCGGCTTGACCTGCCCGGCTCCCATGCGCCCCTTGAGATTGATGCGCTCGCCGCGCGCGTCAAGGAGTCTCTCGAAGGAGACAATCTCACGCTCGAGGCGACCGATCTTTCCCTGGCGCTGGCCGACGGCACGCGCATGGGCATGCCCCTGGCCGGGTTCGACGTGCAGCTCAAGCCCGAGCGGCTCGAGGCCCTCGCCGCACGACTGCGCCTGGGCGAAATCGATCTCGCGGCCCTCGACCGGTTGAGCGACGCGCTGCCCCTGCCCGAGAACATTCTGAAGGCCGTCACCGAGCGCGCGCCGACGGGGGTGCTGCGCGAGACGACCGTCTCCTGGCGCGGCGCGGACGCCGCACAGGGCGGGCGCGAGCCCCGCAGCTGGTCGGTGACCAGCGCCTTTGACAACATCACGGTGGCTGCCGTCAAGGCCGATCCGAAGGCAGGCAGGCCGATGACCCCGGGCGTGGGCAACCTTTCGGGAACGCTTCAGCTTTCAAGCGCCGGCGGACGGGTGACCCTTGACACCCGCGCGGGCTCGCTCACCTTCCCGGGCATCTTTGAGAACCCGACCATTGCGCTCGACACGCTCACGGGCGAGGTGTTCTGGGAGATAAAGGAAAACCGGCCGGTGGTTCACGTTCAAAACGTGCACGCGGTCAACGACGACGCCGACGTCACCGTGCGCGGCTCCTGGCGCGCGGATCCGGCTGCGGGGCCCGCCGGCACGGCCGACCTCACGGGCACCATCGCCCGCGGCAGGGCGGCCGCCGTCTGGAGATACATCCCGCTCGTGGTGGGAGAGGGCGTGCGCGACTGGCTGCAGGAGGGCCTCGTGGAGGGCGTTGCGCACGACGGCGTCTTTGAAGTCCGCGGCCCCCTCAACAAGTTCCCGTGGTCGACGGCTGGCGGCGCGAAAAGCGATTCGGCCCCGCAGGGGCGCTTCATGGTTCAGGCCCGGGTTTCCGGAGCCGCCATCGACTATGTGCCGCAGAAGACCCGCACGCCTGCAAAGGCCTGGCCGCTTTTGACCAACATCGAGGGCCGGCTTCTGTTTGAAGGGTTTTCCATGCGCATCGAGGCCGACCGCGCCCGCACCTTCGGCGTGGACGTCGGTCCGACGAGCGCCGAGATCAAGCAGCTCAACGCCGGCAGGGACACGCTGCTTTCAATCAACGGCAGCGCGCAGGGGCAGCTGCAGAAGTTCTTTGACTACGTCGAGGCAAGCCCCGTGGGCGGCTTTGTGCAGCACGCCTTCAAGGGCACCCGCGCAAGCGGCGACGCCCGTCTTTCGCTCAAGCTCGACATCCCGCTGCTGCACGCGCGCGACACGCGCGTTGCGGGCGGCATCACCATGGCCGGCAACCGCGTGGACATGCCCCGCCCCATCCCGCCGCTCTCGGAGGTGACGGGCACCGTCAACTTCACCGAAAAGGGCGCCTCGGCCAAGAACGTCCTTGCCAAGCCCTTTGCCGGCGAGGATGCCTCGGTCAACGTGGTGACAAGCGCCGACGGAACCATTTCGATCACCGCGGCGGGCGCCGTCAACGTCGCCGACATCAACTACTTTGCCCCGACGCCGGTCGTGGCCGACATTCTTTCCCACGCCAGGGGCACCACGCCCTTTGTGGCGACCACGACCATCTCCAGAAAGACGGGCGTCACCATCACCGCGCAGTCCTCGCTTCAGGGCGTCTCGCTCGACCTCCCGGCCCCGATGAACAAGAGCGCGCAGCAAAGCTGGCCGCTGCGCTTCAGCGCCAGTCCCGTGTCGATCAGGCGCGAGCCCGGGGTGATGCTCTCGGTGGATGCGGGCAGCCGCTTTGACGTTCTCGTGCAGCTGCCGGCAGGAACCGTCGACGGCCGTGCGTCCCGGCTTCCGGTGCGCGGCGCCGTGAGCATCGGCACGCGCAGCGGTCTGCCCGCCGAGGGCTTTTCGCTGGCCGTGCACACCCCGCGTCTGTCGCTGCCCGAGTGGAGCGCGCCGCTGCGCTCGCTCATCAACGCGGCCTCGGGCGGGCGCAAAAGCGCAGCCGAGGACCCGGCCCTTGAAGCCGCCCGGGCCGAACAGATCGCCGCGGCCCTCACCCGCGTCTCGGCCGATGTGAAGGAGGCGGTGTTCACCGACTCAAGCCTCCAGAATCTGACGGTCGACTACGCCAAGAACGCCGGCAGCTGGAATCTTTCGGTCGCAAGCGACCGCATCGCGGGCAGCGTGCACTACAGCAGCGCCGCAGAGGGGCTGCTGTCGCTTGACATGAAGCGGCTGTCTCTGTCCAAAAACGCCGTCAAGGTCCTCAAGGAGTTCATTGAGGGACCCGAGGCGCAGAATGCCGACGGCGCGGCCGGCACGGGCAGCAAGCCTGCGGTCGCCGCCGCGCACCCGAGGCATCTGCCGCGCATTTCCGCGCGCATCGGCGAACTTGCCTACGACGGCATCAAGCTTGGTGCGGCGCAACTTCAGACCTCGGTTGACCGCCAGGGCGCGGCCGAGGGACTTCACATCGACCGGGCGACGCTCTCGAGCCCCTCGGGGCAGCTCCATGCCCAGGGAAACTGGACGCGCAGCTTTGCCGCTGGCGCCCCCGACAAGACCAGCCTCAATCTTTCCTGGAACATCCAGAACATGGGGGGACTTCTGTCCGAGCTGGGCTTTCCGGGCGTGATTCAAAATGCCGGCGGGCAGGCCGCAGCCAGGCTCTCCTTTGAAGGCTCGCCCTGGAGTCCGCGCATGGACACCCTCGCGGGCGACCTTTCGATCGACTTCTCCAAGGGCTCCTTCATCGAGGTGAAGACCGGGCCGGCAGGCACGCTGCTGTCGCTTCTGTCCTTTCAGTCGCTTTTAAAGCGCCTCACGCTCGACTTCTCCGATCTGGTTCAGGAGGGCTTTTCCTTTGACAGGTTCACCGGCACGGCAACGATCGACAAGGGCGTGACCGTCACGGACAACACCAAGGTGGTCGGCGCCCAGGCCACGGTTCTCATTTCAGGAGCCGTCGACCTTGCCCGGCAGCGCCTCAACACGCACGCCGTGGTTCTGCCCGATCTCAACGCGGGCAACGCAAGCCTTGCGCTTGCCTTCGTCAACCCCGCCGTCGGCATCGGATCGTTTCTTGCCCAGCTGCTGCTGCGCGACCCCCTGAGCCGCATCTTCAAGGTTGAGTACGACATCACGGGCTCGTTTGACGACCCGGTGATCACCAAGGTCGGCGAAGACAAGCCGCAGGCCGGGTCCGGCCGCAGGCCCTAGCCCCAGGCTTCTGACGGCGCCCGCGCGTGCAGGCGAAAAAAAAAGCCGCGCGGCGCATCCTCCGGCCCACGCGGCGTGCCGGGACATCCGGAAAAGGTTCAGAGGCGCTGCCAAACGCAGGGCCTTCTGCCCTGAACTGGTGAATCACCCTCTGCAAACAAGGAATAGCTGCGAGGGACTGGCTGCGAGAAACTAGCTGCGCTGCAGATGCGGCCAGGCCGCCAGAAGGTAGACGCACATGGAATAGATCGTCAGCACCGCGGCAATCCAGATCATGACGGTGCCGATGAGCGAAATCGGCAGTCCCATCAGGGGGTCGTAGTAAAGCAGCATCGGGATGGCGACCATCTGGGCGATGGCCTTGATCTTGCCGCACCAATTGACCTTGACGCTGGCCGCCTCGCCGATCTTGGACATCCACTCGCGCAGGGCCGTGATGGTGATCTCCCGCCCAACGATGATGAGTGCGATCAGCATGTCGACGCGGTCAAAGGCGACAAGCACCACGATGGCCGAGCAGACCACGAGCTTGTCGGCGACCGTATCGAGAAACGCCCCGAGGTTGGTCGCCATGTTCCAGCGCCGCGCAATCCAGCCGTCGAGCGCATCGGTGACGGCCGCCACGGAGAACATCACGCACGACAGAAGATTCTTCATGTGCGGCGTGCACAGGCTGTCCGGAAGGTAGAAGACCCCGATAATGAGCGGAATGAACGCAATTCGCGTCCATGTAAGAACCATCGGGATGTTGAGCCTTTGATCAGACACCTTCTGCTCCATGAAGCTGCGAGTAAATCTTTTGCGCCAGAGCGCGGGAAATCCCGCTAATTTTAGCGATATCTTCGATGCTCGCATTGCGCAGTCCCTTGATGCCGCCGAACTGCACAAGCAGCTTCTGGCGTCGCTTCGCTCCAACGCCCTCAATGTCCTCGAGAGCGCTGCTCTTGCGGGAGCGGCTGCGCCGCACGCGCATGCCGGTGATGGCAAAGCGGTGCGCCTCGTCGCGGATCATGGCGATGAGCATCAGCGCGGGGCTTTGCGCTCCGAGCACGAGCGGCTCGCGTCCGTCGGCAAAGATGAGCGTCTCAAGGCCCGTCTTTCGCCCCTCGCCCTTGGCCACGCCGACGATGACGGAAATATCCAGTCCGAGGTCTTCGAACACATCCCGGGCCATGTGCACCTGCCCCCGGCCCCCGTCGACGAGCACCACGGTCGGAAGCTTCGCCTCGCCCCGGGCGACCGGCGCGTAGCGCCGCTCAAGGACCTGCCGCATGGCGGCATAGTCGTCGCCCGGCGTCACGCCCTCAATGTTGAAGCGCCGATAGCGCGCCGAGTTCATGCGCTCGCCCTCGAAGACAACGCACGATGCCTGGGTCGCCTCACCGGCGGTGTGCGAGATGTCAAAGCATTCAATTCGCAACGCGGCGCGCTCCTCGTCATCAAGCGCCAGGCCGAGCACCTCGATCAGATCGTCAATGCGGCGTCTTCCGCCGGCGCGCTCGGACAGACGCCGGTTGAGCGCAAGCGCCGCACCCTGCTCGGCCATTTCAAGCCACTTGCGCCGCGTCTGCTGCGGCTCGTGGACAACCGTCACACGCCGGCCGGCAAGGGTGCTGATTTCGGAGGCGACCTCGGCGGGCCGCTCGGGAGCCGACGAAATCACGACGGCGGGAGCCGGAACGCCCGCATAGTGATGCAGCACGAAGGCCTCGAAGACCTCCGAGGCGGTGACGTCCCCGGCGTCGGCGCGGCCCAGTTCGGGAAAGCAGGCATGGTCGCCCAGGTGGCGGCCGCCGCGCACCACCGCCAGATTGACGCAGGCCACACCCTCGCGGATGAGCACGGCAATGATGTCCGCGTCGGTGTCGCCGCCCGTTGTCTCGACCACCTGCTGGTGCATCACGTCGCTTAAGAGCGCAATGCGGTCGCGGATCACCGCGGCCTCCTCGTAGCGGCGCGCCTCGGCGGCCTGCATCATGCACTCGCGCAGCCCGTTCATGATTTCATCGGTCTGGCCGCGCAGGAAGCGGCAGGCGTTGTCCACCTCAACCCGGTAGTCCTCGGCGCGCACAGCTCCGGTGCAGGGCGCCTGGCAGCGGCCCATCTGTCCCATCAGGCACGGACGGGAGCGGTTTTTGAAGACGGCGTCCTCGCACGTGCGCAGACGAAAGACCTTCTGCAGCACGCCGATCGCCTCGCGCACGGCCGAGCCGTTGGGATAGGGACCGAAGAAGCGGTTTTTGCGGTCCACCGCCCCGCGGTAGTAGCACACGCGCGGAAAGTCCTCGGCGGTGATCTTCAGATAGGGATAGCTCTTGTCGTCGCGAAAGAGGATGTTGTAGCGCGGCGAGAGCTTCTTGATGAGGTTGTTTTCAAGAAGCAGCGCCTCGGCCTCGGTCGAGACGACCGTCGTTTCAAGCCGTGCTATCTTCTGCACCATCAGCGCAATGCGCGGACTGTTTCCGGTCTTTCGGAAGTACTGCGAGACCCTTCGGCGAAGATCCCG
Source organism: uncultured Duodenibacillus sp. (assembly GCA_944390745.1). GTDB lineage: Bacteria > Pseudomonadota > Gammaproteobacteria > Burkholderiales > Burkholderiaceae_F > Duodenibacillus. The sequence goes on along the minus strand of CALXQK010000010.1, from coordinate 35,612 downwards.
GGCCTTGCCGACGTACAGGCAGGTCCCCTCGGCGTCGAAATAGCGGTAGACCCCGGGCAGATTGGGAAGGCTTGCCAGAGCCTCCTTGTATTGTGCGGCGCTGATTTCAATCATTTGAAGACGAAGCGTTGCGGGCCCGGACGCCCGCGTCCCTCGAGCCTGCGGGCGGAGGGATTCTCTTTTTTTGGAGAGTCGCCCCGAAGGCGCCTCCCCTGAGTTTTTTTCAAAAGATGGCTGCGATGTACAGCTGCGACATGTTCTGCCGGGTCATCGACAACTTCGGCGACGCGGGCATCGCCTGGCGGCTTGCAAAAAGCCTCACGGCGGAAAAACACTGGCGCGTGCGCCTAATCATAGACGATGCGGCCACGCTCTCGTCCCTGGTGCCGGACATTGATCCGGCACTGGCCCTGCAGACCTGCGAGGGCATTCTCGTCACGCGCTGGGACGCGGCCTTTGAGGCCGCCGCGGGCAGTCCGCAGGCCGTGGCCGACATTGTGATCGAGCTCTTCTCGTGCTTCCTTCCCGAGCGCTATGAGGCGGCCATCGACGCCGCGCTCAAGACGCGCCCCGTGGCGGTCGCAGCGCTCGACTATCTCACGGCCGAGCGCTATGCCGAGGAGTCCAACGGGCTTCTGAGCCCCCACCCGCGCTACGGCTACGCCAAGATCTTTCTCTTTCCGGGCTTTACGCAAAGGACCTGCGGGGTGATCTACGAGGCCGGGCTCAGGCAGCGGGGCGACGCCTTTGAGAAGACGCAGGCCGCGCGCGCCCTGAAAAAGCGCCTCGGGTGCGACCCGGACCACCCGATGACGCTCTACTACTTCACCTATCCCGAGATGCCGGCTGCGGCCTTTGCCCGGGAGGTCGCGCTCGACCCCAGGCCGCTGCAGATTCTCGCCGCCCCTGGGCGCGCAACCGAGATGCTTGCCGCGGAGCTTGCCCGCCTCAAGGCGCCCCACGTGCGGCTGGTGCGCGCGCCCATGGTGCCGCAGTCCGAGTTTGATGCGCTGCTCATGGCCTGCGACGCGTGTCTGGTGCGCGGCGAGGACAGCACGCTGCGCGCGCAGCTTGCGGGGCGGCCGCTGATCTGGACCCTCTATCCGCAAAAGGACGACATTCACCTTGACAAGCTTGCGGCCTTTGCGCGCCTTTACGGTGCGGCAATCCGCGAGGCTCCCGGCAACGAGGGCGAGACCGGGGCCGGTGCGGCCGCCGCCTGGCAGGCGCTTGAGGAGCGCATCAACCTCTCGGGCGCGCAGACGCTCGGCTGGAGCTCCTGGCGCGACGCCCTCGAGCCCCTGCGCCGGGGCGCAAGGCATTGGCGCGAAACGCTTTTTTCTCAGACAAGCCTGACCGAGCGCATTGCACAAACACTTGAGAAAAAGTTAGAATAATGAGCTAAATTTTTTACCGTTTCCCCTGTTGGCACTGGACGAGCGGACGCGCGGCCGTGTCATCGATGAATGATTTTTTACGTTTGAAGGACTCACAGCGATGAAAACCGCGCAAGAACTTCGCGCCGGCAATGTGTTCATGGTCGGCAAGGATCCGATGGTTGTTCTCAAGGCCGAATACTCCAAGGGCGGCCGCGGCGCCTCCACGGTCAAGATGAAGATGAAGAATCTTCTCAACGGCGCCGTGACCGAAACGGTCTATCGCGCCGACGACAAGTTCGACGACATCATCCTCGAGCGCAAGGAGGTGACCTACTCCTACTACGCCGATCCGCACTACGTCTGGATGGACAACGAGTTCAACCAGTACGAGGTGGACGAGGACACGATGGAGGAGGCCAAGAAGTACCTCCAGGACGACCTCACGGCCGAAGCCGTCTTCTACGAAGGCCGCGTGATCGGCATCGAGCTGCCGACCATGCTCGTTCGTGAAGTGGTCTACACCGAGCCCGCCGTCAAGGGCGACACCTCGGGCAAGGTGATGAAGCCCGCCCGTCTGGCGACCGGCTTCACGCTCGACGTTCCCGCCTTCGTGAACACGGGCGACAAGATCGAGATCGACACCCGCACCAACGAGTACCGCAGCCGCATCAAGTAACCACCGCTGCCTCGGTCAAGGGGGACCGCACTTTCCGCGAGCCCCCTGAAAGGAAAGCGCCGCATTTTGCGGCGCTTTCGTTTTTTCCCGACAGGGCAGCCCTATCCGACCTTGCTCAGCTTCGGAGCAACGAAGGAGAGCAAAAACTCCTTGCTTTGCTCCTCGCCGGCAAACCGGATCATGACGCGCGTCTGGTCAGGCTTGTCGGGAAAGGTGATCTTCTCGACGCGCCCGCGCCCGAAGCGCTCGTGCTCGACCTCGTCGCCCACGGAAAATCCTCCGGCCGACGCGGCCTTGCCGCCCGAGCAGGGGGCCGCTGCGGCAAAGTCGCTTGCGCGCCGCACCCCGGCGCTCTGCCAGGCCTTCGAGTTGAGTTCTCCGGCGCCCGCGCCCGAGGGCGGACGGCGCCAGCCCGTCGAGCCGCCCGAAGCCGCCCCCCGGGCCCCGTATCCCGGGGCGGATTTCGTGCCGTATCCGCCGGAACGGTACCCTGCCGCACGCCCGGAGCCGTACCTCGAGCCGTATTTCGACCCGTACCCCGCACCCTGCCCGGCTCCAGGCTCGTTGAGCTCGTGGATGTGCTCTCGCGGAATCTCATCGATGAAGCACGAGGGCTTGTTGAGGCGCATCTCTCCGTACAGAAGCCTGCTTGCGCACCAGCTCAGGCGCAGCTTGCGCCGCGCGCGGGTCATCGCCACGTACATGAGCCGGCGCTCCTCGCTCAGGGGATCGCCCTGCTGCTCGTCGGCGTCGCTGCGCGAGGCATGCGGAAAGATCCCCTCCTCGAGCCCCACAAGGTAGACGTGGTGAAACTCCAGCCCCTTGGAGGCGTGCACGGTCATGAGCTGCACGGCGTCGGGCGCAGCCTCGCCCTCATTCTTGTCGTCGGCCTCGAGCACGGCCTGAGAGAGAAAGCCCTCAAGGGGCGTCATCTCGGCGCCGGGCACGGCACGCGTGGCCGCGGCCTCGGGATCAATGCCGTTGTCCTCGCAGTAGCCCCTGGCGGCGTTGACGAGTTCGCCCAGGTTCTCCTCACGAATCTCCCGGTCCTTCTGCGCGTCGTAGAACTGCTTGAGGCCCGACATCTCAATGACGGTCTTGACCATGTCGGCCAGGCACAGGCTCTCGCAGGCCTCCCGCATCTGCTCGATGAGCTCGACAAACCCGCGCGTGCGCGAGAGCGTCTTGTCGATCTCCCCGCTGCTGATCACCTCCCAGATCGAGCGGCCGCTGGCTCGCGCCGCGCCGGCGGCGCGCTCCACCGTGGTCTGCCCGATGCCGCGCGGCGGGTGGTTGATCACGCGCAGAAGGCTCGTGTCGTCCGGGTGCGTCATCACGCGCAGATAGGCCGTCACGTCCTTGACCTCGGCGCGGTCGAAAAAGCGCAGTCCGCCGTAGATGCGGTAGGGAATGGCGTTGGCGATGAAGTACTGCTCGACCACGCGCGACTGCGCGTTGTTGCGGTAGAGCACGGCAAAGTCGCTGTAGTTGAGCCCCTTGCGGCGCTCGTTCATGATGTCCTGCGTAATCGAGCGGGCCTCGTCGCGCTCATTTTCCGCATGGTAGAGGTCGATGCGCTCGCCCGCGCCCGCATCCGTCCACAGGTTCTTTCCCATGCGCTCGGCATTGTTGGAGATGACGGCGTTGGCCGCCTCGAGAATGTGCGAGGTCGAGCGGTAGTTCTGTTCAAGCTTGACGATGTGCTCGACGCCGTAGTCGCGCACGAACTCGGCCATGTTGCCCACGTTGGCGCCGCGAAAGGCGTAGATCGACTGATCATCGTCGCCCACGCAGAAAACGCAGTTGGAGTCCCTGCCCGGACGCGAGAGCGCCTTGATCCAGCGGTACTGCAGCACGTTCGTGTCCTGGAACTCGTCGACCAGGATGTAGCGGAAGCGCTCGGCGTAGTGGTCGCGCAGCAGCGTGTTGTATTCAAGAAGCTCCACGCAGCGCAGCAGCAGCTCGGCGAAGTCCACAAGCCCCTCGCGCTGGCAGCGCCCCTCGTAGGCGCGGTAGATCCCGCCGGCGGTCTTGCTGCTGTCCTCGCTGCTGATCACGTCGGCGGCCCGAAGCCCCGCCTCCTTGAAGCGGTTGATCGAGGCCTGCCGCTGCTTGGGACTGTAGAGCTCGATGTCGACGCCCGCGTCCTTCATGATGCGCCGGATGAGCGCAAGCTGATCGGAACTGTCGATGATCTGGAAGGTCTTGGGCAGGTTGGCCTCCTCGGCGTGCAGTCTCAGCAGCCGGTGGCAGATGCCGTGAAAGGTGCCGATCCACATCCGCTGCACGTCGACGCTGACCATGGCCTCCAGGCGCGTGCGCATCTCGCGGGCGGCCTTGTTGGTGAAGGTCACGGCGAGGATCTGCGAGGGCTTGGCCGCACCGCTGGCGATGAGCCAGGCGATGCGGGTGGTGAGCACCTTGGTCTTGCCCGAGCCTGCTCCGGCAAGAATGAGCGAGTTGACGTCGCCAAGCTCGACGGCCTGGCGCTGCATGGGATTGAGGGTGTTGAGATACTCAGGATTCAGCATGAAGCAATTTCGACAGTTTTGCGCCCGGGGCGTGCGGCCGCCCCGGCAAAAGGCAGAGCGCTTGATTCTATCCCAAAGGCAGGTCGAGCCCGGAGGTCCTCCCGCCGGAGCTTCGCGGGCCCGCCCGGGACGCTGCCGACTCCCTGCGCCGGAGCCCGCCTGACAGGCGCGCCGCCCGCGCAGGGCCGCCGCGCCCGGGAGCGGCGGGGCGTGAAAATTGGCGCCGGGGCAAAAGTTTTATACTTTTGCGTTCGGGCCGCCTTTTGCCGGCGGCCGGATTGCAGCTTTTTTCGCAAAACACACCACACATACTCAGAAAGGGCGCCACATGCGCGAAACCTACAGCCCGCAAGAAATCGAAGCTCAGGTGCAGGACCAATGGCAGAAGGCCGACGTCTACCGCGCCGTCGAGCACGCGGTCGACAAGAACGGCCGTGAAAAACCCAAGTTCTACGTCTGCTCCATGCTCCCCTACCCCTCGGGGAAGCTGCACATGGGCCACGTCAGAAACTACACCCTCAACGACGTGCTCTACCGCTACCGCCGCATGAAGGGCTACAACGTCATGACGCCCATGGGCTGGGACAGCTTCGGCCTGCCGGCCGAGAACGCCGCCATTGCCAAGAACGTGGCGCCGGCTGCCTGGACGTATCAGAACATTGCCGACATGAAGCAGCAGATGCGCCCCCTTGGGCTTGCGTTTGACTGGTCGCGCGAGGTGACGACCTGCAAGCCCGAGTACTACCGCTGGAACCAGTGGATGTTCCTCAAGATGCTCGAGCGCGGCATTGCCTACCGCAAGACGCAGGTCGTCAACTGGGATCCGGTCGACAAGACCGTGCTCGCCAACGAGCAGGTGATCGACGGCCGCGGCTGGCGCTCGGGCGCGCTTGTTGAAAAGCGCGAGATTCCCGGCTACTACCTCGGCATCACGCAGTACGCCGAGGAGCTTCTGGCCGACCTCGACAAGCTCAAGGGCTGGCCCGAGCAGGTGCGCCGCATGCAGGAGCACTGGATCGGCAAGAGCGTGGGCGTGAACTTCGGCTTCCCCTATGAAATCGACGGCGAGAAAAAGCAGCTCAACGTCTACACCACGCGCGCCGACACGATCATGGGCGTGACGTTCGTGGCCATCGCCGCCGAGCACCCCCTCGCCCGGCGCCTTGCCAAGGACCGCCCTGACCTGCAGGCCTTCATCGACGAGTGCGCCAAGGGCTCGGTCTCCGAGGCCGACATGGCCACGATGGAGAAAAAGGGCGTGGCCACGGGCTTTTTCGTCACCCACCCGCTCAACGGCCGCAAGGTCGAGGTCTGGATCGGCAACTACGTGCTCATGAGCTACGGCGAGGGCGCCGTGATGGGCGTGCCCGCGCACGACGAGCGCGACTTTGCCTTTGCCAAGAAGTTCGGCATCGAGATCATCCAGGTCTGCCAGGTCGAGGGCCAGACCTTCTCGACCGATGCCTGGCAGGAGTGGTACGGCGACAAGACGCTCAACCCCTACTGCATCAACTCGGGTAAGTACGACGGCCTGCATTTTCATGAGGCGGTCGACGCCATCGCCGCCGATCTGCAGGCCATGGGACTCGGACACAAGCAGACGATGTTCCGTCTGCGCGACTGGGGCATCTCGCGCCAGCGCTACTGGGGCACCCCGATTCCGATCATCAACTGCCCGCACTGCGGCCCGGTTCCGGTGCCCGAGAAGGATCTGCCGGTGCTGCTGCCGGAAAACCTCATTCCCGACGGCTCGGGCAATCCGCTCAACAAGTACGAGGAGTTCCTCGCCTGCAAGTGCCCGAAGTGCGGCGCCGACGCCCGCCGCGAGACCGACACCATGGACACCTTCGTCGACAGCTCGTGGTACTACATGCGGTATTGCTCGCCGGACTGCAGCACGGCCATGGTCGACGAACGCAACGACTACTGGTCGCCGATGGACCAGTACATCGGCGGCATTGAGCACGCCGTTCTGCACCTGCTCTACGCCCGCTTCTGGACGAAGGTCATGCGCGACCTGGGTCTGGTGAAGTTTGACGAGCCCTTCACGCGGCTCTTCACGCAGGGCATGCTCACCGCCGAGTGCTTCTATCGCGAGCTTCCCGACGGGCACAAGCGCTGGTACTACCCGTATGAGATCAACATCGAGTACGACGAAAAAGGCCGTCCGTGCCGCGTGACGGCCAAGGACGACGGTCTGCCGGTGGTCTCGGGCGGCATCGAGAAGATGTCGAAGTCGAAGAACAACGTCGTTGAGCCGCGCGACATCATCAAGCAGTTCGGCGCCGACACGGCCCGCACCTTCGTGATGTTTGCCGGTCCGCCCGACCAGTCCGCCGCGTGGTCGAACTCGGGCGCCGAGGGCGCCTACCGCTTCCTGCGCCGCCTCTGGAGCTGGAGCTTCAACCACCGCGAGGAGATCCGCACGGCTGCCGCCGACGTGGATCCGCAGAAGGCCGCCAAGGCCGTCCGCAGCTTCCTGCGCGAGATTCACCTCACGCTCAGGCAGGCCGAGTCGGACTTCGAGCGCATGCAGTACAACACGGTCGTCTCGGCCGCGATGAAGATGATGAACAGCCTCGACGGCTTTGCGGAAACGGGCGAGGAAGCCGCGGCCGCACGCCGTCACGCGGTTTCCATCCTCATTCGCACGCTCTACCCGATCGCGCCGCACATCACCTCTGCGCTCTGGGACGAGCTCGGCTTTGCGCAGGCCGAGGGCACCGAGCTCATCGACGCCCCCTGGCCCGAGGTCAACGAGTCGGCCCTCGAGGTCGATGAGGTGAAGTACGTCATCCAAGTCAACGGCAAGCTGCGCGGCCAGATCATGGTGCCCGCGGGCGCCTCCCGCGAGGACATCGAGAAGGCCGTGCTCGCCCATCCCGATGTCGTGCGCTTCGTCGGAGAGGCGACCGTCCGCAAGGTCATTGTCGTGCCCAACAAGCTCGTCAATGTGGTTGCGAAGTAGGACCACTCCGCACACCCCGAGCCCCCTGCAGCGGATGTGAAGGGGGCCGCGGGGAGCCTGGCCAATATCAGGACGGCCGGCATGCAGGGTTTCTGCAAGCCGGCCGTTCTTTGTCTGAAGGCACCAGTGGGAGGCGCCGCTAGCGGTTTCGCGTCACAAACTGCGCATCAAGCGCCCCGGCGCGAAGCCGCAGCAGGTTGATGCGGCAGGCGAGCTCGGCGTTGCCCGCTCCCGAGCCGCTGCCAAAGCTCGCGCTGACCCATCCGCACTCGTCGTCCACAAAACGCTCAAAGCTCTTGTTGGCCTGCGTAAACGCCTTGAGCGCCGTCTTTCGCGACTGAACGCGGTCGAGTTCGCGCGCATGGTTGGCGACGCGGTCCACGACGTCGTCATAGTTTTTCTTGACGGCATCAAGCTCGCGCTTGAGACAGGCCTGCGTCTCAATGGCGGTGTCGGCGCTCTTGTAGCACTCGCCCAGGGGATCGGCAGCCATGGCCGGCGCGGTCAGGGCGAGAAGGACGGCGACGAGCGCCGGCGCCGGCATTGCGCGGGTGAACTTCAGCATCAGTCTTTACTCCAAAAAAAGCTTCAGCGCATGAGCATCCGGTAGAGCCCCATGCCCGCGGCCGTCATGGCAAGGCTGCCGAGAAGGTGCGCCGCGGCGTGCATCAGGGCGCGAAGATAGTCTCCTGCCATGAGCATGAGCACGTTTTCGCTTGAAAAGGTTGAAAACGTCGTCAGGCCGCCGAGAAATCCGGTCACCACGAAAAGCCGCAGGGTCGGGCTCGAGGTGAGATGCTCGGAAAAGAAGGCGACGGCCAGTCCGATCAGAAATCCCCCGATCAGGTTGGCCGCAAGGGTCCCGGCCGGCATGAGCGGGCAGCGGGAGTTGAGTGCATAGGACAGCGCCCAGCGAAGCATGGCACCGAGCGCCGCTCCGCAGCCCACCGCCAGAAAAACCGCCGCAAGCGGACCGTCGCGCGTCATGATCGTCATGGTTCGGAATCTCCGGGGGATTGTTCTCCCAGGCTCAGCGCCCGGGCTCGTTCCAGCGGTCGCGCGCGGCCTCGTCGCTTTCGCGGGCGTCAACCCAACGGCCGCCCTCGGCCGTCGTCTCCTTCTTCCAGAAGGGAGCCTCGGTCTTGAGCCAGTCCATGATGAATTCGCAGGCCTCGAAGGCCTCGCGCCGGTGCCCTGAGGTGACAAGCGCAAGAACAATCTGCTCGCCCACCTTGAGCGGCCCCACGCGGTGAATCACCACGACGTCCTCAAGATCCCAGCGGCGCCGGGCCTGCTCAACGATGCCCGCAAGCGCCTTTTCGGTCATGCCCGGATAGTGCTCAAGCTCCATCTCGAGCACCTCGCCGTCGCTGCGCACGATGCCCGTGAAGGTGACCGCGGCGCCCGCCGTTCTCTCGGGGCGCTGCAGCGCCGCAAGCTCCGCTGAGACGTCGAAGTCCTCGCGGCCGACGCGAATCTTTGTGATCCCCTGCGCCACGGCTCTAGCCTCCGGTCACGGGCGGAAAGAAGGCCACCTCCGCGGCGCCCGCCACGGGGGCGCTTTCGGGAGCCATCACGCCGTCGACTGCCGCACGAATGCGGCGCACGCGGCTGAAGGCCTCGGCGTGCCGCGCGTCGAGCGCGCAGCAGGCCGCGCGCACATCCGAGACCAGGGGCGCGTCGCCGGCAACCTCAACGATCTCCTCGTCGCAGCCCACGGCCTCGCGCAGCAGCGCGAAGTACTTCACCTTCACTTGCATTGGAACAGATCTCCAAAGGGGTAGTAGCGCACAAGGTCGCCCTTTTTGACGAGGCCTCCTGCGGGGATGTCCACCAGACCGTCGGCCCAGGCGCAGCTCGTGAGCACCTGCGAGTTCTGGGTGGGATAGATGTCGAGGCCGCCGGCGTCGTTGCGGCGCACCCGCACGAACTCCTCCCTGCTGCAGGGCTTGGTGCGCTCGAAGTCCGCGCGCATCATCATGGGCCGCACGTGCACGTCGCCGCGGCCCTGGCACTTGAGGATGTAGGGGCGCGCGAGCATCAGGAAGGTCACAAAGCTTGAGACCGGATTGCCGGGCAGTCCGATGAAGGGCTTGCCGCAGACCTCGCCCAGGGCGACGGGCTTGCCGGGCTTGAGCGCCACGCGCCACATCTCGATGCGGCCGAGCTTTTCCACGGCGGGCTTGATGTGATCCTCCTCGCCCACGCTCATGCCGCCGGAGCTGATGATGAGGTCGGCCGTGCGCGCGGCGCTCTCGAGCGCATTGACGGTGGCCTCAAGCGAATCGGGAACGGTGCCCAGATCAAAGGCCTCGCAGCCGAGGCGCTGCAGGAGCGCCCGGATCGTGTAGCGGTTGGAGTTGTAGATGCCGCCCTCGCCCAGGGGCTCTCCCGGGGCGACGAGTTCGCTGCCCGAGAAAAACACCCCCACGCGCAGATGGTTGTAGACGGTGACGTAGCCCGCGCCGACGCTGGCGATCAGGCCGAGCCTGGCGGGAGTGAGCGCCTCGCCCGCACGGGCCACGGTGGCGCCGGCGGCAACGTCGCTTGCCGCGCGGCGCACCCAGGCGCCCGGCGCCGCCGGGGCCGTGAAGACCACCGCCCCGTCCTCGGTGCGGACATCCTCCTGGGCCACCACGGCGTCAGCCCCTTCAGGGATCGGCGCGCCGGTGAAGATGCGCGCGCAGCTGCCCGCGGCAAGGGGGCCGCCCCTGCTGCCGGCCGGGATGCGCGCGGAAACGGGAAGCCGCACGGGATGTTCGGCCGAGGCGCCGGAGAGATCGGCGCTGCGCACCGCATAGCCGTCCATCTGGGAGTTGTCCCAGCCGGGCACGTTGATCGAGCTCACAACGTCTCTGGCGAGCACCCGGCCCTCGGCGTAGAGCGTGGGCACGGTTTCGGTGCGCACCACGGGACGGGCGCGGCCGAGCATGATTTCAAGAGCTTCGTTATAGGTGATCACTGTCAGCCTTCAAGGTCACAACAAAATTGGCGACGGCGCCCGGACTGTTGATGTCGAGCCGGGCAACGCCCTCGGGAATGTCAAGATCCGGATCGTCGGTGGCGATGGCCGCCACGCCGGGGAGCATCGCAAGCGCCTGCTCGCAGTCCCTGCGGTGCACAAGAATGCGGGGAATTCCCTCCTCGCCCTTGTAGCCCTCGACGAGAACGATGTCGACGGCATCCATGCGGCTGAGAATCTCCCTGAGCGAGACGCTCTGCTCGGCCGTCTCGCGCATCAGCGCCCAGCGCTTCTGCCCGGCGAGCACGACCTCGCTCGCGCCGGCCGTGCGAAACCGCCAGCTGTCCTTGCCGGGGCTGTCCAGATCGGTGTCGTGGTGCGTGCTCTTGACGGCCGAAACGCTGCGTCCCCGGCTCACGAGCCGTGCAAGCACCTTTTCCATGAGTGTTGTTTTGCCCACGCCTGAAGGGCCGACGAATCCGACGGCAAACATCGCGAGTCCCCCTGTCCGGAAATTGCTCTACATGTTGTCGTGCGCGCATGCCGTTCCCATGAGAACGGCATGCGCGGCGCGTTCATCCATTTTAGACAAGAAACGGCCTTGCTCCCCACGGGCGCGCCCCGGCCCGCACGCGGCTTTTATAATGAAGTGCCCGTTTTTTTCATCCCCGATGGGGACCCACACACGTTTTGCAACCATGACACTGACCCGCCGCACCCTGCTTGCGGCCGCCGCCAGCCTGCCGCTGGCCGGATGCGGATTCCGCCTGCGCGGGCGCTTTATGCTGCCCTTTGAGACGATCTATCTCGACATGAACCGCAACACGCCCTTTGCGGCGCGCATTGCCCGGCTGCTGCGCGCGGGCTCGAACGTGTCGATCAGCGACTCGCCCGACAACGCCCAGGCCATCCTGAGGATCACGCGCGAAACGCGCGAGCGCAACATCATCTCCTACAACGCCGAGGGCGAGGCCCGCGAGTACGAGCTCAAGTACGTCGTGCAGTTCAGGCTCACCACGCCGCGCGGCACTCCGTACCTGCCCGACACGACGCTCGTGGCGCTGCGCGAGATCAGCTACGACGAGGACGACTATCTGAGCCGCGACAATGAGGAGGCGCGCGTGGTCGACGAAATCCAGGCCGACCTCGCCTCGCAGATCATCCGCCGCATCGAGCGCGCCCAGCCCGTCAAGGAGGCCGATCCGCTTGAGGACGGGGACGCCCCGGCGCCCTGACCGCCCCGGGGATCGCTTCAAGGATCTTTTTTCAAGACATGCAATTCCAGGATCTCGCCGCCGGGCTCAAGACCGCGCTTGCCCCGCTGTGGGTGGTGACGGGCGAAGAGCCCCTGCTGATGCTTGAAGCTGCCGACATGATCCGCAGCAAGGCGCGCCAGGAGGGCTGCACCGAGCGCGAGGTGCTCAACGCCTCCGCCGTCTGGGACTGGAGCAAGCTCTTCGACGCCTGCCAGGCGATGAGTCTGTTTGGCGACAAGAAGATCGTCGAGCTGAGGCTCGCCTCGCCCAAGCCCGGCGTCAAGGGCGCCGAGGTGCTCTCGCAGCTGTCCCAGACGCCGCTCGAGGGCGTGGTTGTCATCATCACCATCCCCTGGGACTGGTCGCTCAGAAGCGCGGCCTGGTACAAGAAGCTCACGGCCGCCGCCCGAACCGTCGAGTGCGCTCTGGTTTCGGCCCGCGAGCTTCCGGCCTGGTTTCGGGAGCGGCTCGGACGCCTTGGGCTCACGGCGCAGGCCGAGGCCGTGGAGATCCTGAGCGAGCGCTGCGAGGGCAACCTGCTTGCGGCCAACCAGGAGGTGCTCAAGCTTTACTATCGCTTCGGAAGGGATCACCACGTCACCGCCGACGACGTGTCCGGCTCGGTGCTCGACGTGGCAAGCTTTGACGCCGAGAATCTGCTCGAGGCCGTCTTCGGAGGCGACGGCGCCAAGGCCGTGCGCATTCTTGAGAACCTGCGCGCCAAGGGCGAGGCGATTCCCTCCTTTCTGTGGGCAATTTCCGAGGACATACGCTGTGCGCTCCGGCTGCGCGTGCTGATGGACCAGGGCGTCGCGCAGGCTGCGGCCGCCGAGCGGCTCCGCATCTTCCCCCGGGAGCGCAAGCGCCGCGCGATGGCGGCAAGCCGCCGCATGAGCGCCCGCAAGCTGGCAAGCGCGCTGATGCTTGCGGCCGATATCGATAAGATCTCCAAGGGGCTCGTGGTCGCTGACCGCGACTCCGATGCCTGGATTGAACTTGCAAGCCTTGCGAGCTTTCTGGCACGCTGAGGACATTCCCGGACGAGCCGGGGCGCAGCCGTCTTTTTCGACCGCCCGCCCCCGGGCCCGCCATCATCACTGTTCTGCTTTCGACGGCCATGACTGACATGCACAACACCACGGGCGCAACGCCCGACTATCACCGCCTGATGCTTGAGACGGGCGCCCGCGCCCGCGATGCCGCGCGCGAGCTTGCCCGGGCGGGCACGGCTGCGAAAAATGAGGCGCTGCGCACGCTAGCGCAAAGCCTGCGCGAGGGGCGCGAGGCCGTGCAGCGGGCCAATGCGCTTGATCTCGACCGAGCCCGCGCCGCACAGTACAAGGAGAGCTTCGTTGACCGCCTGACCGTCACCGATGCCGTGCTTGAGGGCATGGCGCAGGGCTGCGAGCAGATCGCCTCGCTTGCCGACCCGGTGGGCGAGATTTCAGACGTGCACGTGCAGCCCTCGGGCATTGCCGTCGGCCGCATGCGGGTGCCCCTGGGCGTGGTCGGCATCATCTACGAGTCGCGCCCGAACGTGACGATTGACGCGGCGGCGCTCACAATCAAGTCGGGCAACGCCGTCATTTTGCGCGGCGGCTCGGAGGCCTTTGAAACCAACCGCGTGCTCGGCGAATTCGTGCGGCGCGCGCTGGCCTCGGCGGGGCTGCCCGCCGACGCCGTGATGACCGCGCCGACGCCCGACCGGGCCTTTGTGTCGGAAATGATCCGCGCCCGCGGCCTTGTCGACGTCATCATCCCGCGCGGCGGCAAGGGCCTCATCGCCCGCCTGCGCGAGGAGTGCCGCATCGAGATGATTCACCACCTCGACGGCATCTGCCACACGTACGTCGACGCTGCGGCCGACCTCGACATGGCCCTTTCGGTCGTCGACAACGCCAAGACGCAGCGCTTCTCGCCGTGCAACGCCACCGAGACGCTGCTCGTGCACCAGGCGGTGCTTGAGGCGTTTCTGCCGCGCATCGGGGCCGTCTTTGCGCAAAAGGGCGTGGAAATGCGCTGCGACGCCGCATCGCTTGCCGTGCTCTCGCGCGCCGGCATCAATGCCTGCGCCGCCGCGCCCGAGGACTGGGATACGGAGTACAACGCCCCCATCATCTCCATTGCCGCCGTCGACAGCCTCGATGCGGCCATCGACTTCATCGCGCGGCACGGCTCGCACCACACCGACGCCATCATCACCAACGACTACACGGCCGCGCAGCGCTTCCTGCGCGAGGTCGACAGCGGCAGCGTCATGATCAACTGCTCGACGCGGCTTGCCGACGGCTACGAGTACGGCCTGGGCGCCGAGATCGGCATCAGCACCGGCAAGCTGCACGCCCGCGGCCCCGTGGGTCTGGAGGGGCTCACGAGCCTCAAGTACATCGTTACCGGCCACGGCGAGGGCCGGCACTAGCTTCATGCATCATGGCCAAGAAAACATCCTTTTACGCAATCTGTCCCCTGGGGCTTGAATCCCTTATTGTCGAGGAGCTGCGCGCCTGCGGCGCCTCCGAGGTCAAGGCCGCCCGGGGCGGAGTCTTCTTTTCAGGCTCGCAGGCCTGCGCGATGCGCGCGTGCCTCAATTCGCGCATCGCCAGCCGCATCCTCATGCGGCTGGCCGCCTCGGACTATTACGACGCCGAGGACATCTACAACTTCGCCTGCCGCACCCGCTGGGAGGAGCACTTCGGGCCCGGGCAGTCGATCCGCATCGACATCAACGCCCACCGCTCGCCCCTGAGAAGCCTTGACTTTGCGCTGCTGCGCATCAAGGACGGCATCTGCGACCGCTTCAACCACTTCATGCAGACGCGCCCGAATGTCGATCGTGCGCACCCGGACATCCGCATCTTTGCCTTTGTCGATGCGCGCTACTGCACGTTTTATCTTGACCTGTGCGGCGAGGCGCTCTTCAAGCGCGGCTGGCGCCGCGACAAGGGCGAGGCGCCGCTCAAGGAAAACCTCGCAAGCGGCCTTCTGATGCTTGCGGGCTGGACGCCCGACAAGCCCTTGGTGGACCCCTTCTGCGGCTCGGGCACGATCGCCATCGAGGCCGCCCGCGCGGCCTGCGGCATGGCTCCGGGATTGTCGCGCGCCTTTCTCTTTGAGAACTTCTCGGACTTTGACCGCGATCTGTGGCTTGAGATCAAGGACGATGCCCGCAGCTGCGTGAACCTTCATGCCGACGTGCGCATTGCCGCAAGCGACATCAGCTCGATCGTGGTCGGCAAGGCCGAGGAAAACGCCCGCGCCGCGGGGCTCGGCGCCCTTCTTGAGGACGGCAGGCTGACGTTTTCGCAGTGCGACGCCCGCAGCGTTGCGGCTCCCGCCGCCGAGGGCCTTGTCATCGCCAACCCGCCCTACGGCGAGCAGTCCAACCCCAAGAGCGCCTCAGTGGCCTCGATGATGAAGAACGTCTCGGACAACCTCAAGCACAACTTCCCGGGCTGGACGGCATGGCTTCTGACGAGCGACCGCAACCTCCCGCGCCAGATGCGGCTGTCGGAGTCGCGCAAGATTCCGCTCTTCAACGGGCCGCTCGAGTGCCGTTTCTTTCGCTTCGACATGGTGCGCGGCAGCTTTCGCGGCAGCCCGCAGAAGGCGTCCTGACGCCCTCTGTTAAAATCAGCTGGCGGGGCGAATTTCTCCTGAAATTCGCCCCCGGAGGAAACATTTGAAGTTTTTTGCAAAAGGACTTGCATTTTTTATTTTCCTCCCATACAATACCGATCTCTGACAAACAAAGCCTCTCGTCCCTATCGTCTAGAGGCCTAGGACATGACCCTCTCACGGTTAGAACTGGGGTTCGAATCCCCATAGGGACGCCAAGACCTTTGTTTCTTGAACAAGAAGCCGCATCAAGCGGCTTTTTTGTTGCCTTTTTTTGCTGCCTTCATTCGCTCCTGCCGCCTGCCGCGGCTTGAAAAAACGCCCCCTCGACGCCATGTATAAAAAAGACGCCTGCAGGCGGACTGCGTCCGCCGCGGGCGAACGGATGATTCACCCATGAAAGCAAAGGAAGGCATCGATGTCGGAAGAGTACGCTCTCATCATTGACGGCGGCTGCAGCTATCACGGCCAGGGCGGCGCGCTCAACCACCACTACGCCGAGCTCGCCCGCAAAACGCTCGAGCAGATGGGCTGGACGGTCGACGTCACCCGGGTCGAGGACAACTGGGACCGTGAGGTCGAGGCGCAGAAGGTGATGCGCGCCCGGGCCGTTATCCTGCAGACCCCCATCTGGTGGATGGCTCCGCCCTGGCAGGTCAAGCGCTACATGGACGAGGTCTTCTGCGTGCCGGGCGTCAACAACGGCGACGGACGCACGCGCGAGGCGCCGGACCTCAACTACGGCCGCGGCGGCAGACGCACCGCGCGCTACATGCTCTCGTGCACCTGGAATGCGCCGCTCAACGCCTTCACCGCACCGGACCAGTTCTTCGAGGGCAAGGGCATCGACTCGGTCCTGACGCCCTCGCACAAGACGTTTCAGTTTCTCGGCATGACCCCCGCCGAGACCTTCATGGCCAACGACGTCATCAAGAATCCGACGCACGAGGCGGACTTTGCGCGCTTTACGGCGCTGGTTCGCAAGAACTTTGCGGATCTCTAGAGCCCCCCGTCTGACCTTCTTCAGAACGCGCGGCAGGCCGGCAGACGGCCTGCCGCGCTTTTTTCGTCCCCACCCCCTTAGGGAATGCACGTGTGGCCGCAACCCGACAAGGCCGCGATCCGCACCGCGCAATGCTCCTACAATCATTGCGGGTCGGCTCATCGGCCTGCCGGCATACCAGCAACACAGCGGAGAGACTCCCATGAAGGCTTTACAACTGACGCCCGAGGACACCGTCGCCACGGTGCTTCAGGCCACCACCGCAGGAGACGACGTTGAAGTCGTCCTGCACGGCAAGACGGTTGCGCACGTGCGCGCGACCGAGAACATCCCCTACGGCTTCAAGATCTGTGTCAAGCCCATGGCGCGGCACGCCGTCGTCGTCAAGTACGCGCACCCCATCGGACTGGCCCTGCAGGACATCGCCCCCGGGGCGCTTGTTCATGTTCACAACATCGAGGGAAACCGCGGCCGTGGTGATCTGGCCGCCGCACACGGAGACAACAAATGACGCAGCAGACCTTTCTGGGCTACATGCGCCCCAACGGACAGGCGGGCGCGCGCAACTACGTGCTGTTGATGCCCATCAACCGCTCGCTCAACTTCGTGGCGGCAAGCGTCAAGAAGATGACGCGCGGCACGCGCCACTTTGAGATTCCGGCGGAGACGGGCCGCACCGAGGTCGACCGCGAGGTGATCGTGCGCACGATGACCGGCCTGATGAACAACGCCAATGTGGGCGGCATCGTGCTTCTGGCCACCAAACCCGCCACGAAGAGCGCCTACAAGAACATGGGCGCAGACCGCTTTGAGGCCGAGGCAAGAAAGACCGGCAAGCCCTACCGCATCGTCTACCTCACCGAGGCCGGCGGCAGCTACGGCGTGATCGGCGAGACGCTCAAGATGACGCGCGAGGTGCTTCTTGAGGCCTCCCGCGCACGCCGCACGCCCTGCCCGCTGTCCTCGCTCACCCTCGGCGTGAAGTGCGGCACGTCCGACGCCACCTCCGGCATTGCCGGCAACCCCTGCGTGGGCGCCGCGTTTGACCGCGTGGTTGCCGCTGGCGGCACCGCCTTCTTCTCGGAGACGACCGAAATCATCGGCGCCGAGGACCTCGTTGCGGCCCGCGCCCGCACGCCCGAGGTGGGCGAGCAGATTCTCGCCGCCGCCCGGCACTGGGAGGAGAAGGCCCGCTCCACGGGCGAGGACATCCGCGAGATCAACCCGATTCCGGCCAACATCGCCGCGGGCATCTCCACGCTTGAGGAAAAGTCGCTCGGCGCCATCGCCAAGAGCGGCCACGCCCCCATCGAGGGCGTGCTGAAGTATGCCGAGCGCCCCGCCGGACGCGGCCTGTACTTCGTGGACTCGTGGATGTCGTCGCTGTCGCTGCCGCTTTGCTTTACCGCCTGCGGCGCGACGCTGGTGATCTATCAAATGGGCGGCGGCGCCATGCCGCAGTACCCGATGATGCCGGCCATCAACCCGACGGTGGTTTCGCCGTTTCTGTACGTCACGGGCAACGAGCAGGCCTACGCCCGCTCGCCGGACAACTTCGACTTCGACTCCTCGGGCATCATGACGCGCGCCGAGTCGATTGAAAAGGAGGGCGACAGGTTTCTTGCACACCTGCTTGAGATTGCCTCGGGCACCATGACCAAGATGGAGACGCTCGACTACGCCGAGCAGCTTGAGCTCTACATGGAGGGGCCCGTTCTCTAGAACGCGCTCCCTGCACGCAGGGTCCGGCCTCCCATGGGGGCGCCGGACCTTTTTTTGCCGCCGAAAACTCCCCGGGCGCGGCGCCGGTCGTTCAAACAGTCGCGGCGGGACGGCTGCGTGTGAGTCGGCCTGCGAATCGGCCTGCGCGCCTGTCGCACGCCCGAGTCTCTACAATACCTTCCGGAGCGGAGCCCCCGGCAGAAGCTCTCGACCGTCTGCGGCACGCATCGCGGCGGCGCTGCCGGATCCTTCGCCCGTGCTCAATCCATCATCAATAAAAAAATTCGAATCTTCAAACTTAAAGGATCCGTCATGTCGAAGAAACTTTCCGCTCTTCTGGCAGCCGGGCTCTTTGTGTTCACGGCCTCGGCCGGCGCCGAAGAACTCACCGCCTACTCCATCATGCCCGAGAAATATGCCTCGCAGGTCTTTGCCGAGTTCACAAAGGACACCGGCATCAAGGTGAAGTTCCTGCGCTTTTCCTCGGGCGAGGCCCTGGCGCGCCTGACGGCCGAAAAGAAAAATCCCCAGGTCGACGTGATGCTCGGCGGCCCCGCCGACACCTACGCCGCGGGCGTCAAGGAAGGCATCTTCGAGGCCTACAAGCCTGCCGGCAGCGACGCCATCCGGGCCGAGTTCCGCGACCCTGACGGCCACTGGACCGGCATCGGCATCATTCCGCTGTGCTTCCTCACCAATACGAAGTTCCTTGAAAAGAACGGCATGCAGCCGCCCGCCAAATGGGTCGACCTGCTCGACCCCCGCTACAAGGGACAGCTGCAGATGGCCGACGCCCGCACCTCGGGCACGGCCACCGAGCGCATCTATACGCTTGTCAAGCTCATGGGCGAGGACGAGGCCTTCAAGTTCCAGAAGGCGCTCAACGCCAACGTGCAGCTCTACACCAAGAGCGGTGCGGGCGGCGCGCTTCCGGTGGCAACCGGACAGTGCGCCTCGGGCATCTTCTACATCGTCGACGCCCTCGACATCGCGCAGCAGGGCTATCCCGTGACGATCAGCTACCCGCAGGACGGCGTGAGCTTCGGCATCGAGGCCACGGGCGTGATCAAGGGCGCAAAAAACCTGGACGCGGCCAAGAAGTTCGTCGACTGGGCGACCTCAAGGAAGTTTGCCGAGTTCATCGTCGCCAACAAGATCAACTACGTGCCCACGCGCTCTGACGTCAAGACGAGCAACCCGATTCTGGATCTCTCAAAGATCAACACGATCTCGGTGGACGTGACCTGGAAGGGCGCCAACCGAAAGGCCTTCACGCAGCGCTGGATCAATGAAGTGATCAAGTAGCGCGAGACGACCGCGCCCCGGGACGCACGCCTGCAGCCCGGAGCGCGTCCCCTCGCGCCGCGTCCGCGTTTCATCCATTCCCGGCGGCCGGACAGCCGCCGTCGCCCGAGGCTTTTTCGTTCATGTCCTCCATGAGTTTCGCAACGAAGCGAGACCCCGTCACGCGCCTGACCGTGCTCGGCCTGTGGCTTGTGCTCGCGCTCTTCGTCCTCTATCCCCTGTGCCGCCTTCTTGCCATGACCTTCTGGGGCGAGAACGGCCTGACGCTTGACAATCTGCGCCCGTTTCTGACGAGCTGGTACGACCAGCAGTCGGCCGTCAACAGCATCCTTCTGGCCTGCTCGGTCGGCGCCGCCGGGACGCTGCTGGGCTTTGTCTTTGCCTTCGTGACCACGCGCATGAATCTGCCCGGCTGGCTTTCAGCGGGCATCGGCGCGGTGACGATTCTGCCGCTGATCTCCCCGCCCTTTACAAGCAGCATTGCGCTCACGCTGCTGCTCGGCCCCAACGGCATGGTGCTGCGCCTGCTCGGAATCGAGTCCTTCAACTTCTACGGCTTCTGGGGAACGTTCATCTCCGAGACGCTCACCTTCTTTCCGGTGGCCTTCATGACGATTGCCACCGTCTTGTCGCGCATTGACGCCAATCTGGAGGACGCCGCGTATTCGCTCGGCGCCACGAGCAGCGAGGTTTTCCGCACCGTGACGCTGCCGCTGTCGGCCCCGGGCATTGCCAATGCGTTTCTGCTCGTGTTCTCCTGCTCGCTTGCCGACTTCGCAACGCCGCAGGTGCTCGGCGGCCACACCTTCCCGGTGCTGCCCACGCAGGCCTATCTGCTCATCACCGGCATGTACGACTTCAAGAGCGGCGCCGCGCTCTCGTTCATGCTGCTGGTGCCCGCGCTTGCGGTCTACGCCATCCAGCACTACTGGGTCGGACGCCGCAGCTACGTCACCGTGAGCGGCAAGGCGGGCGGCCGCAGCTCCATCAAGGGGCCCGGAGCGGTGATCTCGGGCCTGATGGCGCTTGTGGTCGCGCTCGTGATCGTGTTCATTGCCGCGATCTACTCGGTCATTCTCGGCGGCTCGCTGGTGAAGATCTGGGGAATCAACAACACGCTCACGCTCGAGCACTACAGCTATGTCTTCACCCACGGCCTGCAGGCCATCAAGGACACGCTCATCATCGCCTGCGTGAGCACGCCCATCGGCGGACTGCTGGCGGTGCTGATCGGCTTTGCCGCCGCGCGGCTCAAGGTGCGCGGTTACAAGACGCTCGAGACGGTGTCGCTGCTGCCCTACGTGCTGCCGGGCACCGTGCTCGGCATCGCCTACATCATCGCCTTCAACGACGAGCCGATCATCCTGACGGGAACCCTGTCCATTCTGGTGGCGGCATACGTGTTTCGCTACTCCTCGGCGGGCATCCGCTCGGTGATCGCCGCGCTCACGCAGATCGACCCCTCGATTGAGGAGGCCAGCCTGAGCCTGGGCGCCACCCAGGCGAAGACCTTCCGTCTGATCACGGTGCCGCTTGTGCTGCCCGCAGTGCTCGCCGGCATGAAGTACCTCTTCATTCACTCGATGACGGCCATCAGCGCGACGATCTTTCTTGTGTCCGTGTCCTGGACGCTCATCACCACCCGCATCCTTGAGTGCATGACCGAACTGCAGTTTGCGCAGGCCTGCGCCTTCTCGGTCGTGCTCATCGGCCTTGTCTTTGCCGCCTCGGGCACAATGACGCTCATTGCCAGAATCGTGTGCCGCACCAGCGGCAGAATCGGAGCCTAGGAAAAAATGTCAGTTTCGCTTTCCCTGAAAGACCTCACCCGCCGCTACGTCAAGGACGACGTCGAGTTCCTCGCCGTCAACCGCGTTTCGCTTGACGTCGTCCCCGGGGAGTTTCTCACCTTCCTCGGCCCCTCGGGGTGCGGCAAGACGACGACGCTGCGCATGATCGCAGGCTTTGAGACGCCCACAAGCGGCCGGATCCTGATGGACGGCGCGGACATCACCTCCCTGCCCGCCAATGAGCGCGGCCTCGGGTTTGTGTTTCAGTCCTATGCGCTTTTCCCCCACATGACGATCGCTGACAACGTGGGATACGGCCTGAGGATTCGGCGCCAGACAGGAGAAGAGGCCCTGAGGAAGGTGCGCGACGCCCTTGCCATGGTCGGGCTCACCCAGGCCGAGAAGCGCTACCCCAACCAGCTCTCGGGCGGAGAGCAGCAGCGCGTGGCGCTTGCGCGCGTGCTTGTGCTTGAGCCCAAGCTGCTCTTGATGGACGAGCCGCTTTCCAACCTCGACGCCAAGCTGCGCCTGCACATGCGCACGGAGATCCGCCGCATCCAGCAGACGCTCGGCATCACGTGCCTGTACGTCACGCACGACCAGAAGGAGGCGCTCACGATGTCCGACCGCATCATGGTGATGCAGCGCGGCCGCATCGAGCAGCTCGGCACCCCGATGAAGCTCTATGAGGATCCCGCCACGGCCTTCGTGGCCGACTTCATCGGCCAGGCCAACCTCTTTGAGGGAACGCTGCGCTCGATCGACTCCGACGGGCTCGGGCGTTTTTCGCTTGAGGGCTTTGAGGTGCGCGCCCGCATCGGCCGGGAGAACCCGCCGCAGCCCGGCGAAAAGGCGCTTCTTGTGGTGCGCCCGGAGAATCTCTCGCTCACGCAGGGCGAAAACGTCCTCGGCATGCACGTCGTCAACCGCCTCTTTGAGGGCGACCGCATCGAGTACGAGGTGCTGGTGAAGGACTCGGCGCAGCGAACCGCCGCCGGACGCCCCTTCAGCATGTCGGTGCCGTTTCTGCCCGGGACCTCCGTCATTGAGCCGGGCAGCGACGTCCTCGCGCGCTTTCATCCGCTGGCGGGAGTGATCATCCGCAAGGGGAACTAGCCCGCCGCCGCCCGAACCGATGAAGCGAAGCGCCGCGGCGCCCTTCGGGCTTCAGGGAAGAGGCGCGCCTGGCTCTGCCGGCGGCTCAGTCCCTCTTCGGGGCGTCCCCGAGCAGGCGCTGCAGATCCCGCAGCAGCGTGTCGCGCCAGGAGAACTCGCACCCGCACCAGTGCTGGTTGTAAAAGCCGTAGGTCTTCAGGAGCACGCCGCGCCGCTCCTGCAGACCGTCCTTGCGCCAGTTGCGCTCCCAGAACTCGACGTCGTCCCAGCGGCCGGCCGCCCGTCGTCCGGCCGCATTGACCTGCTCAAGCGACTTCCAGCGGCTTGAAGCAAGCGTGGTGGCAAAGCGCCCGAGGCCGAGCTCGTGACACTTGCGCGCAGCCGCCTCAAGGCGCACGTTGAAGCACGTCTGGCAGCGCGCGCCGCGCTCGGGCTCGTGCTCAAGTCCGCGCACGGCCTCGCGCCAGGACTCGTGATCCCAGTCGCCGTCAATCACCTCCAGCCCAAGGCGCGCGCAGTGGCGCGAGAGTTCGTTCTTGCGCTTGACGTACTCGTCCTGCGGGTAGATGTTGGGATTGAAGTAGTAGAGCGTCGGGCGGATGTCGTGCGCAAGCATCCACTCGATGATGGCGGCCGAACACGGCGCGCAGCAGCTGTGCAGAAGAACGTTTTCCATGGCGCGCCGATTGTATCAGCCGTCGCCCGCGGCAAAAATCCTCCCTGCGCCGCAGGCATCATGCGCGCCCTATCGAAACATCACGCGAAGAATTTCTCCGTCCTGCGCAAATGAGGCAAATTTGGGAGGCGGCGCATTCTTCATGGGCAAAACCCTACTGGTATACGTGTATACTGAACATGCTCAAAAGACTATAAAAAAGTGACGCCCGATCCTGCCGCATCAGCGATCCGGCTCATTCAAAGGAGAGAGAGACCATGGCGCATTCTCGAACGGCACAGCCGGTTCATTGCCCGCTGGAACACGGTCTGAGCATCTTCGGCGGCAAGTGGAAGGCCCGCATCATCTGCGTTCTGGCTGAAAAAAGCCCGATGCGCTACAGCGACATCCGCCGCAACATGGTCAACATCACGGATGCTGTTCTCGCCAACACGCTCAAGGATCTGATCGCCAGCGGCATGGCCGAGCGCGAGCAGTACGACGAAATTCCGCCCCGGGTGGAGTACCGCCTCACCGAGAAGGGACTCTCCGTTCTTCCGATTCTTCGCAGCATCTGCAGCTGGTCGGCCGCGCATGACGAGCCCTGGTCGCGTCTGAACATGCAGCCCGCCTTCGAGCACTGTCTCAACTGCCGCTACCGCCTTGCCGCGGCCGGATGCAGCGCGTCCCGCCCTGAAGCCTAGCGCCCGGGTCCGGGCGCGGGCAGAGCGCCGCCGCCCTGCCCGCACCGCAAAAAAAACTGCAGACAAAACGCGGGCGTATACAATCCAAGAACCGACGCCGCCTTGCAAGCCGCCCCTGCCCTGGGGCGCGTGCATCTTGATGCCCCATCGGCTTGCGCCCGCCCGCAGTTTCTTCCCAGGGGGCGCGGACGGCTTCCGACCGGGCCAGTGAAATGTTCAAGGTAAAAAACGCCCTTTACGCAATCTCTCCGCTCGTGCTGCTCGCGCTCTGGACGGCCGTGACCGCCTCGGACGCCGTGCCCGCCATCCTGCTGCCCTCGCCTGCGGCGGTGGCTGCGGCCTTTGCGGCGCTCCTGCAGTCCGGCGATCTGGCCGCGCACGTGCTCGCCTCGGGCGGCCGCGCGCTCACTGGCTTTGCCCTGGCGGGCGTCTCGGGCGTGGCGCTCGGACTTTGGTTTTCCCGGGCCCCCCGCGCCGAGCAGGGCGCGCACGTTCTTCTGGAATGCCTGCGCGTGACGCCGCCCCTGGCGATGATTCCGCTTCTGATTCTGTGGCTTGGCATCGGCGAGGCGCCCAAGATCGCCATCGTCTTTTTGTCGGGCTTCTTTCCGATTTACCTCAACACGCTCACGGCCTTTCGCAGCGTCGACCCGAGGCTTCTTGAGGTCGGCGCCTCGCTTGACTTCAGCCGCGAGGAGACCTTTCGGCTCATCATGCTTCCGGCGGCCATGCCCGACATCCTGACGGGCCTGAGGCTCGGATTCGGCTACAGCTGGCGTGCGCTGGTGGGCGCCGAGCTCATCGCCGCCTCCTCGGGCCTCGGGTACCTCATCAACGAGTCCGGCGAATATCTCAAGACCGACTGCGTCTTTGCGGGCATCATCACGATTGCGGTTCTGGGCATTGCCGCCGACTGGGCGCTCTCGCATCTGCTCGGACTGCTGACGCCCTCGGACAGGCGCCCGAGGCCCATGCCGACCCCCATGCTCACGCCGCTCGATGGAGCGCCGCACTGATGTTCTCCGTTTCCTGCTCGCACCTGGTCAAGCACTTTGCGGGCGTCACGCCCGCCCGCGACCTCTGCTTTGAGTTTGAGGCCGGGGCGATCACGGCCATCGTCGGGCGCAGCGGCTGCGGGAAGACGACGCTGCTGCGCATGATCGCGGGGCTGGAGGCGCCTGAATCGGGATCGATCGCATTCACCGACCGGGCGGGCGGCTCCCGCGGCCGCCGTCCCGTGATTTCGATGGTCTTTCAGGAGCCGCGCCTTTTCCCCTGGCTCACCGTCCGGGAAAACATCGCGCTTGCCGTGCGCAGAAAGCCCGCCGCCGAGCAGCGCGCGCTCGTCGATGAAACGCTTGAGACGGTGGGGCTTTCGGCCGCCGCAGACAAGATGCCCCGGGAGCTTTCGGGCGGCATGGCGCAGCGCGTGGGCATGGCCCGGGCGCTGTGCCGGCATCCGGACATCCTGCTTCTTGACGAGGCCTTCAGCGCCCTGGACGCCCTCACCCGGGAGAAGCTTCGGGCCGAATTCATTGAAATCGCCTCACGACGGCCGATGACCACGATTCTCGTCACCCACGACGTGCTCGAGGCCGTGCTGCTGTCGCGCACCGTCTGCCGGCTCGAGGAAGGCGCCTTCACCCAGACCTGGCAGGTTCCGGCGCCCTATCCGCGCCGCCTCGGGCAGCCCGGGCTTGCGCGGCTTGCCGACTCCATTCTTGAGGCCTTTTTCCGTACAGAGGAAAACCCATAAACCGTTTGCTTAACCGTACTTCAACCGCACGCGCCGAAAAAAAAGACCGTCAACCGGTGCCCTGAAAGGGACCCTGAGCTGCCCGCGCGCTGCTTTCAAAGGAGAAATTTTTCATGACTCTTCGCCACACTTTGAGCTCGCTTGCCTGCGCGGCTCTTCTTGCCGCGGGACTCTGCGCGCCGGCGGCGGCCGCCACCGGCGGCATGCCCGACGAACTCAACATCGTCTACGTCAAGGCGCCCTTCAACCTGCAGAACATGGTGCTCAAGGACCAGCGCATGCTCGAGAAGGCCTTCGAGAAGTACGGCACGCGCGTCAACTGGCACACCATCACCTCAGGCGCCAAGCAGGCCCAGGCCATGGCCGCGGGCTCCATCGACGTCTCGGCCGTGATGAACACCGCCTCGCTTCTGATGGCCAACGGCGCGGGCACCGTCATCTACATTGCCGACGGCGTGGCGCACCCGGCCGACACCTTCGCCATCGTGGGTCCGAAGGGAAAAACCCTCTCGGTGAAGGACCTCGAGGGAAAGAAGGTGGCCGGTCCCCGTGGCACGGTGCTGCACCAGCTGCTTGCGGCGGCGCTCAAAAAGGAGGGACTGTCCATGAAGGATGTTGAATTCGTCTCCATGGATCCCGCGCCCGCCCTGTCGGCCCTGATGGCCGGAAGCGTCGATGCGGCCCTCATTGCGGCAAGCGCCGTCATCAAGGCCGAGGAAGCCGGCTGCAAGACCATCACCACCGCCTCGGGACTCGTCAACGTCAACCTGGTGCTCACCGCCAGCGAGTCGTTTGCCAAAAACGAGCCCGAGGCCTTGAAGCTTGTGGTTGAGACGCACCGCAAGGCGCTCGAATGGATCCGCAGCAACAAGGACAAGGCTCTTGAAATCGGCGCAAGGGAGCACGGCATCAGCCCCAAGGACGCCGAGACGCTTGCGCGCTGGTCAAACTACTACAGCACCGTGACCGAGGCCGACATCAAGGGCCTTGCGGCCGATCAGGAGTTCCTGATTGAAAACGGCATGATGCAAAGGCGCGTCGACGTCGAAAAACTTGTTCTTCCCTCGGCGCGCCAGTAGCGCGCCAAGACAGCACGCATGGCGCCAGCCCTGCGGCCAGGCCGGCGCCGTCGGGGCTGCGCCTTTGTGTGACAAACCACCCCCTGATCTCCTCCCGAGGCAGTCTTTTATGAGCACCAACCATCAGTCTGGCGGCGGCTTGGCAGCCGAACCGCGCGCCGGTACCCGCCCCGTGCTGCTGCAGCGCGGCATGAAGCTTGACAAGACGGCCGATCTGGTCGTCGTGGGTCTGGGCGGCGCCGGAGCCTGCGCAGCCATTGAGGCCGCGCGGCTCGGGCGCTCCGTGATCGTGCTTGAAAAAACCGCCTCGGGCGGCGGCAACACCGCCGTTTCGGCGGGAAACTTCATCATCCCCGAGGATGCCGACAAGGCCTATGCCTACCTTTCAGAGACGTTTGCGCTCGGCCTGAGCGAAATGGATCCCGAGGCGGTGCGGCGCTTTTGCGAGGAGGCCGTGAA
This sequence comes from uncultured Duodenibacillus sp., assembly GCA_944390745.1. Lineage (GTDB taxonomy): Bacteria > Pseudomonadota > Gammaproteobacteria > Burkholderiales > Burkholderiaceae_F > Duodenibacillus. Next base: position 8,636 of record CALXQK010000010.1, on the reverse strand, counting down.
GACGCGCGAGTTCTTCAGGGCCGTCGCTCCCGAGGCCGAGCTCGTCGTCTCGGGGCACGCCAACTTCACGAAGCTTCCCCATGCCGAGACCATCACCAAGTACAGCGTCAAGGGGCCGGCCACGGGCGGCGTCAATCTCTTTGCCGTTCTCAAGGGGGCGCTCGAGCGCCTGGGCGTCGAGGTGCTCTACGAGACGCCCGCCCAGGAGCTGCTCATCGTGCACGACGCCCAGGGCGCCGCCGTGGTCACGGGCGTTGAGGCCAGGGACCGCACGGGCCGAAGGCTTTTGATCGGCGCGCGCTGCGGCGTGGTGCTTGCCTCGGGAGGCTACGAGTGCGACCCCGAGTCGCTTGACGCCTTCTGCCAGGGAGCGCCGCTTCTGTCGCTGGGGACGCCCGCCAACACCGGCGACGGTCTGCGCATGGCGCAAAGCGTCAATGCCGCGCTCTGGCACATGCGCGCATACTCCTGCCCGCTCGGCATGCGCGTCGAGGGTCTCGGCAGCGCCATTCCGTTTCACCCCTCGATGGCGGGCTTCATCTGGGTTGACCGCAATGCCAGGCGCTTTGCCAACGAGGCCGACGTCGATCTGCACGCGTGCCTGTACAGCGTCAACCATTTTGATCCCGTCGCGCACTGCTACCCGGCCATTCCCTGCTGGGCGATCTTTGACGAAAGGGCGCGGCTGTCGGGCGGCATCACGCACCAGCGGTTCGGCTACGCCGCGGTGATCGAGGGCTACGCCTGGTCGCGCGACAGCAGCCGCGAGATTGCAGCGGGCATCGTCAGGAAGGCTGAAACGATCAGGGATCTTGCCGCGGTCATCGGACTGGACGCCGCGGCGCTTGAGGCGAGCGTGGCGCGCTGGAACGGGTTTGTGCGCGCTGGATGCGACGCGGACTTCGGGCGCCGCATGCAGCGCCCGGCAGGCGAGAAGGAGACGATCGCAGGTCTCGGCTCCAGACGACTTTCCGACGTCATCGAGACGGGCCCCTTTTATGCGGTTGCCCTTTATCCCGCCCTTCTCAACACGCAGGGCGGACCGCGGCGCAGCGCCAGGGCCGAGGTGCTCGATCGCGCCGGACGCCCCATTGCGGGGCTTTATGCCGCAGGCGAACTCGGCTCGCTCTGGGGCACGGTCTATCAGGGCTCGAGCAACGTCGCCGAATGCCTGGCCTACGGGCGCATCGCCGCGCGCGAGGCGCTCGCCGGAGCCGATCATCTGGCCCAGGCGGGCTTTTAGCCCGCATGTTCCTGACCAGGTCGCCGGTGCGCCCCTGCCCGGCGGGGGTCTTCGCCGGTTCGGGCAAGGCGCCTGAAGCATCCCGAGGTAGAAAACGGGCGCTCTTGTCGGCCTTGAGAGCCGGATGTTTGACAGGTCGAACTAATCTTCGAGCTCGTTCAGGACAAAGAGTGCATAGTGCACGAAGATGCTGCACGAGACGAGCAGTCCGTTTTCATCGATGTCGAAGTGCCCGTTGTGGTTGGAGTACTCGGTGCCCGGCTTGTCGCTGCGGGTGCCGAAGTACATGAAGGCGCCGCGGCAGTGCGGCAGATAGTCGGCAAAGTCCTCGGCCTGCATGGAGCGGGGGTAGTCGGGGACAATGCCCTCGGGGCCGACGACGCTCTGGGCGACGGCGCGAAGCTCGGCCGCAACGCCCGCGTCGGTGATGAGCGGCATCGAGTAGTCCTTGATCGTGACGGCCGCCGTTGCGCCGTAGAGCGCCGCCGTCTGCTCGGCGATCGCCTTCACGCGCGCATTGGTCTGCGCACGCGTCTCGTGCGTGAAGGCGCGCGTCGTGCCCTCAAGCACGGCCTCCTCGGCCACGATGTTGTACTGCGTGCCCGCCCATGCCTTTCCAACACCCACCACGACCGACTCCATCGGATCGGTCGAGCGGGCCACGATGCTTTGCAGGGCAACCACGATCTGGCTGGCGATGTAAAGCGCGTCAATGCCGCGGTGCGGCGTGGAGACATGCGCCCCCTTGCCCTTGACGTCAATGCGGAAATAGTCGCAGCTCGCGTTGATGGGGCCGGGCATGGCGGCCACCTGTCCGACGGGCAGGGCGCTGGTGACGTGCGCGCCGATGATGCGGTCGACGCCCTTCAAAAGCCCTGCGGCCACAAACTGACGCGCGCCCTGGCCGATTTCCTCGGCCTGCTGGAAAAAGAGACGCACCTCGCCCGAGAAGTCCGCCCTGCGCGACTGCAGCACGCGCGCGGCGCCGAGCAGCGCGGCGCTGTGTCCGTCGTGCCCGCAGGCGTGGCAGAAGCCCTCGTTTTGCGAGGCGTACTCGCAGCTCTTGAGGTCCTGCATGCCGAGCGCATCCATGTCGGCGCGAAGCACCACGATGCGGGGCCTGCGGCCCTCGGGCGCGGGGCGTGCGCCGTAGATGTGCGCGCACACGCCCGTCTCGCCCACGCGCTCGTGCGCAATGCCCGCCGCGTCGAGCTCGGCCTCAATGCGCGCGCTCGTCTTGTATTCCTTGAGGCTGATCTCGGGATGGGCGTGAAAGTGGCGCCGCATGCCGAAGATGTAGTCCTTGAGCTCTAAAACCTGGGGATCGATGTGAAGCATAGGATCGGTGTCCGCAATCAAAAGACAAAACCGGCGCCCGCGCGGGGCGCCTTGTCAGAGAGTTCCGGCGCCCCGGGACCGTGCCCGGGAGCGGCCGCTGCTACTCGTACTTGTACTTCTCGGAACCCTTCCAGACGGGCGTGAAGGCGCCCTTGTAGACGTCCATCAGGGTCTTGGCGGTGTCAAAGGTGTGATAGGCGTCGACCACCTTCTTGTAGGCGGGGTTGTCCTTGTCCTTGCTGCGGGCGACGATCACGTTGTAGAGCTGTCCCACGTTGGGATTGGTCGCGGCATTGATGTCCTCGGTGTAGATCGAGTCCTTGGCCGGGTCAAGGCCCGCGGTGTAGGCGTTGCCGCCGTTGATGAGCGCGGCCGACACGTCGGGCAGGATGTTGTAGAGCACGCCCGACTCGGCCTCGCGAATCTCGATCTTGACGTTGTACTTGGTGATGTCGGTCTTGGTGGGGACGTAGCCCTTGGCCGGATCGCAGACGATGAGGCCGGCGGACTCGAGGACCTTCAGGGCGCGGCCGCCGTTGGTCAGGTCGCTCGGGATGGCGAAGATGTCGCCGTCCTTGACGTCCTTCATGGACTTGAGCTTTTCCTTGTTGTTGAAGACGCGCAAGGGGGTGATGAGCGTATCGCCGATCGCCTCGATCTTGTAGCCGTTGCGGGCGATGTCATTGGCAAGGAAGGCCTTGTGCTGGAAGGCGTTGAGGTCAATCTCGCCGTCGGCCAGGGCGCGGTTGGGCGTGGCGTAGTCGGAGAACTTCACAAGCTTCACCTGGATCTTGTCCTTTTCAAGGAGCTTGTTGACCGTGTCCCACTGCGCGTTGTAGTCGCCCACGACGCCCACCTTGACCACGGTGATGCCCGAGGCCGCGGCCTCCTTCTGATCATTGCCGCAGCCGGTGAGCGCGAGCGCGCAGACGGCGACAGCCGCAGCGCCGCAGGCGGCCTTCTTAAATCCAGATTGAAGCAAACGCATGATGATGAATCCTCACAAACAGTAAATGAAACCGGAGCGCCGCGCCGCCCTGCCCTGTCCTAGTGCGTCGAGCGGCGAACGATGATGTTGCCGAAGAACTGGAACACGCTGATGATGGCCAGGATGATGATGACCGTCAGCCAGATCATGTCGCGGTATCCCATCTGATAGCCGTAGCGGATGGCGAAGTCGCCGAGTCCGCCCGCACCGATGGCCCCGGCAATGGCGGTGATGCCCACCAGGCTCACGAAGGTGATCATGGTCACGCGCGTGATGCCCGGAATACTTTCCTTGAGATAGACGCTGAAGATGATCTCGCGCGGCGAAAAGCCCATCGCCTGGCTTGCCTCGATGAGGCCGTGGTCGATGTCCGAGAGCACGGACTCGATCTGGCGCGCGAAAAACGGAACCGTGCCCGCCACAAGCGCCACAAAGGAGCCCGTCACGCCCGAGCCCGTGCCGACCAGAAAGCGGCTCACCGGAATGAGCAGCACAATGAGAATGATGAAGGGAATCGAGCGGATGATGTCGATGCCCCGGTCGAGAATGGTAAAGAGCACGCGGTTTTCAAGAATGCCGCCGGGCCGGCAGACCACGAGCAGCACGCCGATGGCCACGCCGAGCACCCAGGCGATGGTGCCCGACACGGCAAGCATGGTGAAGGTCTGTCCGATGCATTCAATGAGCTCCCCGCTCAGGCGCTCGAGATTGGGCATCAGGGTGTAGATGAAATCCATTTAAAGCTCCTCGACGGTGACGCCGTTGGTCTTGAGATAGTCCACGGAGGCGGCGACCGCCTCGGGCTCGCCCGAGAGCACGACGCCGAGTTTTCCGAGCGCCGAGCCGCGAATGAAGTCGATGTTGCCGAAGATGATGTTGGCCTTGACGCCGAAGCGCTCATAGAGCGCCACCACCATCGGCTCGCCGGCGGACTGTCCGAGATAGGTCAGAAGCAGAATCCTTTCGCCGCCCTTGAGCTCGCGCTTGAGTTCGCCGCTGTTGACCACCTCGAGAAACTTCTTGACGTTGTTGGCCGTGTTGATGAAGTCGCGCGTGAGCGGATCCTTCGGGTGGGCGAAGATCTCCACGATCGAGCCCTCCTCGACGATGCGGCCCTTCTTCATCACCGCCACCCGGTCGCAGATCTCCTTGATGACGCCCATCTGGTGGGTGATGACCACAATCGTCAGGCGCAGCTTTTCATTGACCTCGCGCAGCAGCTTCAGAATCGAGTGCGTGGTCTGGGGATCGAGGGCGCTTGTGGCCTCGTCGCACAAGAGCACCTTGGGATCGTTGGCAAGCGCGCGCGCAATGGCCACGCGCTGCTTCTGCCCGCCCGAGAGCTGCGCGGGATAGGCCGAGCTCTTGTCCGAGAGCCCCACGAGCTCGAGAAGCGAGCGGATCTTTTCGGCGCGCGCGGCCTTGTCCAGGTCGGAATGGCGCAGCGCAAGCGCAATGTTGTCGAACACCGTGCGGCTCGGCATGAGGTTGAAGTGCTGAAAGATCATGCCGATGCGGCGGCGCACCGCGCGCAGGTCGCTGTCGGAGAGCTTGGTGAGATCCGTGCCGTCGATGACCACCTCGCCCTGAGTGGGACGCTCGAGCAGGTTGATGCAGCGCACAAGCGTGGACTTTCCCGCCCCCGAAAAGCCGATGATGCCGAAGATCTCGCCCTGCCTGATGGCAAGCGATACGTCGTCGACGGCCGTCACGCGGCCCGCATCGGTGTCAAAGGACTTGGTGATGTGCTTGAGTTCGAGCATGTTGTCAAATGCATGGAGGGCGTCTGGCCGGTGCGAGGGGCCGCTCAGGGCGTCCTGCGCCGGACGTGAAGGCCCGAAAAATTCGTCGGCAAGCCGGCGCAAGTCCGCGCATGTCCCAAAAGCCCTGGTCTTTTGGCTGAAAAAAATGCGCGCTCGTTTATTTTTGTGCTGCCGCAAAAGCCCTGCAGCCGGCCCTGCCCGGGGCGTCAAAGACGCCGCAGCCCCCGGCTGCGGCCGCGGGCGCCCAGAGAAAAAAGATTCTGCAGAGTGTCCAATGTTCGCAGGAATTTGTCAAGATCACCCGGCGGTCCGGATGAGCCCGGGGCCGCACAAGGGCCGGCCCCGAAGCCATCCTCTTGAGGTATTACCCAGCCCCGGGGAATCGTTTGTCAGGGCTGCGCCGCAAGTTCGACGAGCCTGGCAAGTTCGTCGACATCGGCCTGGCTCGTCGCCCAGTCCGTCACGAAGCGCACCATCGTCTCCTTCGGCCCGCGCGGCCCCCAGAGCTCGAAGGTGGCGTGCTCGTGCAGCCGGTCCATCACGGCGTTGGGAAGCACGAAGAACTGCTGGTTGGTGGGCGAGTCGATGGCTAGCGCATAGCCCGCCTCGGTGAAGATGCGCTTGATCTGCATGGCCTTGTCGACGGCGTTGGCCGCGAGCTCCAGATAAAGCCCGTCGGTAAAGAGCGTCTCAAACTGCACGCCGAGCAGACGCCCCTTGGCCATCAGCGCGCCGCGGCGCTTGATGTTGGTGACGGCATGGGCAAAAAGCTCCGGGCGCGTGACGACCACGGCCTCGCCAAAGAGCGCCCCCACCTTGGTGCCGCCGATGTAAAAGACGTCCGCAAGACGCGCAAGGTCCTCGAGCGTCGCGTCGCAGGCCTCCGAGGCAAGCCCGTATCCAAGGCGCGCGCCGTCGGCATAAAGCACGATGCCGCGGCTGCGGCAGATGCGGCTGATTGCCTCGAGCTCCCCGAGGCTGTAGAGCGTGCCGAGCTCCGTGGGCTGCGAGATGTAGACCATGCCCGGAATCACCATGTGCTCGTAGGTGCCGTCGGCAAAGAAGCTCTCAAGCCAGGCCTCAAGCTCTGCGGGATCAATCTTGCCGTTGTGCGCGGGCAGCGCGATCACCTTGTGTCCGGTAGCTTCAACGGCCCCGGCCTCGTGCACGTTGATGTGCGCGGTCTCGGCGCCGATCACGCCCTCATGGCGCGCGAGCACGCTGTCGATCACGGTGGCGTTGGTCTGGGTGCCGCCCGCAAGAAAGTACACCGCTCCCTGCTGAAGACCGCAGGCCTGCAGAATCAGTTCGCGCGCGTGCGCCGTATGGGGATCCGTGCCGTAGCCCGTCGTCTGGTCAAGGTTGGTTTCCTGCAGCCTGCGCATCACTTCGGGGTGCGCGCCGCGCATGTAGTCGGTGTCAAAGTGCAGCATTTTCTAGCCAGTGAAATGAAAAACGTCGGATCGGCCGCCAGGCCCCCTTCAGGCGCAGCCTTGCCGCCTCGTGCGAGTTTACGCCTCGCGCCCGGCGGGCGCGGGCCGCGCGGATGCAGCGCAGGAAGGCAAATGGGCAGTTCCTTGCAAACTTTCGCGAAGTCCTTGAAAATAATAGATTCCCTTCCTTGCACCACGAGCCCTCCCGAGGAGCCCGGGGAGCGGGGTGCGGACGCCTCCCTCGGACGACGTCTGCGAAAAAACAAAACAACAAGATTCACCCTTCGGAGAAGTACCCGTGACAGAACCCGCTGCAGCAGCCGCCCTCACCATCAACATCGACATGGTGCAGGCCCTCGCCCTCGCCGTACTTGCCTACTACGGCGGCTCCTGGCTCAAGAAAAGAATCCGCGTGCTTGAGCGGTTTTCCGTTCCCAGTCCCGTGGTCGGCGGCATGCCCCTTGCCTTCGTGCTTTCGGTGCTCGAGGCCAACGGCATTCTGCAGGTCAATTTCGACGGCAAGCTGCAAAGCATGCTGATGCTCGCCTTCTTCACCACCATCGGCATGATGGCCAGCCTCAAGCTCATCAAGCAGGGCGGCAAGCTGCTCGTGGCCTTTCTTGCCGCGGTCACGGCGCTGTGCTTTGTGCAAAACGGCATCGGCATCGCCGTCACGCAGCTGCTTGACTTTGACTTTCACTACGGCATCCTCGCGGGCTCGGTCTCGATGATGGGCGGTCTCGGCACGTCGGCTGCCTTCGGTCCGTATTTCGAGGAGCTCTACGGGATTTCCGGCGGCACGGTCGTGGCCGTGACCGCGGCCACCTTCGGCATGGTGGCCGCGCTCACCATCGGCGGCCCCTTCGGCGAGTGGCTCATCCGCCGCTACAAGATCAAGACGCCGCTGACGGATCCGGACATGAACGCCGAGCTCAAGGTGCCCGACGAAGTCAAGACCGACATTGTCGACGAGCACTCGGCCGAGCACCCGAACTTCACCGAGCAGCTCTTCAAGGCGGGCGGCATGATTGCCGTCTGCATGGCCCTCGGCACGATCGTGAGCGACTTTCTCGGGGCCTTCATCACGCTGCCGGCCTACATCGGCTCGATGATCGTGGCTGCCGTCGTGCGCAACATCGCCGACTTCACGGGCAAACTTGAGATCGACCGCGTCGGTCTCAACGCCGTGGCCGACATCAGCCTGGCGCTCTTTGTGACGATGGCGATCAACTCGCTCAAGCTGCACACGCTCGTGCACCTGGCCCTGCCGCTCATCATCATTCTCATCTGCCAGACAATCTGCATGCTGCTGTACGCCTGGCTCGTTCTCTTCCTGCCGTTCGGCCGCACCTACACGACGGTGATGCTCACCGTGGGCGGCATCGGCTTTTCCATGGGCTCCACGGCCAACGGCCTGGCCAACATGCAGGCCCTGAGCGAGAAGTACGGTCCCAACCCGCAGTCCTGGCTCATCGTGGGCATTGTGGGCGCGTTCCTCATCGACCTGATCAACGCGCTCGTCATCACCTGGTTCGGCAACCTGACCTTCTAGAGCCCTGCCCAGGGACAGAAAAGGCGCCCTGCCGCGCGCACAACCCGTGCCGCACAGGGCGCCTTTTTCATGAGCTGAAGACAAAAAAACCGCCCGCGTCGGATGTGGAGTGGACGGGCGGTCTGCGGGCAACAAAAAAGGCCGACGACCTCATCGGTCTCGACCCTTTTGCTCTGAAATCCTCAAGGTGCGTGGCAGGGGTAGTAGGATTCGAACCTACGAATGGCGGATTCAGAATCCGCTGCCTTAACCGGACTTGGCGATACCCCAGCACCTGGTGCGGTCGGAGAGACTCGAACTCTCATGGCTCTCACCACAG
>CALXQK010000009.1 GCA_944390745.1 uncultured Duodenibacillus sp. | reverse complement strand
CCCCGATGGCAAACGTTCCTTGTCCCAGCCGCTTGATTTCAAGCACTGTCAGTTCTTTCGCGATTTTTGGCACCGGCACCTCCTGATTTTATGATGGATAAAATGTTACATAATTATATAACTCTGTATATCCATCATAGCATACATCATAAAATCGCAGATGTTCATGGATGGTCTTGGACGTCCAGAGACGCAAAAACCGCGTAAATGCTTGATATAAAAGGAAATCCCGGACGTCCTGAGACTGTCCGGGATTGAATTCTGGTGGAGGTGGCGGGAATTGAACCCGCGTCCGAAGTGATTTTTCCGTTGGATCTACATGCTTAGTTCACTGACTTTGAGATCTCGCCGACAGCTCTGCCAATGAACGGGCCGGCTGTCAGCCAGTCGCTTGATTTCGGATCAGCCGTCGCGACGCCGGCTGAACCTAGACTCTGTGAGATGACGATGCCGCCGGTTTGACCCGGCCCAGGCCAGAGACCGCCTGGTGCATCGCTCGCGGCATTAAGCGGCGAGAGCGAAACGCTTGTTGTTGGCGTTTATTTGTTTCTAGCGGTTTTACGAGGAAACTAGACCTCGACATGCACCGGACGGCGTCCTGCACCCCGTCGAATCCGGAACACCCCCAAATCTTCGAAAGGAAGCACATTTTAGTGCCTGAAGGCGGCTTTGCCAATGCCGCAGCCGACGAATTGCAACAGGGGGCGCATCCGCGGCCCGGGGGCGGGAGCCGCCGGCCTTGGAGATGCCCGCCGCAGATGCCGTGAGCGGGCGGGGACGGCGGCGGGCGCAATGCCCGGACTTGGTGCGAAATGCACTGAAATAGTGCATCTCAGCCTAAAATACGGGTGCCAAGTTTGTGCAAGATCCCGCGCGCGCAGTCCAGGAACCGCGTTTCATCAACTGGCACGGGAATTGCTTATTAAACGATGCAAGCATTTCGGCCCGGCTGCAGCTCGCTGCGGATGCGCACGAGCAGGCCCGGACCATTCCTCTTACGACTGGCTCAAGGAGAATCCATCATGACGTCGCCTGCAGACGTATTGCAAATGGTCAAGGACAATGATGTCAAGTTTGTCGACTATCGTCTGACCGATACCCGCGGCCGCGAGCAGCACCTGTCGGTGCCCGCGCATCAGCTCACCGAGGACACGTTCGAAGAAGGCCAGCCCTTTGACGGCTCGTCCATGGCCGGCTGGAAGGGCATTGAGGCAAGCGACATGATCCTCATGCCGGACCCCGAGACCGCGCACATGGATCCGTTCCGCGAGCAGAACACGCTCGTGCTCACCTGCGACGTGCTCGAGCCTGACACGGGCAAGGGCTACAGCCGCGACCCGCGCTCGCTGGCGCGCCGCGCCGAGGCCTATCTGAAGTCGACCGGCATCGGCGACCAGGCCTTCTTCGGTCCGGAGCCCGAGTTCTTCATCTTCGACGGCGTCACCTACGCCAACGATCCAAACTACACCTTCTTCAAGATCTTCTCCGAGGAAGGCCCCTGGTCGAGCCGCATTGAATACGAAGGCGGCAACCTCGGCCACCGCGCCCCCTACAAGGGAGGCTACTTCCCGGTTCCGCCCGTCGACAGCCTCACGGAAATCCGCGCCGAGATGGTCACGCTGCTCGAGCAGCAGGGCGTCCCCTGCGAGGTGCACCATCACGAGGTGGGCGCCGCCGGCCAGTGCGAGATCGGCACGCGCTTCTCGACGCTCGTGCAGCGCGCCGACTGGCTGCAGATCTTGAAGTACACGGTCTGGAACGTGGCCGCGGCCTACGGCAAGACCGCCACCTTCATGCCCAAGCCCATGTTCGGCGACAACGGCTCGGGCATGCACGTGCACCAGTCGATCTGGAAGGACGGCGAGAACCTCTTTGCCGGCAACGGCTACGCCGGCCTCTCGGAGCTTGCGCTCTACTACATCGGCGGCATCATCAAGCACGCCCGCGCGCTCAACGCCATCACCAACCCGACCACCAACTCCTACAAGCGCCTGGTGCCCGGGTTTGAGGCTCCGGTGAAGCTTGCCTACTCGTCGCGCAACCGCTCGGCCTCGCTGCGCATTCCGCACGTCTCGAGCCCGAAGGCCCGCCGCGTCGAGGTGCGCTTCCCCGATCCGATGGCCAATCCGTACCTCGCCTTCTCGGCGATGCTCATGGCCGGTCTTGACGGCATTCAGAACAAGATCCATCCGGGCGATCCGGCCGACAAGAACCTCTACGACCTGCCGCCCGAGGAAAACGCCAAGATCCCGACGGTGTGCGCAGAGCTCTCCCAGGCGCTCGAGTACCTCGACAAGGACCGTGAGTTCCTCACCCGCGGCGGCGTGTTCAGCGACGATCTGATCGACGGCTACCTCGCGCTCAAGGAGCAGGAGGTCTCGCGCTACCGCTGTGCCGTGCATCCGGTTGAGTACGAGATGTACTTCGCGGGCTGATGCCTGCCGCGGAGTTTCCGGGCGGGGGCGCGAGCGCCCGTCCGGGGACTTCACTGCGCGGGCGGCGTCTCGCCGCCCTCATCAAGGGCCCTGCGTCTGACCAGACCCCGAGACAGTCCGATTCCGGATGCGGGCGGCTGCAGCTGCTGCAGCCGTGCAGGGCTTTTGTCCCTGTTTTTTCGGGAAGAAAGTATCACCCCCTGCTTTTTGCGCCATGCCCCGAACAGCCACGCCCAACTTCTACGCCCACCTGCAGACGGCCGCCGACCTGCTCACCACGAGCGTCATCGTGATCGACCGCTTTGCGCGGGTGTGCTGGTGCAACAGCGCCGCCGAGGTGCTCATGGGCTGCTCGAGGCGAAATCTCAAGGGCAGCGATGTCGGACTGTTTTTGCCGCAGGTGCGCGACTGGGTGGTGAAGTTTTCCCAGAAGGACGCCAAGTACGCGCCCTACAGCGCCGTGGCCGAGCTGCGCCGGCCGCTGGCCGATCCCGAGCCCGTGCACGTGAGCATTTCCCAGATTGCAGGCAGCGACGCGCTGATGCTGCTTGAGATCGCCGAGGTGGAGAAGGCTATGAAGCTCGCGCGCCAGGAGCAGGAGGCGGGGCTGAGCGACGCCACCCGCGCGCTTTTGAGAAACCTCGCCCATGAGGTGAAGAATCCCCTGGGCGGCATCCGCGGGGCGGCGCAGCTGCTCGAGGGCGAGCTCTCCACGCCCGAGCAGCGAGAATACACCGAGGTCATCATTTCCGAGGCCGACCGTCTGCAGGCTCTGGTCGACCGGCTGCTCATTCCCTACCGCAGGGAGCGGCGCGTCGACGAGGTGAACCTGCACGAGGTGCTCGAGCGCGTGCGCAACCTGGTGCTCGCGGAGTTCCCGCAGGGGCTGCGGATCGTGCGCGACTACGACGTCTCGGTGCCGCCCGTCAAGGGCGATCGGGAGCAGCTCGTGCAGATTTTCCTCAACCTGATGCGCAACGCCGCACAGGCCACCAGCCGCCTGATGCTCGAGGAGCGCGCCGAGGTGCTGCTGCGCACGCGCGTGGCGCGCCAGTGCGTGATCCAGAGAAAGCGCTATCGGCTTGCGCTCAACGTGCACGTCATCGACAACGGTCCGGGAATCGACGAGTCGATTCGCGAGAAGATCTTCTACCCGCTCGTGACGGGGCGCGACGGGGGCACCGGTCTCGGACTGTCGATCGTGCAGACCTATGTCGAGCAGCACGGCGGCAGCATCGAGGTCGACAGCCAGCCCGGCCGCACGGACTTCAGCCTTCTTTTTCCGCTGAGCGAGCCGCTCTAGACCAATCAATGAGGAGACGAAAGTGAAGAGAATCTGGGTGGTGGACGACGACCGATCCATCCGCTGGGTCCTGGAAAAGGCGCTCAATCGCGCCCAGATGCCCTGCAAGCTCTTCGAGTCCGCCCAGGAGGTGGTCGAGGCGCTCAAGGACGAGGTCCCCGCGGTCCTTCTGAGCGACATCCGCATGCACGACATGAGCGGAGTCGATCTGCTTGCGCACGTCAAGAAGGAGCACCCCGAGGTGCCCGTCATCATCATGACGGCCTTCAGCGACCTCGACAGCGCCGTGAGCGCCTTTCAGGGCGGGGCTTATGAGTACCTGGCCAAGCCCTTCGACATCAACCGCGCCATTGAGCTGCTGCGGCGCGCCTGCGAGGAGAGCAGGGCGCACGCGGAGGCCTCCGAGCCGGGCGCGGACGAATCGGTCGCTGAGCCCGAGATCATCGGGCACTCGCGCGCGATGCAGGAGGTGTTTCGCGCGATTGGAAGGCTTGCGCACAGCAACGTCACCGTGCTCTTGACCGGCGAGTCGGGCACGGGCAAGGAGGTGGTGGCGCGCGCGCTGCACCGCCACAGCCTGCGGCGCAGCGCGCCCTTTGTGGCGATCAACACGGCGGCCATCCCGCGCGAGCTGCTCGAAAGCGAGCTCTTCGGCCACGAGCGCGGCGCCTTCACCGGTGCAAGCCAGATGCAGTACGGACGATTTGAGCAGGCCAAGGGCGGAACGCTTTTTCTCGACGAGATCGGCGACATGCCCATGGACCTGCAGACGCGCCTGCTGCGCGTCCTGAGCGACGGGTGCTTCTACCGCGTGGGGGGCCGGCAGTCGATTCGCGCCGACGTGCGCGTCATTGCCGCCACCAATCAAAATCTCGAGGAGCGCGTCAAGGAGGGGCTCTTTCGCGAGGATCTGTACCACCGGCTCAACGTCATCCGGCTTCGGCTGCCGCCGCTGCGCGAGCGCCCCGAGGATGTCGAGTCGCTTGCCGAGTATTTTCTGGCCAACGCCGCGCGCAGCCTGCAGACCGAAAGAAAGAAGCTCACGCCCGAGGCGCTCGACTTCATTCGGCGCTTTCCGTTTCCGGGCAATGTGCGCCAGCTTGAGAACCTCTGCAACTGGCTCACCGTCATGGCGCCCGCGCAGATGATTCACGTCGACGATCTGCCCTACGAATTTCGCGCCGCGGCAGGACGCGTCGAGGACGGCGGCGCCGCCTATCCGGCGCCTTCCTCGTGCTTTGTCTGGACCGAGCTGCTGCGCGAAAGCGCCATGAAGCGGCTCGGCGCAGGCGAGCCCGGGCTGATGGAGGCGATGTCGCACGAGTTTGAGTCCGTGCTCTACAAGGCGGCGCTTGAATTCACGCACGGCCGCAAGGTGGAGGCCGCCCAAAAGCTCGGCGTCGGGCGCAACACGCTCACGCGAAAGATTCAGGAGCTCGGCATCGGCTAGGAGCGCCGCAAAGGACCGTCCGGGAGCCGGGAAGGGATAGAAAAAAAAGGAGGCCGCTGCGCCAGCCGTCTGCGACGGCCAGGGCAGCGCCTCCTTTTTTTGTCCCGGCAGGCCGGGCGGCTCTGTCAGGAAGCCTGTGCGCGGGAGCCCGTGAGCGCTTTTTGCGCCATGCCGATCACAAAGCCAGCGACGGCAAACGAGATCCAGCCCAGACCGTAGCCGTGCAGCGGCACCCAGCTCTTGAGGAAGGCTTCGAGCGCGGGCGAGGAGAGCTTGGCCGTCTCCAGGCCGTTGATGGCTGCCATGATGAACGTCAGGCCGATCGTCCAGGCGTAGACGCAGCGGCTGCCGCCGAAGGACTTGTGCAGGAACACCAGCAGCACGAGCGCCACGCACAGCGGGTAGAGGAACATCAGCACCGGGATGGTCGAGACGATGATGGTCTTCAGGCCGAAGAGACCGATCAGGTAGCTCACCACCGTGAAGATCACCGCCCAGACGCGGTACGAGAACTTCCCGGTGAGTCCGTGGAAGTACGAGGCCGTGCAGCTGATCAGACCGATGGCGGTCGTCAGGCATGCGAGGATCACCATCGCCGCCAGAAGCAGCGCGCCCTCCTGGCCGAAGAAGATCTTGGCGCTTTCAGAAAGAATCGGAGCGCCCGTGTCCTTCATGCCGATGGCGGCCACGCTCTCGGCGCCCACCTTGGCGATGAAGATGTAGATGAGCGCAAGCAGAACGCCGGCAATGAGGCCGGACTTGAAGACTTCGCCCGAAACCTTTGAGGGCTCGGTGATGCCGTTGTCGTTGACGGCGACGATCACAAGCGAGGCGAAGATGAGCGCGGCAATGGCGTCGAGCGTGTTGTAGCCGTCCAGAATGCCTTGGATGACGGCCTTGCCGGGCGTTGAGTAGGCCTCGCCCGCGGGCGGCATCTCGCCCATGGGCGAGATGTAGGACTGGACGATGAAAACCACCAGCGTGAGCACAAGCGCCGGCGTCAGGCCCTTGCCGATGCGGTCGACGAGCTTGGAGGGCGAGACCGCAAACCAGAGCGCGACGGCAAAGAAGACCGCAAGCGCGATGGGAAGCGCCGAGGCGTCGGCCCCTGCGGGAAGGAAGGGATTGACGGCGATTTCAAAGGCAACGGTGCCCGTGCGGGGAATGGCAAAGCACGGACCGATGGCCATGTAGCAGATGACGGTGTAGAAGACGCCGAACCAGGGGTGCACGCGCGAGGCGATGGGTTCCAGACTGCGGCTGCCGGAGTGCGCAACGGCCATCACCGCCAGAAGCGGCAGGCCCACGCCGGTGACGCAGAAGCCCAGGACGGCCCACCAGACGTTGGCGCCGGCGTTTTGCCCCATGGAGGCAGGAAAGATCAGGTTGCCCGCGCCGAAAAAGAGCGCAAACAGCATCAGCCCAATGGGGATGTAGCGGGTTTTGCTGGCAGTCTGTTGCATGAATTCAGAGTCCTTGGATTGTAGAGGCGCCGCGGATTCAACAAAAGACAACTCCCGCGCTCGGGGCGGGACGCGTCTTTTTGACGCAGGGTTTCAAGAAGGCGCAGCCTCAGCAGGGGCGCAGTCTCTGACGGGGACTGCAGGCGCTGAGGCCGCCGGCTTTTTGGAAAATCCAGGGGCGGCGCCCTTTTTTTGTTGTGACCGGCCGCCGTACGGTGCGGCGCGATGCCTGGGGGCTGCTCTGCTTCAAGCCGCGTCCAGGGGTGAACCGGCTCAAGGCAGGCCTTTAGTATAAAGTGCGCATGAGCTTTGAATCGCGGGCATTTTCCCTGCTCAGGCCGTCTCATTTTTCTAATTTTTTCCTCACATTCCCTTTTTTCAGGCAGTTTTTTCATGGCGCGCGAGCCCGATATCAGCGATTTTGTCGAGGAGTTCACTGCGCTCGGAGCCAAGCCCGAGCATGTGCGCCGCATCTGGCGCGCGTGGTTTGGAACGGGCGGCTGGGTGCCGCCCCAAAGCTGGAACTACCCGGCGCAGCTGCAGGCGCAGCTCGCGCACATCCGTGCGCGTCTGGAGTCGCTGGTGCGCTTTGAGCACCAGGAAAGCCGCCAGGCCGATTCCGGCAAGCTGCTCGTGCACCTTGCCGACGGCGAGTGCGTCGAGGCCGTGCTGCTGCCGCGCGATGCGGTCTGCGTTTCCACGCAGGTCGGCTGCGCGGTCGGGTGCGTGTTCTGCATGACCGGACGCGGCGGTCTGGTGCGGCAGCTTTCAAGCGCCGAGATCGTCGCCCAGGTCGTCGCCGCGCGCCGCGTGCGCCCCGGCCTGAAGAAGGTGGTCTTCATGGGCATGGGGGAGCCGAGCCACAATCTGCGGGCGGTGATGCAGGCCGTGGAGTTTCTCGCTGACGTCGGACAGTTTCAGCACAAGCAGCTTGTGGTCTCCACGGTGGGCGACGAGCGGCTTTTTGAGGCGCTGCGCACGGCGCGCGTCAAGCCGGCTCTGGCGCTGTCGCTGCACACCACCGACAATCAAAAGCGAAGGACGCTTTTGCCCAACGCGCGGCCCATCAGCGTTGAGGAGCTCCTGCGGCAGACGACGGAGTATGCGGCCATGAGCAAGTACCCGGCGCAGATTGAATGGACGCTGATGGCGGGCGTCAATGATTCCGAGGCGGAGGTCGAGCGGCTTGCCGAGCTTCTTGAGGGGCGGCTGGCCATGGTGAACTTCATTGCGGTCAACCCCGTTGAGGGCTCGCCCTACGCGCGGCCCGCGCGGCAGCACATGGAGGATCTCATCACGATTCTTCGGCGGCGCAGAATCGTCGCCACCATCCGCGAGAGCGCCGCGCAGGATATTGAAGGCGGCTGCGGTCAGCTGCGTGCCCGCAGGCTGGCGCAGGCAGGCGTGCGCTTTGGCAGAACAGACAAAAGGGCAGACATCGGGGGAGGGGCATCATGACGCGCCGCAAACAGAAGCTGAGCCGCTCAAAGTCGCGCACGGCCTGGCTGGCATGGCTTGCCTGGGGCATTTTTGGGTCGATTTTTCTATTTGAGGACACCGAGGGCGGCAGCGGCGTCTTTGCCTGGATCTTCACCGCCCCCTTCTGGCTGATGTTTGCCGCCTGGCCCTTGCTGTGGGTCTGGCTCAAGACCCGCCGCGACCCGGCGCTCGTGGAGATCGACGACGACATCGCAGCCGGCGACGCGGCGGCGAGGCTTGTGCAGAAGGACGGCGTGCGCTACGCCGAGGCCGAGGGACTCAGGAAGACGTTCGGCGTCGAGGTTCCCCGCTCGAAGACGGTCAGGCTTGCCGGCGGAGACGAGGACTTCGTGCGCATCGACGACCTCAGGGAGCTTTCCAGGGATGCAGAGGGGCTCCGGCGCTGGCTGGAAGTCGTCGACAGCGTTCCCAGTCCCTGAGGCGAAAGCCCCTGGAAAATGCAGAAACGCCGCCGGCGCTGACTCCGATCCGACCGGAGTGCGCGCCCGCGGCGTTCCTGCATGCGTCCTGAGAGCGTCTACTTATTGTTGTTGTCCTCAACCGGATCGAAGGTGAGCCTTAGTTCGCGAGGCATCTCCGAGGGACTCATGTCTGCCGGGCGCGGCACCGGATCGCACTTGAGGATGGCGCGCTCGACGGCCTGGTCGTAGGCCGCAAGCCCCGAGCTCTGGATCTGCTTCGGCGATGAGGCATGCTCGCCGTTCGGCAGCAGACGAAGCGAATAGACCGCCTGGTGCTGTCCGCGCTGCACGCCCGCGGGCACCGTATAGATGATGTGCGGACGGATGCAGTTGATGACTGAGGCGGCAAAGTGCACCGAGGCCGTGCCGGTGACGTTGCGCCGACGCGTTTCAGGCGAGCCGGTGGTCTTTCCGGCGCGGTTGGCCTGCGCCTGGGGCGCGCCGGTGATGCGCGCGAGTTCCTCGCGGCGCAGCTGCTCGGCGATGCGGCGCTGTTCGGCGCGGCGCTGCTCTGCCAGGCGCTTCTGACGGGCCTCCTCAGCCTTTCGAGCTTCCTCAGCCTTGCGCTTTTCCTCGGCAATACGGGCTTCCTCGGCCTTGCGCTTTTCTTCGGCAATGCGGGCTTCCTCGGCCTTGCGGGCTTCTTCAGCCAGACGGGCCTCCTCGGCCTTTCGGGCCTCTTCAGCCAGACGGGCCTCCTCGGCCTTTCGGGCTTCTTCAGCCTGACGAGCCTCCTCAGCCTTTCGGGCTTCCTCGGCCTGGCGAGCCTCCTCGGCGAGGCGTTCCTGCTCGGCCTGGGTGCGGGCAAGCTCCTCGGGCGAGGGTTCGGGCGGAGCGGGTTCAGGCGCGGGCTCGGGCTCTGGTTCAGGCTCCGGTTCGGGCTTGGTCTCCTGCGGCGCCTGGGACTCCTGCTCAGGCTCGGGCAGCTCGCTTGCGGTGCCGTCAATGCTTTCGCCCGAGGCGTCCTCAGGCGACCAGAGCTCTGCGTAGAACGTCTCGGGCTCCGTGCGCCACTGAAAGACGACGGTAATTCCGACAAACAGCAGGGCGTGCACGGCGACGGCCGCGATGAAGCCGAGGGGCAGGTCGTAGCCCTTCTGATTGCTGATGTGCTCTCGACGGGGGTCGGTCATGAGTGCGGATCCCCTGCATCAGCGCCGCGCGGCTTCGATTTGAAGCGCCAGACCCACGCGTTCGATCTTCGCCTCCTGCAGCGTCTTCATCACGTTGACGACCTGCTCGTAGCGCACGTCCTTGTCGGCGGCGATGACCACGGGGGTGGCAAGACCGGCCTGCGCCGCACGCACGTTGTTGACGAGCGTGGCGAAGTCCACCGGGCGAAGTCCGTCCTTGGTCTTGATTGAAATGCGGCTGTCGGCGTGCACCACGATCTGCACGTTCTCCGGCGGCTCCTTGCCGGCCTTGTGCACCGAGGGCAGGTTGACGACCGACGGGTTCACGAACGGCGCGGCCACCATCAGGATCACCACGAGCACGAGCATGACGTCGATGTAGGGCACGACGTTCATGTCGCTCATCATGCGGCGGCGGCCGCGGTTGGATTGACGCAGTCCCATAGCGTTGACTCCCTGTGCAGAGGACTAGCGCTGGCGGGCGAGGATGTTGAGGAATTCCTCGCTGAAGCTGTCAAAGCGGTTGCTGATGCGCTCGAGGCGGTTGGCAAAGTAGTTGTAGGCGGCGGTGGCCGGAATGGCTGCGAAAAGACCGATGGCGGTGGCAACGAGCGCCTCGGCAATGCCCGGGGCCACAACGGCAAGCGAGACGTTCTCAAGGCTGGACAGGCCGGTGAAGGCGTTCATGATGCCCCAGACCGTGCCGAAAAGGCCGATGTAGGGCGAGACCGATCCGATGGAGGCCAGCATCGGCAGACCGCGCTCGAGATCGTCGAGCTCGCGCTGAAATGACGCGCTCATGCTGCGGCGCACGCCGGAAAGGGCGTCGTCGTCATGGCGTCCGGTGCGCTTGAGAAATTCCGTCATGCCCGCGGCAAAAATGCGCTCCTCGGCGCCGGTGCGGTCCTGACGCGTGGTGGCCGTCTCATAGAGCTTGGCAAGATCGGCCCCGGACCAGAAGCGCTTTTCAAAGTCATCAGCCTGGCGGACGGCCCGCGAGAGGACGAGTCCCTTGGAGAAGATCGTCGCCCAGCTGGCAAGCGAGGCGGCCACGAGGATGGCAAGAACGCACTTGACCACGATCGAGGCGTTCATGACAAGCGTGATGATGGAAAGATCGGCGGTGGTGTTCATGTCAGCGAAAAAAATCAAGAGACGCTAGGAGAGTTCAGAAAAATCGGTTGGACTGCGCCGGCCGGGGGCTAGCCGCATGACTGGTCCGCGAGGCGCCTTTCAAGCGCCTCGCGAACGGGCGCCGGAATTTCCACGGGCACGCCGCGCGCAGGGTCGACGCTTGCGCAGCGCACGCGCGCCTCTGCAATCACCTCGCCCGAGCGGCGGATGGTCTGGTCAAAGACGATGCTTGCGCGCCGCAGCGAGGTGATGCGCGTTTCAACGGTCAGCAGATCGTCGAGTCTTGCCGGCCGTCGATAGGCGATCTCAAGCTTGCTGACGACGATGAGGGGACCGCCCGAAAGGCGCATGCTGTTTTGCTCAAAGCCGAGCGCGCGCAGCATCTCCGAGCGCGCCCGCTCCATGAAGCGCAGATAGTTTGCGTGGTAGACGATGCCGCCCGCATCGGTGTCTTCCCAATAGATGCGGACGGGAATGCGAAAAATTTTGTCTTCAGGACCTTGCATGACTGTCGTCCGGGAGGCGTTTGTCAGGGGAGCCGTGCTTTGGTGCAGCGCCTCCGACGGCGCAAAAAAGGGGGCGAAAAAAGAATCCGCACCCGCAAAAGCGAAAAAGCGACGGGCCGCGAAGGGCCCGGCGTCCGGAGCGTCCGGGCGCATGAGAGGAAGCGCTCGAAGCCTGGACGCGGTCCGGGGCGCGACTTTCTGAAAAGAGGGCGGGCGCGCACTGCCGCAGAATCGAAAGTATATTGGAGAGCGGCCGTACGGCGCACTGCAGGCGCAAATTTTGCACGGGCCTGCGGCCGGAGCTCCGGGAAGACTTCCCTAAAATCAAGCACGGCGGCCGCTGCCCTCAGGGCGGCCCTGCCGGGGATTCTTTTTCTCCCTTGGCGGCCTTTCAACACTTTTTCCTCCTTTTGCAAGTCTTCATGGCGTTTACGGTTGACGTTTCCAGACGATCGGCAGCCCGCTGGGCGGGGCGGCTGCGCGCCTTGTGCGCCGCGGCCGCCGTGCTCGCACTCCTTGCGGGCTGCTCGCGGCCCGTGAACGCACCCCGCGCGCTGGATGAGTACGCGGGCAACACGCTTTTTTCAAGCTTTTCGGGAAGAAGCCCGCGTACGCTCGACCCCCAGGCCTCGTATTCGTCCGACGAGACGATCTACGTCTACGGGGCCTATGAGATGCTCTACGGCTACCACTATCTCAAGCGTCCCTATGAACTGGTGCCGCGGGCGGCGCGCGAGGTGGCCGCGCCCGTCTACTACGACCGTGAGGGGCGCGAGCTCTCCGCTGATGCGCCCGCCTCCGAGATCGCCCGCTCGGTCTATCGCATCGCCATCAAACAGGGCATGCGCTTTGCCCCGCATCCGGCATTTGCCCGGGATGCCGCGGGCGGCTACCTCTATCACGACCTGCCGCCAGAGAAGGCCGCGGCCTTGAAGTCGCCCCTCGATCTGCCCGAGCGCGGCATCCGCGAGGTGACGGCCGAGGACTTCGTCTACGGCATCAAGCGCATTGCCTCGCCGCTGGTGGTGAGTCCCGTCTTGAGCGCCATGCAGACGCACATCGAGGGGCTCGACGTGCTGGCTCAAACGCTGCAGCAGAAGGTGCGCGCCATGCGCGAGGCGGGCGACGCGCGCTGGCTTGACCTGCGCGAGACGCCCGTCTCGGGCGTGCGGGCGCTGGATCGCTACACGCTTGAAATCACCGTCAAGGGCAAGTACGCGCAGTTTTCCAACTGGCTCACGATGAGCTTCTTTGCCCCCGTGCCCTGGGAGGCCGAGCGCTTCTATCACAACCCGGGGTTCAGGGAGAACAACATTTCGCTTGCGACCTGGCCTGTGGGCGCGGGTCCCTTCATGCTCGTGAAGTCGCTTGCCAACCGCGAGCATGTGCTGCAGCGCAACCCCAACTATCGCTTTGAGCCCTATCCGTGCGAGGGCATGCCCGAGGATGAGAAGAACGGGATGCTTGCCGACTGCGGCAAGCCCACGCCCTTTGTCGATCGGATTGTGATGACGATGGAAAAGGAGGCCGTGCCCACCACGACCAAGTTTCTGCAGGGCTACTACGACAGCCCGCAGATCACCCGCCTTGACGTGGGGCAGGGCTATCTGGTCGCCATGGGCGATGACCCGGAGAAGGAAAAGCTCTACCGCGGCCGCCGGCTGCAGTTTCCCTCCACAATTGAGGCGAGCATCTCCTACATCGGCTTCAACTGGCTTGATCCCGTCGTGGGCGCCGGCTCCACGCCCGAGCAGGCCCGCCGCAACCGGCTGCTGCGCCAGGCCATCAGCATCGCCCTTGACTGGGAGGAGGAAATCGCCATCTTCTCCAAGGGCCAGGGGCGTGCGGCGCACGGGCCGCTGCCGCCGGGACTCTTCGGCTGGCGTGAGGACGGCCCCGAGGCGTTCAATCCGGTCGTCTACAAAAAGGACGCCTCCGGGCGCATCGTGCGCCGCTCGATCGAGGAGGCCAGAAGGCTCATGGAGCTTGCCGGCTATCCCGACGGGCGGGATGCGGCCACGGGGCGGCCGCTGGTGCTCAACTTCGACTGGCAGAGCGCCGCGGCGGGCTCCAAGGCCTATCTCGAGTGGGTGGCCAAGCAGTTTGCCAAGCTCGGCATCCAGCTCGAGGTGCGCGCCACCGACTACAACCGCTTTCAGGAAAAGATGCTCAAGGGCTCGGCGCAGATCTACCTGTGGGGGTGGCTTGCGGACTATCCGGATGCGGAAAACTTCTTTACGCTGCTCTACGGGCCCAACAGCAAGGCGTCCTCAAGCGGGGGCGAAAACGCCAGCAACTACGCCAACCCCGAGTTCGACAGGCGCTTTGAGCGCATGAAGGATCTGGAGAACACGCCCGAGAAGGCGCGTCTAATCGATGAGATGACCCGCATCGTGCAGCAGGACGCCCCGTGGTCCTTCGGCTACTACCCGACCTCGGTGGCGGCGCTGCAGCACTGGGTGAAGAACGCCAAGCCCACGCAGATGATTCGCTACAACGTGCAGTACATGCGCATCGACGCCGCCGAGCGCATGGAGAAGATCAGCGAGTGGAACGCCCCGCTCGTCTGGCCAGCGGCTGCGGCTCTGGCGCTGCTTGCGGCATTCGTCTGGCGCGTGCGCGTCACGGCGAGCCGTCGCGCGCAGCGCCGCGGCATCGGCGCAGGCCCCCGGGGCGACGCTCACAGGAGGCGGTCATGATCGGCTACATCGTGCGGCGCATTCTCTACGGCTTTCTGATCCTTTTTGGGGTCAATGCGCTCACCTTCGCGCTCTTTTTTGCCGTCAACACGCCCGACGACATGGCGCGGCTTGCCATCGGCGGGCGCTACGTCACGCCCGAGGCGATTGCGCTGTGGAAGGAGCAGCACGGCTACAACCTGCCCCTGGTGTTCAACGAGAAGGCCGAGGGCGTTGAGAAATTCACGCAGACGATCTTTTACCAGCGCTCGGCGCCGCTTTTGAAGGGCGACCTGGGGCTCTCGGACGCCGGCCGCAGCATCAACCGGGAGATCGCCGACCGGGTGGGGCCGTCGCTTGCGCTGGCCGTGCCCACCTTCATTCTGGGCATCGTCGTGATGGTGTGGTTCTCGCTCATGCTCGTCATCGTGCGGCGCACGCGGCTTGAGTGGGCGGGCGTGGCCTTCAGCGTCTGCGTGATGAGCGTCTCGAGCCTTTTCTACATCATCTTCGGGCAGTGGCTTTTTGCCAAGACCCTGCGCCTGGTGCCTGTCTCGGGGTTCATGGACGGCTGGTCGATGACGGCCTTTCTGGTGCTGCCGGTGGCCATCGGCATCTTTTCCCGCCTGGGCAGCGACACGCTGCTGTACCGCGCGATGTTTCTCGAGGAGGCGGGCAAGGACTACGTGCGCACCGCGCGCGCCAAGGGCGCGGGCGAGATGCGCGTGATGTTCAACCACGTGCTTCGCAACGCCATGCTGCCGATTCTCACGAGCACCGTGGCGGTGTTCCCGCTTCTGTTCATGGGGTCGCTCATCATGGAAAGCTTCTTCGGCATTCCGGGCCTCGGGTCCTACACGATCGACGCGATCAACGCCCAGGACTTCTCCATCGTGCGCGCGATGGTGTTTCTGGGGACGGCGGCCTACGTGCTCGGGCTTCTGCTCACCGACATCAGCTACACGATCGCCGATCC
Organism: uncultured Duodenibacillus sp.; assembly: GCA_944390745.1. Taxonomy (GTDB): domain Bacteria; phylum Pseudomonadota; class Gammaproteobacteria; order Burkholderiales; family Burkholderiaceae_F; genus Duodenibacillus. The sequence continues at coordinate 52,700 of CALXQK010000009.1, read as the reverse complement.
GCGCATCCGGCTTCGCTAGGAGGAATGACGCATGCCCGACGTCAAGTTCGTCTTTCTCTACACCGACGCCGTGCTGTGGCTGGTGCTGGCGGCGGTGCTCCTTTACGCGCGCTCGGCCGCGCGCAAGCCGCTGGCTGCGCGCAAGTGGCGCCGGGTGCTTGCCAACCGCACGGCGCTGGCGGCAGCGGCCGTGCTGTCGGTCTTTTTTGCCGCGGCGCTCGCCGACAGCGTGCATTTTCGCCGTGCGCTTGCGCCGGAGCCCGGCATCGAGCAGGCCTATGAGACGCGCACCGTGTCGCTGCTCGACGTGCTGGTGGGCGAGCGCATCGCAGGGCGGGAGCGCAGCTACTCGGCGCCCTTTGCGCTGCATGACTTCGACAAGACCACCGTGCTCACGCCCTCCGGGTCCGAGCGCACGTTTCAGCGGCTCAAGGGCGCCTCGCCGGAAATTCCCGAGTCGGGCATGCGCCTGAAGTTCATCAAGAAGCTTGCCGCGGGCGTCATGACCGGGGCGGTGCTGCTCGGGGCGTTCTGGTTCATTCTGGCGGCCGTCGTGAAGCTGGTGCGCGGCATCGGCTACGGCCAGGCGCTGCGGCGCGTCACCAGCCCCCGCAATCCCTGGAGACCGGCGATTCTGGTCTGGCAGGGGGCGATTCTGCTGGGCGCCGTCGCTGCGTTTCTATGGCCGTCGTGGCACATTCTCGGCACGGACGCCACGGGCAATGACGCGCTCTACAGCGCCTTGAAGAGCGTGCGCACGGCCTTTGTGATCGGCTCCCTGGCAACGCTCACGACGCTGCCCTTTGCCGTGGTGCTCGGCATCTGCGCGGGCTACTTCAAGGGGTGGGCCGACGACGTCATCCAGTACGTCTACACCACGCTGAGCTCGATTCCCTCGGTGCTCCTGATCGCCGCCTCGGTGCTGATGGTGCAGGTCTTCATCGACAAGAATCCGCAGCTCTACGCCACGGGGCTTGAGCGCGCCGACCTGCGGCTGTTCCTGCTTGCGGCCATCATCGGCATGACGAGCTGGGCGGGGCTTGCGCGCCTGCTTCGGGCCGAGACGATGAAGGTCTCGGCCATGGACTTCGTGACCGCCGCGCACGCCTTCGGCGTGCCGCACGCGCGCATCATGGCGCGGCACATCTTTCCCAACGTCATGCACATCGTGCTCATCGTGGCGGTGCTCGACTTCTCGAGCATCGTGCTCTATGAGGCGGTGCTCAGCTACGTCGGCGTGGGCGTGGACCCGACGATGGACTCCTTCGGCTCGATGATCAACGCGGCCGCCGTGGAGATGAGCCGCTCGCCGGTGATCTGGTGGAATCTTCTTGCGTCGTTTCTTTTCATGGTGACGATGGTGCTTGCGGCCAATCTCTTTGCCTCGGGCGTGCGCGAGGCCTTTGATCCGCGCGCAGGAGGCCGCGATGCTTGAGGTCAGAAACCTGCACGTGGCAGTGCACGCCGCCGGCGGCATGCTTGAGGCTGTCAGCGGCGCATCGTTTTCCGCGGCCGCGGGCGAGTGCTTTGCGCTGGTGGGCGAGTCGGGCTGCGGCAAGTCGCTTACCGCCCTCTCATGCCTGCGGCTGCTGCCGGAGGCCGCCGAGATCACGGCCGGAGAGGTGCTCCTCAATGGGGAGGACCTGCTTGCGCTCACCGAGCGCGAGATGCAGGCGCGCCGCGGCGACAGGATTGCGATGATCTTTCAGGAGCCCGCCACGAGCCTTAATCCCGTGCTGACGGTGGGCGAGCAGATTGTTGAGGCGGTGCGGCTGCACCGCGACTGCAGCCGCGCCGAGGCGCAGGCCATTGCGCGGCGCTGGCTGGCCCGGGTGGAACTTGGAAATGACGCGCCCGTCAGCGGGGACGGCGCCTCGAAGCGCCGCCGCCCGGACAGGTTTCATGCATTTGCGCATGAGCTCTCGGGCGGCCAGAAGCAGCGCGTGATGATCGCCATGGCGCTTGCCTGCGAGCCAGATGTCGTCATCGCCGATGAGCCCACCACGGCGCTTGACGTGACGCTGCAGGCGCAGATTCTGGATCTGCTGAAGGCGCTGCAGCGCGAGCGCGGCATTGCGCTGGTGCTGATCACCCACGATCTGGCGGTGGTGCGCGCCTATGCCGACCGCGTGGCGCTGATGTACGCGGGCCAGATCGTTGAGGAAAACACGGTGCAGGGCTTTTTCTCGGCGCCGCAGCACCCGTATGCGCGGCAGCTTCTGGCGGCCGTGCCCTCGGCCGACAAGAGCTCGTCCTGTCTGGCGGGCATTGCCGGCAGCGTGCCCGAGCTCTCGGCCATGCCCCGGGGATGCCGCTTCGCGCCGCGCTGCGCGGCCTTTGAAAAGCGCTGCGAGGCGCCCGTGGCCATGGTGCAGACCGCCTCGGGAGCGCGCGTGCGCTGCCGGCGCGCCGGGGTCGAGATCAAGCTTGCCGGAGAGGTCAGGGCGCCGGTGAGCGAGGCCGGAGACGTGGTGCTGAGTCTGGAGAACCTTTCGGTCGCCTACGAAGAGCGTACGGGCTTTCTGCGGCCGCCGCGGCTTTTTGAGACCGTGCGCGGCGTGACGCTTTCGGTGCGCGCGGGCCGCACGCTGGCGCTGGTGGGCGAGTCGGGCTCGGGAAAGACGACGCTTGCCAAGGCTGCGCTGGGGCTTTTGAGTGCGGCGCGGATCTCGGGCGAGGTACGCCTTGCCGGAGACCCCGCCTACGATCGGCACGGCCGGTTTGATGCGCGTCTGCACCGGGCGGCGCAGATTGTGTTTCAGGATCCCTTTGCATCGCTTGATCCGCGCATGACCGCCGGCGAATGCATTGCCGAGGGCATGGGGGCGTTGCTGCCGGCCATGACGGCCGCCGAGCGGCGCCGGCGCATCGAGGCGCTTCTCGAGCAGGTGGGGCTTTCGGCCGGCGCGGCGATGAAGCTGCCGCATGAGTTTTCAGGCGGCCAGCGCCAGAGAATTGCCATTGCCCGGGCGCTTGCGGTGGTCCCGAGGCTCATCATCTGCGACGAGCCCACGAGTGCGCTTGACGTCTCCGTGCAGGCGCAGATCCTCAATTTGCTGCGCGAGATCCAGGCGCGCACGGGCGTGGCGATTCTCTTGATCACGCACAACTTTGCCGTGGTGGAGTACATCGCGCATGACGTGGCGGTGATGCGCGACGGCGCCCTGGTTGAGGCCGGAGAGGCCCGGAAGGTGCTTGAGCACCCCGAAAACGACTACACGCGCGCGCTTCTGGCGGCCGTGCCGCGCCTTGGGGCCCCGGCGTAGCAGCGGGAACTTCCGCAGGCCGGCGCCAAAGGAAAACGGCGGGCCGCTTGCCGGCTCGCCGTTTCTGGTGGTTGTCGGGGCGCCCATGGGGGCGCGCGCGTCTAGCGCGCGTCGCTTGCCTTGAAGCGCTTTTCGATGAAGCCCACCAGACGCGTGATCGACAGCGTCATGATGAGGTAGAGGATGGCCACGGCCGTCCAGATCTCCAGTGAGCCGTAGGTCTCGGAAATGATGAGCTGGCCCGAGCGGGTGAGCTCCTCAAAGCCGATCACCGACACAAGCGAGGAGTCCTTGAGCATGGCGATGAACTCGTTGCCGAGCGGCGGGATGATGCGCTTGAAGGCCTGGGGCAGGATGATGTAGCGCATCGTCTGCCCCCAGTTCATGCCCAGAGACAGGCCCGCGCGCATCTGTCCGATGTCGATGGACTGAATGCCTGCGCGAAAGATCTCGGCCACGTACGCGCCCGAATTGATCGAGCAGGCCGCCACGGCCGCCACGAACGGGTCGATGCGCTGGCCGATGATCACCGGAAGCGCGAAGTAGATGATGAAGATCTGCACGAGCAGCGGGGTGCCGCGGATGAAGTCCACGTAGATCTTGGCGATCAGCCGCAGGGGCATCCAGCGGCTGAGCTGCGCGAGCGCGGCAATGAGGCCGAACACCAGTCCGAGGCCGACGGCCAGAAGCGTGATCTCCAGCGTGACGAGCGCGCCCTGAAGCAGCAGCGGCAGAGAAGAGGTGATGAGAGAAAAATCAAATTCCATGGCCGGGGTCCGATTGATCCGTAGGTGAAGCTTGTCGGCCGAAAGACGGCTTCCTGAAGCCTGGAGCTTTGCGCAGGTTCCGGAGCCGACATTTCAGAGGGAGCGGCGCGATGCGCGTACGCCCGGGCGCGGCAGTCTAAACAACTTTGTCCGGGCGTGGTGGATTCGGCAGAAAAAAACCGCCGCTCCGGCATCTCTCCGGACGGCTTGAGGCCCTGCCGCAGACTCAAGAGGGAGTATAAGCGACTTGACTCGCGCGCCGAAACTTTTTTGCCTGCGGCCGCAGGTGTTTTTTCTCTCCTCGCCTCACCCCGGCGGCGCGCCGATGCGGGCGCGGCCCGGCGCCTGAAAATAGCCTTGTTTTATTGTCGGGTATTTTTCTGTATGATTTCCTGACCGATTGAGTAGGGTATTTTTCCCAAGCCTGCCGCAAGGGCGAACAAGCCCGGCCGGCCCCAAGAAATACAAGGGATTCGACCCCTGCCGAGACGAGACCCCGGCGGATGGCTCGATGCAAGACATCCGCGGCCGCACCCGAACACAGGAAGACCCGCACGTGAAGCTGACGACCCGCGGACGCTTTGCCGTCACGAGCATGATCGATCTGGCGCTGCATGCCGAGAGCAAGCCGGTGCGCCTGGTGGACATTGCGCGCCGCCAGAAGATGTCGCTTGCGTACCTCGAGCAGATCTTCTGCCAGTTGCGGCGCGCAGCGCTCGTGCGCAGCGTGCGCGGACCGGGCGGCGGCTATCTGCTCGGCCGTCCGGCCGGGGAAATCACCGCCGGAGAGATTGTGCGCGCCGTCGAGGGCGACGTCGACGTCTCGCAGTGCCGGGGCGAGGCGACCTGCCGCGGCGGGGCCGAGTGTCTCGCCCACGGCCTGTGGTCGGAGCTCAACCACAAGATGGCCGAGTTTCTCGACTCCCAGACCCTGCAGTCGATCAAGGACAGAAACCTGAGCCGCGCCGCCGCGCTCTCGGGCTCGGGCGAGGCGCACGTGCCCGTCGAACGGGTGGGCGGCGCGCACCGCCGCAAGCTCCTCGAGCAAGGTGAGGCCGCGGCCTAGGGAACGGATTTTTTTTTTAGAACGCAGGAAAGTTTTTCCTCAAGGCGCCGGGCCCGGAAGTGTGCGGGCGCTGCGCCGAACTCTGAGACACCCAAGAAACAGCGAGAAGACAAAATGCAGCTGCCTGTTTACCTTGATTATTCGGCCACCACGCCGACCGACCCCCGCGTGGTTGAAAAGATGCTTCCGTACCTGATGACGAAGTTCGGCAACCCCGCGAGCCGCTCGCACGCCTACGGCTGGGAGGCCGAGAAGGCCGTTGAGGAGGCCCGCAAGCACGTGGCCGACTACCTGAATGCGGATCCGCGCGAGATCGTCTGGACCTCGGGCGCCACCGAGGCCGACAACCTCGCCATCAAGGGCGCGGCGCACTTCTACAAGGACAAGGGCAAGCACCTCATCACCGTCAAGACCGAGCACAAGGCGGTTCTCGACAGCATGCGCCACCTCGAGTCCGAGGGCTACGAGGTGACCTACCTCGGCGTGCAGCCCGACGGCATGCTCGACCTCAACGAGCTCGAGGCGGCCATTCGTCCGGACACGACGCTCGTGTCGGTGATGGCGGTCAACAATGAAATCGGCGTGATCCAGGACCTTGAGGCGATCGGCGAGATGTGCCGCAGCCGCGGCGTGATCTTTCACTGCGACGCCACGCAGGCCGTCGGCAAGATGGAGCTTGACATGCAAAAGCTCAAGATCGACCTGATGAGCCTCTCCTCGCACAAGGTCTACGGGCCCAAGGGCATGGGAGCGCTTTACGTGCGCCGCAAGCCGCGCGTGCGCATTGAGCCCCAGATCCACGGCGGCGGACACGAGCGCGGCATGCGCTCGGGAACGCTTGCCACGCACCAGATCGTGGGCATGGGCGAGGCGTATCGCCTCGCGCGCCTCGAGCAAAAGGACGACATCGCGCACTGCACCAGACTGCGCGACCGCCTGCTCAAGGGCATTCTCGACAACATCCCCGACGTCTACGTCAACGGCAACATGGAGCACCATGTCTGCTCGTGCCTCAACATCTCCTTTGCCTTCGTCGAGGGCGAGAGCCTCATGATGGCCATCAAGGACGTTGCGGTGAGCTCGGGCTCGGCCTGCACGTCGGCCTCGCTTGAGCCGAGCTACGTGCTGCGCGCCCTCGGCCGCGACGACGAGCTTGCCCACAGCTCCATTCGCTTCACCCTCGGGCGCTTTACGACCGAGGAGGACATCGACTTCACGGTGAAGACGCTCACCGAGCAGGTCGCCAAGCTGCGCGAGATGTCTCCGCTCTGGGAGATGCACCAGCAGGGCGTCGACCTCTCTACGGTGAAGTGGAGCGAACACTAATTGCACCTGCCTTCCCGTGCCCCGGCGGCCGCGCCGCCGGCACGGGCGGCGCAGCCCGCAGTCCGCGGAACTTCCTTTTTCACCTCGTTTTTATTGGCAGACCAGACATCATGGCTTACAGCGAGAAACTGATGGACCACTACGAGCACCCGCGCAACGTCGGCACGCTCGACAAGAACGACGACTCGGTCGGCACCGGCATGGTGGGCGCGCCCGCCTGCGGCGACGTGATGCGTCTTCAGATCAAGGTCAACGACGAGGGCGTCATCGAGGACGCCAAGTTCAAGACCTACGGCTGCGGCTCGGCCATTGCCTCGAGCTCGCTCGTGACCGAGTGGGTCAAGGGCAAGACGCTCGATGATGCCGCAAAGATCACCAATTCGGAAATTGCCGAGGAGCTTGCGCTTCCGCCGGTGAAGATTCACTGCTCGATTCTCGCCGAGGACGCCATCAAGGCCGCCATTGACGACTACAAGTCCAAGCATGAGAAGGCCGGCGGGACTTCCAAGGCGTAGCGCACGGATTCATCGCATCGAGGAAAAGCACATCATGGCAGTGACACTGACGGAGGCCGCGGCCAGACACGTGGCGGCATTTCTCACCAAGCGCGGCAAGGGCATCGGCCTGAGGCTCGGCGTCAAGACGAGCGGCTGCTCGGGCATGGCCTACAAGCTCGAGTTCGCCGACGCCGTCAACGACGACGACCAGGTCTGGGAGAGCCACGGCGTGAAGGTGATCGTCGACGCCAAGAGCCTTCCCTACATCGACGGCACGGAGCTTGACTACGTGCGCGAAGGCCTGCAGGAGGGCTTCAAGTACCACAACCCGCAGGAGAAGGAAACCTGCGGCTGCGGCAAGTCCTTTCACGTCTAGGAACGGGCGATGGCTCAGAACAACGTCTTCAGCATTCTCGGACTGCCCGCGCGCTTTGCGCTCGATGAGGCGCAGATCGAGGAAAACTGGCGCCGCGCCATTGCGCTCGTGCACCCGGACCGGTTTGCCGGCAGAAGCGCGGCCGAGCGCCGCGTGGCCGAGCAGTGGTCGGGCCGCATCAACGAGGCGCGCGAGGCTCTTTCCGACCCCGTGCGCCGCGCGCAGCTTCTGATTGCCGCAGCCGGCGTTGATGTCGGCGCGGAGTCCGACACGCGCATGCCCGCGGACTTTCTGATGCAGCAGATGAGCTGGCGCGAGGCGCTTGAGGACGCCCGCGACCCGAAGAGTCCGGCCTTTGAGGGACTCTGCGGGGAGGTGGACGGCGAGCGCAGCCGCCTGATGTCGGTTCTTGCCGAGGCGATCGACCGCGACCAGGACTGGCCGCGTGCGCGCGACGCCGTGCGGCGGCTGATGTTTGTGGAAAAATTCCGCCGCGAGCTGCTTGCCGTTGAACACGGCGCAGAAAAAGACATTTAAACGCTGGAAAAAGAAAAACGAAAAGATGATCGGACTCATGCAGATTGCCGAGCCCGGCATGTCGACGGCGCCCCACGAGGAGCGCTATGCCGTCGGCATTGATCTCGGCACCACCAATTCGCTTGTGGCCATCGTGCTCAACGGAACGACCGAGGTGATCCCTGATGAGGCGGGGCGCTTTCTGCTGCCGTCGGTTGTGCGCTACCTTCCCGAGGGCGGCGTGCAGGTCGGCTGCGAGGCGCTCGAGGCTGCCGCCGAGGACGCGGCCAACACCATCAGCTCCGTCAAGCGCCTCATGGGCCGGGGGTTGAAGGACGTTTCCGGCAGCATCATCTTTCCGTATGAATTTGAAGACGCTCCCGGGATGGTGAGAATCCGCACCCGTGCGGGCGTCAAGAGCCCCGTGGAGGTCTCGGCCGAGATCCTTCGGGTGCTGCGCGAGCGTGCTGAAAAGCGTCTGGGAAGCGAACTTGTGGGCGCGGTCATCACGGTGCCCGCGTACTTTGACGACGCGCAGCGCCAGGCCACCAAGGACGCAGCCCGCCTTGCCGGGCTCAACGTGCTGCGGCTTTTGAACGAACCCACCGCCGCGGCGCTTGCCTATGGACTCGACAACGGCGCCGAGGGCGAATATCTCATCTACGACCTGGGCGGCGGGACGTTTGACGTTTCGCTGCTGCGCCTGACCAAGGGCGTCTTCGAGGTGCTCGCCACGGGCGGCAACTCGGCGCTCGGCGGCGACGACTTTGATCACCGCCTGGTGTGCTGGGCCATTGAAAAGCTGGGCGCGGGCGAGACCGCCGACATTCTTTCCGGACCGGACAAGCGCGCCCTGACGCTTGCGCTCAAGGCCGCGCGCGAGGCGCTCACGCAGTCCGAGTCGACGGCCGTGCGCGTGAATCTCTCCGACGGCCGCGTGCTCGACGCCGAGCTTACGCGCGCCGAGTTTGAGGCAATGACCGCGCACCTGGTGCAAAAAACGATCGACGCGGTTCAAAACGTTCTGGCCGACGCCGCCATGAAGGCCTCCGACGTCAAGGGGGTGGTTCTTGTGGGCGGCGCCACGCGCATGCCCTGCGTGAGAAAGGCCGTCGAGGCCTTCTTCGGGCACGCGCCTTTCTGCGATATCGACCCCGACAAGGTGGTGGCCGTGGGCGCGGCCATGCAGGCCAACAAGCTTGCGGGCAATACGGCGCAGGACGACTGGCTGCTGCTCGACGTCACGCCCCTGTCGCTCGGCATCGAGACGATGGGCGGACTCGTCGAGAAGATCATCCCGCGCAACACGGCCATTCCGACGGCAATGGCGCAGGATTTCACGACCTTCAAGGACGGACAGACCGCCATGGCCTTTCACGTCGTGCAGGGCGAGCGCGAGGTGGTCGACAAGTGCCGCTCGCTTGCGCGCTTTGAGCTGCGCGGCATTCCGCCCATGGCCGCGGGCGCGGCGCGCATCCGCGTGACCTTCCAGATCGACGCCGACGGCCTGCTGTCGGTTTCGGCGCGCGAAACGCACACGGGCGTGGAGAGCAGCATCGTCGTCAAGCCGAGCTACGGGCTTACGGACGAGGACGTCATCTCCATGCTCAAGGACGGCACGGCAAGCGCCCGGGCCGACATGATCGAGCGCGAGCTGCGCGAGCAGCGCGTGGAGGCCGCCCGCCTCATCGAGTCGACGCGCTCGGCGCTTGCAAGCGATGCCGATCTGCTTGATGCGGCTGAACGGGCGCGCATCGATGCGGCCGTCGCCGCGCTTGAAAAGGCCGCCGCGGGCGAAGACGCCCAGGCGATCAAGGACGCCATTGCCGAACTCACGCGCGAGACGGGCGACTTTGCGGCGCGCCGCATGGACCGCTCGATTCGCGAGGCCCTCTCGGGCCGTTCGGTGGACGCCGTGCTCGACTGATCCCCAGAGACCATTTCAAAACGACAACAGAGGAAAAGAGAATATGCCGATTGTGACGATTCTCCCGCACGAGACCATTTGCCCGCAGGGCGCCAGCATTGAGGTTGCAAAGGGTGAAAGGCTCGCCCAGTCCCTCAACAAGGCCGGCATCAAGCTGCCCCACGCCTGCGAGTACAACTGCGCCTGCGCCACCTGCCACGTGATCGTGCGCGAGGGCTTTGACAGCCTCAACGAGCCCGACGACAACGAGTACGACCACCTCGACAACGCCTTCGGCGCCACGCCGCAGTCGCGCCTGGCCTGCCAGTGCGTGATGGGCGACGAGGACATCACGATTGAAATTCCCAGAAACAACCGCAACCTCGTCAACGAGGAGTAATGCCGGACATCCGGTCAGGGAGAGACCATCATGGGCTACAAATGGACTGATGCGCTGCCCATCGCCGAGGAGCTCTACGACAACGAGCCTGATCTCGATCCGGTGACGCTGCGCCTGTCCGAGCTGCGCGACCGGGTGCTCGCGCTCGAGGACTTCGACGATGATCCCGAAAAGAGCACCGAGCCGCTGCTCGAGGCGATTCTTCAGGCCTGGATTGACGAGCGCTGATGCTCTGCCCGGACGCCCGGCGCTGCAAATCATTGGGCAATCCGCACAAAAACCCGTTCGAAATTGAACTGTCCCCAGAAAGCGAGACGCTTTCTGGGGGCATTTTTATGAGCAAGAAAATTTCTGCGGAAATTTTCGTCGAGGATCTTTATATGCTTAAAAGGCATGTAAAGCGTTGTGAATAAAGTATTTGTAATTTACGGTCTTATTCCGGAGAATTTGCCCGCAGCTGACGAGCTTCTTTGGGAGGATCCTTGAAATGGACGTACAGATGCTTGCGGGCAAGAGCGCCTTGATTACGGGCGCGAGCTGCGGCATGGACCGCACGATTGCAGAGGTTTTTGCAGAGGAGGGCGCGGCGGTCGTTCTCACGGCAAGGCACGCCGGGGAGCTCAGCAAGCTCGCAGCCGGACAGCCGTAAAAATGCAGCCTGGCGCGCATGTCCCTGCAGAGGCTGCGCCGGGCGACAGCAGAAACAAACTCACCGGATGAAAATCATGAAGCAATCCGCTGGCGCTTGCCGCCATTCCCTGGGCGCTGCCCTGGCAGCGTCCATGCTTGCCGCAGCCGTCGTCAGCCTTCCGCTTGATCCTGCCTTTGCGGCAGACAAGACGCAGACGGCTGTTTTGACCGCCATCCCGCACGCCGTCTCCATTGAATCCGTGCAGGTGGGCGACATTGGACCGCAGGACGCAAGGTTCTCTTTGACGGCGGCTGGGGCAGGGATTCGGGCATTGACGCGCTCACGGTTGAGAGCCTTCAAAGGCTCGGCGTGACGCCCGCCGAGGTGACCGACATTTTCATGACGCATCTCGACGTGGATCACATTTCGGGGCTGCTCACAGGAGGCGAGGCGACCTATCCGAACGCCGTGCTTCATATATCGGGCGTTGAGTTCGACGCCTGGATGCATGACATGGACCGTGAGCCGGAATACGTCGCGCTGGCCAAGCGGGTGGCAAGGGTCTACGGCGAGCGCATCAAGACCTTCGAATACGGCGACGAGGTTGTGCCGGGCATTACGCCGCGCGCAGCGCGCGGGCACACGTTCGGACACACCCGCTACGACATCGATTCAAAGGGCGTCGGCATGACGATCGTCGGCGACCTCATTCATGTCGCTGCGATCCAGATGCGATGGACCGACTACTGCACCATCTACGATGCGCACCCGACGATGGCCGCAGCCGCGCGTGAGGCCGTGCTTGCCGACGCTGCCGAGCACGGACGCATTTTTGCCGGCATGCACATCAAGGAGATCGGCCGGATTGAAAGGGATCCGGTGCGCGGCTACCGATTCGTCAGCCCCCGATAAGCCGCCTTTGCCCGGTGTGAGCTCCCCCGCTCAATTTCCGTGGAATTTGAGCGGGGGTCTTTTCGTCTGCGACCAATCCTGACGCACGGGTTCTTAGTCTTCCTTCTGCGGGGAGAAGCGGGAGGCCTCGGCGTCTGCCTTTTCGTCCTGAGCAGGGCGCCATGGGTTTCTCGCGCTCTCCGCTTTCCATTCGAAGAAAAAGGACGCAGCGGAGAGAGTCGATGACTTCCAGTGGGGCGCGTCGGGCGGCGCAAGGAGATTCAAAGAGTTTGAAAGAGCCGGACGGCATGGACGACGCACCCGGGGAGAGACTGCGCCCCGAGGAGGCCGTCCAAAGGCTGCTGGCGCTCCTTGAGAGCGGCGAGCCGCAATGGACGAAGACCTGGAAGGGGATGAGCAGTCCGGTTTCGGCCGCCACGGGAAGGCCCTACCAGGGATTCAACTTTCTGTGCCTTTCGCTGTGGGGGATGGCGAAGGGCTATCACGACGCGCGCTGGATCACAAGGCGCTTTGCCCGCCGCTGCGGCGGCCGCATCCGTCCGGGGGAGATCGGCGCGCCGTGTCTTTACTGCGCGGTGCGCCCGGCGGGGCTCCGCACCGGCGAGAGCGGCGCCCGCGAGCAGGCCGCAGTCGTGCTCAAGACCTACATGGTCTACAACATGGAGCAGACCGAGGGCGTGGCGCTTTCCGAGCGCGTGTTTCCCCGCGGCGAGTGGTCGCCGCAGGAGCGCGCCGAGCAGATTCTTGCGGCCTCGGGCGCAGAGATTGTCCAGGGCTGGGGAACGCAGCCGGCGTACAACGTGCGGCTTGACCGCATTGAGCTTCCTGCCCGCGAGGAGTTTGAGTCGGCGCAGGACTTCTACGCTGCCGCCCTGCATGAGCTCTGCCATTGGAGCGGGCATCCGCAGCGGCTCGGACGCTTTCCTGCAGAAGGTCCGGCGCTGGATGAGGACCGCAAGGGCGCGCGGACGACGGACTGCGCGCGCGAGGAGCTTTGCGCTGAAATCGCCTCGATGATGCTCGCGGCCGAACTTGGCATTGCGCAGGACATGCGCGCGCATGCGGCCTATGTCGGCAGCTGGGCGCGCATGCTCAAGGGCAGCGTGCGGGAAATCTGCCGCGCGGCGAGACAGGCGCAGACGATCAGGGACTACCTTCTTGACTTCGTGCGCGAGTGCTGGTTTGCGGCCGACCTTGAGCGCGGCCGCTTTGCGCGGATGCTGCCGCGGGAGGCCCTGAGGGCGGTGCGCCGCCATGCCTCCCGATGCGCGCGCCTCGGGCCCGAGCTTGCCCTCAGGGTCGGCGGGCTGCGCGCTCGCAGGGGCGAGGAGGCTGAGCCGCTTCTTGCGCGCGCGCAAGAGCTTTATCTCGCGCCGCCCGATGCGGCCTGCGCCCGGGAGGCAAGGGGCTTTGTGCTTGAAAAGGACCCGGGGCGCTTCATTGCGCGCTGCCGGGCGCTTGACGAAAAAGCCGGCAGGCGCGCACAGCGCCTGGTGCAGAAGACCTGCGGGAAGGCAGCTCTCAAGGCGCAGGGGCAATGACGAAAACCAGACCGTCTCCGCCGAAGGCTTCCGGGTCGTGACGGCGACTTTCTCATGCCGGCGCGGATTTGCCCGGACGGGACCTTCTTGACGGCATCGCCTCGAGATGCTGATGCACCATGTCCAGGAAGATGCGGGCCGTGTCGGCAAGCGCCTCGTCCCTGCGGTGAAACGCCATGTAGCGGCCCTGCGGCATGGCGGCGCTGCATCGCAGCTTCATCAGCCCCTCGGTGTGCGGCCTGACGATGGGATGTTCAGAAACAAGCATGGCGCCGATTCCCAGCCCCGCCTTGGTGAATTCCTCGGTCAGGGCCATCGTCTTCGTCTCCCACTGCGCGTTGAGCTTGAGGCCGGCATCGGCAAAGAGCCGGTCGAGATAGTCGCGCGTGTTGTTGCCCGGCCGAAGGATCACGATTGGGTGGGCGTTGATTTCCTCAAGGCTGAGTCTGCGTCGGTCCAGCTGCGGATAATGGGCGCGGCTGGCAAAGAATGCGTATTGAAACCGTCCGAGCGTCTCCGAGTCGAGATCAGGGGCAACGGCACCCGGCTCGGGCGTAGCCAGAAAGAGCAGATCCACCTTGCGGCCGCGCACGAGTTCAAGCATGGGCTGCATGCGGTTTTCAATCTCCACCTGCAGCCGTACGTCAGGATGCTTCTTGTGAAAGGCCGCCAGAAGCGGCGTGAGGCAAGTTTGAAGAATCAAAAAAGGACAGCCGATGCGAAGCAGTCCTGTTTTTCTGGCCCGTACCTCCTGCAGGGCGCGTTCGCCTTGAGCGATTGCCTCGCGGGCGCGGCTGGCGGCTTCGTAAACGGCGCGGCCTTCATCGGTGAGAAAAAGCCTGCGGCTGGCGCGCTCAAAAAGCCGACAGTCAAGCAGCTGCTCGAGCTGCGAGACGGCGTGCGAGACCGCCGGCTGCGTGATGAAAAGCGTACGCGCGGCAGCCGTCATGCTGCCGGTTCGCACCACGCGCTCAAAGACGCGAAGCAAGTCGAGACTGACGTCGGACAGCGCTCTCATGATGCATCAATGAAATTTATGGATTGATAAAAATATATCAATTGCGTGAAGCATTGTGCGGTCTCAAAATTTCTCCTCGATGAGCTGACGCGCGCCCAAAAGGCGTGCGTTGAAAAATAAAAAGGCGCTTGAAAGGCAGCGGCCGGCGCGGCGTCGCCAGCGCGCACTTTCAGTGTTTCGAACATCAAGGAGATGAAAATGTCCGGAATTTCTCGACGTCAATTTGTTTTGACGGCCGCCATGGCCGGCGTCCTCGGCGCCATGCCCGCCTTTGCCATGAGCGATCCCTTTGCCGCTCCCTCCCGGTGGGACCGGACGGTGGACGTCATTGTGATCGGCGCTGGCGGCGCGGGTCTTGCCGCAGCCGTGACGGCCAAGGAGGCCGGCGTCAAGGACGTGCTTGTGCTTGAAAAGATGCCCTATCCGGGCGGCAACACGCTGCGCGCCGGCGGCGGATTCAATGCTGCCGTGAAGGCCGACTACGAGAAGGCGGGCATCAAGGATTCGCCCGAGCTGCACGCCAGCCAGACGCTTGCTGCGGGCGACTATCGCGGCAACCCTGAAATCGTCAGAAAGCTCACGGCTCTGGCGCCTGAGAGCGTGCAGTGGCTCAAGGATCACGGCGTCAAGTTTGAGGACCGCATCTACCAAATCTACGGCGGTCTGCATCCGCGCGCCCGCAATCCCCTCGGTCCGCGCGGATCGACCTACATCATTGCGCTCACCGACGTCTGCAAGAGGGAGGGCATTCCCGTCGAGCTTGACTCCAAGGTGGTGAACATCGTGCGCGAGAAGCCCTTTGCGGGCCGCGTGCTCGGCGTTCAGGTCGAACAGGGCGGCAAGCTCGTGAACGTCCGTGCGCGCACCGGCGTGATTGTCTGCGCCGGCGGCTTCGCGGCCAACGCCAAGCTCTGCGGTCTGCATGACCCGCGACTGGAAAAGCTCGGCACGACCAACCAGCCCGGCGCCACGGGCGAGGTGCTCAACGACCTTGTCGACCTTGGTGCGCAGACAACCTGCCTTGACTACATCCAGTGCATCCCTGGCGGCCTGCCTGACGGCAGGAAGTACCCGAACCTCTTTACCCACGTGGACCGCTTCATCTTCACCAACATTGAAGGCAAGCGCTTCATCAATGAGGATGCGCGCCGCGACGTGCTGCGCGACGCCATGCTCGCCCAGCCTGAAATGATCGCCTGGACGATCGTCGACGCCGACGGCTTTGAGCTGCAGAAGAACTCCAAGGGGCCTGAGAATGAAGCCGCCCGCAAGGAGGGAACGCTCAAGATCGCCAACACGATCGAGGAGCTCGCCGGCCTGATGAACGTCAAGCCCGCCGTCCTCAAGGAGACGATCGACGCCTACAACAAGGCCGTCGATACCAAGAAGGATCCGATGGGCCGCGCACCCTCGATGCTCGTCAACAAGATCATCAAGGCGCCCTTCTATGCCGGACAGGTCACCATGAAGCGCCACCACACGATGGGCGGCGTGGTGATCAACACAAACGCCGAGGTGATCGATCGCGACGGCAAGGTGATTCCCAGCCTCTGGGCTGCGGGTGAAATCACCGGCGTGGTTCACGGCACCAACCGCGTGGGCGGAAATGCCATGGCCGACATCTTCACCTACGGACGCGTGGCTGGACAGAGCGCGGCCAGAGCCAGCAGGAAGTAGGCTCGAA
Organism: uncultured Duodenibacillus sp.; assembly: GCA_944390745.1. GTDB lineage: Bacteria > Pseudomonadota > Gammaproteobacteria > Burkholderiales > Burkholderiaceae_F > Duodenibacillus. Next base: position 36,794 of record CALXQK010000009.1, on the reverse strand, counting down.
CACCGCTTGAAATTCCCCTGAGCGCATCGCAGCGTCCGGTCGATCCCGGCGCCGCGATGCGTTTTTTTCGACGAGGGCCCAATGCAAGGAAAGGCTGGTCTCGTGTTGAATTGCAAATGACAATCATTATCATTGGCGTCGCTTCAACATCCGAGCCGACCCATGACGCGATCGACTGCCATTCTTTTTCTTCTCACCCTGGGTGCAGGGTTTGCCTCGCTTTTCATCGGAGCCGCCGACATCAGCCTTGCGCAGATTCTGGGCGGCGACGCCGAGGCGCTCTACGTCTTTCTTGCAAGCCGGCTGCCGCGGCTTTTGGCCATTCTTCTGACCGGGGCGGGCATGAGCATTGCCGGGCTCCTGATGCAGCAGCTCTGCGCCAACAAGTTTGTTTCCCCCACGACGGGCGCCACGATTTCCTCGGCGCAGCTTGGAATACTTCTGGCGCTGCTCTTTCTTCCCGAGTCCACGCTCTGGGGGCGGGCGCTGTTTGCCTTTCTTGCGGCCGTCGCGGGAACCTGGATCTTCGTGTGGTTCATCATGCGCATGCCCATGAAGGATCCGGTGCTCGTGCCCCTGGTGGGCATCATGTTCGGCAACGTCATCGGCGGCGTGACGAGCTTTCTTGCCTTTCGCTTCGACATGACGCAGGCGCTTTCGACCTGGCTTGTCGGGCATTTCTCACTCATTTTGCAGGGTAACTATGAGCTCGTCTACCTGACGCTGCCGCTCATTGCCCTGGCCTTCGTCTACGCCAGGCAGTTCAACATCGTCGGCATGGGGCGCGATTTTTCGAGAAGTCTCGGCGTCAATTACAACCTCGTGCTGTTTCTCGGCCTGACGATCGCGGCGATGATCACCGCCGCCATCGTCTCCGTGGTGGGCGCCATCTCCTACATCGGCCTCATCGTTCCCAACATCGTCTCGCTTTTCAAGGGCGACGATCTGCGCGCGGCGCTGGCCGACACGGCGCTCTTCGGCGCGCTCTTCGTGCTGGTCTGCGACGTTGTGGGCCGCGTGCTGATTGCGCCCTATGAGCTGCCCATCGAGCTCATCGTGGGCACCGTGGGCAGCCTGACGTTCATCGGGCTCATTTTCTATCGTCTGCGCTTCGGGCGCCGGGCGCTCACGCGCGAGTCGCTCAGGGAGCTCCTCGGACTGCGCCCATGCGGGCCGCAGCGCATTGGGGGAGGGGCCTGAGGATGCAGCAAGACTCCCTGAGGGCGTCAGCGCGCCAGCGCCGCATGCGCCTTGCGATGGCCGCGCTTGTTGCGCTCACGCTGGCAAGCGCCGCGCTTTATGAGTTTTCCTTCATCAATCCGAAGTTTTTTGACTACGCGCTGAGCCTGCGCACGCCCAGGCTTCTGGCGATCTGCACGGCGGGCTTTGCCATTGCCGCGGCCTCGCTCGTGTTTCAGACGATCATTCGAAACACGATCGTGACGCCCTGCCTGCTCGGAATGAACTCGCTTTATGTGCTCGTGCACACGCTCGTGGTCTTTGTCTTCGGATCGGGCAGCGTGCTTGCCGTCAACGCCTGCGCAGCCTTTGCCGTTGACCTTGCGGTGATGGGGGCGGCGGCGTACTTCATCTACAACATGATCTTTGCGCGCACGGGCGGGAACGTTCTCTACATCCTTTTGATCGGCACGGTGCTCTCGACCTTCTTTTCGAGCGCGCAGACGTCGCTGACGCGCATCATGGATCCCAACGAGTACGACGCGCTGCTCAATTCGCTCGTGGCCAACTTCAGCAGCGTCAACGCCCCGCTGATTGCGCCCGCCCTGGCGCTTCTGGCAGTCGTCGCAATCTGGCTTCGGCGCGAGATCGCCATTCTCGACATCCTGAGCCTCGGGCGCGAGATGGCCGTCAACCTCGGCGTGGACTATGAGCGCTGCGTGCGCCGGCTGATGCTCGGCGTGGCGCTTTACATCGCCATTGCCACCGCCCTTGTGGGGCCGCTCTCGTTTCTTGGGCTCATCACCTCGAACCTTGCGCGGCAGATGTTTCGCACGCACCGGCACAGCTGGCTCATTGCGGGCTCGGTGCTCACGGGCGTGCTCATTCTTGCCGCCGGACAGTTCCTCGTTGAGCACGCGGCGCGCTACAGCGTGCCGGTGAGCGTGTTCATCACCATCGGGGGCGGGGCGTACTTTCTTTATCTCATTCTCACTGCCAGCCGCAGACAGCACGCATGATCAGCATTCGCAACCTCACCAAGGACTACGACGGCAGCTGCGTCGTCGACGACGTGTCCATCGAATTTCCGCAGCGCAAGGTGATCTCGCTCATCGGCCCCAACGGCGCGGGCAAGTCGACGGTGCTCGGCATGGCCGCGCGTCTCGTGGCCCGAAGCGCCGGCACGATCGAATTCAAGGGCCGGGACGTCGGCAGCTGGAACAGCCGCGAGCTTGCCCGGCATCTGGCGATTCTCACGCAAAGCAGCCATGTCCAGATGAAGCTCACGGTGCGCGAGCTCGTTGCCTTCGGGAGGTTTCCGCACAGCGGCACGCATCTTTCCCGGGAGGACTGGGAGAAGGTCGATCAGGCGATCGCCTACATGGAGCTTGAGGACTACAGCGAGCGCTTCATCGACGAGATGTCGGGCGGCCAGCGCCAGCGGGCGATGATCGCGATGGTGCTCGCGCAGGACACCGAGTTCGTGCTTCTTGACGAGCCCACCAACAACCTCGACATCTATCACGCCACGCAGATGATGAAGCTCGTGCGCAGGCTCTGCAGCGAGCTGGGCAAGACCGTGATTCTCGTGCTGCACGAAATCAATCTGGCGGCCTTCTATTCGGACTACATCTGCGCCTTCAAGAACGGCCGCGTGGCGGCCTGGGGAACCGTCGACGAGGTGATGACGCGCGAGTGCCTGCGCGACATCTACGGCGTGGACTTTGAAATCCGCGAAATCGACGGCAGGCCGCTTGCCATCTATCACTAGAAAGCACCTCAACCAAAAGGAAACCACAGCCATGAATGCAAGCCTTTCGCGCAGAACCCTGATTGGCGGATGCGCCGCGGCCGCGCTGACTGCCGCATTTCCCCTCGTTTCTTCGGCTGCCGCCGCACGCACCGTGCGCGCGGCCACGCTCAACGAGACCGGACGCAGCGTCGAAATCGACGTGCCCTTCAATCCCGGGCGCGTGGCGGTGATCGATGCGGCGACCCTTGACGTGCTCGATCACTGGGGTCTGGGCGGGCGCATCGTCGCCATGCCCAGGACAACCGTGGTTCCCTATCTGTCGAAGTACTTCGAAAAGGGCGCCCCCGGCGTTGACACCGGCACCCTCAAGGAGGTCGACATGGAGGCCCTGATGGCCGCCGAACCCGACGTGATCTTCATCAGCGGCAGGCTGGCCAAGAAGTACCGGGAGCTCTCGCGCATCGCGCCCGTGGTCTACATGACGACCGACCGCACGATCGGCTCCATGGCGAGCTTCAATCGAAACCTTCTGAACCTGGCGCGCATCTTCGGGCTTGAGCAGCGCGCCCGGGACGACGCCGCGGGCTTTGCCGCGCGGCTTGAGGTCATTGCCGAGAAGGCCCGCGGCAAGACCGCGCTCGTGGGACTCGTGACGAGCGCGCACGTCAATCTTCTGGGCGATCAGGCGCGCTGCTCGCTCATCGGCAGGGAGTTCGGCTTTCAAAACATCGCCGCCTCGGCCAGCGCCAATCACGGCAATGAGTCGTCCTTTGAGCTGCTGCTCAAGCTCAATCCGGACTATCTTTTCGTGCTTGACCGCGACTCGGCCATCGCAAGGCCCGGCGCAAGGGTCGCGCGCGACGTGCTCAACAATCCGATCGTCGCGCGCATGAAGGCAAGCCGTGAAAACCATATCGCCTATCTCACGCCCGCTGCGTGGTACCTTGCCGAGGGCGGGGTGCAGGCCATGGACATCATGTTTTCTGATGTTGAGCGTGCGCTCGGCATCAAGGCCTCCTGAGGCGGGAGAAGACGATGACGAGCCTTTCCCGAAGAAGTCTGCTGTGCGCCGCGGTCGGCGCGCTCGCCCCGGGGGCGCTGTCAGCGGCGCTTGCAGGGCCGTGCACCCGCAGCCCTGCGCCTGCGGGCGATGCCCGGACGCTTGAGGCGGTCTGCGATCCGCGGCGTCTGGCGGTCAACGACTATGCCGTGCTCGACGCCCTGCAGGCGTGGGGCCTTGACGATCGAATCGTCTGCGCGGCCGATCCTGCCGTGCTCGGCTACCTCAAGCCCTTGAAGCAGGGCATCGTCCTTCCAGGAGGTCTCAAGAACGACCACCGCGAGCTGCTCGAGCGCATCAAGCCCGATCTCATCTTCGTGAGCGCGCGGCTTTCAAGAAGCCTGCCCGGGCTGCGGTCGATTGCGCCGGCCATGAGCCTTGCACCGGACTACAGCCGCGGCGCCTTCAAAAGCTACAGGGAGAATCTGCGCACGCTTGCCGCGCTCTTCGGGCTCGAGAGCCGGGCCGAGGAGGAGATTGCCGCCGCTCAGCAGCGCGCGCAGGAACTGACGGAGCGCCTCTCGGGCAAAACCCATGTGGTTCTCATGGTCAACAACGCAAGACTGCATCTGCTGCCGCCGGGCGGGCGCGCGTCGTTTGCCTCGGACGCAGCCGGCCTGGTGAATCTGCACAAGGCTGCCGCGGGCGCAGGGGGAGGGCGTCCCGCAAGAATGGCGGATGCCCGTGAGCAGGCGCGCAGCAATGAGGCGGTCCTTGAGCGGGTTCTTGCCCTGCGGCCTGACTTCGTGCTCGTGCTCAACAAGGATCTTGCTGTCGGGCGCCCGAACCCGGGCGCTGTCGGAGTGCTAGCCCCGAAGGCCTGGCGGCGTGTTGAGGAGGCGTTCAGGGGCAGGATTGCGCAGCTGCATCCGCAGGCCTGGTACCTCGGCGAAGGCGGCGTGCAGGGCTGCCGCATCATGCTCGGGGATCTTGAGCGCCTTGCGGCGAGGGCATGAAGGCGGCGCCCTTTTTTAGCCCCTGCCGGCCCCCGCTAGCCCCCGGCGTCCTTCCCCGGCGCCTGCTGCCGGTGGGCCGCCCTCATCGCGGCCTCATGGCGAAAGCGCAGCACGAAGAAGCCGCACACAAGCGCGGAGAGCAGCTCTGCGGCGGGCTGCGCGGCCTGCAGGCCTGACAGGCCGAAGATCTGCGGCATCACAAGCACGCAGGGCAGGAAAAAGAGCCCCTGCCGCGTGCTTGCCAGCAGCGTTGCGGCGGCCGTGCGGCCGAGGACCTGGTAGGTCATGTTGCCCAGGACGTTGACGGAGATGATCGGCATCACGAGGCACTGCAGCTCGAGCGCGCGCACGGCGACGTGCGCCACCTGCGGGTCGTCGGTCCTGAAGAAGGCGATCACCTCGGGCGCAAAGATGAATCCTGCCGCGGCAAACAGCGTCATGATGGCCGTGGACATCAAGAGCGCCGCATCAAAGGCGCGGCGCACGCGCTCAAAAAGCCCGGCGCCCCAGTTGTATCCGAGCACCGGCTGGTAGCCCTGGCCGATGCCGATGAGCGCCGCGCTGGTGACCATCATGATGCGCCCGACGATCGACATGCCTGCAACGCCCGCGTCGCCGAAATTGGCGGCCATAAGGTTGAGAACGGAGGCCGCGACCGCACCGAGCACGTTGCGCGTGAGCGACGGGATGCCGTTCTTGAGAATGGAGCCGTAGGTTTCAGCCGCGCGCGAGATGTTGGCGCGCGCGAGCACGATGGCGCCGCGGCCGCGGGAAAACTGCGCCAGAAGAATCAGAAACGAGAGGCTCTGGCAGAGCGCTGCGGCAAGCCCCGCGCCGGTGATTCCCAGATCCAGTGCGAAGATGAGAATGGGCGAGACGGCGATGTTGAGAACGCCGCCGGCGGCCAGTCCGATCATGCCCAGAAGGGCGAGCCCCTGTGCGCGCAGAATGTTGTTGAGGGTAAAGGACGCGGCGGCAAGCGGGGCCGCCGCCAGAAGCGGCAGCGCGTAGGCCCGGGCGTAGGGCAGGATCGTGTCCGTGGCGCCCATGGCGCGCAGCACGGGATCAAGAAGCGCCGCGCAGACGAGCGAAAACACGACGCCGCCGGCAAGCACCGCGGCCAGGGCCGAGCTGGCAAGCACGCTTGCGCGGGCCTCGTTTCTTGCTCCGAGCAGACGCGAGGCCTGCGTCGCGCAGCCCTGGCCGATCATGATGCCCAGGGCCTGGATGATCATCTGCAGGGCGAAGACGACGCCCATGGCGCCCACGGCCGACGTGCCGAGATAGGACACGTACCAGGTGGAGGCCGTGTTGTAGAGCGCCGTGACGAGCATGGAGATCATCGTCGGAATTCCAAGACGAAGCACCAGTCCCGCCACGGGGGCCGTGGTCATGCGCTCGAAGGTGCGTACGCCGGCCCGGCCGGCATCGGCAGAAGTCATTTTTCCCGCGGCCTCCCTCAAGAAGCAGCCGGCCCCTAGAGCGGCCAGGAGATGCGCATCACCACCGGGGCGTGGTCGCTCGGCTTTTCAAGTGCGCGCGGACGGGCGTCGATCCAGACGTCGTCCATGTCCTTGATGACGGCGTGCGAGGCGAGCAGATGGTCGATGCGCATGCCGTGGTTCTTCTCAAAGGCCGACATGCGGTAGTCCCACCACGAGTAGGTCTCGGGCGCATGCAGCCCCTGCGCCCAGGAGTCCTCAAGCCCTGCGGCAAGAAGTCCCGCCCAGGCGCTGCGCTCCGGCGCCGAGGCCAGAATCTTCCCCCTCCACTCGGCGGGGTTCCAGAGATCGGCGTCGGAGGGAGCGATGTTGAAGTCGCCCCCGAGCACGAAGAGCGGTTCGCGCGCAAGCTCCCGGCGCACCCAGAGCGTGAGCGCGGCGATCCACTCGAGCTTGTAGAGATACTTGTCGGCGCCCACCTCCTGGCCGTTGGGGAAGTAGGCCGAGGCGACGCGCAGGCGCCGGCCGTCTCTGAGCTGCAGCGTGGCGGCGATGAGGCGCTTTTGCGCATCCGGGTAGCCCGGGATGTTGCAGACGATGTCCTCGACCGCGTCAACGGCCTCGGCGCGCACGGCAAGCGCAACGCCGTTGTAGGTCTTCTGGCCGCAGGTGAAGACGCGATATCCGGCGGCCTCGAAGGCCTCCCGGGGAAATGCCTCGTCGAGCGTCTTCGTCTCCTGCATCAGAAGCGCCGTGGTCTGCGTGTCGGAAAGCCAGCCGAGGACCTGCTCGGCGCGCATCTTGATGCTGTTGACGTTCCAGGTGGCGATTTGCATGGGGGCCTTCGTTGAAAAAAAGGTTGATGACGGCGCTCAGGGCGCGAGGACGGCAAGCAGCGCAAGCGCCGTGTCGCAGGGAATCTCGTCTCGGGCGATGCGCGCAAGCACCTGCGCGAGGTCCTCGCAGACAATGGCCGAAACCTCTCCATCGGTATTGTGCACGCGTCCGGGCTCGAGCACGTCGACGGGCAGCACGAAGGCATCCTCGTGCATCCAGCCCTCCTGCACCGGCCGGCGCACGTCAAGGCGCAGCCATCCGCCCGCGGCGCGCCAGTCGCCCGCGCAAAGCCCCGCCTCCTCGGCAAGCTCGCGCGCGAGGCTTGTCCCGGGAGTCTCGCCCGCGGCAATGAGTCCGGCGGCAAGGGCGTCCCAAAGCCCCGGGTCGACCTGCTTGGAGAGGCTTCTGCGGCAGAGAAATATCCCGCCGGCGGGATCCCGGCCGACGGCGTAGACGCAGCGCGTGGCCATGCCGAAGTAGCGAAAGAGCCCGCGCTCGGCGCGCGCGATCACTGTCTCGTCGTCCAGGTCGCGCACGTCAAGCAGCTCGCTGCGCCACTGAAAAAAGAAGCCCGCCGCGTGAAAGGTCTCGGCGCACAGCGCGAGCGTCTCTTCAAGCGTCGCGCCCCCGGCGGGCGTGAGCACCGCACGACGGCCGCTGAAGTCAAAGAGCGCCGACAGGGTCGATGCGCTGATCTGCGCGCAGGCCTCGGGCGAGAGCAGGCCGATGCGGCGCCCTCCGGAAAAAAGGGGAATGCTGCCCGCGCGGGGCGCGCGGCTGTTGAGGCCGCGGGCGCGGGCCAGAAGCGCGCGCGCCTGCGCGGCAAGCGCGCCGCCGGGCGCGGCCTGGGCAGGACGATCTGGTGATGGGGGCTTCATGCGAGGGGCCTTGTCCATGAAAAAGGCGCCCGTGCGCCTCGAGGCAAAGGCGGCGCGCGGGCGCCAGGTCTGCGCAGGCGACGCCTGGAAGGGTTAGTTGCACTCCGGGCGCATGGCCGGGAAGAGCAGCACGTCGCGAATCGTCGAGGCGTCGGTCAGAAGCATGACGAAGCGGTCGATGCCGATGCCGCAGCCCGCCGTCGGGGGCAGGCCGTACTCGAGGGCGCGGATGAAGTCCGCGTCGTAGAACATCGCCTCATCGTCGCCGTGGCTCTTGGCGTCGGCCTGCGCCTGAAAGCGCCGGGCCTGGTCCTCGGGGTCGTTGAGCTCCGAGAAGCCGTTGGCGGTCTCGCGCCCGTAGATGAAGAGCTCAAAGCGCTCGGTCATGGTCGGGTCCGTATCCGAGGCGCGCGCAAGCGGGCTCACCTCCACCGGATAGTTGATGATGAAGGTGGGCTCGATGAGCTTGGATTCAGCCGTCTCCTCAAAAAGCGCCATCAGAAGCGCCCCCACGTGCACGTGGTCGGGCTGCGGGGCGCCGAGACGCTTGAGCTCGGCGCGCAGGAACGCCTCGTCGGCGAGGTTTTCCTCGGTGTACTGCGGGGCGTACTTCAGAATCGCCTGCTGGGGCGTGAGCTTGGCAAAGGGCTTGCCCAGATCGATCCTCGTGCCCTGGTAGGTGATGACGTCGCTGCCCGTGGCCTCGCGCGCCACGTGGCGCAGCAGCTCCTCGGTGAAGTCCATCTGGTCGCGGTACGTCCAGTAGGTGGCGTAGAACTCGATGGTGGTGAACTCGGGGTTGTGACGCGTGTCGATGCCCTCGTTTCTGAAGCACCGGTTCAGTTCGAAGACGCGCTCAAACCCGCCCACCACGAGGCGCTTGAGGTAGAGCTCGGGCGCGATGCGCAGGTACTGGTCGATGTCAAGCGCGTTGTGGTGCGTGATGAAGGGCTTGGCGTTGGCGCCGCCCGGAATGGGGTTGAGCATCGGCGTCTCCACCTCCACGAAGCGGTGCGCCTCCATGAAGCGGCGGATGGCGCTCACGACCTTGAACCGGGTGAGGAAGCGCGCGCGGCTTTCCTCGTTGATGATGAGGTCGGCATAACGCTGGCGGCAGCACATCTCGGGATCGCTCAGGCCCTTGTGCTTGTCCGGCAGGGGGCGCAGCGACTTGGTGAGCAGGCGCAGCTTCTTGACGCGCACCGAGAGCTCGCCCTTGTTGGTGCGAAACAGCGTGCCCTCGGCGGCGACGATGTCGCCGAGGTCCATGGTCTTGAAGCGGGCGTACGTCTCGGGACCGACGTCGTTGGCCCCGATGAAGTACTGCATGCTGCCGGTGAAGTCGCGCACGGTGGCAAAGCTCGCCTTGCCCATGACGCGCTTGAGCATCATGCGGCCGGAGACGGCGACCTCGGGGGCGGCCGCCTCAAGCTCCTCCTTGCTCTTGTCGCCCCACTGCGCGCGCAGGTCCCCGAAGAGATCCTTGCGCACGAAGTCGTTGGGGTAGGCGACGCCCTCTTCGCGCAGGCGCGCCAGCTTGGCGCGGCGCTCGGCGATGATGTGGTTTTCGTCCTCGGCGGCTGCCGCGGCGGCCGCATTCTGCGGAATAACTTCTTCGCTCATGACTGAAATGGTATTGACAAGTGTGTTGGGGCGCCGGGATCAGACGCCCATTTTGAGACTGGCCTCGATGAACTGGTCAAGGTCGCCGTCGAGCACGGCGCCGGTGTTGCCGGTTTCGACGTTGGTGCGCAGATCCTTGACGCGGCTCTGGTCGAGCACGTAGCTGCGGATCTGATGACCCCAGCCGATGTCGCTCTTGCTGTCCTCGACCTTCTCCTTTTCGGCCATGCGTTTTCTGAGCTCCAGGTCGTAGAGCTTGGCCTTGAGCTGGCGCATGGCCTGCTCGCGGTTGTTGTGCTGGCTGCGGTCGTCCTGGCAGATCGTGACGATGCCCGTCGGAATGTGCGTGATGCGCACGGCCGACTCGGTCTTCTGCACGTGCTGTCCGCCTGCGCCCGAGGCGCGGAAGACGTCCACGCGCAGATCGGCCGGGTTGATCGTGATTTCAATCGAGTCGTCGACCTCGGGGTAGACGAAAACCGACGCAAAGGAGGTGTGGCGCCGGGCGTTGGCGTCAAAGGGGCTCTTGCGCACCAGACGGTGAATGCCCGTTTCGGTGCGCAGCGTCCCGTAGGCCCACTGCCCCTCGACGAAGATCGTGCAGCCCTTGATTCCGGCGACGTCGCCCTCGGTCTCCTCGGTGAGCTTGGCCGAGAACCCCGAGCGCTCGGCATAGCGCAGGTACATGCGCTCGAGCATGCTCGCCCAGTCCTGGGCCTCGGTGCCGCCGGCGCCGGCCTGGATTTCAACGTAGCAGTTGGCGCCGTCCTGCGGGCGGTTGAACATGCGCTTGAACTCGAGCTTCTCGACGTCGCGGGCGTAGCCCTCGACCTCGAGGGCGATGCTCTCGGCCCCGGCCTCGTCGCCCTCCTCAAGGGCCATGGCAAAAAGCTCGCGGGCGTCGTTGACGCCCGCGGTCAGACGCTTGAAGCTGCCGACGAGGTCCTCAAGGAGCTTCTGCTCCTTGTTCACCTCCTGGGCGTGCTTGGGATCATCCCAGAGATTGGGATTTTCAATCTCGCGGTTGACTTCCTCGAGTCGACGCTCCTTGCGGTCGACGTCAAAGATACCCCCTAAGCTCAGCAAGACGGTGAGCCAGGTCGTCACACAGATTCGTGGTGTGATTGATGCGTTCAGCTTCCATGGGAATGGTCTCAAATGCGGGAAGTGGCGCGCGGCCGCCGCAATGAAATGGCCGCGTCGAAACATTGCGCTGCGCTGCGGTCCGAAACGTCCGGCGCACAAGGCAGGACTGACCATTATACCGGCTGGGGCTGCGGCAGTCCCCCAGGTCCGGCGCTCAGGCCAGGGCGCGCGCGGCCTGCAGCGCCGCCCAGGCGAGCACGGCGTAGCGAAAGCTCTTTCCCAGAGCCGTCCAGAGCAGGGCGGGCCAGAACCCGATGCGAAGCCAGCCGGCGGCAATGGGAAGCATGTCGCCCACGACCGGCACCCAGGCAAAAAAGAGCGCGGGCGCGCCCCAGCGCTGCACGCGCGCCAGCGCCCCGGGTTCAACGGCGCGCTGCCTGAAGCAGCGCCCGATGCACCAGGAGGTCATGCTGCCCAGAGTGTTGAAGACGCTTGCGGCGGCCGCAAGGAGCACCGTTCGCCCGGTCTCGGGCGCGGCGGCCACGGCAGCGGCCAGCAGCGCCTCGGAGCTGCCCGGAAGAACCGTGGCCGACAGAAACGCCGACAGGCACAGGGCGGCAAGCCCGGCGCCGCCGTCGAGCATCGAGGCGAGGGTTTCGGTCAGGGCGGTCAAGGGGTGGTCTGCTGGATGGTGAATCGGTCGGGGTTCTTGATTCTATCGGCCGCGGCCGTCCCGTGCGCGCTGTCGGCGCGCGCCTGATTGAATCCAAAGGAGAATAAGAATCATTTACAAAATGTTGCAAATTTTGTCGCGCCCGCAGGCCTGCCCCGGGACGGGATCAGAAAAGGATCCCGGTCCGGCCGCAGGCCTTTTTTTCTGCGGGATGTCTGCATCGACCGCAAGGATGCGCCGCACGAGGACGGAGGAGGAGAAGGGATGAGGAAGACCTAAAAGCAAATGCAAATCATTCTCATTTGCAGATAGAATGCGGCGCCATGCGTTTCATTTTCAAGTCGCGGCCGGAAAGGGCGGCAGGCCCGCCGCGCTCCTCAAACCAATCAAACCATGGAAGAGCTTTTATGACGACATGCCTTGAAAAGACATGCCGCGGCGCATCAGGGTGCGTCCGTGCGCTGCAAAACACTGTTGTCGAACGCAGGACGTCGGCGGCGCTGCTTGCCGCCGCGATTTCGGCGGGCGCCGTTCTCGCCTCGGGCGCGGCCCGGGCCCAGAGCGTGCACGATGACGGCTACACCGAGCTTGAGAGCTCGGTCGTCTCGGCCTCGGGCTATGCGCAGGACGTGCGCGAGGCGCCCGCAAGCGTTTCGGTCATCTCGCGCGAGGAGCTTGAGGACAAGCCCGTCACGGACCTCGGCTCGGCCATCGGAGACGTGCCCGGCGTCGACATCGACACGACCAAGATGGGCAACAGCACGATTTCGATCCGCGGCTTTGACTCGGCCTACACGCTGCTGCTCATCGACGGACGGCGCCAGAACGTCAGCACCGCCATGATGGACAACGGCTTTGATCCGTCGACGACCTTCATTCCGCCCGTGGGCATGATCGAGCGCATCGAGGTGCTGCGCGGACCGGCCTCAACCGTCTGGGGCACCGACGCCGTGGGCGGCGTGGTCAACGTCATCACCAAGCGCCACCCCGAGCGGCTCACCGGCAGCGTGACGCTTGAGGCGACGCTGCAGGAGCACAGCGAGTACGGCAATCGGCAGGGGGCGAGCTTTTATTTCGGGATTCCGATGATTGAGGACCGTCTGTCGCTCACGCTGCGCGGGCGCTACCAGAAGCATGACGAAACCGAGATCATGACCCCGCCCGATGCCGGCGGCGTCTCGAAGTACGCCTCGCATTCGCCCACCGAGGGCTACAACTCCAACATCGGCGGGCGACTGACCTGGACGCTCAACGAGGCCAACACCGTGTTTGCCGACCTGGACTTCTCGCGCTTCAAGGGCGGGTCGCTTCAAACGAGCGGCCGCAGCATCCAGGCGCGCCGCTGGTACCACAAGTACAACGCCGTGGTGGGCCATGAGGGCGACTACGGCTTCGGCAAGACCGACACCTACTTCATGTGGAATTCGCTGGCGATGATGAAGACGCGCTCCTCGCGCAACCCCTGGTCGCCCGCAAGCGCCGGCTCAAGCGAAAGCTCGGGGTCGTTCTCCGATCCCCTGAAGGTCTCCTCGACCTATACGCTTGCGAGCAAGACGGTGATGCCGCTTGACTTCGGCAGCTGGGGCGCGATGAACTTCACCGCGGGCGTGGAGGGCAACTACGAGGAGTATGAGGACAACACGGCGCAGGACGTCAACTCGCGCGGGCCGTTTGACCAGACGACGCTGGCCGTCTTTGCCGAGGGCGAGTACTTCCTCTCCGAGCACTGGACGGCCACGGCCGGCGCGCGCGTGCAGTGGAGCGACATCTTCGGCTCGCACATCGCCCCGAGGGCCTATCTCGTCTACAAGCCCCTGTCCTGGCTGAGCTTCAAGGGCGGCGTGGCCGCAGGCTACAAGACGCCCAACGTCAAGCAGCTTGCCGACGGCTACTACGACGGCACCGAGGTGGGCGACCGCACCTGGGGCAACCCGGATCTCAAGCCCGAGGAAAGCTGGAGCTACGAGCTGTCGACCACGGTCGACGTGGGGCGGCTCGGGCAGATCACGCTCGGGGGCTTTTACACCGACTTCAAGAACCTGATCTCCTCGGAGGAGATGCCCGAATTCTGCACCGCGGGCAGCGGCAACAGCTGCGATCAGCGCATGATCAACCACGGCAAGGTGCTTGCCAAGGGCATCGAGGTGCTCTTTCAGACCGCGCGCTTTGCGGGCTTCAGCATGACGGGCGGCTACACGCTCACCGACAGCGAGATCAAGGAGGGGCCCGATGCGGGCGAGCGTCCCAACGAGCTGCCGCGCCACAGCCTGCAGCTGCAGCTTGACTACCACAACGGGGGCTTTCACGCCTACGTCAAGAGCACCTCGAAGTTCGACATGGTCTCCAACAACACCAAGTCCGGCCCGGGCCTGGGCGTGAAGTACAAGAACTACACGCTCGTGGACGTGGGCGCAAGCTGGCGCTTCATGAAGCGCCACAAGATTGCCCTTGCCGTCAACAACGTGCTCGACCAGGACACGGTGCTGTGGGTCGACAAGGTCGGCGCCTCGGGCAAGGCCAACGCCTACCGGCAGTACTTCGACGGCCGCAACCTGTGGCTGTCCTACACCTATGACTTCTAGCGGCCGGTCCCTCCGGGACTGAGCCCTTCGGCGGCCCGCTCCCAAGGGGGACGGGCCGCCTCCCGGCAACATCTTGTTTTGGAGCATGGATACGCATGGAACTCGTCAAGGAAAGCGTCGACTACGTCATCTTCGGCATTCTTGGAGTGATGGGATTCATCACGATCTGGCTGGCCATCGAGCGGCTTCTCTTCATGCGCGGGCTTGACGCCTCGCGCTACGCCACGCGCGAGGAGTACGAGGAGGCGCTCACCAACAACCTCACCACGCTCTACGTCATCTACTCCAACGCGCCCTACGTGGGGCTGCTCGGCACCGTCATCGGCATCATGATCACCTTCTACGACATGGGCTCCTCGGGGTCGATCAACGCCTCGGAGATCATGACGGGCCTGTCGCTTGCGCTCAAGGCGACGGCTCTCGGACTGGCCGTGGCCATTCCGACGCTCATCATCTACAACGGCCTGCAGCGGCGCATCAACGTGCTTGCCGCCCGCTACAAGGAGCCTGCGCGATGATCGAGATCCCCAAGAAGGAGCCCCTCAACATCGTCCCCTTCATCGACATCATGCTCGTGCTGCTGGCGATGGTGCTCTCGATCTCGACCTTCATCGCAAGGGGCGAGATTGAAGTCGACCTGCCGAAGTCCGAGACGGCCGGGGCGGCGGCCGCCGACAAGCCCCGGCTTGTTTCCGTCGACAGTGCGGGAGCCCTGCACCTTGACGGCGAAAAGCTAGACCCCGCCGCGCTTGAGGCCTTCATCGAGAGCGTGCCGCGCGAGCAGCGCATCGTGCTTCGCATCGACAGAAATGCGAGGTTCGAGCACTTCATCGGCGTGGTGGATCTCCTGAAGAAGCACCGTCACGAGAACTTTGCCATCGCCGCGGAGAAGGTGAATGCCGCAAGTCGCTGATCGCGCTGCGTGCGCTGGGCGCGCCGAGCTCGAGCGCCGCGCGCACCGCCGCCGCACGCGGCTTTCGTTTGCGTTTGCCTGCGCCTTGTACCTGCCGCTGATGGCGCTTGCGCTCTGGCGCATGCCCGAGGCGGCCTTCACGCCCGCCGGGCAGAGCGCCTCGGTGGCGCTGTCGTTTGCGCAGATTTCAGGCGCATCGGCCATGGCCGCCCCCGCTGCGCAGCCTGCGCAGCCCGAGCCCCGGCCTGAGCCTGAACCTGAACCGCAGTCTGAACCTGCGCCGCAGCCTGAGCCTGAACCGCAGCCAGAACCTGAGCCCGAGCCCGAGCCTGAGGCGATCGCGCCTGCTCCTGCTCCCGAGGTCAAGCCCAGGCCCGTGGTGAAGCCGCAGAAAAAGCCAAGGGAGAAGGAAAAGACAAGGCCCGCACGGGAAAGGAAGCCGACCCCGGCGCGGCCCGCGCAGGAGCCGGAACAAAGGCCTGAACAAAGGCCCGGGCCGCAGCCAGAGGCTTCATCGGACCGCACGCCTGCTGCCGCAGCGCCTGCGGCAGCGCCGGCAGCGGCCGCCGGGGCGCCAACGGCGGCAGACGCCTCGGGCATCGCCACGCTCGTCTACGGCGAAACCGACGATCCGTTTCTTGCCGCGGTCAAGCGGCGCGTTGAGGAGCACGTGCGCTATCCGCGAAAGGCGCGGGTGATGCGCATGCAGGGCAGGGCCGTGGTGCAGTTTGTGGTCGGCCTTGACGGTTCGCTCAAGGAGCTGCAGCTGCACCGCTCAAGCGGGCACGAGGCGCTTGACCGGGCGGCGATGCGCGCCATCAGCAGGGCGCAGGCCGACTGGGGCCGGCCCGATCGCGTCGTGCGGCTGCGCTTTCCGATCGTCTTCGAGCTTCGGGGCTGAGGCCCGCAGGACAAAAGTGCCCGGGCAAGAGGCGCAAGGGGCAGGCCTCTCCCGGGCTTTTTTGGGGCGGCGCGTCTGCGGCAGCCGCCTATTCCTCAAGAGCCTCGACAACGAGCTGCACCGTGCGGCGCCCCATGTACTCGTTGATCTCCGGCCGGTAGGCAAGTCGCGCATGCGCCGGCAGCGGCGCGCTGCGCCGAAAGAAGATGGCCTCAAAGCGGCTTCCGGCAAGATCCACGAACAGCTTGAGGTGCGCGTCCTTCAGAACGCGCTGCGAGATGATGGTGAAGTCGTTGGCAAAAAGCGGCCGCTCAAAGCCCTGGCCCCAGATGCGCGCGTGCATGGCCTCGATGAGCGGATAGGAGATCTCCTCGGGCGAGAGCGCCCCGTCGATGTAGACCACGCGGTCAAAGACCCCGGGATCGGTCGACTCCTTGACGGCGGCTTCAAAAAGTTCGGTAAAGCGCGCGAGGTTTTCAGCGCGGATGGTCAGTCCCGCGGCCATGGCGTGTCCGCCGAAGCGCTCGATCACGTCCGGGGCGCGCTTGCTGACCAGGTCGAGCATGTCGCGCAGGTGCACGCCCTCGATCGAGCGCCCCGATCCCTTGAGCAGCTCCTCGCCGTCGCGGGCAAAGGCGATCACCGGGCGGTGCGTGCGCTCCTTGAGGCGGCTGGCGACCAGCCCCACGACCCCCTGATGCCAGTCCTCCTCAAAAAGCGAGATGGTGGCGTGATTGCGCCAGTCCATGCTGCTGAGGCGCTCGACGGCATCGAGCTGCATGCTGTCCTCAAGCCCGCGCCGCTCGCGGTTGAGGTTGTCGAGCTCCTGGGCAAGCCGCCGGGCCGTGTCGGCATCGCCCGCGAGCAGGCACTCGATGCCGATGCCCATCTCGGTGAGGCGCCCGGCTGCGTTGATGCGCGGGGCGACGGCAAAGGAGAGGTCGCGCGCGGAGGCCTGCGTGGGGTCGCGCCCGGCCACCTCAAAGAGCGCCTGCACGCCGGGGCAGGCGGCGCCCCGGCGGATGCGGGCCAGGCCCTGCGCGACGAGCACGCGGTTGTTGTGGTCAAGCTTCACGACGTCGGCCACCGTGCCGAGCGCCACCAGATCGCTCAGCTGGTCGAGCCTCGGCTGCGAGGCCTGCGTGTAGACGCCCCGGCGCCGGAGCTCGGCGCGCAGCGCAAGCAGCACGTAGAACATCACGCCGCAGCCGGCGAGCGACTTGCTCGGAAACCGGCTCGTCTTGACGTTGGGGTTGACGATGCAGGCGGCCTGCGGCAGTGCGTCGCCCGGCAGGTGGTGGTCGGTGATGATGACGTCGATGCCGAGCTCGCGGGCGCGGCGCACGCCCTCAACGCTTGCAATGCCGTTGTCGACCGTGATGATGAGATCGGGCGCGGGATCGGCGCCGGCGGCAAGATCAACGATGGCCGGCGTCAGTCCGTAGCCCAGCTTGAAGCGGTCGGGCACGATGTAGTTCACGGCAAGGCCCATCATCGAGAGCCCCCGCACGGCGACGGCGCAGGCGGTGGCGCCGTCGCAGTCGTAGTCGGCCACAACCGTGACGCGGCGCCCGCGCTCGATGGCGTCGGCAAGAATCGCCGCCGCCTGCCCGGCGCCCTCAAGCCGGGAGGGAGCAAGCATCGAGCGCCAGTCCTCGAGCAGATCCTCGGGAGAGCGGATGCCGCGCGCCGAGAGGGCCTGCGCAATCGGCCGCAGCATGCCGGCGTGCTCGAGCCTCTCGCAGGTGATCTTGTCGTAGGGACGCAGAACAAAGCGCGTTTTCACGACGCGCCTCCCTGCGCGGCGGGCGCCTCAAATGACGGATCCTGGAATGCCCAGACTTCGGCGGACATCTTCCGGCCGGCCGCAAGACGGGCTAGAAACGACCTGGGATTGCTGTTTTTTCTCATGAGGGTCATGGTGAGTCCTTCGCCGCATCCGACGACGACGGCGTGGTCGCACCCCTTGGCTCGGGCCGCGGCGCCCAGCTGCTCGACCTGCTCGACAACGCCCTCAAGCCGCTGCTGCCACTGCGCCCAGTCCTCCCTGAGCCAGGGGGCGTAGAGCGCGTCGAGAACCGCGATGCACTCGCCGTTGGGCGCGTCCGCGGGCCAGCTCTGCGCGCCGCGGGCGCGGCCGAGGCGATGGTTGAGAATGCCCGCGGCCAGAGCCCAGCCGGTGATGGCGTCGATGTTGGTGAGCACGCTTCGGATGCGCGTCGGGGGATAAAAGTTGCTGTAGCGTCCTCCGCCGTGAATCCAGAGCGCGTTGACGGGGATTGCGGCGCTTTCAATTGCGGCGGACTGCAGTTGTGCGGTGAGTTCGCGCAGGTCCCTGAGGGCGCGCTCGGCGGCTGCAGCGTCGTCTCCGGCTGCGGCAAGATCAAGGGCGGCCTCGGGCGCGCGGCCCTCGAGCGCCTCAAACGGGCGCACGGCGACGCCCCAGGGGGTTTTGCGGGTCAGGTAAAGCGTGCGGTCCCAGCGCTGCAGTCGAAAGCCGCGCTGCGCAAGCGGCGCGGTCATGGCGGCGGCAAACGCCTCCACCGCCTCGTCGGTCGGAGTGATCCCCGCAAGCGCACCGTCGGCGCCGGCGCGGGCAAGCGTGAGCTGCCAGACTTCGCCCGCAAGCTGCGGGCCCTGGTTGACGGACCAGACATAGGGGGCCGAGACGAAGGGAAGCGCGCGGCGGCAGAGCACTGACCAGGCCCAGATCAGGTGCACCGAGCGCGAGAAGGGGCGTTGGGCGAAGTCCTGGCGCACCGGGTCGTCGGTGAGGCTGCTCGAGAGCCTTGAGAGCGTCTCAAGCGAGCCGGCGCTGATGAAGGGCCGCGCCTTTTCGGGGAGAACCAGACCGGGAATCAGGAAGTACACCTGCTGCATGGCAATGAAACCGGATAAGACGTCAAGAACTAGGGGGGCCTGGGGGCGAAGCAAGCGCGCCCAGGCGAGCGGGCAAAAAAATCACCGCGCATGCCGGGACGCGCGCCCGGACATCCGCGGCGGACGGACGGCCCCTGCAGCGCCTCCCGGCCTTCAGGCGGGCGGGAAGGCGGCTGCCGGGCGCGCCGGACCGGACTTCAGAGCCCGTCGTTGGGCTTGATGCCGGCGCCGAGCACGACGCGCATCAGGTCAGCGACGGTGCCCGAGTTGGTCTTGTCCATGATCGAGGCGCGGTGCGCCTCGACGGTCTTGATGGAGATGCCCAGATCGTCGGCGATCTGCTTGTTGAGACGCCCGGCGGTGATGCGCTCGAGCACCTGCTGCTCGCGCGCGGTGAGCTTTCGAAGCAGCGCCTCGTTGAGGCTGCGCCGCTCATTGCGCACGCGCCGCTCGCGGGCCTCCTGCAGCATGCGCTCAACCTGCTGCTTGAGCGCGGCCTGGTCAAAGGGCTTCTCGATGAAGTCGACGGCGCCCTTCTTGAGCGCGTTCACCGCCATCGGCACGTCGCCGTGGCCGGTGATGAAGATGATGGGCAGGTCGGCGTTGCGGGCGATGAGGTGCTCCTGAACCTCTAGGCCGCTCATGCCGTTCATGCGCACATCGAGAAGCAGAACGGCAATGGCGAAGGGGTCGTACTTGGCAATGAAGCTCTCGCCGCTGTCGTAGAGCTCGACCTTGTAGTCGCTTGCCTCGAGCAGCCAGCGAATGGAGTCGCGCACGGCCTCGTCGTCATCGACGACGTAAACAGTTCCGAGAGTCTGGCTGGTGTCGGCGGATGGGCTGGTGTTGTAGTTGGAAAAAGGCATAGATACTTCCCGTGTTTTTCTTATGCGCCGGCCTGAGTTCCGGCGCCATTGCTCTGGGTTTGTGCTGCTTCGTCCATTGCGGAATTGATGCCTGCGGCCGCGACGACAATCGGAAGCGCAAGCTTAAATATTGTACCGCCCCCGGCATTGGGCTCGAAAACGAGGCGTCCGTGATGGTTTTCAACGATTGAGCGGCAGATGTTCAGACCGATCCCCATGCCGGTCGACTTGGTTGAAAAGAACGGATCAAAGATTCTCTTGGCGGTTTCAGCAGAGATTCCGCATCCGTGGTCCTCAACGTAAAAGCAGATCGTGCGGCCCTCGCGGCGCACCCGCAGGCGCACGGTGCGCGAGTCGGTCGCAAGGCTTGCCTCCATGGCGTTCTTGAGCAGATTGATGAGCACCTGCTCGATCAGAACCGGGTCGCAGTCAAGCTCCTGGTCGGCGTCGCGGATGTCCTGCTCAATGGTCATGCCGAACTGCTTGGCCTGCATGAGCGCAAGCTCAAGCGTTTCGTCGAGGATGCGCTCGACGCGCGTGCGCACGCGCACGAGCTCGCCGCGCTTGGCAAAGCCCCGGATGCGGCGGATGATCTGCGCGGCGCGCTGCGTCTGGTTGATGATCTTGTTGAGGCCGGCCTCGACGTCGCTTTCGGTGAGCTTTCCGGCCTGCAGCATGGTGAGGGTGGCCGAGGCATAGTTCTGCACGGCCGCAAGCGGCTGGTTGAGCTCGTGCGCAAGCGAGCTTGCAAGCTCGCCCATCGTCATGAGCCGCGAGGCCTGCTCGGCGTTCTTCTTTTGCTGCTCGAGCATCTCCTCGTGCTCCTTCTTCACCGTGACGTCCTGAATGGTGAGCAGCTCGGCCTGCCGGCCTCCCATCCACGTGATGCTGCGCGCCCCGATGTAGAACCACCGCCGCGTCTGCACGTCGTAGACGGCGCCGCTGTGGGCGATCGGCCCCTGCTTCTTGGCAAGCTCCGTCAGCCGCTGGTGCGCTGCGGCGCTGCTGCCGAAAACCTCGATGTAGCGGGCGTTGGCGTAGAGCAGCTCGCAGTCGCCCGCGCTGGTGACGGTGGCCACGCTCACGGCCGAGTCCATCGACTCGAGCACGCGGATCGTGCGCTCATGGGCGATGGCAAGCGCGTGGCGGGATTTCTTCTGCTGCGTGACGTCGCGCAGGCGCACGAGCCACCCGGGCTGCTCCTGCCCGGGGTAGAGCGCCTTGAGGGGAACGATCTCGGCCAGGCAGATGAAGCTCTCGCCGTTTTTGCACAGCGCGGTGAACTCGGCGCGGACGATGTCGCCGCTGTCGCCCTCCTGGAGGTACTGGTCAAACTCAAAGACGCGGTCGCTGTCCGGACAGAAGACGTAGGGCGGCCGCATGCCGATCGCGTCGCCCGGCGCATCCTTGAAGAGCTTGTTGAAGGCGCGGTTTGTATAAAGGATCTTTCCGAGGCGGTCGGTCACCATGAGGCCGTCGAGGATGGACTGGCTCATCGCCTGCTGCACGATGATGCGCGCGCGCAGCGCCTCCTCGGTCTTGAGCTGGCGGTACTGGTAGATGAGCACGCCGATCATGGCCAGAATGAGAAGTCCGCCGAAGAGCACGATGCCGAGCACGAGCTTGGTGTGGCCGTAGGCCGAGGCCATCTGGGTGTTGACGGTCAGCAGCCGCACGTCCTCGGGCAGGGGCGTGAGCGGGGCGGTGGTGCGGATGTTGTCGCTCGGCGTGGCCGCCACGCTCTTGTTGACGCCGTCGGCCGTGATGCCGGTGACCTCCCGGCCGTTGATGAGCAGCGAGTGCTTGTAGCGGTAGTCAAGCGGCGTCAGGCTGAACTGCCACAGCAGCGACGAGAAGGCGATGCGCGCCACGTAGAGCCGCCCGTTTTCCGAGGGCTGCACGAGATCGGTGTAGTACACGCCGTTCTTGCTTCGGGCGTAGGGCAGGGAGTAGACCGAGCTTTGCAGCTCGCGGGCCTTCTTGATCGCCTCGCGCGACTCGGGGTTGGAGATCTGCTCGGCGACCTTGTGCGTGACGGTGTCAAGCGCGTGCGGCGTCAGGCAGGTCTGGATCACGACGCCGTCGGCGCTCACAAGCGAGAGTTCCGCAAACTCCGCGTAGCGGTCAAAGAGCTCGGCGGCGTGCTCGCAGCTGAAGTCTCCCGGGTACTGGTGCACGAGCAGCTTGATGCGGTCTGAGAACGTGACGAGCCGCCGCTCGATCTGCCGCGCGACCGACTGCGTCATCGCAATCTGCGACTCGAGCTCGAGCTTGTGCGTCTCCATGCTGACCGAGCGTGAAACGTAGGCGAACAAAAGCAGCACGAAGATGATCACGCCGAAGGTGATGTAGATTCCGCGGCGGCTCACGGAGCGCGCGTCGCCGCTCACGAGCTCAAGCAGCTTGTCGTCAATCTGGGCGCTCTGGTCGGATTCACGCATAAAAAACGGTGATCGTGTCAAGACGGGGAACTCATGCCGCGATGCGGGGCGATTTGTTTTGGGTGCGCAGCCCCTGGGAATCCCGGCACTCGTTAGTTTAGGCGGTTTGCAGGATGTTTTTGAAGATGCCGTGCGCCAGATGCGCCGCTCCTTATACTTGCGGCTTGCAGACGCGCCCGGCCGCCTCGTGCGGTCCGCGCGACCCGGGAAACTGCAGGGCAATGCTGCAGACAACGCAAGGAACAGCAATCATGACGCAGGACGAATTGAAGCAGCTCGTGGCGCGGGCTGCGGTCGATGAGGTTGTCGAGGGCGAGATCCTCGGCGTGGGCACGGGCTCGACGGTGGACTTTTTTATTGACGCGCTCAAGGCGAGCGGCAAGTCGATTCCGGCCTGCGTGTCGAGCTCGGTGCGCTCGACCAAGAAGCTCGAGGCGCTCGGCTACCGCGTGCTTGACCTCAACGAGGTCGAGTCGATCGGCGTGTACGTCGACGGCGCCGATGAGATCAATGCCGACTTTGCGATGATCAAGGGCGGCGGCGGCGCGCTCACCCGTGAAAAGATCGTGGCCTCGGCCGCAAGGCGCTTCGTGTGCATCGCCGACGCAAGCAAGAAGGTCGACGTGCTCGGCGCCTTTGCGCTGCCCGTGGAGGTGATCCCGATGGCGCTCGGCGTCGTCGCCCGCGCGCTTCGCGCCCTGGGAGGAGACCCGCGCGAGCGCGACTTTACGACCGACAACGGCAACCGCATCCTTGACGTTCACGGCCTGCGCATCACCGATCCGAAGGCGCTTGAGGACCAGATCAACGCCATCCCCGGCGTGGTGACCGTGGGGCTTTTCGCACGGCGCGGCGCCGACGTGCTGCTGCTCGGCACCCCGCAGGGCGTCGTGCGCACCGCGCGCGGCTAGAGGCCCGCCTTCTTCGGACGACAAAAAAGCCGCGCGGCCCGTCTCGAGGTGAAAGTCCTGGAAAAAGCGGGCCTTGCGCGGCTTTTTTTCTTCTTTGCGCGCAGCGCGAAAAGAAAAAAAGGAAGGGCGGCTACTGCACCGGAACGTGGTTGGGGACGGGATCAACGCCCTTGCCGAAGAAGTAGTTCTCGCACTGCTCCATGAGGTGCTTTCGCACCTGGGGGTCGGCGCAGTTGAGGCCGTACTCGTTGATCATCATCGTCTGCAGCTTCTTCCACTCCTCCCAGGCCTCGGCGCTCACCTGCGCCCAGATGCGCTTGCCGAGTTCGCCGGGAACGGGCGGATAGGGAAGTCCGGGGGCGTCCTTGTTGAGTTTGACGCAGTGAACCATGCGTGCCATGACGTGGGGTACTCCTTGCAAAAAGTTTGAAAGCACTGAAAGTCCGGTGCGCTAGAGCTTCTTGATCAGAATCTGCGAGCGGCGGTTCCAGTTGTACATGCGCTGCTTTTCAATGGGAAGGCTCTCGACGGCGGCCGGTTCAAAGCCGCGCTTGATGAACCAGTGCGCCGTGCGCGTGGTGAGCACGAAGATGCGCGTGAGCCCGGCCTCGCGGGCGCGCTGCTCGATGCGCCGCAGCAGCCTGTCGCCGTCGCCCGCGCCCTGATAGTCCGGATGAACGGCCACGGCGGCCATTTCGCCGATTTTAGCCTCGGGGTAGGGATAGAGCGCGGCCGATCCGTAGATGATGCCGTCGTGCTCGAGGACGGTGAAGTGCTCGATCTCGCGCTCAATCTTCTCGCGCGGGCGCCGCACGAGGATGCCCTCGCGCTCAAAGGGCTCAAGCAGGCTGATGAGGCTGCCCACGTCGTCGATGCCCGCCTCGCGGATCGACTCCATGTTTTCCTGCGCAACCATCGTGCCCACGCCGTCGTGGGTGAAGAGTTCCGCGAGCAGCCCTCCGTCGAGGGCGTAGGGAATGATGTGCACGCGGTCGACCCCGCCCTTGACGGCGCGCAGCGCAAAGCCGAGGTTGTAGACGTCCTCGTCATCGACGCTGCGCTCGTCGATGAGCTTTTGCGCGCGGTTTGCGGTGAGGTCCTGCTCGACCACGCCGTTGACGCGCACGCCGGGCACGCCGACCGAAAGAATGAGCTTGTCGGCGCCGATGGCCACGGCAATGGACGTGGCCACGTCCTCGGTGGTGATGTTGAACGCCTCGCCCGTCGGCGAAAAGCCGAAGGGACTTGCGAGCACGATGTTGTTGCGCGACAGAAGGTCGGTGATGCTCTCGGCGTCGACCTTGCGCACGACGCCCGTGTGCTGATGGTCGATGCCGTCGATGACGCCCAGCGGGCTGGCGGTGACGAAGTTGCCCGAGACAACCTTCACCCGCGAATGCTGCATGGGGGTGTTGGGCAGGCCCTGCGAGAAGGCGGCCTCAAGATTAAAGCGCGTCTCGCCGCAGGCCTCCTTGACGCATTCGAGCGCTGCGGGATCGGTGATGCGCACGCCCTTGTAGAATTTCCCCTCCAGACCGTGCAGCTTCATGAGCGCCTCGATCTGCGGGCGCGAGCCCGCCACAAGCACGATGCGGATGCCCATGCTCGCAATGAGGCTGATGTCCATCACCAGGTGGTTGAGGAGTTTTTCATCGGCGACGGCCTCGCCCGCGCAGCTGATGACGAAGGTGCGGCCGTGGTGCAGGTGCACGTAGGGAGCAAAGCTGCGCAGCCACGCGACCCACTGGGGAAGCTCTTCGGTCCCGGGCTCGGTGAGCGTGGGAACGTTGATATGCAGGGAAGGTTCTGGTTGAGGCATGGAGCCGTATTCACCAAGCAATGCGGCGCAAGACCGCCGGGGCGTCCACGCCCGGCAAAGGGCGCCCTGCGCCCGCACTTGAAAAAGTGCGCAAAGCATAGCAAACAATTCGCAGGCCGCGCGCGGGAGCAGACCGTGCCGCCCCGGGCGCCGCGGCCGGCCCAGATTCAAGACGTTTTGTTGTCTCATGGCTTCTTCTTCGAGCAATTCCTCCGGCAACCCCTTTGAGGCGCTGCGAGGCCTCGTCAACGTGCGCCGCGCCGTCGCGGCGCCCCAGGGATCACAGAAAAAATCCGCGGCCGCCATGCGCTTTGCCGACGCCGGCGTGCGCGAGGAGGTCAGCCGCCGCGCGCAGCAGCAGGCCTCTGAAGCGAACAAGGCGCCCGAGGCCCGGCGCGCCCATGAGCCGCGCAAGGCCCCCGGGCAGACCGGCGGAGAATCTTTCGCCCGCTCTGCGGACAAGCCGCGCGCGGCTGCGCAGAAAAGCGCGCCGCAGGCCGCGCCAGCGGGCGGCCTCGACGAGACTCCAGGAGCCGGCGAGCGCCAGGCGCGCCGCACGAGCGCACAAGGGCCTGCGGCGCACGCCCTGGCTTCCCGCCGCCCCCGGACGCCGGCGGGAAAGACCCCGCAGCCCGCGCCGCAGGCTGCCCTGCAGCAGGAGCGCTCCGGCAGGGATGCCGGTCCGGCTGCGGCTCGAAGGACGGTTCGCAGGGACGCGCCGCCGTCTGCGGCAGGGACCTTGCCCAGGCCCGCGCCGCAGTCGGAGGGCAAGTCCGCGCCCGGTCAGGCATCAAGGCCCGGGGCCGCGCAGAAGGCCCGGGGCGAGCCCGGGCGCCAGGGGGTTGCTCCCAATCCCGTGACCTGCCCTGTGACGCTTGCGCCCGGACTTCCGGTGAGCGAGCACGCCGGGGAGCTCATCGAGGCCGTGCGCAACCACCAGGTGATCATCGTCTGCGGCGAGACCGGCTCGGGCAAGACGACGCAGCTGCCGAAGATCTGCCTTCTCGCCGGCCGCGGAACGCGCGGCATGATCGGCCACACGCAGCCGCGGCGCATTGCCGCGAGCTCCATTGCCAAGCGCATCGCCCGCGAGCTCAACACCGAGGTGGGCGAGGTTGTGGGCTACAAGGTGCGCTTTACCGACAAGACGATGCCCGGAGCGGCGATCAAGCTCATGACCGACGGCATTCTTCTTGCGGAGACGCAGACCGATCCCCTTTTGCGGCGCTACGACACGATCATCATCGACGAGGCGCACGAGCGCTCGATCAACATCGACTTCCTGCTCGGATATCTCAAGAGAATCCTGCCGCGCAGGCGCGACCTCAAGGTGATCGTGACCTCGGCGACGATCGACGCCGAGCGCTTTGCCGCGCACTTTGCGCACGACGGCGTCGCCGCCCCCGTCTACAGGATTGAGGGGCGCACCTATCCGGTGGAAATTCGCTACCGCCCGGTGGAGGATCTCGATGAGGACGACGACCGCACGCTGATGGATGCCGTGGCCGACGCCTGCGATGAGCTGCAGATGGCGGGCCGCGGCGACATTCTCGTGTTTCTTCCCGGCGAGCGGGAGATCCGCGAGGCCTCCGAGGTTCTCAGAAGGCGCAATCGCCCGGGAACGGTCGACATCCTGCCTCTTTACGCCCGGCTCTCTGCCGAGGACCAGGACCGGGTTTTTCAAAGCGCAGGCGTGCGGCGCATCGTGCTTGCCACCAACGTGGCCGAGACCTCGATCACGGTGCCGGGCATCCGCTACGTGGTCGACACGGGGCTGGCGCGCATCAAGCGCTACTCGTACCGCAACAAGGTCGAGCAGCTGCTGATCGAGCCCGTGAGCAAGGCCTCGGCCAATCAGCGCGCCGGCCGCTGCGGGCGCGTGGCAAACGGCATCTGCATCCGGCTCTTTGACGAGGCAAGCTGGGCGCGGCGGCCCGACTTCACCGATCCCGAGATCATGCGCTCGAACCTGGCGGCGGTGATTCTGCGAATGAAGAGCCTGCGGCTTGGCGATGTGCGCGAATTCCCCTTCGTGCAGGCGCCCCCGGCCCGCGCCATTGCCGACGGCTATGCGATTCTCTCCGAGCTGCATGCCATCGACAAGGATGGAGAGCTCACTGAAACGGGCCGCAGTCTTGCGCGCCTTCCCGTGGATCCGAGGCTTGGCCGCATGCTGCTTGAGGCAAGCAGGCGCGGGGCGCTGCGCGAGGCGCTCATCATCGTCTCGGGACTTTCCATCCAGGATCCCCGCGAGCGGCCTGTCCAGGCCCAGGACGCGGCCGACGCCGCGCACAAGCGCTTCAATGACGAGCGCAGCGACTTTCTGAGCTATGCGCGCATCTGGCAGTGGTATGAGGATGCGTTTGCCAGGAAGGCATCAAACCGGCTTTTCACCGAGCAGCTGCACCGCGTCTTTCTTTCGGCCCGGCGCATGCGCGAGTGGCGCGACGTCTGGCGGCAGCTCTGCGAGCTTGTCGCCGAGATCGGCTGGCGCCTCAACGACAAGCCGGCCACGTACGAGGAGCTGCACCGCTCGCTTCTGGCCGGGCTCTTGAGCAATCTCGGACTGCGCCAGCTCGACGCCGACTTCCGGGCGCCGCCCTATCTGGGCGCGCGAGGCATTCACTTCTGGGTGTGGCCGGGCTCGTCGCTTGCAAAGAAGGCCGGCCGCTGGGTGATGGCCGCTGAACTGGTTGAGACGAGCCGGCTCTTTGCCCGGTGCGTGGCTGAAATCGAGCCGGAATGGGTGGAGGCCGCCGCCGGCCATCTGATCAAGAAGAGCTGGAGCGAGCCGCACTGGGAAAAGAAGCGCGCCGAGGTGACGGCCTTTGAGCGCGGCGCGCTCTACGGCATGACGGTTTATGCGCAGCGGCGCGTGCAGTTTGCGCCGCATGATCCCAAGACCGCGCGCGAGATCTTCATCCGCGAGGCGCTCGTGGAGGGGGACTTCGAGACGAAGGCGCCGTTTTTCGCGCACAACCAGAAGCTTGTGCGGGAGATCCGCGACCTTGAGAACAAGTCCCGCCGCCCGGACGTGCTCGTGGATCCCGAGACGATCTACGGCTTTTACGACGAGCGGCTTGACGCCTCGGTCGTCGGCGGCTCGACCTTTGAAAAGTGGCGCCGCACGGCCGAGGCCGCCGATCCGAAGCTTCTCTTTCTGAAGAAGGAGGACTTGATGCGTCACGACGCCAGCGGCGTGACGGCCGAGTACTTCCCCAAAAAGCTTGAGATGGCGGGCGTGTCGATGGCGCTCACCTACCACTTTGAGCCCGGCGCCCCGCGCGACGGAGTCACGCTCACGGTGCCCATTTTTGCGCTCAACCAGATTGATCCCGTGCGCTGTGAGTGGCTTGTTCCCGGCATGCTCAAGGAGAAGGTGCGCAGCCTCATCAAGTCGCTGCCGCAGCGCTATCGCCGCCACTGCGTGCCGATCGACCAGTATGCCGAGGGGTTCTATGCCCGCACCGGCGGCGTGCAGCAGGGCGCCAGGCCGCTCATCGATGCGCTCATCGACGACATCCGCGAGCAGACGCGCGTGGCGTGCGAGCGCACCGACTTCAAGCTGGAGTTTCTGCCCAAGCACCTCTTCATGAACTTCAAGGTGGTCGACGAGCATGGCCGGCAGCTTGCGATGGGGCGCAGTCTCGCCGAGCTGCGCTCGGAGCTCGGCGCCCAGGCGCAGGACGCCTTTCAGCAGATGGCCCAGGCCGACGCCTCGATTGCCGAGGATCTGGCCGAGCACATCACGACCTGGTCCTTCGGCGAGCTGCCCGAGCTCATGGAGATCAAGCGCGGCGGCCGTACGCTGATCGGACATCCGGCGCTTGTGGACCGGGGCGAGGACTGCTCGCTTGAGGTGTTTGACGATCTCGACGAGGCCAGAAGAGCGCATCGCGCCGGCCTGCGGCGCCTCTTCATGCTGCAGCTCAGGGAGCAGGTGCGCTATCTCGTGCGCAATCTCTCGGGACTGCAGCGCGTGCAGATGCAGTGCTCGGTCGTGGAGCCCGCGGCGCATGCCTTTGAAAGCGCCGAGTCGCTCATCGAGGACGTCGTGGCCGCCAGCGTCGAGAGCGCGGCCATGCAGCAGCCCTGGCCCGTGGACGCCGCGGGCTTCGGCGCGCGCAAGGATGAGGCGCGCGCCAGGCTCACCCTGATCGGAGGCGAGTACCTGAGGCTCATGCAGGATCTGGCCGCCGAACTGAGCCAGGTGCCCAGACGGCTTCAGAGCGTGCGCGGCTGGCCCGAGGCGGTGCGCGACGTCGAGCAGCAGCTGCGCGATCTCTTTCCCGCGCACTTTCTGATCACGGTGCCGCACGAGCACGTGCGCCACTACGTGCGCTACGTGCGGGCGGTGAACGTGCGGCTCGAGAAGCTGCGCAACGACCCCGCGCGCGACGCCGCGCGCATGGCCGAGATCCAGACGCTTGCGGCGGCCTGGCGGCGTGAGGTCTCGCAGCGCCGGGGCAGGGTGGATGAACGGCTCTCGGAATTTCGCTGGCTGCTCGAGGAGCTGCGCGTGTCGCTCTTTGCGCAGGAGCTCAAGACGCCCATGCCGGTGAGCGTCAAGCGCCTGACGCGGGTCTGGGAGTCGATCCGAAGACTTTGAGAACAGCCGGGTGTTTCCTAAAGGAAACGCGGGCAAAAAATGTAAATTTTGAAAAAGTCCCCTGAAAACAATCTATAATCTCACCGTTTAAGTTCGGCGAGCGCCGGACTTTTTCCGCAAAAAGATCCCTCTTTTTGATTCTTCCCTGTCTTGCCGTGAATCTTCGCGTTTTCCTTTGGGCGGCCTGCTCGGCCCTCGGCATGGGCGCCTCTGCAGCGGCTCTTGCGGCCGGAGCCGCCGTGGCGACGTCAAGTCCCCAGAGCGTTTCGAGCTACGGTCCGCTGCCGCGCTCCTTTTCGGTGGAAACCGTCAAGGCCGTGGTGCAGAAGGCGCCGCAGGCCAAGAAGCGCCTGCGCCGCAACTCCCTGTCGGTGGCCTCCCAGTCGGGGCTGCTCGAGACGCCCGATCCCCTGCAGCTTTCAAGCTCCGTGGCCTACATGGTCGATCAGGATACGGGCGAGGTCTACTTTGAAAAGAACGCCTACACTCAGCTGCCGATCGCCTCGGTGACGAAGCTGATGACGGCTCTTGTGATTGCGCAAAGCGAGCTGCCGCTCTCGCAGCGGCTCAAGGTGACGCGCGCCGACTACGTCAAGAGCACTGCTGCAAGCAAGCTCAGAAGCGGCATGGTGCTCACGCGCGAGGATGCGCTGCGCGCGGCGCTCATGAGTTCCGACAATCGCGCCGCGCACATGCTGGCGCGCACGTATCCGGGCGGCGTCAAGGTGTTCGTGCAGAAGATGAATGAGACCGCGCGCGAGCTCGGCATGCACGACAGCCGCTTCACCGACCCCACGGGGCTTTCAAACGACAACGTCTCCACCGCGCATGATCTGGCGATCCTTGCCGCGCGCGTGCATGAGTATCCCTATCTCGCCAAGGCCTCCACGGGCGCCGTGGCGCTCATCAACACGGGCGTCTCCAAGGTGAGCCTGATGACCACCAACCGGCTGATCGGCGATCCGCGCTGGAAGGTGGGGCTGCAGAAGACGGGCTACACGCGCGCTGCGGGCCGCTGCATGGTGGTGCAAAGCGAGTTTGCCGGCCACCGCGTGGTGATGGTGGTGCTGGACTCGGAAAACAGCAGCCGCCGCGCCAACGACATGCTCAAGATGCGCCGCTGGCTCGAGGATGAGGTGCGCTTTGAGACGCAGTTTGCCAATGTGGCGCCCTTCGGCCTGATGTAGCCGCTAAGGCGCGCAAGAGAGCCAGCATTCAAGCCGGTCCCTGGAGGCGGAGCGAATTTTCCGCCGGGGACCGGTTTTTTCATGCCCCCGGCGGCATCTGAAGAGGCCTTTGGCCGCGACCTATAATGAATCTGCACCAGGGGCGCCGATTGGGTCGGCGCGCTGGGCTTGTCCGCCTTGAAGGCGCAGGCGAAAGGAGAGGAATCCATGAAAATCATCGGCATTGTGGCGGGACATCATCAGGAGGAGGCGCTCAGAATCAAGGCTGCGCTTCTCAAGATCGACGCGGGCGCAGAGATCATGATTGACGACGGCGAGTTCAAGGTCGATCCCCAGTTCAAGAAGTCCGACTGCAAGATCAACAATTTCAATGCCGTCGAGCGGCTGTCCAGGCGCGGCGCGGCGATCGTGGCGTTTGCCTGCGGCTGCCCGCACCAGTTCTTCAGCGAGCTGCAGACCGAGACCACGACCCGGCTTGTGGACCCGTGCAGCGAGACGGGCGAAAGGCTCGAGCCCGAGGCCTATGCGGCAAAGATTCTTGCTGCCGACCCGGCGCCCCTGCCGAAGCCCTTCAAGGTGGGGCTTGTGGGCGGCCTGGGACCGGCTGCGACGGTGGATCTCTACGACAAGATCACGCGCGCCTGGCCGGCCAAGAATGACCAGGAGCACTTCAAGGTCGTGATTGAGCAGAATCCCCAGACGCCGGACCGGACCAAGGCGCTTCTGGAGGGCGGCACGGATCCGACGCTGGCGCTCTACCACAGCGCCAAGCGGCTGCAGGAGGACGGCTGCGACTACATCATCATTCCCTGCAACACCGCGCACGCCTTCCTGCCCTATCTTGAGCGTCACCTCGAGACGCCCTTCATCAACATGCAGCAGGTGACGATGCAGGAGATTGCAGACAAGTTCGGCGACAAGGCCCGCATCGGACTGCTTGCGACCACGGGCACGGTGCGCTCGGGACTCTACAGCCGCCGGGCCGAGGCCATGGGGCTGCCTCTTTTTGCGCCCGACGAGAAGCACCAGGAGCTGGTGATGTCCGCCATCTACGGTCCAAAGGGCGTGAAGGCGGGCTTCACGACGGGGACGTGCCGCGATGAGCTGATGCAGGCCGCCCGCTACATGGTTGAGACGCACGACTGCAACGTGCTCATTCTGGGCTGCACGGAGCTGCCCCTCATTGTCGACGAGGGCGATGCCGATGTGGCCGGCCGCACGGTGTTCTTCATTGATCCCACCTCGGCGCTGGCGCGCGCCGTCTGCAAGGCTGCGCGCGAAACGATCGACGCGCGCGGCGTGATCTAGCCCCAGACCGGCGCCCTGCGGCAGCCTCCAGACAAAGCCCCGCGCAGCCATGACGCTGCGCGGGGCTTTGACGAATCTGAATCATCCCGAAAGCTTCAGAGGCCCGCGGGCGCTCGCGCCCTAGGCGGGGGTTCTGCTGGGATCGGGGGAGCCCGCCTCGGCAAGCTTGCGCGAGATGGACTGCACGGCGTTCTTGAGGTTCCCCACCCATTCAGGCTTGTGCTGCATGTCGCTTGAGGAGACGACCGTGAGGGCGGCCACGACGCGGCCCTCCTTGTTTCGGATGGCGGCGCCCACGCACTGAATGCCGGGCTCGAGCTCCTCGCGGTCCTCGGCCCAGCCGAGCTCCTTGACGCGGTTGAGCTCAAGGATGAGCTTCTCGGGCGAGGTGATCGAGTGCGGCGTGCGCGCCTCGAGCCCCGTGCGGGCGATGTAGGCCGAAACCTCCTCGGGCGTGCAGTCGCACAGAAAGAGCTTGCCGCCGCTTGTGCAGTGCAGCGGCGCCATGGCGCCGATCTGGCGGGCGATGCGCACGCCGGTCTCGGGGGCGTAGACGTGCTCGATGTACATCACGCGGTCGTCGCGGCGCGTCGAGAGATTGATGGTCTGGCCGGTGAGCTCATGCAGGCGCTGCATGTCGGCGATGGCAAGCTCGCGGATCTGAAGCCGCCCGCGCACAAGGCTGCCGAGCTCCAGAAAGGTGAGCCCGAGCCGCCAGCCGCCGTTGCTGTCGCGCTCGACAAAGCCGTCCTCGGCAAGATTCCAAAGCAGCCGGTGCGCTGTCGACATGTGAATGTCGGTGAGCTCGGCAATTTCATGCATCGTGTAGGGGTCGCGTCGCGAGGCGAGCAAGAAGAGAATCTTGCGCACGCGTTCGAGAACCTGAACCTGCTTGAGTTTATCCTTGGCGACCATATGCGTTTCTTGGTGATGTTGCTGGACGTTTGTTGAAATCGGAGGAGCTCGGTCAGCTGCCGCTGTCCGACGATCCGGGATCGCGCCTGAGGCGGCGCGCCACAATTTCGGCGACGTCGACGATGGGAATGACCTTTTCCTGTGCGGGCTGCTCGGCCTGGGCGCTGGTGAGCATCGTCAGGCAGTGCGGGCAGGAGACGGCAATGGAGCCGGCGCCCGCGGCCTTGAGCTCGTTGAAGCGGATCGTGTTGATGCGCGCGGGCTGGTCCATGAAGATCTGCGCGCCGCCCGCGCCGCAGCACACGGCGTCGCAGCCGTGGTTGTGCGCCTCGTCGAGCGTCATGCCGGCGGCGGCGAGAACCTGGCGCGGAGCCTTGACGACGCCGTTGTAGCGGGCAAGGTAGCAGGCGTCGTGCAGCGTGACGCTCGCTCCCTGCGCCTGCTCAAGAGTGATTCTTCCGTCGGAGAGAAGCTCATGGATGAAGTCGATGTGGTTGACCACGGTCCAGCTGCCGCCCTCAAACTGCGGATACTCGTTCTTGAGCGTATTGAAGCAGTGCGGGCAGGCCGTGAGGATGCGCTCGAAGCTGTAGCGGTTGATGTTTTCGATGTTTTCGGCGGCAGCCGTCTGGAAAAGGTACTCTTCGCCTGCGCGGCGCGCGAAGTCGGCGTGGCAGCGCTCCTCGGCCATGACGGCAAAGCGCACGCCCGCGGCGCGGAGAATCTCGACCATGGCGCGCGCCACCTTCTGCGCGCGGCGGTCGTAGCTTGACGAGCAGCCCACCCAGTAGAGCACGTCGTAGTGCTCGCCCGGCCGGGCGCGCTCGATGTCGAGGTCGCGCGCCCAGGCAAGGCGGCTGCCGGGATCCATGCCCCAGGGGTTGCCGACGCTGGCGGTGTTTTCAAGGGCCGTGGCCAGGCCGTCAGGGAACTCGCCCTCTTCAAGCGCGAGGTGCCGGCGCATGTTGACGATCATGTCCGGAATTGGAATCTCGGCCGGACAGACATTGGCGCAGGCCCCGCACGTGGTGCACGACCACAGGGCCTCGCGCGAGACGATGCCGCCGATGAGAGGCTTGTCGGCGTTGAGGCCGCGCATGCACCCCTGAAGCGACAGCACGAACTCCTTGGGGTCAAGCGGAGATTCAGCCTTGACGGCGGGGCAGACGCCGCGGCAGCGTCCGCACTCGGTGCAGCCGTCCAGACGCAGGCGGTCAAGCCGCGTGAACTGATGGAAGTTTGAGATGCCGAAGCTTTCCTGCTCCTCAATGTTCTCGATCTTGGCGAGGGCGCCCGCCGCGGCGGCCTTGCGGTAGAAGATCGAGGTCGGGGTCTTGAAGATGTGTGCGTAGTAGGTGAGCGGAATGGCGGCGATGAAGACGAAGGCGGCCAGGCCGTGGATCACCCAGACGAAGATGTGAATCGACTGCAGCTGCGAGTGGTCGATGCCTGAGAACAGCAGCGACAGGCTGTAGCCCACGAAGCAGTAGTGCGCCCACTCGGGCTGCTGCACCGCCAGGCGCAGGGCCTCGAGAACGAAGCCGGAGGCAACGATGAAGGCAAGGCTGCCGAGAATGGCGGCAAAGCGTGCGTTTGCCTCAACGCGCGGGTCGTGCGCAACGAAGCGTCTCCAGGCGGCAACGGCAAGCGCAATGAGCGTGAGCAGTCCGGCCGCATCAAGAACAACCTTGTAGGCGAGGTAGACGCCGCCCGTGAGAATGCGCTTGTTGAAGATCAGATGCGCAACATCCCAGTCGAGGGTGGCGACGGCCGTGCCGAAAAAGAGAAAGACAAAGCCCCAGAAAAGGGTGAAGTGCGTCCAGCCGAGGCCGGCGCTGCGAATGTGCGGCTGCAGAAGAATCTCCCTCAGAGTGCGGCGCGCACGCGCTCTCTGGTCGGTGAAGACGTCGGGATTGGGGGCGCGGCCGCGGCGCAGCTTGACGGCGCGCACGATGCCTGCGATGCAGACGATGACGGCGGCAAGACCGATGATGTAGACGCCGATTTCAGCCCACAGCGGAACGTTCCAGAATGCGGGGCGTACAGGGAGTTCCTGCATAAACAAAATGCCTGGGATGGTGGTGTAGGGAGTCGGGCGGGGGAATGTCGGCGCGCTGCGGCGCCGTCCTCGCCGTAAAACAGGAGCAAAACGATAGCGCAAAAATTTGGCCGCGTCAGCGTTTTTGGTATCGTGCAGTGGAAGATCTTGCCTTAGGTCTAAGTGTTAGCACGGTTGAGCTCTTCGCGATTTCCCATCAGCCGAAATGTCGTCTCTGATCGAGAAGCAAGAAAGGGCGTCGCAAAGGGACTTCAGGCGGCAGCGGGCGCAGTACGAGACGCGCGAGCTTCTCGGGCGGCGTCGACGCAGTCGGCGACGAACCCCGGCCCGTTGAAGATGAATCCGGAAAGAATTTGAACGAGATCGGCGCCCGCATCGATTTTTTCGACGACGTCGTTCGTGCTGAGAATTCCGCCCGAGGCGATGAGGGCAAGCGCACCCTTGAGGTGCCCGGCAATGAGCGAGACGACGGCGGTGCTGCGCTCGCGCGCAGGAGCTCCGGAAACGAAGACGGGCTTGCGGCCGGCCTCGCTTTTAAGAAGCGGGCCTCCGGCGCTGATGCCGTCGACGCCGGCCGCAGCGCAGATGTCGGCGCTGCGCTTGAGTTCGTCGTCGGCAAGAAAGCCCGGCAGCTTGACGACGATTGGACGGCGTGCAAGGTGCGCGTGCTCGGGACGGCAGGCCAGATCGTCGCGGCGGCCGACGGCCGTCCGGAGGATGCTGCTGAGAATCTCCGGTCTTCTGAAGATTTCGGCGGGTTCGGAGAGGCTGCAGCTCAGGAGGTTGAGGGAGAAGTAATCGGCGCGATGAAAGAATGTTTCAATGAGCGAGGCAATCTCGGCTGCGGCGCCCTCAGGGGCGGTGCCGCTGCCCGCGCCGATGCTGATGCCGGTGACGCCGCCGCGCAGATAGAAGGCGTCGGCGCTTCTGAGCCTGGCGAGAGCGGCTTGGGCGCCGGCGTTCTCAAACTCGGCGGCGTGAAGAATGCTGCGGCTTGCGTCGTCGCGTCGATAGGGGTGCGCCTGCGAGAAGCGCTGCGGCTGCGGCGTGATGGTTCCGGCCTCAACGAACCCCAGTCCAAAGGCTCCGAAGCTGCAGACCTCCTCCCCGCTGCGGTCAAGCCCGGCTGCAAGTCCAACGGCATTGGGAAAGCGCAGTCCCATGACCGTGAGCGGATCCTCGTCGGGCATGCGCGAGCACTGATGGTGCAGCCCGAGCGTGGTGAACCATTCAAGATTGTCGATCATGATCCGGTTGGCCCGGACGGGGTCCATGTGTTCAAGAAGCCATCTGGCGGTGCGATAAATCATGATGCGGATGCGTAAGTCACAAGTGCCGGAACCGGCGGGGGCGCGCAGGAGCGCTGCTCAGCCTTGAGCTCTCGAGGCGGCGCAGACTGCAAGAATAGTGGATTCGAACGAGGACTGTCGGCGGGCTGAAGCTCAAGACAAAGAAAAGATTTCTTTAAAATCAATCGACTGGGTGCTTGTTGAGGTGGAAATTCCGGCGGCGCGGCCAAAAAGCCTTGACAATTCCTGAAGTCATATTAAAATGCGCAGTCTGATCGAGAGATCGATCACAAAGAAAACACCACGGATCGCGGGGTGGAGCAGTCCGGTAGCTCGTCGGGCTCATAACCCGAAGGTCGGAGGTTCAAATCCTCCCTCCGCAACCAAAAAAATCAGGTTCCGCAAGGAACCTATTTTTATGAGAGTGTTCTCTTCGGCAGGTTGTAAAGAAAAAAAATTTCAAAACGACTTGCAAAACGGATTTGAATCGCGTATGATTTCAATCCTTCGCCGCTTGAACAGCGACGAAAGCTCTTTAAAAACTTGAAACAACGAACCGATAAGTGTGGGCGTCGAGATGAATTGCAGTCCTCAAGGACTCAAAAAAATCACGAAGTGCTCACACTA
>CALXQK010000008.1 GCA_944390745.1 uncultured Duodenibacillus sp. | reverse complement strand
TATCCTGCGCCTCCTTTCGACTGCTAAAGCATCCGGATAACGGTAGTGTTTCCCGCTTCAGGGTTGCCCAAAATGATTCGGCCGGAGCGTTGTCCCAGCATTGCCCACGCTCGCTCATAGAGCCACTAATGCCCTGGTGAAGCAAAAATTCCTGAAAACCATGGCTACAGTACTGTGATCCTTGATCGCTGTGAAAAATCAAGCCCGGCGACGGGTGCTCGTTGGCGATCGCCATGCGCAAAGCGTCCACAACCAAGGACGTTTTCATGATTGAGTCAAAACTGTAGCCAACCAGGCAACGGCTGGCCAAATCAAGCACACTGGCCATGAAAAGCCAACCCTCGTCGGTTGGGATATACGTGATGTCTCCGCACCAAGCCTGATTGATCGCATAGCGGTTGAACTGACGGTCAATCAAATTCGGCAATCGAGTCAGGTTGTGGTTACTGTCCGTGGTGGCAGTGTATTTGCGATGGTAGCGATGGAAGATGCCGTTGCTTCGCAAAAGTCTGCGCAGGCGCTTAAAACCAACGCTTAAGCCCTCTCGGCGCAACGCAAGGTACAGGCGCATCACTCCGGGAACCTGTTTTCCGCAACGGCTGATAACGGTGCGCACATGACAAAGCAACTCCTCGTCGCTGTGATGCACTCCGTGGCGGTGGTATCGATCAACCTTTAGCCACTGATAGTAGCCGCTGGTACTGATCCTCAGCAGGGCGGCAGCCTTTCGAACACTGATGAGTTTTCTGCGCCCGATGAGTTTGCTGTCCAAACAAGTCTTTAAAAAAGCGTACTTCACTTGGGCAGCTTGGCAAAGTACGCTGCTGCTTTTTTTAAGAAGTCGATTTCGGCCTGTTGCTTGCGTACCTGCAGGCGCAATCGTTTGAGTTCTTCAAGCTCATTGCGTTGCTGATCAGGCATACGAGCTTGTGTTGTGGTAACCCAGTGGCTGAGTGTCTTGGGGCTAACTCCCAAAGCTTGTGCAACCTCGATTTGTGTCTGCCCCTGATTGACGAGCTCAAGAGCTGTTCGTCTGATTTCTGGACTGTAACGTTTCGGCATTCTGAAACCTCCTTTTGATACATGGCTTATAGCCGTATTCGTTTTGAGATTCAAAATTCCGCAACGATGACCTTAGTTCAGTCTCATCAAAAAGCCCGACGACGTCCTCCTCGGAAATCGCTCCATCCCCAAAACCCACCGTCGATGCGACGCGAGCCGTGCGCCTGACGACGGCAGGCGCGAGCTTTTCGGCCTGCGCGAGTCGTGAAGCCGTCGATTCCGAGATCCCTCCGCCGAAGGCCTGCTCGATAATCCTGCGGCGGCCTTCAAGACCGGGCGCCGGAACCTCGATGACGAGGTCAAAGCGACGGATCATGGCCGGATCAATCGAGCGAATCGAGTTGGTGATCCAGAAGGTCGGCAGCGGATTGGTCTCAAGCAGCCTGTTGATGCGGCCCTTGTTGATCCGCACCCCCAGCTCTCCGGAAATGCGCACCAGGGGCGCGCTGGCGCCGTCATCGTTGAAGATATCCTCGGCCTCGTCGACGGCAAGCACCGTGTCGGATGCAGCGCTCAGAAAGATCGATGCAGTCTCCCAGCGCTGCAGACGGCTTGCCTGCCGTCCGTTCTCGCCGGCCGTCGCCACGTCATAAAGTTCGGCGCCAAGCTCCCGGCAGGCCGCCCGGGATAGCTGGGTCTTTCCGGTTCCAGGCATGCCGTACAGAGGAATGTTGACTCCTGCGCGGCGCTCCTTGATCGCCTTTCTGAGAAAGGGCGTCAGAACGCGCGAAGCAACCGGAAGATGCGCATAGTCCGCAAGCGTCAGCTCCGGTTCGGGAGCCTTCGAAACCGTCGAGGACAGAAGCTTCTCGAGCGGAATGCGCATTGAGGTCAGGCAGCGGAACCGATTGTGGTCAAGAAATTCGAGCCGACTCCAGAAGTCATTCTCCAAACTCTCGGAAAATCCGACAAGACCGGTGCGGATGAGCGGCGCCTCGCGGCCGAGCCGCTCCATGACGGCCTGGCGATCCTCCCCTAGAGCTGCGGCCGTGATGCCGACAAGCACTTCCTGTGCCCCATGGGAAAAGTTGAGTCCCTCCAGCAGCAGTCCAAGCCCGCTGCCGCGAATGGATGCCTCCAGAAGAAACGCCAGGATGCGGGTGTCGAGATCCGAAAGGCCGAACGCCCGGCGGATGTCCGCAAGGTTCTCGGCCAGAGGCTGGGGAAGACAGGCGGTTTCATCGTCAATTCTCGCACGCAGCTTCTCATAGGCGCCCTTGATCGACTCCGGAGAATCGATGCCGAGCCACTTTCTGACCGTTCCCCCGCCGCAGATGCATCTCCAGTAGGCGCCGAGCTCCTCGGGAAGAACTCTATCCGTGCTCGGATAGAGAAGACTCGTCGCCGTCTCGAGAATGCCGCTCAGGCGCGTCCTGAGAAACTGCAGACGGTCTTCGCGGGCGACGATCCCGGAAGTCGCGGCATCGTCATTCTTGCCGCCGCTTACAAGCGTGCCCTTCATGAATTTGTCGAGAAGCCTGCTCACGCAGCCGGTTTCAAGAAAGTCGGCATTGAGCGAAACCGCCATCGCCCAATTGAGCTCGTCAAAGAGTTCCCGAACCCAGCCTTCCCCGCTCCAGTCGCCTCCCGGGGAGAGCTCATCAGGGTCGAGTTCCTGCCAGAGTCCGGCCTCAGCAAGCAGCCGCAGCTGCCAGAGCTCAAGCGTATTCGGGGCGCCGCTATCTTTTACAAGCGACGCACCCCGGGACCGTCTGCACAAAATTCTGAGATTCATCAATCCACGACGCACTCCCCTGCCTTCCGGCAGAGAAGAAGGCGCCGCCTCCTTTTTCACAGGGAAAAAACTTCTGCGTCTTTTTTCGCAGGGCGCGGCCTTCGACAGCCGGCCCCGCAGCGCATGCGAGGAGCGCCGGGCCGACGTGAATCAAGAGGACATCACGCTCTCCCAACGCCTCCATCATAAAAAAAGCATGCGTCAACAGTTGTCGCAGGGGCGGGCGCAGAAACGAGAAAAGGCGGGAAAGGAACGCGGCGCGGCGCTTCGAGGGCTGCCGCCGCGCGCCAGGCGGCCATGAGCGAGCGCTCCTTTTACCGGGCGTTTTGGCGAAGCACCGGCATGACGCCCGCACAGCGGCTCGTCAGGGCAAGACTTCGGCGCACGCAGGAGCTTCTTGAAAACACCGCCGCGAACATCGAGCAGGTGGCGCAGGCCTGCGGCTATGCCTCGGCCGTGACCTTCCGGCAGCGGTTTCGCGAAGCCTTTGACGTGTCTCCATCAGCCTGGCAGCACACGTTTCAAGCCGCTTCAGATGCCGCACCGAGCCCCAGGACAGAGGCTCTTTCCCCGGGGAAGCGCTCCGTTTGAAAAGCTCGCTTTCCTCGGGACGAACAGGCGCGCGGGGGCTGACGGCAAAAAAAAGCCGGCTCTGGAAAAACCGAAGCCGGTCTGCCGCCTCGGAGATCAGGGCGTGAAGAGGCTGCGCCCAGCGGCGCAAAGACCGCCGGCGGGCTTCATGTCCCGGCCGAACGCTTCAACGTGCTGTCTGTCCGGTCATGCCGACGCGTCAAAAAACGCCGCCTGCACTCTCTTGAAAGATTGCCCCGGGGCGCGCAAAAGCCGCGCCCGGCGCCCTCAGGGCTCGCCCCTTTGAGCACAGGCAACCTTCGGGTTCAGGCGCTCGGCAACCGCGGCCCAGAACGCCTCAAGCGGAGCGAGGAAGTCGCGCACATACTGGGACTTTTGCGAGTTGTCGGAAACATCCCACTTGCGGGCGCATCTGGAGTATGCGGCCAGAAACAGCAGCGACGGCCAGCAGGATGCGTTGAGCCTGCCCGCCTTCTGGAGAATGCTGATGTTGCCCAGACTCTGGTTGAGGCCTCGGGAGATGTGCGCCTTGTTGGCGAGCGGCTCGTAGACGCGCCGCTCGTCGTCTTTGACGTTGGTGCCGCGATCAAGCGCAATCCAGTGGTCGATCTCGCCTGCGCCCGTGCTCGCCGGAAAATCGAGCGGGGGCATCCGGCTCAAATCCTCCCGGAAGGTCTCCAGCAGCGCCTCGCCCGAGT
This sequence comes from uncultured Duodenibacillus sp., assembly GCA_944390745.1. Taxonomy (GTDB): domain Bacteria; phylum Pseudomonadota; class Gammaproteobacteria; order Burkholderiales; family Burkholderiaceae_F; genus Duodenibacillus. Next base: position 117,700 of record CALXQK010000008.1, on the reverse strand, counting down.
CCGCATCAAACTGCCTGGGCTCCTTTTGAAGAATCGCCTCGCAGCCAGCGAGGGCCGCGTCGTGAACCAGGTCGTTTTCAAGATCATCAAATAGCGCGCGCCGCAAAAACCAGTCCCGCGCCGTAATGGCGACAGGTTCGCCGTTCTCGCCGCTGATTTTGGAAAAAAGCTGCGCCTCAAGTTCCGAGAGAATTTCACCAAGCGCCGCGTCGTCTGACGAACCTCTCAAAATCAGGCCGCGCAGCAGCTGCATCAGAAGCGGCTGCTCAAGCCAGTTGTCCTTCAGACCCGCGCTCACATAGCCCTGAAAGGCAAGCAGGCGCCTTCGGCCCTTTGTGAGCGGCGGCGGCCAGTCCTTGCGGCTCTCCCCGTCATCCCTGTCTTCCGGTCGGTTTCGACGCGACAGCAGCAGAAAGCCCCGGTTGTCGATGAAGGCCTGGTTGATGCGCTCAAGCGCCGCGACAAACGTCTCGACCTCATCGGGATCGTTCGTTTCGAGAAGCCTTTTTACGCAATCCATTTTCAGAAGCGCCCCGCCTTGGAGGAGCTCCCCGGGGGACTTTCCCTTTGCATAGGATTCGGCGCACTGGTGCGCATAGGCCAAAACGAGCAGAAGGTAGCGGTAAAACTGCAGCCGCACGGCGTCCTGGTCGTAGTCGAAGGCCTCGAGCTCGTCGTTCTCGTCTCCAAGAACGGCGCACTTCAAGAGCTCGCGCGAGACGAGATTTGACGGCGCAAGCTGCAGCATGCGCGCCGTCTCCCAGGCATCGGCCAGCCGCAGGCTCAGGTCCTCGCGCCCGAGCCTGCGGCACTTGAAGAGAAGCTCCGCCTTGATGACGTCGCCGTCCTCAAGCGCCCTTCCCTGTCGATTCAGGCTCGAAAAAAGGTTCGACATGACAAGCTCAAACGGATCGTCGTCGTCGCGATCCTCAAGCCCAAGGCGCACGTCGATCATGCGAAACCAGACGCGCTCAAGCCAATCCTTGAGAGGATGCGCGGCAATTCCCTTGAGAGCATCACTTGAAAAGGCCTCAAAGGCCTCGGGCTGCATCTTGGACAAGTCGGCCTCAACCTCCTGCAGATCCTGCTCAATGTCGGCGTCCGAAAGCGGCCGCCCGGAGATGTCGATGCCGCGCGCAAGCCGCAGAAGGGGGCCCTTGCAGCGATTGATGAGAATCTGCAGGGTGCGCAGGCGCTGCTGCCCGTCAATGACCAGAACCTGCGTCCGGTGGCGTGCATGCACGCCCAGCACGACGGTTCCGAGATAGGCGCACCGCCTGCTGTCCGCCGCCTTGAGAATGGCTTTAAGAAAAGGCCGGATCTGATCCGGCGTCCATTCGTAGTCGCGCTGCCAGAACGGAATGCGCAGCGCCGGCGAGCCGTCTGCCTCCCGGGCCGAACCGGCTTCAGGTTCAAAAAGATCGTCGAGCCGCTCGAGCAGATCAGCGGCCGTGACGGTGCGATGTCTGATTCGCAATTGGTGCCCCATGGCCAAGCCTCCTGGAAACCTCACGCCGCAAAAAGAAGGGCGCCGTGGAGCAGATCAAGCGCCTCGACTTCGGCCTCAGAGGCGTCCCTGAGCTCCTTTCTCATTCTGAAGACAACCGGCTCGAGCTGGCTTGCCCAGCTTTGAAAGCGCCATGGCCATTTTTTGATGAGGCGCCAGAGCGCGCTTTGCACATCAAGCGAGAAGCCGGCGGCCGCAACGGCCTGCGAAGCGGCAAGCGCATTGAGAACGCTTCTTGAGCGGCTCTGCGTGCGGCCATGGAGAAGCTGCAGGATCAAAAGCCGCTTGATTGCCGCATCATCCTCCCGCCTTGCAAAGCGTTCGCTCCAGGCAAGAGCCGACGCAAACACAGCCGTCGGGATGCAGCCGAACACATTGCTCAGGCACCCTCCCTGCTCCGGGAGGCCAAGAAGGCTGCGGGGATTTGCAAACGAGCCATCGATCTCGACGCGCCTTTTGTCAGCGAACCTGCAAAAGTCCCCGAGCACCGGCACGGCCAGCCGATCGACGTCGTCGCGGCACCAGCGCGCCAGGGCGCTGCCGAAGGCCGCCGCATGCCGGGCGGCCTCGCAAACAAGGCGCGCCGGGCGTCGGTCGCAATCCATGTCGTCGGGCCCGGCTGAGCAGGCCTCGGAAGGCGCCTGCAGGTCCGCGGGCAGCGCCTGAAGCTCCCGGACGTAGGCATTAAAGAGCCGCCCAAATCGATCGAGCATCCGAAAGAAGCCCTCGCCTTCTGCAAACTCAAGGGGGCGCGCGGCACTCCAGGCGCCGGGGCACGGCCGCGCGCTGCCTTCAAGGCGCTCATAGGGCGACTGCCGCTCGGCTCCCTGCCGCGCAATCTCAAGCCACCAGTCGTCCTGCCCCAGAAGCAGCGCCTGGACAGCCTGCACAAATCCGCAGCCCAGAAAATACCACGCCTCCTGTCCGGGACTGTCGACAAAGCGCGTGATCGAAATTTTCTCGTCGGTGTTGAACGTGACGGGGTGAAAGTCCGTCAGGCCCAGCGCCTTGTCGTTGCGGCCGTCTTCTTTGCGCTGCATCCAGGCGTCGTATTGCGACTGCAGCCGCCAGATCTCGTCAGTTCTGCCCTTGCAAATCCGCCCCATGTGGTGCGCCTTGAGAATCTGCCCGCCGTTCAAGGGAAGCTGCGTGGTGTTGAGGGGCTTGAAAAAACGAACGACCCCGTCGTCGGGGGCCTTCCCCTGCCGCCGCTCGAACTCAACGAAGGAAAAAGTGATCGGCCGAAGAAAGGCGAGCCGCTCATCCTCACCAGCCTCCTTTCGAAAGAGGCGGCGGCGTGCAAGTACGCCTCGAATCTGACGGCGCGCCTGACGGGCGTGGAGCACCGTCTGAAAATTTCCCGCGGGCTCTGAAAGAAGCCGGCGCAACCGGCAGTCGGTCTGCAAAAGCGCCCCGGGGCCGCAGACTTCGAGCATGAAAAGCGCGCTCGTCAGAAGCCGCTGCTGGCCGTCGATGATGCAATATCCGCCTTCATCATCGCGCTCGAGAACAACGACGCCGATGTCGGGCACCCCGGGCGCCTCGTGCGAGAGCTTGGCAATCAGATCCTCGACGAAGTCTGCAACAAGACTCTCGGGCCATTCATAAGAGCGCTGGCAGTCGGCGACGGCAAGCCGGCCGCCGTCGAGAAACCAGTCCAGAAGCGAGCGGCTTTCATCCTTCACGGGCATGACCTTGGTTTTGACGCGAGACGAAGAGTCTTTGAATTGTATTCGCCGCGCTGCCGGGCCTTTTCGGGCGCAGAAAAAAGCCGCCCCGGCTCAAAACCGGCGGCGGCGCGCGCGTCAGCTCACAAGCAGCTCATGAGCAACGCAGCAACAGCCGTCCGCGGCAGGCGGACGGCGCGCTGCTTCTTACTTCTTCAGAGCGGCAACGCCCTCGGCAATGCGCTTGCAGCCCTCGACCACGTAGGAGCGCGGGCAGGCAAGGTTCATGCGCAGGAAGCCCTTGCCCTCCTTGCCGAACGACTCGCCCGGGTTGAGGCCGATCTTGCACTGCTCGACGGCGAACTTGTCGAGCTCCTCCTGGGTTTCAAAGCCCAGGCCGTTGCAGTCGATCCACAGCAGATACGTGGCGTCAGGCGTGTAGGCCTTGATGCCGGGGATCTTGTTGAGGGCTTCGACGGCGTAGTCGATGTTGCCCTTGACGTAGTCGCGGACCTGCTCGGCGTAGTAGTCGCACTCGCCGTTGAAGCAGATCTGATAGGCAAGGTCGCCGAAGATGTTGCGGCCGATCTTGCAGGAGGCCAGGGCGTGCTGATACTCCTTCTGGATCTCGGGGTTCGAGCTCGGGCTCACAACGCCGGCGGTGCGCAGACCGGCGACGTTGAAGGTCTTCGAGGGATTGAGGCCCACCATGCAGATGTCGCGGGCGGTCTTCGAGAGCGTCGGCAACGACACATGCACGTGCGGCGCATAGACGAAGTCGGAGTGCACCTCATCCGAGAAGATCACGATGTTGTGCTTGGCGCAGATCTCGACCATGCGCTCGAGTTCCTCGCGCGTAAAGCAGCGGCCCGTCGGGTTGTGCGGGTTGCACAGCAGGAAGAGCTTCACGGCCGGATCCGAGCAGCACTTCTCGAAGTCGTCGAAGTCGATCTGGTAGTTGCCGTCGACGAACTTGAGCGAGTTGTACACCGGGGTGCGGCTGTTCTTGACGGTGACGGCGGTGAACGGAGGATAGATGGGCGACTGCATCAGAACCTTCTCGCCGGGCTTGGTGAAGGCCTTGACGGCAACGGCAAGAGCCGTGCCGAGGCTCGGCACGTAGTCGCACTGATCCGGGCGCACGTCAAAGCCGAGGCGGCGCTTGCACCAGGCCACGGACGCCTTCTCAAAGCCGCCCTCATTGACGTACGGATAGCCGTAGACGCCGAACTGCGCGAGCTTGGTGACGGCCTCGACCACGGGCTGCGGGCAACGGAAGTCGCTGTCGGCCACCCACATCGGCAGAACGCCGGCCGGGTACTTCAGCCACTTGGAGCTGTTGGTGTGGGTGCGGTCGATGACTTCATCGAAATTGTGCTTCAGAGTCATTTCCTTTCTTAACCTCCATGTCAATGGATCGTGAATGGATTGCGCTCCTTGAGCCGCAGGGCGACGGGGACGCTCGTCCCGAAGCCCTTGCGGAGGTCATCGGAGCCTCGCAAATGCACTGCACCGCTTCAAGCGCCGCAACGACGCCCGGGCGGATTTCAGATCCCGGCTGGTATACCACGGATCTCTCTGCGCAGAATTATCGCGCCGCCGTCAGGATCGTCTGACGGAATTAGGATCAAACCCTGATGAACATTCCCCTACTATGGTTTTGGAGAGTCCTGCTCCCGGGACTGCGGCGAGTGCCGGAAGTCCCGGCCGGCGGCGGGCGCGGGGCCGTTTTTCCGCTGCCGGCACTCTTTATAATGGACGGTTTGACAGATCAAGACGAACCAACGTCGCCCCAAGAGACGCCTTCGGCAGGGAATTTTCACCCGTGTTTCAATTTCAGTTGATGACGCCCATCGTGTGGCTCACGCGCCTGCTTGTGGGTGCCTACCCGCAGTGGGAGGGCAGCAAGCCCTCCAAAAAGCAGCGCATTTACTTTGCCAACCACACCAGCCACCTCGACACGATCGTCATCTGGACGTCGCTGCCGGCGGTGCTGCGGCGCGTCACGCGCCCGGTCGCCGCGCGCGACTACTGGGACCACGGGTTCTTTCGCAAGCGCATCGCCATGACCGAGCTCAACGTCGTGCTGATCGACCGGCGCCGCGCCGAGCATGCCGACCCCCTCAAGCCCCTGAAGGATGCGCTCAACCAGGGCGACTCGCTCATCATCTTTCCCGAGGGCACGCGCCGTCCGCAGCCGCTTCCAAGCGAATTCAAGAGCGGCCTGTGGCGCTTGATGCGCGAATTTCCCGACGTGGAGCTCATCCCGGTCTACATCGAAAACCTGCACCGCGCCATGCCCAAGGGCGTGTACATTCCGGTGCCGACGATCTGCTCGGTGCGCTTCGGCGCGCCCCTGGAGCACGACGTGACCGAGCCCAAGGAAGCGTTTCTCACCCGCGCCCGCCAGGCCGTGATTGATCTGGCGCACCTCAACTGACCTCTGAAGGAGGAACCATTCTCATGATGCGCCTCGGCGTCACCCTTCAGGAAGGGTATCTCATCATTCTGGCCGCACTCATTTTCCTTGAGGGCGCAAGCACCATCTACGGCCTCTGGGCGCAGGGGCGCGCGGCCACGCCCGAGCAGAGCCGCCGCCTGGCGATCGCCAACTCGCGCGTGCGCATGGGCTGGTGGCTGATCGTGGTCTTTACCGTGGCCTGGTGGTGGGGCCAGGGGGCGCTTGTCATTCTCTTTGCGATCTTCTCGTTTTTCCTGCTGCGGGAGTTCATTGCGCTCACGCCCATCAAGCACACCGACCACTGGGTTCTGGTGATTGCGTTTTACATCGCCATCCCCGTGCAGTACGCCCTGGTGTACTTCAACCTGTCGGAAGTCTTCACGCTCTTCATCCCGATTTATCTCTTCCTGATCCTGCCGGTGGTGGCCGCCATGAGCCACGACACGGACCGGTATCTGGAGCGCGTGGCCAAGGTGCAGTGGGGGCTGATGATCTGCGTCTTCTGCGTGAGCCACGCCCCGGCCATCGCCAACCTCGACTTTGAAAGCCACAAGACGTCCGGGCAGCTGATGCTGCTCTTTTTCCTCATCATCACGTTTCTTGCCGACCTCTTCTCGGTGCTGGCAAGCTCCGCCCTGGGCGGAAGAGCGCTCGTGCTCAACCCCAACAAGACTGTCAAGGGCATCACCGTGGGCTGTCTGCTTGCGGTGGTCGCGGGCATCGCCCTTTATTGGCTGACGCCCTTCTCGATTCTTCAGACGGCGCTGTTTGCGATCGCCATCGTGCTTGCCTGCGCCATGGGCGACCTGGTGATCAACTCCGTCAAGCGCAGCCTCGGCTCGCGCAGCTGGGAGGGCGAGCTCTACATCGGCCGCGGCATTCTCGAGCGCTTTGCCCCGCTCACCTTCTCGGCTCCGGTGTTCTATCACCTGACGGTGCTCTTTTACGAGTACTACCTGCACGCTGACTAGAGACCTGCGCCGCGCCTGCCGCAAGACTGCCGCAATATGGCGCCCGGCCCTGCAAGACCGGGCGCCCCTCCCGGCCCCCGGGAACCGATTCTTGGATACAATGGGCGGCGGCGTCATCCCGGCGCGCCCGACGGGGCCCTTCCGGGACTTTCCCGGGATGTCTCCCGGGCCTGCGCCCCGGCGCCCCAACCCCACAGCACCGCTTCCTCACACCCATCGAGCCATGCCGAGCAATCAATACGAAACTCTCCTTGCGCACGTCTACCGCAACGGCGTCTTCAAGGGCGATCGAACCGGCACGGGAACGCGCTCGGTCTTCGGCTACCAGATGCGCTTTCCCCTGGCCGAGGGGTTTCCGCTCGTCACCACCAAGAAGGTGCACGTGCGCTCAATCATTCACGAGCTGCTGTGGTTTCTCTCGGGAAGCAGCAACATCGGCTATCTGCACGACAACGGCGTGACGATCTGGGATGAGTGGGCCGACGCCAACGGCGACCTCGGGCCGATCTACGGCGTGCAGTGGCGCAGCTGGCCCGCGCCCGACGGCAGGCGCATCGACCAGATCAGCGAGCTCATCAAGACCATCCGCACCAACCCGGACAGCCGCCGCCTGATGGTGTGCGCCTGGAACGTGGGCGAACTTGACAAGATGGCCCTTCCGCCGTGCCACTGCCTCTTTCAGTTCTACGTTGCCGACGGGCGCCTGTCCTGCCAGCTCTACCAGCGCTCGTGCGATCTCTTTCTGGGAGTGCCCTTCAACATCGCAAGCTATGCGCTTCTGACGCACATGGTCGCGCAGCAGTGCGATCTTGAGGCGGGCGACTTCATCTGGACGGGCGGGGACTGCCACATCTACGCCAACCACTTCGAGCAGGTCGAGCTGCAGCTCTCGCGCGAGCCGCGCCCCTACCCGAGGCTGCGCATCAAGCGCAGGCCCGCGTCGATCTTCGAGTACCGCTACGAAGACTTCGAATTCATTGACTACGACCCCTGGCCCGCCATCAAGGCTCCGGTGGCCGTCTGACGATCCGCTGCGGCAGGCTCGGGCATCAAGCGCCCCCGCCGCAGGAACCGTCCCCGGAAGGTGCGGCCCTGCCCGCGGCCTTTCTCCCCCATTGCCGTTCGTTGTTTTTTCAACTGCGTTTTCTTCATTGTCATGACTGAGAGCAACAGCGCCGCCCGTCGTCCCATCATCGCCCAGATCGTCGCCTGCGCCCGCCGGGGCATCATCGGGCGCGATGGAGCCATGCCCTGGCATATTCCCGAGGATCTCCAGCACTTCAAGCGCGTCACCATGGGCGCGCCGGTGATCATGGGCCGCAAAACGTTTGAGTCCATCGGCCGGCCGCTGCCCGGGCGCACCAACATCGTGCTCACGCGCGGCGCGCCTGCCGCCCCCGAGGGCGTCGTCACGGCGCATTCGCTCAAGGAGGCGCTCGCTGCGGCGGGCGAGGTTCTCAAGGGACGCCCTGAGACGGCCGGAGACTCGCGCATCTTCATCATCGGGGGCGCGCAGGTCTACCGCGAAAGCAGGGACCTTGCCGATGAGATCTGGCTCACCGAAATCGACCTCGACTGCGAGGGGGACGCCGACTTCGACGCTCCGGACCCGGCGCGCTTTTCGCGCGAGGTGCTCGAGACGCTTCCAAAAACCGATCTGCGCCCGGCCGTCTGCTTTTGCCTCTATCGCCGAAAATAGGCGCGCTCAAGGCGCTCTTTGCGCCGCAGCCGCCCGCAGCGCGGGCGCTGCGGCACAGACCTTTCTCCCGACGGATTCATCATGCTCAACGAAGAGCTTTTTTCGCTGTTTCTGGTCACCGGCACCGCCAACATTCTCGCGCCGGGGCTGGGCTCGGTGCTGGCGGTGACGCTGAGCCTTCAGTACGGCTGGAAGAAGTCCATGGCCGGCTGCGCGGGGCTTGCCGCGGGCATCATGCTTCTTTTCGTCATTGCCGTCTCGGGCCTCGGCGTCGTGATTGCCGCAAGCCCCAAACTCTTTGCGCTCATCAAGACCGTCGGCGCCTGCTACCTTCTCTACCTTGGCTTCAAGAGCTTTTTCAAGGACGCCGGCAGGACCGCGGGGCTTTTGAAGCACGCCGAAAACCAGCAGCCCGAGGGCGTGCGGGCGCAGTTCGTCAAGGGCGTGATCGTCTCGATCACCAACCCGCAGCCCGTCATCTTCGGCATTTCGGTGCTGCCGCAGTTCATCGACCCGAAGCTTGCCTACGTGCCGCAGACGGCGATCATGATCGCCGTCTACGGCGCCATCGTCTTTGTCGTGATGCTCGCCACGGCGATGCTTGCCTCCCGCGCCCGGCGCTTTCTCTCCGGTCCCTCGGGCCCGAAGGTCATCAACTGTCTGACGGGCGCAGTCTTCGTGATCATTGCGCTCTGGGTGCTTGCGCAGACGTTCCTGTAGCGGCTCGGCTCGGCGCGGGCGGCTGCCCTGCTGCGCCTGCGCCGCAGCGGGAGCTGTACGCACTGCGCTAAAATAGATTGTTTGTAAAGCGCAAAAAACGGCGCGCATGCGGCAGCAGGATTCTGCAGGCTTGCGCGGGCCTTTTTTGCCGACCCGGATTTTTCAAGGACTTCCGGCCCGAGGAACGGGTGCGGGCGGCAACTCAGCGCATGCAGAGCGCCCCCCGGACCTTGAGCCCGCCAGGAGAACATCAAAGATGACCCACGTTGTTTGCGAACAGTGCATCAACTGCAAGCGCACCGACTGCGTTGACGTCTGCCCCGTCGACTGCTTTCATGAAGGCCCCAACTTTCTTGTGATCGACCCCGACGAGTGCATCGACTGCGCCGTGTGCGTGCCCGAGTGTCCCGAGGGGGCGATCTTTGCCGAGGAGGATGTTCCGGCCGACCAGCTCGACTTCATCGGCATCAACGCTGAACTGGCCCACCAGTGGCCCTCGATCACGCGCAAGAAGCCCTGCCCGGACGACGCCGACGACTGGGTCGGCGTGCCCAACAAACGGCAGTATCTCAAGCGCTAGAGCGCATTTTCGGGCCGGCGCGCGCACGCGCGCGCCCCTTGCGTTTGTCTTTTGGAGAGGAATCGATGGCTGTTGTTCGTACACAGGTGCTCGAGGCGGTTCAGGCGGCTGACAACGTCGTTGCGCTCGATCTGGCCGTTCCCGAGGGCGTGCGCTGGAAGACGGGGGAATTCGTCCGCGTGGCGCTGCCGGGCGCCCCGGAGGACGCCTGGCGCTGCTACTCGATCGCAACGCCGGCGGGCTCGCCGGTGCTCAGGCTTTTCATTGCCCGCGTCAAGGGCGGAAAGGTGTCTCCGAGGCTTTGCGCCCTCAAAAATGGCGATGCGCTGATGATGGACACCGAGATGATGGGAATGCTCCTTGAGGAGCGGCTCGAGCCGGGCGGAAGGGATCTGTGGCTCTTTGCCACCGGAACGGGCGCCGCGTCCTTTGTTGCGGTCGCCAATGACGAGACGATCCGCGCCAGGTACGACAACATCATCCTCGTGCACGGCGTGCGCACGTGGCAGGAGACGCAGTACGTGGGCCGCAGCCTCACGCCCGGCCCCACGCTTCAGGTGATGGCCTGCGTCACCCGCGACAAGGGCGCCTGGATTTCCGGGCGTATTCCGGATGCGCTCGCCGACGGCCGCATTGAGAAGACGGCGGGTCTGACGCTTGATCCCGCGCGCTCGCGCGCCATGATCTGCGGCAATCCCGCCATGGTGAAGGCCGTGCGCGAGACGCTCAAGGCCCGCGGCATGACGAGCCCCCGCGGCGGCAAGCCCGGGCAGGTGCTCGTGGAAAACTTCTGGCTCTAGGGCCCCGGCTTCAGTCCGCCATGACGCAAGCCCCGAGCAGCGGCCCCTCTGCACGCATCAGCGCCCGCGACATCGAGCGGCTGCTTCCGCAGACGCAGTGCCGGCAGTGCGGCTTTGACGGCTGCGCGCAGTACGCCGCGGCCGTCGCCGAGGGCCGCGCGCCCATCAACCGCTGTGCGCCCGGAGGCCGGCGCGGCATTGAAAGGCTCTCCAGGGCGCTCGGCATTCCCGCGCTGCCGCTTGATCCCGAGTACGGTCGGGAGCTGCCGTTTTGCACGGCGCGCATTCGCGCGCAGGACTGCATCGGCTGCGCCTTGTGCGCCGCGGCCTGCCCCGTGGAGGTTGTCAGCGGCGTTCCCAGGCACCTTTACGCCGTCATTGAAGAGCAATGCACGGGGTGCGGGCTGTGCGCATGCGCCTGCCCGGTCAATGCCGTCGACATGGTCGAGGCCGGCCGCAGCTGGAGCGATGAGGACGCGCGATGCGCCCGCGAGCGCTATCAGCTTGCGCTCAGGCGCCGGGAGCGCCGCCGAGCCGAGCGCCTGCGCGCCGTCAGGCACGACGCCGCCACGCGCGCCGACATCCTGGCGGCCGTGCTCAGGAAGGCGCAGGGCGCCGGGAGCTAGCCCCCGGCAGTTCTGCGCGGCCGCCTGCGTCCCAACTGATCCTTTTCTGCCTGCCTGCGCAAACTTCCCGCGCACGAACAACGAGGTCCATCCGCACCATGAACGACAACCGGCGACGCGAGATTCTTGAGCGTCTGGCGGCGCTTCGCCCGGCGCCCCAAAGCGAACTGCACTGGAAAAATCCCTTTGAGCTGCTCATTGCCGTGATGCTCTCGGCGCAGACGACGGATCGAAAGGTCAACGCCGTCACGCCCGCGCTCTTTGAGCGCGCCCCGACGGCTGCGGCCATGGCCGTCATGACGCCCGGGGAGGTGGAGGGCTTTATCCGCACGCTCGGGCTCTACCGCTCCAAGGCCAGGCACGCCGTTGAAGCCTCGCAGCTTCTGGTGCGCGACCACAAGGGCGAGGTTCCCCGCGACTTCAAGGCGCTCACGGCGCTGCCCGGCGTCGGGGAAAAGACTGCCAAGGTCGTTTTAAACGTCGCCTTCGGCGAACCGCTTGTGGCCGTGGACACGCACATCTTTCGCGTGGCGCGGCGCACGGGACTCGTGCCCGCCGCAAGCGGCTCGACGCCCTCGGCCGTCGGCAGCTTTCTGGAGCGGCACCTGCCGGCTGCGCTTTTAACCGACGCGCACCACTGGCTCCTGCTGCACGGACGCTACTGCTGCACGGCAAGAAAGCCGCATTGCGCGGACTGCCCCATTGCCGATCTGTGCGAATTCAAGGAAAAAACCAGCTCCGCGGACTGAGCGCGCAGCCCGCGCGGCCCCTTCAAAGAGAGCATACTTGCTCCCTGGTGCATGCCCGCAGCGGTTGCGGGCGAGCGGCTCGGTGCAGTCATGCAGCTTGAAACCATCGTTTATGTCATCCTCGGCGCAGCCGCCGGGGGCTTTGTCAACGGACTGGCGGGCTTTGGAACCGCCCTCATGTCGCTGGGCATCTGGCTTCAGGCGATGCCCGCCGAACAGGCCGTGCCGATCGTGGCGGCCATGTCGGTGATCAGCGGCGTCCAGAGCCTGTGGCTCACGCGCGCCGGACTCTCAAGGGGCTTTCGGCGCCTGCCGCGGTTTTTGCTGCCCGCGCTTGTCGCCATGCCGCTCGGAACGGGCATTCTCGTGTGGGTGGACGCCTCGGTGATCAAGATCACCATCGCCTGCCTGATGCTGCTCTACAGCCTCTTTCTCGTCATGCACCACGCGCTGCCGCTCATGAAGAAGGACCATCCGGTCTGCGACGCGCTCGTGGGACTTGCGAGCGGCCTGCTCGGCGGCGCCGCGTCGCTCTCGGGCGTGCTGCCCACGATGTGGGCCGCGCTGCAGCCCTGGAGCAAGCAGGAGACGAGCGCCATTCTGAGGCCCTTCAACGTCGTCATCCTGGGGCTAGCCTGCGCCATTTATCTCTGGCGCGGCTACTTCACGCTTGAGACGCTTCTGATGATGGCCATCGCCATTCCCGCCACCCTGATTGCCGCGCAGGCAGGCGTGGCGCTCTACAAGCGGCTCAGCGACAGCGCCTTTCGCCGGGTGCTGCTGTGGCTCATGATGGGCGCAGCCGTGAGCCTCATCCTTCGCGAGGCGCTTGCCGCGGGCATCGGGTAGCGCAGCGCCCCCGGAGCCCGGAGGGCCCGGGAGGGCTCTGCATGCGGGGCTTTTTTGCCGTCGGCCATTGAAAAGCGCGCCAGGGTCCCGCGTCTGCCGCCGCGCGGCAGCGGCCGGCTAGTCAATGGCGCGGTGCTTCGGAAAAAGCCGCCCCCAGAGCTTCAAAAAGACGTTGGCGCAGCGCCCGGAGCCCAGCGCCGTGACAAGCGTTCCCTCGCGCAGGCCCACGATGGTGCCGAAAAACAAAAGGCTCAGGATGGCCGCGGCCGAGACGATGAAGATGTCCACGCCCATGCGCAGCGTCCCGAACGACCCGCCCCAGCGGTGCATGACGGTCAGAACGAAGCCCTCGGGCGGCAGAATGCACAGGCGCGCGTAGACCATGCAGGAGATGCCCAGTCCCGTGAGAACCGTGCCTGCGGCGACCTGCACCAGGCGCATCGCATAGCTTGTGGGATCAAGAAAGGACGTCGCCCACATCGCAAGGTCAAAGATCATGCCGAAGAGCGCGCACACCGGCAGCTGCTTGAGGGCCTTGATCCAGAAGTCCCGCCGATCGACCAGGATCTGCAGGAAAAAGAAGAAGGCGTTGGTGGCAAAGACAAAAAGGCCGATCGTCAGCCCCGTGCGCTGCGACAGAACAATCGCCGCCGAACTGATCGTGCCCGTGCCGAGTCCGGCGTGGGTCACGGTGGAAATTCCGCTCGCAAGAATCAAAAGCCCCAGAACAAACATCACAAAGCGAAAGAACATGGCGAGATCTCCCTAGCGCAGCGCATCAAAACACAACAACACGAAAAAAAACTTCAATCAAGCTCCCTTCCCCAGCCTTCCAGGTCCGCCCCTTTTACACGTCCTTTTCTCACGTCCCATTCGCGCGCCTTTTTCAGCTTTTTTTTCGGTCTCCTTTTTCGGACGCCGAAAAAAAAGGGAAAAACATCCCCTCAAGCGCAGCCAGTCCCCTCTTGCTTGAGGAGCCTTCGGGCGCTGGGTCATCAAAAAGAACGCGGTCGGAAAACGATGGGCGCAGCCGTCGCCGGCGCTGGGCGCAGCGGGATGGAAAGCCTGCGGACATCACCCCGGGGACTCTGAAGAGTCCTTCAGAGCCCGCAGGGAAAGAAGCTGCCGCATGGGGCGTCCACCAAGGGCGGCCCGGCTTTCGGATGCTGTTGTTATGGCGAAAGCAAAGCCCGGGAGCAATCCCGGGCCGGAGCAATCCTTCTAGACGCGAAGAAAGCGGCAAAGAAAATTTATTTTAGTCCAAAGCCCTTCTTTTGCAGAAATTCGAGCACGAAGGGACGGCGCTCGCGCCTGAGGATGCCGCGCACGCCGTTGATCCAGGTGTCGTCGCGCGGGTTTTTCGCGCGGCAGGCAAAGTACTCGTGCATGCGCGCGTCGTAGGCGGCGATCTGCCCGGGATCGGCATCGCGATAGACGTTTTCCATCACGGTCACCGACTGCGGCAGCCGGGGCTTGCGCTCGTTGCGCCAGGCCGGATAGCCGAACGCCAAACCCAGAAGCGGCACGACGTTTTGGGGAAGCTCAAGAAGCGCATCGACCTCGGCGATGCCGTTGCGAAGGCCGCCGACAAAGACGCCCCCGAGTCCCTCGGCCTCGAGCGCGGCCATGGCGCTTTGCGCGACGATCCCCGCATCCAGCGTCGCAGCGAGAAGCTGCTCGGTCCAGCCGAGGTCGGCTTCGCCCGCAAGCAGCGCATCGCGCCGGTAGTCGGCGCAGAAGACCCAGAATTCCGGGGCGCTCGCCACATGGGCTTGATTGCCGGAAAGCGTCATGAGTCTTGCGCGTTTTTCGGGATTGGTGATGCGGATGATGTCGATCAGCTGCAAAAAGCACGTGCTTGAGGCGGCAAAGGCCGCCTCAAGGATCCGGTCCCTGACGTCGTCTTCAACGGGCCTGTCGGCGTAGTCGCGCACCGAGACGTGCGCACGAAGCACGTCGCCCAGATTTTTCGTTTCGCTCATGTTCGTTGTCGTCCTAAAAAAAGTGAAGGTTTCAACCCGGCAATTCAACGCGCCTTCGGCGTCACGGGGTTTTCCAGCCTGCCTCCATCGCCTTGATCTCGCGATAAAGACTTTCGTTGACGGGAACCGCCAGCCCGACGGCGCGGGCCTTTTTGATCAGCGTGCCGGAAAAAAGCTCCACCTCGGTCGGGCGGTGCGCTAGCGCATCCTGCCTCAGGCTCGGCATCCCCTCGGGATCGAGCGCGTCGCCGATGCGGACGTACTCCTCAAGATCGGCCTGCGTGACGTCAACGCCAAGGCGCGCGGCGAGCTCAACCACCTCCTGCATGGCGGCGATGTAGCGGCTGCGCACGGGGCCGGGGCGCTGGATGTCGGCAAAGGTTCCCTCGGCCACGGCAATGACCTGGTTGACGCCGATGTTGAACATCCACTTGCACCAGAGTCTGCGCTCGATGTCGTCCTCATGGCGATAGTGAATGCCGCACGCATCAAAAAAGGCTTCGAGCGCGGCAAGCGCCTCGCGCCGCTCGGGGTGCGCGGCGGGAACGCCCACGCAGAGCATGCCCTGGTTTTTGCAGATCACGGCCGTACCGCGGCGGCCGGCGGCCATGCCCTGCGCCACGCAGTGCACGATGATGCCGCGGCCGATTTCGCGCTCGATGATCTCTTCGCTTGAGATGCCGTTTAAAAGCGACAGGATGATGGTGTCCTCGCCCATGAGATGCCGCACCGAGCCGACGGCCTCATCGAGCGCCGTCGCCTTGACGGCAAAGATCAGCAGATCAAGCGGTCCCGTGCACGCCTCAGGCGTGCTGAAGGAAAAGGCGCAGGGCTCGCCGTTCATCGTGGGCGGATCAGCGCGATAGCGGGCAAGCCTGCCGCTGTCGGCTAGAAACGTGACAGCCCCGGCTCCGAAGCGCCTGGAGATGAGGTCTCCATAGAGAATGCCCAGGGCGCCCATGCCGATGACGGCGGCCCGGTGAATGGTTCGCATGCGTATCTCCCAAAAATGGCGTCAGAGGTGCGGCGCAAGGGCGCCGCGCACACATGCCGGGCATTGTACTGCCCGGTGCGCATTGAAAACGGGGAGCGCCCGCAGGCGCTCCCCGATCAACAAGGCTTCAAGGGCCGGCAACAAGGGCCCTCAAGTGCGGGCCGCAGGGCCGCAGAAAAACACCCGCAGGGGCCTCAAGGACGCCATTAGAAGCGATAAAGGAGCCGCCCGGTCAAAAGCCAGGCGTTGTCTACGTCCCCTCCGGTGTAGCACTCGGCGTCAAGCGCAAGGTCGATGCGATCCGACCAGGCAAAGGCAGCGCCTGCGCCCAGCGCCGCCCAGGTGTCGTTGTCGCCCCAGACGACGTCAAGGCGGTGCCCGAGCTGATCGCGCATCGTCGCCGACTCGCCGTCGGTGAACTGATGGTACAGGTCGCCGCGCACATAGATCGATCCGGAGCGCTCGAGCGCCGAGAAGCTGCGGCCGGCGCGAAGACCCGCGCGCCCCATGAGGCTCGTTTCGGAGTCGACTTCAGAGCGCATGCCCCGCGAGGCCTCATAGTCATAGCTGCCAAGGCGCGCGGCCTGCAGCTGCAGCTGCGGCTCGGCAAAAAAGCCCGAGCGCGAGGAAAGATGGATGCCGTATTCAGCGGAGAGCGCAGCGTAGTTCTGCCCGAAGGAGCCCGAGGTCTGGTACTGCACATTGCCGACGTCAAACTCGCTTTCAACGCGCCCGAAGCGCGCCACGAAGTCAAGGTACTGGCTCCCAAGGGAGAGCGTGTCGTAGAGCGCAAGCTCGTAGCGCTTCATGTCGCCCGTGCCGGAGATGTCGAAAAACTCCGTGTCGCCGCGCGTGTAGGCAAACCATGCGCCGACGCGGTTGGATTGCGTGAACTCGCGCTCAAGGCCCACCGTCACGCCTGAGCGATCCCAGCGGTACTGGTTGTCGATGCCGCTGCGGCCCTGCTGCAGGCGCACCCAGAGGCCGTTGGCGCGCTCCTCGCCGGTCGTCTGCGCCTGCATGGCGCGGCGATCGCGCCGGGGCATTTCGACGGCTGCGTCGTAGCTTGCCCAGCCCGCGCCGGTCATGCCCTGGGCGGCGGCCGACTCGGTGAGCGTCACGCGGCGGATGTACCAGTTCGTGCCGCCCTCAAAGGCGCTCATGTCGATCTTTTCAGCGGCCGCCTCGTCGCGCTGGGCGCCCTCATAGTCATCAGGATTCACGCCGAAGGTCTTGTCCCAGTAGGCGTTTTCGGGATTGGCGAGATCTTCGGCCGTGATCTCCCTGCTGGCGATCTCAAGCTCATAGTCGACGAGCGCCTCGCCGTAGATGTTCTGCTTGTCGATGAAGGTGAGCCCCGAGCCGCCCTTTCCCACAAGCGCGAAGGTGAGCGTATTTTCAGGCGTAATGGGCTCAAGCTTGGTGAGGTCGTAGGGCTCGAAATAGTGCGTGCCCTCGCCCGACTCGACGTAGACCATGTCGCTTTGCGTCTTGTCTTCGCCGTTCAAATCGAGCCGGAAGATGCCGCCGCTGCCCCTGAGGTTTCCAATGCGCACGTAGTCGTGCGTGTTGAAGGCCTCCTCCATGCCGTACTGCTCGTTGCTGAGGCGGCTGGTGAGGCCGATCTCGTCAAAAAGGCTCTTGATGGTGACGTCGTGCAGATTGATGATGCCGCCGTCGAGCGTCACCGAGGAGATGCGCCTGGGGATGGCCCAGCCGAGAATGCCGCCGGAGTTGCGGTTGGCGTGCTGCCCGAGGTAGATCCACTGCGCGCCGTCGCGAAAGGCAAGGTCAATCACATCCTCGGTCTCAATTCGATCCTGTCCCTGGGATTCCTTGTAGTTCTGCCACGAGCGCTCGTCGCCGATCCAGTAGGAGTCCGCACCCTCAAAGGCGATCCGGATGGTGGACGTCCCATGGCTGCTGCTGGCGCTGTCCATCGTATCAATTGAGCCCACAAGCTGATTGCGGGTTGATTTGAACACCACGCTGCCGCCGTCTTTGGCGGAAATGAGGTCAGGCCTTCCGGCAAGCACCCAGAGCCGGGCCGTGGAGCCGGCATTTCCGACCTCGATCGAGCCTTCGTTTCGGGCATAGAGCAGGTTGGCGCCGATGTCGACGATCTGCTCGTCGTTGCTGCGCGTATGCACGACCTCAAGGTCGACGTCGCCGTTGAGGACAACTTTTGATCGATCATCAAAAACGGTGATCAGATACGTTCCAATGTCTCCTGTACCCTCAATCTCGTCGGCATAGGACCCACCCTTCGTCGGTCCATTGATGGTCAGACTCGCGCCCTCTGAAACGTGCAGCGTATGCTGGTTCCATACGATGTGCGGCCGATGGTCAATCACGAGGCCTTCATAAACCTCTGCATCACCACCATTGAGTGAATGAAGATTTTTGATTGTGTGGTCACCCTCGAGCACCAGCACCGCTGCTGCAGCAGTGCTGCAAAGGCCGGCGCAAAGCGCGGCGGCGACGGCCAGGGCGGCCGGACGACAGGCGAAATGGATTTTTTTCATGGGTGTCATCGATTTCTGAAAGGTCAAAAAAAGTCGCGCCCGGACATTGGAATGTCCAGCGCCCGCAAGCCGCCTCGGTCCGGCCCGCATGCGCTTGCATTCGTGATCAGGGGCGCTTGCGCATGCCGCCCCTGCCGCCGCCCTCCGATCCAGATTCGGACCGGGCCTCGGGCTGGTCATCGGCTGCCCCGGCCTGCACCGGCTGCAGATCGCGGCGCTTGAGCCAGGCGCAGCAGGTAGAAATGGAGACGCCCGTGCGTGCGGCAATCGCCCGCAGCGACATGCCCTTGCCGCGAAGCGAGAAGACGAGCTCGCGCATCTCGGGGCCGTAGTAAAGGAGCTTCTCCGAGAGCTCAGCCCGAAAGCGCCCCTGCTTGAAGAGCCTCCCCCAGTCGCGCACCGTATGCTCGGAGAGCCCGAGCCTGCGGGCGACAAGCTTGTAGCCCCGGCCCTCCTTGAAAAGCGCCAGGGCCTGTCGTCGAACAGACTCCGGTGCGCAATCCCTGCGCACATGCCGCACGATCTTGAGCTGCTGCACCATTGAAAACTCCCATCCCCGTCCGAATGCTTGTTTTGTTGATGGACGAGGAGCCGCATCTCCCGGAGGTGCGCTTGAAAAAGCGGCCGGCCCGTCAAAGTCTTGTCAAGGTTTGCGCTTGAAGCCTGTCTTTCGCCGCACAGCAACTCCGTATTGAGATTTGAAAAAATTATGCAATGTTCGTACCCCCCCCCCGAGAAGTCCGCGACATCCATATTTTCCCTGCGGCTGTATTTTTTGCGCAACGCGGATCGATGCTCTTTTTGTTTGTTTTCATTGTGCAACGCCGCATCATGACGTTTTATTCATTCTCTTTTTGACGTCCAGGCGTCTTCTGTATTCAACAACAGCCTTGTTGTTGTTCTTGACACACCCCCTGATATTTTTAGGCAGGCAGCTCTGCTCATCAGCGGTTGCAAGCCCCCGGTCCTTTCGTACGGCTGGCCGTCATCGGCCGGTCAGAACTTCGTCAAGAAGCCGACACAAGCCCTGCATAGACTCAGCCGCAGCAGCCCTCCGACAGGACCAGGCGTCCCGCTGGCGGGACGCCCCCTCAGGGGCGCTTCCTTCAAACCGACTTTCAGGATCATTTCTTCAGACATGCAGATCAAGCTTGCATCCGCAGCCGCAGCCGCTGCCATCGCCTCCATCGGCATTTTTTCGAGCGCCTGCGCCGGGGCCGCGGAGATCTATCCCGTGGACAAGGCGCGCTTCATGACGAACGCGAAGTTCGACTTCAAGGTTGAGCTCGACTCGGTCGTCGACCGCGGCGACGTTTCCATCAAGATCAACGGAGAGGACTACCGCAAGGTGCTCAAGGGCGACGAGGTCTTTGTCGGCACCGAAATTGACGGAAACGCCTCGGCCGTGTGGATGCGCGGCGTCGAGATCGCCAAACCCGGCAAATACGCCGTGACGGTCTCGGGCAAGGGCGGCAGCAAGACCGTTGTCTGGGATCTGTACGCGACCCCGCAGAAGCGCAGGGCCAAAAACGTCATCCTTCTCATTGCCGACGGCCTGAGCGTCGGACACCGCACGGCCGCGCGCATCATGTCCAAGGGCGTTGAGAACGGCATGTACAACGCACCGCTTGCGATGGACGACATGCCGCACATGGCGCTTCTGGGCACAAGCTCCGTGGACACCATCGCCGCCGACAGCGCCAATACGGCCTCGGCCTACATGACCGGCCACAAGTCCTCGGTCAACGCCCTGGGCGTGTACGTCGACCGCACCAAGGCCACGCAGGATGATCCGCGCCAGGAGACGATTGCCGAGCTCATCCGCCGCAAGACCGGTATGGCCGTGGGCGTGGTGAGCGACGCCGAGCTTGAGGACGCCACGCCCGCCTCGGTCGTGGCGCACACGCGCCGGCGCGCCGACAAGGCCGACATCGTCGGAATGTTCTACGACGTCAAGCCCGAGGTGATGCTCGGCGGCGGCTCGGCCTACTTCCTGCCCAAGTCCACGCCGGGCTCCAAGCGCAAGGACAACATCAACTACATCGAGCTGTTTCAAAAGGCGGGCTATGAACTCGCCACCGACCGCGAGGGCATGATGAAGGCCTCGGAAAAGGCCGACCGCCTGCTCGGACTCTTTCATACGGGCAACATGGACGGCTGGCTTGACCGCCACCAGTTCAAGGGCAACACGGTCAAAAAGTTCCCCAACCAGCCCGATCTGACCGAGAGCTTTGCCGCCGCCGTCAAGGTGCTTGAAAAGAACAAGGAGGGCTTCTTCCTGATGCTTGAGGCGGGCCTTGTCGACAAGTTCTCGCACCCGCTTGACTGGACGCGGTCCGTGGCCGAGACCATCGCCTTCGACAAGGTGGTCGAGACCGCGCAGAAGTACTGCGACGCGCACCCCGAGACGCTTCTGATCGTCACGGGCGACCATACGCACTCGATTTCCGTTGCCGGAACGATCGACGACAACAAGCCCGGTCGCGATAGCCGAGAGAAGGTCGGCGTCTATGCCAATGCGGGATACCCGCACTATGAGGACAAGGACAAGGACGGGTTCCCGGACAACTTCTATCCGGACAAGCGCCTGGCGGTGTTCTTCGGCGCGCACCCCGACTACTACGAGACCTACCGTCCGTTTGCCGAGGCCACCTTCACGCCGGCGGTCAAGAATGAAAAGGGCGAGTACGTCGCCAACGCCGTCTACAAGGACGTGCCGGGCGCGCACCTTGTCGAGGGCAATCTTCCGCGCAGCGAGCCTCAGGGCGTGCACACGGTCGACGACCTTGTGGTCACCGCCCGCGGCCCCAACGCCGAAGCCTTCCACGGCTTCATGAACTCCACGGAGGTCTTCCGCGTGATGGCCGAGGCGCTTGCGCTGGGCAGATAAGCCCTCGCTCGGCCTGGACGCCGCCCCGGGGCCGCCCCCGGAGCCCTGTCGGCCGCACACGCCGGCCGGCAGGCGCCGGGGCGCAGCCGGCCGGCGGACGCACTCCCTTGAGTCCTTTCCCCACAAAAAAACAAAACGCATGAATCGACGCAACCTCCTGAAGCTTTTGATGCTTGCGGCTGCGCCCGGTCTCCGGTCCCGTGCGGCGCATGCCGCGGGCACGCCGTTGGGCTTTGACGAGATGTACGGGCCGCCCTCGGTGCTGGGCCTGACCTTCAGCGACAAGATGAAGTCGCTTGACGGGAAAAACGTTGCCGTGCGCGGCTTTATGGCGCCCCCGCTCAAGGCCGGGGCGCATTTTCTGGTGCTCACGCGCTCGCCCGTGAGCCTGTGTCCCTTTTGCAACAGCGACGAGGACTGGCCCGACTCGATCGTGGTGGTCTACCTGGAGGATCCGGAGGACTTCGTGCAGCCCAACCACGCCATCGAGGTCACGGGCACGCTTGAGCTCGGCTCAAGAACCGATCCGGAAACGGGCTTTGTGAGCCTTGTGCGCATCGTCAACGCAAGCTATGAGGTGCTCAAATGACGCCCTCGACAACAGACGGGCGCATCGGCGTGCGCGCGGCGGCCCGGCCTGTCCCGGGGAGCCCTGCAGGCGATGCGTGCGCGCCGCTTTCTCTTGCGGCGCGCCATATTGTTTTCAAGGCCGCCGACGGACTTTCCGTGCGCACGATTCTTTCAATTGAATCCATTGACCTGCCCGCGGGAGCGCGCGTTGCCGTCACCGGCTCCTCGGGCGCAGGAAAGACGAGCCTCATGCGGGTTCTAAGCGGCATGGTGCGGCCCGACACCGGATCGGTGCGCTGGGGCGAGACAGAGCTCACGGCGCTCTCCGAACCCGAGCGCGACCGCTGGCGCGGGCGCTTCTGCGGGTTTCTTTTCCAGGACTTCGGGCTTCTTGACGGCCTGACGGCCCTGGAAAACGTGCTGCTGCCGGAAACCTTTCACGGCGCCGTTCAGCGCGAGGCCCGCGACCGGGCGCAGGTGCTGCTGCAGCGCCTCGGCGTGCCCGCCGGCACCCGCGCGGCCAATCTCTCGCGCGGCGAGATGCAGCGCACGGCGCTCGCAAGGCTTCTGATGGGACGCCCGAAGGTGATCTTTGCCGACGAACCAACGGCAAGCCTCGATGAGGCCAACGCCCGGCGCGTCATGACTGCGCTTAACGAGGCCGCCGACAAGCTCGGGGCCGCGCTCATCGTCGTGACGCACGACGAGAACATCGCCCGAAGCCTTCCCCTGCGCGCACGCATGCACCAGGGACGCTGGTCCTGGCTTGAGGGGCCGGACGCGCAGGCTGCCGGCGGCCTCTGACCAGAAGGGGAACCGATCCATGAACGTCCTGTTGTTTCTCAAAGGCGAATTTCGGCAGTGCCGCGGCATTTTTCTGGGACTGACGCTGCTGCTGGCGCTGTCGCTTGCCGTGGCCTGCAGCGTCGTGCAGACCGAGCGCATGGTCAAGCGCGCCGCCGTGAGCGCCGCCGATCAGTTCGACATTCTCGTCGGCGCCAGGGGCAGCCGCTCGGCGCTGCTTCTTTCCACCGTCTATCTGCGCGAGGAGATGACGGGACTTGTTCCCATGCCCGTCATGCGCAGTCTGTCGCCCAACCCGGCCGACGTCGCCTGGGCCGCGCCGGTGGCCTTCGGCGACCGGGCCGGAGCGTCTCCCCTTGTCGGCACCACGCGCGCGTTCGTCACGCAGGGCGACGCCCGTCGGATGCTCGCCGGCCGCGTCTTTTCCTCCCGCACGGAGGCGGTGGCAGGGGCCCTGTCGGGCTTTTCTCCGGGCGAGACGTTCTCGCCCACGCATTCTGCAGCAGGCCTTTCGCACGGGCACAGGGAGACCTTCACGGTGGTGGGCATTCTCCCGGAAACCGGAACGCCCTGGGACCGGGCGGTGCTCATTCCGATTGAGTCTTTGTGGGCCATGCACGGCCCATTAAAAACCACGCCCGAAAAGGCGCAGGCGCTGGAGTTGAATTCACCGGACGCCAAAAACACCAGAAAATCCGCAGACAAGAGTCTGCATGCAGACTCTCATCACGATCATGAGGACGAGGCCATTGAATCGTGGCTCACATGGAGCGACGAGGACTTCAAGAAGCTTCCGGGCGCCTCGGCCCTGGTGGTCAAGCCCACGAACATGGCCGGGGCCTATCGCATCCGCCAGAACCTTTTGAAGAGCTCGGCTGAGGACCCCGCAGGCGGCATCGTCAACATCATGGCGGTCTTTACGGGTGAGGCGCTTCTGGAGCTTCTGGCCGTCTTCTCGACAGCTGCCGCGGCTCTGAAGGCTTTTGCGGGAAGCTCGGCGGCAACCTCGCTTGCGGCGGCGCTTCTCACGGGCTTCGTGCTTGCCCGCCTGCGCGAAAAGGACCTGCGCCTCTTGCGCACGATGGGAGCGCCCCGCAGCTACGTCTTTTCCGCCGTCTGGAGCGCCATTGCGCTTGCAGTGACGCTTGCCGCCGTCATCGCCTGGGCGCTCGGCACGCTCTTTTCCCTTGCGGCGGGACGCATCATCGAGGCGCAAAGCGGCGTGGCCATGCACCTGCAACCAGGCCTTGCTGAAGTCGGACTTCTGGCAGCGGCCGCTGCCGCCGGCGCCCTCTTTGCCGTGATTCCCGCCGTGGTGATCGGCAGAAAACGGCTCTTTTAGCCGCTGGCCGGCCATGGGCCGGGGGCGCTCTTTAAGGCCAGGCGCTGCGAGTCAAGCTCAAGAGCCGCTGCAAAAAAAAGCCGCCCGCAACTAGGCGGCGGATCCGGATTGAAACCCGGATCCGCCGCCATCTTTGACGCACCAAACTCTTCGCGCCTCACGCAGGGGCGCGCCGTTTTTCGCCGGCTGCATGAGTCACGCGGCTGTCATTGAGATGCAGTCAAGCCGCCACATTGGCCGTTGAGAATACGAGCCAGACGGCAGGCGCAGTCAAAGCGCTCACGAAAAGAACGCCGGGGACGCATCTGAAAAAACGTCCGCGCCGGACAGTGGCGATGCCCGCCCCCTGCCGGAGCGCCGGCCGCAGTCCTGCCTTTGAAAAACCCCTGCCCCAGTCAAGGATTCAACGTTCAGAGAGGATACTCATGCCTGACATTTCCCGCCGAGATCTGCTTTCGAGCTCGCTTTTTCTGACGGTCGGCGCCGGCCTGTGCGCGGGCACCTTCAATATTGAGGCGCTTGCCGCCGCCCCCAAGACGCAGCGCGCGCTTGCCGACGTCTTTTCCATGAGCGAGGTTGACATGGCCCGCGAAAGCGTGGTCGTGCAGGCCGCCTACCGCATCGTTGAAGAGGCCGCGCGCCAGATCAAGGATCCGGGGCTGCGCGAAAAGACGCTCTCCGTTCTCAAGAACCCGGCGCCAACCATCGCCCGCGGCAATCAGGCCGAGATTCTTGAAAGACTCAGGTCCGCAGGCCTCATCGATCCGGCCCGCCGGGAGGTCTTTCCCGCGGTCAGGGACGCCTCGCAAAGCCCGCAGCCCTTCTGGAGCGCGCCGGGCTCGGGCTACAGCTCGCACCATGCCTATCCGGGCGGGCTGGCCGCGCACACGGCCTTGAACGTCGTCTCGGCCCAGGCGCTTGTGAAGAACTACCGCAGCGTCAACGGTCTGGTTCTTGACTACGACATTGCCGTGGGCGGAGAGATCCTCCACGACCTGCACAAGCCCTGGGTCTTTACGTGGAGCGACGATCACTCCTGCCGCAAGGAGCAGCAGCTTGCCGGCACGGGCGAGCACCACGTTCTTTCAATCGCCGAGTCGATTGCCCGCGGCATTCCCGCCGAGGTCGTGACCGCCCAGGCCTGCGCGCACGAGCACCCGGCCACGAGCGCGGGCGAAAGGCTCGTCGTCGGCTGGCTCAAGGCCGCCTCGATCATTGCGGGCGTCGATCCCATCGAGTACGGCCTCATCGACAAGGGAGGCGAAACGCTTCCGCTGCCGCGCCGCATCGAGGGCTGGGTGGTGCACCTCGCAGACCACGACTTCGTGATCTCAACCTCGGCCTGCCAGTGGACCGCCCAGGCGCTTGCAAAGCTTGCCCGCGAACAGTATGGTCTCACCGATCCGCGCCAGATCCAGGCCATGCGCAACTACGTCATGGCCAACCTCACCGCGATGCACCTCTACGGCGTGCTCTCCGCGCAGGGCCCGAAGGCCTTTGCCGACGAGGTCGCCCGCGTCGTGAAGGCCTGACGCCCCGGTCTGCGGCCGAAGGTCTCCGCCGGCGGCCTTCGGACCGGCCCTTTGGCGCGCCGGAAGGCCTCCGGGAGCCGGCCATCAAGCGGCGGCAAAGCAAAAAGCCTTGCTCGAGACGGCAGTTCAGTCATGCCGGCTCAGCAAGGCTTCTCTTCTTCACCCGGGGCAGCCGAAGGATGCCCGTACGGGTGCCCCGGGGCTGATCAAATCAAGTCAGGGCCAGACGAACTAATCGTCGTCGTCATCATCATCGTCATCATCATCGCGCCTTCTGCGCGAGCGGCGCGACCGGCGGCGATCATCGTCATCATCATCGTCGTCGTCATCGTCGTCATCGTCGTCCCAGCGATCATCGCGATCGTCGTCATCGTCATCGGCGTGAAGCGCCTGAAAGGGAGCCGCCAGACCGGCGGCAGCCAGAATCCAGAGCATTTGTCGTCGCGTCGTCATTGCGTCATCTTCCTTTGCCCGGGGCAGAGCTGCCCCCGGGCCGCAGCCCCGCGGCGCAGGGCGGGGGTTGAACAAGGGCGTGCGGACCTTCCGACGGCCGAGCACCCCTCCCGGACTTTCGATCGTATCGGCCGAATATGACAAACCCGACATTTTTCCCGGGGCCGGCAACCTTTGCTTGCAAATTTTCGTCCTGCCGCCCCCTCTGAAGGCCGGGGCGGCCGCGCGCTGCCGTCATCAACGTGTCACAATTGATCCAGCCTTGAGGGCTAGCCTTTGCGCCTGCCCCACCCGTTTGCCCTGCAGGGGCGCCTGTTTTCTGACTTTGCTTCAACTTTTTTCCTGACGCGCCCTCATGCCCCCCGGGGGCTTTTCGCAGCTGTCAGCCTGCGCCGGGCGCCCGTTTGAAAATTTCCTTCACCCGCCGCTGATGTCCCTTCTGGAACACGTTCACATTGAGCTCGGCTTTCTTGAGGCCATTCAAGAGGCCGCCGCGCACCCCGGCATCGATACGATGCTGACGGCCGTCAGCCGGCTGGGCGACTTCGGCTTCATCTGGATCGCGCTGTCGCTTGCGCTCGCCCTCTGGCCCAGAACGCGGCGCGCAGGCGTCACGATGCTTGCGGCGCTGCTGCTGGGCTACCTTGTCTGCAATCTAACCTTGAAGCCCCTTGTTGAGCGCCTGCGCCCCTGCGACCTCGTCGAGGGCATGGCGCTCATCGCCTGCCCACCCGACTTCTCCTTTCCGTCGGGACACACCACCAGCGCCTTTGCGGCCGCAACGGCCTTTGCGCTCTTTTACCCAAGACTCGGCATCCCGGCGCTTCTTTTTGCCGCCCTGATGGCCTTCTCAAGGCTCTATCTCTTCGTGCACTTTCCAACCGACGTCGCCGCCGGGGCCGTGATCGGGGCGCTGTGCGCCTGGGCGGCGGTCAGAATCGTGGGACTGGCCGCCCGACGGATCAGCAGCCGTTCTGAAGCTCACGCACCCGACCGGGACCACGGCGCAGCGCCGCCGCCCGGATCCTGACTTCAATCGCCGGCAGCGCCTGCCGTGACGCAGGATCTCCGGGCTGAAGGCATCAGGGGAGCTCTTTTTTACCGGCACCTTCCGGGCAGGGGCCAGGAAGCGCACGGCAGGCCGACGACATGCGGCCGTCATCATGACCCCCTACAATGGCGCGCCTTGAAGGTCCTGCTGCGGCAGGCGCGGTCTTTTTCGCCGTCAGACGGCCCGGCGCGGATTTTTTTGCATGCGGCCGCACGCCCTGCGCCGCTCCCTATATGCTTTCAGGGACGGCTCTTCTACTGAGACTTCGTCCCCTTGATTTTTTCCCTTGCCTTTTTCTTCTCGCGCCCCGTCCCAGCCGCGGCAGGTTCGCCGGCAGTCAGGCGGAGTCGGGCGACGGTTCAACCGACGCTGGAGCCAGCCATGAGCGTTGCGCAGTTTTTCGCCATCTACGTCAAGTTCTTCTTCATCCTGACGCCCTTTTTCGTCATTGCGGTCTTTCTGGCCATGACTGAGTACGAAAGCGATGCGACGCGCCGGGCGCTCGCCCTGAGGACCACGATCGGCATGGTAGTGATCAGCATCGTGCTGCTCTACTTCGGCAACACCATCTTTGAGCTCTTCGGCATCACGGTCGACGCCTTTCGCATCGGCGCGGGGTCGCTTCTTTTTCTGACGGCGGTCTCGCTTGTGGAAGGACGCTTTCAGCTGCCCGCCTCCAAGGAGTCGATCATGGATCTGGCGATCGTGCCGCTTGCCATCCCCACGGCCCTGGGTCCGGGCGCGGTTGGCGCGCTGCTTGTGACGGCAAGCGAGGCCTCGGGCTGGGCCGCCATGAACGCCACGGCCGCCGCCGTGACGCTGGCGTGCCTGAGCGTGGGCGTGCTGCTTTTCTGCGCCAAATACATCAAGCGTGTGATCGGCAGAAGCGGCATCTCCATGCTCTCCAAGATCACGGGCCTGATTCTTGCCGCGCTCTCCTGCCAGATGATCTTTACGGGTGTTGCGGCCTTCCTGAAGGCCTGACCGCCGCCGCCCTTGATTGATGCATCGCCCCCGGCGCGGTCATTCGCTGCTGTCAGCCTGCGCCTTTTCGCGCACCGTCACGGTGAGCCCCACGGTGGCGAGAATGAGGCCCGCGCAGGCGTAAAAGAGCGTGGCCACGCTCAGGGCCGCGAGAATCGTGCCGTAGGCCAGAGGCAGCGAGAAGTGCGTGAGGTTGGCCAGCGTCGAGCGAATCCCGAAGGCCTCGGCCGCGCGCCCGGCCGGAGCGTGGCTTTGCAGCAGGCTCAGAATGCTCGGATTGGCGACGCCCAGCCCCAGCCCCAGCACAAAGGCAATGGCCAGAAGCGGCGTCATCGTATTGAAGTTGGGAAAGAGGATGTAGCACAGGCCGCTCACGACAAGACAAAACGTCAGGCAGTGCCAGTCCGAGAAGATTCTCGAGAGCCACGACTGCGCAAAGCGCACAAGGAAGGTCGCCGCATAAAACGTCCCCACGAGCCAGCCGATTTCCGAGGCGGTGAGCCCCGCGTCGTGCCCGTAGACCGGAAACATGAAGGTCTCCAGATCCCAGGCCATCGACACCACGGCCGAGACGATGAGAATGCGCCCCATCACCGGATCCTTGAGAAGGTCCGTGGAGTGGCGAGCGAATTTTCTCGGGGGCGGCAGCTTGATCCTGGAAAGCGCCCGGGAGGTGAAGAGATAGACGATGAGCCCCGTGAGCGAAAACGCGCCCGAGACCGCATAGGCCGCTGAAAATCCCCAGGCGTCGATCAGGTGGCCTGCGATGATGGGCGAACTCAGCCCGGCCACGGAGTTTCCCATGGTGAGCCAGGCAAACATCTGCGTGCGGTTGCCGCCCGAGGCGGCCGCCCCGACCAGATAGTTGGAGCTGATGGCAAGAATCATCGAGCCCAGGCCGTTGGCAACGCAGCCCGCGTAAAGCGGCCACAGCCCAAAGCGCGGGTCCGAAAAGATGACGGGCAGCGCCGAGGCCGTCATGAAAAGGCCGGCCGTCAGAAGCACCGGGCGGTTGTATCCCATCCGGTCAATCCAGCGCCCGCAGGGAATGGCGAGAAACACCGGGAAAAAGCACAGCAGCGCCATCAGCAGGCCCACGTCCGAGGGCGCTGCGCCGTCGGCAAGCGCATCGAGACTCACAATCACCCTCAGGCTCATGAAGGTGGCGTTGAGCAGCATGGCAAAGCAGATGATGCGCAAAATCATGCGGCGGCTCTCCCGAGTGTTGTCCCCTCCGGGTTCTTCTTCACTCTTATTGTTTTTCCTGACGGCCTGTGCGCCTTCTTCATTCGATTCTACGCCGCCGCCCCGCGGCGATTGCGCGGCCCCCATGGCTCGCCCGGGGAGTCTGCGGCCCCGGTTTTCCCGCAGGCGGCCCCGGGCATAGCCTCAAGACTATGACTTGAAAAGGCGCAGGCTTTCGCTGCGGAAAACAAGGCGCGAAGAACGCCCGCCCCTTGCCCGGGCCCCGCCGTGCAATTCTTCGCCCGAAGGCCTCCCCTCTGCCCTTTCCTTTCCCGCCTTTTGCCTACATTGAGTTTGGCTGCGAATCCTGACCGGCCCAGGCGCAGGAGCCTGCGAAAATCTCAATGCAATCGAGAGCATTTCCTCAGCAGGCGGCCGGAGACTTCATGACGACATCATCGAACCGGACTGTTTCAAGAAAAGCGGTGCGCCGCGCCGGCGACATTCTGCGCAGCCGCGGCCTGCGCACGGGCGGCGCACTTGAAGCGTCCATGGATGTTCTCAGCCAATGGCGTCAGATGCACGATCAGCCGGCTCGCGTCCTTGAGTCGCTTGCGAAAAAGAGAATTGTGGAGCTTGAGCTTCGGGGCGCGGTCACGGCCCTGCGGTTCAAGCGCACGCCCTCCATCGTCAAAAAGCTCATCCGCTTTCCCAACATGCAGCTTGACCGGATGCAGGACATCGGCGGCATCCGGGTCATTCTTGCCAATGCTGGCGACCTCCGGCGGCTTCATGCGGCGATGACAGGCAGGCGCTGCAGACACGCCGCGCTTGCCCCGAAGGACTGCATTGAAAACCCAAAGGCTGACGGCTGCAGGGGGATTCACCAGGTCTTCAGGTACAACTCGAGCTCGTCCAGGTACGGGGCGATGAACGGCCTTCTGGTTGAGATTCAATTTTGAACCGTCCTGCAGCACGCCTGGGCGACCGCGGTCGAAACGCTCGGCGTGATTGAGAAAACGTCCTTCAAGACGGGCGAGGGCGACGAGCGCTTCAAGCATTTTTTCCGGCTGGGCAGCGCAATCCTCTCGATTCAGGAAAGGCTGCCCGTCGTTGCGGCGCTTCAGGGCAGGGATCCGCGGGAGATCGTCTCCGAATTCCTTGCGCTTGAAGAAAAGCTCGGCGCTTTCAAAAAGCTTTCGGCATTTGCCTCGGCATTGCAGGTCGTCCCGGGGGCTGCGGCAGCAAGCCGCGACGCGCTTTATCTTCTGGTGCTCGACTCAAGGCGCGAAAAGACGTCCTGGATTCCCTTCTCAAGGGCCCAGCGCTCGATTGCTCAAGAGCTCTACGCGACGGCTGAACTCTGCGAGAAGGACAACCCGGACCTTGACCTCGTGCTCGCATCCGCCGCAGATGCAAGGACCCTCAGGCGCGCCTGCCCCAACTACTTTGCTGATGCGAGCGTCTTCATTGAGAGTCTCAAGTCCGCGTGCAGGGCCATTCCTGCGGCCAGGCATTGATCCGGCCAGGCAGCGAACCGCACCGCAAAAGGCGTTCTAAAATAGCGCACGCTTCAGACCGGCCCGCTTGAAAAACATCTGCAAGCCCCCCGCATCCCGCCCGTTCATCCGACGGCGCGAA
Organism: uncultured Duodenibacillus sp.; assembly: GCA_944390745.1. Classification (GTDB taxonomy): domain Bacteria; phylum Pseudomonadota; class Gammaproteobacteria; order Burkholderiales; family Burkholderiaceae_F; genus Duodenibacillus. The sequence continues at coordinate 87,118 of CALXQK010000008.1, read as the reverse complement.
GCGCCATTTGATGCGGGGCCGGCGCCGGGCGGGCCTTTCCCGGGAAGGACCCCGGCCGGGGCTTTTTCGAATTGGGCCGGGCCTGCCCCGGGGCGGCCCTCGATTCCCTTTCCCATCTGGCGAATGTCCGCCGCCCCCGCCGGTTGAAAAACGCTCGACCCGAGAGCCTCCCCTGAGCTTGAAAAACAAGAGTCCTGCAGGAAGAGTCGGACAACAAGACGAAACAATAGAGACCCTTTGCGATGCCGCTTACCCTCAATGACCTGCCCATCGGCAGAACCGCCACCGTCTCCGCCGTGGGCGGCCACGGCGCACTGCGCCAGCACTTTCTCGACATGGGAATCATCCCCGGCGCGTCGGTGACGATGATCAAGCGCGCCCCGATGGGCGACCCGATTGAAATTCGCGTCAAGAGCTACGAGCTCACGCTGCGCACGGCCGAGGCGCGCGAGATTGCCATTGAAGACGTGCGCCATCCCCCGCTGTCTGAAAAGCCCGCGCAGGGCGAGACCGCGCTCATCTCCCACCCGGGCTACGGCGAGGGCGGCAAGTATCACAGCAAGGAGCACGAAAATCCCCTGTCCGAGGACACCGAGCTGACGCTCGTTCTGGCAGGCAACCAGAACTGCGGCAAGACGACGCTCTTCAACCGCCTCACCGGCTCAAGCCAGCACGTGGGAAACTTTCCGGGCGTGACGGTCGACCGCAAGGACGGCCGCATCATCGGCCATCCCGAGACGCTCGTCACCGATCTGCCGGGGATTTACTCGCTGTCGCCCTACACCAACGAGGAGATCATCACCCGGGAGTTCATCCTCAAGGAGCACCCCAAGGCCATCATCAACATTGTCGACTCCACCAACCTCGAGCGCAACCTCTATCTGACGATGCAGCTCATGGAGCTTGACCGTCCCATGGTGCTCGCGCTCAACATGATGGACGAGGTGCTCGCCAACGGGGGCTCCGTGCGCGTCAACGAGATGGAGGCGCTCTTGGGGCTCCCCGTTGTGCCGATTGCCGCGGCAAAGGGCGAGGGCATCGAGGAGCTCGTCGACCACGTGCTTCACATCGCCCGCTTTCAGGAAAAGCCCGCGGTGCAGGACTTCTGCAGCGCCGACGACCACGGCGGGGCCGTGCACCGGTGCCTGCACGGCATCATGCACATCATCGAGGACCACGCCCGGCGTGCGGACATTCCGCTTCGCTTTGCGGCAAGCAAGATTGCCGAGGGCGATCAGCTCATCCTCGAGCAGCTTGAGCTTGACGCCAACGAAAAGGCCACGATCGAGCACATTCTCAAGCAGATGGAGGCCGAGCGCGGGCTCGACCGGGCTGCGGCCATGGCCGACATGCGCTTTTCGTTCATCGAGCGCGTCTGCCGCGAGACCGTCGTGCGCCCGCACGTGAGCCGCGAGCACATCCGAAGCCTCGCCATCGACCGGGTGCTCACCGGCAAGTACACCGCCATTCCGGCATTCCTTGCCATCATGGCGCTCATCTTCTGGCTCACCTTCAACGTGATCGGCGTCTGGCTTCAGGAGGGGCTCGACTTCATCATCGGCGCGCTCACGCAATGGACCGACGCGGCGCTGACGGCCGCGCAGGTCAATGCCTCGCTGCACTCGCTTGTCATTGACGGCATCTTCAACGGCGTAGGCAGCGTGCTGAGCTTTCTGCCCACAATCGTCACGCTCTTTTTCTTTCTCTCGTTTCTCGAGGACAGCGGATACATGGCGCGCGTGGCCTTCGTGATGGACACGCTTCTCAGACGCATCGGGCTTTCGGGCAGGAGCATCGTGCCGATGCTGATCGGCTTCGGCTGCACGGTTCCGGGCGTCATGGCAAGCCGCACGCTGCCCTCCGAGCGCGACCGCAAGATGACCATCCTGCTCACGCCCTACATGAGCTGCTCGGCCAAGCTTCCGATCTACGCCTTCTTTACCGCGGCGTTCTTCCCGGGCAAGGGGGCGCTCGTGATGATCGGGCTTTACTTCACGGGCATTCTCGTGGCGGTTCTGATGGGACTTTTGATGCGCAGCACGCTCTTTAAGGGCGAGGCGGTTCCCTTTGTGATGGAGCTGCCGAACTACCGCATGCCGGGCGCCAAGAACGTGCTGCAGCTGCTCTGGGAAAAGGCCAAGGACTTCCTGGAGCGCGCCTTTACGGTGATTTTCGTTGCCACCATCATCATCTGGTTTCTGCAGAGCTTTGACTTTCACTTCAACCCGACGGACGACTCACAGGCAAGCATGCTCGCGACCGTGGCGGGCTGGGTGTCGCCCGTCTTCTCGCCCCTGGGGTTTGAGGACTGGCGCGTGACCACGTCGTTGATCAGCGGCTTCATGGCCAAGGAAAGCGTGGTGAGCACGATCTCGGTTCTCTTTGGCTCCACCGAGGCGCTCACGACGCTTCTGTCGCCCCTGGCGGCGCTCTCGCTTCTGGTTTTCTGCCTTCTGTACACGCCCTGCGTGGCCTCGATTGCCACCATCAAGCGCGAGCTCGGAGGCCTCTGGGCGTGCGTTGTCGTCGCCACGCAGTGCATCGTGGCCTGGATTGCGGCCTTCATCGTGCACGGCGCGGGCGTCCTGATGGGCTTTTGACCGAAAAAACAAAATATGAACGCCGCAAGCTGGCTTGTCCTTGTGCTCGTCGTAGCGCTCGCAGTCCTGGCGCTGCGGCGTCTGTCGCGGTCAGGATCCGGGTGCGGATCCTGCCGCAAGTGCGCGCCCGCCGGCAGCGCAGTGCCCCGGGCCGGCCGCAGCTGCCGCAGGGGCCCCGACGCGGCCTTGCGTGCCGGCCGGCCGCGAGATGTTCCCGTCTCCCCGATCGTCTTTCACCGCAGGACAACGCGCCGAAAATCCGGCGGCGCAGACCGCGGACAGTGAACCAGCTGACCGCCCCCTGCCCCGTCGCAGAAGTCCCTTTCATGGTCCGGGCCCGGACTGCCTAAAATGAGAATCGAGGCGCTGGAAGAAATCGCCCAGCGGGGGCATCTTGCGGCCGGGAACGGGCGCTCAGCATTCGGGAGGAAAAGCCATGAAGGATCTGCTCATTGCGGGCGGGCGCGTCGTTGATCCGCTCAACGGGCGCGACGAACTTGCCGACGTTTTCATTTCAGACGGAAAGGTGGCGCGCGTGGCGCCGGGACTGGACGCGCTCGGCGCGGACATTCTCGACGCCCGCGGCAAGGTGGTGATGCCCGGCGTCATCGACATGCATGCGCACATGCGCACCGTGCTTGGACACCCCCACGCGCAGCGCATGGTTGCGCTCGCAGGCGTCACCACGGTGCTCGACATGGCTGGCCCCCTTGAGAACATTCTTGAATCCATCCCAACAAGCGGCTCCGGAATCAACATCGCCGTCGTCGAGGCCGCGCGCGAGGGGCTCACGCTCAAGAGCAGCCGCCCCGATGCGGCCGAGCGGCGCGGCCTGATTGAGAAAACGCTCGAGTCGGGCGGCATCGGCGTCAAGCTTCTCGGCGGGCACTTTCCCATGGATCTCGACATCTGCGCGGCCTTTATCGAGGATGCCGCGCGCTGCAGCGCCTGGGTTGCCTGGCACGTTGGAAACACCGTGCACGGCTCCAACATCGAGGGCATGCGCGACGCCGTTGAGGCGGCCGACGGGCGCTTTCTGCACGTGGCGCACATCAACAGCTACTGCCGCGGCCAGGTCAGAAACGAGGTTGACGAGTCGCTTGAGGCCATTGCGCTTTTGAAGGCGCACCCGCAGATTTTTTCCGAATCCTATCTGTCGCCGCTAAACGGCACGCGGCTTGCCGTCAAGAACGGCGTTCCGACGACCGAGGTCACCAAGACGTGCCTCAGGCGCCTGGGCTATCAGCCCACGGCCGAGGGACTTCAACAGGCCATCCTCGATGAGAAGGCAGGGGTTCTTGCCGACGACGGCCGCATCGGACGCCTCATCTACGGCCGGGAGGCGCTTGACTACTGGAAGAAAAAGCAAAGCGCGGTGGTCGGAAGCTTTTCGGTCAACCCGGCAGCAAGCCGCTTTCTTCTGGCGCAAGCCAAAAGAGACGACGGCAGCTTCGTGGTCGACGCCTTTTCAACCGACGGCGGCAGCTATCCGCGCAACGTGATCGTTGAAAACGGGCTGCTCCTTGTGGCCTTCGGCGCATTGACGATGTCGGAATTCGTCGCCAAGGCAAGCCTTGCCGGCGCACGGGCGCTGGGGCTGCCGGCCAAGGGCCACCTGTCCGAGGGAGCCGACGGCGACGTGACCGTCGTCGACGTGCCGGCGCGGCGGGCGGCGGCAACGGTGGTGGGCGGGCGCGTCATCATGAACGAGGGGGCGCTGCTTGGCAACGGCACCACCATCATCTGCGACGCGCGCGGAGCCGACGCGCTCGCGCGGCGCGGCATTGCCCACGTCGTCAAGGAGCCGCTGCAGCCTGAGCGCTTCAGGGAGCGCTTTGTCTGCGGGGCCTGAGTAAAAAGCCTCCGGCCGCGCTGTCCTTTTTCGGGGCGGCCGGAGGCTGTTGGAGGGCTGTCGGGAGTCTCTTGAAAAGGCGCGGAGAGCGCCTCAAAAGGAACCCCGCTCTTTTCTTATGCCTGCTGACGCTGCCAGTCGTCGATGGCGCGCGCGCACTGCGCGATGAGCTCAGGCCCGGTGTAGATGAAGCCCGTGTAGAGCTGCACGAGGCTTGCGCCGGCCTGCATCTTTGCGACGGCGTCGTCGGCGCGGATGATGCCGCCCACGGCGATGATCGGCATCGCCCCCTGCAGGTGGTCGGCGAGAAGCCGCACGACCTCGGTCGAGCGCTCAAAGAGCGGCTTGCCGGAAAGTCCGCCCGGGTTGCTGCTCTTTTCAAGGTCGGCCACGCCCTTGCGCGAAACGGTGGTGTTGGTGGCGGTCACGGCGTCGATGCCGTACTTCACGAAAAGATCGCTCATGGCAAGGATCGTTTCGTCCTGCAGGTCCGGACCGATCTTGATGGTGATCGGCACGCGGCGTTCGTACTCCCCGGCCAGACGCTCGCGCTCCTCGGCAATGCCGCGCACGAGGGGCTCAAGGGCGTCGACCTCCTGCAGGCGCGTCAGGCCCGGCGTGTTGGGGCAGGAGATGTCGATGGCAAGATAGTCTGCCGAGCCGTAGAGCTTCTGCATGCACTTTTGATAGTCGGGCAGCGCATTTTCCACGGGTGTGGAGTTCTGCTTTCCAATGTTGACGCCCAGAATGCCGCCCATGGAGCGGTAGGAGCGAGCGCTGCGGTCCAGGTTCTCGATGGCCTTGTCCGCGCCGCAGTTGTTGAAACCCATGTGGTTGATGACGCCTTCGGCCGGAATCAGACGCCACAGGCGCGGCTTGGGATTGCCCGACTGCGGGTACGGCGTAAAGGTGCCCGCCTCAATGTGCCCGAACCCCAGGTCGCCCAGAGCGGCCACGTGTTCGCCCGTCTTGTCCATGCCCGCCGCAAGACCCACGGCGTTGGGAAACTTCAGGCCCATCACCTCCACGGGCGCACGCACGGGCCTAGGACAGACCAGACGAATGAGGTCGGTCGCGGCCGCCCAGTCGATGTTACCCATGATGAGCGCATGGGCAGTTTCCGGATCGAGCTTGAAGAGCAGACTGCGGATGAGTTTGTAGAGCATGGCGGCTAAAGGCTCCTTTTCTGGCGCTGGCGGCAGCAATGCGTCTTTCCTTGCAGGCAGGTCAGGCGTGCGCCGCAAATCACGCCGAACGGGCGGCAGAGCCGCCCGCGCCCGGCGCGTCTTGACCCGTCATTTTAGCCTGCCCGCCCCGGGGCGCACGCTCAGGCAAAAGCGGCAGGGCGCAGCACGAATCCTGCGCGCCTGCCGCCTGGTCCAGGCCCCCTTCATCCCGGGGCCTCTTCAAGCCCGGGATACTGGGACCGCGCCGCTAGGCGTCCCTTTTGCCCAGCGTCTCACGAAGCCTGGCCAGCTCCTCGCGAAGCGCGGCCATCTCGCCTTGAAGCGCGGCGAGATCCTGCTCCTGCCGGGAGGCTGCCCCAGGCTTCACCGAGCCGCCAGCGGCGCTCAAGGCGCCCGGCGTGCGCTCGGGGGCATTTTTCGTGCGGTAGAAAAGAAAAAGAACCGCTGCAAGGGCAACAAGAAGAATGATTAGGAGCATGGGCATTCCAAAGAACCCGTGTCCCCAGCCGGGACCAAATCCCCAGCACCCGGGTCCGAAGATGTGATGCATGGTGCTTCTCCAAAAAAAGGTCTTGATAATCAAAGATACCGGGGCTGCAGGGATGAAAGAATGCCGGCGCCGCCCCCTTTTGCGGTAACGATACCGCAGGCGACGCGGGAAGCGATCTGAAGGCCGGATTCCTTTTCCAATCTTTACATGAGCTCAATGCCTGTCCGCAGAATCCCGGCCTTGCGCGTCTTCGAAAGTCCTCCGGAGCGCCGGGGCATTGACGGCGCTTCAGAATAGAAACCGCGGGCGCCGTGCGTGAAAGAGGTTCCCCCGGCCGCTACAATGGCGCCGCGGCTTGCGCGCGCCCCAGGGACATCCGCAAGCCGCGACAGCCGCAGGCGGCTCCTCAAGGAGCGCGTCATCACTGCCAGCCCGGTGCTTGCAGCGCTTTATCCACCCCCCTTGCCGATTCTGCCGGCCGCCCGGATCGATCCCTTTTTTCCTGCGATTCCCCGTGAACAGTCTCATTCCTGAAGTCTGCGGCATTGCCGTTGCCCTTTCCATTGATGCCATGGTCGTCTCCTGCTGCTGGAGCGCCACGCGCCAGCGCGTCACGGCTGGCGACGTCCTGAAGTTTGCCGTCGTCTTCGGATTCTTCCAGGCCCTGATGCCGGTTGGCGGATGGCTTGCCGGAGCGGCGTTTTCCTCGGTCATCAACGCCTGGGATCACTGGGCGGCCTTCGGACTTCTGGCCATTGTGGCGGCCAACATGTTCAAGGAGGGCTTCTCATCGGAAAACAAGGAAGACGATACGCTCAAGTCCGGGGATGACGCAAGGGACTCCGACATTTCGCTTCTGACCCTTCTGACGCTTGCGGTGGCAACGAGCCTTGACGCCCTTGCCGTGGGCTTTTCCTTTGCCCTGGCCGATTATCCGATTGTCTGGCCTGCGGCCCTGATCGGCATCATCTGCTTTGCGCTTACGGCCGCGGCCGTGCTGCTCGGCCGCACCCTGTCTGAAAAAGCCGCGCGCCATGGCGGCAGACTTTCGATTTTCGGCGGTCTCATCCTGCTGGCGATCGGCGTGAAGATTCTCATCGAGCACGGCGTCTTCGCCTGATGACGCATCCCGCGGAGAGCCCCTGTCGCCCGAGGGCGGCGCACCCTAGCGGGCACCCCGCCTTCTGCGGGGAGACGCGCAGAAAAAAGGGGCAGTGATCAGAGCACCTTGTCAAAGGCGTCAAGCGCCGACCTGAGGCTTCCAAAGGGATCGGGACAATCCCCGGAGCCTTCAGCGGCATCCGCGCTCCCCGTCATCGTCCTGCCCTCCCCGTTTCCCGCCGCCTTCGCCGCTGTGCCGCCCGAAGTCCGGACCGCCCTTCCCCTTGCCGCATCAGAAGCCTCGGCTGCACCCGCGGGCGCTGCAGAGTCTCTGGCTGATGCTGCGGCTTCGCTGCGCAGACTCTCCACGGCGCGTCCGATGCTGCGCCGGATGGCTTCGCTCATGGGGCGCACGGCGCCGTGCGCGGGCAGTGCGGCGTGCGCATCCTCGAGCGCGGCAAGCGCGGCCTCAACGCTCTGAAGACGCTCGCGCAAGCGCCGCTCCTCGGCCTGAACGCGCTTGATTTGTGCGGCAAGCGCATCGCGCTCAGCCGCAAGCTCGACATGTTTTTGAGAATCCTGCATCAAACACCTGTTTGCAATATGTGCGCCCTTTCAAAGCGGCTGAGGACCGGCGCATCCGGTCTGGTCCCGGTGACGCCCCCTTGCAAGGCCTGCGCCGCCCAAGTCTGCGGCCCGGCTTCAAGGTATCATATAAAAGCCCGAAAGGCATTTTTCTCAACCTCAAATCCTGCGCCCGCACTGATGCGGAGCTCAATCACCCATGGCCGCCAAAACCACCCGTCAAAGAAAGTCCGCCAAAACCCAGAAGCGCTTTTTCTTTCTGCCGGTGCAGAACTTTACCGAGGAGCTCGGCTACCGCATCTCGGTTGCGCGCCGCGTGCAGGGACTGACGCAGCGGCAGCTTGCGATGAAAAGCCAGACGTCGCTGACAACCTACAAGCGCATTGAAAAGGGCGACATGACGGCCTCGATCGGCACGATCCTGAGCATTCTCTACTGTCTCGGAGAGCTTGAAAGCTGCGAGGGAATTCTCTCCTCCATTGAGGGCATCCGCCCCGAGGAGCTGCCGCAGCGCATCCGCAGGCGCGCCGATGAGTAGCCGCCGCAGCAGGCCCGGGCATCAGCCGGGCTCCTGGCGCAGCCCTGCCGGGGCGGTCAGCTTGACCGTTCAGGATAGCGCCAGAAGTTGAGCACGCGCTCGAGCTTTCTCGTGCGCACGTAGGGCGGCAGGCTCGAGAGAAAGCGCGCCGCGTAGGAGCTCGAGCCCGGGATGATGCGCGTATCCCCCACAATGAGAATGCCGCGGTCGAACTCGCTGCGAATGAGGCGCCCCGCGCCCTGCTTCAATGCAATCACGGCCGTGGGCACCTGATGCTCGGCAAAGGGATTGCGCCCCTGCTCCTCGATCCACTTGCAGCGGGCGGTCAACACCGGGTCGCCCTGCGCGGCAAAGGGCAGCTTGTCGATCACCACCAGGGAGAGCTTCTCGCCCTTGATGTCGATTCCCTCCCAGAAGCTCATCGTCGCCACCAGAATGGTGTTGGGCTGCTTGCGGAAGGTTTCAATGAGGTGCTGCCGGCTGTCCTCGTTCTGCACGATGACGTGATAGTCGCGGTCGTTGTCGGCAATCGTCTCGCGCAGGGCCTGGGCGGCATAGCCCATGGCCTGGTGGCTCGTGCACAAAAAGAACGTGCGGCCGGCCAGAAGATCGATCACAGGCCAGCTCTCGCGCACCAGCGCCTCGATGAAGGCCTGCCGGTCGACGCTTCGGGGATTGGGCATGTTCTGCGGCACGTAGAGCATCGCCTGGTGCTGGTAGCTAAAGGGCGAGGCCCAGGCGTGCGTGTCCGCCTGCGCAAGCCCCAGCTCCCGGAGAAAATGCGAGAAGTTTCCGTTTTCGGTCGCAATCGTGGCCGACGTAAAGATCCAGGCGGCTTCCGAGTGCGCCTGCCGCAGGCGGGCAAACTTCGAGGCGATCGTCAGGGGCGTCTCCACAAAGCGCATCTCGTTTTTGCGCCGCTCAAGCCAGAAGACCGACGGCGCGGTTCCCGAGCCGCGGGCCGCGGCCGGATCTGCAAGCCGGCCGACCCAGTCCGTCATCAGGGGAAGAAGCCCTGCGGCGGTCTCGACGTGCTTTTCAATGTTTTCATCGGTTGAAACAAGCGGCGCGCAGAGCGCCGCGAGGCGCTCAAGCCCCTCGCAGGCCTTCTTCAAATCCCCGCAGGCGGTCTCAAGCGCCGCGGCGGAGAAATCCTTGAGGTTGACGTTGGAGTCGATTTCAACGCCGGCTCTGTCAAGCGCAATCATCAGGTCCTGCAGGGGATGCAGCACGGCGTTGCAGGCATCCGTCCACGTGGAGCCCCTGGGCGCGTAGGCGCTGTAGGCGGGCTTCAGGAGCAGCGCCTCAAGCTCGCCCACCACCGTCTTGATGCTGTAGGTGGCAAGCTCCTCGCCGAAGAAGTTGAGCGCGATCTCAGGAATCTTGTGCGCCTCGTCAAAGATGACGACGTCGGCGTGCGGCAGAAGCCCCGCATCGCTGTCGGCGGCAAAGTCCAGAGATCCATCCAGAAGATCCTCGCCCTCGGCCTGGGGCTGCCCTTCAAGCGCGCCCTCTCCATCCAGACAGGCCATGGCCGACAAAAAGAGGTGGTGGTTGACCACCACGAGCTGTGCGGCGCGGGCGCGATTGCGCGCGCGCGTCACAAAGCAGTCCTCGGCGTGCGGGCACTTGCGCCCTAGGCAGTTTTCGTTGGTGCTCGTGACGTAGGGCCAGATGTCGGAGCGATCCCCCACGCCCTTGATGAGCGTTCGGTCGCCCGTCGTCGTCGTCAGCGCAAACTGCTTGATGCGGGCAAGATCCTCAACAGCGCCCCGGGAGGGGAGCGCCTCGATGTGCTCCATGCGAAACTTGCACAGATAGTTTGCCCGGCCCTTGAGCAGCGCCGCATCGGCATTGATGCCGAGCGCGCGCTTGACGGCCGGGATGTCCTTTTCAAAGAGCTGGTCCTGCAGCGCCTTGCCCGCGGTGCTCACAATGACGCGCCGGCCGCTCATGAGCGCGGGCGTGAGATACGCAAAGGTCTTGCCCGTGCCCGTGCCCGCCTCGACCACAAGGGTGCCGCTCGACTCGATCGCCCCGGCCACGCTTGCGGCAAAGGCAACCTGGCCCGGGCGCGACACGTAGGAGTCGGTGGCGCGCGAAAGCGCACCGCCGGGCGCAAACTGCCGCTTGACGGCGGCAACAAACTCGCTGTCGCCGCAGGCGCTCGCGTCGCCTGGCAGGGCTGCCGCGCCGTCGGATCGATCACAAGAGTCAGCCATCTCTGAAGCTTCAGCGAAAAAATTCAACAAATACGCATCAACGAAGGATCACCGCACGCCGGCCCCGAGGCGCCGGTCCATCTCATTTGGAGCTCTCAGAGCGCCCGGCATCCCGCTCGGCCTTCTGGCGGGCGCGCTCCTGGGCCCGCGCCTTGACCTTGGCCTCGCGCTCAAGGCGGCGGGCCTGCTGCTCCTTCACCTTGGCCTCGTACTCGGCGCGCTTTGCGGCTTCCTCAGAAACCTTCTGCTGGTGCATCGCCTCGCGCTCGCGCACCTCCTCGGTGCGGTTTTTGCGGGCGTCGCGATTCTTTGCGGCGGACTCCTGCGCGGCGTTGGCCGGACGTCCCTTCGAGGGCTCGATGCGCTCTGGAGGCTCGGCGGCCTTGCGGTCGCGCTCGGCCTGCTTTTCGCGCTCGATGCGCGCATCGTCCTGGCGCACAAACTTGCGCGCCTCGGTTTCGATGGCAAGAAACCTTCTGTCCTGGCGCATCTTGGCGCGGCGCACGTCGTCGATGCAGGAGTTGACAAGAAAGTTCTCCCCGCAGCGCCGCGTGGAGTAGTCAACGAGCTCATTCATGCGCGAGCGGGCGTTTCTGACCTCGCGCAACGCCTGCTCGGCCTTTTCGCGCGTCACGATGGAACCCGCGGGAAAGCGCTTGATCACCGTCTGATCCTCAATGGCCGCGAGATCCGGATCAAAGGCAAGCGCAGGCAGCGCCGACAGGGCAAGAACGGGACACGCGGCAAGCGCCGCCAGGGTTCTTCTGCTGGGGGCATTCAGAAGCCCCTTGCGAAAATCTCGAATGGCTGCGGTGAGAATCATCACGGGCAGTTTGCTCACTGGAAAAGGAATGGGAAAAAAGAGAGGTGAAGCGGCCGCAAGGGCCGAAGACAGCGCTCAGAAAGCCTGGCCTGCGCCACAGGCCTCTGCGCTCCTGACGGATCGACGAAGTTTAACGCAAGCCGCACCGCACCACCGGAGGATCAGGCAAAGACAGCGCCGGGCTTCAGCTCGATGCTGATGCGTCATCTTTGCATGACAACGAGCATTCAACGGCGGGGCAGGGCCTTTAGGAGCTACCCGAAAGGCCGTTTTCCAAGGACGGCATCAAGCGTAAACTCAATGAGATGCGGTGCCCTGGATCAAAGAATAGAGCTCTGTCAAGAGCAACCGTCAAGGCAAAAACGGCGCCGCCCCCTAACCTCGGGCTCCACCAAAGAATCATCATGAACTGGAAAGTTGCACTTGCCGTTCTCACCGCCAGTGCGGTGCTCATGTCGGCCAGCTACACGATGCTCGTGCCATTTCTGCCGATGTACCTCATCAACGAGCTGGGCGTGGCGCAGGCCGACGTCAACTGGTGGAGCAGCACGATCTTTTCAGTGACGTTTCTCATCTCGGGCATCTTTGCTCCGATCTGGGGCGCCCTGGCTGACAAGAAGTCGCGCAAGCTGATGGCCATCCGCGCCTCGTTCTGCCTTGCAATCACGTACTTTCTGGGCGGCATCGTGCAGACGCCCTGGCAGCTTTTTGCCGTGCGCATCGTGCAGGGCCTCTCGGCGGGCCTCTGGCCCGCGACACTGGCCATCATGAGCGCCAACGCGCCGCAAAAAAAGCTGGGCTTCTGCCTTGGCATCATGCAGGCCGGCATGACCGCAGGCGGCGTCCTCGGCCCCCTGGTGGGCGGCATTCTGGCCGAGTCCTTCAGCATGCGCGCAACCTTCACGATCGCGGCTGTGGGTCTGGGCATCATTACGCTGCTGCTGACGCTTCTCATCAAGGAGCCGCCGAGGCCAGCTCCCGTCAAGGGCGCCGCCGCGGCTCCCGCGCGCCCCTCGCCCCTGCGCAACCGTACGATTTTGCGCATGCTATTTGCGGCGGGCTTCGTTCAGATGACGATTCTGATGGTGCAGCCGATTCTCCCGCTTTACATTGCCGAGCTGCAGGGCTCGATGGACCGCATCGTGCTCATCTCGGGCATCGTCTTTTCTGTTGTCGGCATCTCCGGGGTGATCGCCTCCCCGCCCTGGGGCATGCTGGGGCAAAGCTGGGGCTACCGGCCGGTTCTGTACCTGTCGCTTCTGCTTTCGGGCATCTTCGGCGTCATCCAGGCCATCCCGCAGGATCTCACCCAGTTTACGATCTGGCGCTTTATCGGCGGTCTGGCCTTTGCCGGAATCTTTCCTGCCATCAACGCCGTGCTCACGCAAAGCACGGATCCGGCAGACCGCGGCAAGGTCTTCGGATACTCCTACGCAACGCAGCAGTTCGGCAGCGTCATCGGCCCGGTCTTTGGCGGCGCGCTGGCAACCTATTACAGCAATCAGCTTGCGATGATCATTTCGGGCGGCCTGCTGCTGCCGCTCGTCGCTCTTCTCTACTTCTGCCGTCCGAGAGAGCGGCAGCTTGCCAGCGGTGCGCCCCTTGAGGTCATCACCGCGGCAAGCAACGCCCGCAATGCCGCCGTGAATCTCAGAAGGAAGTTCTCCGAGCATGCCGAAGCCGACCACGACGAGTTTGATCTTGAAAGCGGCAAGGACTCCGACGGCACGACTGAGAAGGTCTACGACGTGATTGGCGGCGAAACCGCAGAAAGATCAACCACCACCGGATCCGCAGAGCCCCGGACGGGAATAAAAAGATAACTTCGAGACTTGCGCCCCACAGCAAGGGGCGTTGTTCAGACCGATTGAGACCGGTGCAGAACAGCGCCCCTAGCTGAGATAGATCCTGTCACAACCTTGCAACAATTGAGAAAGCCAAGGTCAGGCTGGAAATTTCATTACTTTCCCTGGGCAATAAGCTCAAGAACCTTTCGGCTAAGGTCAATGCGCGAGCGCACAGTGGAAAGATCCGTCCACTCGTTTTCAGGATTGTGCAAATTACCGCTTACGACCCCCATGGCGCACACAACAGCCGCTCCTTGAGCTGCCAGCTTATTGCCGTCGGAGGCGCCGCCAACGGCGAGCCACTGAGGTTCCGGTTGCCCCAACTGCTTAGCCGCCTGATCTACAATCGCCATCAACTTTCTTGATTTTTCAGTTTCAGGAAGAGCGTTTCCAAGACGATTGATTACAAGCTCGCTTCGCACGCCATCCATGAACCCCTTATCGCAAAGAGCGCGAATTTCTGAAACGACTTGATCTCGAATCCTATCGTCGGTAAACCGAAAATCGAAGGTAACCTCAGCCTCAGCGGCAATCGTGTTAACAGCTGTTCCGCCCTTCGTCGTATTCCCATTGATTGTCACACCAGGGTACTTGCTTTGAATAGCTGTAATTTTTGGAATCGCAAGAGCCATCGCGTAAATGGCATTGCGTCCATCTTGCGGATTGTTGCCCGAGTGAGCCGCTTTTCCATGGAACCTGACGTTGAGCCTGGTAGATCCCTTGCGGACCTTAACAAATCCACCGCCCTTGACCTCTCCACGACCAGGCTCATACACAAGAGCCAATGGCGTCTTTTTCCCTTCTCTCTCAAAAAACTTCAACGTCGAAGGATTGCTTGACTCTTCGCCAGGATTGATGATTACAGCAATGTTGAGCTTTTCTGTAACGGTTTTAGGCAGTCCCTTGCAGATCCACCAAACCGACAGCAAAGAACTCTTATCGTCACCGACACCAGCACCATGAGCAATGCTTCCCTTGAGAACAAAGGGATACTTCTGGGCATATCCAACCGGCTGAACTGTGTCTGCATGAGCGCACAGAACAACATCGTAATGATTTTGGTCTGGCTTTGAGGTTGCAATCAGCGCGTTTCCCCGCCCAGGACAGGAGTGAAGAGTCACGGTCCAGCCAATGAATTTGAAGCGCTCTTCGAATATCGCAATAATTTTGTTGACGCCTTCCTCATACCCAGTTTTAGAGTCAATACTGACCAATTCCTGCAATTCTGAAGCAAATGCTTTTAAATCAAAATCACTTGCCGCAAAGACTGCCGGAATGGAAGAGGCAGCACCTCCTGCCGCAATACAAGAAACAAACTCTCGACGTGTAAGCATAAGAACTCCTCATAACCAGAAAGTGGGCCAAGCCGACGATAAATATAAATATATCCGTCCCCAGTCAATCAAACACACACAACAAAAAAAATTATATCTAGCAGAGAACAAGGGACAAAAAAAAACGTCAACCACACTCCCAAAAATAATCACAAACAAAATATCAACCACGTCATCGTCCCTTTATCCCCCAGAGATCCCCTATGCCAATAAAAAAGTCGTCCAGAGACTGTGTTCAATATTGCTTGCTCTGGAACGTGCAGATCAAAGAAGGGACTTGCTTTCAAAGTTTTGCGCCGAAACAGATTGAACAATGCACCGTCTTCAGCAAGGGGATCAAAAGCATTGTATATGTTTTTAATATTTTTCATCACCATAAAAGTTTCAGACACCTCAACATTGCGGGCAAAACATCAGCTCAAAGGACTTATTATAGTACCGGATTAACATGCTAGTACATTAATTTTACGCCCTTTTAGTCAACATCAAAAGCTTTATTCATTTACTTGGGCAGACAGGCGGCCATCTCCATTGATGTAAAAGTTTCTTTTATCATCATGACTAGGATGCTTTTACTTCAAAGAGCAAGCAAAGGAGAACAACTATGTCGCACATCATCGATTCAGGTCTGTTCCGTGGAAACTGGTCGGTTCCCGAGCTTGAACCCGTTTTCTCTGACGAAGGCAAAGTGCAGTACTGGCTCGACATTGAGGCAGCTCTGGCACGCGTACAGGGACGACTCGGGGTTATCCCAGAAGATGCCGCTAAAGAGATCTCAGCTCATTGCAAGCTCTCCTGCCTTGACATGAACCTCTTTAAGGAAACTCTCGCGCAGACTGGCCACATGATCATGCCGATCCTCAAATGCGTTCAGGCAGCGTGTCCGGGGAGCACAGGGGAGTATGTACATTTCGGCGCGACAACCCAGGACATCATCGACACCGGCATGGTGCTTCAAATGCGCGCCTCTGCCCGCTACATCCTTAGGCAAGCGCTTCGTCTTGAAAAGGCGATTCTTCAGAAGGCTGAAGAACACCGTCACACGGTCGTGGCTGGGCGCACGCACGGTCAGCAGGGGCTCCCGATTACGATGGGCTTCAAATTTGCAACCTGGGCAGCGGAAGTTCGTCGAGATATTGAACGCATGAAGGAGTTCCCAAAGCGGGTCTTTGTTTTGATGCTGCACGGAGCCGTTGGAACCGAAGCAGGTTTCGGAGATAAAGCTCTCGAAACCGTCGAAGGAGTTGCGCACGAACTGCGTCTGGTCAATCCGCCGATCTGCTGGGCGTCCTCTCGAGACATCGTTGCCGAGTACCTGACCACGCTGGGTATTTTTGCAGGCACCTTGGGTCGCATTGCCAATGAAATCCTTGCCAGCTCCACGAGCGAAGTCGGCGAACTGCGTGAACCCATGGGGCGCAATACCGTCGGTTCCTCGACAATGCCTCATAAGCGCAATGCCAATGTGAGCGAGATGACCGTCTCACAAAGCCGCATCGTGCAGTCGAATGCTCTCCTCGGCATGCTGACGCAAGTCTGCCAGCACGAGCGCGATGCTCGCGTGTGGCGCACTGATCTGGAAGATGTCCCAGAGTCAAGCATCATCCTTGCGCACATGGTCACTGCCATCGCAACCGTGGTCGAGGGGCTGGAAGTAGACCAAAAGAACATCAAACGAAACCTGAACCTCCTCGGCGGTCTATTGCTGTCTGAAGCCGTCATGTTCCATTTGGGCGAGCGTATTGGGAAAAACACGGCGCATCACCTTTTGCGCGAACTCACGCTCGCACAAAACGATGACAAGACATTCATTGAGCGTCTCCACTCCAACGAGCAGGTCACGGCGGTGATGACTCACGAAGAGATCGACGCGATCTTCGACTACAGCAAGTACCTCGGAAAGGCTTCCGAAGAAATTGATGCAGTCATCGCGTATTGCCGTGAGCTGAGTCGTACTGACCCAGATCCCGCCACCTGGTAAATCCGACTCCATCTTGGGTGCCCCATCTGGTTTCTTGAGGGGTGCTGCTCCCCGACCCGACGCTTCATACATCTCTGCAATCCCGAGATCGCCGGGTCGGCTTTTTTTTAACAGTGGAGGTTCCTATGCTTGGAATTACCCTCGCTTTAGTGATCACCATCTGGATCGCCGTGATGCTCGTAAGAAAGCATTACGCCCCTGGCATTCTCCTTATCGGCGGCTTCATACTGATTACCGCTTCTGTTCTTATGGGGACAGGGAAACTTATTGACCCAAAATTCGCCACTGGCTTTACGCCCTTTGACATCTTCGAAAGCGTGAGGCGAATGTTTGCAACGCGCACTTCAGGGCTGGGCCTGCAGATCATGATGATTGCAGGCTACTCAACCTACATGGATAAGATTCATGCAAGCGACGCACTGTGCAACATTTTTGCGTCACCGCTTAAGAAGCTCCACTCGCCCATGTTGGTTTTTGCCCTGGCGTTCATCATCACGCAGTTCCTTTCAATCTTCGTCCCGAGCGGCGCCGGCATGGCTCTGCTGGCAATGATTACCTTCTATCCCATTTTGATACGAGCAGGGTTAAGTCGCTTGACGGCTCTTGCTGTCATCTGTTCGACAAGAATGTTTGGCTGGGGACCGGCCTCTCCCAACGTAAATTTCGGGTGCGGGCTATTGAATCGCGACGTGACAGAGTACTTCCTCTTGTACCAATCGCCGATCGTTCTGTTTACGCTCGTTTTCGTGCTTATTGCGCACCTCATCGTGCAGCCTTATTGGGATCGTAAGGAAGGTCCGGATCTTGAAGAACTTCACAAGCTCAGCGACATGGAGGCTACTAAGGGGGAGGTACCTTTGATTTACGCGATCCTTCCTGTTTTGCCGTTGGTACTCATCATGGGGTGCTCACCCTTGGTGACCGAATACTTCGGTCTGCCTTGGAAAATCAAGCTCAATATCGCCAACGCGATGTTCATGTGCACTTTCCTGGCGTTTGCATTTGAAATCATCCATCGTCGCAGCTTTGGCGAAGCACTCAAAGTCTTCAAGGAATACTTCGTAGCGATGGGCCGCATCTTTACGCTGGTGGTGTGCCTGATTGTCGCCGGCGAAGTGTTTGCCAAAGGCTTGATGATGACGGGAACGCTCGACACGCTCGTGGCGTCAGCCCAGTCAGCTGGACTTGGAGCGAAATCGCTCATTGCCGCCTGCTGTCTAGTGACGATGATTTCCGCCACACTGATGGGAAGCGGCAATGCAGCCTTCTTCTCCTTTGCCGCCATGGTTCCCAATATTGCAGCATCTTTGGACATCGACCCAGTCGTAATGACGGTTGCAATTGATGAATTTGCTAGCTTCGGCCGCACAATTTCTCCCATCTTTGGAGCGATCATCGCAGTCTCCGGCATTGCAGGGGTCTCGCCTTTCCAGGCAGCCAAGAGAACTCTGATTCCCACCATTGTCGGCGCCTGCGTGGCACTGCCCTTCATCTTCGTCTACTTTGACCTGTAAGGACAAAGCGGGCTCCCTTCCCCCCGATGAGCTTGATTGAACAAATCCTTCGGGGGGCATCCTCCAACATCTAAGTACATCTTTTCTAGGGGGGAACGCCGCCATGGACAAGCACTCCGCTCCTGCGCTGCAGACTGACGACAAATCGAGAAGTCGGTTTGCCATCGTCATCTTCACAGTCATTTGCCTTGCGTACCTTTTCGTCACTTTCCACAGGGTCACCCCGAACATCATTGCCGTAGACCTTGCCAAGGACCTCGGAATGAATGCTGTCGCCATTGGCTCCATGAGTTCCGTCTTTTTCCTTGTTTTCGGGCTAATGCAGCTTCCTTCTGGGCTTCTGGCCGACACATTAGGCCCAAGGAAAACTACTCCAGTTTTTTTTGCAGTTGCCGGGCTTGCCTGTGTTTACTTTGGGGTTACCAGTTCCGTTGGCGCTCTCATGCTCTCGAGAGCTTTGATGGGTTTCGGCGTTTCAGTCATTTTCGTCTGCGGCGTCAAGCTGCTTTCACAGTGGTTTCCTCCGGATCGCTTTGCCGCAATGAACGGGCTTTTTCTTGGCATGGGCGGAGTGGGCCTCATTCTAGGGTCTGGCCCCCTTGCCATGCTTTGCGCCGCATTGGGATGGCGTCAGGCAATGATTGTTACCGGCATCGTCACGCTTGCCATCGCCGTCCTGCTCTTTATTTTTGTCTTTGACAAACCACAGGACAAGGGTTATGCCCCGTTCCAGAACCAACTCCCAGTCAGGTCGGGCAGCGCTTACCAACTCATGAAGTCCAATCTGAAGCGGATCTGTTTTTCTGTTCAGTTCTGGGTCATTGCCGTCTGGTTCTGCTGCCACTTCTCGATACACATGGCTTTTGGCGGCGTTTGGGGTGGTCCATTCTTGATGGATGTTCATGGAATGAGCCGGGTTGAAGCTGGAAACGTCATCAACATGATGGGCGTTGGCATGCTTGCAGGCGGACCCTTGAACGGTTGGTTCTCCGACAAACTGTTCAAGGCAAGAAAACCCGTGATGATCTTCAATTCAGCAGCGATGATTGTCTGCTTTACCCTGCTTGCATGGTTTGGTAGCGATTTCCCGACTTGGGGCTGCTACCTGTGGTTCTTCGCCATTGCCGCGTTCGGCATGGGGGCGCTTTCGATTGGCTTTGCCTCAATGAGAGACCTATATGGATCAGCAACAACAGGTACGGCAAGCGGCCTTCTCAATGCCTTCCCAAGCTTCGCTGTTTCGGCTTTGCAGCCCATAACTGGAGCAGTTCTAGAAGCCGCGGGACGCAATAGCAACGGAGGGTTCAGCGCCGAGGGCTTCACACTGGCGTCATACATCTATCTCGCACTCGGCGTCATCGCGCTTGTCGCCGCGCTCATTGTGCGTGAGCCAATGCGTGTCTCCGGTCAAAAAGCGAACTAACCACTGGAGTTAGAACCATGAAACAAACCATCACAGAGCAACTTGCTTGTTTTCTCGTGGGAATTGAAGCCCAAAAGCTACCTCAATCGACTACCCAAAAGGTGCGAGATTGCTTAATCGACTACCTTGGGGCAACTTGGTTTGCAACAGGTGATCCACTTGGGGTGCAATACAGGGAGCTTGCTACAGCGCTCAGTTCCGGGGCCATCCCCCTGATAGGAGGCGGCGCATGCTCCGAACCTTTTGCGGCCTTTGCCAACGCAGCCCTTGGTCACGTACGCGAGGTTGACGATCTTCACCGCGGAAGCACAATGCACGTCGGCATTACCGTTTTTCCAGTGTTGTTTGCCCTCGCCGCTACAGAGGGGTTTGATAGCAGTCGCTGGACAGCCGCTGCCGTGAGCGGTTACGAGGCAGGCATCCGTATCGGTCAGACATTCGGTCGTGAACACTATGCCAGGTTCCATACAACGGGTACCGCCGGCGCCTTTGCTGCAGCTGCGGCCGCAGCCCGCTACCTCGGCCTTTCTGCTGATCAGACCGCTGATGCCCTTGGACACGCGGGAACGCAGGCTGCGGGGCTATGGCAATTCCTTTGCGACGGAGCATTAGGCACCAAGCCGCTCCACCCAGGAAAGGCGGCTTTAAACGGGCTTTTAGCCGCAAGGCTTGCGCAAAAGGGCGTGGCTGGCGCACGACGAATTCTCGAAGGAGAAAAGGGTCTGGCGGGATTTTCCGCACCACACGCAGTGCTCTCTGATATCACTCGCGACATGGGAAATCCCTATATGATCGAGTCAATCTGCTTCAAGAATTATCCATGTTGCGGCCAGACCCATTCAATGCTTGATGCACTCCTCATGTTGATGCGCGAGCATGCTCTAACAGGGAAAGACATCGTAAAAGTTGAAGCGCGCGTCTATCAGCAAGCCCTTGACCTCACCTCAAATCCTGATCCCGGGACTCTTGGCGAGGCCAGATTCTCCCTTCCATTCTGCATGGGAATCATGCTGGCCAAAGGACATCTCGGCTTCAATGACCTTAGTGAGGAGGTTCTAAAAGACGAAACCGTCAGGACGGAAAGCCGGAAGGTGCACATGACTTTTGATCCCGAAATCGACAAACTCTTCCCCCAGACCCGTCCATGTCGGATCATCATCCGTACAAAAGACAACAACACCTTTGAGAAGACGAACCTCTTCCGCCGCGGCGATCCGGAACTGCCAATGACGCTCGAGGATGTAGAGACCAAGTTCAAGTCAGTCACCGACGGAATCCTCTCGAGGAGGGATCAGGAAGAAATATTGTCATGGGCAAAGAGCCTGAAGGACCAGACCTCAATTCCGAATGTGATTTACAGCGGGATCACCCCCGAGTGAAATCTCCTCAAACACAGATTAAGATGGAGGAACGCTTCCTGCGTCATCATGTCGCAGGAAGCTGTACGGTATACAAGGTCGCCGCTGGCTATTTTTAACGCTTTGTCTCATGAAGGAGGGGCATGTCTTTTAGCTCGCAAATCCGCAAGATTCTTGCCCAAAAAGGTCTCTCTCAGGCAGTTTTTGCTAATTCCATAGGCATCACCCGCGGGCGACTGAACAACTACATCATGGGGCGTAGCGAACCTGACTACGAACTGCTCAAAAAGATCGCGCGCAGCCTCAATGTCAGCACAGACTATCTGCTCGAGATGACGCCGGACGCGCCCGCAGCTGCAGAGAATCGCCGAGACTTGGGGTGTGAACTGACACTACGTGAAACTTGCCCAGAAGGCAGGGAGGATAGTTCTGAAAGCTCATCAAACTGGGTGCCCGTCTATCGAGCGAGCAGCTCAAAGGTTGCTCCTGCTTCCAGCTCAAGTCCAGTTGTCTGGATGCATTTGCCTGACATTGACAACTATTCGCTTCCCACGCGCCGAAGTTATGGTCTCTATGTCACAGACAATTCTATGGCACCAGGCCTGCTTCCCGGAGACCTCGTCTTGATGCGCCCAATGATTTCCTACTTATTTCTCAGCGCCAGTGATCAGAAGGCCATATATTCCGTTCGACTATCCGAGGAGGACGAAGTTGGACTTTGTCTTCGGCACTGCGTTCTGACAGGAAATATGCTTTCTCTAGTTGCCGACAATCCGTGTTTTGGCGCCGCAGCTTTTGACATGGAGCACACTAGCTTTGTCCCAATTGTAGGACGAGTCGTTCGAATGATCCGATCATACGAAGATCTAAATCGTTACTTTGTTGGCTAATACAAGGAGAAGTTACATGATTACCTATTTCTCCAAAGATCGCCGGCACCCTCAGAAGGTTTCTCGAAAGAATGTCAAAGGATTTGGACTATTTTCATCAAGCGCCCGCTTCGATCCTGACAATCAGTTTTTAGGCAACATCTACTCCTTTAACGATTACTATTGCGAGCCAGGCTATGGTATTCCAATGCACCCTCACGAGTATTTTGAGGTTGTCTGTCTGCAAATTTCCGGCTGCATGCACTTCCATGACACGTTGGGAAACGACAAAGTCACAACTCGCGGGTCGATGCATAGATTTTCCTCCTCCTCTGGATATCTTCATGAAACAACAGCGGTGGGGGATGATCCCATGCGATACATATCGATTTGGCTTCGTCCGTATCAAGTTCCAAAAGTCCCAGCATACCAGCAACATTCTTTTGGGGAACAGATGTTCCCCTTAAACCGACTGCAAAAACTTCTCTCAAATGATAAGGTAGATAAAAGCCATACTGCTTGTCTGATCGCCCCAGTGGACGTCGAGATTTATGGAGGATGTGCTGATACGTTTGGTTTTTCTGACAAAATAACAGTTAAAGATGCCGCCCTTCTTTACGTCGTGGAAGGCAACATGTGCATTGCGGATATCACTCTTGAGGCTGGAGACCACCTACGCATTGACAACAACGCTTCCTTCACCATTTCAGGAAGCCCTGTTGGACGTTTCATACTCGTATGCACTGGATGTGACTAAGTGCCAAAAAATCCCTTAATGCTATTTGAGAGCGTGATAACCTGGCAGTCTTGGTGGCAGTGTATGGAGTTTTGCGTCCTGTTAAGTTTCAGGGGATGGGCGTAGCAGCCGCCCGGTCTTATTCGCAAAGGCTGGGTTTGGCTTTCCTATCCCTAGCAGGCAAAAGGTTTCTTTCCCATCGCTTACATGATTGCTCCCGTAAAGCGTTGACCGTACATGACGGCGAACTGAGGCATCGCGTTTGATCAACGTACCGCTGGCCTCTTCCATGCGGCTGTGTCGTTGCGCATCGCAAGGAAGATGAGCTTTTTGGCAGCGGCCTTCGCTGGGAACAGCGTACGAGTCTTGATCACTTTGCAAATTGCACGGTTCAAGACCTCAATCGAGTTCGTCGTGTAGATGAGCCTGCGTACCTCCGACGGGAAGCGGAAGAACGGCACCACCTGCACCCAGGTGTTTCGCCAGATCTGCGAACAGCAGAACAGCATTGTCCCCGTCTTCGGGCATGCGGTCTCCAAGGCTTGCGTCATGCCCTTGATGCCGTCCATGACGACGCTCAGGATGTCTACCAGACCGCGCGCCTTCAGTGCGTTGAAGACCGTCCCCCGGAAGCTCCGCATACCCAAGCCAGACCTGCACGCCGTATTGCTCAGGCAGATAGTCGCCGGTACCGCGCGTGCTCATACCGCGGGCGTACATGGCGATTAGGCCGTCGAAGCGGCGGGAATGCCTGGATGGCAGGACCGCCTCGGAACTGTTGTCACGGTCTCGAGGAATGTTGACACCCAGATCGCGGGCGTTGGTGCGGATCGCCTTTCGGCTAGTTCCGCTGCGTTTGCTGCTCTGCATGCGGGTGCCGATCGGCCCGCTTGCAGCCTTATCCTAATCAAGGGAATCTAGGTCTTACTTGTACTGGACGACTCGGTATCGTACCCATGAAACGACATAAGGTGTGCCCCTCCCCTAAATGGATAGCTTTTGACGCCATCCCTGTCCTAGAGCAATCCAGCAGCTGCTGCTTCATCAACGGCATGTTCGAGATTCGGCAGGTGAGAAAGTTCGGCGGCGAGCTTACGCGGTCTGCATCCTTTGCCAGAGATCATTTGCGTCAGGCTGTTCTAGTCCGTTGGGTGGTATGAACAATCTCATCACACACAAAATTCTATACAGACTCTTAGGGTACGGAGAAAGCGTAACACTTCTCAGAAAATCCTCTTATTTCAAAAAAAAGGGATCGTGATTTTTAAGAAGACCTCATCGCCCCTTTCTGAGGCAACCACCCCGTGTAGTTATTTGTAACTTAGATGGTTCTCAAATATTCACGAATACCATTTGAAAGGGTGACTTTTGGGGACCACTTCAAGACTTGCTTAGCTAAGGCAATATCTAGAACATTGTACGGAACATCACAAGGCCGCAAATCAGTAATATTGATACCTTTAAATGATTTACCCGCAGCATCTTCAATAAGTCGAATCAACTCAAACGTCGATGTACCGACACCCGTTCCAATATTAAATATACGGTGCTCATTCTGACTATCACAAATCACACACAAGAAGGCCTGCATTAGATCATCTACATACAAATAGTCACGAATTGTATTGCCGAATATTTCTATAAAATCATTAGCAAATAACTTACTGACCAATAAAGGGATAATGCCTTGTGCCCTATTTTTGTGCCCCCACCCACCGTATGGGTTTGCTATTCTCATTATCTTGTAATCAAGCCCGTAAGACACCCCATATGATCTAAGATAATGTTCAATAAGAACTTTATGCATGCCATAACTGCATACAGGGTCTAGCTTCGAATTTTCCTTAATAGGTAGTTTATAATCACTCCCATAAACTGTTCCTCCGGATGATGCAAAAATAAATCTAGTTTTTGATTCCTTTAAGCTATTGATTAATTTTAACGTAGACAGCACCACACCATTCAACTCATTCAGGACAAGCTCCATGGAGGATGAAGGTGTAGTTGATGAGATAAGGTGTATTACAACATCAAAATCATTGTTTGCAAAAAACGATTCCCAATCCTCGCCAATGAAATCCCTGCAAATAATGCGAGGGCAATTAAGATTTTGTTGGCAGTGCCTCTGATAACCCACTACAAAATAATTATCACAAGTAGATAAAAATTTAAAAAGCGAACTGCCAAGGTAACCATTAGACCCGAGGATAAGTATTTTTTTCATACAATTATTTGATCAAAGGTTCAACTTCCTAAGTAGAATTTCAAAGCTTTTTAGAAATGAGTCTTCAGAAAAATTATCCTTATAAGCAGATCTGGCACGAGCCGAATAAATAGATCGCAATCTCTTTTGCTTAACAATGCGGATTGCCTCTATGATTGAGTTGGTCAAATCCGTAACTGAATTATTTTGAAATACAATACCAGCATTGTTTGCAGTTAAAATACTGGCGCATCCAGTATTAGAAGAGCAGACAACGATTTTTCCAAGAGAAAGGGCATCAGCTACGACAACAGGCATTGGATCATCACGAGACGGACAAATTAAAACGTCCATTTTCTGATATTGCTTGTACAGATCTTTTAACGGCACTGTTCCCATCGATTCACAGGCAACACCCTTGCAGCTAACTAGCGATTTCACTGTACTGTATATCTCTGGAGAACCAATCCTTCCAATAAAAGTAAAGCAACACTCATTCAAAACATCCTGAGGCAATTGTTTAATCGCACGAACCAAAAGGTCTTGCCCCTTTCTTTCTTCGATTGTTCCTATACAATAAAGATTTATTTTCTTAGAGCACTCAACAGCTTCTTCTGAAATTATTTTCTTTAAATCCAAAGTAGGATATAACAGCGTCTGTATATTATAATTTGGCCTAAAACGTCTTAACTGGCTTTTTGCATAGTCACCACCTGCACATATTTTTATATGACCCTTCACCTCTACAGGTAACTGTCGTATACATGCATCACTATATACCGCAGCAGATTCATGAATCCACCACAAAACTGGACAATAATCAAAATCCTGCAATCCATTAACTACATATCCATTAACAGAAGTGTTTACGATTATAAGATCATATCTTTTCGCCCCAAATTGCGCACAACGAACTATATTCCTCCAATGACACCTTAACATTGTGATTTTATTTTGTCTAGCCTCAGAAAAGAGAGGGCCACGATAAGGCGAAAGAATTATCGGTGTCCACCCGAGCGTACATAGAATTTTTGCCACATTCAATAAGACGACCGGAGCCCCACTCAACGACGCTTCATGACTAATAAGTAAACATTTTCTCTTTCTCACCAAGAAGGAACTTCTAATAACAAACAACAGGAAGAGCATTTTTTCAATGAGAAAGTCAAGAAGTCTTACCATAGTAAACATTAATTATATTTTTAGAACTTTAGCTACAAAAGCGCTCAGTCTGGGAAAACTCTTTTCAGGGAACAATCTAAACTTTATCTCTTTCAATAAATTAAAGACAGCTTTTCTTACGCCACATCTTGGTGAGCTACGCTGCAATGATATCGATTCCAATAACGCTGGCAACGGCATGAACCCATATACTGAATACAACCTTTTCTGATATTCTCTCCAGACATAAAATGCCAAATCAAAATACCATTTTAAGTTTTTAGCGGTACCACACCAACCGATATAAAATCCCGACTCCTGAACCAAGGCCGGATAAAATCTTTCAAATGCATGCAAGATTGTCCCGTCTGTAGAGTTTGGCTCTTTAGGAAAGTCCTCAAAATTTAATGTTTTTCTTTTTAAAGTCTGAAAAGCTATCCCTCTGACCCAGAACATTGTTCCGTACGGCGCTAGCGGAATCTCATCAAACGGCGCTCGAATTGAGTAATCTTTATATAGCTCAAGGAGAATTCTTCTATTCTCAGGATCACTCATTTCATTTCCTAGTGCCAAAGGATATGTCGGGGGAACAAGCATTCCTAAAAAAGGATCCTTTTCAAATTCTCGAATTATATTAGTAATATAATCCCTTGTAGCGACAAGATTTTCAATATTGTGATTTCGATAGGCCGTTCCTACTAAATATCCAGCCTGGGATGTTTTTTTATCATGCAAACAGCAGATGTAATCTGCTTTTTGATAAACATCCTGTGCGCCAACAATATAGGCCGAGACATCACGACCACGAGGGGGAATTTCCCTTTTTTCTATATTGTTAAACCCATTCTCTTTCAAAGCAATTTCATATATATCGAGAAGCTCTGTCCGTGCGGACAACAAACAAATAAATGTATCCTTTGGAAAGTTAAAAATATAACTTAGATTATACTGAACCTGGTCTTCGTAAAATGCAAAAAAAACAAGTCCGAGTTTAATTGATTTAGACAACAACGATTTATCACTATTTATACTGTCAACTTGATACGTGAGGTGTAAGTTTGTTTGAATTGTAGACATTGGCACAGTAGCCAGCATCTCTTGGATAATATTAGATGCTGAATAACTGGTCTTGTCCCGTATGTATTGCAGAATATTTACACACTGCCCCCAGTTTCCATTATTTAGCCAATAATCCTGTCTTAAGGAAAATATCTTCTTTTTTATAAAAGGGTTTCTATCTTCAACCAGCTGATTTAGCCCTTCAAGTAACGATGCATTAGCATTCGTTCTTTTATATTTCATGAAGGGCATATATGTTGAGGAAATAAAACCAGAGCTTTCCAGGAAAAATGTTAACCTGCTCTCGTGGTATGCAACTTCCTCTTGATAAGACGATGCCTGTTTAAGTTTGTTCCAAAAATTCTGAAAAGGCTCACTCAAAAGAACATTTTGTTTGAAGTTAACAAAGTAACTCTGAATATGCTCCTGAATTGATGAAGATGGATCTGATGGAATTAGCTTCACATGAGGCATAGCTGGATGCCTATTTATTCCCCAGAAATCACAATGCCGATTATCCATTTCATCAAATAACTCTTGCAATGGATAAACTGGCCCATAGCACGTTAGATTTGTAATTAACAGATCGTCGTAGCTACATATTTCATCCCAACCCAAATATAAAATAGCTTCTTGCCAAGCACCAAAATCAAGACCTTTGTTTTCTCGAATTAAAGATGAAATTCCAAGTCCTGAAAGTTTGTTTTTTGCGTCATCATTAATTTCCCCGTTAACAATCAAAATTAATTTTTTGCTAAAAGGAATAAGCGATTTTAGAAAAAAAAGATTGCTATCAAATAGCCTTCCATTTTCTTCATAGAACGTGCACAAAACCAGGCGATTATTTGACATAGGAACACTCACAGATACCGCTTCAACTTAATTAACAATTTTGTAGCTCTTGGATAGTTGCATTTTATGAATGTTTTGATAGAAATCTTCCCGTTATCCTGATTCGATAGATATCTTGATAAAAAAAAGTCCTCATAAACCAGTTGGATGTCATACTTCGTTTGATTCAAAAGAAAAGACAAGACTTTTTTCTTCTCATCATCATTGTTATTCAATATGAAAAATTTTCTCTTTAATAGTGGCAATCCGCTCACTAGTCCTTCGTGCACAAATGTCATACTATAATCAGGCCTTGATGGAGGTAAAAATGTGCTCCATTTGAAACCGATCCGAGCAAAGTACGAAGTCAGTTGAACTTCACATTTCTCAATAGCATCTTTTCGACTGCTCAGTCTCGGCAGCTGCTCCCAATATATGTGAAAGGCCGTTGATTCATGAAGTCTTTTTCTAAAAACAAGGAAATAGCTTTGTATATGATCAGGCCATGGTTCACTATGCCATTGTGTTAACCCCCAGAAGTCAACTTCCTGTTTATCCATCTCGTGGAAGACATTTGTTAAGGATGTAATGGGGCCATAACACGATGAATTACAAAATATTAACTCATCAATCTCCAAGTGAATAGTGTTTTTAAAATAAAAATAACCTTCTCTATAGGCATAAAAATCATATCCTTTATTTTCCCTCTCCAGAAGATGAACT
Source organism: uncultured Duodenibacillus sp. (assembly GCA_944390745.1). Classification (GTDB taxonomy): domain Bacteria; phylum Pseudomonadota; class Gammaproteobacteria; order Burkholderiales; family Burkholderiaceae_F; genus Duodenibacillus. The sequence continues at coordinate 58,681 of CALXQK010000008.1, read as the reverse complement.
CCTAAACTCTCGACCCTTGTTCGTGACTTTTTGTTTAAGGTTCCATTCACGACGAGTAAAACACCAACGCAAGTCTCACTCAACGATGATAGAAAGAACTCCATAAAAGGTCGCAACTCTCCCTCAGGATCGAAGTAAACACAAATAGCATAGCGCGAAACCCGTGTTGACATATTCTACATTTTCACATTAACACTTTCGACGATTTTACTTATTTTTGTTGTATCACCATAAATTATCTTTGGCTCCTGCGGGCGCTCTGGATAGGCTCCAAAGTTCAGCTTGAGTTTTAAATTATTCGATGCTACATAATTTTCTATAGCTTCCTTTAAGCTCATCGGCTTGCCGGAGCACACATTAATAATTCCAGTTACTTCTGACTGTATCGCCGCCAATGCAATCTGCCTAGCTAATAAATTTACTTCTATGAAATCAAATTTATGATCTCCCTTTGTAAGATTTATCGATCCTGTAGTCTTATCAAACTCAATCAATTTTGAGAAAATGGAGTTCCCACCCCCAGCGTCATCACCGTAAACATAGAATCCCCTTAACCACTTAATGTTTCGAACATACTTGGTCAACTCAGTTAAACATAGTTGCCTGAGAGCATTTTTAGCAATTCCATAGTAGCTCGAAGGGTTGCAATGCACACACTCATCTACTACGCCATTAAAGTAGCCTACTTCATGCATCGACCCCATCACTGTAATGTTGTGGCACCCAGAAATTGCCATGTTCTTTAGAAACTTATAATGCTTTGGTAGATCTTCAATATGATTGATTTCATGATGTTTAAAACCATTTCTCCATGCAAGATGTACTAAAACATCTGGTGATCCCAATAGTTCGTAGATCTTTGGATCATCACATCTTTCTAATACGTCAAATCCAAATTTCTTTGAGGTTCTACTTACCTCAATGATTTCGACGTTATTAAGTGTTCTCAGAAGGTTAACAACATGTCGTCCTATATAGCCACTGGAACCTGTAACACAAACACGCATAAATTACCTCAATAATTCGAGAATTGAAACTCATGTGTCGAGAATCTTCAAGTTGATGGCTTCGAGAAATAGCCATGCAAGAAACACTCATGCGCTAGGATTTGTCTACTTGCGCTTCGCAAATTATCAGTGCCGCGCTTCATTAAAAAAATGATCTGTGTCAGAGCATGATTTGAATTACATATCAACTATTTGCATGAGCAGTCTTGCGCAGGGAAATACTTGAAATATGATGATATTCACAAAATTTAGTTATCCCCATCGAAACGATTCTACAATTGCAGTGTTCGAGTTGTTTATCAGTTGTTTCATTAACAACTGCATGGTCAGTTAAGTTAGACATCCTTCAACTCTCAGTAATCCGTTTAATGATTCTTACCCGGGTGCTTTAATCCCTAACCTCTCTATACGCCATCGATACAACGCTCCGCACTACTGATTAAGACTTGAGCTCGAGTAAACACTCAATTTCAGATGGCTATACTCCAATAGTTAAAACCAACGAAGGCGGTATAATAAATACCAATATCTTTATATCTAAAACATTAATTATAACAAAGTTAATTGGCGCTATTAAACACACAATGGGTCATTAGTGTGATGAAACCAGGAGATTCAGTTGTTAAAGCATTTCTTGTTTTTCGGGTTGCGCGTCATTTAATTTAAATAAGCAGCCAAAATAATTCGCACGGAAGTTGCGCTAACACTTCTAGGAAAAAGACCCTCGCTAACGCAGAGATTGAAACTATCGCCATTACTCATCTTTCGCCATGCATAAGACTAAATTATTATTACAAACAAGCTTGAGGCGCTTATCAGACATCAAAAGACGACCTCAGTCAATAGGAGTTTACACATATTGAGAATAGCCTCTCTCAAATTTATGTGAACAGCATCTTTCGTTGCGCCCAACCTGCTTTTTTATTCAGAGCACCACCACATAATCTAATAATTCAATAACAACAAATCACATTATTAGATTTCAATTTCTGTTCATTCAGATAAGCTGTATTTTTTCTCAACACAATCCTTCTGCCCCATCCACAAAGACCTATTGTCAACGTACCAACTTATTGTATCCTTAAGACCTTCTTCGAACTTTGACTTCGTTGGATTCCAATGTAATTCTGTTCTCAGCTTTGTGCTATCTATTGCATATCTTCTATCGTGCCCAGGACGATCGCGAACCCACTCAAAATCATCCTCTGATTTGCCCATCAAAGAGAGAATGATCCTTAGAACCTCTTTATTGCTCCTTTCTCCGTTCGCGCCAACAAGATAAGTCTCACCAATCCTTCCTTTAGTTAAAATTTTCCAAACTGCAGAGCTATGATCATCCACATGTATCCAATCTCTTACGTTTAGCCCATCCCCATACAACTTCGGCTTGATCCCAACTAATATATTCGTAATCTGCCTGGGTATGAATTTTTCAATATGTTGTCTTGGACCATAATTGTTTGAGCAGTTGGAGATTGTGCTCATGATTCCATATGTGCGATGCCATGCCCTAACCAACATGTCCGATGCTGCCTTTGTTGAGCTGTAGGGGCTAGAGGGGTTATATGGAGTGTTTTCAGTAAACTTATTCGGATCATCAAGCGCGAGGTCCCCATAGACCTCATCTGTAGATATATGATGGAATCTTAAATTAAATCTTCTAGCCGCCTGCAAAAGAACATACGTCCCGCGTACGTTCGTTTCTACAAAAGGTTCAGGATCATTGATCGAGTTGTCGTTATGCGTCTCTGCGGCAAAGTGAACGCACGAATCAGCTCTAGAAAACAGCTCTTCCACAAGCCCTTTGTCACATATATTTCCATGAACGAATTTCACACGATCTTCAGGTAATCCTTTCAGATTTTCAAGATTACCCGCATACGTCAAAGCATCTAGAACTGTTATTTCAACATCATCAACATTCTGAATCACCCAGTGTACGAAATTAGAGCCAATGAAACCAGCACCGCCCGTTACAATCAACTTTTTAGGAACAAACATATCTACTCCATTACCTTAATCTTTCAACTTTTAGTGTAAATTTGACCTTTAGCTACTTTTTCGAGGTGCTTTCCGTAGTAGCTTTTGCCATACCGATTAGCTGCAGATACAAGTTCATCCTTGCTAATCCAGCCTTTGTCATAAGCTATTTCTTCGACGACGGATACGGGGAGACCCTGCGCTCTCTCCACTGTTTTTACAAATTCTGAAGCTTCAAACAGCGACTCGATGGTTCCCGTATCCAGCCAGGCATATCCTCTGCCAAGCACGGAAACATTTAAACAGCCATCATCAAGGTACATCTGATTAACAGATGTGATCTCCAACTCCCCTCTCTCAGAGGGAACTACCTTTTTCGCAAACTCGCACACTCTACTGTCGTAAAAATAGAGTCCAGTTACTGCATAGTTAGACTTGGGATTCTTAGGCTTTTCTTCAATGCTGATTGCATTATGATTTTTATCAAACTCAACGACACCGAACCTTTCTGGATCTTCAACGTAATAACCAAATACTGTCGCGCCTTGGCCCGATTCAGCCTTTTCAACAGCAGATCTTAATTGCTTCCCTAGACCATTACCGTAAAAAATATTGTCGCCAAGTATAAGCGCGCAAGCATCTCCGTTTATAAATGACTCACCAATAATAAAGGCCTGCGCAAGTCCATCTGGAGACGGTTGTTCCCTATAGGATAGATTCACACCATACTGTCTTCCGTCTCCGAGCAAGCGCATAAAGTTTGGCAAATCTTGGGGCGTTGAAATAATCAATATATCCCTTATTCCAGCCATCATCAAAACAGACAACGGGTAGTAGATCATTGGCTTATCATAAACAGGGAGCAACTGTTTGCTGATAACCGTAGTCAAGGGATAAAGCCTAGTGCCGCTACCGCCAGCTAAAATAATGCCTTTCATTTTTCTTAACTTTTATATTTTATTAATCAAACAACCAATCCAGAGTCCTATGTTTGTCAAACCATCTCTTCGAACTCCAGATTTATAAAGAGAACAAAATCTACATAAACCACCGGATCTTGCCCTTTTAAAATTAAGAAACGTTTCTTTATTAACTTGCGTCAGCACCTCCAGATTTTGCTCAAGCGCGGATGTGTTTTCGTTATTAAACAGTTTAAATCTCCCATCGAGAAACTGCGCGAGTCTCTTCAATGTCGCCCGAATTCCTGAATTATCTCCGATAACATTGTCTGCATGCTGTCGATATAATAAATGCGGAGTGGGGTCGTAAATAACCTTTCCATCGGAACCTGAAATTACGATATAAGCCCACCAGTCATGTGATGGAATATTCGTTGTCGGCATTACCTCCAGAAGTTTAGCTCTAGCCGCCCGGTTAAATATCATTGTGTTTCCTGAAGCAATGGATTGAACCAATGCATTCCTGAAACTTGGTTCACTCTTATGCAGCCTAGAAAACCGTTTTGGATTGAACCTTGCACCGTCATCATTAACCAACTCTGTTCTGCCGCAATACAGCGCCGGAACTGTCTCACAAACTCCATCCAAAGCCTTTACACCGGAATCTATCTTATCTTCCAGCCATATATCATCTTGATCGGCAAAGCAGAAGTATTTTGAATTCCCTTCAACCTTTCCAACAAGCGACAGAAAATTGCTGCTAAATCCCTTTCTTGGCCCCTTCAACAGGTAAACATTATTTTTATTTTTTCTGTTTTTCTTGAATTCTTCGCAGATCCTTAAAGTGGCATCCGTAGATCCATCATCAGAGATCCACAACTCCCAATCTGTATAGGTTTGCGCCTCAATGGAGCGAAGCTGATCTTTAATATACTTCTCCCCATTGTAGGTGCACATCAATATGCTGATCAAGATTCAAATCCAAAAATCAAGAGAACGGTACCGAATTCTTAAAAGTCGGGGCTTTCAAGTCTTTCTCAGACACAATTGCGTCAGCGACATCTGGCCAATGAATATTGATATCTTTATCATTCCAAATAATATTGGCCTCGCATTCTTTATGCCAGAAGTCATTAGTCTTGTAAAAAACCTCGGCATAATCTGACAGAACGACAAAACCATGAGCAAAACCCTCTGGTATCCAGAGCTGCTTCTTATTATCCGCGGTCAGCTCTACACCAACCCATTTGCCAAATGATTTGGACTCTTTCCTTATATCAACAGCTACATCATAAATTCGACCATACAAGCACCGAACAAGCTTCGCCTGTGCGTGTGGTTGGGTTTGATAATGCAACCCCCTGATGACCCCCTTCTTGCTCCTTGAATGGTTGTCTTGCACAAACCTAATACCCTTGCAGACCTTCTCCTCAAATTCCTTTTGGTTCCAAGATTCCATAAAGAATCCCCGTTCGTCGCCAAAAACCTGAGGAACAATGATCTTGACATCAGGAATTGCTGTTTCAATTACTTGTATGGTCATTTTTAGAACTCAATTAACTAGGAATTATTCTGCGCTGGCAATAATCCTCAGCATCCTCCTTAACGGCTCCGCCGCTCCCCAAAGGAGCTGGTCGCCAACCGTGAAGGCGCTGATGTATTCCGGCCCCATCGCAAGCTTGCGGATGCGGCCGATCGGAACCTTGCGGGTGCCGGAGATCTTGGCAGGAGACAGCTCCTCCATCGACTCCTCCTTGCGGTTCGGGACGACGTAGGCCCATTCATTGGCGTTGTCAAGAAGCGATTCAATCTCCTCGCAGCTCACGTCCTTCTTGAGCTTGATGGTCAGCGCCTGGCTGTGGCAGCGCATGGCGCCCACGCGCACGCAAAGACCTTCAACGATGAGCGAGCCGGGCTCGCCCATGGCGGGAAGACCGAGAATCTTGTTGGCTTCAGCTCCGCCCTTCCATTCCTCACGGCTCTGGCCGTTGCCGAGATCCTTGTCAATCCAGGGAATCAGAGAGCCGGCCAGAGGATAGCCGAAGGCCTTCTTCGGGAAGTCGACGGCATGAAGCGCATTGGTGACCTTGCGGTCGATGTCGAGAATGGCGGAGTTGGGGTTGGAAAGTTCGTCGCTGACTGCAGCGCTCAGATACCCCATCTGCAGCAGCAGCTCGCGCATGTTCTGGGCGCCGGCGCCGCTTGCCGCCTGATAGGTCATGGAGCTCACCCATTCCACGAGGTCGGCCTTGATGAGGCCGTCCATGGCCATGAGCATGAGCGAGACCGTGCAGTTGCCGCCGATGTAGTCCTTGATTCCGGCCTTGAGGCTTGCGTCAATCACGGGACGGTTGACCGGATCAAGAACGATGACGGCGTTGGGCTCCATGCGAAGCGCCGAGGCTGCGTCAATCCAGTAGCCGTTCCAGCCCGAGGCGCGAAGCTTCGGGTGAATCGCCTTGGTGTAATCCCCGCCCTGGCAGGAAATGATGACGTCGCAGACCGAAAGCTGCTCGACGCTCATGGCGTCGGCAAGCACGGGATCGGCGCCCTTGACTTCCGGAGCCTTGCCGCCGGCGGCGGAGGTGGAGAAGAAAATCGTCTTTTCCACGCAGGCGAAGTCGTTTTCCTCAAGCATTCTTCCCATCAGGACGCTGCCCACCATGCCGCGCCAGCCGACCATACCTAGGATCATTTCATTTACCTCACTTAGTTTTTTGTTTAGGTGACACCTGGTTTGCCTGTATCTTCAGACTTGATCGCTTCATTTTAAGAAAGGCTCCCGAAGGACGCCTTCAGACGCCATAAAAAAAAGTCCCACGGCCGCAGGCCGGCATGTTTTGCGATGACCGAACCTGTTTCCATGGGACTCTTCATTCTTCAGGAGCTCACATTTGCCGATGCACCAAGTTCGTGCATCGGCCATGGATTGATTTTAGCGGGAGAACCTATTCTGTACATCCCCGCCATGGACTTCATTTACCCAAGCGCAGCGACCACGGCGTCGCCCATTTCGGAACAGGAGACCTTGCGGCAGCCTTCGCTCATGATGTCTCCGGTGCGAATGCCCTCGGAGAGCACCTTCTGAACGGCAGCCTCAATGCGGTCAGCCTCTTCATTCATGTCGAAGCTGTAGCGCAGCATCATCGCGGCCGAAAGAATCGTCGCCAGGGGATTGGCAATGTTCTTGCCCGCGATGTCGGGAGCCGAACCGTGCGAAGGCTCGTAGAGGCCCTGCTTCTTGTCGTTGAGCGAAGCCGAGGCGAGCATGCCGATCGAGCCGGTGAGCATCGAGGCTTCGTCAGACAAGATGTCGCCGAAGATGTTTCCGGTGAGCACCACGTCAAGCGCCTTGGGAGCGCGCACGAGCTGCATGGCGGCGTTGTCGACGTACATGTGCTCAAGCGTCACATCCGGGTAGTTCTTCGCAACCTCCGTGACGGTGTCGCGCCACAGCTGGCTCGTCTCAAGCACATTGGCCTTGTCGACGCTCGTCACCTTCCTGCCGCGCTTGCGCGCCGCCTCAAAGGCAACGTGCGCGATGCGCTCAATTTCAGGCACCGTGTAGCGCATGGTGTCAAAGGCCTCAAGCGCTCCGGGGAAGTGTCCGTCGGGCGCCTGGCGGCGGCCGCGCGGGGTGCCGAAGTAAATGTCGCCCGTGAGTTCGCGCACGATGAGAATGTCAAGGCCGCTCACAAACTCCGGACGCAGGGTCGAGGCCTGCGTGAGCTCGGCAAAGCACTTTGCGGGGCGCAGGTTGGCAAAAAGCCCCAGCGCCTTTCTCAGGCCCAGAATGGCCTGCTCGGGGCGCAGGGCGCGCTCGAGGTGGTCGTACTTGAAGTCGCCCACGGCGCCGAAGAGCACCGCATCGGCCGCCTTGGCAAGATCAAGGGTGGCCTGGGGAAGCGGGTGCCCATGGTGGGCATAGGCAACGCCGCCCACGTCGGCAAACTCCATTTCAAAATCCTCGCCCAGAGCCTTCAGAACCTTGACGGCCTGATCCATGATCTCAGGCCCGATGCCGTCGCCGGGAAGGACTGCAATCTTGCGCGTCATTTTCGTTTCAATCCTTTTGTATCGTTTGCTGTCGTTTCAACAATGAATTTCAATGTGGTCCTCGGCTTCAGGACGAAGGGCGTCTGATGTGTTTGGTGCGCCCTTCGCCTGACTGCCCTGCCCCCGGGTCCTCTGCAGGGCCCCACGCAAGGCAGGGAAAGCCGCAGCCACCCTACTTGAGCACCGCGTCAAGCCAGGGCTTCTCCGCGAGGCGCTTGTTCTCAAACGCGTGGATCTTGTCCTGGCGGGTCGAGAGCGTGATGCCGATGTCGTCAAAGCCGTTCATGAGCGCCCAGCGGCGGAAGGCCGACACTTCAAAGGGCGTTGCCGTGCCGTCAGGCTCGACCACGAGCTGGCGGTCGAGATCCACGGTGAGCTGATAGCCGACCTGTGCATTGCAGGCGTCAAAGAGCCGGTCGATCACAAGCTCGGGCAGCACCACGGGCAGAAGCCCGTTCTTGAGCGAGTTGTTGTAGAAGATGTCGGCAAAGCTCGGGGCGATCACGGCGCGAAAGCCGTACTGCATCAGGGCCCAGGGCGCATGCTCGCGCGAGGAGCCGCAGCCGAAGTTCTTGCGCGCCAGAAGAATGGTCGCGCCCTTGTAGCGCGGGAAGTTGAGCACGAAGTCGGGGTTGACCGGTCGCTTGGAGTTGTCCATGCCGGGCTCGCCCCGGTCAAGGTAGCGCCACTCGTCAAAGAGGTTGGGGCCGTAGCCCGTGCGGTAGATCGACTTCAGAAACTGCTTGGGGATGATGGCGTCCGTGTCCACGTTGCTGCGATCGAGCGGCACCACGATGCCGGTGTGTACAGTAAATTTTTCCATTTTGATGATCTTCCAACGAATTGCTTGAACCTCTGCAGCCTTAGAAGAGCTTGCGCACGTCCACGAAATGACCCTCGATGGCGGCGGCAGCCGCCATGGCGGGGCTCACGAGATGCGTGCGCCCGCCCTTGCCCTGACGTCCCTCAAAGTTGCGGTTGGACGTCGACGCGCAGCGATCCCCCGGACCGATCTTGTCGGCGTTCATCGCAAGGCACATCGAGCAGCCCGGCTCGCGCCACTCAAACCCGGCGGCCGTAAAGATCTTGTCGAGCCCCTCGGCCTGGGCGCGCACGAGTCCGGAACCCGGCACGACGAGCGCCTGCACGATGTTGGGCGCAATCCTGCGGCCGAGCTTCTTGACGACGTAGGCGGCCATGCGCAGATCCTCAATGCGCGAATTCGTGCAGGAGCCGATGAAGATGTGGTCGGGCCGGATGTCGGTGATCCGGGTGCCGGGCTTGAGATCCATGTAGCGCAGGGCGCGTTCCCAGCCCTCGCGCTTGACCGGATCGGGCTGCTTTTCAGGATCGGGCACGACGCCCTCAATCGTGGTCACCATCTCGGGCGACGTGCCCCAGGTCACCATCGGGATGATCTCCTCGGCGCGCAGCTCCACAACCACGTCGTAGTGCGCGTCCGGATCGGACACCAGGGTCTTCCAGTAGGCGACGGCCTTGTCCCAGTTCTCGCCCTTGGGCGCCAGCGGACGGCCGCGCATGTATTCGATGGTCTTGTCGTCGACGGCGACAAGGCCCGAGCGCGCGCCCGCCTCAATGGCCATGTTGCACAGCGTCATGCGGCCTTCCATGGAAAGATCGGAAATGGCCGAGCCCGCAAACTCGATCGTGCAACCCGTGCCGCCGGCCGTGCCGATCTTGCCGATCACGGCAAGCGCGATGTCCTTGCCCGTGACGCCGGCGGCAAGCTTGCCGTCAACCTTGACGAGCATGTTCTTGTTCTTCTTGGTGAGCAGGGTCTGCGTGGCCAGCACGTGCTCGACCTCGGAGGTGCCAATGCCGAAGGCAAGCGCCGCGCAGGCCCCGTGCGTGGAGGTGTGGCTGTCGCCGCAGACCACGGTCATGCCCGGCAGCGTCGCTCCCTCCTCGGGACCCATGACGTGAATCACGCCCTGGCCCTTGCTCATGAACGGGAAGTAGGCCGCGCAGCCGAACTCGCGCATGTTCTTGTCGAGCGTCTCAACCTGAAGACGCGCGATCGGATCGGTGATGCCGTCCATGCCCTTTTCCCAGCCGGTGGTGGGGGTGTTGTGGTCGGCCGTGGCCACGATCGAGGAGATGCGCCAGGGTTTGCGGCCGGCCAGTCGCAGTCCCTCAAACGCCTGCGGGCTCGTCACCTCATGAATGAGGTGGCGGTCAATGTAAAGCGTTGTGGTGCCGTCTTCTTCGGCCTGAACCACGTGCTCATCCCAGAGCTTGTCGTAGAGAGTCTTGGACATGGGGGTTTCCAGTTGGTGAGGTTGTTGAAATTATTGTCAGACACGAAAAACGCCGCGCCATTGCCGGCTCAGGCGCCGATGCGCGCTGTCAAGGTGCCGGCGGGGGAGAATTTGCGCGTCTGCATCCGAGGGGCGGCGCTGTTTTCAGTCGCAGCGCTCTGTCCTTCTTCGGGCCGGAGGCCCCTTTGCGGGGCGCCCGGACGCATTGCCGCTTAGTATGCCACAGAGCCCCGGAGAGCGGCCAAAAACAGGGCCGGGATCAAGGGCAATCCTGGTCAGTCTCCGGACCTCGACGCAGGCCCCGAGGCGGCGCCTGACCCGGTTCTCGACGCGGCAGCCTCCCGGATCCTGCGCATTCCGCGCCCGGTGGCGTCCCAGCACAGAAGCGAGCCCGCAACCACGAGCGCCACGCCCGTCCAGAAGCTGGAGTCAAGCCGGGCGTTGATCCAGAAGGTGGCGAACACGCAGGAGAGCACGGGCGTGAAGTAGGAGGCAGCCGCCAGCACGGTCATGCTGCCCCGGGACATGCCGAGCGTCCAGGCCGCATAGGCCATGCCGATGGCGATGCCTCCGAAGATGACGCTCATGAGGCCGTGCGTCGTGGTTCCCGAGGAAACGGGCTCAGCGCCGAAGCCAAAGAGCCACAAAAGCCCGAAGATCGACAGATCAATGAGAAAAATGAGCGTCACGGGGTTGCTTGAGCCGCCCCAGGCGCGCGTCATGCTCGAGTAGCCCGCCCAGGTGAGCGCCGCAGTAAGCGCCAGCAGGTAGGAGACGGGATTTTCCGCAAAGCGAGCGGCAAAGCCGGTGATGGAAAAGCCCTCCTCGCCGCTCAGAATCACGACGATGCCGCAGAAGGCGATGACAAGCCCGGGATAAAGCCACCAGCGGGTGCCGACGCGGTTGAAGAGCACGGCAAAAAGAATCGTGAGCGACGGCCACAGATAGTTCACCATGCCCACCTCCATCGTCTGGGCGCCGCCCGTGGAGGTGAAGATCGCAAGGCAAAATGAGAGCGAACTTAAGTTTGCCGTCGGAATGCCGATCCAGAGATAGCGCCGGTCCATCTTGCGAAGATTTGGAAAGCCCACGGTGAGAAAGACGCACAGCGTCGAGACGCAGTAGAGCAGAAACTGCCCCTGCGCGAGGCCGAAGCCCTCGGCAATGCCGCGCACAAGGCTCACGGACATGCCCCAGCAGATCGGGGCGATCAGGCCGATCAGCGTGGCCTGACGGGGCGAAAGATTGCGGGCTGCAAGCATCAGGATTCCTCTGGCGACGAATGCTTTCGCAAGACGATGGAGCCGATCATACGCCAGCAGCCTGCGGGCGGGGCCGCGGCACGGTGCCGTCGCGCATGGAAACGCCCGGCACTGCGCCGCGAAAAACTGCCGCCGGCCGCAGGCTCGCGGCGAGGCGGCAGCCGCTACAATCATTTCAAGGGATCTTGAGTAAAGACCATCAGCAACCAACCCCGGACTTTTCAAGGACTGCACCATGCGCATGCTGCCGCTTGCCCTGGCAGCCGCGAGCCTTCTTGTCGCCGGCTGCTCGACCACCATCACCTTTACGAGCGACATTGAGGGCGCGACCGTCACCACCAAGGAAGGCCGCGTCTACGGCGTGACGCCCGTTTCCGTCCAGTTTTCAAACGACGCGCTTGACGACTCGCGCGACCTGCAGGGCTGCGCGCGCATCATGGGCGTCACCTACAAGTGGCCCTCGGGAGCCCAGGTCTCCTCGCCCGACCCCATCATCATCTGCGGCGAGTCCTCAAGCTACGTGCTGCAGTACAACCGCCCGGCCGACGCGCCGGACCTTGAGAAGGATCTTCAAAATGCGCTTGCCCGCGCCAAGATCCGCGAGGCGCAGCTGCGCGCCGAGCTCGAGCTGCAGCGCATGGACTACGACATGTTCTGGATGATGCACCCGGGCTTTTTCTGGGGCCCGGCGTATGCCCGGCCCCCGCTGCGGCCCCACCGGCCGCCTCCGCCAAGACCGCCGCGGCCCCCGCGCCGGTAGCGCATCCCTCATCAGGACGCCGCCCCCTCTGCGGCCTTCAGGACTTGCAGCCCTGCCGCGGGCGGCGCCGCATGAATGTCAGAAAGGCCCCGCCCGAAGATCAATGCCTCCGGACGGGGCCCTTCTGCTTATCTCAAGGAAAATGCGCGGATATTTTCTGCGTCAATCGACCTGCGGTCTCCTACGCACGCACCGCAATCGGGATGATGCGCGGACCCTTGCCGCGGTTCTTGCTCACCCAGCTGCGCATGAAGGCAATGAGGGCGGCAAGCGCAGCTGCCGACAGGCCGATGGCGACCACGGCATAGACGGGATCCTGGGCGAAGGTGCCCACGCGGTAGACGATGGTGGCGGCCGAGTAGCCGAGCACCGTGGTCCAGGCGGCCAGAAAGAGCGTCCAGGCCGCTCCCGCCTCACGATAAACCGCAGCGATGGCCGCCACGCACGGCATGTAAAGGAGCACCATCATGAGGTAGGCAAAGGCGGCAAGCTGCGAGCCGAAAAGAGTCTGCATCACGCCGATCGAGTCGACGGCCACGCCCTGCTCCTCGGCCGCGGCGGCCGTATCCGACAGATCGCCCACGCGAACGCCCAGAGGATCGGTAAAGGCCGAGGCCATGCCGGCCAGATTGTCGACGACGGACTGTCCGGCCTCGGAGAGAATCGCGCCAAGCGACCAGCCCTCCCCGCCTGCGTCGGACTCGCCGGCGGCGTCGGCAGCCGCAGCAGCAGCGCCGTCAGCGGCGGCTGCCTTTTCATTTTGCGTGCGCGCCATCGCGTCATAGAGCGAATTCATCGTGCCCACCACGGCCTCCTTGGCGAGGATGCCGGTGAAGATGCCCACGGCGGCAGGCCAGTTCTCCTGCGTCACGCCCATCGGGGCGAGCGCCGGGGAGATGGTGCGGCCGATTTCAGAGAGCACCGAGTGGTCGGTGTCCTCATTGCCGAAGCTGCCGTCCGTGCCCCAGGAGTTGAGAAAGCACAGCACGGCCACCACCACGACGATCACGCGGCCGGCGCGGCTCACAAAGGCCTTCAGACGATCCCAGGTGCGCATCATCACGCCCCTGACGGTCGGAATGTGATAGGGCGGAATCTCCATGACGAAGGCCGCGGCCTCGCCCGGGAGGATCCAGCGCTTCACCATGAAGCCCGTGAAGATGGCAAAGAGAATGCCGATGATGTAGATCGCAAAGACGAGGTTCTGGCCGCTGTGCGGGAAGAACGCCGTGGCAAAGAGCACGTAGACGGGCAGTCTTGCGCCGCACGACATGAAGGGAGCCATCATGATCGTGACGATGCGGTCCACCGCCCGGTCCATCGTGCGCGTGGCCATGATGGCGGGCACGCCGCAGCCAAAGCCCACCAGAAGCGGCACGAAGGCCTTGCCCGGAAGCCCCAGCGCGCGCATCAGGCGGTCCATCACGAAGGCCGCGCGCGCCATGTAGCCCGAGTCCTCAAGGATGGCGAGAAAGAAAAAGAGAAAGAACACGGGCGGAATAAAGGTCGAGATGGTCTGGATGCCGCCGCCGATGCTGTCGGCGAGAATCACGCGAAGCCACTCGGGCGAGCCCAGGCGCGTGAGAAGCTCTCCGAATCCGTCGACAAAGATGCCGCCGAAGAGAATGTCGAAGAAGTCGATGAAGGCCCCGCCGAAGTTCTGCGTGAACAGAAACATCACGTACATCACGCAAAGAAAGATGGGCAGGCCCAGCCAGCGGTTGAGCACCACCTTGTCGATTTTGTCGGTGAGCGTCACCGAGGCCTCGCCTTCGCGCACGAGCGCCCTGCTGCAGACGCCGCTCACAAAGCGGTAGCGCGCGTCGGCCACGGCAATGTCGGCCTCGCCCTGGAACGCGGCCTGAAAGTCGTCAAGCACGGGCTTGACGCGCGCCATCGCCCCCTGCGGCAGCAGCGGCTCCATGTTGGGCGCGCCCTCAATGAGCTCCATGGCGCACCACCCGGTGCGGCGCCCCTTCATGTCGTCAAGGATCCGGGCAATGTCGCCGGCGGCCTTTTCGATGGCCGCCTCATAGCGGATGCGCATGGGCGGCACGACGGGCTTTGCCAGAAAGTCGCGGATGCCGCGCATCAGGTTCTTGACGCCCTGTCCGCGCGAGGCCACCACGCCCAGGACCGGGCAGCCGAGCTCGTGCTCGAGCGCCTTCAGGTCGATTCTGAGCTTGTGGGTTTGCGCAATGTCGAGCATGTTCACCACGACCAGCATGGGAACGCGCATTTCAATGAGCTGCGCGGTGAGGTAGAGATTGCGCTCGAGGTTGGAGGCGTCGACGATGTTGATCACCGCCTGCGCCTCGTCGGAGAGGATGTAGTCGCGCGCCACGCGCTCATCCTCGCCCGAGGCCGAGGCGGGCGTGATGGAATAAATGCCGGGAAGGTCGACGATCTCGACCTCCTCGCCCTCGAACGCGTAGCGCCCCGTCTTCTTGTCGACGGTCACGCCCGGCCAGTTGCCCACCTCCTGGCGCGAGCCGGTGAGGGCATTGAAAAGCGTCGTCTTCCCGCAGTTGGGATTGCCGACGATGCAAATGGTCTTCCTTGTGCTGTGCTGCATGGCTCGATAAGCCTCAAAGTCCTGTGGTTGGATGATGTTGTCCGCAGAGCCGGCGCCTCGATCAGTCGCAAGGCGTCTTGACTTCTGCCCTCCTGCCGCAGACAGCTGCGGCGCCGGGCGGCCTTGCGGACAACTTTTTTTCACTGCCTTGGGATGCGGATTCTTTTGTCTGATCCTCCCCTTTGCTCACGACCGGCAGGCGCCCCGCTCCCGGAGAGGCACCCTTCGGGACAGGCCGCGGCTGCGGCCGTCAGTTCGTGCGCACCTCAAGCACCGCGGCCTCATCCTTGCGCACGCTGATGAAGCTGCCGCGCACCCGGATTTCCACCGGGTCGCCGAGAGGCGCGACGCGCACGACCTCAAAGGGCGTGCCCGGCGTTGCGCCAAGCGTCAAAAGCCTGCGCCGGTACTCGGCCGGCGCGTTGCTGTAGCCCACGATGATCCCCCGGGCCCCGGGGGCAAGTTCCTTTAAAAGCATGGCTTGAAACCCTTCCCTATTTTTTGAACAAGTTCCGTCAAGACAGACCGGATAAAACCTTTTTCTGCGCGCCTTCAGTAGACGTAGATCTGCCGGGCCACGTCGTAGTTGACGCCGATGCGGCCGTCGCCCACGGCAATGAGAATGCCCTCGCCCGTCGCGCCCGCAAGAACACGCACGGCCGAGCCCACGTGAAGCCCGAGCTCATCGAGCCTGCGCTGCTCGCCCGCATCCATCTTCATGCGCACGACCACCGCGGGTTCCTCGCGCCGCAGATCGGTCAGACGGCGCACGCTTCGGCTGCTTGAAGTCGTCATTGATGTCGATTTCCCTAAAAACGCCAAACGGCGGAAATGCCGCAGGAGCCGGCCCCGGAGACGATCTCCCAGCGCGGCCGGCCTTCTTTTCTCGGCAATATAACGAGACTCATTCTCATTATCAACCACAAAAAAACCGGCGGACGCACCGCCGGTCTGGAGTGTTTCGCACCTTCGCCCTGATTTTTCAGGGCTCGGATGCAGTTATGCGAGGTTTATACAAATGAGAATCGTTTTCATTGTTTGTTGATCAAAGGCAAACCGCCTAAGTCCCTTTTTCGTTTGGCCAGGCGGCTCTCCGACAAAAAGGGTCCTGGCCGGACATCGCTGCCGCGCCCGCTCAGGCGGCGGAAAGCTGCGAGGGCGGAGCCCGCCTGCGCCTATTTCTTCACCGGACGCGGCAGCCGCACGATGAGCGAGGAGGTGTCAAACCTCCGGCCGCCCTGCTGCTGCACGTCGCCGTAGAACTGGTCGACGAGCGCAGTCAGGGGCAGCGCCGAGCCGTTTCTTCTGGCCTCGGAGAGGGCAATGCCGAGATCCTTGCGCATCCAGTCCACGGCAAAGCCGAAGTCAAAGGAGTTGTCGACCATCGTCGCGCCGCGAGCCTTCATCTGCCAGCTGCCCGCGGCCCCCTTCTCGAGCACCGGCAGCACGCGCTTCATGTCGAGCCCCGCGTTCATGCCGAAGGCGATTGCCTCCGACAATCCCTGCACGACGCCGGCAATGCAGATCTGGTTGACCATCTTTGCAAGCTGCCCGCAGCCGGCCTCGCCCACGCGCGTGACCGAACAGGCATAGGCCTCGAGCACCGGCCGCACGCGCTCAAAGACCGCCGCGTCGCCCCCGACCATGATCGTGAGCACGCCGTTCTGCGCCCCGGACTGGCCGCCCGAGACCGGCGCATCGAGAAAGGCCATGCCCTTGTCGGCAAAGGCGCGGCTCATCTCACGGGCCACGTCGGCCGAGTCCGTGGTGTGGTCGACAAAGACGCTTGCGGGCTTCATGCCTGCCATCGCCCCCGACTCGCCGTAGACCACCTCGCGAAGATCCTTGTCCTCGCCCACACAGGCAAAGACGATGTCTGCGCCTGCGGCCGCCTCGGCAGGCGTTGCAGCGGCGCGCGCCCGCCCCTGCGGGCCGTATTCCTCAACCCACTGCTGCGCCTTTTTCGCCGTGCGGTTGTAGACCGTCACGTCGTGCCCTGCGCGCACGAGGTGTCCGGCCATGGGATAGCCCATTACGCCCAGTCCCAGAAACGCCGCCTTCACAGGCGTCTGCACCTTTTCCTGCGTCATGATTCGTTCACTCCTTTTGAAAAGCCAATACTGCGTTCTCAAACCCACCCAAGCCGCCGGGGCGCGCTGCGAGGGCGCTGCACGCCCCTTCAAGCCCCTCTCAGGGCTCGTGCTCCTGCGGCCCGCCGAGCGCCTCAACGCACTCGGCCACGTGCTCGCCCCAGTCGTAGAGGGCGTTTAAAACCGTCTCCCTTTGCTCGGCGCGATCCGGGGTGATCTGCCCGGACTCGAGCTGTCCGGCCGTTTCGTCGGCAAGCGCATCAATGGCCTCGAAATACGACTCGATTCCCCTCTGGCCCTGCGCGCGGCCTTCAAGCACCGCCTGGCTGCGCTCCTGATAGCGCAGCCGCTCGCCGGCAGACAGAGTCTCGGGCCAGCTTCTTGCGCGCATGCGGCCGAGAAGCTCGTCAATGCGGGGATCGTCAAAGTGCACGCGCCCTTCCTGGACCCTCTGGGCAAGGTGCGCGGGCGAAAGCGCGTGCACCTCGACCATGCGCCGCTTGTCGGCCTCATTGACAAATCCCTCGTAAAGCGAAAAGTCTGCGTCGCGCGCCGGCGCGCCGTCCTTTTCGCCCGGGCGTGCCCGGGCGATGGAGAGCGCCTCAAGAACCGGCCCCTTGACGAGATTGAGAATCTGCACGAGCTTCTCGCCATGGGCGCGGATCTCCTCAAGATTGATGCTGAAGCGCTCGCGCACTCTCGGCGTCACGACGCGCAGATCGGCGCAGACAAAGGGAGCGGTGTTGACCTTCATCCGAAGCAGCGCGAGCTTCTTTTCGCCCTCCTTGATCGCAGCCTTCGGCCCGAAGGCCAGGCGCGCGATCTCCTCGGCCGAAAGATCCAGAAGCACCGAGGGATCCTCGCGGCAGTCCCAGACCACGAACTCATTGCGGTTTTCGGGATTGACCGCCACGGGAGAGGCAAAGCGCAGATACCCTGCGGCCTGTCCGGCGCCCGAGTGCACCCAGAGCGCCGGCGAGCCCGATCCCAGGGCCGCAAGCACGTGGTCCTTGTCGCGGTGGGAAAGCGCCCAGTTCCAGAGCTTCGGAACCTTTGCAGCCAGAAACTTTGCAAAGGCGGCCGTGGCCTCAACGTCGCTTCCCGCATCGTGCGCATGGCTGTGGGCGATGCCGTTGGCCTGCGTGAGCTTTTCAAGCCGAAAGCTCACAAGCGGAGGCGCGCCGCCCTCATCCTCCCTCAGGGGCCAGACGATGCCCTCGTCCCTGAGCGCCCAGACGGCCATCACGAAGGGATAAAGGTCCCAGCGCGAGCAGCCGTTGCGGTACTGGTGGGCGTAGAGGTCAAAGAGGTTGCGCCAGAAAAGCGCGCGCGTCACGTGATCGTCAAAGCGGGAGTTGTTGTAGCCCACCACGATCGTGCCCGGCGTATTGAAGCGCTCGAAGATGCGGCCGGCAAACTCCGCCTCTGGAACGCCCTTTTGCATCGCCTCCTGCGGCGTGATGCCCGTAACCAGGCAGGACTCGGGATCGGGCAGATAGTCAAGCGCCGGCCGGGCGTACCAGACGTCGAGCTCTCCCTGGGGTTCAAAGTCCATCGTCGTGCGAAGTCCGGCAAACTGCACCGGACGGTCTGCAAAGGTGTTGAGTCCAAAGGTCTCGTAGTCGTGCCAGTAAAAGGTGGGGGCAAAGGGCTGCTGCATGAAGGCGTGAAAAAACGATTGATGAAGCGTTCAGAAAAGGGACGCCGTCCCCTCAGGTCTTGCCCGGGACAGCCGGAAAAACCGGGGGCGCTTGAGTCGGGCGGAATTTTTCACGAGACTAGCACGGCCGCAGGCAAAAGCAAATGCGCCGAACGCCGCCCTTCCTGCGGCTGAGTCCCCAGGGCCGCCAATCCTGCAGGCGGCCGTCAGGCACGACTAAAATCAAGCCCAGGGCGCGCCTTGAGGGGCCGCGCATGGACAATGCGCCATTCTTCTTGAAAGGTGCATACCGTGACGCTTTGCACAAACCACCTCCGGGCGCTTGCCGCAGCGCTTGCCGCCGCCTGCGCACTCCTGTTGACTGGCTGCGGGGACGACGCCTCCGTCGACTTCGTCCGCTCCATGCCCTACGCCCTGGACAAGGCGGCAAAAACCGGACAGGTCCTTGACAACTACCGCTACTGCGTCGACGGCAAATGGACCTCGGAAGAAGACGACAAGGGGCGACGGATCGTCTCCTACACGTGCCGGCTCAAGCACTTTGACGACGCCGAGGACATCGTTGAGAAGCACTACGAGGATGCGATCAAGACAACCGAGGCGCGGCTCGATGAGAAGAATCCGCAGTACCGGCAGATTTTCGACGTTGAGAATGCCGTCAAGGAAGGCCAATGGAATCAGATTGAGCAGCGCGTGCGCTCAAGACTCGAGAAATCGGCTCTGCTTTCAAACGGCAGAACGCTTGATCAGACAAAGCGCCTTGCCTCCGACATCCAAAGACAGATCAACCGGCATCAAAACCAGGTGATGATGACGCAGGGGGCCGTCAACTACGACAAGCAGCAGCTTGCCCGCGGCTCCGGCCCGGGAGACGATGCCGTCAGGGCGCGCATGGCGCAGAATGAAAAGCTCATTGCCGACCGTCAGGCAAAGATCAAGGGGCTCGAGGAAGAGCTTCAGAAGGTCAGAAACGACCTCTCAGACGAAGAAAAGCAGTTTGCCGACAAGCTCAAGGATGCTCTCGCAGTCGAGCGCAAGGCGCTTGATGAGCGCTACGAGGAGCGGCGTCAGAACTACGTCGGCTCGATTCAAAAGAGCATCGACAAGCTCAAGGCCGAGGCCGGGGCTGACCACCCCTGGGCGGAATTCAAGACTGCACGGCTTGAGGTGCGCTACGCCATGACGGGCGAAAAGAGCGCCGATCTGATCGGCACGATGCTGCATCTTGCCTACAAGGACGGCACGTAGGGCTCGGTGCCCCTTGGAAACCCGCGCGACTTGCTTGCGCGCATTCTTGCGGACGCCCCGGTGGGCATCGGCACGCCTGAAGAAAACCTCAACGGCCCCTTGAGCGACGATCTCGTTGTGATGCAGCAGTACTACAGGGCGGTAAAAAGTCGGACGCGATAAACTATCTCCCCTTTTGGGATCCCCTTCCCCAAGAACAGCGGTCGGAGCCCGGTCGTCAATCCCTGACTTCATGGAAAGTATTGGCCGCAAGGGCCGGTTATCCAGCAAAGACCGAAGGGCCCCCTAGCCGCAAGAGCGAAAGACAAAGTGGTCTGGGCTGCAGCAAGGCTTAAATTTTTTGTTCGGACACTCAACACCTTCGTGTGGTGCACGAAAGCTGATTTGTCAATCGGGCGCTGAGGTCTTCGCATGGTGGCTGTCTTCCGGAAAATGGGACTCACAAAATTTGCCAGCCGTTCCTATGAACCTCCACCTCCGGCTCTAGCGGCAGCAAACACACCTGCGCTACAACCAAAAGCAATGGATCCTGGCAAGCTCTCAATGAAGAGCTTCCAAAGTCCAGCACTGATGCAGCTCCCTGCCCTGTCTTCACATGATGTAACGACTTCACAACTTGCACTTCGCTACTGCATGCGACGATAGATCCTTCTGACAAGACTCCTCAGCCATTCTCTACGGCGAGAACCGCGCGGGAAGAATGTCTCCAACTTTGAAATCACGAAGTCGTACCTCCTGATCTTTATCGCATTGCTGGCATCAAGCTTGGAAGTGTCATTACCATTGCTGCCCCCTGCATTCTGACTTTGCCCCCTTGAACCGGCCGCCAGCAGAAGCTCTTCGTAGTACGGTGTTTTTCGTGCCTCGCCCCACCACAGGTCCGCAAGCTGCCGCCAAGGTTGGTTCCAAGGCTTTTCAAAATCACAGTAATGAACAAGTTTCGGATCAGCGAGCGACTTTCTAAAAACTTCCAGACTTTCGACATCAAGATCGAAGTTCCAATCCTTCACTCGATTGAGAACAACCCACATGATGTTCCATGACTCATCGATAAACTCGACATCGCCGTAGAAGACTGAGTTCAGTATGTCTTGGTCGCCGTACCACTCAGATTTCGCCTGGTTGAGACTTTCTGTCAAATCGAAGAGAGTTTTCTCAATACCTGTATCACGAAGCTTATTGACATTGAAGAGGCAGACGCCTGAATTGAAATACTGACGGGAGTCCATGATCCCGAGGGACTTATCGTAGTCAAGCGTTCTGTTTCTCGAATCCTTGTTCTTGAGCCAGCGACGTCGTTCAATATCCTTGACCGCACCTACAATATGGCCATGGAGATCATGGTCAAACAACTCGGCGATGTCGGCTAAAACGAGCACATCACAGTCAAGATAGAGCACCTTGTCATAGCCCTGGAAAATCTCCGGAATTAGGTAGCGATAATAAATGGCCGGACTGTAATGAAAATTGTTGCCAGCCGCGATTGCATCCTTCAAATCCCTCACATACGGCTCAATCTCCACAAAGCGCAGACTCATATTGCTGCGCCCCAGGAAAAGCTTTTGCAATTTTCTCTTGTCAGCACCGCCAATACCGCCGTCAAGCAACACAAAATCGTAGTTGTTTACCGGCGCAGCATGCGACGCGATGGACTGCAACGCAACGGCGACATACTTCGCGTAGGCGGCATCACTCGCAAAGCAGACGGCAATATTGTGGACGCTGAATGCCGGACGCACAGCCTTTCTGATGTCAGTATGCTCGACAAAAGAAATAGGTCGGGACTCAAGCGTCATTCCATGTCGGGCTTGAATTTCCCAGAAAACTCCAAACAGATTTTCAGCCAGATAACCGATGAACCGGCGCTCGGCCACTGATGACTCCCCAAAGTCAAGCAGTTCGTAGACTTCAAGGAGTTTAGGGAACAACCACTCGCACAAATCGTGGAAGACCTGGCGACTGCAGATGAACATGTTCGACCAGTAATGCTTGCGGCCATTGAGGTACTTCAGCAATGGCGCCTTCATTTCTGGGTGCCGAGCTATCAGGCATGCAATCGCCTCCCGATAGAAATTCTTATCAATGAAATCCTGTTGTTCATGGTACTTCTTCGGGGATAAATCGCACTGCGTTGAACTGATGATGATCTTGCTTGGGGAAAGGAAATCCCTGATTCGGTCGAGTCCGATCTCATGGGCATACCCTCTGCCAATATGGTCGCAACGGATCAAATTGCAAAAATCCGGCTTCTCGTCGGTTTCACTCAGGATAAAAAATCGGCGGTAGTGCATAAAGCCGATGAAGTCTGGGTCACCAAGCTCCTGGTAGTGCTTCCACGCCCAGTAGAGTCCCGTTAACTCGCAAAACTCGCGATTGAGCCGGGAAATATTGTCGCCCGTGTCGTCACCGATCGTATGCTCGAGCATCCAGCGACTATCGTCCTCGGCAAGGGATCCGTCCTTGGAGATGCTTTGCTTGGCGATTGCCCTTCCGAGGTGAATAGGGACGAACGTTTCATCACCTTCCACCGGAAAGGTAGTTGGCTTATGGCATCCGATCAGAATGCGGAGAGACGGCGTATTCGACATATTTCGATTCGTTGATGGTTGTTCGAAAGGATTTTTGATTGTATGACGAAGCATTCAGAGCTGACAGAACCTATGCACCTTCCCTGTCGCGGATCTCGATGTGACGACTGAAGTTTCCTGCAAACGCGTCCTTGAACCCTCGCAGGACGATCCCGAGCTTGCGGGCCGAAGGTTTTGTAAACGAGTAGAACCAGATCGCCTTAGCAGAAAAAAGCAAGGCTTTCACGAGCCCTCTGTAGGTTCGGTAGTTCCAAAAGGAATTGCGGGCAAGGCAATAGAGCTTTAAATCAGAGTCTGTATCGTTAAAGCGCAAGCGAGAGAAAAACATCGGCGTGCCCGACATGGCTGGCCGGGGGTGTCGAAAACGGGCGCTCGGCACGAGGGCGACACGGAGCCCCGCGGCCTGAAGCCGCCACGTATATTCGATTTCGTCGCCCCAAATGAACATTTCCCTTTTAGGGAGTCCGTGGTGGCGGACGGTGGAATCTGAGACAAGAACTCCGTTGAAGGGCAAAATCACGTTTTCGATCACGCCCTGCATGGAAAGACTGGGATCCTTCTCCGACGTGACGATATGCATCGTCCCAGGAAGACGGAAAGAAAAAGCAAGCTGCAGAGGGTCTTCGTCCGAGAGAACGAGCGGTCCGATAAAGGCGCCCTCGCTCATTTCCTTAAGGAGTCTTTGGAGGCACTCCTTTTCTGGGTACCCGTCGTCGTCCATAAGCCAAAGGTAGTCCGTCCCCCGCCTGAGGGCTTCCGCCATCCCGGCATGAAATCCTCCGGCCCCGCCGACGTTTTCCTCAAGCCGAAGCCAGACGATGGGAAGTCGCTCGAAGTACCCACATCGACGCACCCAGTTCTCCGACTCGTCGCTGGAGGCATTGTCCACGATGATGACGCGCGCCACAGGCTGTGTCTGCGCATCGATGCCCGCAAGGCACCGACACAGGAGTTTCCGTCTATTCCGAGTGACGACGACAGCAGTCACTTGCGGTCCCTCTGTCACTCTGTCAGTTGCAGCGTCATTACCAGCCCCGTCAGCTTCACTCAAGCAATCCATGAGACCAGATGCAGCTCGTCGCCGAAGTTCTCCGGCGAGTGCTCTCGCCTCTTGTAAAGCCCTGACAGGAGAGAATCCTCTCTCGACCGAGAACGCCGATGGCCTGCCAATCAAGCGGCCGAGAAAACAACCTCCGACGAGGGCTGCCATGATTGCCCAGGGCTTCGCCCTGACAAGGAAATTTGTGCCGTAGAGAAAATGCAGAACGAAGAAGTTCCTCAGAACGTACCTCGACTTCCAGGACGAAAACACAGCCTGGCGGTCGTAGTCAATGAGGCGCGTCAGCCTCGCATCGCGAGCGATAAAAATCCTCATGCCCGCCTTGCGGGCTCGGATTGAATAATCGCAGTCGTCGCCGAAGACGAAAAACTCGCGAGAGGGAACCCCAATGCTTTCGACGAGCGCCGCAGGAAAGAACATTCCCTCAAACGAGCAGAAGGCCACGGGCTCCAGAGGCTGCATTTCGCCGGGCTCACGATAAAGATCCGATAACGTTTCCTGACGTGGGTTGAGCACAAAGGGCGACGTGAGGTCATAACGGCGGCTTGCACGCTCGGCCACGTGACCTTCCCGATCAAGCCGCAGACACCCAAGCATGCGATCGGGAGACGCATGGGAAAGAATACTTTCGACAGCATCTGGAAAAAGTGCAACATCGTCGTCAAGAACCCCAACCCAGTCGGCTCCGGATTTGCAAGCGGTCCGAATACCGAGTGCGAAGCCGCCAGCGCCGCCAATATTTTCAGCAGTGCGAACAACTGAAAGTCGCTGGACGCGGCTCTGGATCTCGCGGAGCACTGCCTCGGTATCGTCTGTCGAAGCGTTGTCTACCACAACGACGCGTTTTACGCATCTCTCGAACACGGTCTGAGCGAGTATGCACTCGAGTGTACGAGCCAGCAGACGCGCCCGGTTGTACGTCACCATCACAATCGCGACCGTAGGCAGCGATACCTTGCCAGCAGTCATGCCTCTCCCGTCCGCTTTTCCGAGTTGACCGCGCCTAGAGGCATGTTGCGGTCCTCGGGCTTTTCATCTTCAAACGACACGCCGAGCTCGGCCCTTGCCTTCATCAAAGCTTCAAGGATCACCTTATCCATGTCGAAGTACCGATACTGGCCGAGCCTTCCACCGAAAATAACGTTGGGATGCTGCTCAGCAAGCAGGAGATACCTCTGAAAGAGCGTGGCGTTTCGGGCGTCGTTCACGGGGTAAAACGGTTCATCACCAAGTGTCCAGGTCGCGGGATACTCCTCAGTCACCACCGTTCTTCTGCTCTCAACCGGGTTGAAATGTTTGTGCTCAATTACTCGCGTATAGGGCGTCTCGCGGTCGGTGTAATTCATGACTGCCACACCCTGATAATTCGAGCAATTCTCGACGCGCGTCTTGAACTTCAAGCTTCGATATTCCAGCGGACCGAAACAGAAATCGAAAAAGGCATCCATCGGACCCGTATAGACCACCTTGCGGGCTAGGCTCTCAAAATGTTCGCGGTCGGCAAGGAAGTCGGTGGAAAGACAAACCTCAGTCCCCTCGAGCATTTTCTCAACCAAAGCCGTGTAGCCCCTCTCCGGAATACCCTGCCAACGGGCGTTGAAGTAGTTGTTGTCAAAGGTCAACCGCACGGGAAGCCGCTTAATGATCGAGGCCGGCAACTCTCTACAGGGCCGGCCCCACTGCTTTTCGGTGTAGCCCTTCACAAGCATTTCGTAAATGTCGTGCCCCACAAGGCTTACCGCCTGCTCCTCGAGATTCGAAGGCTCCTCAATGCCTGCCGCATGACGCTGCCGCTCAATCATGGCCTGCGCCTCAGCTGGCGTCTTCACCCCCCACATCGCATGGAAGGTGTTCATATTGAAGGGAAGATTGAAGAGCTGTCCCTTGTAGTTCGCTACCGGGGAGTTGACGAAATTGTTGAACTCGGCAAAGCGGTTGACGTAGGCCCAAACTGCCGGATGATTCGTGTGAAAAATGTGCGCGCCGTAGCAGTGAACATCGATTCCTTCAACCTTTTCCGTGTAGCAGTTGCCTCCTATGTGGTCACGCCGCTCAATGACCAAGGAACGTTTTCCGGCTGCCCGGGCACGCTCAGCAAAAGTGGCCCCGTAGAGCCCGGCTCCGACAATGAGGTAGTCGTACATTGCAGACAATAGATTGAAACATGGATAATTAAAAGAACCCTTTTAAATCAGGCGTTCTCATTGGTTTTCAGAGAAAGGAGTTTGCCCCCCCCCATGTTCAATTTGTCAAGCTTTTTTATCGAAAAAACGACACATCGCCTTTTCCGATCACTCAGTTATGGTCGTCGGTGATCAAAATGAAGCTCGTAACTCTGCTGAAGAAGAAAGCGCAAAAACAAACGGGACGAAAGCGCTCGTACGAGATTGCAGTGTTGGGCGCGGTAGCAGAGCGCCACGAAACGTCTTTTCTTTGAGCCACCCCGAAAGGGGTACCAATGAGACGTAAGAAGAAGAGCACAATCGGAAGAGGTTCACTGCTTGCTTCCCAAAAAAAGACTCTTCAGGCTACTGCACAAATGCAGACTGCAGACGGGCAACAAGGGGTACCTGAACCATGCCCTGAGCGGCGAGCTGACCGCCGCCAGTTTGGAGAGCATTGAACGCGCCTTTTGGACGTCTCAAGCTCATCAGCTGCATGCTCCTCAGCGTCCATGACGACGGAGAAATTTTTTGCCTACGGCAGCAAAAGCTCAATCTCGGTCGTTATAACCATTGCCCTGCTTCGCAGCATTCGTGCCGCCCTCCATGAGGAGGTCAAGGCTTTGGGTGTCTAGCTCATGACAAGCAAAGCAACTCAATTTGCTCTCGTCGCTTGGTTTGCCGCTTCCTTTGGAAGATCTCCGCCGGTCCCCTCTGTTTAGGGATCAGACACGCCAGAGATCAAACTTCAGCAGGACAGCTTTGAAACCGCCCGCACGATGGGACGTTTCCACGAAGGAGAGACGCTTTCAGCGACAAGCGGCAGGAAAGGGCGCGCGTCAGAAAGAAATGCTCCGGTTTCTTCAAGGCGAATCAACGAGCCCTGCTTCCTACTCCCGGCACGTCTATCCGGAATCAGTCTTTTGAAGCTAGGCCGGCGATCTCCATGAGCTGGACGACCTCCGCCACGGCATGCAGCTGCAGCTTCTTGCAGGCGCTGGCCTTGTGCGACTCAACGGTGCGCTCGCTGATGCCGAGCCGAGCGCCGATCGCCCGGCTTGAAAGCGACAGAGCGCTCAGGCTTACGATCTGCTGCTCGCGGTTCGTGAGTTGAGAAAGAAGCCGCTGCGCCTGCACAGGCGTCATGACCTGAAGCGGCTGCAGCAGCGTTGCCGAGGCCCGGGCCGCCTTTTCAACGGCGGCAAAAAGCCGCTCGGGACGCACCGGCTTTTGAAAGAAGTCGGCCGCTCCCTCATGCATCGTATGCACGGCCATGTCCACGTCGCCGTAGCCCGTAAGAAAAATGACGGGTATGGCTGGATGCGTTTCCTTGAGACGCACCTGAAGCTCAAGCCCGGACATCCCGGGCATGTGCACGTCAAGAATCAGGCAGCCGGGCACGCTCGGCTGATCCTCTACGAGAAACTCGCCGGCCGAACAAAAGGAGCGCACGCTCCAGCCCCGGCTTTCGAGCATGAAGCGCATCGCGTCGCCGTAGGCTGCATCATCGTCCACCACGCGGACAAGAGAAATCGCCTTGATTTTTTCCAAAGTCGCCGTCACGATGCACCTGCCGCAGGAAACGTCACCGTCACAATCAGTCCTCCAGCCTCGGCCAGGGAAAACTTCAGGGCGGCGCGATGCCGCTCGGCAATGCCGCTCACAATCTGAAGTCCAAGCCCCAGACCGTCCTCCTTGGTCGACTCCATGCGCGAGGTGATCGCACAGAGCTGCTGCGGCGTTCGCAGCACGCCGTTGTCGCGCACCGTGAGCACCACGCCCTGCGCGGCCGCCCGCAGATCCACGAACACGCGTCCCCTGCCGCCCGACTGCCCGCGCCCCTTCACCGCCTCGACAGCGTTCTTGACGAGGTTCATCGTGAGAATGCCGATCTCAAGGGCGTCGCCGCGAATGACAAGCCCGGGCTCAAGACTTTCATCAATTTGCACCGAATCGCCGGAAAAGCTGCGCCGCACGGTATCCACCGCCTGGCGCACCGTCTCGGAAAGTTCGATGCTCTGCGTCAGTCCGCCCGGGCTCTTGCGATAGGAGCGAACCTTTCGCATCACGGCATCGATGCGCTCGATCTGCGCGCCCATCTGCTCGAGCGCGCGAAAGACCGCCTGCGGCACGGACTTCACCAAGGCCAGCTGCTCTCTGACGCCCTCAAGATAGCAGGCAATGGCCCCGACGGGCTGGCGCAGCTCGTGCGCAAGGATCGAGGAGATCTGGTTGATCACGCCGACCTTTTGCAGCGCGCTGATTCTCCGGCTGGCCTCCTCGGCCTGCTGCTGGAGGTCGCGCTGCTTTTGCAGCGCCTCCTGAAGCTGCGCCGTGCGCTGCTCGACCAGATGCCCGACGCGCACGCTGTGCCACATAATGCCCGCCATCAGGAGCAGTGCGGCAAGCATCAGCGGCCAGAACCGGTCGATGAGCCGCGAAAGCGTCCACGCGTTGAGATATTCATAGGGACCGATGCGCAGATCCTTCAGAAGACGGTCGACATTGCTGAAGTCCGTGGCCACGCCCCAGAGCAGGCCCGCCCCGGCGGCAGGCATTGCCAGCACGGCGGACGTGACGCGCCTGGAGACGTCGGGCGGCGTGCAAAAGGATGTTCCAAGCGTCCAGGTGGGATAAAGATCGGTCGTGCGGGCGCACTCTCCGGTTCCCTGCCGCGGCTCGATGACGCGCAGCATCCGGCCCTGCTGCGGATGCTGCCTGACGTACTCCTCAAGCACGCACTGCTTGGCAAACGCAACGTCCGCGCGTCCATCGACGAGCGCGTCGAAGACCGCAATGGCATCCTTGCCGTCGCCCACCTCAAGTACCGAGGAGAAAAACGTCCTTTCGCTGTAGCCGCGCCGCACGATCTCGGCCATTGGAATCTGGTAGCCCGAAAATGCGTGCCGGCTGGGAGCCGCAAGCCTCGCCCCCTTGAGCGAGTCGATGGTCCTGCGATCGCTGCTGCGGTTGGAGACGACGATCGCCGCACCCTCGCTGTGGTTCGGGTCGGGGTACAGGGGCGACATGGCCGTCGCCAGATCCTTGGCCCCGTACGGCACGAGACGCCGATAAAACCCGGCGCTGCTGAGAAAAATATCCACGCGCCCCTCAATCACCTGCGCCTCGAGCGCCTCGCGCGGCATCTGCGCGATCACCACGTCATAGTCCGGCGCAAGACTGCTGCGGATCACTCTGATCGTGGCCTCAACGATCGGCTCGTAGGGAGCGGGCGTCGTGTAGTCCACGACGCCCACGCGCACCACGGGCCGCTGCGGCTCGCGGTCAGGCGGCTGCGAGGCAGCAGGGGCGGCTGCGCAGAAAAGCGCTGCGGCAAGCAGCGCAGCCGCTGGCCCAAGCCTGCGGGCAAGGGGCTTGAAGAGGCAGGAAAGCAGGCTCAGGACATTCACGCGCGGCTACCGGGACTTGGGCATGGTGAACTTGAACTGGTGGCACTCGCTGCAGACGAGCTTCTCGGGCTGATGGCCCTGATGGCACTCCGAGCAGTCAAGGTCGCCGAGGTGATTGGCGTGAACGTTGGTGGGCTGCATGTTCCTGGTGCGCTCGGCAAGCTTCTGGTAGTCGCCGTGGCAGCTCTGGCAGCGGGCGGTTTCAACAGGCCTGGCCGGCGGGTTTTCCTCGTGGCAGCCCGAGCAGGCCACGCCCCGGGCGGCGTGCGTTTCGGCAAGCGTTGCGGCCGAGCCTGCCGCGCTCATGACGAGGGTTGAAAGGAGAACTGCGGTAAAAAGAAGCGCTTTGGGCATGGTTCAGACTCAATTGCACGAGCCCGGGGGCGGCTTGCGCCGCCTTCGGACCCGTGCAGTTCCTGCGTACAGAGGAGAGAAAAACGACGGTTAGGCGGCCTTCGCGCCCCTCTTGGCGCGTTCACCGGCCTGGACGCCCGCCACGCGACCCCAGATCACTGCGGCGCAAAGCTGCGAGCCGCCGATGTAGTCCGAGTACAGGAGTCCGCCGATGGCGTTGCCCGCCGCATACAGACCGGGGATCGGACGGCCCTCGGTGTTGAGCACCTCGGCCCTGGTGTTGATCTTCGGTCCGCCGAAGGTGGCCGTCATGCCGCCCATGAAGGGGAACGCATAGAACGGCGGCTTCTCGAGCAGGCGCGGCTTCTCGAGCGTGTTGGGCGGCGTCAGGGTCGCGGCCTTGCCGGCCTTGACCGCCTTGTTGTACTCGTCGACGACCTTCACGAGGGTGTCGGCCGGGATGCCCGCCTTCTCGGCGAGCTCCTTGATGGAGTCGGCCTTGAAGTACTCGGCGTGCGCCTTCTCATAGCGCTTGATGCGGTCGTCGATGGTCGAGATGCCCGTCACCTGGTCGTCAATGATGATGAAGGCCTGGTTCGACGGGATGATCTTGGGCATTGCCTTGGCGATGTAGACGTAGGTTTCGACCTCGTCGATGAAGCGCGTGCCGTCCTTCTTGACGAGAATGCCGTAGTTCACCATGATCGACGGGTTGGCGCGGGTCGGGCCGTGGATCGGGCCGCCGTGGAACTGGTCCATGTTGACGTACATGGGATTGAAGGGCATCGTGAGCGAAATGTTTTCGCCCGTGATGATGGTCGAGCCGCGCAGCGGCATCCAGTCCACGCCGCCGCCCATGTAGCGCACCACCATCTCCTTGTTGGCATGAAAGCCGCCGGTGGCGATCACCACGCCGCCCTTTGCCTCAAAGGTGACGAGCCTGCTGCCCTTTTCCACGGCCTTGACGCCGGTGCAGCGCAGCACCTCGTCGTGCGTGAGCTCAATGACCTTCATGTTGAAGAAGATGTCGACGCCGAGCTTCTTGGCCGTATCGAGCATCTGCTTGGAGAGCTGGGCTCCGGCGGGCTTGAGGGGGCCCTCCACGACGTGGCCGCGCTGCAGCATCGGCCAGACCTCGTTTTCAAGCTTGCGGAACTGCACGCCGCAGACGTCGGTGAGCCACTGCACGGCGTCAGCCGACTTCTCAACGTACATCTTCGTGAGCTCCTTGTCGCCGCGGCCGAGGGAGACCTTCATCATGTCGTTGTAGAAGGCCTCAAGCGAATCCTTGGCCCCGTCACGCTTTTGAACGTAGGTCCCGGAGGCGTTGATGATGCCGCCCGAATAGATCGTGTTGCCGGCCGGGCGCGGCATCTTGTCAAGAATGCAGACCTTGTAGCCGCTGCGCTTGGCCTCGATGGCCGCAGCCATGCCCGCACAGCCGCAGCCGATCACCACAACGTCGTAGACGCGCACGTCGCCCTTTGCGGGCGCTGCCTGGGCTGCGGTCCCCACGGCAGCGGTTGCGGCGACAGCCGCGGCAAAACCGGATTTGATCATCGATCGACGCGATAGTTCTGTCATAGCTTCTTCCTTTGGCATCAGCCGAGAGTGCACGGGGATCCTCCAGGAGAACTCCCCCTTTTGAACTATGAATGAGCTTGAACGCAGCGTGTACGTACGTACCGTGACGCAGATCAAGCCCTCGCGCCGGATGCGGCAAATCCCTAGGCGCTGCGCGCGCCGGTTGCGGCGGCTTGCGCTCGAAAGGGTCCTTGCTGCGTCGCCTGCCGCAAGGCGTGAAAAAAAAAGCCGCCTCCCCCGAGCTTCAGAGGGAGACGGCCCGCGCAAGGGGCGGCGCCCGCGGCGCCTGTCAGCGCGTCAGGCGATCTTCGAATACCCGCCCGCGCGGTCGGACTCGCGCAGGTAGCGGTCAAACTGCATGGCCACGGCGCGCACGAAGATCTTGCCCTTGGCGCTGACGGTGATTTTCTCGGGCGTGAGCTCCACAAGCTCGTGCCGCGCGTAGGCCTGAAGCTTCTTGAGCTCATGCGCAAAGGTCTCGTCAAAGCAAATGCCGAACTCCCTTTCAATCTCGCTCTTGACGAGCTCAAAGCGGCACATGATGGTCATGATCACCGCGCGGCGCAGCTTGTCGTCGTCCGAGAGCTTGAAGCCGCGGTTGGTGGCGAGCCGCCCGGCGCGGATGGCCTCGTAGTAGGGCTCAATCTGGCGCGGATTGCAGGCGTAATTGCCGTCGACAAACGAAATCGAGCTTGCGCCGAGAGCCACCATGTCGCACTCGGCGCGCGTGGAGTAGCCCTGGAAGTTGCGCTGGATCGTGCCGTTGCGCTGCGCGATGGAAAGCTCGTCGTCGACCTTGGCGAAGTGATCCATGCCGATGTAGCAGTAGCCGCTGGCGGTGAGCGTGCGGATGGCGTCGAACATGATGTTGACGCGCTCGCCGGCTCCGGGAAGATCCGCGGGCAGGATCATGCGCTGGGGCTTGAAGATGTTGGGCAGGTGCGCGTAGTGATAAAGCGCGATGCGGTCCGGGGAAAGCTCAATGACCTGCTCGATCGTGCGCCTGAAGGACTCGCGGGTCTGCTTGGGAAGCCCGTAGATGAGGTCCATGTTGATTGAGTGAAAGCCCTCCTCGCGCGCGGCCTCAAGCACCGAGCGCGTCAGCTCAACGGGCTGCACGCGGTTGACGGCCTTCTGCACCTCGGGATTGAAGTCCTGCACGCCGAGACTCATGCGGTTGAAGCCCGCCTTCTTGAGGGTCTTCACCTTCGAGGGCGGGCAGCTGCGGGGATCGACCTCAATGGAGAACTCGCCGTCGGTCTCAAAGGGAAAGCGCCTTTGGATCTCCTGCATCAGAAAGAGAATCTCGTCGTCGTTGAGAAACGTGGGCGTGCCGCCGCCCCAGTGCAGCTGCTCGAGGGTGCGGGTGCCGGTGAGCTTTTCGCCCACAAGGTCGGCCTCCTGCAGAAGCACCTTCATGTACTCGGCCGAGCGGGCATGGTCGCGCGTGACCACCTTGTTGCAGCCGCAGTAGTAGCAGACGTCATTGCAGAAGGGAATATGGCAGTACAGCGACAGCCCCGCCTTCTTTGCAGCCGAACCGCGGCCGGCAAGCGCAGCCTCGTAGTCGGCCGCGGAAAAGCCCGCATGAAAGCGGTCGGCGGTCGGGTAGGACGTGTAGCGCGGAGCCGGTACGTCAAACTTCTTCAAAAGCGCGTCGTCCGGAAGCTCGACGCCGCTCGTGGCCGGATTAAGCATGAAAAACACCCCATAAAGAGCAAGGAACTTCTATGACAAAAAGCAAACCAGCTGATATGATTTCCTCAATCTGAGAAAACCTTGATCCTGATCAATTGGAATTTTCACCTTCCCGACGCCGCTTCGGCGTCCGAGGCTGGAACTGCAAAGCTGTCGCGCTAGTGTAGTCGGACTAGATTATTTCATCATTACTAAAACGACAATCCGGCACTGTCCGACCCCCGGCCCGGCTGCCCTGCGCGACTGCGTTCCAACCCGGTCTTTTCATCGCATTTCGTCGACCATCAAAAGCATGAGCACCCCCAACATCAATGCGGCAACCCTGAGGACGTCCTGCTCGAACTGCAATCTGCGCGAACTGTGCCTTCCGCTCGGCCTGAGCCTCAAGGAGATCGAACAGCTCGAGGAACTCGTAAGCACCCGCAAGCGCATCAAGCGCGGCGAGGCTCTCTACCGGGCCGGAGACAAGTTTGAAGCGCTCTACGCCATCCGTCTGGGATTTCTAAAGAGCGCGGTGATGAGTTCCGACGGGCGCGAGCAGGTGACGAGCTTTCACATGTCGGGCGACATCGTGGGCCTCGACGGCCTGGCGGGCATGGTGTACTCAAGCGACCTGATTGCCCTTGAGGACACCGAGGTGTGCCTGCTGCCGTATCAGAAGCTGCTCGAGGTCAACCAGAGCACGCAGGCGATGAGCCTGCACTTCCAGCGGCTGCTCTCGATGGAGATCGTGCGGCAAAACGGCGTCATGCTGCTTCTGGGCTCCATGCACGCCGAGGAGCGCCTTGCGGCCTTCATTCTCAATCTCTCGCAGCGCTTTGAGCAGCGCGGCTACTCGCGAAGCGAATTCGTGCTTCGCATGACGCGCGCCGAGATCGGCTCCTACCTGGGCCTGAAGCTTGAAACGGTCAGCCGCGTTCTGTCGCGGTTTTCCCATGACAATCTCATCATCGTCAATCAAAAGCACGTGCAGATTCTCGACTTTGAGGGACTGCGCGCCATCGTCAGCGGCCAGGCCTATCAGCACGGCCACGGCGCGCGGGCCGAGGGCGCCGCTTCCGGCCAGACGATTCCCATCCTCAATGCCCGCCAGGATCTCGACGCGCTTTTAACCGACGAGCACTAGGCGCCAGCGCGCCTGACTGCCTCTGCCGGCCCCGGGGCGGTCAAGCCTCTGCGGGCTGCGGCGGCGAGCCGGGGTTTTAAGGGGGCGGCGCACTGCCGCCCTTTTCGCATGCGCCGGGCCCCGGATCCGTGCGCCTTGATGCGCTCCCCATTTTTTTCTGCCGCTCCCGGGCCCCGGACCGCACGCCTGCTGCGTGAAAAGGCGCCTTGCCCACGCCCTGCCGCCCGCTGCCCCGGCGACCTGCCCATCGGTCTTTCGACGGAGCCCGAAGCCCTCAAAATTCTCTTGAGATTTACTAGAATCTAGGGAGAATTGCCTATCCCCCGGACGACCCGCAAACAGCACTCTGTTTTGCGGGTTGATGCGCCTTTTGGGAGGCGGGCGGCGCACTTTTTCGCACCATGCGCCGCCTTCACGGCGCGGGAGAAAGCCCGCCGTCCACGGGGCGGCGCGCCTTCCCAAGTGCAACATACCAGCCCTTCGTTATGAGCGAACTCGACACCAAGGACCGTCCCGTGCCGCAAGGCACTCCGAAGCCTGACTCAGGCGCCCCGGAGCACGACGTCCAGCCGCACAGGCTTGCCGCGCCCGACGTGAGCTTCGGAGCGCTCTTCAAGCTTTCCGCGCCGCTTTTCGTCGCCAACATGGCCATCATGGGCGCGGCGACCATCGACACGATCATGGCCGGGCGCCTGGGCGCCGAGCACCTCGCGGTGGTGGCGCTCGGCGGCGCCACGAGCGTGATGGTGCTCTTCGGTCTGGTCGGCGTGCTGCAGGGACTGTCCCCCATTGCCGGACACCACTTCGGCGCAAGGCGCTGGCGCGACATCGGCTTTGAGCTCACGCAGTCGCTGTGGCTTGCGCTCGTGCTTGCCGTCATCGGCGTCGTGCTCATCCTGCAGACCGACTTCTGGATCGAGTTCGGCGGCGTCTCGGGGCGCGTGGCGCAGATGTCGCGCGAGTACTTCCTGGCGAGCGCATGGGGGCTTCCCGCGGCCGTCATCATGCGCTGCTTCATTGCGCTCAACTCCGCAATCAACCGCCCGCGGGTGTCGATGTACATCTCGCTTGCGCTGCTGGCAACCAAGGCCCCGCTCAATCTCGTCTTCATGTACGGCTGGCTCGGCTTTCCGGCCATGGGAGGCGCCGGCGCGGCCATGGCAATGAGCGTCAACTCCTGGATTGCTCTTGCCGCCTACTATCTCATCTGGCGCCTTGACAAGTCCTACGATGCGATGCGGCCCGTGAGGTTCTTCCTGCCGCAGCTCAAGGCCATCGCCGCGCAGCTGCGGCTCGGGGTGCCCATCGGGCTGACGATCTTCTTTGAGGTGAGCTCCTTTACGCTGATGGCGATCTTCATCAGCCGCATCGGCACGATCGACGTGGCGGCCCACCAGATCGTGGGCAACATCACCGCCACGCTCTACCAGGTGCCGCTGTCGCTTGCCATCGCCGTGTGCGTGCTCGTCTCGCAGTGCCTCGGGGCCGGATGCAAGCAGGCCGCGCGCACCATCACGGTGCGCACGCTCAAGACCGCGGTGGTCATCACGGCCACGAACGCCGTCTTGCTCTACATCTTCAGAAACGAGCTCGTCAGCCTCTACACGCCCGATGCGGCCGTGCAGAAGCTTGCCGCGTCGCTTCTGATCTTCGGCGTCATCTACCACGTCACCGACGCCTGTCAGTCGGTGAGCAACTTCGCCCTGCGCGGCTATCGCGTGACGGTGCTGCCGATGGTTCTGTACGGCGTGCTGCTTTGGTGCGTGGGACTCGGGGGCGGCTACTGGCTCGGGTTCGGCGCGGTCGACTTCGGCGGTCCCTACGGAGCCGCGGGCTTCTGGGCGGCAACGACCGTCGGACTCATTCTCGCGGGCATCACGCTCTCGGGTCTGGCGCTCTACGTCTCCCGCGCGCGGGCGCTTGAAGACCGCCCGCGCACAGCCGGCGCGCTGCCGCCGGACTCCCAGGCCCTTTAGCCGTCAGCGCGGTCAGAAAACCTGCAGGGGGCCCCTCCCGCCGCCCGGGGGGATCCCCCTTGAGCCCGCGGTCATGACCATTAACAAAATTCAGTCCGTGCCGGGGCCCTGTCAAGCTACAATGCTCGTCACATGAGACCGGCGGCAGGGCCCTGCTTTCAGGCGGGCCTTCATGCGCTTTCTCCCGTCAGGGAGAGGGCGGTTCGAAAGGCCCGCTGCCTGCTGCCGGCCGGCATGCCCCGGGGCGCATTCCTGCAGCGCGGGGCCTGCCCCTCAAGAAACTCAAACCTTTGCCTCAACCAACCTTTCATCGCATCAGAGCCCGCCGGGGCGCCGCCCGCTCAGAAAGCGCCGGTTCGCCGCCGCAGGCTCTGCGGAGAACTACAACATGGCTCTTATCAGCATGCGCCAGCTGCTTGATCATGCAGCGGAAAACGGCTACGGCGTTCCCGCCTTCAACGTCAACAACATCGAACAGGTGCAGGCCATCATGACGGCTGCCGCCGAAGTGGGCGCCCCGGTCATCATGCAGGCCAGCGCCGGCGCGCGCAAGTATGCCGGCGAGAACTTCCTGCGCCGCATGATCGAGGCGGCCGTTGAAACCTGGCCCGAGGTGCCGGTGTGCATGCACCAGGACCACGGCCAGAGCCCGGCGGTCTGCCAGGTCGCCATGCGCATGGGCTTTTCCTCTGTGATGATGGACGGCTCGCTCATGAGCGACGGCAAGACCGTCTCGAGCTATGAGTACAACGTCGAGGTCACCCGCCGCGTGGTGGAGAACGCCCACTGCATCGGCGTCTCCGTCGAGGGCGAGCTCGGCTGCCTGGGCTCGCTTGAAACCATGAAGGGCGACAAGGAGGACGGCCACGGCGCCGAGGGCGCCATGACGCGCGAGCAGCTGCTCACCGATCCGGACCAGGCCGCCGAGTTCGTTCGCGCCACGCAGCTTGATGCGCTTGCCATTGCCATCGGCACGAGCCACGGCGCCTACAAGTTCACGCGCAAGCCCACGGGCGACATTCTCTCGATTGCCCGCGTCAAGGAAATCCACGAGCGGCTTCCCAACACCCATCTCGTGATGCACGGCTCAAGCTCCGTGCCGCAGGAGTATCTGGCTGAGATCCGCGCCTTCGGCGGCGACATGCGCGAAACCTACGGCGTGCCCGTGCCCGAAATCCAGGAGGCGATCAAGCACGGCGTGCGCAAGGTCAACATCGACACCGACATCCGTCTGGCGATGACGGCCGCCATCCGGCGCTTCCTTGTGGAGAATCCGAGCAAGTTCGATCCGCGCGAATACCTCAAGAAGGCCCGTCATGCCGCCTACGAGCTCTGCAAGCAGCGCTACCTCGAGTTCGGCTGCGAGGGCCAGGGCGCGCGCATTCGTCCCCTGCAGCTCACGGTCATGGCCGAGCGCTATGCCCGCGGCGAGCTCGCGCAGAAGGTGATCTAGGGATCTGACCCCAGGGGCTGCGGCAGCAAGAAGAACTCAGTAAGGGAAAGCGCCGGGGGCGCCCCGGCGCCTTTTCCTGCAGCGGCCTCCCTTTTCGCCGGCCCCTTTTTCACCTTTTTTTGCCCGGGCGCGCCTTTTCACCTCTTTTTTTCGCCTCCGCCCTACCATTTCCGCAGGCCCTCATCCGGGCCTTACCGGCCCTTCATTTGCCGGCATCCGGCTTTGAGCCGGATGCCCCGCCGAGATCATCCATGACGACCAACGACGCAAGCCAACTCAAGGGAAAGCGCGGCATCAAGCGCCTCATCAACGCAGCGCGCTACTCAGCCGACGGCTTTCGCGCGGCCTTTAAAAATGAGGACGCCTTCCGGCAGGAGTGCGTTCTCACGGTCGTGCTCTCGGCTGCGCTCCCATTCATTGAGGCCGACGCCGCGCTCAGGCTTCTGACCTTTCTGTCCATGGCCGGAGTGCTCATCACCGAACTTCTCAATTCCGGCATTGAGGCCGCCATCGACCGCATCGGGCTTGAGATCCACCCGCTTTCAAAGTACGCCAAGGATGCGGGAAGCTGCGCGGTGATGATTGCGCTTGCCTCCTCGGGGGCGAGCTGGGCGACGCTGCTCTGGAGCGTTCTGGCCGCCTGAAGGCCCGCGGCAGGGGCGCATTCTTCCCAAGGGCGCCCGCAAAACGCTTACAATCAGGGAGTTTGAAGGCTGCGCGCGGCGCGGCCCCAGACCCGTCTTACGATCCAAACGAAGGGAGAAAGCACACACATGTCCGGACTCATGCAAACCTCCATCAAGAGCCTGCCGCTCGTGTACCGCGGCAAGGTTCGCGAATGCTATGCCGTGGGAGACGACAAGCTCCTCATGATCGCCACCGACCGCATCAGCGCCTTTGACGTGATCCTCTCCGTGCCGATTCCCTACAAGGGCAAGGTGCTCACGGCGCTCACCAAGTTCTGGTTTGACAAGCTTGCCGCAGGCATGCCCACGCAGCTCACCGGCATCGACCCCGAGTCCGTCGTGGCCGCCGACGAGGTCGAGCAGGTGCGCGGCCGCGCCATGGTGGTCAAGCGCCTCAAGCCCATCCTCGTGGAGTGCGTGGCGCGCGGCTACATCATCGGCGGCGGCTGGAAGGACTACCAGGCCACGGGCTCGGTGTGCGGCATTGCGCTGCCGGCGGGCCTCAGGCAGGCCGAAAAGCTCCCCGAACCCATCTTCACCCCCGCGGCCAAGGCCGAGGTCGGCGTGCACGATGAAAACGTCACGTTCGAAAAGGTCTGCGAGATGTACGGCACGGACATTGCGACGCAGATCCGCGACCTGACGCTTGACCTCTACAAGCGCGCGGCCGACTACGCGGCCACCCGCGGCATCATCATCGCCGATACGAAGTTTGAGTTCGGTCTTGACGAAAACGGTCGCGTGTGCCTCATGGACGAGGTGCTCACCCCCGACAGCTCGCGCTTCTGGCCGGCCGACCAGTACAACGTCGGCATGTCGCCTCCGAGCTACGACAAGCAGTTCGTGCGCGACTGGCTTGAGACGCAGAACTGGAACAAGACCCCGCCCGCTCCCGTGCCGCCCGAGGAGATCCTCGAGAAGACGAGCGCGAAGTACCGCGAGGCGCTCGTGCGCCTGACCGGCACCGACGTCGCCTGAGCGTCCGTTCCGGGGCGCATCGCCCGATGAAAAACCCTGCTGCGACGCAGCGCGCGGAAGCATGTCAATGAGCCGCGTCCTGCGCCGCACTTTTCTTTTTTTTGATGGATTTCGTCATGAACACCAAACCCCTGGTCGGCGTCGTCATGGGCTCAAGCTCGGACTGGGCCGTGATGAGCAATGCCGCTGCAATGCTTGAGGAATTCGGCATTCCCTACGAGGCGCGCGTGGTGAGCGCGCACCGCATGCCGGACGAAATGTTTGCCTACGCCGAATCGGCAAAGGAGCGGGGACTGGCCTGCATCATTGCCGGAGCGGGCGGCGCGGCGCACCTGCCGGGAATGCTTGCCGCCAAGTGCATCGTGCCCGTGCTCGGCGTTCCGATTCCCTCGAAGTACCTCCGGGGCGTCGACAGCCTGCACTCGATCGTGCAGATGCCCAAGGGCGTGCCCGTGGCGACCTTCGCCATCGGCGAGGCCGGCGCGGCCAACGCCGCGCTCTTTGCGGTCTCCATGCTCGCCGCCGGCGACCCCGCGCTCTACGAGAAGCTGCAGGCCTTCCGCAAGGCGCAGAACGCCCGCGCCCGCGCCATGGAGCTACCGCCGGCCGAGTAGTCCCCTCTCAAAAAAAGGCGCGCCCCGGACGCTACTCACGGGGCCTTGAGCGCGAATCTTTCCTGAAGGCAAGAAAAAAAACATGACAACCACCACTCGACTTGAGCCGGGCGCGGTGCTCGGACTCATGGGAGGCGGCCAGCTCGGCCGCATGTTCGCACAGGCCGCCGCGCGCATGGGCTATCGCGTGCTCGTGCTTGAAAAGGGCAATTGTCCCGCGGCCGAGGTCTCGGCCATGCACATTGACGCGGGCTACACCGACCCCGCGGCGCTCGAGTCCATGGCCGCGCAGACGCGCGCGGTGACGACCGAGTTTGAAAACGTGCCCGCCGAGTCGCTCTCCTTTCTTGCCGCGCGCGGATGCCGCACGGCTCCGGCCGCGCATGCGGTGTCCATTGCGCAGGACCGGCTCGACGAGAAGGCCTTTCTTGAAAAGGCCGCGGGCGTGCCCGTGGCCCCGCACGCCGCGGTCTTGAGCCTTGAGGACATCGACGGTCTTGACGCGTCGCTTTTTCCCGGCATTCTCAAGACCACGCGCATGGGCTACGACGGCAAGGGCCAGGCGCAGGTTGCCGACAGGGATGCCGCCCGCAAGGCCTTTGCCGCGATGGGAGGAAAGTTCTGCATCCTCGAAAAGCGGCTGCCGCTTGCCAACGAAATCTCCGTCATCGTCTGCCGCAATGCGGCAGGCCAGACCGTGACCTTTCCGGTGTGCGAAAACCACCACCGCAACGGCATTCTCGCGCAGACCGTCATTCCGGCCCGCGTGCCCGAGTCGGCCGCGCAGGCCGCGCGCCGATATGCCGCGACCATCGCCGAGACGCTGCAGTACGAGGGGGTGCTCTGCATTGAGTTCTTCGTTCTGGAGGACGGCTCGGTCGTTGCCAACGAAATGGCCCCGCGCCCGCACAACTCGGGCCACGCCACGATCGAGGCCTGCGAGACGAGCCAGTACGAGCAGCAGGTGCGCGCGATGACGGGCATGCCGCTTGGAGAGACGACGCTCGTGACGCCCGCGGTGATGCTCAACATCCTCGGAGACGCCTGGTTTGACGACGAGGGAAGCCGGCGCGAGCCCGACTGGCAGGGCGTTCTTGCCCTGCCCGGCGTGAAGCTGCATCTCTACGGCAAGACCGAGGCAAGACGCGGCCGCAAGATGGGACACGTCACCGTGATTGGGAAAACGGTTGAAGAGGCCCTCGAGCGCGCCAAGGCCGCCGCCCGGGTCCTCGGCCTGCCGCAGCCCTGGTAGGTCCCGCGCCGCCCTCCCGCAAGAAAAAGCGCAGCCATTGAATATTCGTTCATCGAGTCTGAAAAAGAGCCATGTATCCGCCCATTGATGAAGCCGCCCTTGAAGAGACGCTTGCCGTTCTCGAGCGCGGGGGCCTGGCGGCCATTCCGACCGAGACGGTCTACGGCCTTGCGGCCGATGCCGACAACCGCGACGCGGTCTTGAGAACCTTTGCGGTGAAGAACCGCCCGACCACGCACCCGCTGATCGTGCACGTCGCCGGACCCGAGGCGCTGCCGCACTGGGCCTCGGTCGTGCCCGTGGAGGCGAGGATTCTTGCCGAGCGCTTCTGGCCGGGGCCGCTCACGATGGTGCTTCCGAAGTCCGCGCGCTGCGGGGACTTTGTGACGGGAGGCCAGGACACGGTGGCGATCCGCTGCCCCTCGCACCCCTGGACGCATGAACTCTTGAGGCGCTTTGCCGGCAGCGCGTTCAAGGGGCTCACCGCCCCCTCGGCCAACACGTTCGGGCGCATCAGCCCGACCTGCGCCGAGCACGTGCGCGAGGATCTGGGCGTGAAGCCCTCGGGAAAGCTCGACGCCATTCTCGACGGCGGCGTCTGCGAGGTCGGCGTGGAGTCGACCATCATCAACCTTTCCGGGGCAAGGCCCGAGATCCTGCGCCACGGCGCGGTGACGCGCGCCATGCTCGAGGAGGCGCTCGGGCGTGAGGTTCCCGACGGCGGCAGCGGCGCGCCGCGCGTCTCGGGTTCGCTCAAGAGCCACTATGCGCCGCAAACCAAGCTTGAGATCGTGCCCGCGGATGCGCTGGCAGAGCGCCTTGCGGCGCTTGCGCCCGCGCCGGCTGCCGTCATGGCGCGCACTCGACCCGAGGGGTTTGAAAACCTCGTCCTCTTTCTTGAGGCCCCGCAGCGCTGCGCCGACTATGCCCGCATGCTCTATCGGGCGCTGCACGAGCTCGACCACGCGCACGCCGCGCGCATCCTCGTCGAGGCCCCGCCCGCGGACCCAGAGTGGGCCGCCGTCAACGACCGGCTCGGGCGCGCTGCGGCCGAGAAGACGGCCCCGCAGCAATGCCTTGCAAAAGGCGTCGTGAGATGACGTCCACAAAAGGCGCCCGTCAAGGCCGGCGATCGCTTCAGGCATCCCCTGCGCTGTGCAAGCCATGAAGAAGTTCAGCTGCGAGAGGTCTCCCGAAAGGGACGCTGCTGCAGCGCCGGCCGACTGCGGCGCATCCCTGGCGGGCATGACCGTGGGCGTGCTCGACTCGGGGCTGGGCGGCCTCTCGGTTTTGGAGGCGCTGCGCGGGCTGCTGCCCGAGGTGCGCTTTGTCTACTGCGCCGACTGCGCCAACGCTCCCTGGGGCGAGAAGACGCAGCAGGAGATCATCTCGCGCTGCCGCGCGATCTGCGGCTTTCTCATTGATCAAGGCGCGCAGGCCGTCGTTCTGGCATGCAACACCGCCACGGCCATGGCCGCCGACGTGCTGCGAGCCGAGCTCACGCAGCCCGTGATCGGCATCGAGCCCGCCGTCAAGCCCGCGGTTCGGATGAGCCGCCGACATGCCGTCGGAGTTCTTGCCACCACCCGCACCATAGAAAGTCCGCGATACGCAAGGCTCCTGGAGCGCTTTGCGGGGAACGCGCGCGTGGTTTCGGCCGCCGCGCCGGGCCTCATGGAGTGCGTGGAGGCCGGAGCCCTTGATGCTGCGCACACCCGCCGGCTTCTTGAAACCTATCTGGCCCCCATGAAGAGGGCGGGCGTGGATGCGCTCGTGCTCGGCTGCACGCACTACCCCTTCCTGCGCGAGACCATTGCATCCATCATGGGTCCCGGGGTTGCGCTCATTGAACCCGGCCCAGCCGTGGCCGCCGTGACGAAGACAAGGCTCGGGGAGCTCGCGCAAAGGCAGCAGAGGGCCCGCCCGCAGACAGCGTCCGGAGACTGCCGCGCCCCCATCACGTTTT
This sequence comes from uncultured Duodenibacillus sp., assembly GCA_944390745.1. Classification (GTDB taxonomy): domain Bacteria; phylum Pseudomonadota; class Gammaproteobacteria; order Burkholderiales; family Burkholderiaceae_F; genus Duodenibacillus. The sequence continues at coordinate 15,958 of CALXQK010000008.1, read as the reverse complement.
ACGTCAAGGGCGCGCACGACCATGCCGCCGTCCTGCGTCGACTGTGGCCTGAGGCCGGCGACGTCCTGGAACTTCCCGTCTAGAGGGGCCTGCAAGGCAGCCTGCGCGCGGGGACGGCATTCTGAAGCCGCCCTCTAGGCGCGAAGCTCAAGCCGCGGATCGTCCTCGCTGGCAACGTAGGGCATCATCGGCTCGCGCAGCTGCGGCGGAATCGCCGTGGGGCTCAGCGCGCCGTCAACCTTGACGCAGACCATGGTCTCGGCCATGCGCAGTCGCTCCTGCCCGGCGCAGACCAGCACCATCGCCAGCCGCACCGAAGATTTTCCCAGCCGCTCGATCCAGAGCCTTGCGACGCACTCGTCGCCCGGACGGCTCGGGTTGACGAAGTCGCAGCGAATGCCCGCCACAGGCAGTCCCACGCCGTGGCGAAAGAGCTCAAGAAACGGAATGTGCACCACCTCGCGAAAGAAGTCCTCAACAACGCCGTTGAAGATCGTGAAGTACTGCGGATGAAAGACAATGCCCGCCGGATCGCAGTGCGCAAACCGAATCAGGACGGGAACTTCAAAAACCTTGTGCATGAAAACGACCGCGTAAAAATTGATGAACCAAAAAACATGCGGCAGTTTAGCCAATTGCGCGGCCCTTTCCCTTCAGCCTTCCCTTCAGTCCTTTTCCTGCAGTCCCCTTTGCCTGGGGCCTTTCCCCCACGCAGCGCCTGCGCTAGCATCTAACCCGCACGCCGCCCCTGACCGGCGGCGCTGCGCATTCATCGTCCCTTGCATTCAGGAGCCCAGCCATGCCGCACTCTGAAGTCCCCTGCGCCGAAACGCCCGGCGATCAGGCGCTTGTCGCGTTCTTTTCCCGCGCCGGAGAAAACTACTGCGCGCAGGGCAATCAGATGCTCGCCGTGGGCCACACGCGCCGCGTGGCCGAGGCCGTGGCCGCAGCCGCGCACGCCCCGATGCTTGAGCTCGTTCCCGAAACCCCCTACCCCGAGGGCTACGACGCGACCGTGGCAATCGCCAAGCGCGAATGGGAGGAAAACCTGCGCCCGGCGCTTTCATCTGAAACGCTTTCGGCCGTGCGCGCGATCAGCAAGCTTCGCATCCTCTTTCTGGGCTTTCCCATCTGGTGCGGAACCTTTCCGCGGCACACGGCGGCATTTCTGGACCTGGCCCGCGAGGCGGGGCTGCTTGAGGGCGTCGTGATTCTTCCCTTCTGCACGCAGGAGGGAAGCGGCTTTGGAAACGCCCTCTCTGAACTCGCCAGGCTTGCGCCGCACGCGATTCTTGCTCCGGGCCTGGTCGTGCAGGGCATTCATTCCGAACACTGCCGCCAAGCTGTTGACGCGTGGCTTTCTCTTGAAGCCGTGCGCAGCGCCGTGTCCCTCGGGCTCGGGCGCAGCGTCCCCGGAGCGCAGCTTCTGGCCAGCCGCAGAAGCCTCAAGCCCAAATACCTCGCCGCGCCCGCCCCGGGTCTTGAGAAAATCCGGGAAATCGCGCAGACCGCCATGCGCGTGCCCGATCACGGCTGCCTGGTGCCCTGGCGGATTGCGGTCATCCCCGGGCAGGCCCGGGAAAGGCTGGGCGAACTTTACGCAGCGGCCGCGCGGCGCGCGGGCGCTGACGATGAAAAGGCTGAGCGCGCCCGCGGCCGGGCGTTCAAGGGGCCGATGATTCTTGCCTTCATTGTGTGCGGACAGACCGCCCGGGGCGTCGCGCGCGACGAGGCGCTGCTGACTGCGGGCGCCGCGCTCGGGCAGTTCATGCAGGCGCTCTCGCTTGAGGGCTTCGGGGGCATCGTGCTTTCAGGCTCCGCCCTTGAGGATGAGGAGCTTCAAAAGGCCTTCTGCCGGGATGAGGGCGAGCGGGTCGCCGCCTGGATCACCGTGGGAACGCCCGCGCAGAATGCCCCGCAGCCGCAGCCCGAGACCCGCGAGCCTCCGGTCTCGGTCTGGGAGGGCTCCTAGCGGCGCGGGATCACTGCGCCGCCAGGGGCGTTCTGATCGTGCGCTCGCGCGCCTCTTCGCGGGCGACGTCAAAGCCCGTGAGCCGCTCGGCGATGGCGCGCATCGTCAGCGGCGCGCAGCCCTCGGCCTTGTTGTTGGCCACGGCAAAGGCGCGCACGCCGCTTTGCCGCGCCAGCTCAAGAAGCCACACGATGCCCTCGCGGGTCACGACGTCAGGCTCGCGAATGCGGTCAAAGGGCTGCCAGGCGCGCCGCAGGCCCTGGTACGTGCCGCCGGCCGAAAGCGACCAGCGGATCACCACGTCGCCCTTGAGTCTCCAGGGGCCGCTTTCGACGTCAGGAGCGTCAAGAAAGCGCAACATCTCGGTCTGCCGCATCACCGAGGGCATCGAGGGGTGCAGCGACACCACGGGCCTGACCGGCGCCCTGCGGATGCTGTTGACGTAGCGGCGCGTCAGCAGCGCGCGGCTTCGCATCTCGAGCGCAAAGAAGGGGGCGGCGCGGCCGCTGCCCGCGTCGCCGGGGAGAATCTCGCGCGGCAGCGCCTCGCAAAACTGCGCGATGCGCGCAATCTGCGCGTGCTTTTTTGAAAGATCAGAAATGTCGTCGCGGGGAATGGGCGAGAGCTCAAGCACGAGCGCCCCGATTTTCTCTCCGAGCCCGTCAGCGGCCGGCCCCACGAACTCATCCATCAGAAGATCGAGATTGAGGTAGTCCGGATTGCGCCCGACGGCGCGGCCGCGCTCGTCTCGAAGGGCGTAGTCCGTGACGCGCTGCGGGGCCTTGACAAGAAAGCGAAAGTCTCCGGGCACCTGGGCGGCAAACTCCCGGTACTGCGCGGCCGTCAGGGGCCGGTAGTAGGCCCGGTCGATTCCCGTGGTGCGAAACACCGGATGGCGGCTGTAGGCCGCAAGGCCGTCGCGCGCGAGCGTGCGCGTGCCGCTCATCGCCGCCCAGACAATGCCGCGCCAGCCGGGAAAGTTCCAACTCGAGGTCCCCAGAAAAACCGAACGGGGAATTTTCTCAGCGAGCCGCACCAGGGCGTGCGACGGGGGCTGGGCCATCACCGGCGCATGCGCGGCGGGCGCGTCGTCAAAGAGACTTTCCGTGCGTTGATCTCGTGCGCCCCTCATCGTGCCCCTCGTGCCCCGAGGCCCCGGCGGGCCTCCTGCGATCATTCAAAAAAAGACAGGCCGATCGAGGCACGCGGCGATGCCGGCATGCATGCCGGCGCCGCTGCCCCTTGAACGGATTGTACGGCAGGCCCGGGCGCCGGTTTACTGTAAAATTCTGCGGCACGGCTCCCCCTTCCCCGGCCGGGGGCCTGCCCTTTACCAGCGGGCCGCCCGGGCCCTGCCTGCGGCCCGCGGGCGGGGACCGGCTGCTTTTCGTCGCGCCTCATCCAGAGGGTCGCGGGAGTTGATGCGCCCTGCGGGCGTTTTTTATTTTCCACTCAGACTGGCTTTGGCATCCATGCACACGCTTTCTTCTCTTACCGCGCTCAGCCCCCTTGACGGCCGCTATGCGCGCCAGTGCGAAGTTCTTCGCGGCATTTTCTCCGAATCGGCCTTCATGAACGCGCGCGTGCGCGTTGAGGTCGAGTGGCTCATTGCGCTCTCCGAGGCGGGCTTTGCGGAACTTGCCCCCATCAGCGAACACGGCAGAAGCTTCCTGCGCGGCCTTGCGGACAACTTCACCGAGGAGAGCTGCGCGCAGATCAAGGAGATCGAGGCCACCACCAACCACGACGTCAAAGCCGTGGAGTACTGGATCAAGGCGCAGGTCGCCCATGATCCCGAGCTGCAGAAGGCAAGCGAATTCGTGCACTTTGCCTGCACGAGCGAGGACATCAACAACACGAGCCATGCGCTGATGCTCACCGCCGGCCGCAAGGCGCTTCTTGAGCGCCTCACCGTCATCCGCGACCACCTGCGCGCGTACGCGCACCACTGGGCCGACGTCCCGATGCTCTCGCGCACGCACGGCCAGACCGCAAGCCCCACGACCGTCGGCAAGGAGCTTGCCAACGTCGCGGTGCGCCTGACGCGCATCATCGAGGCGATCGCCGCCGTGAAGTTCTACGCCAAGATGAACGGCGCGGTGGGCAACTTCAACGCCCACCTCATCGCCTACCCCGACTACGACTGGGAGGCGCACAGCCGCCGCGTGATTGAAGAGCGCCTGGGGCTGACCTTCAACACCCACACGATCCAGATCGAGCCGCACGACTACATGGCCGAGCTCTTTTATCAGATCGAGCGCGCCAACACGGTGCTCATCGATCTTGACCGCGACGTCTGGGGCTACATCTCGCTCGGGTTCTTCAAGCAAAAGCTCAAGGAGGGCGAGGTCGGCAGCTCCACCATGCCCCACAAGGTCAATCCGATCGACTTTGAAAACTCCGAGGGCAACCTCGGGCTTGCCAACGCGATCTTCGGCTTTCTCGCCGGAAAGCTCCCGATCAGCCGCTGGCAGCGCGACCTCACGGACTCCACCGTGCTGCGCAACCTCGGCGTTGCCTTCGGCTACTGCTTTGTGGCCTACGCCTCGCTTGAAAAGGGCCTGGGCAAGCTTGAGCTCAACGAGGCGGCCGTCGCCGCAGACCTTGACGCCGCCTGGGAGGTGCTCGCCGAGGCCATCCAGACCGTGATGCGCCGCTACGGCGTTCCCAAGCCCTATGAAAAGCTCAAGGCCCTCACGCGCGGCAAGGGCCACATGACGCCCGAGGTGATCCACGCCTTCATCGAGACGCTCGAGATCCCCGAGGACGCCAAGATGCGCCTGCGCGAGCTCACGCCCGCAACCTACATCGGCAAGGCCCCTGAGCTCGCCCGCCGCGCCTAGAAAAAAATGCGCGCAAGGGAGGGTACGCCGCCCTCCCGAGCCGATCCATCATCTCGCCCCGCCCGCGCACCCGACGCCGGCGGGGCGTTTTTTTTCAAGCTGCAGCCGCTGCCGGCCCTTGAGGTCCCGAAGTCTGCATCCCCCCGGGCCTTGAAGCGCAGCGCGCACCGTAATACCGCAAGGGAGGGCGCAAAAAAGCCGGGCCCCGGGCCCGGGAGCAGAAAAAAACGGCCCCGCCATCAGCTAAAGTCGCATGAAACGACCCGGCAGGCGCGGGCAGGGCCGCCCGGGGCTGCGCCCGCCTCCAGGGTCCTTCACGAAAAGACAAGAACGTTTTTAGGGAGCAAACCATGAAAGCATTTTTTCTTCGCGCCGCCGCGATCGTCGCCTGCAGCGCCGCGCTTGCCGTCTCGGCCGAAACCCTGACCGTGGCCGCCACGCCGGTGCCGCACGCCGACATCCTGAGGCTGGTCGCCCCCGACCTCAAGAATGCGGGCTACGAGCTCAAGATTGTGGAATTCTCCGACTTCGTGAGCCCCAACATGGCGCTTGACGCGGGCGAGGTGGACGCCAACTACTACCAGCACAAGCCCTTTCTTGACGATGCCGTCAAGAGCCGCGGGCTGAAGATCGTCAGCGTCGCGCCGATTCACATCCTGCCCATGGCGGCCTACTCAAAGAAAATCAAGAACATCGCCGACACGCCCGAGGGCGCGCATGTCTCCATTCCCAACGACCCGGCCAACGGCGGCCGCGCGCTGCTGCTTTTGCAAAGCGCGGGGCTGATCAAGCTGAAGGACGGCGCGGGCGCAACCGCCACGGTGCTTGACATCGCCGAAAACCCCAGAAAGCTTCGCTTTACCGAGGTTGAGGCCGCGCAGGTGCCGCGTACGATCGACGACGTGGAGCTTGCCGTCGTCAACAGCAACTACGCCATCGGCGTGGGACTCAATCCCGTCAAGGACTCGATTTTCATCGAAAGCAAGGACAGCCCCTATGCGGTCGTGGTCGCCGCGCGCCAGGGCGAGGAAGACAAGCCCGGGATTGAGGCCCTCGTCAAGGCCCTCAGGACCGACAAGGTCAAGAAGTTCATGCTCGACAAGTACCAGGGCGGCGTGGTGCCGGTGTGGTAATCGCGGCAGCGACCCGGGAAGGGTTTTGAATTGATCGCGGGGGTGCGTCCAAAGAGAGAGCGGACGCGCCCCTGCGCTCATTTCGCCGCCCCAGAGGGAGCGCCTTTCGAGCAGAGAGCCCCATGCGCGCGCATTGCCCGCCGTGCAGACGGTGCCTTACAATGACGGGATTCTTTTGATTCCTGCACTTGCGACCCGGTCCGCAGCAGGATGCGACAGGGACCGGGGAGACCAAAACATGAAAGAAATCCGCACGCGTATTGCACCCTCTCCCACGGGCATGATGCACCTGGGAACCGCCCGCACGGCCATCTACTGCTGGGCCGTCGCCCGCCACCTCGGCGGCAAATTCCTGCTTCGCATCGAGGACACCGACCAGAAGCGCTCCACGCAGGAGGCCGTCAACGTCATCCTCGAGTCCATGAAGTGGCTCAACCTCGACTTCGACGAGGGTCCGATCTATCAGATGGACCGGCTTGATCGCTACCGCGCCCTGGTCGACGAAATGCTCGCCGACGGGCGCGCCTACAAGTGCTACGCCACGCCCGAGGAGCTTGATGCGATGCGCGAGGCGCAGCGCAAGGCCGGCGTGAAGCCCCGCTATGACGGCCGCTGGCGGCCGGAGAACTGCCAGGGCAAGCCCATTCCCGAGGGCGTCAACCCGGTGATTCGCTTCCGCAATCCCGACGACGGCGACGTGACCTGGAACGATGCGGTCTACGGACCGATCACGATCTCCAACAAGGAACTTGACGACCTCATCATCATGCGCGACGGCATTCCCACCTACAACTTCGCGGTGGTGGTCGACGACTGGGACATGAAGGTGAGCCACGTCATCCGCGGCGCGGACCACATCAACAACACCCCGCGCCAGATCAATCTCTACAAGGCGCTCGGCGCCGAGGTGCCGGTCTTTGCGCACCTGCCGCTCATCAACGGCCCCGACGGCCAGAAGCTCTCCAAGCGCCACGGCTCGGTGTCGGTAATGGAGTACGAGGCGCAAGGGTTCCTGCCCGAGGCGGTCTTCAACTATCTTGCGCGCCTCGGCTGGGGCCACGGCAACATGGAGAAGTTCTCCCGCGAGGAGCTCGCGAAGGTCTTTGAGCTTTCGGACTGCTCGCGCGCGGCTGCGCGTCTGGACTTCAAGAAGTTTGAGTGGCTCAACGCGCAGTACATGAAGGAAGCCGATGATGCGCGGCTTGCCGGACTTGTGCGCGCGCGCATCGAGCGGCGCGGCGGCGTCGTTGAGGGCGGTCCCGACCTCGCCGGCGTCTGCGCGCTTTTGAAGACCCGCTCGGCCACGCTTGAGGCGCTTGCCGACCAGGCGCTTTTCTTCTACAAGCCGCTTGAGCGCGACGTTGAAGCGGTCAAGGCTGCGCTTGAGGGTGAAAATCTTCAGGCGCTCCGCGCCTTCGTCGAGGCCGTCAAGCCCCTCGAGGACTTCACCGCCCCGAAGATCTACGAGGCCCTCAAGAGCGTGATGACGGCGATGAACATCAAGATGGGGCCGATTGCCACGCCCCTGCGCGTGCTCGTGTGCAACGCCGACCGCACGCCGCAGATCGACAGGACGCTTGAGCTCTTCGGAAAGAAGACGGTGCTCGAGCGCATCGCCTCGGGTCTTGAGATGGCCGGCCTCTAGAGGCCCGGCGTCTGGATCCTGACGCACCGCGCCCCGCAGGCGGCCTGAACCGCCTGCGGGGCGAATTGTTTGGCGAGCCGCCGTCTCTTGGCGGCGCCCGGGCTAGAAGCGCTCGGCAAGCTCAAGGACGACGCCCGCGGCAATGATCCAGAAGAGCACGGCGCTCACGCGGTTGATGATGCGCCCGAACCTTTCGCCCTGAAGAAGCCTCCCGGCAAGGCATGCGGTGTAGCTGTAGGCCAGATGCACGACAAGGCAGACCGCAACGAAGATGCCGATCAGAATCGCCATCGCATGAACATAGTCTGCATTCGGATCGATGAAGGGCGGCATGAGCGAGAGCAAAAAGACGATCAGCATGGGGTTGGTCGCCTGAAGCGAGGCCGCGCTCCAGAAGATCGTGCGGTTTTCATGCGGGCGCTCCTCGACGACCTGCGAGACGCGGCCCAGGTCGAGCGAGCGCGCGCGCCAGCTGCGAAAGCCGAAATAGACCAAAAGCGCGGCGCCCAGCAGCTGCAGGCCGTAAAAGAGGCCCGGCGTTGCGGCAATCAGCGCGCCCAGGCCCGTGGCGGAAATCACCGACATCACCAGCACGCCGAAGGCGTTGCCGATGGGTGAGATGAAGGCATGGCGCTTTCCATAGCGAAAGGCGTTGCTCACGGTCATGAGAACGCCCGCGCCGGGCGTCAGGCACGTCACCACGACAACAGCGAGGTACATCCAGAAGTTCTGCATGGCGTTCATCCGTTTTCAAAAACCCAGGACTTCGAATCCTGATGTGCGAAATATAGTGAATGTCAAAACATGTCAGTGATACTATTTTTAGTGCGCTGCAGCAATGTTTTTTTTCATGGAGAACACATGCTCAACCGCTTTGACTACCGCCTGGTACGGCAGCTCCTTTTGTTTGCCGTCATCGTCGAGGAAAAGAGTCTGCGCAACGCCGCGCGGCGGCTCAACATGTCGCAGCCCCCGCTCAAGGCGCAGATTGACGAGCTTGAGGCGCGGCTTCGCATCAAGCTGCTCGAGCGCAGCCCCCGGGGCGTGAAGGCCACCGTCGAGGGGGAGTCGCTGCTGCCGGAGGTGCTGCGCTTTGTCGGGCACGCCCAGGAACTTGAATTTGCCGTCAAGCAGATTCAGGCCGGACATCGTGCGCTGCTGACCGTTGCCGCGGTGCATGAGGCCATGCTCGGGTGGCTGCCGCGGTTTCGCGAGCGGCTTCTGGGCGAGGAGACGGGCTTTTCGATCTTTGCCAGGGAGATCGACTCGGGCGACATCGCCGACGAACTGCAGGAAAATCCCACGGCTCTGGCCATCGGCTACATTCCCGATCCCGGCCGCGCGCCCTGGGGGCGGCTCGTGCTCACGCGCGAGGCGCCCGTGGTGATCGCACCGAGAAGCCACCGGCTCGCGGGCCGGGGAACGGTGACGCTGACCGAACTCGCCCGCGAGGACTGGGTGCTGCCCGGGCGCGACATATCGGTGCGCTACGTCGACCGGCTCGTCGCGCTTTGCATCGAGCACGGATTTTCGCCGCGCGTGCGCCACGAGGTGGCCTCCACCATGCAGCAGATCGCCTACGCCTGCTGCGGGCAGGGCCTGGCGCTCGTGCCGGAATTCTTTGCCGGGCTGCTGCCCGAGGCCGTGGTCGCGCTGCGCCTGACCGACGTCGAGCCCTGCATTGAGCTCACGCTCGTATGGAACACATCCGCCGCAAGTCCCGTGCGCGACCGTGCCGTTGAAATCGCCCGGGAACTGGTTGCCAGTCAGTAATTACCCCTAACTTTCACTCATCCACGGGTTGGCACTTGCAAAGCGCAGGGCACTTGCATAGAATTCCGGTTCTCAGATGAGTGCGCCAGTAGCTCAGTTGGATAGAGTACCTGGCTACGAACCAGGGGGTCGTGGGTTCGAATCCTGCCTGGCGCACCACGAAGAATTCGAGGAGAGGCTTGCAAATCGTTGCAGGCCTCTTTTTTTTTTTGCCGCACCGTTCGCCCCCACCCCTCGCGCTTTCATCCTCTTTTCTTCAGCGCATTCTTCCCTTCACTTTCCCCTTGCGCCGCCCGGGCCCGGCACGGCCGACTTCTGGATGTCGAAGCCGCGGGCGGCTGGCGGCGCAGATGACGGATTCCCCGCAAAAGACTCAGGGCGCAGAAAAAATTGGAGCGAGGATTTCGAAAAAAAATCCCCGCTCCTTTTTTTGAGTTTGAGCTCATGCTCGGCGCGTCGTCCTGGTGAAAAAGCGCCCTGCCCGATTTGTCAGCAAACGTCTTGTGAAGACCTTGCCTTGCGTGCGCTCGGCTTGTAGAAGAAGAAATAGAAGGGCACCGCGACGAGCAGCGCGCCCAGGCCGATTGCAAGCTGCTGCAGCGACACCTGCGTGCAGAAGACGATGCTGATGAGCACGGCCAGAATCGGAATGACGTTTCCCAGGGGCAGCTTGAAGGAGCGCGGCGCGTCCTTCATCGTGCGGCGAAACACCATCACCGACAGGCACGTCGGAATGTACTGCGCAAAGCGCGCCACCACGCTGATGGCGGCAAGCGTCGTGAAGGTGCCCGTCATGTTGATCGCCATCGCGACGACGCCCGAGATGATGATGCACCAGTAGGGCGCGCCGAAGCGGTTTTCACGCGCCATGAAGGCGGGCAGCATCCCCTTTTCGGCCAGGGCAAGTCCGCTTCGAGGCGTGATGAAGGACGAGGCGATGCAGATGCCGCCGATGGAAATGAGCGTTCCCGCCGCGATGATCCAGCCGCCCACGGGGCCGCAGATGCGCGCAAAGGCGTCCTGCACCGGAACGCTGCTCTCGGCCAGGGCCGGGCCCATGACGCCGATGCAGATTGCCAGAAGCAGGAAGTAGACCGCCGAGCAGAACGCAAGCGTCAGAACCGTCGCCCAGGGAAGGTCGCGCTTGGGATCCTTCATGTCGCCTGCGGCCACGCAGATGCCTTCAAAGCCCGTGAAGGCGTAGAAAAGCAGGATGGCGGCGCTGCCGAAGGTCTCCATCGAGTACGTCGTCTCAGGCGGCGCCGTGAAGTTGCCGAAGTCGATGAAGAAGATACCGATGACGATGAAGAGCACCAGCGGAACCACCTTGCCGATCGTGATGATGTTTTGAACCACCTTGAAGGGCTGAACGCCGCAGAGGTTCAGAATCGACAGCACGGCGATCACCCCCATGGAGATCACGTTCTTCATGAGAACTGAGTTCCACTCGGGAAAGATGCCGAGAACGGCCGTGGCAAATCCCACGCTCATGGCCGCAAAGGCGATGATGCGCGTGGCCCACGTGATGAACCCCACCTCGTAGCCCACGAAGTCGCCGAAGGCCTCCTTGGCAAAGATGTAGGGCCCGCCCGTGTCCTTGAATAGCGAACTTGCCTCGGCAAAGCACAGCGCAATGCAAAGCGCAAGCACCATGTCGAAGACCAGCACCAGAAGGCTCCAGGGCCCGAAGAGATCCATCGCCTTGTTGGGCAGCAGAAAGACGCCCGAGCCGATGATGCCGTTGATGCCGAGAAGAATGATGCTCCAGAGCCCAAGCTTATGTTTGAGCGGCTGCATTTTTAGCTCCTTGAAAGGAAACCGATGTCATCAAACGCCGTAGAGCCGCGCTCAGGCGGCCGCACGGACGCGTTCGATGAAGTCGGCAAAGAGCCGCTTCATTTCCTCATGCTCGGGCCACATGTTCTCGGGATGCCACTGCACCGCCACGACCGAGGCTCCCGTCTCGCCCTCGATGCCCTCAACGACGCCGTCGGCGGCGCGGGCCGTGACCCTGAGGCCCTTGCCGATCGCGTGCACGGCCTGGTGGTGGCGGGAGTTGACCTGGGCGGCTTCGCCCAGGGTCTGATAAAGCGAGGAGCCCTCGGTGATGCGCACCTCGTGCACGGGGTAGCCGCCGGGGGCCTGCTGCGAGTGCTGCATGTAGGCCTCGGGGCACTGCGAGGCCAGATCCTGCCAGATCGTGCCGCCGAAGGCGACGTTGATGACCTGGCAGCCGCGGCAGATGCCGAAGATGGGCTTGCCGGCGGCGTGCGCGGCCTGAATCAGGCCGATTTCAAAGACATCGCGCTTGTAGTTGGTCCGGCCGAGCGCCCGGATGGGCTGCTCGCCGAAAAAGCGCGGATCCACATCGGGGCCGCCCGGGATGATGAGGCCGTCAAAGACGTCGAGATAGTCCTCGGGCCGGGCGTCGGGAACGTCGGAGAGAATGATGGGAATGGCGCCGAGTTCGGCGATGACCTCCACGAGCTGGCGCGGCGCAAAGGGCGCAAGCTTGAGGTTTGTGACGTGGGAGATGTCCGGCATGGTGTCTGCCGTGACGGCAATGCGCATCTTCTTCATGGCTTATCCTTTTCCTGATTTATTCGACTGCGTCAACGCGACCGTGTCTTTCTTTTAGGTTCAGGGTTGGGAAGGGAGATTATCACCGCGGCCCTGTCGATGAAAAACGGCCGCTCAGCCTTCATCAGGCTTTCTTGGTCAGCGGGCCGCATTTGCCTGCTCTTTACGGGCAAAAGCAATCAGGCAGCCCAGCCCGCCTGCGGCCGCCTCGCCAGCCTGAGGCGAAAAAACAAGCCGCCGCAGCCTCCCCGTCAGGGGGACTTCTGCGGCGGCTGCAGGGGCCGCTGCCGGGACGAGGCCTCTGCGGGGCCGGTTTTCATCACCGGCCCCGGCCTTCCCGCAGGCAGACATCAAAGGTCCTTGCCGGCTGCGATGTCGTCGAGGAACCTGCAGTAGCTCTCGCGCGTGAGCACGGGCTTGAAGCTGCTGCAGATCGACTGCGCCAGCGCGGCATTGTCGCAGAGCAGGTCGATGATCGTCATCGCAAGCACCTCGGGCGACTTTTCAAAGGCGGCGTCGGTGTTGTCGAGCTCAAAGTCCGCACCGTGCAGCACGCCCTTGACGCAGCCCACCCAGGGATGCACGACGGGCATGATGTGCGAGACGTCGCCCATCTCGGTGCTGCCGGCGTTGTGCTCGGAAATGCCGACGTTCTGCGCGCCGAAGACCGCCTCGGCATTGGCGCGCAGAACGCCCCGCAGCGTCTCGTCGGGACGCAGGGGCAGGTACCCCGGAAGGTCCTTGATCTCGCAGGTCGCGCCCACGGCGTCGGCGCCGGCGCGAAGCGCGCGGTTGATGTCCTTGTTGCAGGCGGCGAGCGCCTCGACGCTTGCAGCGCGCGTGTAGCTTTCCATCGTCACGTAGTCGGGGATGACGTTGACAAGGTCGCCGCCCGCATTGATGATCGGGTGAAAGCGCACGTAGTCCTTTTCACGGAAGCGCTCGCGGATGGCATTGACGCCCATGACGCCGAGCATGGCGGCGTTGAGCGCATTGATGCCCTTGTCGGGCGAGCCCGCGGCATGCGCCGCGCGGCCGCGGTAGGTGATGAGCTTGCCGATGAAGCCGTTGGAGCTTGCGCCGATGTTGTAGTAGCCCGCGGGATTGGCCGTCGGATGCGCGTGCATCTGCATGGCCATGTCGACGTCGTCGAAGGCGCCCTCGGCAATGAGCTGCTGCTTGCCGCCGAGATAGCGGATCGTTCCGGCCTCGCGCAGCTTGCTGCGGTAGTCGATTTCAACGTACTCCTCGGCGGGCACGGCAAAGAAGACCACGTCGCCGTCAAGCTCGTTCATGATGCCCGCATCCTTGAAGGCCCAGGCCACGGCGAGCATGTTGGCGATCTGAATGTGATGCCCGCAGCAGTGCGCCGCGCCCGTCGCGGGATCTGCGTGCGGGTGCTCGCGGCAGACGATCGCGTCAAGTTCGCCCAGAAGCGCCACGGTCTTGAGACTTCTTGCGCCCTTCATGCGGGTCTTGACCCCCGTGATGGCCCATCCCGTCTCGCAGGTCTGCCCCATCTCCTCAAAGATTTTCTTTACCTTAGCCGAGGTCTTCTGCTCCTTGTAGCCGAGCTCGGGCTCGGAGAAGATGTTTGCCGCAATGGCCTCAATGTCGCTTCGGCGGGCGCGGATCGCCTCGCAGACGCGCTGCTTCAAAGCATCCCTAGTCATCTCATTGATCCTTTGCCGGCGAATCGGCTCGCGAATCGCCAGCGTCAGCTGTTGATTGAAAAAAGTTTTTGTTCGTCGCGCCTTGCGCGCCGCCGCGCAGGCCGCCAAAGCTGAGAGCGCCCGCCCGGGGCGCTCTCTTCAAGGGCCGTCAGGCGGCCTGGGACTGTGAGTTTAGAACACCCCCTCAAGGTGAAGCATGAACTCCGCGAGGATGGTCGAGCACACAAAGCTGCCCGCGGCCACGGCAAGCGCCACCGGAATGATGCGCCAGGACAGCCCCTTGAAGGCCTCCATGTCCTTGCCGATTGAAAGGCCGGCGTAGGCCAGCAGCGGCGTCGTCAGCGCAAGAAAGCTCACGTTGTTGGTGTGGTGCATGATGAATTCGCCGCCGGGGAACCCCGGCACCGACACCGCCACCGCCACGATCGACACCCAGAAGACCATGGGAAGCTTGTTGAAGCCCGGCAGCAGCGAAATGAAGATGCCCGCGGCCGCAAGCGCCACGAGCACAAGGCAGCCGACGGCGCTTGAGGCAAGCGGCGGGTTGATGTTGATGATGTTGGCAATCCAGCTGAAAAATCCCGTCACCAGAAGGATGAACACCATGTCCTTCATCTTGTTGAAAATCTGCATCAGCATGACTTGAAATTCCTTTGTCCGACGTCTTGTTCCACGTCCTTGTTTGCGTTGTTCTCAATCGTTTCTGCGTTGTTGAGGGCGTCTGCGGCGCGAGTCCCAGGGGGCCCTGCGCCTTCAGAGGGCCTGTCTCAGGCCCTTTTGCCTCCGCGCAGTCGATCGAGCCACTCGTAGACCTTGACGGTCACGGGAAGCGAAATGAAAAGCGCAAAGTAGATGCCGAAGACCGTGGTCAGAAGGTTGGCCGCAGCCGCATAGGCCTGCACCGTCTCCGACCATTCGGGATGCACGGCCACGATGGAGGCCGTGGAGGCGGCCATCATGGAGGCGCTGCCGATGCCCGCGCCCATGGCAAGCGAGTGCGGATGAAAGATTCCAAGCTGCGCGATGACGCCGGCAAGAATGGACACCCACAGGGCGCCGAAGACCGTGCCGCAGATGTACATGCCCATGACGCCGCGTCCCTCGGGAGAATCCAGGCCGTAGCGCTCGGCGATGATGGCGATGTTGGGCTCGCGGTCAATCGAGTAGCACGCACCGATCGCCTCGCGCTTCATGCCCACGAGAAACGCCACCGGAAGTCCGAAGACGAGCGTGCCGAAGAAGTGGCCGAACTCCTGCACAAGAAGCGCCAGAGACGAGTGCGAGAGCATCTCAAGGTTGGGGCCGATCCCAAGTCCGATCTTCGTCACGAGAATGAGCATGCCCACCGAGAGGATGCGCGAGGCGCGGTCCATCTCCGGGAGCTTCATGATCTTGAAGGAGGGGTAGCTCAGAATGCCGCCGATCACGAGCGCATAGAAAAGCGGCAGAAACATCACAAGCCCGAAGCGGATCACGCCGATCATCTCGGCAATGATGACCACGACGAGCGCCAGAGCATGGAGCTTGAAGTTCTTCACGAGGTCCATCTTGTCTTCCTTTCTTGGGTTCAAAAAAGAGCCCGGCACTGCTTCGGAAGGCTCTCGCCTCCTCTCATATATTTGTCAGGCGCGCCGCAGGCCCGCAGGCCGGAACGCAGGGGGCGGCTTCGCACCTTCCTTGACCCTAACACGAACAGGGGCGACGGCCTTCATTTTCGTCAAAGGAATCCCTGCGCATTGACCGTAATCACGCGCTCTCGGGCATTCTCCCTAATGGCATACCATATGACAGAACGATGACAAGAAGAGTCGCCAGCTCGTGCGCGTCAACACTTTGCGTCGCATTTTTCCAACCAATGACCAACGTCGCCCCCGTACGGACAAAAAAATGCCGCCCGGGCGATTCCCAAGCTCGAGACCCTGTCTGGGGATGACGAGTTGAAGAATTGCCCGGGCGGCTGCCGGCTGAAGGATGGTCGGGCACCGGATCCTTCACGATGCCCTTTCCGATCCCCTTGACAGGCTTTTAGAACGTCCAGCTGGCCTGAATCTGTCCGGAGAAGCCGTTGCGGGTGCCGGCGTAGCCATTCAGCCCCAGCTCCGTGGAGAAGGACCCCGCAGAGTACGTCCAGCCCGCCGACAGAATGCCCGTCGTGCCCTCAAGGTCGCTTGCGTTCAAGTCCATCGTTCCCTTGGCGTCGGTCGCGGTGCCGCTGGCCTCAGCAGCGATCGTCTGCTCCACCGTAAGCCCCAGGTAGGGCCGGAGGTTAGATGCCGGCAGGAACTCCAGCATCGAGCCCGCCTGCACGCGGTGCGCGTTGATCGAGTCAATCGAAATGT
>CALXQK010000007.1 GCA_944390745.1 uncultured Duodenibacillus sp. | reverse complement strand
AAGATCTACGTGGAAAAGGCCACGACGCTGCGCCGCTTCGGCGCCCGCGCCAAGGGCCGCGGTACGCGTATCTGCAAGCAGACGGCTCACATCTTCGTGACCGTCGGCGACAAGTAAAAGGAAGGTGGACCATGGGTCAGAAAATTAATCCTACCGGCTTTCGCCTGCCTGTTACGCGCAACTGGACGTCGCGCTGGTATGCGAACGGCCGTGAGTTCTCCCGCACGCTCGGCGAAGACCTCCGCGTGCGCGAGTTCCTGAAGAAGAAGCTCAAGAACGCCAGCGTTTCGCGCATTCTCATCGAGCGTCCGGCCAACAACGCTCGCATCACGATCTTCACCGCCCGTCCGGGCGTGGTGATCGGCAAGCAGGGCGCCGACATCGAGCAGCTCAAGACCGAAGTTCAGAAGATGGTTGGCGTGCCCGTGCACATCAACATCGAAGAAATCCGTCGTCCCGACCTCGATGCGCAGCTGATCGCCGACAACATCACCCAGCAGCTTGAAAAGCGCGTGATGTTCCGCCGCGCGATGAAGCGCTCCATGCAGAACGCCATGCGTCTTGGCGCCCAGGGCATCAAGATCATGAGCTCGGGCCGTCTGAACGGTGCCGAAATCGCCCGCTGCGAGTGGTACCGTGAAGGCCGCGTGCCCCTGCACACGCTTCGCGCCGACATCGACTACGGCTTCTCTGAAGCGCAGACGACCTATGGCGTCATCGGCGTCAAGGTCTGGGTTTACAAGGGCGACAAGCTCGGCCGCGGCGACGCCGCCGAGGCTGCCGTGCCGGCCGAACGCGAAGACCGCCGCCGTCCCCGCCGCTCCCGCCGTGGAGAGGGCGCCGATGGTGAACGCGCCTCCCGTCGTCCCCGCCGCAGTGCTGCTGCCGCAGCGCCCGCCGCTGACAAGAAAGACGGAGAATAAGAATGCTGCAACCGAATCGTACTAAGTACCGCAAGGATCAGAAGGGCCGCAACTACGGCCTGGCGCAGCGCGGCGCCAATGTGAGCTTCGGTGAGTTCGGCCTCAAGGTGGTCGAACGCGGCCGTCTGACCGCCCGTCAGATCGAAGCCGCCCGTCGTGCGCTCACCCGCCACATCAAGCGCGGCGGCCGCGTCTGGATCCGCGTCTTCCCGGACAAGCCCATCTCCAGCAAGCCTGCTGAGGTTCGTATGGGCAACGGCAAGGGCAACCCGGAATACTGGGTCGCGCTTGTCCAGCCGGGCCGTGTTATCTATGAAATGGACGGCGTCGATGAACAGCTCGCCCGCGAAGCCTTTGCTCTGGCTGCCGCGAAGCTGCCTCTGAAGACGAAGTTCGTTGTCCGCCAGATCGGCATGTAAGGAGAGACGGACATGAAAGCAAAAGAACTGCGCGCCATGGATGAGGCCGCGCTCAAGAAGGAGTTGAACGAGCTCTTGACCACGCACTTCAAGCTGCGCGTTCAGAAGGCTACGCAACAGCTCCAGAACTCGAATCAGCTGCGCACGACGCGTCGTGACATCGCGCGCGTTCGCACGATTCTCGCTCAGAAGGCGGCTGCGAAATGACCGAAAATAACGTTGAAAAGACCAAGCTCACCCGCACCCTCATCGGGACGGTGACGAGCGACAAGATGGACAAGACCGTGACGGTCCTCGTGGAGCGTCGCGTCAAGCACCCCCTGTACGGCAAGTATGTCGTCGAGAGCAAGAAGTATCATGCTCACGACGAGACGAACCAGTGCGGCGTGGGTGATCGCGTGGAGATCGCCGAGACCCGTCCGATCTCCAAGACCAAGGCCTGGACGGTGACCCGCGTCCTCGAAAAGGCTGTGGTCATCTAGTCCGCGACCATCGTCGACTAAAATTTGCAAGCTGTCGGTTAATCCGATATACTTGCGCACTCGCGTAAATGCCGACCCCGACGGGGTCGGCGTTTGCGTCGAAAGTTCAGGGCCTCACGGGCCTGCGTCTCTGCCAGCCGCACCTTGTTGACCAAGGCAGCCGGTCGGTTTTCCTGGAGACGCGGTTCGTCGTGGTCTTTCTCCCGAACGGGACCAATACTATCCGTACTACGGAATAAGTTGGAATTCACAAGCCATGATTCAGATGCAAAGCAGACTGGACGTCGCCGACAATACCGGTGCGCGTTCAGTGATGTGTTTTAAGGTGTTGGGCGGCTCCAAGCGCCGCTATGCAAACATCGGTGACGTCATCAAGGTTACGGTCAAGGAGGCCGCTCCCCGCGGCCGCGTGAAGAAGGGCGAGGTCTACAACGCCGTTGTGGTCCGCACCGCCAAGGGCGTTCGCCGCCCTGACGGCTCCCTGGTCCGTTTCGATGGCAACGCCGTCGTTCTGCTCAACTCGAAGTTGGAGCCTGTGGGCACCCGTATCTTCGGACCGGTGACGCGTGAACTGCGCACCGAGAAGTTCATGAAGATCGTGTCTCTTGCTCCCGAAGTCATTTAAGGAGGCCGACAGATGCAGCGCATCCGTAAAGGTGACGAAGTCATCGTCATCGCCGGCAAGGATAAGGGCGTCAAGGGTATTGTGACGGCCCGCGTGGACGACCGCCACATCATTGTGGAAGGCGTCAATGTCGTCAAGAAGTGTGTTCGTCCCAACCCGATGGCGGGTGTCGAGGGCGGCATCATCGACAAGACCCTCCCGATTGATCAGTCCAACGTGATGCTCTTGAACCCTGCCACCGGCAAGGGCGACCGCGTCGGCTTCAAGGAAGTCGACGGCAAGAAGGTCCGCGTGTTCAAGAGCAATGGCGCCGTGGTCGGCGCCAAGGCCTAAGGAGTAAGGACAATGAGCCGTTTCCAGACTCTGTACCGTGAGAAGATTGTTCCCGAGCTCTCCAAGAAGTTCGGCTACACGACGCTCATGCAGGTTCCCCGCATCACCAAGATCACCCTCAACATGGGTGTCGGTGAAGCCGTGAACGACAAGAAGATGATCGACAACGCCGTTGCCGACATGACCAAGATCGCCGGCCAGAAGCCCGCCATCACCCGCACCCGCAAGGCTATCGCGAACTTCAAGATTCGCGAGAACATGCCCATCGGCTGCATGGTGACCCTGCGCGGCGAGCGCATGTATGACTTCCTCGACCGCCTGGTGACGATTGCCTTCCCGCGCGTGCGCGACTTCCGTGGTGTTTCCGGACGCGCATTCGACGGCCGCGGCAATTACAACATCGGCCTCAAGGAGCAGATCATCTTCCCGGAAATCGAGTACGACAAGATCGACGCGATCCGTGGTCTGAACATTTCCATCACGACGACGGCGAAGACCGACGAAGAGGCCAAGGCTCTTCTCGCCGGTTTCAACTTCCCGTTCCGCAATTGAGATAGGTGCAAAACAAATGGCGAAGTTATCTCTGATTAACCGCGAACACAAGCGCGAAGCCACCGTTGCCAAGTTCGCTGCCAAGCGCGCCGCCCTCAAGGCAATTATCAATGACGCTTCCCGCTCGATGGAAGAACGCTACGAAGCCCGTCTTGCGCTGCAGGCTCTGCCCCGCAATGCAAGCCCCGTGCGTCTGCGCAACCGCTGCGGCCTGACCGGTCGTCCGCGCGGCACGTTCCGCAAGTTCGGCCTGGCCCGCGGCATGATCCGCGATGCGGCCATGCGTGGTGACATTCCCGGCCTGATCAAGGCCAGCTGGTAAGCGAGGAGATTACTGACATGAGTATGAGTGATCCGATCGCCGATATGCTGACCCGTATCCGCAACGGGCAGATCGTCGACAAGGCCGAAGTCGTGATGCCGAGCTCCAAGCTCAAGGTTGCCATCGCGCAGGTTCTCAAGGACGAGGGCTACATTGACGGCTTCACCGTCGTTGCCAATGAAGGCAAGCCCGAACTGCATATCGGTTTGAAGTATTACGCGGGCCGTCCCGTGATCGAGCGCATCGAGCGCGTTTCGCGCCCTGGTCTGCGCATTTACAAAAACCATGAGTCCATTCCCCAGGTGATGAACGGCCTGGGCATTGCGATCGTCTCGACCCCGAAGGGCGTGATGACCGACCGCAAGGCCCGCGCTGCCGGCATCGGTGGTGAAGTGCTCTGCTACGTCGCTTAATCGGGAGGTGCAATATGTCTCGTATTGGTAAGCATCCCGTTGAGCTCGCCCAGGGCGTGACCGCGGCCATCGCCGACGGCTTCATCACGGTGAAGGGCCCCAAGGGTGAAGTGAAGGTGCATGTCCTGCCGCGCGTGTCGATCGAGCAGGAAGGCAATGTTCTGAAGTTCGTCCAGCTCGAGCAGACCCGCGAGTCCAATGCCAATGTCGGCACGATGCGCGCGCTCGTGGCGGACATGAACAAGGGCGTCAGCAAGGGCTTTGAGAAGAAGCTCACGCTCGTCGGCGTGGGCTATCGCGCCCAGGCCCAGGGCAACAAGCTCAATCTGCAGCTCGGCTTCTCGCACCCGATCGAGCACGTCATGCCCGAGGGCGTGACGGTCGAAACCCCGAGCCAGACGGAAATCGTCGTCAAGGGCGCCGACAAGCAGAAGGTCGGTCAGACGGCCGCCGTGATCCGCAGCTACCGTGCTCCCGAACCCTACAAGGGCAAGGGCATCCGCTACGCCGATGAACGCGTGGTGATCAAGGAAACCAAGAAGAAGTAAAGCGGGGTCGTGAGATTATGATCAACAAAAAGGAAAACCGCCTGCGCCGCGCCGGTGCTACTCGCGCCCGCATCAAGCTGCAGAAGGTCAATCGTCTGTCGGTGCATCGCACCAATCTTCATATCTACGCCAGCATCATCTCGGCTTCCGGTGACCGCGTCCTGGTGAGCGCCTCCACGGCTGAGGCCGAAGTGCGCGCCAAGCTCGCCGCCGAAGGCAAGAACGGCGGCAACATCGCCGCCGCCAAGATCGTTGGCGCACGTCTGGCTGAGAAGGCCAAGGCCGCTGGAATCGAATCCTGCGCCTTTGACCGCTCTGGTTATCGTTACCACGGCCGCGTTGCCGCGCTGGCCGAGGCCGCGCGCGAAGCCGGCCTCAAGTTCTAATAGGAATCGAGGCTTATGGCTAAGGTTGACAAGAAGAACGCCGTCGAAGAAATCGATGACGGCATTCGCGAAAAGATGATCTCGGTGAACCGCGTCACCAAGGTCGTGAAGGGCGGCCGCATTCTGGCTTTCGCCGCTCTGACGGTTGCCGGCGACGGCAACGGCTCCATCGGCATGGGCACCGGCAAGAGCCGCGAAGTCCCGGCCGCCGTGAGCAAGGCCTTGGAACGCGCCCGCAAGAGCATGAAGAAGGTTCCGCTCAACAACGGCACCATCTTCCACACCGTTGAGGGACATCACGGTGCGAGCCGCGTGCTGCTCATGCCCGCCGCTGAAGGTACCGGCGTGATCGCCGGCGGCCCGATGCGCGCCGTGCTCGACGCCGTCGGCGTGCGCAACGTGCTTGCGAAGGCCTACGGCTCCACCAACCCGTACAACATGGTTCGTGCGACGCTCAACGCGCTCGGCAACCTGCACTCTCCGGCCGACATCGCCGCCAAGCGCGGCAAGACGGTCGAGGAGCTCACGGCTTAATCGAGGAGACAAGACACCATGTCCGAAACCAAGAAGACCGTGAAGGTCACGCTCGTCAAGAGCCCCATCGGCACGGGCGAGAAGCATCGCGCCACGCTGCTCGGTCTGGGCCTCAAGAAGCTGCACCAGACGCGTGAGCTCGAGGACACGCCTGCCGTACGCGGAATGATCACCAAGGTGGCGTTCCTGCTGCGCGTTGAATGATCCAGGAAGGAACAAGAAAATGCGTTTGAATACCATCAAGCCCAATGAAGGCGCCAAGAAGGCCGCGCATCGCATCGGCCGCGGCGTCGGCTCCGGCTGGGGCAAGACCGCCGGCCGCGGCCACAAGGGTCAGAAGTCCCGTGCCGGCGGCTTCCACAAGGTCGGTTTTGAAGGCGGCCAGATGCCGCTGCATCGCCGCCTGCCCAAGCGCGGCTTTACGTCGCTGACGCGTCGCTTCGTGGAAGTCGTGCGTCTCAATGAACTTGAAGCCATGCCCGTGGATGTGATCGACCTGGCCGCCCTCAAGCAGGCCGGCGTCGTCTCGATCCTCGCGCAGGACGCCCGCGTGATTCTCTCGGGCGCCATCACCCGCAAGGTGACGGTGCGCGGTCTGGGCGTCACCAAGGGTGCCAAGGCTGCCATCGAGGCTGTCGGCGGCACCGTGGAAGCCTAATTCTTTAGGTCAACCAACGCTTTAAGGATAGAGACGTGGCGACCAGCCCCAGTACGACGAAACCGACGGGTTGGGCGAAGTACGGCGACCTCAAGGGTCGCCTGATCTTCCTCCTGCTCGCTCTAGTGGTGTACCGCATCGGTGCGCATGTGCCGGTGCCGGGCATCGATCCCGACATGCTTCGCCAGCTCTTCAGCGAGCAGCAGGGCGGCATTCTCGGGCTGTTCAACATGTTCTCCGGTGGCGCTCTGTCGCGCTTCTCGGTCTTTGCGCTCGGCATCATGCCCTACATCTCTGCATCGATCATCATGCAGATGCTGTCGTACGTGCTGCCGAGTCTTGAAGCGTTGCGCAAGGAAGGCAATGCCGGCCGCCGCAAGATCACCCAGTACACGCGCTACGGCACGCTCGCGCTGGGCTTCTTTCAGGCTGTCGGCATCGCGGTTGCGCTGGAAACCCAGGCCGGCCTGGTGATCAATCCGGGCTACATGTTCCGCTTCACGTGTGCGGTGAGCCTCGTGACGGGCACCATGTTCCTGATGTGGCTCGGCGAGCAGATCACCGAGCGCGGCCTCGGCAACGGCATTTCGATCATCATCTTCGCAGGCATCGTGGCGGGCCTGCCCAACGCCGCAAGCGGACTGTTCCAGCTTGTGAGCACGGGCGCCATCTCGCCGCTGGCTGCGATCTTCGTGATTGCCGTCGTCGTGCTCGTGACGGCCTTCGTGGTCTTCATCGAGCGCGGACAGCGCCGCATCACCGTGAACTACGCGCGCCGGCAGATCGGCAACAAGATCTACGGCGGCCAGGCCTCGTACCTGCCGCTTAAGATGAACATGTCGGGTGTGATTCCCCCGATCTTTGCTTCGTCGCTGATCCTGTTTCCTGCCACGCTCGCCGGGTGGTTTACAAGCGGCGACTCCACGCGCTGGATCCGCGACCTGGCCGCGGCCCTGAGCCCCGGCCAGCCGCTGTACACCCTTCTTTACGCGGCTTTGATTATTTTCTTTGCGTTCTTCTACACGGCGCTTGTCTTCAACCCGAAGGAGACCGCGGAGAATTTGAAAAAGAGTGGTGCGTTCGTTCCGGGCATTCGTCCGGGCGAGCAGACGGCCCGCTACATCGACAAGGTGCTTGTGCGCCTGACGCTCGGCGGCGCTGCCTACCTGACGTTCGTGTGCCTTGTGCCCGAATTCCTGAATCTGCGCTTCAACGTTCCGTTCTACTTCGGCGGCACCTCGCTGCTGATTGTGGTGGTCGTGACGATGGACTTCATGAATCAGGTCCAGGCCTACATGATGTCGCACCAGTATGAAAATCTGCTCAAGAAGACCAACTTCAAGGGCTTTGGCTCCGGACTCTGATTTTCCAGAGACTCCGTGGCCGCAACAACCGGTGCCGCTGAGGGGTTGCATCCCAACCAGAGTGCAGCCCGCTTCACGGGGACGGTTCTGAAAAAAGAAGGCGAGGGGCTGCGGCACAGGATCTTGTGTGCGCGACCCTTCGAACTCCCCAGCACTGGGGCGGCGAGGGGATGCACTACGTCCCATTCGTGCAAACGCAACAGTGCAGAGGCTTGTTTTTTTGGAAAAAACGGATAAAATTCCGTCCTTTCCCCGTGTTGGCACTCTTTATAGAACGTCCTCGTCCGGACAGGACGGGGGCTGGAGATGAACAATGAAGGTTAACGCTTCGGTCAAGAAAATGTGCCGCAAGTGCAAGATCATTAAGCGCAAAGGCGTTGTGCGCGTGATCTGCGAGGACCCGCGTCACAAGCAGCGTCAAGGCTAATGAGGTAAATACAAATGGCTCGTATCGCCGGTATCAACATTCCGCCGAATCAGCACGCCGTGATCGGCCTGACTGCCATCTATGGCATCGGCCGCCCGCGTGCCAAGGAGATTTTGGACTCCTGCGGCATTGAATATTCCAAGAAGGTCAAGGATCTGACGGACGCGGAACTCGAAAAGATCCGCGACGCGGTCGGCAAGTACACCGTTGAAGGTGACCTGCGCCGCGAAGTTCAGCTCTCGATCAAGCGCTTGATCGACCTCGGCACCTATCGCGGCTTCCGTCATCGCCGCGGCCTGCCGGTCCGCGGTCAGCGCACCCGCACCAACGCCCGCACCCGCAAGGGCCCGCGCAAGGCTGGTGTGGCGCTCAAGAAGTAACTCATCCTGAAGGTACACTATGGCTCCCAAGTCTCAGCAGGCCACCCGCGCCCGCAAGAAGGTGAAGAAGGTTGTGACCGAAGGCATCGCCCACGTGCATGCGTCGTTTAACAACACCATCATCACCATCACCGACCGCCAGGGCAATGCCGTGGCCGCCTCGTCGGCCGGCGCCCAGGGTTTCAAGGGCTCCCGCAAGTCCACGCCGTTCGCCGCCCAGGTGGCTGCCGAACACGCCGGCAAGATCGCTCTTGAATACGGTTTGAAGAACGTCGAAGTCCGCATCATGGGGCCCGGCCCCGGCCGCGAGTCCAGCGTGCGTGCGCTCAATGCCCTCGGCATTCGCGTCACCAGCATCCAGGACGTCACGCCGATTCCTCACAACGGTGTTCGCCCCTCCAAGCGTCGTCGCGTGTAATTGACAAAACATTGAAATTCGTATCCTGCGTTTGCGTTGCAAATATCGTCAATCGCGAACTCAATGCGGTCTGATCCGCAGGATAGAAGAGGTAACAGATAAAATGGCACGATATCTCGGTCCCAAGTTGAAGCTCTCGCGCCGCGAGGGTTCCGACCTCAATCTGAAGAGCGCCCGCCGTTCCTTCGACTCCAAGGTCAAGGATTCCGGCGTCAAGCCCGGCCAGCACGGCAAGACCTCCGGGCAGCGTCTCTCGGACTACGGTACGCAGCTGCGTGAAAAGCAGAAGATCAAGCGTATCTACGGCGTCCTCGAGCGCCAGTTCCGCCGCTACTATGCAGAAGCAAGCCGCCGCACCGGCAACACGGGTGAAATCATGCTTGCCCTGCTCGAAAGCCGCCTTGACAACGTCGTCTATCGCATGGGCTTCGGCTCGACGCGTGCTGAAGCGCGCCAGCTCGTGAGCCACTGCGCGATCCTCGTCAACGGCAAGAAGTGCAACATCCCGTCCTACAGCGTGAAGGCCGGTGACGTCATCTCCGTTCGCGAGTCCGCCAAGAAGCAGACCCGCATCATTGAAGCGCTTGATCTGGCCGGCCAGAACGGCTTCCCGGCCTGGGTGAGCGTGGATGCCAAGAAGATGGAGGGCACGTTCAAGAACGCGCCCGCCCGCGAGGACATCACGGGCGACATCAACGAGGCACTCGTCGTCGAATACTATTCGCGTTAATCTGGTTGACGGCGCCGTTCGCGCCGGGCCCTGTAGTGCAGCGCCCGGTCCGGACGGCCCGACGAATTCTCAGCGTCCGGCTCTTTTCGGGGTGCCGGACGCGTCGCTATTTTTCAAACCCCCGAAATTTTTCCAACCATTCAGCCTTATCGGTGTAACGAGCCGAGGGTATTGAAAGAGGAAATCACACACATGGCTAACACGACGCTCTTGAAGCCGACGACGGTTGAGGCCGTCATCGACGAAAAGAACCCCAACCTTGCCGTCATCACGCTCGAACCCTTTGAGCGCGGCTACGGCCACACGCTCGGCAACGCGCTGCGCCGCATTCTGCTGGCCTCGATGGTGGGCTACGCCCCGACGGAGGCCACCATTGTCGGCGTGGTTCACGAGTACTCCCAGATCGACGGCGTCATCGAGGACGTGGTCGACATCCTTCTCAATCTCAAGGGCGTGATCTTCAAGCTCGAGGGCGGCCGCGAGGACGTCATGCTTCGCCTGTCGAAGTCCGGCACCGGCCCCGTGAAGGCCTCTGACTTTGAGCTGCCGCACGACGTGACCGTTCTCAATCCGGACCATGTCATCGCCAACCTCTCCGGCGGCAAGCTCGACATGCAGGTGCGCGTTGAAAGCGGCCGCGGCTACCAGCCCGGCGACATGCGCGCCTTCCGCGACGACTACAGCAAGCAGACGATCGGCCGCATCATCATGGATGCCAGCTTCTCGCCCGTGCGCCGCGTCGCCTACTCGGTGTCCGCCGCCCGCGTCGCGCAGCGCACCGACCTTGACAAGCTCGAGATGACGATTGAGACCAACGGCGTCATCAGCCCCGAGGACGCCCTCAAGCAGGCCGTGCACATCCTGCAGGACCAGCTGTCGATCTTCGGCTCGATCCGCACCGAGGCCGAGGTTGACCAGCAGGAGCAGGAGGATGTTCCGCCGCCGCTCGATCCGATCCTGATGCGCCCGGTCGACGACCTCGAGCTGACGGTTCGCAGCGCCAACTGCCTCAAGGCCGAGAACATCTACTACATCGGCGATCTGATCCAGCGCACGGAAAACGAGCTGCTCAAGACCCCGAATCTGGGCCGCAAGTCGCTCAACGAAATCAAGGAAGTGCTTGCCGCCCACGGCCTGACGCTCGGCATGCGCCTCGAGAACTGGCCGCCCGCCAGTCTCGAGCACTAGTCAAGCGGCACCGCGCCCCTGCGGCCGCATGCAGCGGCCGCCGCCCGGGGTCTTGCTTCGGGCGGCGTGCGGGCGCATTGATTTCTTTTGTTTTTTCTTGAAGTGTCGTCAAAATGGTGTACACTTCAAACCTTTCGACAAACCACAACCCGCCCGCCGTGGACGGCAATTGCGCCGTCCCTCGGATCGAAGAGTCGGGAGACCGCTCAAAAGTCCCTCCGGGGGCCGCCGAGCCGGTCAAAGACATTCATAGGAAACTTTAAAAATGCGTCATCGTTCTGGTCTTCGCAAACTCAACCGCACCTCTGCGCATCGTCTCGCGATGCTTCGCAACATGATGAACTCGCTCATCCGTCACGAAGCCATCAAGACCACCCTTCCCAAGGCCAAGGAGCTGCGCCGCGTGGTTGAGCCCATGATCACCCTGGGCAAGACGGACACGGTTGCCAACCGCCGTCTCGCCTTCAACCGTCTGCGCGACCGCGAAATGGTCACCAAGCTCTTCAACGTGCTTGGCCCGCGCTTTGCCAACCGCAACGGCGGCTACACCCGCATCCTGAAGATGGGCTATCGCGTGGGCGACAACGCTCCCATGGCCTACATGGAGCTCACCGAGCGCGTTCAGGAAGTCGAGGCTGTTGAGGAAGCCAAGACGGAGGCCAAGGCCGAGTAACTGCTCTCGCTGCACGCGCCCGAATCCTCGGGCGCAGGGCCCTGAAATGCCGGCTGCATGCTTCGCCTCGCGGCGAACATGACGGCCGGCATTTTTTATTTGCCGCTCAAAAGGCGCTGCTGGAAGTTCCAGGCCGTGGCGCACATGTCCTCAAGGCCGCGCTCGGCCCTCCAGCCCAGAAGCCGCTGCGCCTTGGAGGGATCAGCCCAGTTGGCGGCGATGTCGCCCGCACGCCGCGGCGCAATGCGGTAGGCAACCGGATGTCCGCAGGCCTTTTCAAAGGCGCGGATGATTTCGAGCACGCTGTAGCCCTTCCCGGTGCCCAGGTTGATGGCGTCCCAGCCGCTGCGGCCGGCGGCATACTGCAGCGCCAGGGCATGGCCGCGTGCAAGATCCATGACGTGGATGTAGTCGCGCACGCCCGTGCCGTCAGGCGTCGGATAGTCGTCGCCGAAGACGTTGACCTCCTTGAGCACGCCCGCGGCCACGCGCGCCACGTAGGGCAGAAGGTTGTTGGGAATGCCGTTGGGATTTTCTCCGATCAGCCCGGAGGGGTGCGCACCGATCGGGTTGAAGTAGCGCAGGCACACGGCAGAGAATTCGGCGTCGGCCGCACAGAGATCGGCCAGGATTTTCTCAATGATGAGCTTTGTGCGCCCGTAGGGGTTGGTGACGCCGCCCACGGGGTGATCCTCGGTGAGCGGCAGTTTCTGCGGGGTGCCGTATACGGTCGAGGAGCTTGAGAAGATGAGCGTGCGGCAGCCCGTCGCCTGCATCGCCTCAAGAAGCGTCACCGTGCCCGAGACGTTGTTGTCGTAGTAGGCAAGGGGCTTGACGCAGCTCTCGCCCACGGCCTTGAGGCCCGCAAAGTGAATCACGGCCTCAATCCCGTTGTCGCCGAGAATGCCGCGCATGGCCCTTGCGTCGCGAATGTCGCTTTCAAAGAAGACGGGGCGCCTGCCGGTGATCGACTCAATGGCCGTGAGCGTCTCCCGCGAGCTGTTGCAGAGGTTGTCGCAGATGAAGACGTCGTGGTTTGCGGCAAGAAGCTCCACGGCCGTGTGTGAGCCGATGAAGCCCGTGCCGCCCGTCAGAAGGACGCGCATGTTGGGTGCTCCGGTTGCGTAGGGAAATTGGAAGCTTCAGAAGAAGGGCTCAGAACCTCGGCTTGCGGCCCTCGAGAAAGGCGCTGCAGGCCTCCCGGGCCTCGGGACTTGCGCGAAGCGTCCTGAGCGCCTCCTCCTCAAGGGCGCGGCTCGTCGACAGGGGCGCTTCAAGCGCGGCGCTCAGCAGCGCCTTGGCGGCCTGCACGGCCGCTGGCGACAGGCGGGCAAGGCGCTCGGCCCTGGCCTGCGCCTGCGCGCGGACCTCCTCGTTGGGAAAGAGCCCGCTGACAAGCCGCATGGCAAGCGCCTCCTCGGCCGTGATCGGCTCGGAGAGAAGAATCTTTTCGGCCGCCTTGTGGTAGCCCGCCTGCGAGAGCGCCAGATAGGTTGCCCCGAGCCCCGGGACAAGGCCGAGGGCCGTTGCCGGAAGCGAGAAGAGCGCCTGCGGCGAGGCATAGACAAGGTCGCAGTAGTAGAGCATCGTCACGGCAAGGCCGACGGCCGGACCCTCGACGCAGGCGACGACCGGCCTGCTGCAGGCGGCAATCGCCTGCACCAGCTCCCGGCCCTTTTCCTCGTAGCCGGACCCGGCATCCATCTCCTGGGCGATGTCTGAGCCGGCCGAGAAGATTCCCGGCTGCGCGTGCACAAGGACGGCGCGCACGTCAGGGTCTTGCGAGGCGCGGACGAAGGCGCCGGCCAGAGCCTCGAGCATGGCCGCGTCAAGCGTGTTGCGCCGCTCGGGGTGCGAAATTTCAAGGGTCAGAACGTGCTCGTGCAGTGTTTCGTGAAGAGGCATGGTGCGTATTGTGATGTCGTCAGAAGTTTGATGGATCAATCTCAAGAGCCCGGCTTGTCGAGTACGAGCTCGTAGATGAGCGAGTTGGCATCGCCCGGGCAGTCCGCGGCGCGGTAGCCGCGGCTTGACA
Source organism: uncultured Duodenibacillus sp. (assembly GCA_944390745.1). Lineage (GTDB taxonomy): Bacteria > Pseudomonadota > Gammaproteobacteria > Burkholderiales > Burkholderiaceae_F > Duodenibacillus. The sequence continues at coordinate 52,919 of CALXQK010000007.1, read as the reverse complement.
TGAACCCGGCCATGGCGTCATTGCCCTTTAGTACGTATCCCAGGATGCGCCTGCAGCCGCGGCGGCGCGCCTCGTCCTCAAGGGCCTGCATGAGCACGGATCCGAGACCCGCGCGCTGAAAGACGTCCTCGATGAGGATGCCGAACTCGGCGCTCTGCGAGCCCGGGACGGCAAAAATGCGTCCGGCGCCGTGAATTTCAGGCGAAACGCGGCTGTTGTCGACGATGACGAAGGCCGCCTCCCGGTCTTGGTCGATCTGCGTGAAGTCCACGATCTCGTCGTCGGTCACCTCGTGGGCGGACTTGTGAAAGCGCATGCGCGCGCTCTTGTCCGAGAGCCGCCCGAGCAGGCGCTTTTCGGCCGCAAAGTCGTCGGGCCTGATGCAGCGCAGCTGCATGAGGCCGGACTTGCTCTTAAAGTCGTGCCGCTCGTAGACGGGCGCGGGGGCGATCAGCATGTGCGAGTAGTCCGCGTCGGGTGCGGCCTTGCGCGCGCACAGCGACACCGATGCGTCAAGCGCCACAAGCCCGTTTTCATCGACGAGCAGGGGATTGATCGCCACGTGCGCCGCAGCCGGAATTTCGCTCATGAGCGCCGAGAGCTTCAAAAGAGCGCGCTCGAGCTCGTCGCGGCAGCAGGGCGGCATGCCGCGAAAGGCCCCGAGCGAGGCCGACATCGGGTGGCGCGCGATCATGTCCCGGGCCATCGGCTCGGTCAGCGGCGCAAGGGCAAGCGTGCGCTCGGAGAAGATTTCCCCGGTGCGGCCGCCCGCCGAAAACGAGATCACGGGACCGAACACCGGATCGGTGTCGGCGCCGATGCAGATTTCGCGCGCGTGCGGCATGTCGGCCATCTTCTGCACGAACACGCCCTTGAAGCGCGCCATCGGCGCCATCCGGGCGAGCTGCCCGCGGATGTCCCGGAACCCCTCGGCGACGGCAGACTCGGTGAGCACGTTGAGCAAAACGCCGCCCACGTCAGTCTTGTGTCCGATGCCGTCGGCCGAGATCTTGAGCGCCACCGGAAAGCCGATGCGCCTTGCCGCCGCCACGGCCGCCTCGGGCGTGTCGGCAAAGCTTGCCGGAAGCGACCGGATGCCGAAGGCCGACAGCAGCTGCACGGTCTGCTCATCGTTGAGAATGTGCTGCGAGCGCGCGCGTGCGTCTGCAATGACGGCGCGCGCCACGTCAAGCTTGGCCTCGGTGTAGTCGCTTCCCTCCGGCGGCGGGGCCAGGCGCTTTTGCTTGAGCTCCTCGCAGCGCACCAGGTTGGCAAAGGCGCGGGCGGCCAGATCCGGCGTGCTGATGCACGGCAGCCGGCAGCGCTTGAAGGCAAGCCGCATTTCGGCGTCGGGAGCGTCCGAGGTCCAGTTCACAAGCACGGGCTTGAAGCTTTTTGATGCGGATTCGGACAGCAGCTGCGCCGTGCGCGGCGTACTCATCAGCGCCGAGGGGGCCACGGAGACCAGAACGGCATCGGTGCCGTCGTCAGCAAGCGCCAGATCAAGCGCCCGGGCAAAGGCCTCAGGCGTGGCGTCCGAGCCGAGCGCCAGGGGATTGAGAATGGGACTTGCCGGGCCGAGCAGCTTGTTGAGCGTGCGCTGCATGCCGCCGGAAAATTCCGACAGGCGCACGCCTGCGGCGTCGCAGGCGTCGCCGGCGAGCGCCGCAAAACCGATGCCGTTGGCAAGCACGGCCAGACGCCCGGCGCGCGGAGCGCGGCCGCAGGCGAGCACCTCGAGCGTGGCGCAGAACTCCTCGATGCGGCTGCAGCGCACGGCGCCCGCACGCGCAAGGGCCGCGTCAAGGGCCTCGTCGCTGCCCTGCACGGAGCACAGGTGGCTGGCGGTGACCCGCTCGGCCGACGGCCCGCGGCCGGCCTTGAGCACCACCACGGGCTTCTTGCGCGAGGCCGCGCGCACGGCTGACAGAAAGGGGCGCGGGTGGTAGAGCGTGTCGATCTGAAGCGCGATGATGCCCGTTTCCGGATCCTCGACAAAGAAGTCGATCATTTCGGCAAGCGACACGTCGCTTTCCAGGCCGCTTGAGATGATGCTCGAAAAGCCGGCCGTGCCGCGCGAGGCGGTGTCGAGGATGCAGGCGGTGAGCGCCCCGGACTGGCTGATGAGCGCCACGGGTCCGGTTTCGGCAAGCTGCGGCCAGTAGCTGACGTTGAGTCCGATCGAGGGACGCATGATGCCCATTGAGAAGGGGCCGATGAGGCGCAGGCCGTTTTCCGCCGCAGTCTGCGCGATGTCCCGGCGCCAGATGCGGTCGCGGGTGAAGGTGTCGTCGCCCGGGCACAGCAGCACGTTGGCAATGCCGAGCTTGCCGCACTCCTTGAGAAGTCCCGTCACCGTGCGCGCCGGCGTTGTGATCACCGCCAGGTCAATCTTTGCAGGCAGCTCGGAGAGCGAGGCCCAGCAGGGCGTCACGCCGATGTACTTGTACTTGGGATTGACCGGATAGGCCTCAAGTGCACGGCGCCCGTTCATGACGCCGTTCCAGACATAGGTGCCCCGGCTTCCCTCCCGGTCGCTGGCGCCGACGACGGCGACGGCGTGCGGGATGAAGGCGGATTTGAGCGAGTGGGAGACTTCCATGGAGAGTGCGGCTGGTGGAAAAAAAAGCGTTGCTGGCAATCGAAGAGAGATTGTAGCGGGGCGCTCTGCGAACGCCTCGGGCGCTCCGACCGGAGGCGGGAAAAAAAGGCCGCGAAAAAACGCCAGCACAACGCTGGTTTTTCTCGCGGCGCGAAGGGAGGTGATGAGGCCGCGGCAGGGGGCCCGGCCGGAGTGTTGCGCTAGATCTCGATTAGGGCGTAGCGGTCGCTTCCCATCTTGAGCTCGCGCATGTATTCAAGCTGATGCAGTCCGCGGCGCGACTCGATGCGCTCGACGAGATCGTGGTTGCCGGCGCTGGCGTAGACAAGGTCGCAGCTGGCCTGGTCAACGGCAAGCAGGTCGGTCGAGGCAAGAATGCCGATGTCGGGAATCGTCGGCTCGGCTGCCGAGGTTCCGGCGCAGTCGCAGTCCACGGACATGCGGCGCAGCACGTTGATGAAGACGATGTGCTTGCCGAAGAAGTCGATCACGGCCTTGGCCGACTCGCTCATCGTCTCCATCAGGTGTTCCTTGGCGGGCCACTGGTCCCAGGGGAGGTTGACGTCGCTGACGGCGTGCACCTGCTGCTTGCCGATGCGGCCGTCGGCGCAGCCGATGGCGATGTTCTTCATCGAGCCGCCGAAGCCGCCCATGGCGTGTCCCTTGAAGTGGGTGAGCACGATCATCGAGTCGTAGTTCACGATCGAGCCGCCCATGGACACCTCCTTGAAGTGCCTGCCGCCGCGAACGGGAAGGTTGACGGTTCCGTTGGCGTCCATGATGTCGACCGGGCAGAAGGTCCAGCCGTTGATCTTGAGCGTCTCGAGGTGCTGCTCGGTGGTGTAGCGGTCGCCCTGGTAGAGCGTGTTGGTCTCCACGATGGCGCTGTCGGGAACCGCGGCCTGGAAGGCGCGCACCATGTCGCGCGGCAGGATGTTCGGGCCGTGCCTCTCGCCGGTGTGAAGCTTGATGGCGGTGTGCCCGTAGATGCCTTCATTGATCCGGGCGTAGAGCTTGAGCAGGCTCTCGGCGCTGATGGTGCGCGAGAAGTACACCCTTGCCTTGGCGCCGGGGGCGTCGGCGGGCACGCGCCGGCAGCCCACCACCGGCGCTTGCTTGAACGATTCGGTCATCGCTGAATTCCTCGTGAGAGCCGCGGCCGCAGCCGCGGCGGGGTTGACGGCGCCCGCCAGTGCGCCGGCGGCGGCAAGCTCCAGAAGCGTGCGGCGCTGCAGGCCGCAGGCGTGCCCGGACTTTTGCGAGACGTGGTCGGCCATGTCGGACTCCTCCAAAAAAAAGCATGCAGGCGCCGCATCCTTTGTCTCCCGGCCGGAAGGGCCGGGGTCCGGGGGCGCGCAAAAATGGATCTTCGCGAGAAATTATCATCCTGCAGCCCGGCCGGGGCCGTGCACAATTTGAGCAAAGACGTGCTCTATCCTGTTCTTTTGCGGGGGGCGCCCCGGCCGGCGCAAGAGTGCGGCAAGGCGGCGTATCATCCCCTTTTTGAGCGCTCGCGCCCGTCTCCGGGCGGGGGCGCCTGAAGGACGCCGATTATTTTTCCGCCCTTTCCCGCGCCCCGCGCGCACAGGGGCTTTGCTTACGCCGCCGGGTGCCGCAGGCGCGCCGGCGCCAGTCGCCATGCTTATCAAGAAAATTCTGATCACGTGCTGCGCCGCAGCCAGCCTTCTCGGCGGAGCCGCCCAGGCCCGCGATACGCTTCGCGTGGGCACCGAGCCCACCTTCGCCCCCTTTGAATTCATGGACACGAAGACGCGCGAGTTCGTGGGCTACGACATCGACCTGATTCGCGCCGTGGCCGACAAGGCCGGCTACGACATCGAGGTGGTGAACATGGGCTTTGACGCGCTCATTCCGGGACTTGCCGCCGGCTCGGTCGACGTGGTGGCCGCGGGCATGACGATCACCCCCGAGCGCGCCGAGCGCGTGGACTTCACGAAGCCCTACTACACGGTGGGGCTGTCGATGATCGTCAAGAAGGAGGACGCCGGGAGGTTCCCCGACTTCAAGTCGCTTGCCAACCAGCCCATCGGCGTGCAGATCGGCACCACCGGTGCGGACAAGGCCCGCGGCATTCCCGGGGCGCGCGTGCAGACCTTCAACGGCACCAACGAGGCGTTCATGGCGCTCACCGTGGGACATGTCTCGGCCGTCATTCACGACCGCCCGGTGCTGTCCTACTTCATGAAGATGCAGCCGCGCGCGGCAAAAAACATGAAGCTGCAGCCCGTGCTTGAGGATTCGCAGCAGTACGGCTTTGCCGTCCGAAAGGGCAATGCGGCGCTGCTTGAGAAGCTCAACAAGGGGCTTGACGCCGTGCGCGCCGAGGGCCTCGACAAGAAGATTCACGACAAGTGGTTCGCGCAGTAACCTCCTGAAGGCGGGATTCGGACGATTGCGACGTACGAGGGCGACGGCGGATTGTGCGCGCTGCCGCGCTTCTGACAATCAGCCCGCCTTCGTCCCCCGGGACCTTGCCTGATAAAACGAGTCAGGCGGAACCGGAGTGTTTCGCCTGGCTTGCGGCAGGGCAGGGACGCGCCCCCGGACTGTCAGCTGCCGCTGCCTGCGGCCGGCGGGACCTCCCGGTAGCCGCACTCAAGCGCATCGACAAGGCGCTTGTACTCGCGCTTGAACTGCTCGGCGGTACAGCCCATCAGGACGGCATCGTCGAGGGCATCCTGCAGCGCGGCGCGCAGATCGCGCCAGTTTTCCTCGAGAACCTTCACCTTTTCAGTGCAGGAGACGACGGTGCCGTCGGGGCCGTACCAGACCTTCGGCGGATCGGCTGAGACGGGGGTGCGCCTTGTCATGCGTTGCTCCCAGAGGGGCTGCGGTGCAGCCGTAAAACATCAAAAAAGGCCTGAAATCCGCGGGAATTTCAAGCCTTTGGTCGATTCGCCCCGGCGGGGGGTGCGGCGGCCGGCAGCCGGGCGCCGCATGCTCCCCGGGGACGGGTTGGGGCCGCCTAGAGCGCGGCGGAGGCCGTCTCGGACTTCGCCTTGCTGCGGCGCGGCGCGCTCGCCTTGGCCGCGGCGGTCTCGGTCTTCTTGGCCGCGCCGCTCTTGACGGAGGTCTTGCGCGTGCGCGAGGTGCTCTTGGCGGGCTTGGTCGCATCGGGAACAATCGTCACCACCGGCTCGGCCCTGGAGGCGCTTTTCGAGGAAGCCTTGCGCGCGGGCTTTTCGGCATTCTTGGCCGCCGCTGCGGCAGCCGCGGCCTGGCGCTTCTGCACAAGGCTCTTTTCGGGCTTGGTGGGACGCAGAATCTTCTTGCTCTCGTTGGCCAGGCGCTCGGCCTCGGCCTTTGCCGCGGCCTCGGCGGCCTCGTCGTCGGCCGTGCGCATCGAGATGCGCACCACGGGCGGCGCCACCGCGGCCTCCTCCTCCTTCACGCCCCAGAGCTCGAGGATTTCAGACTGGGCGGGAACCGTTCCCCGCTCGCGTCGCTGCAGCACGCTTGAGCGGACGATTTTTTCAATGTCGGGAAGAGGAAGACGGTTCAAGTCGTTGAAGCGGATCAGACTGTGCTCGGCATCAAATCCCGGGAACTTTCCGGCGATCGATGCGGCCACATCCTTTTCGGCGATGTAGAGCGTCAGGGACTTCTCCTGGCTCTCAAGGGCAAAGAGCGGACCGCCGTTGAGCTCGTAGAAAACAAGGCCGAAGCGCTTGCTTTCACGCACGCCGCGGGCGGCGCGCCGGATGAGACTGGCAACGCGGGCCATAGCAACGCGACGATCATGTGGCAATCCCTGCAGGAAGACGCCCAAAACCGTAGCACCTACCATAAATCCTCCAACATATACCTTTCGTAATCGGGCTCGTCAAATTCCTGACGAAAACGCTCAATTTTACCTGATTTGCAAGGGCCTTTCCAAGCCCCTGTTTGTACTAGGCTTACCGCAGGGTCCTTGATTTCATTGGCGTTTGTCTCGACTGGCAGCATCGCTCCCCGGTGAGGAAGGCAGTTTCGGGAAGGGGAGTTTGCGGTGCGCGGCGCGTTGCAAACCGTCATCATTTGAAGCGCGCGGCGGCTTTTCTTTTGTGCTGTTTTGTGGCAAATTTCCGTCTCCTCCGGGGAGGCGGTCTTTCGCGAAAAAGGAAGCGGGGCGGGCGCGTGCGCGTCGGCGGCGCCCCGCGGCCGGCTCTTCAGAGGGACAGGATGATTTTTGCCTTCAGCACGACCCACTGACATGGAAAAGATTTTTGAGCGCTTTTTCTACAGCGCGCGCTGGTTGATCGCACCGGTTTTTCTCGGGCTTTCCTTTGCCCTCATTGCGCTTGCCCTGAAGTTCTTTCAGGAGGTGGCGCACGTGCTGCCGCACGTCTTCGAGCTCTCCGAGTCGGACCTCATTCTCTCGCTGCTGTCCATGATCGACATGGGGCTTGTGGGCGGCCTGATCGTGATGGTGATGTACTCGAGCTATGAGAACTTCATCTCGCGGCTTGACCTTGACAGCGCAAGCAACGAGAAGCTTGCCTGGCTTGGAAAGATGGACTCGGGCTCGCTCAAGAACAAGGTCGCGGCAAGCATCGTGGCCATCTCATCGATTCACCTGCTGCGCATCTTCATGAATCTTGAGGCGATCACAAACGACAAGCTGATGTGGTACGTCCTCATTCACCTGACGTTCGTGCTTTCGGCCTTCGTCATGTGCTGCATCGACATCATCACCAAGAAGTCGCACTGATGCAGGGCGGCATGCCTGGAAAACGCGCCTGCGGGCGCGTTTTTTTATCCCCCCGCGGCAGCCGGTCCGGTGCCGGCGGCGACGCTTTGCGGGGCTGCAGGCTGAAGGCGCCTCCTGAGGTTTTTTGTCGATGAAAATGCTTCTCATCCATTTGGGTGAGAACGAGACGGTCCTCCGGGCGCCTTGTTTTTCAATGTTTTTTCCTTTTGATTCGGGAATTCTCAGTCTTTTGTGAGTGAATCAGCTTTGCATTTGCTTCGTTCGACCAAAGAGCTAGAAGGACGTCCCGAACCCTCTTTCAATCCCCGACCAAAGTGGGATTGCCGGCACTACTACAAGCTGATTTTCCCGCCGCGGCCGTCTTGTTAAGCTCCTGAACGAGCCTTGAGCTGTTGATAGTGAGAACGCTTCTTTTTTTGCGAATGCGTCTTGCCGGAGACAGCCGGCTGCACTGGTTCGGGACGCAGGCGCCATGCCTGCAGTCTTTTCGCCCGGAGTGCGAACGCGGCAGTTTCGCTTCACCTCCCTTGCGCGGGCGCGGCTGCCTGCGCAGCCCGCCGCCGCGCGTGATCCGCAGTCTCCTCTGCGCAAGTCGGCATCCCGAACGGTGCAGCACCCTGAGACCTTCAACCCCAAACGTCCTGGAGGAGTCGTCCAATGCTGGGACTGTATCCAACCTGGTTTGAACCGGGCGTGGGCAGCGGCTGGGTGATTGCCATCATCGCCACCATCCACGTGCTCTTTTCCCACGCCTCGGTGGGCAGTGCGCTTCTGTTTGCATGGCTTGCGCGCCGTGCGGTGAAGTACAACAAGCCCGAGTACCTGACCTTCATCCGCCGCTACGGCATGTTCCTGCTGATCTTCAGCTACGTGCTGGGCTCGGTGACCGGCCCCGGAATCTGGTTTTCCGCCACGCTCGCCAACCCGCGCGGGCTTTCGGCGCTGATTCACAACTTCGTCTGGCTCTGGGCCACGGAGTGGGTGTTCTTCATCGTCGAGATCGTCGGCGTGTATCTGCTGGTGTACCTCGCGCAGCGCGTCTCGACGCGCACGTACATGAAGCTGTCGGCCATCTTTGCGCTCTCGTCGCTTGCCACGCTCATGGTCATCGTGGGCGTGCTGAGCTTCATGCTCTGGCCGGGCAATCCGTCCTGGTTTGAGACCGGAAGCGTGATGCAGGCCTTCTTCGGGCCCAACACGTTTGCCCAGATGTTCACCCGCCTGTTCTTCATGCTCACCATCACGGGCGTCGTGGGCGGCATCGTGGCCGGCCGCATCAAGGACCCGGCCGAGAAGGCAAGCGTCTCGCGCGCGCTCTCGATCGTGGGCATTGTGGGCTCGGTGGGCGGCGTGGCGTGCTTTTACTGGTACCTCGGCACGCTTCCGGCGGAGGCGGCGCTCGTGGCCGAGACCCGCCTGCCCGAATCCTTCCCGCTCATGATGACCACGGCCGTCGGTCTGAGCCTGGTGTACTTCCTTCTCATGGCGGCCGCGCCGAGGCTGCTCACCTCGGCCGTGGCGGCCGTGGCGACGGTCGTGATCCTCGTGCTCGGCCTGGCGCCCGAGGAAACCGCCCGCGAGATCATCCGCAAGCCCTGGACCTCGGGACAGTTCGTCTATTCCAACCAGGTGATCGGACGCGACGTGCCGGGGCTCGGCATCAAGAGCGAGCTGCCGCTGCTTGCCCAGAAGGGACTGCTTGCGACGCATCCCTTCACGCCCGAGGGGCTGCGCAGCGTGACGCCCGAAAACCGTCTTGAGGCCGGGCGCTTCATCGCGCTTTCAATGTGCGCCTCGTGCCATTCGCTCACGCGCACCGGCATCCGGCCAATGAACACGGTCTTTGCGCCGCAGACCTCGAAGAAGGACATCGAGACCTATCTCGGCGCGGGCCTGTATCACGGCCACACGGCCTACATGCCGCCGCTGCCGCTGCCGGCCGACGAGCGCTCGGCCCTGGCCGAGTTCCTGCACAAGGCCCTGAACTCTCCCGATCCGGCCGCGCTGGTGATCACCGGCAGCGACGCCACGACGGCTTCCAAGGAGGCTGCAAAATGAACGAGACTCTCTTTCTGGCGCTGATGGATCCGGCCGGAGCGCCCGCCCATCCGCTCATCTTCCTGGTGCTCGGCGTGGTGACCTTCGCCCTGCACATCGCGGCCGTGGCGCTGCTGCTCGGAACGCTCGTGCTTGCCATCCGCGGCGCGATCTTTTCCCGGGACGCGTACGCGCAGCGCCTGGCGCGGCCGGCTGCCTTCACCGCGAAGTTCGTCGTCGGCATGGTGATCGTGCTCGGCGTGGCGCCGCTTCTGTTCGTGCAGGTGGTCTACGACCCGTTCTGGTACACCTCGAGCATGCTCTCGGCGGGCTGGACGCTTGCCTTCCTGGTGCTCGTGCTTGCGGGCTACCTCGCGCTCTATGTGTTTGCCCTTGCCAATGACGAGGGCGGCGAGAACGCTGGACCGGGACTGCGCCGCGCGTCCTGGCTGGTCGTGAGCCTGATTGTCTTCATTGCCGGCGGCTGGGTGATCCACTCGCTGTCGACGCAGCTGCTGCTGCCCTCGGAGTTCATGCAGTGGTACGCCCCGCAGGGCCGCGTGGATCCCTCGGGCCGGGCGCTGCACTACAGCTCGATTCCGCGCCTGGTCTTCTTCCTCGGCCTTGCCTTCCCGATCACCGCCGCATGGCTCTTCGGCATGCGGGCCTACCTTCTGGGCAGCCAGGAGCGCGACGGCGGCTACATCGACTATCTGGAGATGACCGGCCGGCGCACGGCCTTCATCGGCGGCATCGTGCTGCTCGTCTCGGGCGCGGCCTGGATGCTCACGCTGCCCGCGTCGATGCAGTGGTTTGCCTCAAGCATCTGGCCCTGGGCGGGACTTGTGCCGGTGATCTTCTTTCTGGCGCTGCCCGCGCTGCAGAAGAAGCGCCGCCTGTGCATCCCCTGCAACTACGGCATGTTCCTGATGTCGATCGTGATGACGATCGTGCTCGCCGCCCTGCGCGAGGTGCTGCGCTACGGCACGCTGCTGCAGGCCGCGGGCTACGACGCCATGCAGTACAAGGTGAACTTTGACCTGCCCTCGACGGTGATCTTCTTCGTCACCTTCCTGCTCATCGGCGGCGTGGCGCTTGCCTACATGATCCGCCTGGCCTGGCAGGCCGGCCGCCCGCAGGGCGCAATGACCGTCTCGGCCGGCACCGAGCGGCTCGGCACCGCCGCCGTGGCGCTGCTGCTGGCCTGGGTGGCGGGGTACTTCATCATCGGCATCGCAACCATCACGGGCGCGGGCTAGCGGAGGGCATGACCATGAAACTCAACACAAACATCACGGCGCTGCTGCTGGCCGCGGCCGGCTCGCTGGCCGCGGCGCTTCCCGCGGCGGCCGCCGAGCCCACGGGCGAGACCTTTGCGCACACCTGCGCGGCGTGCCACGGCACCAACGGCGAGCTCGAGGGCGAGGCCTTCGTGCCGCTGGCGGGCATGCCGCGCGAGACGATCGTGCGCCTGATGACTGAATTTCGGGACCTCAAGCGTCCGAGCTCGATCATGAGCCACATCGCCAACGGCTACAGCGATGCGGAAATCGGCCGCATCGCCGACTGGTTCTCCTCGCGCAAACCCTCTCCCAACGGGACCATCCCCTACGCAGAGCTTGGAAACTTTCATGCGCAGAACCTTTCAAAAACTCCCGCGGAGGGCAAGTGATGGACAAGAACCGCTTCTTTCTGAAGGCCGTGCAGGATGTCTCGCGCGCTGACATTCCCGAGGCCAGCCGCAGACTGCTGCTCAAGGGCTTTGCAAGCGCGCTGCTCACCGCGGGCTGGGCCGGGCCGATGGCCCTTGCCTCCCGGGCCGAGGCCGCTCAGGCGGCCGCAGCGGGCGGAGCGCCCGCGCGCATCCTCGTGGTGGGCGCAGGCGTGGGCGGCGCGACGTTTGCCAAGTACATGAAGATGTTCTCGCCCGGGGCCGACATCACGGTTCTCGAGCGCAATCCGTACTTCACGCGCCACTACGGCTCCTCTGAAGTGCTCACGGGCGCGGTCTCGATGGACGATCTGCGCGTGGACTACGAGGGGCTCAGGCAGCGCGGCATCCGCGTGCTTGAGGAAAACGTCGTGGGGCTCGATCCCGACGCGCGCGAGGTGCGCACCGCCTCGGGCGGGCGGTTCGGCTACGACTTTCTCGTGGTCTCCCCGGGCATTGAGCTGCTCTACGACGCGGTGCCGGGCTACAGCACGGCCGTTGCCGAAACGCGCATTCCCTCGGGGTGGATCGCGGGACGCCAGACGGCGCTGCTGCGCCGGCAGCTTCTGGACATGCCCGAAAACGGAACGTTCGTTCTGGCCGCGCCGCCCAACCCGTACCGCTGCCCGCCCGGACCCTACGAGCGCGCGGCCCTTGTCTACGAGTGGACGCGCACGCACAAGAAGGGCGCGCGGGTGATCGTGCTCGACCCGAAGAACGACTTCGTCACCGATGAGACGATGCTGATCGGCTGGAACCACCTCTATGAGTTTGAGCCGCCCGAACCCTACCGCACCCGGCTCAAGGACTACTTGAAGAAGCCCGGGGGAGCGACCTCGCTTTTCTGGCGCCGCAAGGACGAGGGCGGCGCGCCCGTTGCCGTCGATCCCGGCGCCATGACCGTGACGACGGCCTCGGGCGAGGTGGTCCGCGCCGACGTGATCAACTTTATTCCGCCCATGCGCGCGGCCCGCATTGCTGCGCAGATGGGGCTCACGGACAAGTCCGGGTTCTGCCCGGTCGACCGGCGCACGTTCGAGTCCACGGTGCACCCCGGGGTGTATGTGCTCGGCGACGCCTCGATTGCCGACGCCATGCCCAAGAGCGGCTTTTCAGCCAACACGCAGGCCAAGGTGACGGCGCGCGCCATCACCGAGACGATTGCAGGTCGTCCGGTGCCCGAGCCCGCCTGGTCGAACACCTGCTACGCGCTTGCGGGCGACGCCTGGGGAATCTTTGTGGCCGACACCTTCCGCATCGTGGAGGGAAAGATCGCCCGCACCAACACCCGCGCCCGCTATCAGTTCTACACGGCCACCGACGGTGAGCGGCGTGCGGCCGCGCGCTACCTGCGCAGCTGGATTCGCACCATCACCCTCGACAGCTTCGTGTAGGACGCGCGGATGCGCCCCCGATGAACCCGATGCATCCACATGCATGCCACTAGAAAGGGCGCGCGCCGCCCGCGCGCCGGAATCTGCTTATGAAAATGACTGCACCTGACTTTGAGCGCACCATCAAGCGCACGCTCGCCGCCGCGGCCTGCGCGCTTGCCGCGGCTGCGGCAGCCGCAGCCGGTGATGCGCCGCAAACCGCCCCCGAGACGCTCACGCCCGAGGCCTGGGCGAAAACCCTCAAGGCCATGCCCGAGGGGAGCTTCATTGCAGGCGCCGCAGACCATGCCGGGCTCTTTTGCAACAGCTGCCACGGCAAGGCGGGCAATGCCGACTCGGAGCACTATCCGAGCCTTGGCGGACAGCCCGCCGAGGTCATCATCAAGGCCCTGCTTGACTATCGCGACGGCCGCCGCTCGGGCGACGCCCGGGCCGACCTGATGGCGGCAGCGGCCAGGCCGCTGACCGACCAGCAGATTGCCAACCTTGCGGCCATCTACGCCGCGGGCAAGCTGCCCGCGCCCCGCGAGGCGGGCAAGGGAGGCGACGCCGCGCTCAAGCTCGTGACCAAGGGCGACGTGTCGCGCAACATCACGCCCTGCGCGGCCTGCCACGGCGTCTCGGGCAGGGGCAATCCCAACCAGGCCGTGCCCGTGCTCTACGGCCAGGGACGAAATTATCTTGAGATTGCCCTCAAGCAGTACCGCGACGGCACCCGAACCTCCGACATGCTGAGCGAGATGCGCTTCTTTGCCAAGGAGCTCACCGATGAGGAGATTGCGGGCCTGGCGGACTTCTTCGCCACGCACGAGGGGCTTGCAGGAAAGTAGAGCCGCCTCGACACCCTTTTTATTCGTCTCTTGAGGCAGCGTTTGCGGACCTTGCGGCCCTTCAGGCTTCGAGGTGCCCGACGCCTTGTGACGGGTGCTCCGCGCCCCGGACCGGACGTCAGATCCGGGCCGGGCGCGGACACCCGGTTTTTTTGGGAAAAAAAAACGCCCGCAGCGGGCGGCGGGCGCCGCAGGCCTCTACCGGTACAGGCGGTAGGTTGCCGTAAAGGGCACCTTGAGGGTGGTGCCGATCTGCGAGGCCGAGCAGCGCGTCAGGGGCTGGCCGCCCTGGCCCTCGGTGCGGCTCACCCAGCGAATGCCCGTGAGCACGCCGGCGGTCTTGCCCTGGGCGCGCAGCGCAAAGAGAACGTCGCGCAGGTTCGAGGGGTTTTCAGGCTTTTTGTCCCAGTTGACGATGCGCGCGCTTGCCACCGATCCGTCCCCGGCGCGAAAGATGAAGTCGGGCCCCTGGTGCGCAACCGTGCGTCCCGTGCCGTCGACGAGCTTGACGTCGGGGGCGATGAACTTCCACCAGCGGCCCTTCTGGTCGGAGGCGCACTGAAACTGCTGCGTGCCGCTTCCCTGAAGCGTCATCACGAGCTTGCCGCCGTCGGGCGCAAGCGGGTCAGAGGGGCCGCTGCCGGTGAGGCTTTGCAGCTGCGCGCAGCCGGCAAGGGCAAGCAGCGCGGCAATGGCCGGGACAAGCAGAACCGGGCGGGCGGAACGAAGGCGGCTGGGTGAGGACATGGGCATGAGCGGGCGCAAAAAAAGGGCGAAAAAAGGGGCCGGAGAGGCGCGCGGCCGTACCGGGCCGGCGCGTCTGAACCGGGAATTGTAGGGCGGCGGCATCCGGTGGAGGACGCTTTGGGCGAGTGCGCACAATCGAGATGAAGGATTCAATGTAAGCGATGCTTCATTCTTTCATATTGTGAAACTGTTATTGATTTAGAGTGGAAAACCCTCAGCGCCGAGGTGGAATCTTTGCTAGAGTTGACAGGTTGAGGAGCGGGGTTCAAAAGAGACCGGCTCCCTCCTCGGAATCAGCGACGTCTGGCATGCGATCGGACCGTCGCTTGCGTGACGTCGCGGACGGACTCCTTTTGCCGCCGCGAGCGTGTTCAGAAAAAAGGAGATCTATCGTGTATCAAATCCGACTTCACGGCCGCGGCGGCCAGGGCGTCGTCACGGCTGCTGAAATGCTGAGCGTGGCCGCCTTCACGGAGGGACACTGGGCGCAGGCCTTCCCGAGCTTCGGCTCGGAGCGCACCGGCGCGCCCGTGGTCGCCTTCTGCCGCATCGACTCGCAGGAGATCCGGCTGCGCGAGCCCATTCAGGAGCCCGACGTGGTGCTCGTGCAGGACAAGACGCTGCTCGAGTCGGTGGACGTCTTCGGCGGCCTTCGCGAGGACGGCTACGTCATCATCAACAGTTCGGAGAGCCCTGAGCACATGGGGCTCTCGCAGCTCGTCGAGCGTCTTCCGAAGGGGCACGTCATGACCGTGCCGGCCACGCGCTTTGCCCTCGAAAAGATCGGCCGTCCCCTGCCGGGCGCGGCCATGCTCGCGGGCTTTGCCTCGATCACCGGGGGCCTGAAGCTCGAGAGCATTCAGCAGGCGTACATGGCGCGCTATCCCGGCAAGGTGGGCGAGGCCAACGGCGCGGTCGCCGAACTGGCCTATCAACACATTCAGCAGCAGCTGGCGCAGTTTAAGGAGAATTGCTGATGCTCAAGCAAATTGAAGGCAGCCAGGGCGTGGCCGAGGCCGTGGCCCTGTGCCGCCCCGACGTCATCTGTGCGTACCCCATTTCCCCGCAGACGCACATTGTGGAAAAACTCGGCACGATGACCCGCAAGGGGCTCATCCCCAACTGCGAGTACATCAACGTTGAAAGCGAGTTTGCCGCGATGAGCGTGGCCATCGGCGCGAGCGTCGGCGGCGCGCGCGCCTACACGGCCACGGCCTCGCAGGGTCTGCTCTACATGGTTGAGGCCG
Organism: uncultured Duodenibacillus sp.; assembly: GCA_944390745.1. Taxonomy (GTDB): domain Bacteria; phylum Pseudomonadota; class Gammaproteobacteria; order Burkholderiales; family Burkholderiaceae_F; genus Duodenibacillus. The sequence continues at coordinate 37,640 of CALXQK010000007.1, read as the reverse complement.
TCTACAACGCCTCGGGCCTGGGGCTTCCCATCGTGATGACGGTCGCCAACCGCGCCATCGGCGCCCCGATCAACATCTGGAACGACCATTCGGACTCCCTGAGCCAGCGCGACAGCGGCTGGATCCAGATTTTTGCCGAGACCAACCAGGAGGCCGCCGACATGCACATCCAGGCCTTCAAGATCGCCGAGGAGCTCTCGGTGCCGGTGATGGTCTGCATGGACGGCTTCGTGCTCACGCACGCCTTCGAGCGCATCGACGTGCCCGACCAGGAGCAGGTCGACCGCTTCCTGCCGCCCTATGAGCCGCGCCAGGAGCTCGATCCCGACAATCCCGTCTCGATCGGCGCCATGGTCGGCCCCGAGGCCTTTACCGAGGTGCGCTGCCTTGCGCACATCAAGCACAAGCAGGCCCTGGAGCTCATCCCGCGCATTGAGGAGGAGTTTTATCAGGAGTTCGGCCGCCGCTCGGGCGGCCTGGTGCACGCCTACCGCTGCGAGGACGCCGACATCCGCGTCATCGCGATGGGTTCGGTTCTGGGCACGGCCAAGGACACGGTCGACGAGCTGCGCGAGCAGGGCATGAAGATCGGCGTCGTGGGCATCAAGTGCTACCGCCCGTTCCCCTATGAGGCGCTGCGCGAGGCGCTTGACGGCGCCAGCCGCGTGGTCGTGCTCGACCGCGCGCTCTCGGTGGGCTGCGGCGGCGTTCTGACCGAGGACGTGATGCTTGCGCTGCACAACGACCCGAAGAAGATCTACAGCGTGATCGCCGGTCTGGGCGGACGCGCCATCACCCGCGCCTCGCTGCGCGAGGTCTTCAAGGGGGCTGCCGACGGAACGCTCAAGCCCTTCTCGTTTATGGATCTCGATGAGGATCTCGTCCGCCGCCAGCTCGAGCGCGAGCGCACGACGAGAAAATCCGGCCCGCTGCCCGAGGCGGTGGTGCGCGATGCGGCGATGCGCCAGTAAGGGAGGACGCACAAGATGCAAGAAACAAAAGTTCGCTTTTACCAGACGGGGACGTTTACCGTCGGCAATCGTCTGCTCGATCCCGACGAGCGCACCGTCCAGTCGTCGATGGAGCGCTTCAACGCCCTCAACTCCGGCCACCGCGCCTGCCAGGGGTGCGGCGAGGCGCTCGGCGCGCGCTACGTGGTCGACGCGGCGCTTGACGCCTCCCGCGGCCGTCTGATCGCCACCAACGCCACGGGATGCCTGGAGGTGTTCTCCACCCCGTATCCGGAGTCGGCCTGGCAGATGCCCTGGTTTCACTCGCTCTTTGGAAACACGGCGGCCGTGGCAACCGGCATGGCCGCGGCGGCCAAGGTGCGCGCCCGCCGCGAGGGCCGCGAGCCCGACCGCGTGCTCGCCATGGGCGGCGACGGCGGCACGACCGACATCGGCTTCGGCTGCCTGTCGGGCATGTTCGAGCGCAACGACGACGTGCTCTACGTGTGCTTTGACAACGAGGCCTACATGAACACCGGCGTGCAGCGCTCGTCGGCCACGCCGCCGGCGGCGCGCACGGCCACGACCATGCCCACGGTCGGACATCCCGGAAACACCTTCGGCCAGGGCAAGAACGTGCCGGCCATTGCCATGGCCCACGGCATTCCGTACGTGGCAACGGCCACGGTGGCCGACCTGCACGATCTCGAGCACAAGGTCCGCCGCGCCATGAGCATGCACGGCGCGCGCTACATCCACGTGCTCGTGCCCTGCCCGCTCGGCTGGGGATCGGCCTCCTCGAAGACGATCGAGCTTGCGCGCCTGGCGCAGCTCACGGGCATCTTCCCGGTCTTTGAGGCTGAATACGGTGAAGTGACGCACGTCTCCAAGATCCGCCGCCAGCTTCCGGTCGAGGAGTACCTCAAGCTGCAGAAGCGCTTTGCGCACCTCTTCGGCAAGAAGGGCGATCCGGAGATCATCGCGCGTCTGCAGACGCTCGCCGACCGCAACATCGCCAAGTACGGTCTTCTGAGCAGCGAGGACGAACCCCGCGGCGTGCCGGTGCCCGAGCAGGGCGACGAACGCCAGCATCTGATCTGAGGCGCAGGGGAGACAGTTGAAAAATGACGCAGAAAAACATTCCTTTTGCCATTACGTTGGACGTGGGCTCGTCGCTTGCGAACCGCACCGGTTCCTGGCGCACCGTCAAGCCCGTTTATGTCAATCGTCTGCCGCCTTGCAACGCCAAGTGCCCGGCGGGCGAGCAGTGCCAGGCCTGGCTCTTTTTCGCCGAGTCGGGCGACTATGAGGGCGCCTGGAAGCGCATCACCGAGGACAATCCCTTCCCGGCCGTGATGGGCCGCGTGTGCTACCACACCTGCGAGACGGCCTGCAACCGCGGCCAGCTCGACGAGTGCGTGGGCATCAATTCGGTGGAGCGCTTCCTCGGCGACAACGCCCTTGCCAAGGGCTGGAAGTTTGAGGCTCCGAAGACCGAGACGGGCAAGAAGGTGCTCGTGGTCGGCGCGGGCCCGGCGGGCCTTTCCGCAGCCTATCACCTGCGCCGCATGGGGCACTCCGTGCGCGTCGTCGACAGCGCTCCGGAGGCGGGCGGCATGATGCGCTACGGCATTCCGAAGTACCGTCTGCCGCGCGAGGTTCTCGATGCGGAGATTCGCCGCATCGCCGACATGGGCGTGGAGATCGAGTGCGGACACAACGTGAGCGACCTTGCCCGCGAAATGAAGGAGGGGGGCTATGACGCCGTCTTCCTCGGCGTGGGCGCAAGCCTTGCGCGCCGCACCTACATCCCGGCCGGCGACGCGAGCCGCGTGATGGACGCCGTGACCCTGCTGCGCGATGTGGCCGAGGATGAGAAGCCCATGCTCGGCCGCCGCGTGGTGGTCTACGGCGGCGGCAACACCGCCATGGACGTGGCCCGCACGATGCGCCGCATGGGCGCCGAACCGCTGGTGGTCTACCGCCGCACGCGCGAGCGTGCGCCGGCGCACCCCTCGGAAATCTCCGAGGCCATCGAGGAAGGCGTTTCGATGAAGTGGCTCTCGACCATCAAGGAGGCTGGAAAGGGCGAGATCAAGATCGAGAAGATGGTGCTCGATGAAAACGGCAAGCCGCAGAGCACCGGCGAGTTCGAGACGATCGCCGCCGACAGCCTGGTGCTTGCGCTCGGCCAGCAGACCGATCTGTCGCTGCTGACGAACCTGCCGAACCTAAAGATCGAAAACGACGAGGTGGTGGTCGACTCGGCCATGATGACCTCGGTGCCCGGCATCTTTGCGGGCGGCGACATGATCAAGGGCGACAAGAACGTGACGGCGGCCATCGGCCACGGCAAGAAGGCCGCCCGCGCCATCAACGCCTGGCTCAAGGGCGAGACCTATGTCGAGCCCGCCCGTGCGCCGCTGGCCACCTATGACCGGCTGCACACCTGGTACTACGCCGATGCGCCCAAGACCGTCCGTCCGATGCTCGACATCGTGCGCCGCCAGACGACGTTCGACGAGGTGCAGCACGGTCTCACCGAGGAGAACGCGCTCTTTGAGGCCCGCCGCTGCATGAGCTGCGGCAACTGCTTTGAGTGCGACAACTGCTACGGCGTGTGCCCGGACAATGCGGTCGTCAAGCTCGGCCCCGGCATGAAGTTCAAGTTCAACTACGACTACTGCAAGGGCTGCGGCATCTGCGCCAACGAGTGCCCCTGCGGCGCCATCGACATGGTGAGCGAGGACATCTAGCCGCCTGCAACGGGGTGCGCGCGCCGCGCGCCCCCGGCAAGGCCGCCGGTCTTTTCCCGAAAGGGGAAGGGCCGGCGTTTTTTTTTGAGGCTTCCCCTGGGGGGACTGCGGGCCGCCAGCAGTCTTTCACCAGTTTTTTTGCCCTTTCCCGGCGGTTACAATGAATTTTTGAATCCCGCCCCGGAAGTTGGGGTGCGGGTCTTGAGGTTTTCTTTCAGGGAGCGCTCCAGAGCATGTCCGCCGCCAGAAAGGCTCTTGCCGCCGCCGTCATCGCGCTTGCCGCCGTCGCCGCGGGGTTTGCGGCCTACGACTTCTATGGGCGCGGCGACGGGGTGCTTCGCATCTACGGCAGCATCGACATGCGCACGGTGCACCTTGCCTTTGAGGAGAGCGGGCGCATCGACGAGGTCCGCGTCGAGGAGGGCATGCGCGTGGCCGCTGGCGACAGGCTCGCGCAGCTCGAGCGCAGCCGCTATGAGATCGCCCGCGAGACCGCCGCCGCGCAGGTCGATGTGGCGCAAAAGGAGCTCGATCTTCAGCTTGCGGGCGCACGCGTGGAGGAAATCGACGCGGCGCGCGCGCAGCTGCGCGCAGCCGAGGCCTCCCATGAGCTCGCCCGGCGCACGTGCGAGCGCGAGTCGCGGCTTGGAATGGCCACCACGCGCATGCGCGTCGACGAGGCCTGCTCCCAGGCGCGGGTGTCGCTGGCGCAGGCCGAGGCCGCCCGAAAGGAGCTGGAGCTGCTGCTTGCGGGCACGCGCATTGAGCAGATCGACGTGGTGCGCGCCAACCTGCGGCTTGCCCGCGCGGCGCTTGCCGACGCCGAGCGCGCGCTTGCAAACTGCACGCTCTATGCGCCGGCGGCGGGCGTCGTGCGCAGCCGCCTCAAGGAAAAGGGCGACATGGTGGGCGCATCGGTTCCCGTCTACGAGGTGGCGCTCATGGAGCCCATGTGGGTGCGCGCTTGGATTGACGAGGTCAATCTTTCGCGGATCGCCCCCGGCATGAAGGTGCGCGTGCGGGTCGACAGCTATCCGCAGAAAACCTTTGAGGCGCACGTGGGGTTTGTCTCGACCGTGGCTGAATTCACGCCCAAGACCGTGCAGACCGAGGATCTGCGCACGTCGCTCGTCTACGAGGTGCGCGCCACGGTGCGCGACCCCGAGGGACTGCTGCGGCTCGGCATGCCTGTGACGGTCGAAATCCCGGAGCCCGGGGCCGATGACGCAGCAGCTCTCTGAGAGCGCCTCCCAAGGCGCCGCCGCCCTGGTCCTGCGCGGCATCTGCCGCACGCAGCCCGAGGCTGCGCCAGGCAGGCTGCTGCGCGGGCTTCTTGCGGCCCGAAGGCCGGGCGCGCCTGGCGCCCGGAAAATCCTTTCCGGCATCTCGGCAGCGTTCGAGTCGGGACGGATGACCGCAATCGTGGGCGCCGACGGCGCGGGCAAGACGACGCTCATGCGCATCATGGCCGGAATCCTTCCGCCGACCTCGGGCGAGGTGCTCGTCTTCGGCGAGAGCCTGTACGCCGACTGCGGGCGGCTGCAGGCAAACATCGGCTACATGCCGCAGCGCTTCGGGCTTTATGAGGATCTGAGCGTGGCGGAAAACTTTGCGCTTTACGCCGATCTCTTTGGTTTGTCTGAAGAGGTGCGGCGCGAGCGCATCGCCGAGCTGCTTGCAATGACGGGGCTCACCGACTTCATGCAGCGCCAGGCCGGAAGGCTCTCGGGCGGAATGAAGCAAAAGCTCGGTCTTGCCTGCGCGCTTTTGAATCATCCGAGGATTCTGCTGCTTGACGAGCCGAGCGTGGGCGTTGATCCGCTCTCGCGCAAGGAGCTCTGGGAGATTCTGCGGCGCAACGCCGCGCGCGAGAACATGTGCGTGGTGGCCGCCACCACCTACATGGACGAGGCGCAGCTGTGCGACGCGGTGCTCGTGCTCGAGGAGGGCGAGCTGCGGCTTTCAGGAGCGCCGCAGGAGATTGCGCAGTTTGCACGCGCACGCACCTTCTCGGTTCGCGCCGCAGGCGGCGCCCGGCTGCTGCAGGCGGCTCTGCTTGACCGGGCCGACCTTGTCCTTGACGCCGTGCCCGAGGCAGGCGGCGTGCGCGTGGTCCTGATGCCGGGCGTCGAGCCCGGGGACCTTGGGCGGGCGTTTCCCGGCGTGGAGATTGCCGCGCGCGCGCCGTCTCTGGAGGACGGCTATCTGGAGCGGCGCCGCGCCCTGCTCGGGCGCCCCGACGTTTCCGCGGGTGCGGCAGTCTCTGCGGCCCCCGTGCGGGCCGCAGGGCGCCGGGCGGGCGGACAGCCGGTGATCGCCGCGCGCAGTCTTGTGCGGCGCTTCGGGTCCTTTACGGCCGTCGACAAGACCACCTTCGACGTGCACGAGGGGGAGATCTTCGGACTGCTCGGGCCCAACGGCGCGGGCAAGACCACGACCTTCAAGATGCTCTGCGGCCTGATCGAGGTGACCGAGGGCGAGCTGACCGTCGCGGGGGTCGACCTGCGGCGCTCGCGTGCGCTCGCGCGCGAGCGAATGGGCTACATGTCGCAGAAGTTTTCGCTCTACGCCGGGCTCACCGTGGCGCAGAACCTTGCATTCTTTGCCGGCGCCTACGGCCTTTCAGGCGAAGAGGCCCGCGCGCGCATTGAGACGCTCGCGCAAACCTTCGGAATTGCCGGCGACATGGGGCGCGAGGCGGGGGCGCTTTCGGGCGGCTACCGGCAGCGGCTGGCAATGGCCGTGGCGCTCATCAACCGTCCGCGCATCCTCTTTCTCGACGAGCCCACAAGCGGCGCCGACATTCCGACGCGCCGGCAGTTCTGGCGCTGGATGACGCAGCTTGCCGCAGACGGAACGACGATTGTGGTGACGACGCACTTCATGGAGGAGGCCCTTTACTGCGACCGCATTCTCATTCAGGATGCGGGCGAGCCCCTGGTGCTGGGCACGCCCGAGGAGGTGCGCGGACAAAGCGCCACCATGAACGAGGCCTTCGTGCGCATCGTGACGGCTGCAAGAAAAAGACGGGCGGCGGCCCCGGGGGAGGCGTCATGAAGGGAAGCCTTCTCACCCACGCCTGGGCGCTCTCGGTCAAGGAGTGCCGGCAGATCGCGCGCGACAAGAGCGCGCTGCTTCTGGGCATCGTGCTGCCCGCGGTGCTCATTGTTCTGTTCGGCTACGGGCTGAGCTTTGACGTGAAAAACGTCAGGCTCGGCGTGGTGCATGCCTTCGAGACGGCGCAGACGCGCCACGCCGTCGCTGCGCTTGAAGCCAACCCCACCTTCATCGTGCGCCGCTTTGAGGCCCGGGGTCCGGCCATGCAGGCGCTGCGCGGCTTTGACGTGGAGGCGCTTCTCATCTTTGAGGAGCGCTCGGGGCAGCTTGCCGCGCAGCTGCTTCTCGACGGCATCGAGGCCTCGCGCGCCACGATGGTCGGCAACGCCGTCAACGGCGCGCTCGGCGCCGTCTTGTCGCGGCAGCAGACCGAGGCCGGCGCGACGGTCCGGGGCATCGAGGTCGTGCCGCGCGTCTGGTTCAACGAGTCGGTGCAGAGCCGCTGGTACCTGGTGCCGGGGCTCTTTGTGGTGGTGCTCACCATCACGGGCTGCATGATGACAAGCCTAGTCATCGCCCGCGAGTGGGAGCGCGGCACGATGGAGGCGCTCATGGCCACGCCCGTGTCGCCGCTGGCGATTCTCATCTCAAAGACCGTGCCCTACTTCATCCTCGGCATGGCGGGCTGGGCGCTGTGCCTGGCAGCGGCGCTCGTGCTCTACGAGGTGCCCCTGCGCGGCAGCCTGACGGTGATTCTTGCCGCATCGGCCCTTTATCTGCTGATGGGGCTCGGCCTGGGCCTGGTGATTTCAAGCCTCACCCGCTCGCAGTTTCTGGCCTCGCAGATCACGGTGCTCGCAAGCTTTCTGCCGGCGGTGCTGCTGTCGGGCTTTATCTTTGACCTGCGCACGGCGCCTGCCTGGGCCGAGGCCTTTGCCTATCTGCTGCCGCCGGCGTACTTCATGGAGCTTCTGCGCATCGGGTTTCTCACGGGCGGCATGCATGAGACGGTTGCGCGGGACCTGATCATCCTCGCGGGCTTCGCCCTCGGGGGCTTTGTCGTGGCCTGGCGGCACTGCCGCAAGCGTCTGGCCGACTAGGGAGCAGCGCATGCAGACCGGGGAGGAGATTCGCAGCGCGGACCGCGGGGGACGGTCATCAGCCGCAGGCACGCGGCTTCGCGCCCTCATCGTCAAGGAGCTTGCCGCCACGCTCAAGGAGCGCACGAGCCGCATGATTCTCGTGGCGCCCATCATCCTCTACGTGATTCTCTTCGGCTACATCGCGACCTTCAACCTCAACCACGTGCCCTATGCGCTTCTGGATCTGTCGCGCACGCAGGCCTCGGCCGAGTTCGTGCGCCGCATCGACCAGAGTCCGGCCTTCGAGCGCGTCGAGACGCTCTCGAGCGCCGCGGATATTTCCCGCGCCGTCGAGGAGGGCCGCTCGCTTGTTGTGGTGGCTGTCGACGCGGATTTCGGGCGCGACCTTGCTGACGGCAGGCCGGGCCGCGTGCAGGTGATCATCGACGGACGAAACTCGACCACCGCGCAGCTTGCGGCGGGCTACCTCTCCGTCATGGCCCAGGATGCGGCGGCGCGCTCGGGGGCCGCGCCGCCCCTTGTTGTCATCCGCTTTCTGTACAACCCCAACAACATCACGCAGTGGTTCATCATGCCCGGCCTCATCGTGATGCTCTCGATGCTGCAGGTGATCGTGCTCTCGTCGCTTTCGGTGGCCCGCGAGCGAGAGCAGGGGACCTTCGAGCAGCTGCTTGTGGCGCCCTTTACGGTCAACGAGCTGGTGGTCAGCAAGATGATCGTGCCCGCGGCAATCGGCATCTTTCAAAGCACGCTCATCTTTGCCATCGACGTCTGGTGGTTTGAGATTCCGCTCGCGGGCAGCGTCCTGAAGATCTATGCGGTGCTTGTGATCTTCATCATCTCGATCGTGGGGCTGGGACTGGCGATCTCGGCCTTCAGCCGCACGATGCAGCAGGCGCTTCTGACGGCCTTCGTGCTGCTCGTGCCGATGGTGCTGCTCGGGGGGCTCTTTACGCCGGTTGAAAACATGCCGCGGTGGCTGCAGCTGCTCACCTATGCCGACCCCCTGCGGTTTGCGCTGCTTGCGGTGCGCCGCGCGTATCTGGCCGATGCCGGCTGGGGCGAGATCCTTCTGACGATGTGGCCGGCCATGGCCGCGGCCGCGGCCTCGCTGCCGCTGGCGCGGCACTACTTTGCCAGGCGCATCTAGCCCTGGGGGCGGCCTATTCGCCGAACGCCGTCAGATCGTCGTCGTCCTGTCCGTCCCGGTCGCTGCGGCGGGTGCCGAGAATAAAGAGCACGAGCGCCGAGGCCGACAGCAGCGCGCAGGCAAAGTAGGGGGTGCCCGCAGCAAGAGCGTCCGGCGCGCTGCCCGTCGTCACCATCAGAAGCGGCGTGCCGAGCGCGGGCGCCACGGCGCCTGTGAGCGAATTGAGCGAACTGACCGAGCCGATGGCCTTGCCCTGGGCGTCAAGCGGCGTCTCGCGGCTGATGGCAGCCGTCAGCAGCGGGCTGACGGCGCCCGCGCAGGCATACAGGCACACGAAGACGACGGACAGCGCGCCGCTTGCAGAAAACCCGATGGCGCCCAGACAGACGACGCCGCAGGCGATGGCAAGCACCGCGATGAGGCGCGAGTCAAGCCGCGCCAGAAGCCGCTGCAGCAGAAATCCCTGCACGAGGCTGATGCTGATGCCGAGCGCAAACACCGACAGGCCGATCTGCAGGGGCGTGAAGCCGTAGCGAAACTCCGTGTAGAGCGCCCAGGTGCACTGCATGATGCCGTTGGCAAGACCCGTGAAGGCAAGCGTGAGCAGAAAGATCCTCGCCCTGGGGTGGCGCAGCATGATGCCCAGCGAGGCAAACGGCGTGTTGGCCGCAAGCGTCAGCGGCGTTGGATTTTTGTTGACAAGCGACTCGGGCAGGGCGAACAGGCCGTAGAGAAAGTTGACGAGCGTCACGGCCGAGGCGGCCACGAAGGGAATCGAGGGGTCGTTCTGCCCGAGCACGCCGCCCAGGGCAGGCCCCAGGACAAAGCCCGCGCCGAAGACCGCGCCGATCTTTCCAAAGGCTGCCGAGCGCTCGAAGCCGTCGGTGATGTCGGCCACGTAGGCCTGCGCCACGGCCATGTTGGCCGAGAGAATGCCGCCGACGATGCGGCTGGCAAGAATCGCCGGCAGCGACCCGATGAAGGCGGGAACGGCAAACATCACCCCGAGTCCGCAGATGCCCGCAAGCAGCACCGGACGCCTGCCGCAGCGATCCGACAGCGCGCCGAGAAACGGAGCGCTCACAAACTGCATCACGCCGTAGCTCAGCATGATCATGCCGTACCACCAGGCCTGCGCATCGGGGCTGGTGGTGAGCGTGCCGATCAGTCGCGGCAGTACGGGCACGATGAGGCCGATGCCGAGCGCATCAAGAAAGATGCAGGCAAGCACAAAGCCAAGGCGCGGTTGGAAGCGGGACATGAAGACGAAGACGTTGTCGGGAGTCGGAGGGGCGCGCTGTCGCGAAGGCCCTCCTGCATTCAAGGCGCATTCGAGTCTAAAGGCTTTTCGCCCAAAGTGGCGGACCCGGCTGCCGACAGAACCGCAGGCATGGCAAAGTTTGATTTTCCGGCGCCTGCAAAGCCGTCTGCGCACGGGCGCATTGGATAAAATCAGAAAAGGCTGGAGCCCGAAGGCCGCAAGACGCCCGGCAGACCAGCCCCACCAAGGTTTTTTCTTTTTTTCTTTCGACCGGCGGGCGCTTTTTTTTCGCAGCCTCCGCCTGTCTGCCCTGGGAGCGAGATGTTGGCCGAGCACGCGCGCTGGAGATGCACCGACGGCCGCCGCAAGGCGGCCGTGCGGCCCCTGCTGCTTGCTTGTGCGGCCTGTCTTGCCGCAGGCGGCGCCCAGGCCTACGGCGTGCGCGTCGAGGGGCTCGAGGGCGAGGCGGCCGACAATGTCGAGGCCATGCTCTCGCCCGTGCGCGGCCGCACGGAAACCCTGCTGCGGCAGACCTGGCGCGCCCAGGTTGACAACGCCATCCGCCGGGGGCTGGAGGCGCTGGGTTACTATCGGTACGAAATTCACTACAAGTGGGAGGAGCCCTCCGGGCAAAAGCCCGCTGACGGGGCGCCTCAGGAGGACGGGGCGTTGCGCCCGCAGGATCCCGCGGCGCCCGACATCGAGGTGCCCGACGCGCTCACGGGGCTGCCGCTCAAGGCGCATGCGCCGCAGGGCGACCAGAACGCCCTGGAGCGCTGGGAGAGTTTTTCTGACGACCTCACGCGCGCCTTCGGGCGGCAGAGTCTGTCGGCCTTTGACCTGAGCCGGCGCGCGGGCGGCGCCGCCGACGATCCGTCGCGCCAGGCGGTGCTTGTGGCCAGCGTCACGGCCGGCGACCCGGCGCGCATCAAGGATGTGGTCTTCGTCGTCGAGGGCGAGGATCTCGACGACCGCAGCAAGCGCTCGGTCTTCAGGCGCCTGAAGCGGCAGCTCCCCCGCGAGGGGGCGCAGCTCAACCACGGCGCCTACAGCGACTTCAAGTCCTCGGTTGAGCGCACCGCCATGCGCTACGGCTACTTTGACGGCGAGTTCACCGAAAGCGAGCTGCAGGTCAACGCCGTCACCAACGAGGGCGGCTGGCTTGTGGTCTACGCCCCGGGCGAGCGCTACGGCTACGGCGACGTGCAGTTCAAGGGCAGCCAGATTCGCGAGCCGGTTCTGAGAAACCTCGTGCCCTTTAAAAAGGGCGAGCCCTACACCTCAGACGGCATTGCCGAACTCAACCGCCGGCTTTCGGCCACCGGGTGGTTCAACTCCATTGTGGTGACCCCCGACATTCTCAAGGCGAGAAAAAGCGAGGACAAGCAGCTTCCGGTCGAGGCGCGCCTCTCGCCCAAGAGCCGCAATTCAATTGAAACGGGTCTGGGCTACTCGACCGACGTGGGGCCGCGCGGGCGACTGGTCTGGAAGCGGCCCTGGATCAACGACTCCGGTCACAGCCTGCAGGGCGATGCGGACATCTCCAGGCTTGAGCAGTTTGCCGATGCGACCTACAAGCTGCCGCTTGAGGAGAACGCGCTCGAACACTTCTGGCTGTTTCGCGCCGGCTACAAGCACGAGGATCTCAACGACACGCAGTCCGACGCCATGTCCTTTGAGGCGTCGCGCCGGTGGGAGCCCTACGAGGGCTGGCAGAAGGGCATTGCCCTCAAGTGGCGCTACGACGACTACACGCAGGGCTCGGTCAACAACCGCACGATAATGATCTACCCGGAGTTTTCGCTCTCGCGCACGCGCAGCCGCGGCGGCCTGATGCCGCGCTGGGGCGACTCGCAGCGCTACACCATCGGCTACGCCAACCAGATGTGGGGCTCGGACATCGATGCGCTGATGCTTGAGGCGCAGTACGTGCTCATCCGCACCTACGCGCGCAAGCACCGCTTCGTGCTGCGCTCGCACCTGGGATGGATCGAGACCGGGGACTTCAACGAGGTGCCTCCGGATCTGCGCTACTTCGCCGGCGGCGATCGAAGCATCCGCGGCTACGACTACGAGTCGATTTCCCCGCGCGACGAAAACGGAGAGCTCACGGGCGCCACGAAGATGATCACGGGCAGCATCGAGTACCAGCTGCGCGTGACCGGCAAGTGGTGGGGGGCGGTTTTTCTCGACGTCGGCCGGGCGGCGAACAACTTTGAGTTTTCCGACCTCAAGAAGGGCGCGGGCGTGGGCATCCGCTGGGAGTCGCCCCTGGGGCCCGTGAAGCTTGACATCGCTCGTCCGGTGGGGGACTCCGGGGAAAACGGCACTCAGTTTTACATCGGTCTGGGACCTGAGCTATGAAGCGCGCATTGAAGGGTTTGAAAATCGGCGCGGCCGCGGCTGCAGGCATCTTCTGCCTGGTCGCCGGGGCGCTTGCCTTTTTCACCGCAACCGAGGTCGGCATCAGGGCGCTGCACGCCGGGCTCGAGCGCGCGCTCCCGGGGTTTCGCGCGCAGGAATTTTCCGGCACGCTGCTGCACCTGCGCGCCCGCGGCGTGGAGTATGCCGACGCCGGCATTTCGTTCAAGGGCGACTTCGCCTGGGATCTGAGCTTTTCCGAGCTGCTGTCCGGCCGCATCACCCTCAACAGCGTGCGCCTGAGCGACGCGGCGGTCTCGGTGCAAAGTTCAAGTCCGGCCGCCGGCGGCGAGGCGGCGCCGTCAGCGCCGTCTGCAGCGACTGAGACGACGACAGCCGGCGCAGGGGCCGCCTCGCGGCTCAGGGCTCCGCTTCCCGTGCGAGTCAAGGCGCTTGAGCTTGCCAACGTCAGGGCCGACATTGACGGCAATGAGATTTTCATCGGCCGCTTCTCAACCGACGCGCTCTGGCGCCGGGACCAGGTGGCCGTCGAGCGCATGACGCTCTCGCAGAGCAGCTTCAAGCCCGCGCCCTCGGCGCCCTCGAGCGAGCCGCTCGGCGCCGTGCTCACGCGCACGTTCGCTGCGCCGGTGCTCCCGGCCATTCCTGCCGTCAGCATGCCCGTGGACGTCACGCTCAAGAGTTTTGAGCTCGATCGCTTCACGATCAAGGGCGAGCCCGGGGAAAAGGACGCCGCGCAGCAGGCGCGGGAGAAGAAGACGGAATCATCCGGGGCCGCTGCGCCAGGCGCGCCCGCGGTGAGAGCCGCTGCTGCGGTTCAGACGGCGGCCGGCGACGCAGGGGCGGTCCCGGCTGCAGGCCCGGCGCAGACGGCCGGGGCGGCGGCAGCCGCAGAAAAGTCGGACGCCCCGGGCGACCAGGTGATCGATCACGCGGCCTTTTCGTTTCTCATCAAGGACGGAACGGCAAAGATTGACGACTTTTCCGTGCGCATGATGAACATTGCCGCCGTGGGCGATCTGAGCGTCGGGCTTGATGCGCGCCACGAGCTCAGGCTTGCGGCCGTCGTCTCGGCCGAGCTGCCGCGCGAGGCGATTCCTACGGGATATGCGCCCGAGCCCATTGAGGTCGAGGCCTCGTCCGAGGAGCGCGCCAAGTTCTTCGAGCGCCTCAATGAGGCGACGCAGGCGCGCCGCCAGGCCGTGGCCGAGCGCCGCGCCCGGCGCATTGAGGCGGCAAAGGCTGCGGGCACCCTGCCGCAGGCCCTGGCGCAGCGTGCGGCGGCAGAGCGTGCGGCCAGAACCGCCGCCGAAAAAAAGGAGCAGGCCGCGCAGGAGCGCCGCCGCAGGCTTGAAGCCCGTCAGGCGGCGGCGTTGCGATTCAAGCAGCGCGTGCAGGCCTGGCGCAACATGGCCCGCGGCATGCTCGTCAAAACCATTCCGCGCCCGCCCGTGATCGTGGCGCTCAATGTCCAGGCCGAGGGAGCGCTTGCCGAGACCGTCGTCGTTCGCGGCGCCACGGACAACATTCCGGGCGTTGAGACGGCCTCCTTTGAGCTGCGAGCAAGGCCCGCCGAGACGGGGCTTCCCCTGGAGGTCAAGATGCGCGCGCCCTGGGTGTACGCCTCGGGGGTTCTTTTGAAGAACTTCGTCTTCGACCTTCAGGGGCGCGCGGTGGACTACCAGTTTTCAGCCGCGGCAAACGCCTATCGCGCGATGGGCGAGCGGCGCATGCTGCGGGCGCAGTTCTCGATGAAGGGGCGCGGCACCGAGGTCAAGGCGCATGTCAACGAACTTTTCATCGACTCCAACGCCGGGCGCATCGACATCTCGGGCGGAGCCGACTGGGCGGCCGAGCCGCGGTTTTCCGCGATGCTCTCCCTGAGCGATGTGCACACGCGCGAGATTCTGCCCGAGACTCCCCTGACGGCCTCGGGCAGCTTCGCGGCCTGGGGCGTGCAGAAAAACGGCGCCTGGTACGCCAGCCTGCAGGATCTGACGATTCTGGGAGAAATGCGCGGCGAGTTGCTGGCGCTCACCGGCAGCTTTGAAACCCGCGGCAACGGCGTGGTCCAGACCCCGGGGCTCAATTTCTCGGTCGGACGCAACACCTTTGACGTTGCAGGCCGCATCAACGTGGCCGCGGATATTCCGGAGCTCAGCCTCAAGGCCGACATCGACGCGCCTGACTTTGCGCTCGTCGATCCCAATCTCAAGGGCTCGATTCGCGGACACTTCGACATCGCGGGCACGACCGAGCTGCCGGTGATGAACATCGACATCACCGCCCGCGACATCGGCTACCTTGGAACGACGCTCAAAAGCGGCCGCATCAGCGGCCGCGTGCGCTCGCAGGCCACGGTCTCGGGCGAGGTGAAGCTCACCCTCACGGACCTGCAGACCACGGGCGCGCAGATCAAGAACGCCTCCGTGACGCTCAAGGGCTCGGAGTGGCGCCATGAGCTCACGGTGAAGGCCGAGGGCAGTCCCGCGTCGGTGGATCTGCGGATGACGGGCGCCTACCGGCGGCTCTTCAACAACTGGACGGGGTCCTTCGCCGCCTTGAGCGTGCGCACGAACTACGGAACGGTGAAGCTTGAAAAGCCCGTCAGGCTCGAACTCTCCGGGCAGAGCGGGCGTCTTTCCGTCGGCACGGGGTGCCTGACGCACCCGCAGGCCCGGGCGTGCCTTGCAAAGGCCGTCAGCTACGACCTTTCGGGGGCCTCGGACACGCCCCTTTCGGTGACGCTCGAAAAGTTTGATCTTTCCTTCATCAAGACGTACTTCCCGGGAAACCTTGACGCGCAGGGCATCATCAAGGCCCGGGCGGACTTCACCGTCCCGGCCGCAATGGCGGACCTGCCCCGCGGGACGCTCCAGGTGACGGCGCAGAACATCAGCACCACCTACCGGATGGCGCTCGATGACTTCAAGCTCGGGTTTGATGCGCTCTCGGTCACGATGCGCAACACGAGCGACGCGGTCGAGGCCGGCTGGAGAATCGACATCGCCGACAACGGCGACATTGAGGGGGCGCTCAAGGTGCGCGACATCTTCGGCGAGCGCGCGCTCGACGGAAACCTCAGGATGCGCGAGCTGGATGCGACGATCGTGAACTCGTTTCTGTCCCCGGGCGAGGCGGCCGAGGGCAGGCTCTACGGCGACCTGCGCTTTGCGGGCAATGTGGACGAGCCCCTTGTCTACGGGACTGCGGGCATTGAGGGTGCAAGGCTTGACTCGACCAAGATGCCCTTTGAGATGCTTGCAAGCGACATGAACGTGCGCTTTTCGGGCAGCAGCTCGACGCTTTCCGGCGAGCTGCGCACGCCCAGGGGCGAGGTGCAGTTCTCCGGCGAGGCCGACTGGCGCACGCTCAGCGAGGGGCGCGCCGTCATCAACGCCAGAACGAAGAACCTGCGTCTGGTGATGCCGCCCGAAATTGAGATCGATCTCTCGACGGACGTGCGCTGCGAGGCAAGCTCGCAGCTCATCCGGCTCGACGGGGTCATCGAGATGCCCTGGGCGCGGGTGGCTGTGACCGAGCTGCCCGCCTCGGCCGTGGACGTCTCCCCGGACGTGGTGCGCACCGATCGTCCAAGGCCGAAAAAGAAGGACCGCTCCAACGCCATTCCGGTGGAGAGCAACCTTTTTGTGAACATCGGCGACGACGTGCGCGTGGAGGCCATGGGGCTCAAGGCGCGTCTCACGGGACGGCTGCACGTCATCCAGGACAAGGGCGCGCTCGGCCTGACCGGGCAGATCTCGGTGCCCAACGGCCGCTTCAAGGCCTACGGACAGGATTTGATCGTGCGCCGCGGCGTGTTCCAGTTCACGGGCGAGGCGGCCAATCCGACGCTCGACCTTGAGGCCGTCCGCAATCCCGAGCGCACGGCCGACGACGTCGTCGCGGGCGTGCGGGTGCAGGGCACGGCAAACTACCCGCAGGTCTCAATCTTTACTGATCCGGAAAAGTCCGAGACCGAGGCGCTCAGCTACCTGCTGCGCGGCGAGGGGCTTGATCCCTCGGGCGACTCGGACAACACGATGATCACCTCGGCGCTCATCAATCTCGGCCTGAGCCAGGGCAGCCAGGTCTTCGAGTCGCTCGGCGACGCCGTGGGCATCAGCGGTCTCGGGCTTGACACCGAGGGCGTGGGCGACAGCTCGCAGCTTGTGGTCTCCGGCTACGTGCTGCCGGGCCTGAAGGTCAAGTACGGCGTGGGGATCTTTGATTCACTCGCCACCCTGACGCTGCGCTACCGCGTCATCCCGAGGCTGTACGTGGAGGCTGTCAGCGGCGTTGACCAGGCGCTCGACCTGCTTTATGCCTTTGAGTTCTGAGCGCGGGGGTGGAATTGTTTTTTTAGGGAGGATTCTTCGTGCACAGCAGCAAGGATGATGACAGGACGACTGCCGCAGGCGACGCACGGCTTGAGGCGGTTTCCGACTACTGGACCTTGCGCTCGGAGGGCTACGACGAGCAGGTGCGGCAGGAACAGGCCGAGGGCGTCTTTGAGCGCTACGCGCCGTACCTGGGGGATGCCGTCGGCCGGCGCGTGCTCGACATCGGCTGCGGGCCGGGATTTTTTGCCTGCAGCCTTGCCCGGCGCGGCGCGCGGGTGACGGCGCTTGACATCAGCAGCGGCATGCTCGAGAAGACGCGCCGGCGCGCCGGGGCCGAGGGCGTTGAGGTTGAGACGGTTCTTGCCGACAGCGAGCAGCTGCCCTTTGCCGATGCGACGTTTGACCTGGCGTGCTCGCGCAACGTGCTCTGGAACCTGGCGCACCCGCGCGAGGCTCTTGCCGAGTGGCTGCGCGTGCTCGTTCCCGGAGGGCGCCTTGTGATCTTTGACGGCAACCACTACCGGCACTATTTCGACGCGGCCTATGCGCGCGCCCGGCGCACGCCCGTGGCAACCGACCGGCATGTGCTGCTCGGCGTCTCGACCTCGACCATCGACGCCATCGCCCGCGATCTTCCGCTCGGACGAATGGCGCGCCCCGAGTGGGATGCGCAGGCGCTCATGGAGCTTGGCGCTGTTGACGTCGAGACCAGCCCGCGCACCTTCATCACCGATCCTGAAACGCAGGACAAGCTCGTGTTTGACTTTGTGGTGACCGCCCGAAAGCCGGCGGCGGAGGCGGCCTAGGAGGGGCCGCAGGACGCCTTTAGGCAGATTCTCCTAGTTTGGTTGACCGACGGGTAGGCGATAATTGCGGACCGCATCACAAACAGGTAGGCTGATGCAATATTGTCGGCGCCCTTGGCGCATGCGCGCGCGTGCGCGCATGCCGCTCGCAAGGGATTGTCGCCGGCCGGGTCTAAAAGAAAAGGGAGAAGTCTATGTCGGCAAATGAACGTCGCACCCTGCTGCGCCGCGCCATGCCCTTCATTCTGGGCGGTTCGCTCGTCAAGCAAATCATCATCGGCCTGGTTCTGGGCATCATCGTGGCGCTCGCCTCGCCTTCGTTTGCCGTCATCTGCGGCTTTCTCGGGACGATCTTCGTCTCGGCCCTGAAGGCTGTGGCGCCCGTTCTCGTGCTCGTGCTCGTGTCTGCAGCCATCGCCAACCAGAACATCGGCACGCAGACGCACATGCGCCCGATTCTGCTGATCTATCTGATCGGCACCTTTGCGGCGGCCTGCACCGCCGTGCTGGCAAGCTTCGCCTTCCCCGTGCAGATTGAGTTTGCGCAGAGCGCCCAGCAGGTGAGCACCCCGGGCGGCATCGTGGAGGTGCTGCGCAACCTGCTCGTGAGCGTGGTGGACAATCCCGTCAATGCGCTTGCCAACGCCAACTACGTCGGCATCCTTGCCTGGGCGATCGGCCTTGGGTTTGCCCTTCGCAAGGCCTCCAACCACACCCGCCAGGTGATCAACGACCTCTCCGACGGGGTTGAGCTCATCGTGCGCGCCGTGATCCGCTGCGCCCCGGTGGGCATCTTCGGCCTGGTGGCCAACACGTTTGCAACCGAGGGCTTCAGCGCCCTGGTGGGCTATGTGCAGCTGCTGGTGCTCCTTCTGGGCAGCATGTTCTTCGTGGCGCTCGTGGTCAACCCCATCATCGTCTGGTTCTGCATCCGCCGCAATCCCTATCCGCTCGTGTTCATGATGCTGCGCGAGTCGGGCGTGACGGCCTTCTTTACGCGTTCGTCGGCGGCCAACATTCCGGTGAACATTAACATCTGCCGCAAGCTCAACCTCGATGAAGGCACCTACAGCATCTCGATTCCGCTCGGCGCGACCATCAACATGGCCGGTGCGGCGATCACGATCACCGTGCTGTCGCTGTCGGCGGCCTTCTCGCTCGGCATCACGGTGGACATTCCGACGGCAATCCTGCTGAGCGTGGTCGCAAGCCTCTGCGCCTGCGGCGCGGCCGGCGTTCCGGGCGGCTCGCTCATGCTCATTCCGCTTGCCTGCTCGCTTTTCGGCATCGACAACTCGACCGCCATGCAGGTGGTTGCCGTGGGCTTCATCATCGGCGTGCTGCAGGACTCGACCGAAACGGCCCTCAACAGCTCCTCGGATGCGCTCTTTACCGCCGCGGCCTGCATGCGCGCCCAGCGCCTTGAGGAGGAGGCCGCGCGCAAAATGGCCGAGAAGTCCTGACCAGGGACCAATGCACCATCGCCCGGGGCGCGCACGCGCGCTCCCCGGGCCCCGCTCCCGGAGCACGCGGCCTGAAAACGAGCGCCGCGTGCTCCGGGAGTTTTGCATCACGCCCCTGTCCTTTCCCGGCAGGAAGGCCTGCGGCCGTGCTCTAAAATGGCGCGGTTGTTTTTTCCCGCCAGCCCGGCCTGCCGCCGGTGCGCGCTCTTTTCGCCCATGTCAGAGACTGCCGACAAAGCCCAGCACATTCTTGAGACCGTCTTCGGCCTGCACGCCTTCCGGGGATTCCAGAAGGAAGTGATCGAGACGGTTGCATCCGGGCGCGATGCGCTCGTGCTGATGCCCACGGGCGGCGGAAAGAGCCTGTGCTACCAGATTCCAGCCCTGATGCGCGACGGGGTCGCCGTGGTGGTTTCGCCGCTCATTGCGCTCATGGCCGATCAGGTGAGCGCCCTGCGGCAGCTCGGCGTTGCCGCGGCCTATCTCAACTCCACCCAGACGTCCGAGGAGAGTCAGAGCGTGCGGCAGGCGCTGCGGCAGGGGCGCGTCAAGCTGCTGTACGTGGCGCCCGAGCGCCTTGTGATGCCCTCGATGCTCGATCTGCTCGAGCGGCTCGACATAGCGCTTTTTGCCATTGACGAGGCGCACTGCGTCTCGATGTGGGGGCATGACTTTCGCCCCGAGTACGGCGCGCTCTCCATCCTGCGCGAGCGCTGGCCGCAGGTCCCGCGCGTGGCGCTGACGGCCACGGCCGACCGCAACACGCGAAGCGAGATCTGCGAGCGGCTTCTCTTGAACCACCGGATGTTCGTGGCAAGCTTTGATCGTCCCAATATCCGCTATACGGTGGTGAGCAAGCGGCGCAACTCCGAGGCGCTCGATGCGCTTGTGCGTCTGATCAAGACCGAGCATTCGGGCGAGGCGGGCATCGTCTACTGCATCAAGCGCGAGACGACCGAGCGCACGGCGCAGAAGCTGTGCGCAAGGGGAATATCGGCGCTTGCCTACCACGCCGGGCTCGACAGCGAGGAGCGGCGCCGCCGCCAGGAGCGCTTTCTGCGCGAGGACGGTCTTGTGATGGTGGCCACGATCGCCTTCGGCATGGGCATTGACAAGCCCGACGTGCGCTTTGTGGCGCACCTTGACATGCCCAAAAGCATCGAGAACTACTTTCAGGAGACGGGGCGCGCGGGCCGCGACGGGGAGCCCGCCGAGGCCTGGATGGCCTACGGCGCCTCCGACATCATCAACCAGCGCTACTTCATCGAGAGAAGTCCGGGCGAGCCGGTCTACAAGGCGCGGCTTCTCAGCAAGCTCAACGCCATGGTGGCTCTGGCCGAGACCGCGCACTGCCGCCGGCAGGCGATTTTGCGCTACTTTGACGAGGAGGCCGGGGACTTCTGCGGCAACTGCGACAACTGCCTTGATCCGCCGAAGGTCATCGACGCCACGCAGGCCGCGCAGAAGTTCGTGAGCTGCCTGTGGCGCTGCACGAAGGCAAGCGGCCACGGCTACGGCGCCGCGCACATCATCAATGTGCTGCGCGGCGAGAAGACGCAGGCCGTCGCAGCGCGCGGCCATGACAGGCTGAGCACCTTCGGCATCGGGCGCGATCTTGACGAGGCGACCTGGCACCGGGTGCTGCGCGCGCTGATTGCCTGCGGCGACGTGGGCGTTGACGCGGCCTATCACAACACGCTCACCATCGAGCCCCCGGCGGCGGCCCTTCTCAAGGGCGGACAGCGCATCGAGGTCGCCATGGAGCCCAAGCATGCCGCCGCCAGAACCCGGCGCCCGACGGGCGCCGAGGCCGAGCTCTCCGAGAGGGACCGTCCGCTGTTTCAGCTGCTGCGCGGCTGGCGCCGCGAGGAGGCGCTGCGCCAGGGCGTGCCGCCCTACATCATCTTCCCGGACAGCACGCTGCGCGAAATCGCGCGCGTCCGTCCGCAGGACATGGCGTGCGTCGCACAGGTGCAGGGCATGGGCGAAAAGAGGCTGGAGTGCTACGGAGAGGCGGTGCTCGACATCGTCAGGCGCTTTGTCTCCGGATAAGGGGCGCTAAAGCTGCAGCGCGACGACGGCGCGCACGCGCCCGAGAATCTCGACCTGCCTCTCATGCGCCCCGTGCGCAAGCGCGCGTGCGCCGCCAATCAGAAATCCGCCCTCGGTGCGGGCGAGCAGCCGCTCGCCCTCCCGGGGGCGCTGCCCTCCGAGCGGCTCGACCAGAAAAAGCGCGAAGTCCTCGTGCGCGTTGGGGGCACCGTCTTGAGCGGGCGCGTCCTCAAGCGCCTGCGCGCGGCAGCGCAGCGCAAGGAACTCCCCGGCAGGAGCGCCCGCCTCAGGGGCAACGGGGCCTTTGCCGGCCTCCAGGGGCTTTGGGTTGAGAATCGCGCTCCAGCTTGCGGGCTCAAGACGCGCGTCGGCGTCGCGCAGAAACAGCGCAGAGTCGCCCCGGACAGCTACCGGCGGGAGAGCCTCAGGCATCCCGGGGTGCGCGGCTGCGGCCTCGTCGAGCAGCGCCCGCAGCCAGCGGCTTCCTCCAAGCGTGCGGAACACGCGCTTCTGGCCAGCGCTTACGCGCAGCGTCAGAACCGCATCTAGGCGCGCTGCGGCCAGAGGTCTGCGGCCGGCGCCGGGCCGCAGTCCGCCGCGGCGGCGCCCGGCAGGGGCCTGCCGGCACGCGCTGGGCTTTTCCTTGTCTGGTCGGTCCATCACAGGCATCTCGAAAAAAAGATCACCGCAAAGTGTATCGAAGCGCTCCGGAATGCCCGCCTGCCGGGGAGACTGCGCCGGGCCTCGACGCTCTTCAGGGCGAACTTTCAATGTCCGAACTCGCTGTCCGGGAGACGCAAAGGCTGAAAAAACTTCTGCGAAGGTAGGCTTTATCCCGAGCCCGTTTTGGAGACGACTGATTCAGGCGGGGAAAACACGGATGAAGGACTGCCGTGTTTCAGCTAATACATTGAAAATAAATGGAAATTTTCGATTACTTGCAGGGTCTGCGCGATGTGGCAAATGTAAAACCCTGTCATATTTTAGGTTTTGTGTCGCAGATCAAATATTTGCCGCCCGGAGGGGTCAATAATCGCACTCGTGTATGGCAGGGCTTGCCCGAAGGGAGAGCCCTGGGCAATTGACCATCGGAGCGCCCCGGGAACGACGGCTTTCTGAGAATCGTCGTGCGGGGGGTTCCGCTGCAAGAGGAGAAATGAAAATGGCTGAACTATCTCGTCGCTCTCTTTTGAAGGGATCCGCTGTCATGGGCGTTGCCGGTCTGTTCGGCGGCGCTGCGGCGACTGCCTCGGCAAAGGTTCCCGCGAAGTGGGATGAGACGGTCGATGTGATCGTCGTGGGTTCGGGCTTTGCCGGCCTGGCCGCCGCCATTGAGGCGCACAAGGCCGGTGCCAAGACCATCGTTCTTGAAAAGATGCCCACCGCCGGCGGCAACTCCATCATCAACGGCGGCATTCTGACGGCCACCGGCTGCCCGCAGCAGAAGAAGCACGGCATCAAGGATTCGCCCGAGCTGCTCGCCAAGGACATGCTCGTTGCGGGTCTTTATCTGAACAACCCCGACAAGGTGAAGTTCCTTGCCGAGCACGCCCTCTCGAACTACGAGTGGACGGTCAAGGAACTCGGCGTTGAATACAACCCGGACTCCATCGGCCAGGAAGGCGGACACAGCGTTCCGCGTTATGTCTTCACGAAGAACGGCTCGGGCTCGGCCATCGTCAGCAAGGAACTCGCCAAGCTCAAGGAATTCAAGGTTCCCGTCCGCACGCGCTGCTATGTGAAGCACATCATCCGTGACGACAAGGGCCGCGTGCTCGGTCTGGAGGTGCTCGACGGCTATCGCTTCCCGAAGGCCGACTCCGGCAAGACCAAGTTCATCCGCGCCAACAAGGGCGTGGTGCTCTGCTACGGCGGCTTCTCGCGCGACGTGCCCTATCGCACGATGCAGGATCCGAAGCTTGTGGCCTCGCTTGACTCCACGAACCAGCTCGGCGCCACGTCGGAACTCTGGCGTGAGACGAGCCGCATCGGCTGCGCCCAGGTGCAGAACGACTGGATCCAGTGCACGCCCTGGAACAACCCCAAGGAAAAGGGCATGGGCCTGGGCTGGACGTTCGCGCAGTCGGGCGCCGCGGAATACGGTCTGTGGGTGAACACCGACGGCAAGCGCTTCGTCGATGAGCTCGCCAACCGCAAGGTCCGTGCCGACGCCATCATGGCCGAGCAGAACGAGGGCCGCCGCGCCGTGGCCATCTGCACGGAGGAGAACGTCAAGGCGCTCAACGTCGCCCGTCCCGGCACGCTCGCCAAGCTCGTCGAACAGAAGATCGTCGGCAAGTACAACACCCTCGAGGAGGTTGCCGCCGCCTTCAAGATCAACGTTGAAAACCTCAAGAAGACGGTTGCCGACTTCAACAAGGCTGTTGAGAGCAAGAAGGATCCCGAGTTCGGCCGCTACATCAACAACGAGCAGAAGCCTCTGACGAGCGGCCCGTGGTACGCCGCCGAGATGAGCCCGAAGGTGCATCACTGCATGGGCGGCCTGGTGACGAACCTCGACGCGCAGGTGATCGACATCTCCACCGACAAGCCGATCCCCGGGCTTTATGCCGCGGGCGAGGCCACGTCCGGCGTGCATGGCGCCGTGCGTCTGGGCTCCTGCGCCATTCTGGACTGCCTTGTCAACGGCCGTGTGGCCGGCGAGAAGTGCGCCAAGGCGGCCTGATGGCCTGAGCACACGCCTGCGGCGGACCGGATGCTGACGTCGGTCGCATCCGTCCGTTGCGGGCGGTTCTAGGAGAAAGGGGCGCCCCGGGAGCTTTCCCGAGCCGTCCCTTTTTCATGAGGTCTTGCGCGCCGTCACGGGCGCATCCTGACATTGCCCGGCAGGAACTTGGTGCGCACGGCTGCCGGCGCACGCCCTGTCGATCACCCCATCGAAAGAAAAAGGAGAAATTGATGAAGAAGGCCGCCCTTTTTGCCGCGCTGCTTGCGCTTTCGTTCGGCGCCCAGGCCGGCGCCCAGCTCGGCGACATGCACGTCAAGGCCGGCGTCAAGTGCGAGGTCTGCCACGGTCCCGACATGAAGAATCCTGAGTATCCGACGATCGAGACCTGCACAAAGTGCCACAACACCAAGGATCTGGTGGCCAAGACCAAGGACGTCAAGCCCACCAATCCCCATACCTCGCCGCACTATGCCGATCAGCTCGACTGCACGAACTGCCACATGATGCACGAGGAGTCGCAGAACTTCTGCGCGCAGTGCCACAACTTCAACTTCAAGGTGCCCTGATCGGGCCCCTGGGGTCAGGCATGAAAAAACGCCGCGGCTGCCGTGAGGGCTTGCGCGGCGTTTGTCTGCAGAGGGTCGGCGCGTCCGCACAGCGCACGCCGGCGGCTGCAGGATCTAGTCGTCCATCTTCTTGCGCCACTTCTTCTTGTTTTTCTGCATGAAGCGGCGAAGCACCGCGAGCTGCTCGGGAACAGCCGGATGCACGACTCCCTTGTAGGCGCGCGCCGCGGCGCGGGCCTGCTCGGAGTCCAGTCCAAGGACGTCGGTGAGCAGGGCCTCAAGCGCCTTGCGCATGGCGCAGACGTTTTCGGAAATGGCCGCGCCCTTTTCGGTGAGCGTCACCGGGCCGTAGGACTCGGCGTGAATGAACCCTGTGGCGGCAAGCGACTTGAGCGTCGTGCTCACCGTCGAGCGGGTGACGTCCATGGCGCGGGCAATGTCGGAGCTGCGCGCCGTGCCGTCGGACTGCAGAACCTCGCCGATGGTGGCGAGATAGTCGATCTGCGTCACCGTGAGGTTGGGTTCAATGAATACAAGCTTGTCTTTTGCGTTTTTGGGAGACATGTTGAGCGGGTGGAATCTGCGCCGGGGCAGGCTTGTTTGAGTTGGTGTATTCGAACATTATATGGTGCAGACGCACGCTGCGCGCGCCGCCCGGCCGACCGGATGCCATCGCGGCGTCGAATGCGAAGACATTTTCTGCATCATCCGAATGGCAGAGAGGCGGGTCCGACAGGTATTGTACAGGTGCCAAATACGGGTTTGTCCCTAAATCTTCCCCGCGCCTTTTGGGAAATTCACAGAGCAAACTTAACAGACTCTGGAAACAGGTTCGTTTTGTTGTATTCCCTTTGTTTGGAGTTCCGGTCAGAAAAATGCAGGAAAAGCTCGGCGATTATTCGGTCACTCTTCGCGGCCGCCAGTACAAGCCCCTGATGGTGGGCGGCATGGGCGTCAATATTTCCAACTCCCGGCTGGTGCTCGCCGTCGAGAAGCTCGGCGGCATTGCGCACCTGTCGGACGCGCTTCTGATGGATGTCTGCGACCGCGAGCTCGGGACGCACTACAGCCAGACCAAGACCCGCAGGCTCAAGCAGTACATCAACTCCTCCGACAAGAGCGAGGACTCCTTCGACCTCAAGGATCTCGAGGAGGCCACCAAGCTCTACATCACGCATGTCATGCGGCGGAAGACGGGCCGGGGACTGGTGCTTCTGAACTGCATGGAAAAGCTCACCATGAACGCCGCCTCCGAGACGCTGCGCGTGCGTCTCAACGCGGCGCTTGACGCGGGCATCGACGGCATCACGATGGGCGCGGGGCTGCATCTCTCAAGCCTGCGCCTCATGAAGGACAATCCCCGGTTTCGCGAGGCGCTTCTGGGCATCATCGTCAGCTCGGTGCGCGCGCTCAAGGTCTTCATCCAGCGCGCCGCCCAGGTCGAGCGCATGCCCGACTACGTCGTGGTCGAGGGGCCGCTTGCGGGCGGGCACCTGGGCTTTGGCGACGACTGGGCCGAGTACAGGCTTGAGGACATCGTGCGCGACGTGCGCAAGTTCCTCGATGACAACGGCCTGCAGCAGATTCCGGTCTTTGCCGCGGGCGGCGTCTTTACCGGCGGCGATGCGGTGCGCATGATCCGTGAGGCGGGCGCCTCGGGCGTGCAGGTGGCCACGCGCTTTACCATCGCGCAGGAGTGCGGCCTGCCCGACGAGGTCAAGCAGCGCTACATCTCGAGCCAGCCCGAGGATGTGGAGGTGAATCACTTCTCGACGACGGGCTACCCGATGCGCATGCTCAAGTACTCGCCCGCCATTGAAAGCGACGTCAAGCCCAACTGCGAGACCTACGGTTATCTGCTCTCCAAGGGGCAGTGCTCCTACATCAAGGAGTGGTTCGCACGCAAACAGGCCAGGGAAAGTGGCGCGCCGATGCCCGAGCACGCCAAGTGCTGCCTGTGCACCCACATGCGCAACTACAAGGTCTGGACGTGCGGCGCCACGGTTTCCCGCCTGAAGGAAACCACCGTGAAGCTCCCCGACGGCAGCTGGTATCTGCCCACGGCCGAGCAGATCTACAACGACTACATGACAAGCACGGGAGACCACATCGAGGCGGCGCGGCCCCAGAGCTGAGGCCCTGCCTTCGGGTGCCGGCCGGCTCGCCTGCAGCGCACCTTGAGGGCCCGACTCCACGAACCGCCTGCAGACCATCTGCATGAGGCTCCCGGCGCCCTCCCGGCCCCCTCCCGTTCTCTGGGCATCCCGGCGGCTGCGGCTTTGCGAGGTCTGCGCCCCTTGCCAGTTGCCATTTGCGTCATGGCGCGCGAGCCCGTTGAGGGGCGAGGACTGTCTCACGAGACGCAAAACTCCCTACAGACTCAAGGAGCTCTGTATAAAGCGGCAGACGGACGTAGAATCAAGGCAGATATCAACGGTGCAGTCAACATCGGGCGAAGAGAACTCGGGAATGAGCGGCCCAAGACGCTGCCCGAACTCGATGGGGGCATGGCGGACAAGCCCGCAGTGATCCGACGCCTGCATGAAAACCAGGAAGTCGGCTCGCTGCTGGAAACAGGAACTCGTTTCTGTGAAGCTTCGCGCGTGCGCGCGAGGCAGTTTGTCGTGCCCCGAAAAAGTGGCGTCTGCGCGCCTTTTTTGAAATGATGCAGGCGCCCTCCCTGAGAGAGAGCACATTTTGAGCGGAGCTTTTCTACCGTGCACAACGTTCTTTTGATGATTCTTGACGGATGGGGCCGCGGCGACGGCTCAAGGTCTGATGCGATTGCCGCCGCGCACCCGGCCTTTCTCACGCAGCTAGAGCACGACTGGCCGCATGCGCTGCTGCGCACCGACGGAGAAAACGTCGGCCTGCCCGCCGGGCAGATGGGCAACTCGGAGGTGGGGCACCTCAACATCGGCGCGGGCCGCGTGGTCTACCAGGATCTCGTCAAGATCAACCGCGCCTGCCGCGCGCCGGCGGGCTCGCCCGAGGCGCTTGCTGAAAATCCGCAGGTGCGGGCGCTGTTTTCCTACGTCAAAAGCCGCGGGGCGGCGCTGCACTTCATGGGGCTTTTTTCCGACGGCGGCGTGCACGCCTCGCTCGAGCACCTGGAGCGCTTCCTTGAGCTCGCGCGCGAGGAGGGGGTGGACAAGACCTACGTTCACGCCTTCATGGACGGGCGCGACACCGATCCGAGAAGCGGCGCGGGATTTGTGCGCCGCCTGACCCAGCGCATGCAGGACGGCGAATGCGCCGGCGTGCTCGCAAGCATGATCGGCCGCTACTACGCCATGGACCGCGACAAGCGCTGGGAGCGCGTGCGCGAGGCCTACGACCTGCTGTGCTCGGGCCGGGGAACGCCCGCCAGGGACATGTACGCCGCGCTGCAGGCGTCCTACGCCGCGGGCGTCACCGATGAGTTCGTCAAGCCCGTCTGCCTTGTGGACGACGCGGGAAGACCCGTCGGCCGCATCAAGCCCGGCGACGCCGTCGTATTCATCAACTTCCGAAACGACCGCGCCAAGGAGCTGACCGCAGCGCTCACGCAGCCCGCGGCCGAGGGCGAGGATCGCGCCGGAATGCAGACGATGCCGCTTTACTTTGCGACGATGACGCCCTACGACGCGAAGTTTCAGGGCCTGCACGTGCTCTTTCCCAAGGAAAACGTCTCAAACACCATCGGCGAGTGGATCTCAAAAAAGGGACTGCGGCAGCTGCGGATCGCCGAGACCGAGAAGTATGCGCACGTCACCTTCTTTCTCAACGGCGGCCGTGAGGAGACCTTTGAGGGCGAGGACCGGATTCTGGTGCCGAGTCCGAAGGTCGCCACCTATGACCTGCAGCCTGAGATGAGCGCCCCGGAGGTGGCCGACAAGCTTGCCGCGGCGCTCGCCGAGCGGCGCTACAACTTCGTGTGCCTGAACTTTGCCAACGGCGACATGGTGGGGCACACGGGCGTGTACGCGGCCATTGAGAAGGCCGTGTCAGCCGTCGATGCCTGCGCGGCGAAGGTCGTTGAGGCCGCCCGTGCGGCGGGCTACGAGGTGGTGCAGATCGCCGATCACGGCAACGCCGACAACGCCGTCAATGCCGACGGCTCGCCCAACACGGCCCACTCGCTCAATCCCGTTCCCATCGTGGTGGTGTCCGATCGCGTGGCCGCGGTGCGCAGCGGCGTTCTGGCAGACGTGGCGCCCACGGTGCTGGCGCTGATGGGCGTCGAGCCGCCGGCTGAAATGACCGGCCGAAGCCTCATCGACTGGAAGTCCCAGTAAAGAGGGACGCCCGCCGCCGTGCGGCGCGCCGCACGACGGCCCGGCCGGGCTAGAGCAGCGGCGAGCACAGGTAGAACAGCCCCTCGAGGAAGCGCTGCAGGCGGCTTCGCTTGTGCCACAGGATCGGCTGCAGCTGCGCGGCGCGCCGCTCGTAGCCGCGCTGCAGCTGCGCGAGGCTGTGCACGAAGTCTCTGTCAAAGACAAGCAGCATCATCTCGAAGTTCAGGTGCAGGCTGCGGTTGTCGAGGTTAACCGTGCCAAAGAGCGCAAAGTCGTCGTCGACCGTGATCGCCTTGGTGTGCAGCACGCCGTCCCTGAATAGCAGAATCTTCACGCCGCAGTCCATGAGGTCGCTGAAGTAGCGGCGGCTTGCCCAGCTCACGAACTTCGAGTCGCAGCGCTCGGGCACGCACAGCCGCACCTCGACGCCGCGCAGGGAGGCGTTCTGGATGGCAAGCACCAGCGACTCGTCGGGCACGAAGTACGGCGTGGTGAGCAGCACGTGGCTGCGGGCGCAGTTGATGGCCTCGATGATCAGGCGCTTGTTGGCGTCGTCAACCGTCGTGGGGCCCGAAGGCACCACGGTGACCGCGGCTGATCCCGCGGCAGGCGTCTGCCGGATGCCTCCGGCATACACGGGCGGGCGCCCCTCGTCGTCGGGCTGCAGCGCCCAGTCAAAGAAAAAGACCTCGTTGAGGTGCGCGACCGCCGTGCCCTCGACGCGCACCATGGCGTCGATCCATTCCCCGACGCCCTCGCTCACGTTGAAGACGTCCGGGTCGATCATGTTGAGGCTGCCCGTGTAGCCGACCGCGTCGTCGATGATCACGGTCTTTCGGTGCAGCCGCAGATCGGCGCGCCCCTTGGTGAGCGAGAGAAAGTGAATGGGAAGCGCGCGGTTGAAGTGCACGCCCGCGGCAAGCATTTTTGCGGGCCAGGGCGAGCGGAGAAACTGCCGGCTGCCGACGTCGTCGACCAGAATGCGGCAGACGACGCCGCGCTCGGCGGCCTCGATCACGGCCTGCGCAATCTCGTCGCTTCTGCCGCCGAGGCTCCAGATGTAGAACTCCATTGAAATTGAGCTGCGGGCGCGGCGCACGTCCTCGAGCATCCGCTCCAGGGCATGAAACGAGTCGCCGATCAGCTCAAGCCGCGAGCCGCGCGTCATGGGCAGGTCGCCGAGCTTCTGCGCCAGCGCCACCAGTCCGCGGTGGCGCTGGCTGCCTGGAAATTCCGCTGCCTGCTGCAGCTGGCGGCGCCGCTCCTTTTCATGCACGCGATCCCAGGCGTTGAGGATGTGCTTGAGCTTGTAGGCGCGCCAGCGGCCGATCGGCCGCTCGCCGATCAGCACGTACAGAAAGAACCCGACGTAGGGCAGCGCCACGGTGAGCATGATCCAGGCAAACGCGCTTCCGGGCGGGTGGCGCGTCATGATGACGCGCAGAATGACCAGAAGCGCGAGCGTGATCTGCAGCGCAAAGGCGCCGGCGCCGACGGCTGCAATCCAGAGATTGTCGCTTGCAAGAAGGTTCTCGAGCATGATCCTTGGCGGAAGGGTTGAGCAGCGCCTCCCGGTGCGGAGGCGCCAGGGGGCATTTTGACGCAAAAGCCGGGAGGCCCGCATGGTGCGGCGTGCAAACCGCCCCCGGGACCGCCCGTCTTATCCGGTTTTCTGCCGGGAGTCCTGCTGCGCGCAGCGCTCGGCCTTCTGCGCGAGCTCCTCCCAGCGGCCGTAGGCCGCCTCAATGAGAGCTGGAAGCGCCTCGGCGCGCGCCTTGTCGGCCTGCTGCGCGGCGATGTCGCTCTTGAAGTAATCGGCCGCGCTCATGCGCTGCATGAGCGCCTCCTGCTCGGCCTCAAGCGCTTCAATCTGGCCGGGAAGCATCTCAAGCTCGCGGGCTTCCTTGAAGCTCATGCGCAGCTTTTCTTCGCGCGCCGGGCGGGGTCTTGCCGGTTTTGCCGCACGCTCTGCGGCTGCGGGAGCCGTGCTCTGGGGCAGGGGCGGGCGCTGCCGCACCCAGTCCTCGTAGCCGCCGACAAACTCCATCCAGCGGCCGTCGGGGCTTGCATAGTTCACCGGCGCGAGCACCTGCGTGACGACGTCGTCGAGAAAGCGGCGGTCGTGACTGACGAGAATGATGGTGCCGGGGTAGTTTTCCAGCGTCTCCTCAAGCAGCTCGAGCGAGTCGATGTCAAGATCGTTGGTGGGCTCGTCCAGAACGAGAAGGTTGGCCGGAAGCGCAAAAAGCCGCGCCAGAAGCAGGCGGTTTCTCTCGCCGCCCGAGAGGTTTGAGACGGGCACATCCGCCCGGTGCGGGGCAAAGAGAAAGTCGCCGAGATAGCTCATGATGTGCTTTCTGACGCCGGCGATCTCCACCCACTCGCTGCCCGGACTGATGGTTTCGGCCACGGTCTTGCTGAGGTCAAGCTGCTCGCGCAGCTGGTCGAAGTAGGCGATGCGCAGGTTGGTGCCGAGCCTGACCGTCCCGGCATCGGGCGCGAGCGTCCCGAGCAGCAGCTTGATGAGCGTGGACTTGCCTGCGCCGTTGGGGCCGACAAGACCGAGCTTGTCGCCGCGCATGAGCTTGAAGTTGAGATCCCTGACGATGGTTCTGTCGCCGAAGGACTTGGTGAGGCCCTCGGCCTCGGCCACGATCCTGCCGCTCTTTTCCCCGGCGTCGATCGAGAGGCTGATCTGGCCGAGCCGCTCGCGCCTTGCGGCGCGTTCGCGCCGCAGGGCCTCAAGGCGGCGGACGCGGCCTTCGTTGCGCGTGCGGCGCGCCTCGATTCCCTTGCGGATCCACACCTCCTCCTGCGCCCAGAACTTGTCGAAGCGGGCGCGCTGCAGCTCCTCGGCCGCAAGCTCGTCGTTCTTGCGCGCCTCATAGGCTGCAAAGTTTCCCGGGTAGCTGCGCAGCACGCCGCGGTCAAGCTCCAGAATGCGCGTGGCCACGTCGTCGAGAAACGCCCGGTCGTGCGTGATCACCATGAGCGTGCGGCCGTTGCGGTACTCGCTCTTGAGAATGTCCTCAAGCGCGAGGATGGTGTCGACGTCAAGATGGTTGGTGGGCTCATCGAGCAGCAGCAGATCGGGCTTCATGCTGAGCGCAAGCGCCAGGGCCGCGCGCTTTTTTTCGCCTCCGGAGGCCGCGGCGGGCTCAAGATGCGCCCTGACGCCGAGCTTTTGCAGATACTCGTCAAGCCGCGCGAGCGCCGTCCACTTGTCGCGGTCGTCGGCGATCTCCTCGAGCCGCCCCCGGGCGACAAGCGAGTCGCGCAGCGTCGGGGCCGGCGGCAGAAAGGGCTCCTGCTCGACATAGATTCGCCGCAGCCCGTCGGCGCGGCGAATCTCGCCGGCGTCGAGCTTTTCGACGCCGGCAATCACCTGCAGCAGCGAACTTTTTCCCGTGCCGTTGCGGCCGATGAGGCCGACGCGCTCGCCGGCCTCAAGGCTCATGGCGGCATGGTCGAGA
The DNA here is from genome assembly GCA_944390745.1 of uncultured Duodenibacillus sp. Taxonomy (GTDB): domain Bacteria; phylum Pseudomonadota; class Gammaproteobacteria; order Burkholderiales; family Burkholderiaceae_F; genus Duodenibacillus. Next base: position 5,312 of record CALXQK010000007.1, on the reverse strand, counting down.
AGCGGCAGATCGCCCCAGGCGAGTTCGGCATCCGAAAGCGTGATGATGGACATGATTGAAGCGGGCGCAAAAAGTGGATCTCAAGGCGGCCTGGCGCCAAAAACCGGGGCGCAGGGTCTTTCGTCCTGCGCCCCGATGCCTTAGGAGCAAGGGCCTGCGGGGGCTCTATGGGAGCGCGGCTGCGGAGGCCTCCGGCGCCGCGGCGCCGGCCTCGGCAGAATCGCCGGCCTGCGTGTCGGAGGCGGCGTCCCCGCCCGAGAAGTTGTAGTTGTCAAAGGACTCGGCCGGGGCGGCCCCGGAGCTCTCGTCGATGAGCGTGCCGGCCTCGCGCGCGGCGCGCTGCGCCTCGCGGTGTAGCCGCTCGTAGGAGCGCGCCTGCGCGCGCATGCGCCGCGAGTTGGTCTTCACGCTCTCGAAGTCGACCACGTCGTTTTCATTCATCACGCGCAGCTCGCCGCCGAAGATCATGGCCGTCTGGCCGCGCCGCTCGGCCTTGGGCGAGAGCGTGAGGTTGTAGGCGATGGTGCCGAGAAGACCGTCAAAGGAGGCCGAGCTTGTGCCGTGCGCGATGGAAAGCGCCGCCTCAAAGGCGTCGGCCCCGAGCGCAAACAGGCGCTTCTGGACCGTCGTCTGCGGCGCCGGAACCCTGTAGAGGTCTTCAAACTCCTCTGCATCAAAGTCAAGCACCAGAGGGCTGTCGACAAAGGCCACCTGCAGCAGGTCGTAGGTCATGGCCTGGGCCTGGGGGTCGTTTCTGGGGTCGCCCGGGTTGATCATGGGCGCGCCCCAGATGCGGCTGCGCATCGGAAGGCGGGACCGGATGAGGGAGGCGGTCTTGGCATCCATGGCGAGAAAGACCGCGTGGTACGGGGGCTCGGCGAGCGCCGCCCGGGCGCGCTTGGCGGCCTTCAGGCGGCGGATCCGGATCTGCTGCTGGCGCCAGCCCACGGGGTCGGCCTCCTGGTCGATCAGGGCCTCGTTGAACTCGCTGGCGTCAAGCCGCTCGATTGCAAGGTCGAAGAACTTGCTCACGCGCTGAAACTGCGACAGGTCGACGGTGAGGCGGTCGGGCGCGTAGCCTGCGGCCACGAGCGTGTGCTCAAAGGCCGCTGAAACGCGCTTTTCGAGCGGCTTGTCGTAGTCCAGAAGCAGAACCTTGGGCCGGGTGCCCTTGCTTGTGGTGGGCGGCAGCGCCGCCAGGCCGAGGCGCGCCACGCGTGCGGCGTCATCCTCCATTGAAAGCCCCAGCATCAGAAGGCCGCGCGGGAACGCGACGGGTTCATAGCGGACGGTGCTCACCGCCAGCTCCTCGGCAAACACAAGCCCCGGCACGGTCGAGCGGGTCTTGATGCCGCCCGACTTGTCCTGCTGCCCGGAGCTCTCGCCGAGCGCCTCGTTGGTCTCGGCGATGATGAGGTCGCGCAGGTGCTGCTCGGAGGCGCGCCGCGCCTCAAGCTGCTGGCGCTTCTGCGCGATTTCCTCGGGCGAAAGCGCAACGGCCGTGTCCAGATCGATCTGGTTGAGCGCCACAACCGGAAGCGGCAGGTAGTCAAGCGCCGCAAGCTCGGCGAGCTTGCTTCGGTCAAGCGGCCCGATTGCAGCCATGGCGCCTGCCATCGCCGCGCGCCGGACCATGCCGGCTATGGACTCGCCGGCCCTGGGGCGCACGAGCAGCACTTCAATCGGGGAGGCTGATGCATAATTTGCCGCGAGAACGCCCTGCAGAACCTCCTGCGAGGGTCCCTCGAAGGGGGAGTCGGCCTCGGGCAGCAAAAAGGCAAGCTTGACCGGAGCGGCCAGACCCGAGATGAGGGCGCCGAGCGGATCAGCTGACGTTGGTGCGGCTGCCGCCTGCGCAGGGGCGGCCGGCTCTGCCGCGCCTGAGGGCGCGGCCGGGGCGGCCGAGGAGGCCGGGGCGGCTGCAGGCTGCGCGGGCATCGACGACGATTCAAAGTGCTGTGCTGCGGCGGGCTGCGCCGGGGCGGGCTGCACTGCAGCCGGCTGCGTTGAGGGGGCTGCGGCAGGCGCGGCCCCGGGCGCCGTGATGACGGGCACGGAAGGCCCGGCCATCGGCGCTGAAAGGGTGAATTCCTCGGGGACAACCGGGGCGGGCGCAGCGGCCGCTGCGGGTGCGGCGCCCGGAGTTTCAACGGCTGTCGCCTGGGCATGCGCACAGGCGGTCGCGCCGGCAAAAAGGGCCGGCAGCAGGCCAGCAAGAAGGCAACGAGAGAACATGCGATCGAGTTTTAGTCAAAATCGGGGAGAGGCAGAGGCATTGGAGCCCGCAGCCGGCAATGACGGCGGGGTTCGGTTCTCCGACAACGCTCTGATGCAGTGCGCCATGCTCGCGCAGCAGTCGTTCAGGGGATCAACGCTCTATATTGTAGGGCTTCCCATCGGCAACGCGGCCGACATCACGCTCCGGGCGCTCTGGGTTCTTGACCTGTGCGACGTCATCGCCTGCGAGGACACGCGCGAGACGCGCAAGCTCCTTGACCGCTACGGCATCAGCACGCCCACGGTGAGCGTGCACGAGCACAACGAGCATGCCGCGGCCGAGCGGCTCATCGAGCGGCTGCGCGCCGGACAGCGCGTGGCGCTTGTGACCGACGCCGGCACGCCGGCGGTAAGCGACCCGGGCGCCCGCGCCGTGCAGCTGGTGCGGGCGGCGGGGTTTGCGGTCTCGCCCGTGCCGGGCGCAAGCGCTGTCGTCGCCGCCCTGAGCGCAAGCGGCCTGCAGTCCTACCGCTTCACCTTCGCCGGGTTCGTGCCGCCCGGCGGCAAGGCGCGCCGCGAGGCGCTCAAGAGTCTTGCCGCACGCGAGGATGCCTTCGTGCTCTATGAGGCTCCGCACCGCATCCGCGAGCTGCTCACCGACCTGGGGGCGGCCCTTGAGGCCGAGCGCACCGTGGTGGTGGCCCGTGAGCTCACCAAGCGCTTTGAAACCTTCTCGAGCATGCCGGCCGCTGCGCTTGCGGCCTGGGCCGCGCAGCATGAGCCGCGCGGCGAATACGTCATTGCCGTGGACATGCGCGAGACCTCCGAAACGGAGCTCTCCGAGCGCGACCGCGCCTGGCTTGACGCCGTGGCCCGGGAGCTGCCGCCCTCAAGGGCGGCGGCCCTGGCCGCCCGCGTCACGGGGCTTAAGCGCGACGCGATTTATCGGCTGATTGAAGGCGCCGGGCGCTAGGCCGCAGCGTCGGCGGGCGCCATGCGCCAGCCGATGAAAAAGCCCGCTGCAAGCACGAGCAGCCCGCAGCAAAAGAGCGTTGTCAGGTCAAGGATCTCGGCAAGCGGGGGATAGAGGAAGGCCGCGCCGGCCGCACCGATGCGCGAGATGGCGGTGACGGCGCCGACAAGCCAGGCGCGCGCCCCGTCCTTGAAGAGCAGGTTGGGGTAGACGAAGTCCAGCGCCGACTGCAGCCCGTAGCTGAGCGCAAAGACCACAAAGGAGATGTTGGTGAGCGCCGTGCTTGTGCGTCCGAAGACCAGCACGCCGAGAATGCCGGCGGCCATCATGACGAAGGTGAGCAGCAGCACGGTCTTGAGATGGTTTCGAAACCAGCGGCTTCCCGAGGGAAGGATGCCGATCAGAAAGCACCCGTAGATGAGCGCCATCTGCACGACGGCGTCCTGCGTGCCCGTGAGGCTGTGCAGGATGGTCGGGCTGTAGGTCATCATGATCGTGCCTGGAATCGTCTGGCACAGCCAGAAGGCGCAGCAAAAGAAAAAGGCGCTGCGGCTGCGGGAGATGGCCGAGGTGAGCGCGCGCAGCGAGAAGCTCTCGCCGCCGGAGGCGTCCCGGGCTGCGGCGCTGCGGCGGCTCTTGAGCCACAGCGGCGACTCGGGAATGCCCAGCCGCAGAATGAGCGCAGCGGCGGCTGCCGCCGCCTCGGCCCAGAGAAAGAGACTCCAGTGCAGGCCGCCCTCGACGACGGGAACGGCAAGCGCCACGGCCGAGAGCGCCCCGAAGTACCAGGCAAGCATCAGCGACGAGAGCGCGCCCGGGCGCTTGTGCTCGGGCGCAAGCTCCACGACGAGCGCCTGGCCGACCGGGTAGTCTCCGCACAGCAAAAAGCCGGTGGCAAGGCGCATGACCAGCAGCGCGGCCAGCGCCTGCGAGACGGCCGCCAGCGCCGCAACGATTGCCGTGAGCGCCATGGCCGCCAGGGCGGGGCGGCGTCTTCCCGTGCGGTCGGCGACCGCTCCCGTGACGAGTGCGCCGACGATGGTGCCCGTCAGATAAAGGCTCGTAAAGAGCGCCGTTTCCCAGACGGAGAGCGCATCGATGAGCGCGATCAAAAACGCCGCCGAGGCTGTTGAGTAGCCGTCCAGAAAGGGGCCCGCGGCGCAGGCTGCAACCAGGTGCAGAACTCCGGGGGAGGCTCGGTGCGGACTCAGGGATTCGTTCTTTCTCATAGCGTCAAGGCGCGGTGCGCGGGCTCAAGAGAAAAACGACAACCCGCACGGGACGTTGCGGCGCTCGAGGGGGGAAGGGAATCCTCCCCAGCCTGAAGCGCCGCTCCCGTGCGGGATTCTACTAGCCGGGTCCGGGGCCCGGTTAGAAGAAGTGCGTCAGGCCGAGGTGGCCCATCCAGCGGTTGGTTGCCGCGCCGTCGGCCTGCAGGTCGTCAAACGTGCCGGTGCCGTCCGCGTAGGAGGCGATGGCGTAGAGCATCGTGCGCTTGGAGAAGTGGTAGTGGCAGCCGATGGAGGCCACATAGCGCTTGTAGTCCTTGTCCTGGCCCGAGCCCTCGAGATAGCCGTTGTTCTCGCCGTCGAGGTACTGGAACATCGCCAGAAGGTCGGCCGCGCCGATCGTGTACTTGCCGCCCACGAAGACGGCGTAGCCCTCAAGGCGCTCGGTGCTGTTCTGGTCGTAGATGACGTAGCTGTCGTCATCGTAGGTCGAGTCGGAGAACACGTTGTAGTTCTTGTACCAGCTCGCGCCCAGATAGAGCGTCGCGGGACCGCCGTTGGGATTCCAGGCGCCGGCGAACTTCACGTTGTAGGCGTTGTCGCGGCGATCGGTGAACTTGTTTCCGGCATCGTCGTAAGCCTCGTTGTCGCCGAAGGTCTCCATTTCAAAGGCGAGCATCGCGCGGGCGGTGGCGCCGTCCCAGCGCAGCGCGACGTTGGTGAAGGTGTTGTTGTCGCCCTGCTTCTCGGCCTCCTTGTCGTTGGTGCCGGTGAGGCTGTACTGCACGCCGAGCTTGAAGCCCGCGAACACGGGCGAGACGTAGTAGATGGTGTTGGAGTTCAGGCGCCAGATGTTGACCTGCGTGGCCTGGGCGCCGGCGTCGATGTAGCCC
>CALXQK010000006.1 GCA_944390745.1 uncultured Duodenibacillus sp. | reverse complement strand
GCAAGCCCCGCGAACAACGCAATCCGCCGCCGAAACGCCCCCCCGCGCGGGAAAAAGCCGGGGTCAGGACCCGAAAGGCCCTGACGCGCGTGGAAACACCTCCACGCGCGTGGAGAAAGCCAGATTTTGCTAAATATATTCACAATCTTGACAGAAACACCTCCACGCGCGTGGAGAAAGCCGACCCTGAAGATCGGGATTTCTTCAATCAAGAGGAAACACCTCCACGCGCGTGGAGAAAGCGAATGTGTTTTCTAAGTCCTTCACTGAACACGGGAAACACCTCCACGCGCGTGGAGAAAGCTAGGCAGCATTGATGCGGATATTGCCTGTGATGGAAACACCTCCACGCGCGTGGAGAAAGCTTTTATTGGTTGCACTTACGACCTTAGGATTTAGAAACACCTCCACGCGCGTGGAGAAAGCTAAGTATTATGTGTCTGGTGAGTATGGCGATAAGAAACACCTCCACGCGCGTGGAGAAAGCTTTCTAAGTCCTTTACGGAACACGGCTGGATTAGAAACACCTCCACGCGCGTGGAGAAAGCTGGGAGAGTTCGTCCCGGCAAGGTGGGATGAAAGAAACACCTCCACGCGCGTGGAGAAAGCAGCAAGATCTAGAGGTTAACCCTGCGGCCCACCACTAGATCATGTGATTTTTGATTTTTTAGGGTTTTCCTTGATCATTTGAAATCCACAAATTTCCTCAATTTCCCTGTCAGGCTCACCTTGAGACATCATTGTGTACCCGGGGGCAGCCTTTTTGTGCGTAAAAATGAGCAAGCCGCTTTTTCTCGGGCAATGGCTCATCAGATACGTGACAAGGCTCTGAGCAAGAGCATTTTTGACGCCCGACACGAAAACATTTGGCCGCGGCTCAACTGCATATAGGCGCAACCGTCCACGGACTGCCGGCGGCAGGTTTTTGGCAACAATTACAACCATGATCCTACCCTCCTAGAAAGTACTCAATGTCATCCGCAGCCCGCCCCAGGAGATCGATCTCTAGAACTTTTTCTCGAAAAGCTTGAGACACCCGCTTTCGATCATATTGTCCGCCCAGCTCTGCACTCAACTTAAAGGCTAGATCAATGCAGAGCTGAGACTTGTATATATCTGAAATATCATACACAAAGGGTAGAGGACTGCCAGAGTGAATGAAGCCGACATAGGGCGTATACCCGCAAGCGTGGACCACTGAAGTCAACAGCCCGTAAAGCGCAGCATTGCATGCCGTCAGGATCCTGTTTGTCGTGTCACCAGCGGAAAATACGCCCGGCGTAAAACGCCTTCCCTCCCACTTGACTCCATACTCACGTGACTTCTCCAAGTACAGCCTGCGCACGCGCACGCCCTCCATGCCCATCATTTCAGGCAAGGACTTTTCAGAAAGGTCGCAATCTGGGAAGCGCCGGGCATACATCCTCCGGGCAACCTCGAGAGCCGTCTTGGGGGTGGAAGCCAAACGGATCTGCCGCAAGACAGCCCGAGTATCTGCGGTTGGGGACAATCCCTGGGCGTAATACAAAAGGCTGTCCTCACCCACCCACATCACCTGACTCTTCACCGAAGCAAGAACCTTCACCGCCTCATGCGTGACGCTGCTTCCTGGCCCGAGAAGAAGGCACTGCAGCATCGCCGCTGGAATCCGCAAGACTCCTCCCTCACTGTCAATCCACTTGATGCTGCTGTCGTCAACTTCAAGACGACCGTGCTCAAGATAGATAAACGGGTATCGATCTCGAACCTGCGGGAGGAGATCTCGCGTGAGCTTGACGAAAAGACGGGAACGACCGGTTACTCCTGGCATGGGATCACCGTGACCTGCCGATCCGCATACAGCTTGTGCATTCCAAACTGTTTTGGAACGTCGGACAACGTCATCGTCTCACCTCGATCCGGGAAAAAGCCTTCGATCACCTCCCTGGTCAATTGAAAGCCCTTTTGCCCGGCAATTGCCAGAGCGCCGGATCTAGCCTGATCTTCCGTCAAGTACGTGCCTCGATAGATGAGATCAGAGGGAGCGCAACTTTTTCTCCCCAGGTAGACGTCCCAGCGAGGCGACTCGAGAGCCATTGAGGTCTCTTTGGCCAATGCTTCTGGCACTTGAAGAATTACAGCGAACGCAGCCCCTTGCAGATAGTACCGATAGGTTATCTTGGCGCCTCCGCCGACTGGCTTTGTTCCATCTGCCTTTTTTGGGATAAGAAGCGTTTGCCACGGGTCCTTGTCGTCATAGCCGTTGCCAACCATTTGAAAGTCGGTCAACTGCTGCCCTGCGTCTTGCTTCTTTGCAAAACACAATACGTTCTGACCATGCGACGCCATCTGGTCGAGCCACTCGACTTGCTCGCCACTGGCCCCTCGGGCACAGCAAATCAGTCCCAGAACGCCGGAACGAGTTGGAAAGTCCAATGTTTCCCGCCGCCAGTAGCGCGAACGGCACCCCCAGGACTGCAACGGTCCTTCGAACCACAGCAAAATAAACGGGTCAGCCATAGATCGCCTCAAGCTTGCTCGCGAGGTCGTCAATGGACATCGAGTTGGCATCGTGAAGGCTGATCTCGAACTCCTCCTGTTTTCCGTACAAGGAGCCAAAGCCGTTTTCCTGCGCCTGAAGCCCGTCATTGAGAGCCTGGATGCTGGGGAGGAGATAACCCTCGTTCCCGGCTCTTACAGGCTGATCGAAGGAGAGCTGAACGCGCTGTCCCTTGCGAATCAACACCTTCGCGTAATCCCACGGGCATGCACCGGAGAAAGTGTTTTGCTTTCCTGAGGGTACGGCCACAAACAGCGCCTTGACAAAAGCCGAGACGGCACGCCCCAACCCCTGTCCGCCAAGAGAGTCGTAAAGCTGCCCCATGTCAAGGGAGACATAGCGATAGTAGGTTGCAGATGAGAATTCGCTGCTTCCCATGTGTGCGGACTGCTGGCCCACTTCAAGATCGTCTAGCGCCGTAAAGAAATCGATGTCGTTGACCACGGCATGCGTTGAGATGGCGTGGGAAAAAGCTGCGGCAGCCTCAACGTTAAGCTCGGGCGCAAGAGCAACCATCCGTCCAAAAAGAGCAACATCAAGCCCGTCAACCGCCATCTTTATAGACTTCTTGAGAAGCTTTCTGACCTCAGTGTCTTTAATCTTTTGCGCATCAAACTCCAGTGATTGAGCATATTCAGCCGCAGCAGCAACTTCTGACCGCGTAATGAACATCAGCGTTTCTTTGACAAGCGCCTTTTCCACCGCCTTGCCGCACTCGGAAGCTTTCTGCTCATCCGCTCCAAGAGCAGTGCATGCCTCAGACACCGGCCCGGCGACATTCTTGCTGCGCACGCCCAGCGTCACCCCGAGATCATGCAGGGCAAGCCGCACCTGGCGCTTCCAGCACTGCGAACTCACTCTGGCTCGTGTTACACCACCCACCACGGCAGTCTTGGGGCTTCCCACGTCATCTCTGTTGAGGCAGGTGACAGGAAAGGACTGAAGAATATGAAATTCGACCTTGATGCCGACAAAAGGATTTTCCATTTTTTTCTCCTGATGATTATTTAAAACTTAAACTGGAACGATCTGCAGGAGCCCGCATCCGAAGGCCCTGCCGCGACCGATGCCCTTGACAAAGCTCTCCTTGAAGCGCTCCCGATCAGTCACACGCAAAACCCCCTGAATCAAGGAGGTCTTTAGAGAGACGTCGTGGCCGTCCTTGGCAAAACGTAGCCATTGACTTCGAATCAGCTGACACGAGATCGTTTCAAATCCCCAGCTTCGGGTTTGAAACCACTCGATGACGTGCGCATCGTCAATCGCCCTTAGCTTCTTAGCAATGCGCCGCGTCGGATTGACAACGGTCTTGAAGGCGTAGACGTCATGCTCAAGGAAAGTCTCGGGAATCACCTTTGTCGCGATTCTCCCGTGCTTCGGCATTCTGGGCGGCCGATCTGACAGAAAAAGGATGCTCCTGCGGGAGGCGTCTCCGCCCTGATTGACGTAAAGCATGCCGCACGAGACGCTCGATTGCTTTTGCTGCTGATCTCGTACGTCAGGAAAAAGGTCGTACACTGCTCGATGCACTGCATAGGCATCCCACAGTCGCAGAGCTCTGATATCTCGCCAGTCCAGCTCATAGATCCCTGCGATCATTTCTTATGCTCCTCGCGGTTGCCGAAGAATTCCACCGCCCACTGGATCTTGATTTGCTCGGCATTCAATCCAAACAGAAGCAAGTCCCGGAGAAGGCGCGCATAGTTGACGCTGTTCTGCGATTTGCTGAGCAACAGCCGATGAATGGGGCGCAAGAGCCGGCACAGCTCTTCTGTCGAGGTGCAGTTCAGAAGCCTGCGCACACGCATCTCGGCTGGCCCCGGATTGCCCCGATAAGCATCGGCGAGGGCTTTCATCATGGGAACCGAGCCGTCCTTATCAAGGCCGGCGTCGGCAACCATGGCGCCAATCGCAGTAAAGGCCTGCCGTTCCCTGGGCTTGTCGATAGCCACCCCCAATCGGATCAATGCAGCCCAACACTGGTACTCCAATGCCGGACTGAATGCACGTCGAAACGCCGCTTTCGCCGCGGAATCCGTGCTGCAGAGATCAATCACGTCCTTCACAAAGTCAACGCATCGCTCTTCCCTTGATTTTTGCTGCTGCGCCATCTTTACTCCTTCAAGTAATCTCCAACATTGGGTCTGTTTTTCACCCACTCCTGCATTTGCCTGGGTGTTCCTCTGGGGCAAAATGCGTCGTACGCATGCCGCATGAGGGCAGCAAACTTACGCCTCACAGGAAGCGACGATTGCCCCGGGATGCAGGAATCAATGAGCTCCTGAGCCAGCGGCTCTCCTCCCTCCCAATACATCGCCACGGCACGTCCGGCAATTTTTTTATCGCGGTTTGGGTCATCACAATATTTCTGAACCGCAGAAAAAAGGATTTTTGACAGTTTCTCTACCCCCTGCATTTCCGTGCAAAATTTTGCAAACCACTCCTGGCTCATCTCATTGCACCCAATCTCAAAGATTGATTCGACCGAATCGTCTGCAGAGCCCACATACTGCTCGCCAGCTTTTGAGGTGAGGCTCTGCCCGCCGGACCAGATCATCGCGTTTATGGACAATCTTTTACAGCGCTCAAGGCCCCACTGCAGTTGCGGGCAGGACCAGGCGTTTGCTCCTGTTGCTTCTAAAAAACTCAGAATGGCGGTTAGACTGCGCCAGGGCATCTTGGACGGGTCGGTCCACAGCGTGACGTACTTTTTCCCCGAGCGTGAGATGGTCTGGGTCGGCTCGAAGACGCCGTCGGCATACCCGTCGTAAAGAATGCCTTCGGTGAAATGGACACCACTGGGGCTCAATAGACAGAAGCGATTCATCGGTACCAACCGTCCCATGAAGGATCTCTGAAGACTCCTGGCAACGGGGCAGTTCTCGGTTTGCGGCATTTTCTCCCAGGGTGCCGTGCCCAACCCCTCGGGGAAGCACTTCATTCGTGCAATGCCGTCAAGCGTCGCAAGCGCCAGATGCAGTGTTGAAAGAATCGATTCTCCGAGAACCATGCTGTGCAGATACCCGCGAAACCCCAGTGCCGGGCCGCATCGTCCTGAAGATTTCCCTCCCTTTTCACTCTTTGGCTTTCCATCGTAATCCGCGCTCAAGACGACCTGGTTGTCGACCTTCTTCCCAGCTGTAGCAAAAGCCATCAGCGTCACAAGCAAGAGCGCCTTTTGGGCATCATCCAGAGGATTCGCCATTTGCCATTGCGTCAGAAGACTGGTATTCCCGCTGGCCTTTTCAAGATCAAGAGCGGCAAAGGGTTGAACCGCAGCGCCGGCGACCTGAGGCATCTGCAAAAAAGGCTTTGCTCCGGTAAGCCAAAAGGCGTCATGCCATCGATCTAGATAGTCCAGGCATTTTCTCTGAAACTCCTTGAGGTCGAGACGATTCCAATCTTCTTCCGTCTCCGGCGTGCAGGCGCTTTGGGCTACAGCCTGCAATAGCTTGAAGACTGCAAGCTTTTGGATCGGTGAGCCGCCGAGGCTCTTGAGTCCTTCGTCTTCAAAAACCTGCCTCATGCTCGCCAGACCATGGTTTTGGACTGGAATCCAGGGCTCGTCCACACAGTTAAAACGTGGAGCTGTTGTCATAGGTTGTGTCATAGGTCGAACTTTTTTGTTTTCAAGAATTTCCGCAGTGCTTCTTGTTGTCAACGCGTCTGTACCCGAGCTGCGTATATTCAAACGGCAGCTGGTCTCCCGCTTCAGTGCCGGGCGTCAGCACAGAAATTCGGCCGTCATCATCCACTCGGGCGACGCGGATCCGGGCCCCCTCCGTACGCGAGATGTATGCGTAAGGCGAAAGCCAGGCAAGATTTGCGCGATCCTGAGCCGGAGGAGCGCTTCGTGCGGGAACGCGAACGCAGTTTCTTAAAATCGCGAGCGCTCCGGAAACGCGGTCGCGTCCCGTTGGTTTTTCCGCCGTGTTCAGGGGGATCCTCTCACCATCGAAGAGCCGCACTTCACAAACATGACCGCCGGCGTCGAGCCGCAGTTCGCGGCACAACAAGACATCAACCGTGGGAATGCTTCCAAATCGCGTGGGAGCCTCAGATTCATCGTCGCTCATCGTTCCGAAATCCTCTGACAGAGACAGCCTGGCAAGCTGCTGGAGCTGACGGCGCCCCGGACTTCTTCCGTCGCCCTCCTCAAGCTCGGAGAAAAGTTCTTGAAGCACGCCTGTCTCCGGCCTTGGGGCATAGGTTTCCTCAATCAGAGCACGCATGTCATCTGGAAGCCGAATTTGCTCCCGGCCCTCCCAAACCTCCACGGTACGGCACAGGACATACGGCGCATAGACTCGAGCCGACGGGCCCAACGCCTCCTTTGGGTTCGCGAGCAGCTCAGCGCTGTCAGGTATCAGGATCCAGGCCTCCCTGCGGGCGCCGGAGGGACGCAGGGTCGAGTCGCGCCGCCAGAGTCGGCCGATGCGCTGCAGCAGCATGTCTGTGGGACAAACCTGCGTCACCAGAAAATCGGCGTCGATATCAAGGCTCTGCTCAAGCACCTGGGTGCCGACGAGGATGCGCCCCTTCAAGGAGCGATTCCGAGCACCGTCCTTTCCAAGAACGGAAACCCACTTCCTTTCATTTTTCTGTCGATCGCCGGCGGTAAACCGTGAATGACAAATCCCGACTTCAAGCGAGTCATCCTTGCGAAGCCGCGAACAAAATTCCTCATACCGGCTTTGCGCGCAAGGAACTGTGTTTTCAATCCACAGAACCTGCTCGCCCCGACGTGCTCGTTCGATCACCTGCTCAACGGCCCCTTCGGAGTGAGCGATACGCCTGATGGTGCAAGTTTTCGTCGGAGGCGGCAAAACCGACGTCTCCGTGACCTCCCCAAGGCTGACGCCGCTCGTCAGAAGCGGATAGGAGGAACTTTTTACCCGGCAGGACGACGCTTGCTCAGAGACGCCCTCTTTGGAACGCAGCAAAAGGGAGCGCCGCTCCATGGTGAGGGTTGCCGAAAGGATGATGACCGTGCAGCCGAGCTCTCGAAGCATTTGAACAAGCGCATCAAGGATCGTGCCCGTGTACATGTCATAGGTATGCACTTCGTCAATAATGACGACCTTGCCCAGCAAGGCAAAGGTACGCACGGTTGAAAACCTGACGGCCATCACGGCCATGAGCGCCTGATCGATGGTGCCGACCCCAAAGGGAGCCAGAAGCGCTCGTCTGCTTGACGAAAACCACTGCCCGCCAGGCGCTGCGTCCGCTCCCATGGTCATCAAGGCAAGTCTCGCCCTTGAATGAACCAGCTGAGCCGACGTCGGCGCATCGTCGTCGAGCACCTTGCTTAAAAACGCATTGACGCGCAGCCAGATCGCGTCGGAGGTAACCTGGGAGGGCAAGGCAAAATAAAATCCCGAAGCCTGCCCCGTGGAAATCAATTGGTATGCGGCAAAGAGGGCCGCTTCGGTCTTTCCGACTCCCATCGGCGCCTCAAGGATGAAAACCCCCGGCCTTGTGCATCGGCTCGCCAGAGCAGTCTGCACGGCGTTCGGCTCGAAACCGAAGACATCGGAAAAAGACAGTCCCTTCCGAAACTGCGGCCTTGCGCCTCCAGCCGCGTGCGCCGCATCTTTTGCGGCCTGCGGCGTTGCCTCGTCCAGGTCGGCAAGAGGGATTCCGGAGCTGATCCAGTCGGATATCGTCGTCAGACCTGCGAGAACCCTCGCCTGCAATGCGTCCTTGATCTCAGGGAAACCGCACTTGAAAGACTGCTTGAGAATCTCAACCAGCCGTGAACGCTCTCGCATCCACTCGGGCCCGCCGAGAACCTCGTCCTGCGGTCCGTAAAGCCCCACCCTGGGAAAGTAGCCGTGATGGCATCCAATAACCACGCCGACCCAAGGGTTCTTGCTCCACTCACCGGCCGAGATTTGACCGGCGCCTGAGTGATACCCCCACTGCGCCTCAATCTCGGGACGAACATCCTTCAAGGCTTCAAGACTGTTGCGAACATAAGTCTTTACCGCTCGGCGGATTTTCTCTTGAAAACAGGGCGTGATTTTGCCGACATCATGACATGCGGCAAGAAGCGCCGACTCCTTTGGAATCCAGTCGGCCGAAGCCGCCGGAAGCGATTCAATCAGCGCCTGCGCGACCCACCCGGTCAGCAGCGCGTGGACAAGAACAGTCTGTCCAAGAGCATCCCCTTCCTCCTCAGTGCCTTTTCTTGTTTTTGCAAAGGCCTGCTCAAGGGGAAGGGCCGGACGATTGAAAGTCTGAATTTTTATTCTGGGTCGAAGCATGGCGTTTGTTCGTATTTGCGATGAAGTCATTTTTCAGCAACAAACGACCAGCCATAGATGATTTAGATCAAAAGTTATGCGAATTAGACAAACTGGCCGTCTCAGAGCCCGAGTTGTCTTCCGCCCCGCTCCCGGCCCGTGCATGCGCTTGATGCCAGGACCAGCAATGCGCCCGGCTTTCGCACCCTCATCTATTTTCTTGAGTTTTCCGCTCTGCTCGCGATGCCGGCACCCCGGGGGCGGGTTGCGCAGGACGCTGCGTGTTAGAGTCAGGCAGTTTTTTCAAAGGAGCTGCAGACTTGACGACCGCAACCGTTCGATTTCTCAATGCCCGACCGTCCCAGTGCAAGGTTGACGCTGGCAAGCGCGCCTGCGGGAACCGGCCGCAGACGCTTGAAGACCTTCTTGCCTTTGCGCAGGCCTCTGTTGAACGCCCTGCCGGCAAAGAGCAGGCGCATGCGCTCTCGGAGTGCCCGACCGATCTTCTTCTGCAGGCCGCGCAAATCGTGACTAGGCGCCACGCCTCGGGGACGTTCAATTTCTGCGCCATCGTCAATGCCAAGTCCGGCCGGTGCTCAGAAAACTGCGCCTGGTGCGCGCAGTCGCGCCACTTCAAGTCCCACGTCGCCGAATATCCGCTCATTGACGCCGAAAAGGCTCTTGCGGCGGCAAAAAAGGCGCAGGAGTCGGGCTGCAGCCGCTTTTCTCTCGTCACAAGCGGCCGCAAGATCTCGGCGCGTGAAGTGCGCGAGGCCGCAGCGCTCGTTGCGGCCATCCGCCAGGAGACCAACCTTGAAGTCTGCTTTTCGGCGGGGCTTCTCAAGCGCGAGGAGTTTGAGCTGCTGCGCGCCGCCGGCGCCAGCCGCTTTCACTGCAATCTCGAGGCCGCCCCCCGCGTCTTTTCGAAGCTGTGCACGACGCACAGCACCGACGACAAGGTCGCCTCGCTTGAGGCCGCAAGGAGCGCAGGGCTTGACATCTGCTCGGGCGGCATCATCGGCATGGGCGAGGATGAGATCGACCGCATTGATCTGGCGCTCACCCTGCGCATGCTCGAAATCCCCTCGATTCCGATCAATGTCCTGGCGCCGATTGCGGGGACGCCGCTTGAGTCAATGCCTCTCATTCATGACGAGGCCATACTTCGCACCGTCGCCCTCTTTCGCCTCATCAACCCGACGGCGTACCTGCGCTTTGCCGGAGGGCGCGCAAGGCTCTCAGAGAATGTGCAGCTTGCCGCCATGAAGGCCGGCATCAACAGTGCGATCGCAGGCGACATGCTCACCACGGCGGGCACGGCCGTCGAAAGCGACCGCAGCCTCGCCTCCCGGGCCGGATACGCCCTTGAGGAGGAGGACGTGCGCGCCTTTGACGCCGCGCACCTCTGGCACCCCTATGCGGGCGTCACGAACCCGCCGCCCGTGGAGGTCATCACCGAGGCGCATGGCACGCGGCTAGTCACCGCAGACGGACGCGAACTGATCGACGGCATCAGCAGCTGGTGGTGCGCGGCATTCGGACACAATCCGCCTTCGGTGGCCCAGGCCGTGCGCGAACAGAGCACGAAGCTCTCGCACGTGATGTTTGCAGGCCTGACGCATGAGCCCGCGGTGCGGCTTGCCAGGAAGCTTCTTGCGCTGGCGCCCAAGGGCCTTGAAAAGATCTTTTATGCCGACAGCGGCTCGGTGGCCGTCGAGATCGCGCTCAAGATGAGCCTGCAGTATCAGTACGCCCGGGGAGAAGCCGGCCGCATCAACTTCATGGCGCTTTCCGCGGGCTATCACGGCGACACCTTCAACGCCATGAGCGTGAGCGATCCGACGGCGGGCATGCACTGCGTTTTCCAGGGGGCGCTGCCAAGGCGCATCTTCGTGCCCTCGCCCGAGTCCCGCTTTGACGGCCCGTGGCTTGAGAGCGATTCTGCTGCGCTTGAGGAGGCCTTCAGGCAACACGCTGACACGTGCGCTGCCTTCATCCTTGAGCCCATCGTGCAGGCTGCCAACGCCATGCGCTTTTACCACCCGCGCTATCTCAAGGAGGTGCGGCGCCTGTGCACTGAGTACGGAATGCTTCTGATCGCCGACGAAATCGCCACGGGATTCGGCCGCACGGGCAAGACCTTTGCCTGTGAGTGGGGCGGCATCACGCCCGACATCATGACCGTGGGCAAGGCGCTCACCGCGGGCGTCATGAGCCTTTCGGCCGTGCTCGTCACCAATGCCGCAGCCGACGCGGTGAGCTCCAGGCCGCCCCTGGGCTTCATGCACGGCCCGACCTTCATGGCCAATCCTCTTGCCTGCGCGGCCGCAGCCGCCGCGCTTGATCTTTTCATGAGCCGCGACTGGCTCTCGGAGGTGCGCCGCATCGAGCGGCATCTGCGCGAGACGCTCTCGCCCTTTGCCTCGCACTGCGCGGTGCGCGACGTTCGCGTCTGCGGCGCCATCGGCGTTCTGGAGCTTGTGCGGCCCCTGCCCGCGGCGCTTGCCCAGCCCGAGTTCGTGCGCCGCGGGGTGTGGATTCGACCGATCGGCAATCTTTTGTACCTGATGCCGCCCTACATCACGACCAACGAGGAAATCGACCGTCTGGTGCAGGCCATGGGCGAGGTGCTCGAGCACTTCTTCAGGAATGGGGAAGACAGGCTCTAAAGGTGCTTTTGCAGACTTTTAGAAAATCCCGGCGGCATTTCCCGGAATTCGCCGGGAAACGCAATACCTTCATTGAGATTGCTTAACACATGACTTTAGAGCTCGCAAACGGCATTTATTTTATTTCTGGAACCGATACCGACGTCGGCAAGACGGTTGCCTGCGGCTATCTGGCAAAACGACTGGAAAGCGAAGACAAGGTGTCGGTTGCGACACTTAAACTCGTGCAGACCGGATGCACGCAGGGCTCCATTGACATTGCGCTGCACCGCAGGATCATGGGGCACGGGCTGCCGGAGGATGCGCCCGCATCAGAGGGCGTTACGGCTCCGCTCATCTTCCCCTTCCCCGCCTCGCCGCATCTGGCGGCGCGCCTGGCCGGGCGGACGATCGACCTCAAGGCCGTCGCCCGGTCCGCCGCACTTTTAAGGGAGCGCTACGACATTGTTCTGGTCGAGGGTGCGGGCGGCCTCATGGTGCCGCTGACCGAGTCGCTGCTCACGATTGACTATGTCAGGGACCAGGGCTGGCCCGTCATCTTCGTCACGAGCGGCAGGCTTGGATCCATCAGCCACACGCTTCTGGCCTGTGAAGCCCTGGCGCACCGCGGCATGCCGCTTGCCGCCGTGGTCTACAACGCCTGGTGCGGTGCGGACACCCCTGAAGAAATCGTCTCGGACACCCGCGATTATCTTCAGCGCCGCCTTGCAGCCGCCTCGCCCCGGACCCTCTGGGTGGAGCTGCCGCTGCTGGCCTTGTGAAAAAAAATCAAGGCCGGAGTTTTCGCATGAAAACCCGGCCTTGCTCAAAAAAAGGGGGGACAGTCAGATCAAAGCTTCAGAGAACGGGCCCAGCGTGCGGGATCCACGTCGTTGAGAAGCTTTCCGCCCTGCACCTCAACCCCAGGATGCATTCTCTTGATGCAGGCAAGCGCCTCATCGATTGCGCTGCTGCCCGAGGTGGCAAAGATAATCAGCTTCTTGCCCGTGAGATCGACGGCGTCAAGAAAGGTGTCGACCGCGCGCGGCGCCACGCCCCACCAGATCGGGAAGCCCAGAAGAACTGCGTCGTAGCCCGAGATGTCGGGAACCGGGTTTCTCAGGGCAGGACGGCTCGAGGGATCGTCCATTTCCACGGAGCTGCGGCTTGAGGAGTCCCTCCAGTCCAGATCCCGGGTCGTATAGGGCGACTTGGGCTCAATCTCCCAGCAATCCGCCCCGATCGTCCTGGCAATCAGGCGCGCGGCGCGGCGCGTGACGCCGCTAGCGGAAAAAAAAGCCACCAAAACTTTCGACTGCATAAGCTTCCTACCCCGAGCGGGATCCGGGACGCCGGGCTTCACGAGGTCGGCGTCCCGAAGGGCGCTCAAAATGTTTTTATTACAGCGCGGCCTTGAAGATCGAGACGATCTCGTCGCGGTCGAGCACCTTGTAGCCGCCCTTCAGAATGAAGGTGGCGTCGGCAAGCTTCTCGATCATTTCGGCCGTCGCGCCAAGTTCCGTGATGTTCATTGCAAGGCCGAGCTCGCGCATCCAGCCCTCCATCGCCTTCAGGCCCTCGAGGGCGACGGCCTCGTCGGTCTTGCCCTCGGCATCGACGTTCCAGACGTTGACGGCGAAGCGACGGAACTTTGCAACACCATACGGCATGATATGCCGATAATACGGCAGCGACACAGCCGCAAGGGTCATTCCGTGCGTGGCGTTGGTATAGGCGCCCACCGCCTGGCCGAGCATGTGCACCATCCAGTCGGTGCTCTTGCCCTTGGCAATCAGGGTGTTGAGCGCCCAGGTCGCCGTCCACATGATGTTGCTGCGCGCCTCATAGTCCTGCGGATTCTTGTTGGCCGCACGGCTCGAGACGATGAGCGAGCGCATCAGGGCCTCGGCGATGTAGTCGCTCGTGTTGTCGTCCGTCCCCGAAAAGTACTGCTCGCAGATGTGGTTGAAGATGTCGTAGATGCCCGCCACCATCTGGTAGTGCGGCAGCGTCATCGTGTAGCGCGGATTGAGGATGGCAAATCGCGGCATCACCATTTCATCAAGGAAGACATGTCCAACCTTCTGGTGCGTCCTGGTATTGGTGATCACGGAGCCGGCGTTCATCTCGGAGCCCGTGCCCGCAAGCGTGAGCACGCAGCCGACCGGGAGAATTTCGCAGTCGGGCTCCTCAAAGCGCGCAAAATACTTCTCCCACGGATCCTCGTCGCAGTGCACCGAAACGGCCACGGCCTTGGCGTAGTCGCACACGGAGCCGCCGCCCACGGCGAGCAGGAAGTCGGCCTTGTGCGCGCGGGCGATCTCGATGCCCTCATAGAGCTTGTCGAGCGTGGGGTTGGGCATGACGCCGGAGATTTCAGCGACATTCTTGCCGGCGCGCTGCAGTTTGCCGAGCACCTCGTCATAAAGCCCCGACTTCTTGATCGAGCCGCCGCCGTAAATGAGAACGACGTTGGCGCCGACCTTGGCGAGCTCCGCGTCAAGCCCGCCGAGAGCCTCCTCGCCGAAATAAAGCTTGGTGGGATTGCAGTAGGTGAAGTTTCCGAGCATGAATATTCTCCAAATCAAAGCGCCCGTGCGCAGCGCCGCTTCCAGGCTGCCAGCAGGCGCACTCCTTTGCATTGCCCGGAACTATATCGAAGAGTTCGGCGCGACGGCATGCCTTTTGTCTCATAAGTTTGCCCGAAACTTTCGTCAGGACGCAGGCGCATTATCCAGAACGCCTGCATCAAATATTGCGGGCATGGCCGGATCTGCCCGCAGGGCATGGCGCATCGTTTCGCAGCCGTGAATATTGTTGAAGATCGCGTACAAAATAAAAAAAAACGCCGCCCGCAAAGCAAATCTGCAGACGGCGTCATTTCAGGGTGCAATCACAAGCTGCGAACCTTCCTAGCTCGGATCAGCCGTGACTTCCTTCTTGATGAGCATGTCTTCAAGCGAGAAGCCCGCCTCGATGGCCTCGGCGATGGCGCGCGGCTTCTTGCCGCGGCCCGTCCAGGTCGTGCCGTCCGGAGCCATGTACTTGGGCTCAACCTTCTTGCCGGAGTCGGAACGCGCGGCGCGCTTGCCCTTGCCGCCGGCAGCGCGGCTCGCACGCACGGGAGCCTTGCCCGAGAAATCCAGATCGCTCTGCTTGAATCCGAAAAGCGCGATCAGTTCGTTGATCTCTTCAATCGCCGTACGACGGGCGGCGTCCTTCTTGCTCTTGAGCTTGCTTTCC
The DNA here is from genome assembly GCA_944390745.1 of uncultured Duodenibacillus sp. Classification (GTDB taxonomy): domain Bacteria; phylum Pseudomonadota; class Gammaproteobacteria; order Burkholderiales; family Burkholderiaceae_F; genus Duodenibacillus. The sequence goes on along the minus strand of CALXQK010000006.1, from coordinate 61,378 downwards.
TCGAGCTCTAGATCCTTGATGACCTTCTTAAGATTTGCGTTCATTCTTTCGTCCTGATTTGTAAAGCACAATGGGGGTGATTACGAATGAATCAGGGCTCCACCGAAACTCATGCTGATTCAGAGATTGCCGTGAAAGCCCCCGATCAATCGTTTTATAGAATATCACGGATTTTATTCAATGTGCGCGAGAATTGATTTGAACTGATCAATTTTTTCTCACGCATCAATATCAGGGACGAATACGGAAAGCCTTCCGATATTGATGTCCATGCAGCTGACGCATGACTTCCGATTTACCATCCCCATGAAAAAAGCAGGCTCTGCGCCCCCTTGGCTGTTATTCAACGAGGCAGACTTCCAGGGATTGTCCAGGCATCAAACTCAAGGGGCAAATACCGCTCTCAACGCCCCGGACATAAACTGCCGCTGACCAGCAACGTCTGATGTCAGGATTCACCGGTCGTGAACCCCGGCCTTCGGCAGAAAATCAGATGCAGATAATCGATGCCCCCGGCTGGGGTTATTTCGTCAAAATCCTGATCGAAAAAACAAAAAACCCCGGGTCCGGGGAGGACACGGGGATTGCGGCCAGCGCTTGGTGGATGCTGAGAGTCTCGAACTCCCGACCTACGCCTTGTAAGGGCGCCGCTCTACCAACTGAGCTAAGCATCCGGGCATATGCGCAAGGGGGCTTAGTTTACAGCATCCTTGAGCTTCTTGCCGGCGCGGAACTTCGGCACGTTGGTGGCCGGAATCTTGATCTCGGCGCCGGTCTGCGGATTGCGGCCGGTGCGCGGGGCGCGCTCGGACACGGTGAAGGTGCCGAAGCCCACCAGGGAAACGTCCTCACCCTTCTTCAGCGCGGAGGTCACAGCCTCAACGAAGGCGTCGAGAGCCATGCCGGCCTTGGCCTTCGAGATGTCGGCAGCCATGGCAATCTGCTCGATCAGTTCATTCTTGTTCATCGGTATTCCCCTATGAATTGTTGTTCTGCCTCAGATCTCGAGGCGGTCCATCGGAACAGGCGTAACTATAGCGTAGATTGCCGCGGCGACAAGTGCAGGCAGGGACTTTTTGCATCTTTTGTCCAAAAGGTACTGCGCAAAAACAACAAACCCTCCCTCCCTGCAAAAGGCTTCACCACTTCGTCGGCTGCCGGAAAATGGATAAAAAATGCATAAAAATTGCCGGACGTCTCCCTCGGGATACATCCGGCAAAAGTTTTATAAAACAAACTTTTTTAAGTTTGAGCTGAACGCCTAGTGCGCGCTCAGGCCCGCGGAGGGATCCATGCCGGTGGCTGCCTGCGCGGCCTGGGCGGCGGGAGCTGAAACCACGGCGGCGCTCGGGCTGGCCTCGGCAAGCGGCTCGGGCATGCGCACAAGCGCCTCCTCGAGGACCTTGTCGATCCAGCGCACCGGCACGATCTCCATGCCGGACTTGACGTTGTCGGGGATCTCCACGAGATCCTTGACGTTGCTCTCGGGGATCAGCACCTTGCGGATGCCGCCGCGCAGAGCGGCCAGGAGCTTCTCCTTGAGTCCGCCGATCTCAAGCACCTCGCCGCGCAGGGTGATCTCGCCGGTCATGGCCACGTCCGGGCGCACCGGAATATTGGTCATCGCCGAGACGATGGCGGTCGTGATGGCCGCGCCGGCGCTCGGGCCGTCCTTGGGGACAGCGCCCTCGGGGAAGTGGATGTGCCAGTCGGTCTTGCCGAAGCTCTCCGGATCGATGCCGAGCCTGCGGGCGCGCGCGCGCACCACGCTGCGGGCGGCCTCGATGCTTTCCTTCATCACGTCGCCAAGAGAACCCGTGCGGGTCACAACGCCCTTGCCGGGGAAGACCACGGCCTCAACCGAGAGGATGTCGCCGCCCACCTCGGTCCAGGCAAGGCCGTTGACCTGCCCGACCTGGGGATCCTTGTGCGCCATGCCGAAGGTGTAGCGCCGAACGCCCAGGAAGTCTCCGAGATTCTTGGCCGAGACGACGATCTTGTCGCTCTTGCGGCGGCGCCTTGAGGCGGTCTTGGGCGCCTCGGCGGTCTCGCTCTTTTCAGCCTCGGACTTCACGGCCTCGGCCTTTGCGGCCTTCGCTGCGGCGTCGTCCTCGGCCTCGCTGTGCTTTCTGACCACCTTGCGGAAGATCTTTCCGATCGCGCGCTCGAGTCCGCGCACGCCCGCCTCGCGGGTGTAGTAGCGGATGATGTCGCGCACGGCATCCTCGGTGATCTCAGCCTCACCCTTCTTGAGGCCGTTGAGCTCCTGCTGCTTGGGAATGAGGTGCTCGACGGCGATGTGCACCTTCTCGTCCTCGGTGTAGCCCGACAGGCTGATCACCTCCATGCGGTCGAGAAGCGCGGGCGGGATGTTGTACGAGTTGCTCGTTGCCACGAACATGACGTCCGAGAGGTCGAAGTCGACGTCGACGTAATGGTCCTGGAACGTGCGGTTCTGCTCGGGGTCGAGCACCTCAAGCAGGGCCGCCGCAGGATCGCCGCGGTAGTCGCTGCCGAGCTTGTCGATCTCATCGAGCAGAAAGAGCGGATTGCGCACGCCCACCTTCGTGATCGACTGCAGGATCTTGCCAGGCATCGAGCCGATGTAGGTGCGGCGGTGTCCGCGAATTTCGCTCTCGTCGTGCACGCCGCCCAGGGCCATGCGCACAAACTTGCGGCCGGTGGCGCGGGCAATCGACTCGCCCAGGCTCGTCTTGCCCACGCCGGGCGCGCCCACCAGGCACAGAATCGGGGACTTCACCTTGTCGACCCGGCGCTGCACGGCCAGGTACTCGAGGATGCGCTCCTTGACCTTCTCAAGCCCCCAGTGGTCCTCGTCGAGAATCCTGGCGGCCTTGCGCAGGTCGGTCGACACCTCGGTCTTCTTCTTCCAGGGCAGCTCAAGCAGCGTATCGAGGTAGCTGCGAATCACGGTCGCCTCGGCGCTCATGGGCTGCATCATGCGCAGCTTCTTCAATTCGGACTGCGCCTTCTCCTCGGCCTCCTTGGACATGCCGGCGGCGGCAATGCGGTCGCGATAGACGTTGAAGTCGTCCCCGGCGCCAGCCTCCTCGCCTCCGAGCTCCTTTTGAATGGCCTTCATCTGCTCGTTGAGGTAGTAGTTGCGCTGGCTTTGCTCCATCTGCTTCTTGACGCGCCCCTGGATGCGCTTCTCCACGGCAAGAATGTCCATCTCGCCGGCGAGAAACGTCAGCAGGTCGTTGAGGCGCTGCTGCACGTTGGTCTGCTCAAGCAGCTGCTGCTTGCGCTCAATGGGCAGCGTGAGGTTGCAGGAGATGGCGTCGGCAAGCTCGCCTGCGGTCGTCACGGCGTTGACCGAGTTGACGATCTCCTCGGTGAGCTTTTTGCTCTCGCGCGCATAGTCGTTGAAGCGCTTGAGCACCGAGCGGCGCGTGGCCTCGAGAACCTTGGCGTCGCCCTCGGTCGAGTCAAGCCGCAGGGCCTTGGCGGCGTAGCCCGCCGGCCCGTCCTCGAGATCGGTGATCTGCACGCGCTGATGGGCCTCGACGAGCACCTTCAGGGTGCCGTCGGGGAGCTTGAGCATCTGCAGCACGGTGGCGTAGGTGCCCACCGTGTAGAGATCGCTCATCGAGGGATCATCCGTCTTGCTGTCGCGCTGGGTGACGAGGATGATCTTGTGATCGCTGCCCACAGCCTGCTGGACAGCCTGCACCGTCTTCGGGCGACCGATGAACAGCGGCAGAACCATCCGCGGAAACACAACAAGGTCGCGAATGGGAAGCAAGGGCGCCACGATCACGGCGGGAACGGTATTTTGAGTTGTCATGTACGTGTTTTTTGAACCCGAGAAAAATGGAAAATTCCTGTGACTATATGGGGATGATGCCGGCAAATCTCAAGCCGAAGGCGGGTGATTCTGTCGGGAAATCGCCGCTTCAGCCCGGCAGGCATGAATGAGGAAACGGCAGGCCGGCGCTCGCTGCAGCGCTGCGTGACCCGGGCCGGGCCGAAAAAGAGATTGAGTAGACGCCCGGCTTGAGGTGAGCTCCCCTTTCACAGTGCGTGAACGGATTCTATCGGGCAAAGATTCAGGAATTCTGAGCGAGCGCCTCTTTTGCACGAATTCAGCAAGAGCGCTGGTCACTTCAGGCAGAGGCGAAGAAATGGCGGCAGGGGCCCCGGTCGCTTGAGTGGGGAAGCGGCGCGCGGCCGCGCCCGTTGTTGCCCCGGGCCGCCTGCAGGCGGCCCGAAGAACATGGCGGATGCGCTGCGCCGCTAGGCGTGCGCCGCAGCCGCGTCGGCAGCCTTTGCCGGGGCGGCGGGCTCAAGAGGCTTGCGCGGGCAGACGATGAGTTCGGCTGGCGTTCCCTTTTCAATCGTCTCGGCGGTCAGACGAACCTTCCCCACCTCGGGGCGGGCGGGAACGTCAAACATGGGGTCAAGAAGCGCCTCCTCGACAATGGAGCGCAGGCCGCGGGCGCCGGTCTTGCGGGCAATCGCCCGGCGGGCGATGGCCCGAAGCGCCTCGGGCGTCACCTCAAGCTCGACGCCCTCCATGGCAAAGAGCTCCGCAAACTGCTTGATGAGCGCGTTCTTGGGCTTGGTGAGAATCGAGACGAAGGCGTCCTCGGAGAGTTCCTCGAGCGTGGCGAGCACCGGCAGACGGCCGACAAGCTCGGGAATGAGGCCGTACTTCACAAGGTCCGAGGCCTCGACCTGGGCGTAGAGCTCGGACACCGACGCCTCGCGGGCGCTTGCCACATCCGCCCCGAATCCGATGCCGCTCTTGACGCTGCGGCGCTGCACGATCTTTTCAAGACCGTCAAAGGCGCCGCCGCAGATAAAGAGGATGTTGCTCGTGTCCACGGCGTTCATGCGGCCGCGCGGATTCTTTCGTCCGCCCTCGACAGGAACGTTGCAGACGGTGCCCTCGATGAGCTTGAGCAGCGCCTGCTGCACGCCCTCGCCCGAGACGTCGCGCGTGATCGAGGGGTTTTCGCTCTTGCGGGCAATCTTGTCGAGCTCGTCAAGGTAGATGATGCCGCACTGCGCGCGCTCGATGTCGCCTCCTGCGGCCTGCACGAGCTTGTGAATGATGTTCTCGACGTCCTCGCCCACGTAGCCCGCCTCGGTGAGCGTGGTCGCGTCGGCGATGGCAAAGGGAACGTTGAGCACCCTGGCAAGCGTCTGCGCAAGCAGCGTCTTGCCCGAGCCCGTGGGACCAATCAGAAGAATGTTGGACTTCTGCAGCTCCACGTCGTTGTTGCGGGTCATGTGCTGCAGGCGCTTGTAGTGGTTGTAGACGGCCACCGAGAGCACGCGCTTGGCCTTGGTCTGGCCGATGACGTAGCTTTCAAGGTGATCAAAAAGCTGTTGCGGGGTCGGGATCGGCGCCGAGAGAATGTCCTCGGCAGCCGTGCGCTCGGGCTGCGCGGCAGACTCCTCGGCATCCGCGCCGAGGCTGCGGTACAGACCGCGGATGCAGCGATCGCACACAAGAATGCCCCGCCCGGTATCGAGCAAGGCCTTCACGTCAGCCTTGTGCCTGCCGCAGATCGAGCAGCGGCGATCCATCGAGTCATCGGACTGCGTCATGTCAAAAGTTCCAAATTCCGTCGTTCACAGAGGGATGGGCGCGGCCCGCCCCACATGGCAGGGCCGGACCGCCGGGAAGGGCGCCTGTCTTGCGCGCCTGTCTCCGGCGCGCTAGGCGCGCTTGTCGTAGATCTTGTCGATCAAGCCGTAGGAGAGCGCCTCCTGCGGGCTCATGTAGTTGTCGCGATCGGTGTCGCGCGTGATGGTCTCAATATCCTGGCCGGTGCGCTCGGCGAGAATCTCGTTGAGAATGCCCTTGAGATCCTGGATCTCGCGCGCCTGGATCTGGATGTCGCTTGCCATGCCGCGGCTGCCGCCCGAGGGCTGGTGAATCATGATGCGCGAGTGCGGCAGCGAGGCGCGCTTGCCCTTTGCGCCGGCCGCCAGAAGAAACGCGCCCATCGAGGCGGCCATGCCCACGCAGATCGTCTGCACGTCGGGCTTGATGAACTGCATCGTATCGTATATGCCGAGCCCGGCGTACACCGAGCCGCCCGGGCTGTTGATGTAGAGCGCGATGTCCTTTTCGGGATTCTCGCTCTCGAGAAACAGCAGCTGGGCAATCACCAGGTTGGCGCTCTCGTCGTTGACTTCGCCGTTGAGAAACACAATGCGCTCGCGCAGGAGACGCGAATAAATGTCAAAGCTGCGCTCACCGCGTCCGCTTTGCTCAATCACCATCGGAATGAGCATGCCGTTCGTGCGATCGTTGATCAACATGGAAAATTCCTTTTGCGTTGGCTGGTCGTTTCGATTGCGGCGCCGACCTTGATCAGGAACCGGCCCCCAAGGGGCGCCGCCCCCCGCTGATGCCGGCGTCAGGCAGGCTGGAAAATCGGGCTTCCAAAGAAAAAGCGGGAAAAAGAACGCGAACGCCCTCTTTACCGCTTGTGTTCGGCCGGGCGCGCCGCCCGGCCGGATATGTCGGTGCAGGGCATCTGCATGCATCTGCAGGCTCCCGCACCGGGCAAGCCTTCTGATCGTGCGCTCCGGAAACCCGGCCCGGGGCGCTCGCCCCGGAAACCTGTTCCCTGCCGCTTCGGCACTTTAGACCGCCCTGCGGCAATGATTGTCGCAAGACGGCCGCCTGCGGCCGTTCAGACGATCACGAGGCTTCGAGCGCCTCAAGATCAGGCGGCCTCGTTGCCCATCAACTGATCAAAGCCGATGGCCTCGTCAGTAGTCTTGGCCTTGCCGAGGATGAACTCGACGATCTTGGCCTCGGCAACGCCCTCGGCGATGCGGGCGGCCTGTTGCTGGTTGCCCATGAGCCACTTGACCATCTCCTCGGGCTGCTGGTAGGCCGAGGCGATTTCCTTGGCGCGGGCCTCAACCTCCTCGCGGGAGACCTGCATCTTGTTCTCCTCGAGAATGTGGCCGAGCATCATCGACAGACGCAGCTGGCGGGAGGCGGGCTCGGCGAGCAGATCGCGCGGCAGATCCTCGGGCTTCTTGTCCTTGACGCCGGAGGCGCGAAGCATGTTCTCAGCCATGCGCTGCATCTCCTCGTTGAGCATCACCTGCGGAACCGGGAAGGTGCAGAGATTGACGACCGCGTCGAACACCTCGCTGCGGGTGCGGGCCTCGAGACGGGCCTTGACCTCGCGCTCGAGGTTGGACTTGATTTCGGCACGCATGTTCTCAACCGTGTCCTGGCCGAGGGACTTGGCGAACTCCTCGTTGACCTCGGGGTAGACGGGCTTTTCAACCTTGGTGCACTTGACCTTGAAGGTGGCGGTCTTGCCGGCGAGCTCGGCGTTGCCGTAGTTGGCGGGGAACGTGAGCTCGAAGCTCTTTTCCTCGCCGGCGGTCATGCCGGTGACGGCGGTCTCAAACTCGGGCAGCATGCGGCCCTGGGCGAGCACGAACTGGAAGCCCTGGGCGGAGCCGCCGGCAAAGGGCTTGCCGTCCTGCGAGCCCTCGAAGTCGCAGGTCACGCGGTCCTCGGCGGCAGCCTTGCGGCCTTCCTCGGCCTCGTACTGCGCGCGCTGCTTGACAATGATGTCGATCGTCTTCTGCACGGCCTCATCGGTGACCTCGCAGCTGTAGCGCTTGAGCTCCACGCCGCTGAAGTCGGGGGTCGTGATCTCGGGCAGGGTCTCGAAGGACAGGCGGAACTTGATGCCCTCGCCCTCGACGGGCTCGGCGGAGGCCTGGCCCACAACCTTGTAGCCCTCCTTCTGGACGGCCGCACGGTACTCCTCGTCGATCAGACGGTTGAGCACGCGGTTGTTGGCCTCGTAGCCGTAGGCGGCCTCGATCATCTTGGCCGGGACATGGCCGGGACGGAAGCCAGGCATCTTGGCCGTCTTGCCGATGCGCTTGAGCTCGGCCTTCACGCCAGCGGCAAGCTTGCCCTGATCGATCGTGATCTCAACGCTCTTGACGAGCGGATTGTTGGCAGGTTCTTCAGCCTTCACCTCGGGAGCCTGCGCAGCCTCTTCGGTCTTGACGGCTTCTTCGGTCTTGGCGGCTTCTACATTGTCAGTCATTGGAACTATTTCTTTATGCAGGCGCCCGCAGCAGCTGGGTGTAAAGGATCAGCCGACCTTGCGGCTGGCTCCTCCCGTCGGCAACGCCGCTGCGAAGCTAGGGTTAAAAATTCTTTGCCTCAAAAAGCGCGGCCGTCGCCGCCGGGGAGGGATCCGCCGGGCCGGAAACGCCTGTTCGTCTTTTTGCGGGCGACACAAACGAGCGCATGAGTCATGCGCCTGAAACGCCGCATTATACTGAATTGATGTTTCTTTCGCAGAATTGCCGCGCGGTCCCGGTCCCGGGAAAGGCGTCCGGGCCGGCATCTGCACTTGCCGTTGCGTCGGCGGGATTTTCCCTGCCGCGCCGATAGAATGCAGGATCTTATTGCGCAGATGCCTGCGTGCCCGCGCACGCAGCCGCACATTATCCGCCGCAGGGCGCCCGCCGGGCCCCGCGGCCAGAGGAAGCACACATCCATGAGCAAACTTTATCTCGGCTTTGACGCCGGCACGCAGAGCGTCAAGGTCGCCGTCTACGACGAATCCTTCCGCGCGCTGTCCACCCACAGCCTTCCCACCACCCTGCACTACCCGCATCCGGGCTGGGTGCAGATGGACGTTGAGGAGTTCTACCAGATCACGCTCGAGTGCATCAGCCGCTGCGTGGAGGAGATCCGCGGCAAGGGATACGATCCCGCCGACATCGCCGCCATCATGGGCGACGGCATCATCTGCGGCATCGTCGGAGTCAATGCCGCCGGCAAGGCGGTCACGCCCTACATCAACTACCTCGACAGCCGCACGCAGGCCGACTGCGACGACATCAACGCGCGCGACCTCGAGATCTGGGGCCGCGAGACGGGCAACCCGCAGGCCAACTGCATGTTTCCGGCGATGTTCGCCCGCTGGTTTTTGAAAAACGACCGCAACTTCGCGCAGCAGGGCGTGAAGTTCGTGCACAACGCCCCCTACATCCTCATGAATCTCGCCGGCCTTGGCGCCGAGGACGCCTTCATCGACTGGGGCGCCATGTCGGGCTGGGGCCTGGGCTACAAGGTTGAGGAGAAGTGCTGGTCAGCCGAGCAGCTCGAGATCCTCGGCATCGATCCCAAGTACATGCCGCGCATTCTCAAGCCCTGGGACGTCGTGGGCGGCGTCTGCAAGGCCGTTGCCGAGCGCACGGGCCTCAGGGAGGGCACCCCGGTGTGCGCCGGCGCAGGCGACACCATGCAGTCGATGCTCGGCTCCGGAGTCTTTCGCGCCGGCCAGGGCGTGGACGTTGCCGGCACCTGCTCGATGTTCTGCGTCTCGACCAAGGGGATCGTGCCCGAGCTCTCAAGCAAGGAGGCAGGCCTCATCTTCAACAGCGGCACGCTTCCGGACACCTACTTCTACTGGGGGTTCATCCGCACCGGAGGCCTTGCCCTGCGCTGGTACAAGGACAATGTCTGCCAGGCGGGCGACAACGCCCTTTACTACCGCCACCTGTCGGAGGCGGCGGAAACGGTGCCCGCAGGCTGCAACGGCGTGCTTTTTCTGCCCTACCTCACGGGGGGCGCCAAGAGCTTCAAGGGCGCAAGCGGCGCGTTTCTCAACCTCACCCTCGACGATGACCAGAACGTCATGTGGCGCGCCGTGCTCGAGGCCATCGGCTACGACTACATGGAGATCACCGACACGTACCGCGCCGCGGGCGTCAACCTCGACCGCATCACCGTCACCGAGGGCGGCAGCCGCGACTCGCTCTGGAACCAGATCAAGGCCGACATGCTCAATGCCGAGGTGGTCCGCTACCGCAACTCGGGCGGCGCCGTGGTCACCAACTGCGTGTTTGCCGCGCTTGCGGCTGGAGACATCGCCGACGTAAAGGCCGCGCTCGAAAAAACCATTGTGCGCGACGCGCACTACGAGCCCAATGCCGCCAACACCGCCATCTACCGCAGGCTCTTTGAGCTCAAGACAAAGCTTGTGAAGGAGGATCTGCAGCCGGCCTACCGCACGCTCGCGGCCATGCGCGGCAACTGACCGCGCCCCGGGCCCTGACAAGCCGGGCCGGGACATGACAGGGGCGTGCGTCCGCAGTCTGACTGCGGGCGCACGCCCCTGCTTTCATACGGGGGAGAAGCATCCCCCGCAAAATCAAAGGGCACGCCCGCCATGTCCCCTGCAAGAGAGAACTGCAGACGTGCCCGCTTCGGACAGGCCGAGGCAGCCGGCCGGTCAGCGCAGCGTAAGCGTCAGGCCGAGCGCCTTGATGACGCGATACACATTGGAGAATCTCGGATCGGTCATGCCGTCAAACGTTCGGTAAAAGCTCGTGCGCTCGAGATTGGCGATGCGGCAGACGCGCTGCACGCCGAGCTCGCGGCCGATTTCTCCGATCTCGTTGGTGATCATCATGCCCGTGCCGTCGTCCTCGGCGGCGGCCTTGTCAAGGCGCTGCTGAAGCTTGCGCTTGAGGTCCGTGGTGAGCTTAATGTCGCTTTTCTTCATGATTTTGAAATATCCCCGGCCTTTTTTCGGCCGTGTTTAGTCTATTTTCCTGTGGGTCTCGTGAACGTGAAGACGGTCGGCGGGTGGAAATTGCACGACGCTCCCGGGTCTTCTATGTGTGACCTTTATCCTACCGTCTGAAATTCTAGACTGCAGTACTAAGTAGTATCCTCGCAGCCCTGATCTTTTCAGGGTTAACTTTGTCATCCTAAACCCTGAGGCCGCACCGCACGCCTGCAGCGCGACTAGCCGCCGATGTACTGCATTTCGACGCGGGCGCGCCTGGGCGTCGTCTGCGAAAGACGAATTTCAGAGTAGTGGTCCCCGCGGCCGCACCAGATGCGCGCGATGGCCAGACTGATCTCCTCGTCGGTGGCCCCGCCCCGAAGCAGCGTGCGAAAGTCGTATCCGCGGTCGGCAAAAAGGCACAGCACGAGGCTGCCCTCAACGGAGAGCCGCACGCGGGAGCAGTCCCGGCAGAAGGCGTTGGTCACCGAGCTGATGAAGCCGATCTCGCCCGCGCCGTCAAGATAGCGCCAGCGCTCGGCCGTCTCGCCCCGATAGTTGGGCTCGATGGGTTCGATGGGATGAACGCGGTTGATGATCTCGACGGCCTCGGCCGAGGAGATAACGTCGTCCATGCGCCATCCGTTGGCCGTGCCCGCGTCCATGTATTCGATAAAGCGCAGGATGACGCCCGTCGAGCGAAAGTGCTCGGCCAGCGGCAGGATCTGGTCCTCGTTCATGCCGCGCTTGAGGACGGTGTTGACTTTCACCGGAAGCCCCGCCTGCCGTGCGGCGGCGATGCCCTCGAGCACCCCGGCTGCCGTGAAGTCGACGTCGACGATGCGCCTGAAGAGCGCCTCGTCGAGCGCATCAAGACTCACCGTCACGCGGTCGAGCCCCGCGGCCTTGAGCGCGGGCGCCAGACGCTTCAGAAGCGTCGCGTTGGTGGTCATGGCGATGTCAAGGGGCTTGCCCTTGAGCGTGCGCAACTGCTTGAGGCGGGCAATGAGCTCTTCGATGTGCTTTCTCAGAAGCGGCTCGCCGCCGGTGAGGCGCACCTTCTCAATGCCGTGCCCGATGAAGATGCGCACCAGCCGCTCAAGCTCCTCAAAGCTCAGAAGCTCGGTGTGCGCCAGAAACTGGTGGCGCGAGTCGAACTTCTCCCTGGGCATGCAGTAGCGGCAGCGAAAGTTGCAGTGATCCGTCACGCTGATGCGCAGGTCCCGCAGCGGACGCCCGCGGCGGTCGATGAGGCGCCCGTCGCGCACGTGCACCTCGCCCGTGATGGGCACGGGAAGACGCATGAGCGAGACGGCATCGTGCGCGTCGTCGGAAGCAATCGGAATGGTTTTGTCAGACACGAAGCACCTTCTCAATGGCCTCGCATGCGAGCTCAGCCGTGGGCCGCAGCAGCGACTCGTGCATGCGGGTGAAGACCTCGGCGAGAGCCTCGCGCCGAGAGGGCTTCAATTGTTCCACAAGACTGGCGGCAATGGCGTCAGGCGTGCAGAAATACTGCAGGAACTCGGGCACGACCGGGCGCTGCGCGAGAATGTTGGGCAGACTCACGTAGGAGATGTTGCCCTTCTTGCGCATCAGCCAGGCCGTCAGGGGCGGCATGGCGTACCCCACCACCATGGGCTTTTTGTAGAGCGCGGCCTCAAGGGTGGCCGTGCCGCTTGCCACGAGCACGGCGTCGGCGCTCTCGAGCACCCGGTGGCTGCGGCCGGCAACGATCGTCAGCCGCTCGCTCAGAAGCGGATACCTGCGGGCCACCTCGCGAATCTGCGCGCCGCGCACGGCGTCCACGGCGGGAAGCACGAAGCGCCCGGCGCCGCCGAGGCGGCGCACGACGCGCTCGCAGGCCTCAAAAAAGATCGGTCCGCACCCTGAAACTTCGTCGACGCGCGAGCCCGGAAGCACCGCAAAAAGCGGCTCGCCGCCCGGGTCAATCCCCAGCTCGGCGCGCGCGGCGCCGGGATCGGGCTGCATCGGGATGATGCCCGCAAGCGGATGCCCGATGTACACGGCGGGCACGCCTGCCCTGCGGTAGATCTCCTCCTCAAAGGGAAAGATGAGCAGCACGATGTCGGTGGCCTTCTGCACCGTCCAGATGCGCTCGGGCCGCCACGCCCAGATCGAGGGCGAGACAAAGTGCACGGTGGGAATGCCGCGGGCCTTGAGCTTGATCTCCACGCCCAGATTGAAGTCGGGCGCATCGACCCCGATGAACACGCGCGGCCGCGCGGCGCTCACCCGGCGCAGCATGTCGCGGCGCAGCGCAACAATGCCGGGCAGCTTCTTGATCACCTCGACATAGCCGCGCACGGCCAGCCGTTCGGACGGGTACCAGCAGTCAAGGCCTGCGGCGGCCATTTTCGGGCCGCCCACGCCGAACTGCGGCGCGCCGCCGAGCACCTCGGACAGCCGCGGCAGCACGAGGCTTGCAAGGTAGTCGCCGCTTGCCTCGCCGGCAATCCAGGCCGCCCCCTCGCAGAGACTGCGGCCGCCGCCGACACCGGCCGCCGGCACCTCGGAGTCGCTCATAGAAATTTGGCGCGAAAATCCCCTGCCCTCGGGCCGGGGAGCAAGCGCCGCCTCCTTCAAAAATTGTTTTTCGGGTGGCGGCCACCTTCCGGTTCCGCCATCGGGCCGCAGAGCGCGGGACGGGCTGAAGCGCGTCCCGCATCGCCCGGACGTCTTCCTGCCGGCGCCGTGCGCCCGGGGACGCGCCCGGGAGCGGTCGGCCCGGGGCTTGTTCAAGCCCCGTTTCTGAGGCCTGCGGCGGCCGGCTGGTCGGGGCGCTCAGCGGATGATGCCGCGGGCGCTGCCCACCACAAAGTCATGGAAGTGCTTCAGATGCGCGAGGGTCTGCTCGTCGCAGCCCTCGTAGAGCGCCTCGATCTCACGGCCGGCATCGGCAATGAGATTGCCCTCGCGGTAGAGCGCCTTGTAGGCGCTCTTGAGCTTGAAGAGGCACTCCTGCGAGAACCCGTGGCGGCGCAGCCCCACGAGGTTCAGACCGTGCGGCGAGGCCGGGTTGCCCGAGCACACCACGTAGGGCGGCACGTCGCGCAGAATTCCGGCCAGACCGCTCACCATGGCGTTTCGACCGAGGTGGCAGAACTGGTGCACGGCGGCCTGTCCGCCGAGAATGACGTAGTCCTCGATCCAGACGTGCCCGGCAATGGCCACGTTGTTGGCGATGACGATGTCGTTTCCGACCTGGCAGTCATGGGCAATGTGCACGTTGGCCATGAAGAGGTTGCGCGAGCCGATGCGCGTCACCCCCAGATCCTGCACGGTTCCGATGGAGATCGTGCAGTTTTCGCGAATCACATTGTCGTCGCCGATTTCCAGCGCCGTGTCCTCGCCGCCGTACTTCTTGTCCTGGGGTTCGCACCCCACCGCGGCATTTTGAAAGATGCGGTTGCGGCAGCCGATGCGGGTGCGGCCGCTGACGGTCACGTGGCTGTTGAGCACCGTGCCGCTGCCGATGACGACCTCAGGTCCGATGATGCAGAACGGTCCAACGACAACGTCGTCGGCAAGCTGCGCACGAGCATCCACAATGCTCGAGGGATGAATGTTTGCCATAAGAATTTCCTGGGCTGGGAGCGCGGCGATGTCAACGCCGCCGCTGCGGGCGGGCGCGCCCCCGGTTGAGCGCAAAAATCATTTGCAGCCGCAGCGCCTGCCGCCAGACGCGGGCCGGGTGCGGGCTGCAGCGCCTTCTCAGGCCGTTTCGTCGTCTTCGAAAACCTTGCGCGCGGACATCAGCGACTTGGCTTCGCACACCACCTTGCCGTCGACAAGTGCGCGGGCCTCGCACCAGCAGATCTGGGAGCGGTCCTTGAGGTACTTGCACTCGAAGATGATCTGGTCGCCCGGCTGCACGATGCGCTTGAAGCGCACGCCGTCGATGCCGGCGAAGTAAAAGAGCGCCTTCTTCTTGCGCTCCTCCTCGGACAGGCGCGCCATGACGAGCACGGCGCAGGCCTGCGCCATGGCCTCGACGATGAGCACGCCAGGCATCACGGGCACCTCGGGGAAGTGGCCGGTGAACTGCGGCTCGTTGACGGTGACGTTCTTCAGGACGCGCGCCTCGGTGCAGTCGTCGTTGATCTCCAGAACGCGGTCAATCAAAAGAAACGGGTACCGATGAGGCAGAAGCTTCATGATTTCGGTAATGGTCTTGTTCTGCTGCATGGGTGTCTTATTCCAGTCAGTTATTGTCTCTTGAAAACAAATTGCGTGCACGCTCCCCCGCGGCGGGTCGCCGCCGGGGCCTGCGGATCTTGAAGCCGATGATAAAGCCTTGGGCGCGGCGGCGGCAAAACCGCCGCAGGCGCGCCGAAAAATCAGGACTTCCCGCGGCCGGCCAGCGCGGCCTCAAGCGCCTCGACCTTGGCCTGAAGCTCCTTGACCTGGCGGCGCATGGCGGTGAGATTCATCGTCACCACGGCGTTGCGCTCGAACTTGCGCTGCTCCTGCGCGGGGAAGAAGCCCACCATGGCGCGCGCGCCCTTCTCCCAGGTCTTGAGCGAGGTGGCCGGGCCCACCATGCCGCCGTCGGGAATGGTGATGTGCCCGTTGATCATGGCCGCGCCGCCGATGATGCAGTGGCTGCCGATTTTGGTTGAGCCGGCCACGCCCACGCAGGCAGCCATGACGGTGTGTTCGCCCACCTGGCAGTTGTGGCCGAGCTGAATCTGGTTGTCGATCTTCGTGCCGCGGCCGACCACCGTATCCTCGATGGCGCCCCGGTCAATCGTCGTGTTGGCGCCGATCTCGACGTCGTCGTCAATGCGCACGCCGCCCACCTGGGGAATCTTCACCCACTCGCCCATGAAGGGGGCAAAGCCGAAGCCGTCGGCGCCGATCACCGCGCCCGAGTGGATGATGACGCGGCTGCCGATGCGGCAGCGCGGGTAGATGACGACGTGGGGGTAAAGAATCGTATCCTCGCCCACAACCGTCCCCTCGCCCACGCATGCGCCGGACTTGACGACCGTGCGCGCGCCGATCACGGCGTGCGCCCTGACAAAGGCGCCCGTCTCGATGACGGCCGTGGGATCAACCTTTGCGGCCGGATGCACATGCGCGCCGGGCTCGATGCGGCCGGCCTCGGGCGCGCCCTGCAGCATCGCCTGCACGGCCCAGGCAAACCAGGCGTAGGGATTGTCGGTGACGACCACGGCCCGCCCGGGATCGGCCTCGCCGTACATTTCCTTGAGATCGTGCCCGGAGACAACGAGAACGCCCGCGCGGCTCGCCTTGGCCGCCTCGCGGTAGCGGGGCTGGGCGAGGAACACGATCTGCTCGGGCGTGGCCGTCTCGATCGGTGCAAAGCCCGTGACGGAGGCGTTCTCGGCGCCGCCCAGACAGCGGCTCGCGAGACGTCCGGCCGAGCGCCTGTTAATTTCTTGAATGATCTCGGAAATCTTGAACATGTTGATCTCGCTCGAAAACCCGGCGGCGCGTCCGCATGCGGCACGTCCGGGAGGCTGGAAAACAGCGAAAGCGCTCGAAGCTCGTGCCCGGGCGCTTTCAGAAATGTTGACGAACCCGGGCGGCGCAGGCCATGCCGGCCGCCCGAAAGGCGAATGCTACTTGGCGGTGCTGAGCTGCTTCATCACCTGCTCGGTGAGGTCGACCTTCGGGCTCACCCAGACGGCGTCCTGAAGAATCAGGTCGTACTTCTGCTTCTTGGCGATGTCCTGGATGATCTTGTTGGCGCGGGCCAGAATGATCTGGCTCTCCTCATTGGCGCGCTGGTTGCGCTCCTCGACGAGGGCGCGCTGGCGCCGGGCGATGTCGCGTTCGGTCTCGGCCAGAGCCTGACGCTGCTTGAGACGCTCGCTCTCGGTCATGACGGGGCTGTCCTTCTCGAACTTCTGCGCACGGGTGCGGAACTCGCGGATGTCGCGGTTGAGCTCGTCCTCACGGGTCTTGAAGTAGGACTTGAGCTTGTTCTGGGCCGCAACCGCAGGCGCCGATTCCGAGAGAATGCGGGCAGGATTCACCACGCCCACCTTGAAGTCGGCAGCAGCCGCGCCGCCGCAAAGCAGAGCGGCGCTCGCAGCCGCAATCAAAGCCTTCTTAAACATGGGTCAATTTCCTAAAAACCTGAAGCGTTCCTGTGCCGGGCGCCTCATGTGAAATCTTCGGCATGCATCATAAGTGGTTTTGCAGTTTTTTTCCTCAGACAAAAGGTAACTGCGTTTTGCCGAACACCGCGTTGATGCATGCACGTACTTGCTGCATCAGCTCCTTTCAGGCGGGCATCAGAAGCCCGTGCCGATCTGGAACTGGAAGCGCTGCGTATCGTCGCCCTCCTTCTCGTTGAGCGGGAAGGCAAGCGAGAACTTCAGCGGTCCGAGCGGAGAGATCCAGGCCACGCCGAAGCCCACCGAGTAGCGCAGATCGTTGAAGTCGAGATCCTCGCGCTCGTAGTCGCGCGTGCCGGGAATGCGATCGTAGCCCCAGACGTAGCCGCCGTCGAGGAAGATCAGGCCGCGAAGCGTGCGGTCGGCGCCGGGCAGCGGCGTCAGGAGCTCGGCCGAGAAGACGAACTCGCGGTCGCCGCCGAGGTTGTCGCCGTTGGTGTCGCGCGGACCCAGCGACGAGGTCTCAAAGCCGCGCACCGAGCCGATGCCGCCGGCGTAGAAGTTCTTGAAGAACGGGTACATCTCGTCGCCGTACGTGTCGCCGTAGCCGATCTGCATGTTGAGGCCCAGCGTCCAGGCGCGGCTGATCGGCACGTACTGCGTCACCTGGTAGGTGGCGCGGTAGTAGCGCTGGTCAAGGGCCGGGAGCGCGAATTCAGCCGACAGGCGCTGATAGCGGCCGCGGGTCGGCGCAAGCGCATTATCTCGGCTGTCGCGCGACCACCCGAGGGTGAGCAGCGCCGCCTGCGAGCGCTCGCCGTAGTCGTCGACGTAGCTCCAGTAGCGCTCGGGCGAAACAGCGTCCGTGATGCCGGCCAGATTGCGGTCGCCTCGAAGGTCGACGGAGGTGGACTCAAACTTCGCGCCCACGTAGACGCGGTCGAGCTCGGTCACCGGAAGACCGAAGCTGATGCCCGCGCCGATCGTTTCATAGGCGACGTTTGAGACGTCGAGCTCATCGAGGTCGACGCGGCGGTCGTAGATCGTCCAGTTGCGGCTGATGCCCTCGGGCGTGATGTAGGGCTCGCCGAAGTTGAGGGCATAGGTGCGCTGGCTCTGCGAGGTGTTGACCTCGACGCCGAGCGACTTGCCCGAACCGAAGACGTTGTCCTGCGCAAAGCCCGCCGAGAGAATCACACCGTCGGAGGTGGAGTAGCCCGCACCGAGCGAGATCGAGCCCGTCGGACGCTCCTTGACGGCGATCTCAAGGTCGACCTGGTCGCGGGTGCCCTCCACGGGCTTGGGATCGGCGGTCACGGAGTCGAAGTAGCCGAGTCGGTCGATTCGATCGCGCGAGAGCTTCACGGCGTCGCTGTCAAACCAGGCCGATTCATACTGGCGCACCTCGCGGCGGATCACGTCGTCGCGCGTGCGGGTGTTGCCCGTGATGTTGACGTGGCGCACGTAGGCGCGGCGGCCCGGGTCAACGGTGTAGACGATCTGCACGAGGTCGGTGTCGGGCACCGGCACCGGATTGGGCGTGGCTTCGGCAAAGGCGTAGCCGAGGCGCGAGTACTTGTCGACGATCTGCTGGCTGATCTGGTTGATCTTCTCGGCGTTGTAGATCTCTCCCTTTTCGAAGGTGAGCAGCGGCTCGACCTCGGAGTTGAGGTTGAGAAGGTCGCCGGCGAGCTTGACGCTGTCGATGCGGTACTGCTTGCCCTCGGTGAGGTTGATCGTGATGTAGACGTCGCTCTTGTTGGGCGCAACCGAGACCTGCACGCTGTCGATGCGAAAGTCGAGGTAGCCCTGGTTGAGGTAGAAGCTGCGGATGGACTCAAGGTCGGCGGCAAGCTTCTCGCGCGAGTACAGGTCCTTGCGGGTGTACCAGCTCATCCAGTTGCGGGGCGCGAGCTGCATCTGGTCCATCAGGTCGTCGCTCTCAAAGACCGTGTTGCCCACAAAGCGCACCTGCTTGATGGAGCTTGCGGCGCCCTCGTCGACGTTGATCGTGATGCGCACGCGGTTGCGCTCAAGAGGCGTGGCCGTCGTCTTGACCTCGACGCCGTAGTAGCCCTGAGAGAGGTACTGCCGGCGAAGCTCCTGGTCGGCGCGGTCAAGAACCGACTGATCGAAGATGCGGCCCTCGGTCAGACCCACGTCCCTGAGGCTTTTCTCAACGCCGTCGGCGTCAAAGGCCTTGATGCCGTTGGTTTCGATGTCGGCTACGGCGGGGCGCTCGACGAGGTTGATGACAAGCACGTCGCCGTCAACGGCGAGGTCAATGTCGCGAAACAGCCCCGAGGCATACAGGGAGTGAATGGCCTGGCTGCCGCGCTCGGGCGTATATTCGTCGCCCACGCGAAACGGCAGATGCGAAAAGACGGTGCCGGGCTCGGTACGCTGAATGCCCTCAACGCGAATGTCGCGGATGGTGAAGACCTGCGCGGCGGCGGCAGCCGAGCAGGCGGCGATGACGGCGGCGGCAAGTCCCCGGAGAATGAAACTTCTCTTCATTGGTGTCTAGCTGAGAGGTCGTGTACTGCTTTTGTGCGCGCAAGGCGACGCCGCCTCCAGGAGTCTGAAAACGGCATGGCCCGAACGCTGACGCAAATTTGTGTGAGTTTAGCCCAATATTCGAATCAAATCATTGGACATCCCGAGGGCGAAGAGCAAAAGCACGAATGCAATGCCGATTTTCTGACTGACCGCAAGGGTCTTCGGACCAGGCTTGCGGCCGGTCAGCGCCTCAAGCGTGAAGAAAAACAGATGTCCGCCGTCAAGAAGCGGTATGGGGATGAGATTGAGCAGCCCGAGGTTGACCGAGATCATGGCCAGAAAGAGCAGATAGCTCAGAAGTCCGAACTGCACGGCCTGCCCTGCGACGTCTCCAATCATGAGCGGCCCGGAGATGTTGTCGGTGCTTGCCGTGCCCACCACGATGTTCTTGAGCACGCGCCCGGTGACGACGACCATCTTCCAGGTCTTCTCAACGCCGACGGCGATCGCCCCGAGGGGCCCCTCGCGGGTGAGCACGAAGTCGGGCATGGCGCCGAGAACCGCACCGATGCGGCCGGCCCTCGAGCCGTCCTCGAGCGTCTGCGTCTCGGGCACCACGTCGATGGCTGCCGTCGAGCCGTCGGCGCGGCGCACGTCGATCACGACGCCTTTGCCGGCGCTCGCGCGCACCTGTCCGATAAAGTCCGCCGCGTTCCTGACCGGGGCGCCGTTGAGCGCGAGGATCGTATCGCCGGGCTTCATGCCGGCGGCCTCGGCCGGACTCTTTTCCTGCACCTGACCCACGACGACCGCCCCGGTCCAGGGCGCAAGCCCGAGCAGCTCGGCGGCGTCGCCCTGGTTCATCTCGCCGGAAAGCCCGGAGAGATCAAAGTCGGCCTCGTGCGGCGCGCCAGCGTCGTCGACAAAGGCGATGCGCACGTCGCGCTCGCCCTGATAGCCCACGATCTGCAGCCGCAGCGCGTTGAAGGTTTCGACCGCGCTGCCGTTGACCGAGGTCACGCGCCAGTCCTCCCTGACGCCGGCCTCGGCGGCCTGCGTAGCCGGCGCGGGCTCGGCAAGGCGCGTCGAGGGCTCGTAGGTGCCTGCCATGGCGATGCCCGCGTAGATCACCGCCGCGAGCACAAAGTTCATGAAGGGACCGGCAAAGACGACGGCAAAGCGCTGCCACAGGCGCTTGGAGTCAAAGCTCTGGCTTGCGGCCTCCCGCTCGGTGAGCCTGATGCCCATCTCGGAGGCCTTCTCAAGCGTGTCCTTCTCGAGCATCATCACGTAGCCGCCGAAGGGCACGGCCGACAGACGCCACTCGCAGCCGCGCCGGTCGACGCGGCGCGCCAGAACCCGTCCGAAGCCCAGCGAGAAGGCAAGGACGCGCACGCCGCACAGGCGCGCCACGATGTAGTGCCCCCACTCGTGGATGAGCACAAGAATGGAGAGCGTAACAATGAAGGCAAGAAGCGCAACCATCAGAGAAAAACCTTAGCCGGCGGTTGTGTAGGTGCACAAAATCCCGCGACACGAGGCGGCGGGATTGGTCAGGGGGCGTGATCCGCGCAGGAGCCGCCGCGGCTGCGGCGGTCCGCGCCGGGCTGCCCGCGGGGATTATTTTGCCCGATCAGGGCGCTGATTTTGCCGTGCAGCCGGGACATGCGCCGGCGTTCGGCGCACTTTTTTGCAAGCAAATGATTCTCTGGTTCGTGCTGCCGAACCACTGTCCGGGCTTTTCAACCTTGAGCCGCTCAATGAAGGGGCCGTCGACGACGGTGTCGATGTACTGAAAAATCGGCAGGTCCCGCACGTGCTCGTACTTGCGCCCGGTCCAGAGCCAGATGCTGCGCGAGCTGCCGAACTTCTCGCGCACCCGCCGGCACAGGCTGCGCAGCACGGGCTCGTTTTCCGGCTCAAGGGGGTCGCCCCCGAGCAGGCTCAGCCCCTCGACAAAGGGCTCTTCAAGAGCCTTGAGAATCCTTTCCTCGGCCTGGGCGTCGTAGACAAGCCCCGCATCGAAGTCCCAGCTCTCAGGATTGAAGCACCCGCGGCAGTGCAGTCGGCAGCCCGAGCAAAAGAGCGAGACTCTCACGCCCGGACCATTTGCGGTGTCAAAGGTGCTGATGCCCACGTAGTTCATAGACAGTCCCTAAAAAGAGGCGCCGGCTACATGCTCACGCGGTTTTTGATCTCGGCCATCTTTCCGTCGTTCATGCGGCTCATGCCGTTGACGTTGGAGTAGCCGAGATAGCCGCACACGCGGCTGATCACCGAGAGATTGGCGCTGCCGCAGTGCGGGCACTTGAAGAGCACGTTGGTGCTGTGCGTGCCGCAGTCGCCGCAGTAGGCGCTGTCGAAGTTCACGCCCTGGTAAAAGCCCTTCTTCATGCCGCGCACGATCATGGCCTTCACGGCCTGGGCGTTCTCGGGATTGTCGAGGCGCACGTACTGGATGTGCCCGCCCTCGCACAGGTGAAAGTCCGTGAACTCCTTGTCCTGCTTCTCAAAGGGCGTGATCTGCTCGGTGACGTTGACGTGAAACGAGTTCGTAAAGTACTCGGGGCTGTAGTGCGGCGTGTGGGCAAAGACGTTGTCGATGCCCTCGTCGCGGCAGAACTTGTCGTACTGCCGGGCCTGCGTCGCGCACAGGCTCTCGGCGGGCGTGCCGTAGATGGCGTACAGGTACCCGTCCTCCTTCTTGAACTGCGCGAGCTTTTCCTTGAGGTGCGCGAGCACCTTCGAGGAAATCACGCCGCCCTCCTCCACGAGGCGCCGGCCCGTCCACAGATAGGTGAACTCATCGAAGGCGGTGATGCCGAACGAGGCCGTCATGTAGCGCACCAGGTCGCCCACCGTGTCGTCGGGGCTCTTGGTGCCCTCGTACAGGCCGCCCTGCGTGAAGGCAAGCGGGTTGCTCGAGCACTTCTGGTGGCGCACGATGTCATAGCGCTTCTGGAAGAAGGCGCGGATCACCTCGAGCCGCTCGTCAAGAAGCGTCCAGAACGACTCCCTCCAGCCCTCGGGGTCGCGCAGCTGCGCGAGCTTGAGAATGATCGGAAGGTTGAGCGACACGGCGCCGATGTTGCAGCGGCCGATCGTCACCGCCTCGCCCTTTTCATTGCACCACAGCGACAGGAACGCGCGGCAGCCCATGGGGCTGGTGACGACGCCGTACT
The DNA here is from genome assembly GCA_944390745.1 of uncultured Duodenibacillus sp. Taxonomy (GTDB): domain Bacteria; phylum Pseudomonadota; class Gammaproteobacteria; order Burkholderiales; family Burkholderiaceae_F; genus Duodenibacillus. The sequence continues at coordinate 39,037 of CALXQK010000006.1, read as the reverse complement.
TCTGGAAGATTTCCGACACCGAGCCGTATTCGCTTGAAAGCGAGAGGTAGTCGGGGTACATGCACTGCGAGGAGGTCTTCACCGCCTCGTCAAAGAGCCCGGCCGAGAACGGGTCGGCCGCAATCTGCCTTTCGTCGTACAGGAAGACGAGCTTGGGGAAGACCACCGGCTTGTGATCGGCGCCGTGCCCGTTGCGGCGCACCTGCAGCATGATCTTGCCGATCATGTAGAGCCAGCTCTTTTCGCGCTCGTCGTACTTGTCGACGTTCCACTGCCCGAAGGTGATCGTGGTGAAGGCGAAGTCGCCGCGGCTGCAGGGCACGGTGTTGAGCTTGAGCTCGAGCGACTGGAAGCCCTGCTCAAGCTCGCGCACGACGTCCTTGCCCGCGTACTCCATGGCGCGGCTCTCCTCGATGCCCATGGCGGTGTACTTCTCAACGGCCGCCTTCTCGCTCTTGAGCACATAGGGCAGAAGCACCTTGTCGAGCTCGGCAAGCGTAAAGCCGCCGAACTGCTGGGCCGTGGCCACGAGGGTGATGTCGCCGATCACCTGCAGGGCGCTCAGCACGGTCTTGGGCTCGGTGTACTCGACGTTGGACATCTCAAAGCCGCCCTTGAGCACGTGGCCGATATCAAAGAGGCAGCAGTTGATGCATCCGAGGATCATGTCGCGCATGTCGTGGATGTAGATGTCGCCGCGCTCGATGAGCTCCTTCTCCTTGCCCGAGAGATAGAACTGCTTGTAGAGGCTCTTGGTGAGGTAGCCCTTGATGAGCGAGCCCTTGGTGGACACCAGCGAGCTGTCGAAGTTGGCGTTCTCCCGGTCGCCGAGACGCAGGACGTCGTCGGCATCCTGGCGCAGCTGCTCGAAGGTTCTCGCGTAGGTCGTCTTGTAGTAGCGGTACTCGGCATAGGCGTCGGCCACGTCCTTGTACTGCAGGAAGGCAAGCACGGCGATGACGAGCTCGTGGAGCTCGGCCACCGTCACCGAATCGCGCGTCAGAAGCCGGTTGTGGACCTCGTCGGCAATCTGGTTGAGGTGATCGGCATCAATGTGCTTGTCGCAGCGAAAGGCCGCCTTCTTGACGGCGGCAATGATCTTGGCCGGTTCAAAGCCCTCAACCGAATTGTCCTTCTTGATCACCTTGAGCACGATCTAACACCTCTCATCAATCAATTAATTGCGCCCGGACGGCGCCCTCGGCGCCCCGGGCAGTGTTTGTCAGCAATGGGAATGTTGTCTGCGGGCGTCCGGGCCCGCAATCCCCCCGAAGGCAGCGAATTTCAAGCAATTTCAAGCCTCAGGGAGAAAACACCCGGCCAACAGCATCTAGCGTTCAGCCGGGCGGCAACCACAAGCGGTGGTATTTTACGAAGCCTGACCACGAGTGCAAGACTTCATTTTCGCGCGCGGGCGCGCCCCGTCGGTCGATGGACGTCAAACAGGGCGTTCAAGGGCCGAATCAGGATTTACCCTAGTGTTTCGGATGCGAAAAACCCGCGGGATTTTCCTCTCAGCGCTGCTTGAGCCACGCCCCCGCACGCACGCGGGTCTCGTGGTCGAGCGCCACGACATCTTCAAGTCCCACGAGCGGGGCGTCGACATACGCGTCCATCATGGCCCGGCACACGCGCGCGATGTCGCAAAAGCCCGCGCGCCCGGCAAGGAAGGCCTCCACGCCGACTTCATTGGCGGCGTTGAGAACGATGGCCGCGCCCTGGCCGCGGCGCACTGCCTCGTAGGCATAGGCAAGCTGCACGAAGCGCTTCATGTCGGGAGCCTCAAAGGTGAGCGAGGACAGCGCCGTCACATCAAGTCGTCTGGCCGCCCCCGAAAGCCGCTCGGGGTACCCGAGGCAATAGGCAATCGGCGTCTTCATGCTCGGCGTTCCAAGCTCGGCGATGACGGCGCCGTCGCCGAACTCCACCATGGAGTGCACGACGGACTGCGGATGGATGACCACGCTGATGTCGTCGGCGCTCTTGTCAAAGAGGTGGTGCGCCTCGATCACCTCGAGGCCCTTGTTCATGAGCGTGGCCGAGTCGATCGTGATCTTGCGCCCCATCGACCAGGTCGGGTGCGCAAGCGCCATCTCAGGCGTGACGCTCTCGAGATCAATCCCGGGCCTGGCGTGAAACGGCCCGCCCGAGCAGGTCAGCCAGATGCGGGCGTCCGCGCGGTCCTCGGGACGCGCGGCCTGCAGACACTGAAAGACGGCATTGTGCTCGCTGTCGACCGGAAGAATGGCCGCGCCCGTTCTTGCGACAAGCTCCATGAGCATGGAGCCCCCGCAGACCACGCTTTCCTTGTTGGCCATCAGAATGCGCTTTCCGGCCGAGGCGGCGGCAAAGCTCGGCACCACGCCCGCGGCGCCGACGATGGCCATGATGACGGTGTCGACCTCCGGGTCGCAGGCCGCGGCGCGGACGGCCTCGGGGCCCGCGGCCACCGAGACGTGCTTGACGCCGAGCCGCTCGAGCGCCTCGCACAGCGGCTTGTAGGCAGACTCATCGGCCGCAATCACGGTCTCGGGCTGCCAGACGCTTGCAAGCTGCGCGAGCTTTTCTGCATTCGTGTTGGCCGTGAGCACGCGCACGTGGTAGCGCTCGGGGTAGCGCGCGATGACATCAAGCGCGCTCGTTCCAATTGAGCCCGTGGCGCCGAGCAAGGCAACGTTTTCCATCTCAATCAATCCTTTCTTTCTTCAGTTCTACGGAGACTCTTTTGCCGCAGCTTCTGCCTGGGCGTCCGGCGCCTGCGGCGCGCGGACAAGCGTGATGCGCGTGATCTCCCCGATCGTTCCCAGACGCAGCAGGAAGCCGTTCCAGACGTCGGTGCCGGCATTGACGTAGACCTTGACCCCGCCGGCGATTGAGTAGAGCCCGCTCACAAAACCGTTGTTGAGTTTAGAGACCACCGGGTAAAGAAGAAAGACCTGACCGCCGTGGGTGTGTCCGGAAAGGATCAGATCGGCCCTGCCCTCGACGCGGGGGGCGAACTTGGGCTGGTGCAGCAAAAGAAGCCTGAACGCATCCCGAGGCGCCCCTGCAAAGGCCTTGGCTGAGTCAGGCGCCTCGCGCCCGTAGCGCAGCGCCCCCATCGGGTCGGTGAGTCCGGCAACAACCATGCGCGTGCCGCGCACGTCAATGGTCTCGTGCTCGTTGAAGAGCATGCGGATGCCGAGCCGGGGCAGAAACTCGCGCCAGCCCTCATAGTCCACGTAGTGCTCGTGGTTGCCCTCGCAGCCCCAGACGCCCAGCGGCGCCGAAAGCCTTGAGAGCGGCCTGAGATCCTCCCCGCGCTCGGGCACCGTGCCGTCGACGAAGTCGCCCGTCACGGCGATGAGATCGGGCTTGAGGGCATTGACAGTCTCCACCACGCGCTCGACGCGGTCGCGCCCGAAGGCGCTCGAGACGTGCAGGTCGGAGAGCTGCACGATGGTCAGACCCTCGAGCCGCGCATCGAGGCCGCGCACGGGAATCGTCACATCGCGCACCGCGAGCGCCTGGGTCGCCTGCCAGGTGCCGTAGATCGAGGCCGCCGCCGCGATGACGATGAGCGCCGCGGAAAGCGGCCGGCAGCGTCCGAGCCAGGGCAGCGGCAGTCCGGCGATGCGCGCCGGGATGCTTGCCGCCTCGCGCAGCAGCACGAGCGCAAAGAGACAGAAGGTGAAGTTCTGCAGCAGCCCCCCGATGATCATGACGGGCTGCGGCAGCACCGGCGCCACCATGGAGCCTCCGATGAAGCGCGCTACGGCGGGAAAAAGCGCTCCGGGCACGAGCAGCGCAATGAGCGCAATGCGCGTGCGCCTCGTCTTGAAGGCCGGCCAGATGAGCCGCAGGATGACAAAGGCCGCAATGAGCGGATAAATGACGGCAAAACGCATGACGATTGCTCGAGGAGCCGGTTATCTGGACTCGGCGGGAATGGTGAGCCGCACCGTGGTGCCGCTCGGATAGAGTGCGGGGTCAACGGTTTCGATCGCCACCCGCGCGCCGATGCGCGAGGCGCGCTCGCGCATGATGTTCAAGCCCACGTGGCGCTTGCTTCGGGCCTTGAGAATCTTCTCGTCGATGCCGATGCCGTTGTCGCTCACAATGAGCTCAAAGTCCTCGAAGTTGCGGATGACCACCTGCACGAGCGTGGCGCGCGAATGCTTCCGGACGTTGGCAAGCGCCTCCTGCATGATGAAGATCACCTGCAGCTTCTGCTTGTCGGTGAGCTCGGCACCCGAGCCCGACATCACCAGGCGCACTTTGAGCTTGGTCTGGGCTTCAAAGCGGTCGATGACGGTGGCGATGCCCTCGCTGAAGCTCTCCTTGTGCAGACGCTCGCGGAAGTTCAGCAGCAGCTCGCGCACGTCCTCGTAGCACTCCATGACGCCCGTCTTGATGAGCGCCACGGTGTCGGCCACAAGGCTCTCGTCCTTGTTGTGCAGTCCGGTTTCAAGCAGCTGCACCTGCAGATTGAGAAACGACAGCGACTGCGCAATCGAGTCGTGCAGTCCCTGCGCCATGAGGGTGCGCTCCTGGATCACCGCGTACTGCTGGTCGCGCTCGATCAGTCGCACGTTGTCGATGGCAACGCCAAGATGGGTGCCGAAGTTTTCATAGAGCCGGTAGGTCTGCGTGGGCAGCTTCACGAACGCCCTGAAGTAGATGACGAAAAAGCCGATGTCCTTGATGCCGTTGCGGATGTGAAAGACATAGGCCGTCTTGTAGGTGCTCGCGTCCTGAAAGCGCAGCTCGGGCAGAAAGTCCTGCGGCATGTCGACCGTGATGCGAAGCGGCATGTCGCTCTTGAAGACGGACTCCACCGAGTCGATCGCGATGGGATTGACCGTGAGCGCGGCGAAGACGTCGGCCGGCAGATCGGCGCTTGCAACGAGCTCGACGCGCTTCCTGCGTCGATCGATCAGATAAACCGAGCAGCCGTCGTTTTGCGTAAAGCTCATGAGCTTGGAGGTAAAGCCCTCGCAGAGCTCGTCGACCGTGTGCTGCTGCCCGAGGAACGTGGTCATTTCGTAGAGCTGCGAGAGATTGCGGTTTTGCAGCTCCACGGCCTCGGTCTTTTCCTTGACCTTGGCCTCGAGATTTTCAACAAGGTCCTGCAGCCGCCCCACCATGCGGTTGAAGCCCCTGCCGATCGCCTCAAACTCGGTGCTGCCGTGCAGCTCGACGCGCGCATTGAGCTTGCCCTGCATCACCTTGTCCATCGCCTGCCCCAAGCGCTCCGTGGGACGAATCACCCAGACAAGCAGCAGCCACATGATGACAAAGAGGCTTCCGACGGCTGCGCTCACAAGAAAGATCTGCAGGCGGCGCTGCACGGTGAGAAAGTGCGCGCGATTTTCCGTGATCGTCGTCTGCAGCATCGACAGCCGCCGCACATAGGACTCAATCTCGGGCTGCTGCGTAAACAGATGCTGGCTGCGCATGCTCTCCAGAAGCGGGCGCACCATCGAGCGCCACTCGCGCTTGAAGCTGTCGAGCTCCGCGGGATCATGGCCGGGGGCGGTCAGGAAGCTTCGCGCCGACGGATGCTCGAAGATGCCCAGGGCCTCCTCAAAGACCTCCATCTCGGCGTCAAAGTTCACCTGCGGGTAGCGCTTGTCGACCATGATGACGAGCCGGTAGATCTGCCCGGGGAGCTGTCCGACCGTGCTCTGGGTGCGCGCGGCGTCCTCGATGCGCCAGCTCAGGGCCATCGTGTAGCCGATGGTCAGAACAATGAATGTCACCCAGAGCGCCGTCAGCGCCAGAAGGCGCGTTGAGAGTCGCTTGGAAAAGTCCTTGAGCGCAGAGTGCTTCATCGCTTGTCCCCGCCGCAGTTCTCTGTGCGGCAAACATTCAAAACCAGGGCGCCCGCGGCACCCCGACGACATGCGCGCGCGGCCCGTGCGCAGACCTCGGCGCCGGGAGCGCGCAGCGCGGCGCCTGAGACCGCGCGGCAAAAAGAGTCTAGCCCAGCAGGTCGAGCTCCTCGTCGCCGTCGGCGGCGGGAGCATCTGGCGCGGCGCCGCCCGCTGGCGGCTCGCGGCGGATCGGCTCAATCGACTCGATCACAAAGCGCACCTCGGGCTCCCTGCCCTTGCGGGAGCGCCGCCCCACAAGCCGTTCAAAGTCTCCGCGCACGATGTTCTTGCTGCGCGCGGTCGATCCGCGCACGCCGCGGACCACAAGGCCGTCCCCTGAGACCGGCACCGCCTGCAGCAGCTGCTCGCCCGCGTTGAGGTCCATGAGCCGCACACCCTTGCCGCCGTCAGAAAGCCTTCTCAGCTCCGAGAGCGCAAAGACAAGCACGCGGCCCTCGCCCGAGAGACAGGCCAGCATCGTGCGCCCGGGCTCGACCGTGCAGGGCTCGAGCATCCTTGCCTGCGGCTCGAGGGTCATGAAGAGCTTGCCGGCGCGAACGCGCGCCTTGAGGTTTCCAATCGTGCACGAAAGTCCAAGGCCCGCGCTGTTGGCAAGCACCACGGGCACATCGTCGCCGCCCACCAGGTAGCCCGCAATGCCCGTGCCGGTTTCAAAGTCGATGAAGCTCGTGATGGGCTTGCCGTCGCCGCGCGCCGAGGGCAGCTGGTCGACGGCCACGGAATACATGCGGCCGTTGCCGCCCACAACGATGAGCGTCTCGTCGCTGCTGCACTCCCAGGCTGCAAGCAGTCCGTCGCCGCGCTTGAAGCTCATCAGCGAGGCGTCGTGCCCGTGCCCCGAGCGGCTGCGCACAAAGCCCTGTTTGGAGATGACCACCGTCACAGGCTCGCTTGCGGCGGAAACCTCAATCGAGGCGCGCGCCGCCTCCTCGATGAGCGTGCGCCGGTCGTCGCCGTAGCGCTTTGCCGCCTCGCGCGTTTCGCGCGCGATGACGTTTTTCAGGACCTTCTCGTCGGCCAGAATGCGGTTGAGCTCGGCGGCCTCCTCGCGCAGCTTCTCCATTTCGGAGAGCACGCGCTCATACTCGAGATTGGCCAGCTGGCGCAGGCGCAGCTCAAGAATGTCCTCGGCCTGGGCCTCGGTGAGGTGAAACTCCTCCATGAGCCTTGCCCTGGGATCGTCCTCAAAGCGCACGATCTCGATCACCCGCTCGATGTTGTTGACGGCAAGGGCGCGCCCTTCGAGAATGTGCAGCCGCAGCTCAACCTTCTCAAGCCGCGTGCGCGTTCTGCGAAGCACCGTCTGCTTGCGCGCCTCGAGCCACTCGCGAAGGATTTCCAGAAGCCCCTTCTGGCGCGGCCGTCCGTCGGTGCCGATCATCACAAGGTTCATCGGCGCATTGCACTCAAGCGAAGTCTTTGCGAGCAGCAGGCTCACAAACGCCTCGCGGTCGATTCTGCCCGTGCGCGGCTCAAACACGAGCCGCATCGCGGTGTCCTTGTCGCACTCGTTGCGCACGCCGTCGAGCATCGAGAGCACAAGGGCCTTGTCGGCCTGCTGCTCGGCCGTCAGCGACTTCTTGCCCGCCTTGGGCTTGGGATTGGCAAGCTCCTCGATCTGCGAGAGCACAAGCTCGGCGCTCGCCGCCGGCGGCAGCTCGTCGACCACGAGCTGCCAGAGTCCGCGCTGCAGCTCCTCAAAGTGGTACCGCGCCCGCACCCGCAAGCTTCCGCGTCCGGTTCGATAGATCTGCGCGATGTCCTGGGGGCTCGTGATGATCTGCCCGCCGCCCGGATAGTCCGGGCCCGGCAGCACGGCAAGCACCTCCTCAAGGCTCGCCTCGGGGTGCTTTAAAAGCAGCAGCACCGCATCGGCGACCTCGCGCAGATTGTGCGGCGGAATTTCAGTGGCCATGCCCACGGCGATGCCGCTGGCGCCGTTCAAAAGCACGAAGGGAAGCTTCGCGGGCAGGTGCGTGGGCTCCTTGAAGGCGCCGTCGTAGTTGGGCACGAAGTCCACGTCGCCGCTGTCGAGCTCGGAGAGCAGCAGCTCGGAAATCTGCGTGAGGCGCGCCTCGGTGTAGCGCATCGCCGCCGGGCCGTCGCCGTCGCGAGACCCGAAGTTTCCCTCGCCGTCAACGAGCGGGTAGCGCAGCGAAAAGTCCTGCGCCATGCGCACCATCGCCTCATAGGCCGCCTGATCGCCATGCGGATGGTATTTGCCGAGCACGTCGCCCACCACGCGCGCGCACTTGACGGCCTTGGCCGGAGGCGCAAGGCGCATGCGGTCCATGGCGTAGAGAATGCGGCGCTGCACGGGCTTCATGCCGTCGAAGACGTCGGGCAGCGCACGGCTCTTCACCACCGAAAGCGCGTATTCAAGATAGGCCTGCGCGGCGTAGCGCGCAAGCGTCAGCGTCCCGTCGGACTGAACCGGGCCGCCGTCGCTCAGGGCCGCCGGCAGCCCGTCCTGGTCGATGTCAGCACGCGCGGCGGCGCCTTCAGCGGGCGCCTCGTCATCGGAGCGCTCAACGCCGGCTTCGGGCGCTTGCTGCGCCGCATCCTCAGGCTCCGATGCGCTTGCGGCCTCCATGGACGGCGCGCCGGCACCTTCGCACGCCGTCCCGGGCGTCTCATGCGAAGACGCAGTCTCGCCGGGGACGGGCGCCTGCGGCGCCTCGGAAACGGAGGCGCTCTCTTCGGAAAAACTAAACAAATCCGGAGTCGAAGCCGGCTTCTTGGTCTTGGGCATCAGGAATCGTATGTAGCTGCAGGGAAAACAAAGCCGCCGAGGGCCTTTTCAGTGCGGCGCATTGTAGCGCAGGGGTTCAGGGGCCCCGGGCCGGACAGGCGCCCTTTCAGGGCAGCCCGCCGGCCTTGCCCGACGACGAGGCCGGCGGCTCACGGCAGGACCCCTGCGGAGACTTTTCCGCGGCCGCGTCGATCGTCTCGACGGCGCGCAGCCGGCGGTTCATGACGCTTGTGCGGGTGCGCACGCTCTCAAGGCTCGAGCGAATGCCCTCGAGCTTTTTCTCCATGACGGCCACCGCATCCGTAAAGCGCCCGAACTCCGACTTGATCTCCCCGAGCAGCTGCCAGACCTCGGAGGACTTGCGCTCAATGGCAAGCGTGCGAAAGCCCATCTGCAGGCTGTTGAGAAAAGCGGCGAGCGCCGACGGCCCGGCGATGGCGACGTGGTGCTCGCGCTGCACGCGCTCCACGAGTCCCGGCACCCGCAGCACCTCGCTCCAGAGGCTTTCCACGGGCAGGTACATCACCGCAAACTCCGTCGTGTAGGGCACCTCGACGTACTTGTCGTGAATCTTCTGCGCCTCAAGAAGAATTCGCGAGGAAAGGGCCTTGAGGCTTGCCGCCTGCGCGGCGGCGTCGCACGAGTCGCTTGCCGCCACCAGCCGCTGGTAGTCCTCGAGCGGGAACTTGGCGTCGATGGGAAGCAGCACCGCGCGCTCCCCGTCAGTGCCCGGCAGACGGACGGCAAACTCCACCCGCTCACTGCTGTTGGGGCGCGTGGCAACGTTGACGAGATACTGCTCGGGGGTGAGGATGTCCTGCAGCAAAAGCGCGAGCTGCATCTCGCCGAAGACCCCACGAGTCTTGACATTGGTGAGCACGCGCCGCAGGCCGTCAACGTCGCGGGCCATTTCGCGCATTTCTCCGAGCCCCTGGTGCACTTGCGAGAGCTGCGCCTCGACGGTCTTGAAGCTTTCGGCAAGGCGCGCCGAGAGCGCGGTCTGAAGCTTTTCGTCGACCGTCTCGCGCACGCGACCGAGCGCCTCCTCATTGGCCGTGCGCAGCCGCGCGAGCTCCGCGGCAAGCGACCCGTTCATCTGCTGCATGGATGCCGCAAGGGTCTGCGCAAGCCGGTCAAGGCGCTGATCCTGGCTGTCGCGCCCCTGCTGCTCGATCTGCATGAAGCTCGCAAAGTAGCTCCCCTGCGTGGTCTGGGCGTGCACGAGATCCTCGCGCATGCGCCCGAGCCCGGCCTCAAGCGCCTCTGAAAACAGCGCCTCGCGCGCCTCGAGGGTCTCGGCGGTGCGCCGCATCTCGCGGCGCATGCCGAGAAGCGCAAAAAACTGTACGCACGCGACGGCGGCAAGGATGATGAGAAGCGCGCCCGTGATAACAAGCCAGAGGGGAAGCCCGGAGAAGACCGGGCCAAGCATTGAAGTTGACATGGCAGGTATTGCAGGAATTGTCGTGCTCCCTCCGACGCACGCCGGGGGAACTTCCGCCCGCAGGCATTGCCTGCTGCAGGCTGGTGTCTGTTGCTGATCCCTGGTCAGGGGGTCTTGCGCGGCTGCTGCGCCCGCCCGGGTCGCGCGGCCGCGCTTGACGCAGAGCGCCTCGAGGCCCGCGCAGGCGGTGCTGCGGCGCTCGCCAGATAAAAAAACTGCGGCCATAGCCTATCAGCACTGGCGCCGTCGCGGTAGGGCAGGACCGCAGGGCATCGTCTGACAGGGGGTTCCCGACAGAGGGGAAAAAAAGGCCGGCGGCCGCGGGTCGGGGGAACACCCTCACCCGCGCGCCGGCCGGCCTTCCTTAAAGCTGCCTGGGGGCTGCTAGGCCATCAGCTCATTCATGAGCTTGAGGAACGCATTGGGATCCTTGAGCGCACCCTGCTCGGCAAGAAGCGCCTGCTCGAAGATGAACTCGGCCCACTTGCCGAAGGCCGCATCATCGCTTGCGGCGGCCTTTTCGATGAGCTTGTGGCCGGGGTTGATCTCGAGGATGTAGCGCGCCTCGGGCACGCTCTGGCCTGCGGCCTCGAGCATGCGGCGCATCTGCCCGGTGAGCATCTGCCCCTGCTTGGAGACGACGCAGCTTGCGGTGTCAAAGAGCCGGTCAGAGACGCGCACGTCCTCGACCTTGTCGCCCAGGGCGAGCTTGAAGCGCTCGACGAGCGCCTTGTTTTCGGTGCGCGCGGCCTCGGCCTTTTCCTGCTCCGCCTTGTCCTCAAGGTCGCCGAGCTCCAGATCGCTTGCCGTCACCGCAATGAACTTCTTGCCTTCAAACTCGGTCATGGCGCCCATGAGCCACTCGTCGATGCGCTCCCACATGAGAAGCACCTCGATGCCCTTCTTGCGGAAGGTCTCAAGGTAGGGCGAGGAGCTCGCCTGCTGGTAGTTCGAGCTCACAAGGTAGTAGATGTTCTTCTGCGCCGGATTCATGCGCGAGACGTAGTCGGCAAGGCTGACGTTCTGCTCGCTGGAGTCGTTGTGCGTCGAGGCAAAGCGCAGCAGCTTTGCAATGGCCTCGCGGTTGGCGTAGTCGGCAACCGGACCCTCCTTGAGAACCGCGCCGAAGCTTCTCCAGAACTGGCCGTACTTCTGGGCGTCTCCGGCAAGCTTTTCAAGCATGTTGAGGGCGCGCCTGGTGAGCGCCTTCTTGAGCTTTGCGGTGACGGGGCTTTCCTGCAGCAGCTCGCGCGAGACGTTGAGCGGCAGGTCGTTGGTGTCGACGAGTCCGCGCACGAAGCGCAGGTACGGCGGCAGGAACTGCTCGGCCTCGTCCATGATGAAGACGCGCTGCACGAAGAGCTTGAGCCCGTGGTGCTGATCGCGGGAATACAGGTCCCACGGCGCATTCTGCGGAATGTACAGCAGCGACGTGTATTCAAGCTCGCCCTCGACCTTGTTGTGCGCCCAGCACAGGGGATCCTCAAAGTCATGCGTGAGGTGCTTGTAGAACTCCTTGTACTGCTCGTCCTTGACGTCGCGGGGATTGAGCGTCCAGAGGGCGCGGGCCTCATTGACCTGGACCCAGTCCCAGGAGGACCTGGGCTTGTCGCCCTCCTTTTCGGGCGCCTCGTACTTTTCCTCCCAGAGCATCACCGGCACGGCGATGTGGTCGGAGTACTTCCTGATCGCCTCGCGCAGGCGCCAGGATTCAAGGAACTCCTTCTCGTCGGCCTTCAGGTGCAGCGTGACGCTCGTGCCGCGCTCGGCAACCGTGATCGCCTCGCTCGTGTAGGTGCCCGAGCCCTCGGACTCCCAGCGCACGCCCTCCTCGGGCTTGGCGTAGGCCGAGCGCGAGACAACGGTGACCTTGTCGGCCACGATGAACGCCGAGTAAAAGCCCACGCCGAACTGGCCGATCAGCTGCGAATCCTTGGCCTCGTCGCCCGAAAGCTTCGAGAAGAAGTCCTCGGTGCCGCTCTTGGCAATCGTTCCAAGATGCGTGTTGGCCTCCTCAAGCGTCATGCCGATGCCGTTGTCGGACACCGTCAGCGTGCCCGCCTCCTTGTCGGCCTTGACCGTGATCCGCAGCTGCGGATCATCGCCGAGCAGCGCGGCGTCGGTGAGCGACACGAAGTGCAGCTTGTCGATGGCGTCCGAAGCGTTGGAGATGAGCTCCCGCAGGAACACCTCCTTGTTGGAGTAAAGCGACTTGGCGAGCAAATTCAGAAGCTTGGTGACTTCCGTTTGAAAACCATGAACCTCTGCGGTCATTGTCTGATTCCTGAAAAAAGACTGCACGGCCGGATCAAGCGGTCGTGCAGAACCACAATGCAAGAGGCGTGAAGAGATAGGCCGACGGCGGGCGCCCCCGCCTCAAGGAGACCAGTTCCAGACGAAAAGAGTCCGCCGCCGCATCACGCCTGTCTGGGTCTTCATATGGGGGCGCAGCCGAAACTTTTCAAGATGCGGGCGAAAAAACAAAACGGCCGGCCGCCGTCTCGCAACCGAGACTTCGGCCGGGCCGTTGAGAAGGCCGGAACGGAGTATGTCCGCCGGGCGGATGCCCGCGGCTCAGGCTTCTAGGAGGCCGCCTTCTTCTGATCCTTGGCGGGCTCCTCCTTGCGCACCAGGCTCACCACGTCGAGCGCGGAGACGTCGGGCAGGTGCACGAGCACCACGCGGGCGCCCTGAAAGAGGAAGTTGCCCTGGTTCTTGGTCTTGTCGCCGATCGCCTTGATGAAGGCGTCGATCTGCGGATTGAGAACCTCGGGCTTTTCAGCGTTGAACGGAACGACGATGTTCTGCCCGCCGCGAAGGAAAACCGTCAGTTGCTGAATGTATTGCTGAGCCATTTTGGAAAAACTCCTTCACTGAATCTGAATAGTCTGCCCTTCCTGCCGGCCGGCATTTCCCGCCGGCGGGTTGGGTGCAACAGCGCCATCAATATACAGGTCAGAGCGCTTTGGGGCAAAGATCTGCGGCTTGCTGCTCTTTTCAAGCTTGGGAAGCGCCTCGGCCGGCTTCTCCCCCTGGGGAACAAGCCGAAACAGAACCTCATTGCCGCGCACCATCCCAAGCCGCATGCGCGCGCGCTCCTCGACGGCGCCGCTGCCGCTTTCAAGCGACTCGATTTCGGCGGCCACCTCATCGTTCTTGGCGCGCAGCTTGTCATTGGCCTGCCGGATGGAGGCGAGCTCCGCCTCAAGCGCATGCATGCGCGCAATGCCGCCCTTGCCGAACCAAAGCGGCCACTGAATGGCAATGGCGGCACTCACCAGCGCAATGTACAAAACGTAGCGCGAACGCATGGCCTTGTTGAAAATCGATCCAAAAAGCGGGAAATGGAAAAATCAAGCCACAACTTTAGCCCACCAGCGCTGTCTGCGCGACGCCCGGGCCGGTCCAATGTCCTCCATGTCCGGGAAAACGTCAGCAAGGAAAAGTGCCGACGGGATGACGCCGCCTGAAGCGGCTTGAAGGCGTCCCCCGAACAGGGGCTTTGCCAGCCCTTTGTCCAATGGGGCGGCGCAAAAAATGAAGCGGGTTGTCAGCCACCGGCGACATCCCGCTTCAATTCACAGCGCCCTCAAGGCCTGGCGGGCTGAAGGAAATGCCCGCCGGTATTGCGCCCTAGCACTTGATGCAGTAGAACGCCGAGCGCCCCGGATAGACGGCGCTCTCGCCGAGGTACTCCTCAATGCGCAGCAACTGATTGTACTTCGCCATGCGGTCCGAGCGGCTCATCGAGCCCGTCTTGATCTGGCCTGCGTTGAGGCCCACGGCGATGTCGGCGATGGTCGAGTCCTCGGTCTCGCCCGAGCGATGCGACACGACGGCCGTGTAGCCGGCGCGCTTGGCCATCTCGATGGCCTCAAACGTTTCCGTGAGGGTGCCGATCTGGTTGACCTTGATGAGAATCGAGTTGGCCACGCCCTTTTCAATGCCCTCCCTGAGGATGGCGGGGTTGGTCACAAAGAGGTCGTCGCCCACGAGCTGCACCTTGCCGCCGAGCCGGTCGGTGAGCATCTTCCAGCCCTCCCAGTCGCCCTCGGCCATGCCGTCCTCGATCGAGATGATGGGATACTTCGCAACCCAGCCCTCGAGCACGTCGGCCCACTCACCGGCCGTGAGCACCGCGCCGCCCGACTTCTTCATGACGTACTTGCCGTCCTCGAAGAACTCGCTCGAGGCGCAGTCCAGACCGATGGCGATGTCCTCGCCGGGCTTGTAGCCCGCGGCGGTGATCGCCTCAAGGATGAGCTCAATGGCCTCCTCGTGGCTGTCGCACTTGGGGGCAAATCCGCCCTCGTCGCCCACGGCGGTCGACATGCCGCGGCCGTTGATGATCTTCTTGAGGGCGTGGAACGTCTCGGCGCCGTAGCGCAGGGCCTCCTTGAACGAGGGCGCGCCGAGCGGGATGATCATGAACTCCTGCAGGTCGAGGTTGTTGTTGGCGTGCGCGCCGCCGTTGATGACGTTCATCATCGGCACCGGCATCTGCACGGCGCCCATGCCGCCGAAGTAGCGGTACAGCGGCAGGCACGACTCCTCGGCCGCGGCGCGGGCGACGGCCATCGACACGGCGAGGATGGCGTTGGCGCCGAGGCGCGACTTGTTGTCCGTGCCGTCGAGCTTGATCATGGCATGGTCGATGTAGGCCTGGTCGGAGGCCTCGCAGCCGAGAAGCGCCTCGGCAATTTCGTTGTTGACGTGCTCAACAGCCTTCAGAACGCCCTTGCCGCAGTAGCGCTTGGGGTCGCCGTCGCGCAGCTCGATGGCCTCGCGCACGCCCGTGGAGGCGCCGGAGGGCACCGCCGCGCGGGCCTGAACGCCGCTTTCGAGAAACACTTCGGCCTCAACGGTCGGATTGCCGCGGCTGTCGAGAATTTCACGGCCGACGATGTCAATGATGGCACTCATGATGATTCCTAGATGGATGGTCTGAAAGGAGAGCGCCCGGCGGGCGCTCCCGATTGAGGTTGAAAAGGGCTGCGGGACGTCTAGTTGAAGTCGTTTTCCAGGTAGTCGAAGGACTTCACGACGCGGTCGATGCGCACCAGGTCTTCGAGGAGATCCTGCATGCGGTGCAGCGGCACGCAGTTGGGGCCGTCGCTCAGGGCGCAGGCCGGGTTGGGATGCGTCTCCATGAAGATGCCGTCGATGCCCGCGGCAACGGCCGCGCGCGAGAGCACCGGCACGAAGCGCCGCTCGCCTCCAGAGCTCGTCCCCTGGCCGCCGGGCAGCTGCACCGAATGGGTGGCGTCAAAGACGACCGGAGCCTTGGTTTCGCGCATGATGGCAAGACTGCGCATGTCGCTGACGAGATTGCCGTAGCCAAACGAGGCGCCGCGCTCGCACACCATGAAGTTGTCCGTCTCAAGCCCCGCCTCGGCCGCAGCCTCGCGGGCCTTGGCAACGACATTGACCATGTCGTGCGGGGCAAGAAACTGTCCCTTCTTGATGTTGACGGGCTTGCCCGAGCGCGCGCAGGCTGCGATGAAGTCAGTCTGCCGGCACAGAAACGCCGGCGTCTGCAGCACGTCAACCACGTCGGCCACGGGCTTGACCTGCTCGACGGTGTGCACGTCGGTGAGGATCGGAACGCCGACCTGGCGGCGCACGTTGTCGAGCATCTTCAGGCCCGCCTCCATGCCCGGGCCGCGAAAGCTCTTCGAGGACGTGCGGTTGGCCTTGTCAAAGCTCGCCTTGAAAATGTAGCGGATGCCGAGCTCGTCGCAGATCTCCTTGACCCTGCCCGCGATGTCGATGAGCATCTGCTCGCCCTCGATCACGCAGGGACCGGCAATCAGAAAGATCGGGCTGCGGTTGCCGACTTCAAAACCACAAAGCTTCACTTGGATGCGTCTCCGTCAGGGGTGAATCAGGCCTTCTGGCCGTGATGCTCGTCGCGATACTGCATGGCGGCGCGAACGAACGCTTCAAAGAGCGGATGGCCGGTGCGCGGATTCGAGGTGAACTCCGGATGGAACTGCACGCCCACAAAGAAGGGGTGGTCCTTGAGCTCCATCATCTCGGGCAGATTCTCAGTGGGCGTGCGCGCCGAGATCACCATGCCGCGGGACTCAAACTGCGGCACATAGGTGTTGTTCACCTCATAGCGGTGACGGTGACGCTCGCAGACGGTGTCGCCGTAGATCTTGTGCGCAAGCGTGCCCTCCTTGACCGGGACGGTCTGGCTGCCGAGGCGCAGCGTGCCGCCGAGATCGGAGTTCTGGTCGCGCGTCTCCACCTTGCCCGTGCGGTCGGTCCACTGCGTGACGAGCGCCACCACGGGATGCGCGGTGTTGACGTCGAACTCGGTCGAGTTGGCGCCGCCCAGACCGCAGACGTGGCGGGCGAATTCAATCACCGCCGTCTGCATGCCGAGGCAGATGCCGAGATAGGGAATCTTGTTGACGCGTGCATATTCAATGGCGCGGATCATGCCCTCGGTGCCGCGCTTGCCGAAGCCGCCGGGCACGAGGATGGCGTCGAGCCCCTCGAGCTGGCCGCAGCCCTGGCTTTCGATCTCCTCGGCGTCGACAAGCTCAACCTTGACCTTCTGCTCGGTGCGGATGCCGGCGTGCACGAGCGCCTCGTTGAGGCTCTTGTAGCTGTCGGCATAGTCCACGTACTTGCCGACCATGCCGATGCGCACCACGCCCTTGGTCTCGCGGATGCGGCGCACGATCTCCCGCCACTGCGAAAGATCCGCGGGCCGGGTCTTGAGCTGCAGGCGCTCGCAGACGATGTCGTCGAGGCGCTGCTCGTGCAGCATGATCGGCACCTCGTAGATCGTCTTGGCGTCGACCACACTGATCACGCAATCCATCGGAACGTTGCAGAAAAGCGCAATCTTGGCGCGCTCGGTTTCGGGAATCTCGCGATCGGCGCGGCACAGCAGCACGTCGGGATACACGCCCTCCTCGCGCAGCTTCTGAACGGAGTGCTGCGTGGGCTTGGTCTTGAGCTCGCCCGCGGCGCTCACCCAGGGGCACAGCGTCAGATGCATGAAGCAGGCATTGCCGCGGCCCACGCGGAAGCTGAGCTGGCGCACGGCCTCCACGAAGGGCAGCGACTCAATGTCGCCCACGGTGCCGCCGATTTCAACGACGGCCACGTCGCACTGCCCGTCGCAGGCGTTCTTGGCGCCGCGCTCGATGTAGGCCTGAATTTCATTGGTGATGTGCGGAATCACCTGCACGGTCTTTCCGAGGTACTCGCCGCGGCGCTCCTTCTCAAGCACGCTCTTGTAGATCTGGCCGGTCGTAAAGTTGTTGAAGCGATGCATCTTCGAGCTGATGAAGCGCTCATAGTGCCCCAGGTCAAGATCGGTCTCGGCGCCGTCTTCAGTCACAAAAACTTCGCCGTGCTGAAACGGGCTCATCGTGCCGGGGTCGACATTGATGTAGGGATCCAGCTTGATCATCGTGACCTTCAGACCACGCGTCTCAAGAATCGCGGCCAAAGAAGCGGCGGCGATGCCCTTACCCAGACTGGAGACAACGCCGCCGGTGACGAATACGTATTTAGTCATTGCTATGCTCGAACAACGGGAGCACACCGCAGCCGCGTCCCTTGAGGCGCACCCCCGCAATCCCGGGGCGCACGCTTCAAAAAACAGACTCAGTGCGCGGGTTCATGAATTAAGGAATTATAAGGTAGACGGAGCATTTCCCGGCCCGGAAAGACCGGGCCGCCCGGGCCGCGGGCGCGTCCGTCAAGACGCCCTGCGCCCGGGAAAAAATCAGGACGGTCAGATCACAAGCAGCGCCGCAACCGCACAGGGAAACACCGCGAGCGCCGCGTCGAGCCGGTCGTAAAAGCCGCCGTGCCCGGGAAGCATGTTGCTGGAGTCCTTGATGCCGGCATTGCGCTTGAGCTGCGACTCAAAAAGGTCGCCCGCAATCGACACCGCCGTCAGCAGCACGATGATGAGCGCCCCGGCGACAAAGCCCGCGCGGTTCAAAAGAAGGTTCGAAAAGATCATGTCGTGCGGCAGCCACAGCCAGGCCGCAAAGGCGGCGGCGAGCACGCAGACGAAGGCTCCGGCCGCGCCCTCCCAGGTCTTCTTGGGACTGATCGCAGGCGCCATGCGGCTGCGCCCGAAGAGCCTTCCGGCAAAGTAGGCGCACGCATCGGCAAGCCACACGAGCATGAAGACGGAAAGCATCAGCGGCCAGCCGCCCGCGCGCATGAGCCACAGAAGACTCAGCCAGGCCGTGGGCACAAGCACCAGGCACAGGACGCGGGACGAGCCCCGGGCCACGGCAAAGCCCCGGGCGCGCGCCACGTACACGACGCCCAGAACCGCCATCCAGACGGCCGTCGCCGCAAGAACCAGTCCCATGAAAACGGGGCCGCGCGGCGAAAATCCATAAAAGGACAGGGCCGCTCCGGCGGCTGCGAGCGCCGCGCCGATCACCCAGGAGAGCGCATGGGACAGTCCCGTCATCTGCAGCCATTCGCGGGCCACCAGCCCGAAGGCGGCCGCCATAACGGCGCAGAACACCGCATCGCCCAACATGAGCGCGCCCACCAGGATCAAGAGCAAGACCACCGCCGTGATGACACGAGTTCGCAGCATGAGTGCACCTGAAAAAAAAGAGAGTCAATGAGCCCAGACCGAGACTAACACAAGCTTAGCCCTGCACCTGCGCGCTCGTCATGCCGAAGCGCCGCTCGCGCCCCTCAAACCAGTCAAGCGCCGCCTTGAGGTCCTCGGCCTTGAAGTCGGGCCAGAGCAGGTCGGTAAACCAGAGCTCGGCGTAGGCCGCCTGCCAGAGAATGAAGTTGGAGATGCGCTGCTCGCCCCCGGTGCGGATCATGAGATCGACCGGCCCGGACCAGGGCATGCACAGGCGCTCCCCAACGGCCTCGAGCGTGATCTCCCTGCCCTCGAGCTGCAGCGCGCGGGCGGCCTGCACGATGTCCCAGCGGCCGCCGTAGTTGAGGCATAGATTGAAGTGCATGCCCTCGGCCGAGGCGCCGACGGCCTCGGCCTCGTCAATGGCGGCGTTGAGATCGGCGGAAAAGACGCTTCGGTCGCCGACCACATGCAGCCTCACGCCCGCGTCGCGCAGGGGCACGGCCTCCTTTCTGAGGCCGGAGACGAAAAACCGCATCAGCCCGTCGACCTCGTCGGCCGGACGCCGCCAGTTCTCGCTGGAAAAGGCAAAGACCGACAGGCTGGCAATCTCAAGCCTGCGGGCGGTCTCCACGAGCGTGCGCAGCGCGGAGATGCCGCGGCGGTGCCCCTCGATGCGGGGCATCAGACGCTGCTGCGCCCAGCGCCCGTTGCCGTCCATGATGACGGCGACATGCTTTGGTGCGGTCATGGATTGTCGGGATCAAGCGTTTGAAGTGGCGTTCAAAAGAAAAGCGTCCGCTTCGGGCGATCGGATGTTCGCAGCGGACGCTCGCGCAAAGGAATCACCCCCGGCAGAGCGGGGACGGACGGCTAGACCGTCATCACTTCCTTTTCCTTGGCGGCGATGATCTTGTCAATTTCGCCGATGTACTTGTCGGTGAGCTTCTGAATCTCCTTTTCAGAGCGGCTCTGGTCATCCTCGCTCACCTCCTTGGCCTTCTCGAGCTTCTTGACGGCCTCGTTGGCATCGCGGCGCAGGTTGCGCACGGCCACCTTGGCCTCCTCGCCCTCGGAGCGGACCACCTTGGTGAGCTCGCGGCGGCGCTCCTCGGTCAGGGGAGGCAGCGGCACGCGGATCATGTCGCCCATGGCGGCCGGATTGAGCCCCAGATCGCTCGTGAGGATGGCCTTCTCAATCACCGGAATCATCTTGCGGTCCCAGGGCTGCACGGTGAGCGTGCGGGCGTCGGCAACGCCCAGGTTGGCCACCTGGCTCAGGGGCGTCGGCGAGCCGTAATACTCAACCATGACGTGCTCGAGAATGCCGGTCGAGGCGCGGCCGGTGCGCAGCTTCGTCAGATTCTCGCGCAGCGACTCGATCGTGCGCCCCATCTTGTGTTCGGTTTGCTGCTGAATTTCTGCAATAGTGGTCATAGGAAATATCAACCTTTGGTGGTTTGAAACGCCCGCGCGGCAGCCGGATTTGCATTGCCCCCGGGGCAAAGAACGCCGAAGCGGGCTCTCGCGCAGCGACAGGGGTGCGCGAAAAATAAATCGGCTTGATGCTGTGCAAGTTTACAGGGCGGGGACGCCCCGCGCGCAGCCTGCACCCATCAAGCCGCCTGAGGTATGGATCAGGAGTGCACGAGCGTGCCTTCGTCCTCGCCGAGCACGACGCGGCGCATGGCGCCCTTCTTGACGATCGAGAAAACCTTGATCGGCAGCTTCTGGTCGCGGCACAGCGCAAAGGCCGTGGCATCCATCACCTTGAGGTCGCGCTTGATCACCTCGTCAAAGGTGATGTCGTGATAGAGCTCGGCATTGGGGTTCTTGACGGGGTCCTCGGAGTAGATGCCGTCGACCTTGGTTGCCTTGAGCACAATCTCGGCGCCGATCTCGGCGCCGCGAAGCGCAGCCGTCGTGTCGGTCGTGAAGAAGGGGTTGCCCGTACCCGCCGCAAAGATCACCACGCGGCCCTTTTCGAGATAGCGCAGCGCACGGCCGCGGATGTAGGGCTCGGCCACCTGCGAGAGCGTGAGCGCGCTCTGCACGCGGGCCTCGACGCCGGCGTTGCGCAGCGCATCCTGCAGCGCCATGCCGTTCATCACGGTTGCAAGCATGCCCATGTAGTCGCCCGTGGCGCGATCCATGCCGGTGGCGCCGAGCGCCACGCCGCGGAAGATGTTGCCGCCGCCCACCACAATGCCGAGTTCAACGCCGAGAGCAAGCACTTCCTTGATGTCCTCGACAATGCCCGCAAGCGTGGTGCGGTTGATGCCGAACTGATCAGGCCCCATCAGGGCCTCGCCGGAAAGCTTTAGAAGAACGCGTTTGTACTTCGGCACGGGATTGGACTGTTCGGGCATTTTCGTCTCCAAATTTTTTGCCTTGCCGCCGGGGTTTGCGGCGCAAAAAAACGCGTGATGAGCACAAGACTCGATCACACCTACTCAAAACTGCCTAATCTTCGCACGTTCCATACGAAAAAACAAATGCGCCGGACTTGACGCCCGGCGCACGCACAGGCATGCAGGCCCGCCTGCAGCGGGCATGCACGCGTCTGAAGACAACCGACTAGGCCTTGGCGGCGGCAGCCTGCTGGGCAGCCACTTCGGCGGCGAAGTCTTCGTTGCGCTTCTCGAGACCCTCGCCGACCACGTACAGGCCGAAGGCGGCGACAGTGGCGCCCTTGCTCTTGAGCAGCTGGGCGACGGTCTGCTTGTCGTCCTTCACGAAGGGCTGGTCGAGCAGCGTCACGGACTTCAGGAACTTCTGCACGGAGCCTTCGGCGATGCGCTCGAGCATGGCTTCGGGCTTGCCGGCCTCGCGGGCCTTCTCGATGGCCACGCGGCGCTCGGCGTCGATGAGGCTCTGGTCCACGCCGTTCTTGTCGAGGGCCTTGGGCTTGGAGGCAGCCACGTGCATGGCGATGTCATGCGCGAGCTCGTCGTCGCCGCCGACGATGTCGACGAGCGCGGCGATCTTGGAGCCGCCGTGCACGTACTGGTGCAGCTTGCCCTGGGCTTCAAAGCGCTGGAAGCGGCGGAAGGTCATGTTCTCGCCGATCTTGCCCACGAGAGCCGTGCGGACTTCCTCGAGGGTCTTGTCGCCGAGCTTGAGGGCGCTGAGGGCGGCCACGTCAGCCGGATTGTTCTCGGCCACGAGACGGGCGGCATCCTTGGCCATCTGCACGAACTCGGGGTTCTTGGCGACGAAGTCGGTTTCGGAGTTGACCTCAACGATGGCGCCGGTCTTGGCGTCCTCGCTCAGGTAGACGGCCACGATGCCTTCGGCGGTGATGCGGCTGGCAGCCTTGCTCGCCTTGTTGCCGAGCTTGACGCGCAGGATCTCCTCGGCCTTGGCGGCGTCGCCGTCAGCCTCGGTGAGCGCCTTCTTGCATTCCATCATCGGGGCGTCGGTCTTCTGGCGAAGCTCCTTCACCATTGCGGCGGTAATAACGGCCATTGTTTAGCTCCTATTCTGCTAAGAGGGATTTTTTTTGAAAATCTGCTGTTGAAAAAAGGGCGAATCGAAGATCTTCGACCGCCCTTTCCTTCGGGCAGCCCGCACCGCCCGGGGCTCGCCTCGAGCCGCCATCGGATGCGGGCGCCTGCGTCTGATCGGACGCTCGAGTCAGCCTGAAATTAGGCCGCCGGCGTTTCCTCGACCTCGACGAACTCTTCGTGCTGCTCTTCCTCACCAGTGGCGGAATCCTCCTTGCCGGCGAGAACGGCATCAGCGATGCCGGCGGCGTAGATCGCCACGGCGCGGGCCGAGTCGTCGTTGCCGGGGATCACGTAGTCAACGCCGTCGGGGCTGTGGTTGGTATCGACAACGCCGACCACGGGGATGCCGAGCTTGTTGGCTTCCTGGATGGCGATCTTGTGGTAGCCGACGTCGATCACGAAGAGCGCATCGGGCAGGCTCGTCATGTTCTTGATGCCGCCGATGGACTTGTTGAGCTTCTCAATTTCACGGGTGAAGTCGAGGGCTTCCTTCTTGGTCATCTTCTCAAGGCCGCCGTCGGCGATGGTCTGCTCCATGTCCTTGAGGTGCTTGATCGTCTGCTTGACGGTCTTGAAGTTGGTGAGCGTGCCGCCGAGCCAGCGCTGGTCGACGTAGCAGCATCCGGCGCGCTGGGCCTGCTCAACGATGATGTCGCGGCCGCCGCGCTTGGTGTCGACGAAGAGGATCTTGCCGCCGCGGGCGGTGAGTTCGCGAACGAACTTCTCGGCTTCCTCGAACTTCTCAACCGTCTTCTCGAGGTTGATGATGTGAATCTTGTTGCGGGCACCGAAGATGTACTGGGCCATCTTGGGGTTCCAGAAGCGGGTCTGGTGGCCGAAGTGGCAGCCAGCCTCGAGCATTTCACGCATGCTGACGGACATTTTGTATCTCCAAGGTTAATGTCTAACGCCGCGGCCGTTTGTGAATGAAGCAAACCTTGGGCGCTCCGCGCCCGGGATTCCTCACCTCGGAAGAGCCGCTGACGTGCGATTTACCAGCCTGCCGACTACATGACGGACAGGCCCATGAAAAAAGTTCCCGCTGACTGCGGGAGACGCGGCATTATACAGAAATCCGCCGCTTTGTGCAGTGCGGCAACATTGATTTTTCAGAGAAATCGGCAACGGCAGCGGCCTGCGGCGTGACGCCGCAGACAGCTGCCGCACCGATTCTCCATCGCTAAAGATGGCCGGCCAGCCCCCGGCATGGTCAAGGACCGGCTCACCGGGCGGCTTTAGTTCTCAAGCGCGTGCTTCGCGGCAAACTCGCCGCAACGCCGACGGGGACACGCCGCAGGGGCTGGCGCTGTGCGCGGTGGTGTTTGTGGTTTGCCTTGCGCTGCTGATGCAGATGCCGGGCTACTGATCAGAGGGCTTTGAGAGGGGCCTGAGCGGTTCCGTGCAAAGGCCGTCGATCCGAAGTCGGGCTCCTCTCAAAGTTCTTTCCCTGCTCCCGGGGGTTCAAAGATGGGAGTCCTATCGCGAAGGTCTGTCGGATCCCTACGCCCGTCTAAAAGAGTCAGCTTGACTGCGGTGCGCGTCTAGGAAAGGGCCGATCACGGGCCGTTTCGAAAGAGACGACCCACGCCAACCCGTTCTATAGAGCGGGTTGACGTGGCCATTCACTCTATCAGAGCCCTTAATGGAAACAAACAAATTTGCTTCTACTGGAGCCGCCTTTTGATTGTCTATAACTGGTTCGTCTCTATTGAAGTGCGTTTTAAGTTATACAAATGAGCCCGATTCCCTTTGTCTTGCCATCCCTCCCTTTGACTAGTGATGATTCCCCTGGGAAAAGCTTTGGGTATCTTGAGAATAAAGCACTAGTAGAACTTTGCAGACTTGATGGCATGATGCGTGCATCAGCAAAGGCAGACCTTTTCTGGCTTACCTGGCTCATGAAGGAAGCTCAGTGCTCAAACGTAATTGAAGGAACTGTTACAACTTTTGATGAAGTTGTCGGAGAGAACGCAGGCATTGTCGTTCCAGCAAACAGGAGGGATGATGTTCAGGAAATTCTCAACTATCGCAGTGCCAAGTGCTGGCGCGTACTCGTCTCACAAACCACAATTTCCCGCGTGCACAGATCCATGACAGGGGAGACGTACAGCCAACCTTCCTTGACAGGGATACAGGTCACATCCGTAACAAAGGCGGTACGAGGCTTGGATTGCTCAAGTTGGCGATCCAATGTGTCTTCCAAGACGGTTCCGTCCGGTAATCGTCCTTTTTTCACGCATACCCTGTAGTTGTTGGCGCGTCGAATCACGGCCGAGTACCCATACTCTCGCATGAGCCGTGCAACCTGATTGTGACCAGGCTTGCGCTCATGTCCGTCTGTACGCAATGCAGCCGTCATTCGTCGGACACCGTATCGTCCTTGGTGGTGCTCTTGGAGAATTCTGATTCGATCCAGGAGTTTCTGATCTTCCTGCACTCGTTTGCCAGGGTTTCCAGCACGACGATGATTCAAGGGAAATCAGGGGGAGTCACAGGGAACTATTGGGGAACGCAGAAAACCAGCGGGAAGCCTTGGAAACGCGGGATTTGCTGAGGGGACCTGGGAGCTGCGAGGAGCTGTGGGGAGGTATGAAGAAACAGGCGGGGTGGTGCCCGAGACGGGGGTCGAACCCGTACACCTTGCGGCTGCGGATTTTAAGTCCGCTACGTCTACCAATTTCGTCACTCGGGCGGTTTTAAAATGGCCATTGTACAGTACAGTTTCGGGAGTTGTCTGCCCTCGCCCGAAGCGCCCTGAAACGGCTGCCGGCGACCACTTTGCAGACAAATCATGGGTTGGACTCGCAACTGACAACAATCACATCTGACAGCTCCGCCATGCCTAACCGCCTGCTTGTCGCCGCCATGCTTTGTTCGGCCGCCCTGTTGTGCCGAGCTGCGCCCCCGCAAACCATTGCGCCGCTTGATTTCGCAGCGGCGCGCACCATGGCGCACGCCCGCGCCGACTCCATCAAGGCCGAGGATGCCGAGACAAGCCGCAGACAGCATGAGGCGCAAAGCGCCAGAAGCCTTCACGGTCCCAAGGTGGTGCTCGACGCCAAGCAGGTCTGGGGCAGCAAGTCGGTCGACATCGGCCCCATCAACCTCGGCTCCATGATGCCCCCGCAGCTCGGCCCCATTCTGGGATCAAGCCTGGACGACACGAGTCTTTCCTACCGCGATGACCTTGACGGCCCGCGCGCGGTGCTCAGTCTCGAGATGCCGCTGTACACGGGCGGCGCGATCACCGCAAGGGTCAATGCCGCAGACGAGGCCGTCGCCGAAAGCCGCGCCCGCTCCCGGGTCGTGCGCGACCAGCTCGACACCGAGCTTGCGCAGAAATACTTTGCCGTGCAGCTTGCGCGCTCGATCGTGAACCTGCGCGAGGACATGCTCGCGCAGCAGGACCTTGAGGTGAAGAAAGCCCGCCGGTTTGAGCAGACGGGCGTCATCAGCAGGCTTGAGCGCATGGCCGTTGAAGTCAACCGCGACGCCGCGCGCCGCGAGCTTCTTTCGGCGCGCACGGACTGCTCGGTTGCCGAGCGCGAGCTCGCGGGGCTTTTGCGCGAGGAACGCATCGGCGCGCTCTCCACTCCCCTCTTTGTTCTCACAGGCAGTCTCGGCTCCGCGAAGGACTGGGTCGACAAGGCGCTTGCCTTCAGCCCCCTGCTGCAGTCGATCGACGCCAAACGACGGCAGGCCGACCAGGGCGTGACGGCCGCCAAGTCCGCCTGGCACCCCCAGCTCTACGCCTTTGCCCAGGGCAACCTCATCAAGCACTATCTGTCCATCACCGAGCCCGACTGGATTGCCGGCATCGGCGTGCGCTTCACGCTCTGGGACAACAAGGATCGAAATGAAAGCATCGCCGCGGCGCGCTCGCTGGTGACCAAGGCGCAGGCCGCCCGGGGCGAGGCCGTCAACAAGCTCACCACGGCCGTTGAAACCGCCTACCTCAGAAGCGAACAGGCGCGCGAGCAGTACCGGCTCACCGACTCGACGCTGGCGCTTGCGCAGGAAAACCTGCGGCTGCGCGAAAAAAGCTTCAGCGAGGGGCTGTCCACCGCTGACGACGTCAACGACGCGCGCAACAAGCTTCTTGCCGCACAAATTGCGCGGCGGCTGGCGGCCTACCGCTTTGTCGCCGCCTGGGCGGCACTAAACGGCATCGCCGGAACCATGCATGAATTTGAGTCCTCGCTTGCGCGAGTCGACAACATCATCGAACGCTGAGAATCATGATCGAATCCGCAAAATTTCCCGTCAAGACGATCGTCGGCATCTGCGTGGTCGTCGCCGCCGGCGCCATCGGCTTCGGTCTGTGGAAGGCCGCCAATCCCCCGACGCCTCCGCTGCAGGGGCAGGCCGACGCACGCGTGATCGACGTTTCGCCCAAGATCCCCGGACGCATTGAAAAGGTGTTTGTGCGCGAGGGCGACCGCGTGCAGGCTGGCGAGGTGCTCGCCGAGATCGCCATCCCCGAGCTTTCCGCCAAGCTCGGACAGGTCCAGGCGCAGCAGCAGGCCGCCCAGGCACGGCTGCGGCTTGTTGAGGAAGGCGTGCGCAGCGAACAGATCGATGCGGCCCGCGCGCAGTATGACCGCGCCCTTGCCGCCCAGACGCTTGCGCAAAAGAGCTGGAAGCGCGTGCACACACTCTTCAAGGAGGGGCTCGTCTCCGCACAAAAGCACGACGAGGCGCTTGCCGCGCTTAAAAACGCCGCCAACGCCACGCGGGCGGCCAAGAGCCAGTACGAGATGGCCGTCAACGGCGCACGCGCCGATGAGAAGCGCGCGGCCGAGGCGCTGGCGCGCCAGGCCGAGGAAGGCGTTGCAGAAGTCTCTAGCCTTGTCGAGGAGGCGCGCGTTCGCGCGCCCCGCGAAGGCGAAGTCTCGCGCGTGGTGCTTCACGCCGGCGAGGTCACGCCCGCGGGCTTTCCGCTTGTGACTCTCATTGATCACTCCGACAAGTGGGTGTCCTTCAACATCCGCGAGGATGAGCTCTCGGGCATTCGCGTGGGCTCGAGCATGAAGGCCGACATTCCGGCCCTGGGCATGAAGGGGGTGGAGCTGTCCGTCTACTGGATCAGCCCGCGCGCGGACTACGCCACCTGGCGCTCCACGCGCCAGTCCTCGGGCTACGACGTGCGCACCTTTGAAGTCCGGGCGCGGCCGGCAAGGCCCCTTGAGGATCTGCGCCCGGGCATGAGCGTTCTGGTGCCGCGCGACTAGCCGCGCGTCCATCCCCCGCGCCACTCTGACGGACTTGCGCCATGTCGAAGGCTCTGCAGGAATTTCTCTACGCCGCCCGCGATGAGGTCTACGCCGCCTTGCGGCGCCCGTGGCTTTTCATCTCGGGCGTCGCGGCACCCCTGTTCTGGTGGCTGATTCTTGCGGCGGTCTTTGCCGCAGGCCTGATGCGGGCGCTGCCCGTTGGACTTGTGGATCTCGACGACTCCGCCGAGAGTCGCGAGCTTGTGCAGACGCTCTCGGCCATTCCCTCCATCGGCTTTGAGGACTTTGAGTCGCGCGCGGCCGCCCAGCAGTCGCTTGCCTCGGGCGAAATCTATGCGCTCATGGTCATTCCCAGGGATTGGTCGGCGCATGCGGCGGCCGCCAGAAGCGACTCGGCCATTGAGCTCTTCTTCAACAAGAGCTTCTACGCCATTGCCGTCACGATCGAAAGCGACCTCAAGAGCGCCCTCCTGCAGATCAATGTCGAAAAATTGCTCAAGTCGGGCGCAGCAGCCGGCGGCGGTCTTGACGGCAGCCGGCAGCGGCTTCTGACGGTTTCGCAGGACGTTCTTGTTGCGGGCAACCCCGCCATGAACTTTGAGGGCTACCTCACGGCCACGCTCGTACCGGGCGTCATGGCGCTTGCCGCAATCCTCACGGGCGTGGGCGTCGTGAGCCGCGACATGAGAAGGCGCACCGTCGCCCGCCTCGTCTCGTCATCGCGCTCGGTGCGCGCGGCAATGCTCGGGCGCCTCTTTCCCTGGTGGTGCCTGTATCTTGTCTATGCGCTCGGTTATGTGAGCTGGTTTGCCGGCTTCCAGGGCTGGGCGCCAGAGGGGAGCCTTGCGGCCTGGTGCGCAGGCGCCATGCTTCTGATGAGCGCCATGCTTGCGATGGCGCTGTGCTTTGTGGTGCTCGCACCAAGCTGGATTCTGGCCATGTCGGCGGCGATCTGCTACATCGCCCCGACCTTTCCCTTCACGGGCTTCTCGTTTCCGCTCGATTCGATGGACGCCTCGGCGCAGGCTCTGAGCAGCATCTTTCCGCTGACGTGGTTTCTGAGGCTTCAGTCCTCGCAGTGGGTGCTTGCAAGCGACGCGGCGCACACGCTTTATCTGCTCGGCGTCCTGGCGGCCTTCTGCATCGTGCCCCTGGCCCTGGGGCTTGCGCTGCTGCCCTGGCGCGCCGCACGCCTTGCGCGCCGCGAGCAGATGCCCGAGCCGGTTGACATGCGCCGTCCGAAGTCGACTCTGTCGACCGCGGCGGCCGTGCTCCTGAAGGGCGCCTTCTCGCGCGACACCTTCGCGATCTTCGTGCTTGCCACGGCCTTTTACCTTGTCTTCTACGCCTGGCCCTACGCCAATCAATCGATCACGGCCATCGACACGGCCGTGGTGGACCTTGACCGCAGCAGCGCCTCACGAAGCCTCATCGAGAAGCTGCAGTCGGCGACAACGTTGAGAATCCGCGCCGTTGAAGCCGACCCCGCGCAGGCGCACCTTCTCTACGGGCGTGAGGCCGTCAGCGCCGTCATCACCGTTCCCGCCGGCTACGAGGAAAGCCTTCTTGCCGGCCGGCCCACGGCAGTGCGCGTCACCGCCAACGGCGCCTTCCCGGTCAAGAGCCGCGCAGTGACGGCCGCCGTCATGACCGTGGTCTCGGGCGAAATGATGCAGAGCGCCGCCCGCAACCTGCTGCGCGCCGGCGTCCCGCTCGAGACGCTTGCCAGGGTGAAGACCGCCCCCGTCTCCATGGTCGATGAAAACCTCTTCAACGTGCTCTCGGGCTACGCGGGCTACATCGTACCGGTCGTGATGCCCGTCATCATCCAGGCCGTGCTGCTGATGAGCATCGTGATGTCGCTTGGCGGCTGGATCGCCGAGCGCCCCATGGGCGGGTTTGCCCGGGCCCTTTTGGACGGCCGCGGCGGCTTTGCCGCCCTCTACGGGGCGTTCTGGTTCTTCGGCATGATGTGGATTGCCTACGCCATGGGCATTGACTTTGCGCTCTTTGACTTCAGCTCGATGCAAAACCCGGCGGCTTCGCTCATGCTGATGGCGCTATTCATCGCCGCCATCGTCTCCTTGGGGCTTGCCGCAACCTTTGCGCTCAACTCCAACGCCTACGGCGCGCAGCTGCTCGTGGTGATCTCGGCTCCGGCCGTGTTTCTGTCCGGAGCGGTCTTTCCGGTCTCGGGCTTTGCGTGGCCCGCGCTCGTCGTGCGGGCCTTGCTGCCGTCCACGCCCGGCATCAACGGGCTCGTTGCGGCCGCACAAAACGGTGCGGACACCGCGCTTGTCTTTCCCGAGGCGCTGCATTTGGCTATCCTTGCAGCGGGCTACGGCGTGCTCGCGTACCGGCTGCACCAGCTTCGCGCGCGGCAGGCACGGGCCTTGAGCACAACACTTGTCTGACATGCAAAACCAAGTTCCGCCCTTTGCAAAATCCCCTGCCGGAAGCCAGAGGCTGCGCATCGACGCGCTGGAAGCCGGCGCCGCAGCCGACGCTCCGCGCGCCGTGGTGGAGCTCTCCGACATCCGTGCCTGGCGCTTTTTTCGCGCCGCGCCCCAGGACTTCCTCGAGCAGTACGCATCAGGCTTCATCATTTCCGACGTGCACCTTGCCGAGGGGTTTCTCGGCTTTGCGCTCGAGTTTCTGGTGCGCCGCCCTGCGGCCACCCTCTGGGTGCGCGAGCGCATCTCGCGGCGCGCCCTGATTGAGCAGGTGACGGCCGCCCGCCGCGAGGGCATCGCCTGCGAGGTGCGGCAGTTTCACGCCGCCCGCGCCCTGAAGGCTGCGCTCTCCGACGATCTGGCTCTTGAAGCGCTTGCCCCGGCATGCGCCCCTGCGCGCGCTGCGCCGCAGCCCGTGAACCTTCTGGCGGCAGGTCCCGAACCCGGGGCGACGCGCTTTTCGGCCTCGGGCTGGACGGATTTTTTCAAGCGCCTGTGGTATGAGGACCTCGCAAGCACCCTGAGGCTTCGGGACCGCTCGAGCTTCTTCAGCTTCATGAAGGCGCTCTCGGCGCGCACGGCGCGCCCTCTCAACTGGGCCGAGATTGCCGCCGAGTCTGGCATCTCGGCGCCGACCGCCCGCGACTGGACGCGGCACCTGGAGTCGATCGGCCTGTGCGAACTCATCGAGCCCATGCGCGCGCAGCCTCCGCGCCGCGCCAAGCTGCGCCCCAAGCTCTACTGGACGACGCCCGGTCTGGCGCTGTGGCTTTCCGATGAGATGACCCGCCCGTGCGAGTCTTTTGTCGGCGCACTCTTTGAAAACGCGCTCTATCTGAGCCTCAAGGATGCGCTGCCGCAGGCGCGGTTTTTGCACTTTGCCGACACCAACCGCATCACGGCGCCCATCATTGCGCTTGAGGAGGAACTGCCGGCGCGCGCGTTCTTTACGGCTGCGGCGGGCGCGCAGGACGTGCAGGCCCATGCCGTGAAGTCGCTCAAGTCCATGGCCCGGGCGGGCCTGTGCGCGCCGCAGGCCTCGCTTGTCGTCCTTGACGCCGCAGACATTGCTAAGCTACGCATCGAACAGATTGCTGCCGACTGACTCCGACGGCACCTTCAGCAGGAACCACCATGCACTCCAAGACTCTTTTGCGACTGGCGCTTGCCTCGGCCTGCGCCGCGGTGCTCGCCGGCTGCGCGGGCATGGACTTTGACCGCAAGCGCGAGCAGTCCGTCACCGAAATCGACACCAACCTTTATCTCTACAAGGCGTACCTCCCCTACGAGACGCGCCCCTACAACGCCAAGGACTACGTCGCCGACCTCGCCACGCGGCACTGCAACCAGATGGGCCGCGGCTCGCAGCCGGTCGAAGCCTCCACGAAGTTTCGCAAGGCCGGCGGCATCGAGGTGCAGTACGTCTTTCGCTGCGTGCAGTACCTGCCGACGCCCGAGCAGCCCTTTGTGGACCACAACTCGAGCGTGAGCTAGAGCAGCCCTGCAGACATGAAAAAAGCCGCTTTCGCGGCTTTTTTCATGTCTGGACGTCCCCAGCCCGGCTCCCGCGGGAAGCGTCTCCGAAAGAATCGGGACGCTCCCGGGGAAAAGGCGCCGGGCGCTAGATCTTCTTGAAGATCAGCGTGGCGTTGGTGCCGCCGAAGCCGAAGTTGTTCTTCATGGCGGCGCGAATCTGCATGGGCCTGCCCTCATCCTTGACGAGGTTCACGCGGCATTCCGGATCCTGGTTGACGACGTTGATCGTGGGCGGAGCCACCTGATCGACGAGCGCCATGATCGTGAAGATGCTCTCAATGCCGCCGGCGCCGCCGAGCAGGTGGCCGGTGGCGCCCTTGGTGGAACTCACCACGAGCTTGTCGGTGTAGTCGCCGAAGACGCCGCGAATCGCCTTGCACTCATTGATGTCGCCCACCGAGGTGGAGGTACCGTGCGCATTGAGGTAGTCGATGTCCTCGGGCTTCATGCCGGCGTGCTCAAGCGCCACCTGCATGCTGCGCATCGGGCCGTCGGCCGAGGGCGTGGTGATGTGGTAGGCGTCAGCCGACAGACCGTAGCCCGCGAGCTCGCAGTAGATCTTCGCGCCGCGCGCCACGGCGTGGTCGTAGTCCTCAAGAACCACGAGGCCGGCGCCCTCGCCCATCACGAAGCCGTCGCGGTCGACGTCAAAGGGACGCGAGGCGTGCTGCGGATCGTCGTTGCGGCGCGAAAGCGCGTGCATGCTGTCAAAGCCGCCGATGCCGTTGGGGCAGACCGTGCCCTCGGTGCCGCCTGCGAGCATCACGTCGGCATCGCCGCGGCGGATCATCCAGCTCGCCTCGCCGATGGCGTGAAGACCCGTGGCGCAGGCCGTCACCGTGGTGAGGTTGGGGCCGCGCATGTTGTGCTGGATCGAGAGCATGCCGCTGGCCATGTTGATGATCGAGCCCGGAATCATGAAGGGCGAGATGCGGCGCGGACCGCGCTCGAGGTAGCTCTGGAAGTTGTCGCAGATCAGCGTCAGGCCGCCGATGCCCGAGCCGATCAGGCAGCCGGCGCGGTTGGCCTTCTCATCGGTGTCGAACACGAGGCCGGCATCCTCAAGGGCCTCCTTGCCCGCGGCCGCGGCAAACTGCACGAAACGGTCGTAGCGGCGCGCATCCTTGGCGGGCATCGCCACCGTCGGATCAAAATCCTTCACCTCGCCGGCAATCTTGCAGCCGAAGGCCTCGGCGTCAAACTGCGTGATGGGACCGATGCCGCACTTGCCCTCAAGCAGAGCCTTCCAGCTCGAGGCGACATCAAGTCCCAGAGGCGTAACCATTCCCAAACCGGTAACTACAACACGGCGCATCTATCTATGTTCCTTATGAAATTCTTCAGTTGAGGGTCATCCAACACTGCCGGCGCGGAGCATGCGCTGAAAAAAGGGGGCCTCGTCGAGGGGCCCCCTACTTGCGCACAATCATCATCCCCCTGCTTGAGGCAGGGGGACGAGCGGGCCGTATCAGGCCTTGACGTTGGCGCGAATGAAGTCGATCGCCTGCTGAACGGTGCGCAGGTTCTCCTGCTGCTCGTCGGGGATCTGAACCTTGAAGGCATCTTCAAGAGCCATCACGAGCTCGACCGTATCAAGGCTGTCGGCGCCGAGATCTTCGATGAAGGAGGCTTCGTTCTTGATGTCGGCCTCATTCTTGCCGAGCTGCTCGGCGATGATCTTCTTGACCTTTTGTTCCAATTCGTCCATTTCCGTCTCCGGGGATTCTCTTGATTAAACGTGTTGCCCCTGCGCTAGCAAAAGCAACGGAAAAAAGTTGTTGATCCGGCGGATTTTATCAGGGTTGCCGCATTTTATGCATCAGCCCATGAACATGCCGCCGTTGACATGCACAACCGTTCCGGTGATGTAGCCCGCAGGCTCGGAGGCCAGAAAAGCCGCGGCCGCGGCAACATCATCCGTATTGCCGAGACGCTGCGCGGGGATTTGTGCTAGCAGCGCCTTCTTGTGCTCCTCGGGCAGTCCCTTGGTCATGTCCGTGTCGATGAAGCCCGGCGCCACGCAGTTGATCGTCACGCCGCGCGAGGCGACCTCGCGGGCCATCGACTTGCTCATGCCGACAAGGCCGGCCTTGGCGGCGGCGTAGTTGGCCTGTCCGGCGTTGCCCATGGCGCCCACCACGCTCGTGATGTTGATGATGCGGCCGAAGCGCGCCTTCATCATCGGGCGCAGGACGGCGCGCGAAAGCCTGAAGGCGGCCGTGAGGTTGGTGGCGATCACCGCATCCCAGGCCTCGTCGCTCATGCGCATCGCGAGCTGATCGCGCGTGATGCCCGCGTTATTGACAAGAATGTCAAGGCGCCCGAACTCGGAGACGACGGCGTTGATCGCCGAGACGGCGGCCTCGGCATTGGTGACGTCAAGCACGATGCCGCGGCCGTGCTCGCCCAGATTTTCGGAAATCGAGGCTGCGCCCGACTCGGAGGTTGCCGTGCCGACCACATAGGCTCCAGCCTCGGCCAGAGCGCGCGCAATCGCAAGACCAATGCCGCGGGTGGCGCCCGTCACGAAGGCCGTGCGTCCGGAGAGCGCATCAGATGCAAAAAGTTTCATGTTTCTAATCCTGTATGCTGCAAGATGAAGGGCCTGCGCCGTGCTCAGGCCGCCTGGGCCAGCGCCTCGCGCACATCGGCAAGCGTCTTGGCGTCGTAGATGTTGAAGGTCTGGAGCGTCGGAGCGATGCGCCGGATCATGCCCGTGAGCACGCGCCCCGGCCCGCACTCGACGACGTGCGTCACGCCGCCGGCGGCCATCGCCTCGATCGTCCTGACCCACTGCACGGGGCTGGCGGCCTGACGCGCAAGAATCTCGCGGATCGACTCGGGCGTCTTGTGCACGGCGACGTCGACGTTGGCGATGACGTCGATCTGGGGCTCATTGACCGGCACCTCGGCCAGGCGCGCGGCAAGCTCCCGGGCCGCGCCGACAAGAAGCGAGCTGTGAAAGGGGGCCGACACCGGCAGCACGAGCGCGCGGCGCGCGCCCTTTTCCTGCGCAATGGCGCAGGCCTTCTCCACGCCCTCGCGGTGGCCTGCGATCACGACCTGCCCGGGGCAGTTGAAGTTGACCGGCTCGACCACCAGACGGCCGTTGTCGGCGGCGGCTGCACAGACTTCGGAGACCGCCTCATCGGAAAGACCGAGGATGGCCGCCATGGCGCCCACGCCCACGGGAACGGCCGACTGCATGGCCTGCGCGCGAAAGCGCACGAGACCGACGGCCTCCTCAAGGGTGAAGACGCCCGCGGCGGTAAGCGCCGTGTATTCGCCGAGGCTGTGGCCGGCCATCACCGCCGGGCGCATGCCGCCCGCGGCAAGCCAGGCCTCATACATGGCGTAGGAGCTCGCCAGCATCGCCGGCTGGGTGTTGACCGTGAGGTTGAGATCGGCCTCGGGACCGTTTGCAATCAGCCCGGTGAGATCCTGTCCGAGGGCTGCGTCGGCGCGGCGCATCACGTCGGCTGCGACGTCGTTGCCGTCAAAGCCCGCGAGCATGCCCACCTTCTGCGAGCCCTGGCCGGGGAAAACAAAAGCGAGTTTCACTGCTTGATCTTCCTTATCGATGGTGTAGTTGA
This sequence comes from uncultured Duodenibacillus sp., assembly GCA_944390745.1. Taxonomy (GTDB): domain Bacteria; phylum Pseudomonadota; class Gammaproteobacteria; order Burkholderiales; family Burkholderiaceae_F; genus Duodenibacillus. The sequence continues at coordinate 4,050 of CALXQK010000006.1, read as the reverse complement.
ATTTGAATCCTGCGGGCCGCCTACCAGCGCAGCAGCACGCTGCCCCAGGCCATGCCCGCGCCCACGCCCTGGAGCATGACGGTGTTGCCGGGCTTGATGCGCCCGTGCGTCACGGCCCAGTCAAGGGCCAGCGGCACCGATGCGGCCGAGGTGTTGCCGTGCAGATTGACCGTCACGACGGTCTTCTCCGGGGGCAGTCCCAGGCGGTGCGCAATCATCTCGATGATGCGGATATTGGCCTGGTGCGGAACCCAGACGTCGACGTCCTCGGGCGTGATGCCCGCCATGCCGCAGACCTCGCGAAAGCTCTCGGTGAGCGACGAGACGGCAAGTTTGAAGACCTGCTGGCCGTTCATGCGGATAAAGCCCGTGCCGACCACGGCGTTGTGCTCGATGCGCGCGTCGCACGACAGAGTCTCAACGCCGAAGCTGCCGTCGGCGTGCATGCGGTGCGCGAGGATTCCCTCGGAGTCGCTCGCCTCGATGACGACGGCGCCCGCGCCGTCGCCGAAAAGCACGCAGGTCGAGCGGTCGTCCCAGTCAAGAAGACGGCTCAGGACCTCGGCGCCCACGACGAGCGCGCGACGATACGCCCCGGTGCGCACCAGTCCGTCGGCAACGCTCATGGCGTAGACATAGCCCGCGCAGACGGCCTGCACGTCGAAGGCCGCGCATCCCTTGAGGCCGAGCGCGGCCTGCAGGCGGCAGGCCATCGAGGGAAACACGCCGTCGGGCGTGGTGGTCGCGACAATGATGAGGTCAATATCGGCGGGCGCGCAGCCTGCGCGCTCAATTGCCTGGCGGCTTGCGGCAAGCGCCAGATCAAGCGTCGACATGTTTTCGGCGATGTAGCGCTGGCAGATGCCGGTGCGGGTGCGGATCCACTCGTCGCTTGTCTGCACGCCGCGCTTTGCGAGCTCGGCGGCAAGCTCATCGTTGGTGACGACCCTGGGCGGAACGCACGAGCCCGTGCCCACGATGCGCGTATAGATTCTTGGTGTTGACATGTGTGTTTGCTGTCTTGTGCGCTGCGGCCGGGCGCAGAAAAAGCCGCGCCGTCCTGCCGGACTGCGCGCCTTGCGCCGACGTCGCCGCACCGCGGGTGTTTTTTGCACCTGGTATGAAAGTGCAATGCGTCGATTGATCTTAGCAAAGCGCGGGGCAATCGCCTGCAACGAAAGTTTTCAGCACCGGCGGCCTCTCGGGAAAATGGATGACGGAGCCGCAGCGGCTGCAAAGGAAGGGTTCGGCTGACCCCGACGTCTGAACATGAAGAAAGGGAGGTCTGTCCGCATTGGACAACCTCCCTTCGATGTGGCCCGTCATCAACGGACCGGGCAGCTTGTATCGACAGCCTGCCGAGGCTTGAGCGACCATTCAGGGGGAGCATCTTCGCCTGCATGGAGAAGATGCACCGCGTGCAATGCCGAGATGCAGGATGCCTTGATCGTGGGGCTCAACCGTTTGAAACGTCCCCGCGCAGGTCGAGAAGCTGCGGCAGGCTGCAGTCCTGCCGCCGACCTCCCCGTGCCTGTCTCTCAGCTCACGGCTTGATTCTCAAAGCTGCCTGAAAGTCCGACGCAGCGGTCAGCCGATTACTCAGCGTCCTGCTTGGTCGCGATGACCTTCTTGCCGCGATAGAAGCCCGTCGGGCTGATGTGGTGGCGGCGGTGCGTTTCGCCGGTCGTCGGTTCGACGGCGAGCGCCGGGTTGGTCAGAAAGTCATGAGCGCGATGGTTGCCGCGCTTGCTAGTGGATTTCTTGTTTTGCTGAACAGCCATTTTTTGTAAACCCCACGTGGGTAGAAATTGAAAACACGTGATTGTACCCGAAAATCAAAGATTTTGGGGACGGCCTCACGTTCTGATCAAGATATCGTTCGTTTCCTCCGCGCACAACGGACTTGTGCGCAGGCAGGCGCGCAATTCTACACGGTTTTCCTTTGTTTTCAACATGTTGCCCGTCTCTAGAAACAGAAAGGGCGCCCGGCCGGAGTCAAGGGACCCGGCTGCGGGCGCCCGCGCGCCGCCATTGGCGGCCGCGTTCGCGTCAGGGCTCGACGCGAAGCTCGACGTTGACCTGGCGCGAGACGCTCGTGCGGCCGGCCTCAAACTGCGGCAGCGGCATGCGCTCGAGCGAGGCGTCCGCGGCGCGCGCCATCATCGGCGAGGCGGCCTTGAAGGCGCCGATCATGTTCTGCGAGGAGCGGTTGAACGTGACCGAGACCACGCGGATGTCCTCGGACCCAGCCCCGAGCTCGGAGGCGATCACCTCGGCCTGGGCGCGCACGTCCTTCATCGCCTCGCGCATGAGCTGCTCCTGCACCCTGCCCTGGGCGGCCTTGCTCAGGGAAAAGTTCACGCCCGAGATGGCAAAGTAATCGGCGCCGGCCTGCGCGAGCTTCGCAGCATCCTCAACCTTGCTCACCTTGCCCGAAATGGACTGGTGCACCTCCCAGCCGACGATCTTGGCGGCCTCGCCCTTCCTGGGCTCGGTGTAGCGCGGGTAGGAGCTCACGTTGTTGGTTTCAAACACAGCATCCACGCCGCTTGCCTTGAGGCGCGCAACCCCAAGGTTGACGCGCTTGATCAGCCGCTCGGTCGCCTCGGCAAGCGTTGCGCCCGTTTCCTGGGCTTGGAAACTCACCGTCGCCTCGTCATTGGGAAGCTCCACGCTTGCCATGGCGGCAAGGTGCAGCGTCGTGCCCTTCTTGTCCGGGGTGAAGCCGGCCGAATCAGCGGCAAGCGCCGCACCCGAGGCGGCAATGAGGGCTGCGCAGGGAATGGCCACAATCAGTTGATGCAGGCGAACCATCAAAACTCTCCAAAAAAGACTGGTGTTCAGGATTCAACCTTCTGACTGAATCCCTTGTAGACATTGTGGCATGCCCGCAAGTTAAGAACCGCGCGGAAAGCATTGCCGGTTCTTTGCAAGGGTATCGAGTTGTTTCCGCGCGCGCGCAACCGGACGCCGGACAACGAAAACTCCCGGCTGCGCAAGCGCCCGAGCACCCTGCGTGCATTCGAACTGCTCAATCGCCCGCCCCTTCATCACCAGGGCTCTGCCTGCTGTCACAACTTGGCAAGAGGAAGGCAAAGCCAGATTCCGTCAACAACCCCGGCCTGAAGGCAGAGGTCTTTGCTCCCATATTCAATGAACCAGGACGAAAGAGCCCCCACAGTCAGCATTGTCATGCCGGTATTCAACTCAATGGAATACCTGCAGGAATCGTTCGATGCATTGCTTTCGCAAACCTATAAAAACTTTGAATGCATCGTTGTTGACGACAGCTCGACGGACGGCTCGTTTGATTTTGTCAAGGAAAAATCCCGCCTTCACAAGAACATAAGGCTGTTTCGCTCAAGCCGGAAGGGAGCCGGAGGGGCGAGAAACGTCGGAATTGAAAAGGCCTCGGGAAAGTATGTCTGCTTTCTTGACTCGGACGACCTGTTTTCAAGCGACTTGATCGGAAGGCTTGTCGCTGCAGCCGAGAGCGAAGACGCCGATCTTGCTGCGTGTGAATATCGGGACACCCTCGGAAATTATTACGCGCTGAAAACCTCTGCCGACAGATCGCAGCTTCTCGACATGGACAACCCCAACGTCTGGAACAAGCTCTTTGTCGCCAACCAAGAGAATCCGGGACTGGAACCTCAGGTTTATGGAGACAAGGACCTGCAATGACGTCTTCTTTACCTACGCCTACATGGCCGGGGCAAGAAAGATCAGCGTCGTCAAGGAGCCGCTGCTGGTCTATCGAAGAAGCCGGGAAAAGGCAGACAAGGAAAAGAACCGATTGCGGAGTCAATGCAGCGTCAACGTCGTCGAGGCATTTGAAAGGCTGCGGCAGCACCTGGAAGGCATCGGTCAATTCGAAGAGCTTCGTTCTGGCTTTGTGGGGTGGGGCGCGAAATCCGGACTTGTTAAGCCGGTGAGATAGGCGTGAAGCGCTTAAGCGCTAGGCTTGACGGACTTGCTCGTTGCCAAGTCCTCTTCGTATTCAAGCGGCGTCTTCATTGCAATGGAGGAATGAGGACGGACATGATTATA
>CALXQK010000005.1 GCA_944390745.1 uncultured Duodenibacillus sp. | reverse complement strand
TATCGGACTGAAAGCCGTTTTCCAGGATGAAGTTGAGGCGAACGCCGTTGCCGAGGTCTTCGCCGCCGCGCAGGCCGAAGCGCGAGCCGGCGTAGTTGCCGGTGCTCATTTCAAGGCGGTCGATGTCGAGGTCGTTGCCGTGGGTGTAGGTCAGGCCCGTGTCGACCACGCCGTAGAGTTCAAGGTCGGCGGCCAGCGCGCCGGTTGAAAGCGCGGCGAGCACGGCTGCCGCTGCGAGAGTGTGCTTCTTCATTTTGTGGTTGCTTCTTTGGTTTGGTTGCGCCGCAGCGCACGAAAAAGGAACAAATATAACAAGGCCGGCGGTCCGAAAGGCGTCTCCTCGGTCAACAAGGCGGCGGATTCGGACGAACCGGCCGTTCGATGCGGACCTCTGCCCGGAGGGTTCCGGGCAAGGGCGCCGCAGTCGAAAGAAGGCGCTGTCTGATTACTTCACCTTCCAGTTCTTGAGCAGCTTGGCGCCGAACTCAAGATCGCCCGAGTACTGGCGGTCCATGTCGACGAACGGCACATGCTTGCGATAGGCGGTGTAGAGCTCGTTGGTCTTGGAGGCGAGCTTGACGTTGCTCTGCTTGGCCTTGCGCAGATCGATGGCCTGCGTGTTGTGCAGCAGCTCCATGGCGTACAGGTCAAACAGATTGTTCGAGGCGCGCTTCAGACGCTCGGCCACGCGCGGCAGGTTCGAGGCGGAGTCCTCGATGTTGCCTTCAACCGGCGTGCTGTGCATCGAAACCGGGTTGGCGAGCTCGATGTTCTCGGCATAGACCGACACCATCGAGTCCTCGGTCGCGCCGAAGGCATGGCCGAAGACGTTGCTGGGACCGGCGAGGTAGCGCGACAGACCCGAGAACGTCGGATCATCAAGGCGCATCGTGCGGTGCAGCGAGTTGTGCGCAACGTGCGCAAGCGAGATCGTGGCGCGCTGGGCGGCGATCGCGATGGGCAGCGGCTCGAAGTTGGCCGACGGGATGATGGCGCCCTTGACGCCGTCGACATCCACGAAGTACTGCTTGACCTGGGACTTCTCAGCATCCTCCTTGGAGGCGTTGAGGATCACGCCGGGGTTGTCGTCCGAGCTGTTGATCTGGATGTCGACGAGCTCATCGAGCTCCTTGAGGGCGCGCTGGGCTTCAGCAAGCGTGTAGACCGTGGTACGGAACGACAGCGGATCCTGCAGGGGACGGGTCTTGTCAAACTCCCAGAGGTAGCTGCCCTTGAGGGTGTCGCGCACCTGGGCGGCGGCATCCTGCAGGCCCGGCAGCGGGTGGCTGTTGACGGTCTGGGCGAGGAAGGGCGCGACGTTGCCGTTCATGCCCTCAAGCGTGAGGCCGTAGACCAGGGGCGAGACCTTGAGCATCTGGCGCATCGTGCGCATGGCGTCCATCGTCATGGCCACGCCGACGGAGTTCGTCGACAGAATCGCCAGGCCGTCCTTTCCGTGCGGAACGAGCGGCTCAATTCCCTTGGCCTTGAGCGCGTCGGCGCCGCTCATCACCTTGCCGTCAACCTCGGCCTTCCACTCGCCGATCATCACCGAGCCCACATGGGAGGCAAGCGTGATGTCCGCGTCGCCGATGGAGCCGCGGGTCGGGATCACCGGGGTGACGCCCTTGTTGAGCATGTCGCGGTAGAGCTCGGCCACGCGCGGCTGCGCGCCGGAGCGGCCGGTGAGCAGCGTGTTGAGGCGAATCACCATCGACAGACGGGCGATCTCGGTGGGAAGAGCAGGACCGTAGCCCGCGCTGTGGCTGCGCAGAATGTTGCGGTTGAAGGCGATGCTCGCCTTCTGGGCCTCCTCGGTCATCTCACCCTTTTCGTTGAAGAGGTGATGATCCTTGTTGAGACCCACACCCGTGGTGAGGCCGTAGATTTCCACGCCGTGGCGGGCGGCGGCCATCACGAGACGGTTCGAATCGGTCACCTGCTTCATGGCCGCCTTGGAGATGGCGACTTCCTCGCCCTTGGCAACGCGCCAGGCCTGGTCCTGGGTGAGATCAGCGCCCGTGAGGGTCACAGTTGCGCAAGCCATACCGGAGGCAACGGCAAGAGACATCGCAACGCAGGCTGCAATGGGTTTGATTTTCATTTTTCTCGTTTCCTTTGGAAATATGACAGGTTTGAGTCTTCGTATCGGGGATTTCACCCTGGCCGTACGGCGTAGGTCCTATCCGCCGACCGGACGCGTGCAATTATCCGTACTAACCAACCGGTCGGTTTTATCTATGTGAATTTTTCGCATGCTTTCTTGATCAATGGCATCCCGACCAGTCGGATTTACATATTGCAACCTTCTTCCCTGCCCTGCAGCCGTGCCGGCTGCTCGCACAGTCATCCGGCGGCATTCTTCAGAAGGAAAACGCCTCCCTGCGCAGCCCCGGCAGCGGAAACCGTCAACCTCATCGACGGCCTTGAACAAATGCATTCGCCTGTTTTAAAATAATTTTTTTCAACTGCCGCAGCTGCCTGCCATCCCGGTTCAGGCAACGGCCGGGTTCTCATGGCGGATGCCGCGCCCCCTGTCGGCATCGTCATTGGATTGGTCACAGAAATCTAAGGGATTACCCTTTATTTGGAAGCAAACTAAAAAGACCAATCAGTCTTTTTATATAATTTCGCCGCACTGTTCGAATGGACGAGTCCGTCAGCATGACCGGAGCAAGCGTCCTTCTGAACACATGAACCACCACACGGGAGAATTTCTAATGAAGCGTTCCATGACATTGGTCGCCGGACTTCTTGCCGGCGTCTTTGCCTTCTCGGCTTACGCCGCCCCGCAGACTGTCGAGGGCACGGGCGTGGGCAAGCACGGCGACGTGACCGTTGCCGTCACGTTCGACAACAACAAGATCACCGACATCAAGGTCGTGCGCGAGCAGGAGAACAAGGTTCTCGCCGCCAAGGTCTTCACCGACCTCAAGGACGCGGTGATCGCCACGAACTCGGCTGATCTCGACGCGATCTCCGGCGCCACCTTCTCCTCGAAGGGCTTTCTCGACGCCGTGAAGGACGCCGCCAAGAAGGCGGGCGTGACGCTCTCGAAGGCCGACAAGAAGGCCATCAAGAAGGCCGCGGCCGACCTCCCCAAGGTCAGCAGCTATGACGTGGTCGTGATCGGTGCGGGCGGCGCGGGCTTCTCGGCTGCCATTGAGGCCAAGAACGCGGGCGCCAACGTGGTGCTTCTTGAGAAGATGCCCGCCGTGGGCGGCAACTCGCTCATCTCGGGCGCTGAAATGAACGCCGCGCGCAACTGGGTGCAGCCCAAGCTCGGCATCACGGACGACTCGCCCGAGCTGCACGCCGAGGACACCTACAAGGGCGGCGACAAGAAGGGCGACATGAACGTCATCCGCGTGATGACCAACAACGCTCTGGACGCCGCCAAGTGGTGCCGCGACTATATCGGCGTTCGCTTCATCGACGACAATCTCTTCTGGTTCGGCGGCCACAGCCGCAAGCGCGCCCTGATCCCCGTGGGCCACACCGGCACGGAGTTCATCACCAAGTTCCAGACCAAGGCCGATGAGCTCGGAATTCCCGTCATCACCAACATGAAGGCCGAGGAGCTCATCAAGGACAAGAACGGCCGCGTGGTCGGCGTCAAGGCCTCGATGCAGGGCAGCACCTACACCTTCAACGCCAAGGGCGGCGTGGTGCTTGCCACGGGCGGCTTCGGCGCCAACCCCGAGATGGTCAAGAAGTACAACCCGTCCATCGACGAGCGCTTCAAGACGACCGACGCTCCGGGCACGACGGGCGAGGCCCTCTACATGGCTGAGCGCGCCGGCGCGCAGCTCGTCAACATGCAGTACATCCAGACCTACCCGATCTGCGATCCGATCTCGGGCGTCATTGAGCTCATCGCCGACTCGCGCTTTGACGGCGCCATCATGCTCAACCAGGAGGGCAAGCGCTTCGTTGAGGAGATGGACCGCCGCGACGTGCTCTCGCAGGCCATCCTCAAGCAGACGGGCGGCTACTGCTGGGTGCTGTGGAACGACAAGATCGGCGCCATTTCCAAGACGATTGAAGCGCACCCGACGGAGTACGAAGCCTTCACCAAGCAGGGCATCATGGCCACCTGCGATGACCTCAAGTGCATCGCCGACTTCACCAAGATCCCCTACGACAGCCTCACGGCCACCGTCAAGCGCGTCTCCTCGATGACTGGAAAGGGCAATGACAAGGACTTCCACCACCGCAGCGGTCTTGTGGACATGTCCCAGGGCAAGTACTACGTGATCAAGGCCGTGCCGAGCGTGCACCACACGATGGGCGGCGTGCGCATCAACGGCAAGGCCCAGGCCCTCGACAAGAACGGCAATCCGATCCCCGGCCTCTGGGCTGCCGGTGAGGTGACGGGCGTCACCCACGGCACGAACCGCCTCGGCGGCAATGCCTACACCGACATCATCGTCTTCGGCCGCATCGCCGGCAAGGGAGCTGCCGAGGCCGCCAAGTAGTCCAGGACCCCGGCAGTAAAAAGCCGGGGCGCGCACAGCGCGCTCCGGCTCAAGCTCCCCATCTCTTTTTTCCTTTTCTCTCCTCTCTTCTTTTTAACGGACGCCTCAGCCGGGGCGTCCGCTTTTTTTTGATCCGGAGGGATTCAGATCAGTTCATAGCTCGAAGACTGAATCGGCATCTTCAGAAGCGGGAGCACGCGCTCAAGGAGAATCCCCTCGCGGCTGTCGACCTGATAGCCGAAGGTGGCGCGAATGCCCTGCAAAATGAACTGCACGGCCCGGTCAAGCGCAATCGGCAGACTGTCGCCCTGCAGCAGGCTGCCGGTGATGACGCTTGTAAAGGTGTCGCCCGTTCCCGGGTAGTGCGCGGGCAGATAGGGACAGGTCACCATCCAGGTGCGCCGGTCCGTGCGGCTGCGGGCAATGACCGAGGTAAGCCCCGGCTGCCCGGGGACGGGAACGCCCGTGATGATGACCGTGTCGGGACCGAGCTCGGCCAGGCCCGAGATCAGCTCCTTGAGAGTCTCGTGCGAGCACTCGGCCTGGTACGGACGGTCAAGCAGCGAGAAGGCCTCGGTGAGGTTCGGGGTGAGAACGTCGGCGCAGGCCGCAAGCTTGCGCATCTGTTGCACCATCTCGAGCGTGATCTTGCTGTAGAGCGCTCCGTTGTCGCCGAGCACCGGGTCAACGACGACGAGCGTCCCGGGCTTGCGGAAGTACTGCACGAAGTCGTGGACGATCTCGCACTGCCGGGGCGAGCCGAGATAGCCCGAGTAGACGGCGTCGAAGCGAATGTCGAGCTTTTTCCACTTCTCGATGATGCGCAGCATCTCGTCGGTCAGGTCGAGAAAGGAGAAGTCCGGGTACTGCGAATGGTTGGAGAGAATGGCGGTGGGCAGCGGACAGACATTGAGGCCCATCGTCGTCAGAATCGGGATCACCGCCATGAGCGAGGTACGGCTGAAGCCCGAAAGGTCATGAATGGCCGCCACGCGGCGCAGATTCGGCTGAATATGCATGATATGTCCTTTACGCGAAGCAATGTTCCCGGAAAAGAAACCAGCACCCGCCGAAATGAACCGTACCGATTCGGCGGATGCTGCCTCTGGGGACGATATTCAATGCCGGCGTCTCTAGAGCTTTGCCTCGAGCTGCTTGATCGTCTCGACGGCGTCGGCCTCGAGATAGTAGTCGCACATTTCGAAGATGGGCGCCTCGGGATCCTTGTTGACCGCAACGATCACCTTGGAGTCCTTCATGCCGGCAACGTGCTGGATGGCCCCCGAGATGCCGAAGGCAAAGTAAAGCTCGGGCGCAACGATCTTTCCGGTCTGTCCGACCTGCGTCTCGTTGGGCGCAAGCCCCATGTCGACGACGGCGCGCGTCGACCCGACGGCCGCGCCGATCTTGTCGGCAAGCTTTTCAAGCTCGGCAAATCCCGTCTCGTCGATCAGGCCGCGGCCGCCGGCAACAACGCGCCGGGCGGTGAGCAGATCGGGTTTGTCGGAGAGCTGGGCCTCCTCGCTCACAAAGGCAAAGGCGCGGCTCTTGAAGCTCACGTCAAGAGGCTCAACGGCCGCCGTGCCGCCCGCGGGCTCAACCGCGGCAAAGGCGGTCGGACGGATCGTGGCGATCACGGGCACGGCGCTCGTGCGCACGGTGGCAAGCACGCCGCCGGCGTAGATGTAGCGCTTGAAGGTGTCGGGGGCAGCAACGGCGCACACGTCGGTCAGGGCCGACTTGCCGAGCATGCCCGCAAGCCGCGGCATGGCCGCCTTGCCCGTGGTTGAGGAAACGAAGAAGACGTGCGAGGCGCCGGACTTCTCGAGCGCGGCGGCCGCAGCCTCGGCAACCGCCTCGGGCAGCTGGTGCGCGAGTTGCGGCACATCGGCAAGGTAGACCCTGGAGACGCCCTCGCAGGCGGCGGCCGCTTCGGCCGCGGCCTGGCAGCCCGAGCCGCACACGAGCACGTGCACATCCCCGGAAATCGTGCGCGCGGCCGCAACGGCGCTGCGCGTGGACGCCCTGAGCGAGGCGTTGTCGTTATCAGCAATGACAAGAATCGTCATGTTTCTCTAGCCTCCCCGCCTTAAAGAACCTTGAGCTTGTTCCTGAGCACGTCGATGAGTGCATCAACGTTGTCGAGCTTGACGCCGGCGGCGCGCGCAGGCGGATCGATCACCTCAACGATCGACAGCGACTCGGTCAGGCCCGGGGCAAGCGCCTCGGCCTCAAGCGTCTCCACGGGCTTCTTCTTGGCCTTCATCATCTTGGGAAGCGTCACGTAGCGCGGTTCGGCAAGCCGCAGGTCGGCCGAGACCACGGCGGGCAGATCAGCCGCCACGCGCAGCAGCCCGGAATCGGTTTCACGCAGAACCGTGACGCGGCTGCCCTCAAGCTCAAGGGCGCTGGCGTTGATCGCCACGGGCATGTCAAGCATGGCCGACAGCATCTGCGGCACCTGGCCCGCGTCGTTGTCGACGGCCTGCTTGCCCATCAAAATGAGTCCCGGAGCCTCCCTGCGGCAGACCTCCGCGAGGATTTTCGCCACGGCAATCGGCTCAAGGCGCGCGGGGCCGTTGACGTGCACGGCGCGGTCGGCGCCCATGGCCATCGCCACGCGCAGCGTGTCGACCGTCTTGTCCGGGCCGATGCTCACCGCCACGACCTCATCGGCCTTGCCGGCCTCCCTGAGGCGCACCGCCATCTCCACGGCGATCTCATCAAAGGGGTTCATGGACATCTTGGCCGAGGCAATGTCCACGTCCGAATGATCGGCAAGCGCATGCACCTTGACGTTGTAGTCCACAACGCGCTTGACCGCTACAAGAATCTTCATCAAAACTCTCCGCATCTGGGAACGCCGCGCAAGCCGCCATCCGCCGCCGCCCGGCTTTTTAACGAATGCCCGTGATTATACGGGGCGGCACCGGCTTTATGAGCTCTTCCAAACGCATGACCTGAAAGCGCAGAGCGCACCGCTTTATGTTGTGCATCAACTACAAATTCCGGAGCGCAGAACCCCTTTCTTGCAGTTCTTACAAATATTTACATTAATTGAACAAGATTCAGTTTTTCTGAACCTGCGCTCAGGTTGTTGAAAAACATGAATTTCTCTTTAATATCAACGTACTGAACGCCATTGCAGCGGCGGATGAATTTTTTGACGGCGACGGACACATTCAGAAACAGATCCAATTTCAGACGCCACGGGATGATATATTGGAATCAAGAAAAAACCAAAGAGAAACATAGGGTTCGGCGCCGACAGGCTCCAGTGTTGAACCAAGGGAGTCGGAAGACGCCGCAGCCCCTCTCAAAGGAGGTTGCTATGTTGACGCGCATGACACCGCATGGAAAACAGCTCCTGGTCTGGCTGCTGATCGCCCTCATGATCGTCATCGGACTGCGCGTTCTTGGATGGGGCATCGGCGAGGTTTGCGAAGGCACGGTCTGCACGCTCATCTAGCGAGCGCGCATCGGGTCTTTGTCCGGAACAGCGGCAAGGGGGTCGGGCCCCCAGCCCGGATTCTGGCGGGGAGTCTTTTGCGCGAGGCGCGGTCAGCCTTGCGCATTCCGGCTGGCTCCCCCGAGGCGCAGCGCGCTTATCCCGGCTTTTCCTGCGGAAGGCGCCCTGCGCCCTTTTTGTTTTCTCCCTTGTCTCCGGCTCTGGCCTTCCCTTCCCTTTGCTCTTCCCTTCCCTTTGCTGATTCCTGCCCTCTCCCCGGTCTGGCACCTCCCGCGCCCAATTTCCTGCGCCCTGCGGCCGTCTGCGGCCGCGTTCTCCGGACAGATCTTGTTTCACTCGGCGCGGGCGGAGCTTTTACAAAACTCAGGCCGTTTGTGGCATAGTAAGCAGATCGAGTCCGCAGACCGGCGCAGTCGCGCCGGGCGCAGGGCATGCGTCCTCGCCGCCCCTGCGGTTTCTCCCTTCGAAGGATTTCGAGAGCTGCGCCCGAAGTCAAGCGGCTGCGCGGCAATCCCCGCCCAAAGACCAGCCCCGGACAGGCATCCCGCCGGCCAGAGCCTTCGCCCGCCATTTTCTGCGCGGGCAGGAGCCTGCGGCCGCAGGCGCCTGCCTTCGCGCCGCCCGCAGCAGCGGCGCTGCTATCGAAATCCCTTGAGACGCCGTGCGCCCCGCGCATGGACAAGGCCAAAGCCTTTTTAAAGATCCTTTTGTTTTTCAACCTTTGTAGGAGCACATCCGCATGCTTTCCGATATCGAAATCGCCCAGCAGGTCAAGTTGAAGCGCATCGACGATCTGGCCCATGAATGGGGTCTTGACGACTCCGAGTTCGAGCCCTACGGCTGGGACAAGGCCAAGGTCACCCTCCGGGCCGACCGTCCCGAGCAGGGCAAGCTCGTGCTGGTGACGGCCACCTCGGGCATGCCCGCAGGCTCGGGCAAGACGACGACCTCGATTGCCCTTGCGCAGGCCATGAACCGCCTGGGCAGGAAGGCCGTGCTCGCGCTGCGCGAGCCCTCTCTCGGCCCGGTCTTCGGCATGAAGGGCGGCGCCGCGGGCGGCGGCTACTCGCAGGTTCTGCCCATGGAGTCGATCAACCTGCACTTTACGGGCGACTTCCACGCCATCACCGCCGCCAACAACCTCATCGCCGCCCTGATTGACAATGCCCGCCACAAGCGCCAGGTCGATCTCAAGGAGGTGACCTGGAGGCGCGTGCTCGACGTCAACGACCGGCAGCTTCGCTTCATTGTCGACGGTCTGGGCGGCTCGGCCAACGGCATCCCCACAGAAACGGGCTTTGACATCACGGCCGCAAGCGAACTCATGGCGGTGCTGTGCCTTGCCGACGGCGAGGACGACCTCGTGCGCCGCCTCGACCGGCTCGTGCTCGGCATCAAGCAGGACGGCACCCCCTACACCTGCGGCGAGCTCGGCGCCACGGGCGCCGTGATGGCGCTGCTGCTTGACGCCATGAAGCCCAACCTCGTGCAGACGATCGAGGGCACGCCCGCCTTCATCCACGGCGGTCCCTTTGCCAACATCGCCCACGGCTGCAACTCGGTTGCCGCCACCCGCGCCGCCCTCAAGCTCGGCGAGTTCGCCATCACCGAGGCGGGCTTCGGGTCGGATCTCGGCGCCGAGAAGTTCTACGACATCAAGTGCCGCGCCTGCGGTCTCGAACCCCGCGCCGTGGTGCTCGTCACGAGCCTCAAGGCGCTCAAGTGGCACGGCGGCGTGGCGCTGCCCGAGATCGGCAAGCCCAACATGGAGGCGCTCAAGGCCGGCATGTGCAACCTCGACGCGCACGTGGCAAGCCTCAAGGCCTTCGGCCCCGAGATCGTGGTGAGCATGAACCATTTCGCCAACGACCCCGAGGATGAGATCGAGGTGCTGCGCAGCCGCTGCCGCGAGCTCGGCGTGCGCTTTGCCGTGAGCGACGGCTTTGCCGAGGGCGGCAAGGGCGCCGAGGCCGTTGCCCGCGAGGTGCTTGCCGCCTGCGAGTCGCCGGCCGTGCCGCTCAACCACCCCTGCGAGGCCGATGACCCGGTCATGGTGAAGGTCGAGAAGATCGCCCGCCGCGTCTACGGCGCGGGCTCGGTGAGCATGTCGCCTGCCGCGGTCAAGGATCTCAAGCAGATCGAGGCGATGGGCTTCGGCAATCTGCCGGTGTGCATTGCCAAGACCCCCTTCTCGCTCACCGCTGATCCGAAGGCTCTCGGCGCGCCCAAGGGCTTTGATCTGCCCGTGCAGCGCCTGATTCTCAATGCAGGCGCAGGCTTTGTGGTCGTCACCACCGGCGCCATCATGCGCATGCCGGGTCTGCCCAAGGCTCCCGCCGCCTTCAACATCAACGTCAAGGACGGCAAGATCACCGGTCTCGCCTAAGTCTGTCCGGGATCAGCAAGGGGGCGTCCCGAGCCTCCCCTTGCCGGGGCTCGCGGCAGACCGCAGACACTTTTTCCGAACTCCCGGGGCGCGGCGCCCCGGGATTCTGAACCGATCAAGGAGCCCCGGCGGCTCGTCAGCCTTCTCTTTGAGGCTGGCGGGCCGCTTTTTTTCCCCCGGGGCGCCCCGCGGGACTGCTCTTCGGGCGAAAACAGGGCCTGCGCGATCGATTGTCACCATCCTGCCATCAGGGCGCCACGCCGCCATCACAAAATCGGCCTATGATGCGCGCCGAAGTAAAAGTCGTTGAACAATCTGCTCTAAAAAGAACAACATGATCAATCTAAAGCCGCACGAATTTTTGACCGCATGGTCGCAGGATGAATTCAGCCGCCGTCCGCTTGCCGTCGGCCGCATGCGTCTGGCCGACGGCCGCTTTGAGTTCTCGCGCTTTTGGAACGGAACCGAGGAGTCGCGCCGCTTCAACCCGATTGAGTCGCTGCCCGAGACGCCGCACGCCATTGCGCTCATGACCGACTCCCTTCCCGACAGCTGGGGCCGCTCGATTCTGGCGCGCTATGAACAGGCCTGCGCGCGGCGCGACGAGCGCCAGCCGCACGAACTCACGGAAACCGAGGTCCTCACCACCATCGCCGACAGCGAGCGCATGGGCGCCATGCGCTTCAGCCCCGAGCAGCAGCCCGAGTCCTTTGTCGGCACCTCGCCCACGATGCTGCCGCGAAAAAGCGAGCTCGAGGCCTACGCCGAGCTCACCGCCGCCTTTGAACAGAAGCGGCTGCTGTCGGCCGCCACGCTCGAGCCGCTGGTGCGCGCAGCCTCGGCGCTCGGAGGGTCCCGCCCCAAGATCGGGTTTGTCGACGGCAGCGGCGCGCAGTGGATTGCCAAGCTCCCGTCGATCTACGACACCCGCAACATGGGCGCCTGGGAGTACGCCATGACGCGGCTTGCGATGCGCGCGGGCATCGAGGTTGCGCCCTTTGAGCTCATTGACGGCACGATCTTTGCCACGCGCCGCTTCGACCGCTCCCCCAGGGGACGGCGCCACTATTTCTCCACCCGGGCGCTTCTTGCGGCCGACCGCAACCATGAGCCGAGAAGCTATCTTGAGATTCTCATGATCATCGAGAAGGTCTGCCGCGACAAGGTTCCCGAGGTCGAGCAGCTCTACCGGCGCGTCGCCTTCAAGATGGCCATCAGCGACGGCGACGACCATCTCAGAAACCATGGCTTCCTGCTCTCGGAGTCGGGCTGGCATCTGGCGCCCGCCTTCGACATCAACCCCTCGCCCTCGATCGAGCATCTGTGCCTCACATGGGACGAGCACTGCAAGGACTACGACCTCGAGGGGCTTCTCGGCGCCGCACCCTTCTGGGGCATCGCCGTGGAGCGCGCCCGCGAGATCGTCGCCGACGTGCGGCGAGCGGTTTCGGGCTGGCGCGAGGAAGCCGCCGAGGCCGGACTGTCCCGGGCTGAAATTGAGGAGATGGCCTGCGCCATTCGCTGCTAGCCAAACGACCTCTTCTCTCATCACCCTTTCATCCCCGTCCTCCTCTACCCGCCTCGCCTCACGGCAATGCCGGGGAAAGCGCCCCGTCACGGCATCCCCGGGCTGAAAGGCCGCACTCGCTTTTCCTGCAGCGGGCTGCTCGCTCAAGGGGCTTGCCGCAGCCTGCTGCGGGAGACTGGGGAGTCTTTTCATCCATGCGGTTGCGGTTCGTTTGCCTCCCGGGGATGGGTTTGTACTATCTATCAAATACGTAGCAGATACCCTTCATGTAACAATGCGTTACAGCCCCCTGCCCAAAACCTACCAACTCGCTATGATCAACGGCGTGCGCCGCAGACGGATTCTGAAGGAAGCGGCTTTCCTCCGGGCGCCCGGCGCGGCTTGTGCAGAACACTTCGATGCCGCCGCATCCGCATGCCCCCGTGAAGCGCCCTTCGGATGCGGAAACATTTAATTGCGTGTGCAAACACTTCGCCATTCATCCGAGCGATTGCGCTGATATCGTCGACTGCAGCTTCGGCAACGGCTCTCTTGAGGGCCCACCGGGTTCATCACGACCAACCATCCGCAGGCAGGCTCACAGGGAAGAACAACACAAATGCCCCAGGTGCTCATCATTCACTCCAGTGCACAGATCGGAGAATCCCGAAAGGAAAATCAGGGTTCCTATACGCGCCAGATGGCGAGGCTTCTCAAGGACAGCCTCAAGGGCCGCGGCGTGCGGCTCGTCGAGCGCGACGTGGCCGCCCATCCGCCTGGAATGATCGACGCAAGCTTCATCAACGCCTCGCGCACGCCCGAGAATCAGCGCACCCCCGAACAGATCGAGCGCCTCAGGGAAAGCGACGCCCTAGTCGACGAGGTGCTGCGCTCGGACGTCATTGTCGTGGGCTGCCCCCTCTACAACTTCGGCATTCCGGCGCCGCTGAAGGCCTGGATCGACAACATCGTGCGGCTCGGGCGCACCTTCACGATGGGCGAGCAGAGAAAGCCCCGCGTCATCTACGGCCTGCTGCACAACAAGATGGTGGTGATTCTTGCCAGCACCGGCTGCTCGGGCTACCAGCCCGGCGGCTGCCGCGAGGAGCTCAACCACGGCGACAAGGCCGTGCGCGCCGTCTTTGAAAACCTGGGCGTGCACGCCTTCGAGTACGTCGTCATGGAGGGCGTCTGCGAGGACGCCCCTGAAGAGATTGAGGCCAAGTGGACGCGCAGCCGCCTCAAGATCGACGAGGTCGCCCGCCGGATTCAGACGCGCTGGAGAAACCGCCACTGCATCAACTAGACTGCTGCATTGGCACTCTCTATCAAATTGCATTGAAAAACACCCCGCAGGACGCAAGTCGCTGCGGGGTGCTTTCATTTGAATCTATTGTCAGGCAGGACCAGAGACCTCAGCCCTGCCCGGCGGGGCCCTGCGCGCTCAATCCTCACCCGAGGCCTTCTTGAGCGTCGGGGCGTTGCGGCTCGCCTCGAGGTTGTCGAGATACTCCTCGGTGACGTCGCCCGTGACGTACACGCCGTCAAAGCACGAGCAGTCAAAGGTGGAGATGCTGCAGTTGAGGTCGGTGAGCGCGCTTTTGAGCCCCTCGACGGTCTGGAAGATCACCGCGTCGGCGCCGATGATGCGGGCGACGTCCTCGCCCGTCTCCCCGCGTCCGCAGATGAGCTCGCTGCGGGTGGGCATGTCGATGCCGTAGACGTTGGGGAACATCACGCGCGGCGCGCTCGAGGCGACAAAGACCTTCTTTGCGCCCGACTCGCGCGCCATCCGCACGATCTCGGTCATGGTGGTGCCGCGCACGATCGAGTCGTCCACAAGCAGCACGTTCTTGTCCTTGAACTCCACGGGCATGGCGTTGAGCTTCTGGCGCACGCTCTTCTTGCGCATCTCCTGGCCGGGCATGATGAAGGTGCGGCCCATGTAGCGGTTCTTGATGAAGCCCTCGCGGTAGCTCAGCCCAAGCTTTTGCGCGAGCTGCTGGGCGGCCGGGCGGCTCGAGTCCGGAATGGGCATCACGCAGTCGATTTCCGAGAGATCGATGTGTTCGGCCACCTCGCTGGCGAGGTATTCGCCAAGGCGCAGGCGCGCGCCGTAGACGCTGATGCCGTCGATCAGGCTGTCGGGACGCGCAAAGTACACGTACTCAAAGGCGCAGGGATTGAGCTGCGGGTTGTCGGCGCACTGCGCGCTCGAGAACTGCCGGTCCATGCTGATGAAGATCGCCTCGCCCGGGGCGACGTCGCGCTCAAACTGAAACTCCAGACCCACCATGGTCACGGACTCCGAGCTCACGAGGTAGTCCTTCGTGCCGTCGGGCTGCACCTGGGTGCCGAAGCACAGCGGACGGATGCCGTTGGGATCGCGGAAGGCCAGAAGCCCCTTGCCGGCAATGAGGGCCACCACGGCATAGGCGCCCTTGACGCGCTTGTGCACGCCGCGCACGGCCTTGAAGGCGATCTCGGGGGTGAACTCCTGCCCGGGAGGGCTGACCTTCATGAGCTCGTCGGCGAGCACGTTGAGCAGCACCTCGGAGTCGCTCGAGGTGTTGATGTGGCGCCGGTCGAGCTTGTAGAGCTGCTCCTTGACCTCGGCCGTGTTGGTGAGGTTTCCGTTGTGGGCAAAGAGAATGCCGTAGGGAGCGTTCACATAGAAGGGCTGGCTCTCCTCATTGGAGCTCGCGCAGCCCTGCGTCGGATAGCGGGTGTGACCGATGCCGGCGTTGCCGGTCAAGTCGCGCATGTTGCGCGTTCTGAACACGTCGCGCACCAGGCCCATGGCCTTGTGGACGTGAAAGGTCAGTCCATCGTCAAGCGTGCCGATGCCCGCTGCGTCCTGACCGCGGTGCTGCAGCAGCAGCAGCGCGTCGTAGACGCGCTGGTTGACGGGTTTGGAACTGATCATTCCGACAATGCCGCACATGATGAAGTCGTCCTTGATCCCTTGGTAAGAGAAGCGAAAAAAGTTGGAAGCAGAAAATGAAGAACAAGCCGGCGCCGCATGACGGCGCTCAGCTTGACAGCCCGATTTTACAGCCCCCGGCGCGGCGGCGCCGCAGGGCGCGCCCTAGACTCCGATGGAGCCGCGCCGGCGCAGGTCGACGATTGCCTGCGGCAGGTAGGGCATGCAGAAGTCGATGACGTGCTCGCAAGGCACGATGAAGACGGAGTTGCGCCACAGGCCGGTCTTGGTCGCGGAGGTGAGCCCGAGCACGAAGACGCATGCGCAGACGATCACCACGCCGCGCAGCAGCCCGAAGATCGCTCCAATTGCCCGGTCCTCAAACGTAATGCTCGCCGCCGCCATCAGGTGCGCGAAGATCTTTCCCGCCAGCCCGATGACAAGCAGCGTGGCCACCACCACAAGCACGGCGCCGAGCGCCGTGCGCACCAGAATCGACAGCGAGGGCAGCGGAATCGCCTCCCCCACCATGGGCGCAAAGCGCAGCGCCAGCAAAATGGCAAGCACCCAGCCCACGATGGCCAGAATCTCACGCACCAGTCCGCGGGAGACGCCCACAATGGTGGATATGCCCAGAACGGCCAGAATGACCCAGTCGACTTCGTTCATTCGAAAATCTTGTCTGTGTTGAAGGTTGACGCCAGGCAGCGGCGGCTTACTTGGAGGGACTCTCCCGTTCCTCGTTGACGCCTCCGTTGTCGATGGCATTCAAGGCGAGAATGTCCATCGCGCGGCGCGCGTCGAGCTCGGAGGCAAAGCGCCCCACCCGCACGCGCCACAAGTCCGTGCCACGCCGGTGAACGATTTCAGTATAGGCGGGCAGCCCCAGGGCGCGCAGCTTCTGCGCCTGCCTCTGGGCGGAATTTTGATTGCTCGTGGCAATGACCTGGATGAAGTAGCGGCCGTTGGCAACCGCGCGAAGCGGTTCGTTCGCCTCGGCAGCCTTCTGAGGCGCCTGGCCGGCTGCCTTGCCCGTCCCCTTGTCAGAAGACTTGCCCGCGGCGCCGGCGGCAGGCTTCTGCGCGGGCTTCTGGGCAGGCTTTTGCGCGGCTGCGGCAGGCTGCTGCCTTTGCCCCGCAGCCGGCCGTTCGCTTGCGGCGGGCTCGTCGCCCTGCGCCTGGGCGGGACGGGCGGAGCCGTTGACCTTGTTGGCGGCCGAAAGACTTGCGGCCGAGCTCGGCGCCTTGGGAACAACGGGGACATCGGGCAGCGGCCGCGCCTTTTCAGGCGCGAGCGACACCACCCTGGCCGGAGCCCCGTCCTGCAGGGCTGGAATTTCAAGCTTGGCGCCGCGGTTGGCGTAGTAGTCGTTGGGCTCAAGAAAGCTCGGCGCCACCACCGCAATTCCCATCACGAGAACCAGCAGTCCCAGCACCCGCCGCTTGTTGCGGATGCGCACCAGCTGCCGGCGGTAGGCATCAGCCTCTCGCGACTCGTCGTAGCCCGCATCCTGCGCATGCTCGGCTGTCGAGCGCGGAGGGTTGGGGCCGAAAAGTTTTTGGAACTTGTCGATCATCGAGTCCGACGGATGCGTTGGGAAAGGGCTGTGGAAGATGCGATGGGCAGGGCTTCGCCCCACCGGCTGAAAGAGCCCGGCGGATGCAAATTTCAAGTATAGGGAATCCGCCGACGTTCAAGGCCTTGCGCGCGCACGGATTTTGCCCGAAAACGCACCAAAATGGAAACCGGCCCGCGGAAATTCTGGCGCTTTCCGCTAAGCCGGTTTTCAATTGATGCGTGCGCGGCACGCCCGATGGCGAGAAGCCTCCCTAGACGGGGCTGGCTCCCTCACGGGCGTCGTGGCGCAGCGATTCGATCGCAGCCGCAGCCGTCACAAACGAGCCGAAGGCGACGATGCGCACGCTTCCAGGCTCACGATTGAGGCTTTCGGCCATGGCCGAGCGAAGCGCCGCGTCAACCGTGTCGTAGGAACCGATCTTCGTCTTGTCGATGCCCGCCTTGTCCATGGCCGCGAGCAGCTCCTCAAGCGAGGCTCCGCGCACGCCCGGAAGGCCCGTGACGAACCAGCGGTCGATCTGGCGCAGCAGCGTGCGCGCCACCTCCACCATGTCCTTGTCGCGCAGCATGCCGAAGACGGCCCAGGTCTCCACGTCGGGATTGCCGCTTGCGGTGAGGTTGGCCGAGAGCACGCGGGCCGCCTGCGGGTTGTGCGCAACGTCGACAGTGACGGAGGCTCCGTGGGCGTCGACGTCCTTGACCTTTTCATAGCGCGCATGGATGTGCACGTTCTCAAGCCCCTCGACCACGGCGCTGCGCGTGATCGGCAGCTCGCCGCTCAGCGTGGCGAGCGCGGCAAGCGCGCCCGCGGCGTTCTGAAGCGAGGCCGCGCCGCTAAGCGACGGCATCGGGATGTTGCGCCAGTCGACGGTTTCGGGCGTCGGATGGAACATCTCGATCTCGAAGTCAAAGAGCCCGTGATGCTTGTACGTGTGAAACTCATGCCCGTACGTATACAGGGGCGCAAGAATCATGTGCGCATGCTCAAGCAGCGACTTGGGCGGATTCGGGTCCGTGCAGATGGCAGGCTTGCCGGTGCGGTAGATGCAGGCCTTCTCAAGCCCGATCTCCTCGCGGGTGTGGCCGAGGTAGGCCTCGTGGTCAAGTCCGATGCTGCACACGACGCTGCAGTCGGGCTCAACGGCGTTCATGGCGTCGAGCCTGCCGCCGAGACCGATTTCAAGAATCACCGCATCGAGCTTTGCCCTCTGGAAGATGCGCAGAATGGCAAGACCGGTGAACTCGAAATACGTCAGCGCAAGATCGCCTCTGGCGGCCTCAACCTCCTCAAAGGCGCGCACGATCGTCTCATCGTCCACCTCGGCGCCGTCAATGACGACGCGCTCGTTGAAGCGGATCAGGTGCGGCGAAGTGTGAAGCCCCGTGTGGTAGCCCGCATAGCGCAGGATGCTGTCGATCATCGCGCAGGTACTTCCCTTGCCGTTGGTGCCGGCAACGGTGATGACCGGACAGCCGAAGTCGATGCCCATGCGCGCGATCATCGTCTTCATGCGCTCAAGTCCAAGCTCCATGGGCTTTTCGTTGACCCTGGAGATGTACTCAAGCCACTGCTCGAGACCGGCGCCGGAACCCGGAGCCTTCAGAAGTTCGTTTTGGTTGGTCATAGTTTTACATCCAATACAGGGCGGCATTCCTGCACCCGCTGCCCTTGGGTGTCACAGCAATTTTTCATTTTATCGCGGCTGGCAGAGTCGGACATCCTCCGGGGGAAGCGCATTTTTGACCGCGCATCGGCGTGCGGCGATGCGCTGATAAAAGGCCCCGTGATCGGTCAGTCCGTCCTCATAGGCAAGAATCCGCCAGCCGGCGGGCACCAGCGTCAGAAGTTCGCCGGTGCGAAGGTAATGTTCGGGGTTGCTCGGGCGACCGACGATGCGGAACTGCTCCTCGGTGAAGGTTTCATAAAGAAACAGTCCGCCCGTGCGAAGGCTCTCGAAAAGCCTTGGAAAGATCGGGCGCCACAGATAGTGCACGCCGACGACCACGTCAAAGGCATTGCGCTCAAACGGCCAGCAGCCGCCCGCCTCAAGATCAGCCGTCAGGTACCGCACGCCCTCAAGGGGCTCAAGCGCCGGGTTCATGTCGACGGCCGTCACCGCCGCGCCAAGCCGGGCCAGAAGCCGCGTGTTGCGGCCGTTGCCGCAGGCAATCTCAAGGACTCTTGCACCCGGGGCAATCAGCGGCGCAAAGCGCGCGAGCCAGGCGCTCGGCGGATCGGCGGGGGTCGACGTGTCTCGGGCCATGCTTTGTTTCAAAACCTGAACGCTAGGTTGCAGCTGTCCCCTGCCCGCCTCGAGTTCCCAGAGGCATGCAGGGGGTCGGATGCCGCCTCGGGCTCAAGAGCCCGCCGCGGCGAAAAAGAGCCAGCGCGCCAGATCAAGCACGGGCTGCGCCACATATTCAAACAGGCCGGAGAAAATGATCACGGCCAGAATGATGAGACCGTAACGCTCGGTCTCGGCGTACTTCATGCTGAGCCTCCAGGGCAGAAGGCCCGCCACGATGCGCCCGCCGTCCAAAGGCAGCGCGGGCAGCAGATTGAAGGCCATCAGCACCAGATTGACGATGATGCCTCCATAGCAGATTTCAATGAGCGGCCCAAAGAGCGCGCTCGGCGCGGCAAGCACAACCAGCTTCGCGGCGGCCGCCCAGAGCAGCGCCTGAACGAGGTTGCTCGCCGGTCCCGCGAGCGCCACCCAGATCATGTCGATCTTGGGGTTGCGCAGACGGGAGAAATTCACAGGCACGGGCTTGGCCCAGCCGAACATTACGCCCCCGAATCCGGCGAGCGCGCCGGCCGCAAGCAGAATCGCCGGCACCAGAATGGTTCCAACCGGATCAATGTGCTTGAGGGGGTTGAGCGTCACGCGCCCCAGCACCCAGGCGGTGTTGTCTCCGAGCCTGCGCGCCACGTAGCCATGGGCGGCCTCATGCAGCGTAATGGCAAGGATCACCGGAACGGCATAAAGGATGATGGAGCGAAGAATGTCAGTCATGGTCGTTTGATCGTAGCATGCATTTTCTTGCCCGAAGCTTAATACGGCGGCCCTGGAGTTGTTTCCAAGGATTGCAGAAAAAATGCATGCGGGCTGATGCATAAAAAACCGCCCGGCTTCCCACAGGAAGTCGAGCGGCTGGTTGTCGTTGGACGGCGCAGTGCATCACGCCGTCAGAGCAAACCTCTCTTCACTAGACAACGGCGCAGGCAAGGAAGCCAAGGGCCACGCTGAAGACGATGGCCAGAACGCCGGGCAGGAAGAAGGCGTGGTTGAACACCCACTTGCCGATGCGGGTCGTGCCGGTATCGTCCATCTGCACGGCGCCGAGCAGCGTCGGATAGGTCGGCAGAACGAACAGGGCGGACACAGCGGCAAACGAGGCTACGAGCATGTAGGAGTCGCCGGGGTTGGCGGCGCTGATGCCGAGGGCAGCCACGATGGCCGGGGTGATGGCCTTGGCGGTAGCGGCCTGCGAGTACAGGAGCATGGCGGCAAGGAAGAACACCACGGCGAGCAGAGCCGGGTACTGGGCAACCGTCGCGGCGGCGAATTCCTTGATCTCAGCGCTGTGGCCGGACACGAAGGTGTCGCCGAGCCAGGCAACGCCGAGCACGCAGACGATGGCGACCATGCCGGACTTGAAGACGCTGGTGCCGGCCACGTCGCCGAGCTCAATCTTGCAGCACATCGTGATCAGCATGCCGACGAGCAGCATCAGGCTCATGATGGCGGCATCGCGGCCGACGATCACGTTGGAGATGATGCCGACAGCCGGGCTGATGGCGGAGGCATACAGCACGACGAACAGAACGCCGATGAGGAAGATTGCCACAGAGAGCTTGGCATGGGGCTTGAGCGTGGTCTTGGTTTCGCCGGTGGGCGCCTTCACGAGGCCCTTGGCGAGACGTTCACGGTAGACCGGGTCGCTGTCGAGATCCATGTTCTGGATCATCGTCATCACGAAGGCGGTCAGCATGCAGCCGATGAAGGTCGTCGCAATCCAGATGCCGAGCAGAGCCGGGTAGCTCCAGCCGAACGGCTCAAGAACGCCGGACATGTAGATCACGGCCGCCGACACGGGCGAAGCCGTAATGGCGATCTGCGAGGACACGACGGCGATCGACAGCGGGCAAACCGGGCGGATCTTCTGTTCCTTGGCAACCTCAACGATCACGGGGATCATCGAGAAGGCGGTGTGGCCGGTGCCGGCGAAGATCGTCAGCACATAGGTCACGACGGGAGCCAGGAAGTTGATGTACTTCGGGTTGCTGCGCAGGATGCGCTCGGCGATGTGCACGAGGTAGTCAAGACCGCCGGCAAGCTGCATGGCGGAAATGGCCGAGATCACCGAAGCGATGATCAGGATCACGTCCCAGGGAATGTTGCCGGGCTTCATGCCGAGGCACAGACCCAGAACCAGCACGCCGGCGCCGCCGGCATAGCCAATACCGATGCCGCCGAGGCGGACACCGATGAAGATCGCGCCGAGAAGCACGATCAGCTCGAGGATGAGCATGATATCCATATTGATATCTCCGTTGGTGGTGTAGTTGTAGTTTTAAAAAATCCCAGGACGCCGTCCGAAAACTGGACGGCGCCTTCCTCAGTCATTGCGACCGAAGCCCTGGGGATGCGGCGCTGGCGTAGATCGCCGCATCCGCGCGGGGGAATGGGTTACTGCACGAACTTCGGAGCGATGAGGTTCTGCAGGTTGAAGGTCTTGTCCCACTCTTCCTGAGTGAGGAGCTTGCGCTCGTCGACCACAACCTGGTGCAGCGACTTGCCGGTCTCGTAGCACTCGTGGGCCATCTGCGAGCACACGGAGTAGCCGAGGTGCGGCTTCAGAAGCGTGACGATGCCGCAGGAGTTCATCACCATCTGTTCGGTGCGCTGGGCATTGGCCGTGATGCCGTCGACGCACTTCGTACGCAGCGCGTTGCAGGCGTTGGACAGAACGCGCATCGAGGTGAACAGGGCAAACGTAATCACGGGCTCCATCACGTTGAGCTGGAGCTGGCCGGCCGAGGCAGCGAGCATGACCGTGGTGTCAAGGCCGATCGCGAGGAAGCAGGACTGGTTGGTCACTTCCGGGATCACGGGGTTGACCTTGCCGGGCATGATCGAGGAGCCGGGCTGCAGCTGCGGCAGGTTGATTTCAGACAGACCGCAGCGCGGGCCGGAGGCAAGCAGACGGATGTCGTTGCAGACCTTCGTGAGCTTCACGGCGAGGCTCTTGATGGCCGAGGACAGGGCGACGTAGGCGCCGCAGTCGCTCGTGGCGGCGATCAGGTCGTCGCTGTTCTTGAAGTCGATGCCGGTGAGCTCGGAGAGCTTCTTGACGGCCAGAGCCGGATAATCCGGGTGCGCCGTCACGCAGGTGCCGATGGCGGTGGCGCCGAGGTTGATCACCTTGAGGTGTTCCTGAGCCTCGCGGATGACCTTGAGCTCGTCGGCGATCGTGAAGCCCCAGCCATGGAATTCCTGGCCGAGGGTCATCGGGACGGCATCCTGCAGGTGGGTGCGGCCCATCTTGAGCACGCCCTTGAACTCATCGGCCTTCTTGTAGAAGGCGCCGACGAGGTCTTCAACGGCCTTGAGAAGAACGCGGCTGCGAAGCAGCAGGGCCAGGTGCAGCGACGTCGGATAGGTGTCGTTGGTCGACTGGCCGAAGTTGGCGTGGTCGTTGGGCGAAACCAGCTTGTAGTCGCCCTTCACGGAGCCGAGGTGCTCGGCGGCGAGGTTGCAGATGACCTCGTTGGTGTTCATGTTGGTCGACGTGCCGGCGCCGCCCTGCAGCCAGTCGGTCACGAACTGGTCATGGTACTTGCCAGCGATGAGCTGATCGCAGGCCCAGGCCAGAGCGTCGGCGACGTTGGCGGGGATGGTGCCGAGTTCCTTGTTGGCAAGAGCCGCAGCCTTCTTCACATACGCAAAGGCGATGATGAAGTACGGCTCCTGGCTCATCGACATTTCCGTGATGTGGAAGTTTTCCTTGGCGCGAGTCGTCTGGACGCCGTAGTAGCAATCATCAGGGATCTCAAGCTGGCCAAGGAAATCGCTCTCAAAACGAGACATTGTTTAGCTCCTCTATTTTTTGACTTTTTAAGATTCATCCCCTGAGGCCGTCCACAGGCAGATCCTGCGTGGTCCGACGACTTCAGGGACATCTTCAAGAAAGGTCCCGGCGGCAAAAGCCACAAGCCGCTAGACTTTTCTTGAGCTAGATATTACTACTTAGCTTAGAAGTTTGTGCCTAAGATTCTTTACCTAATCGGTTTTTTTCGCATCAAAGGCCTAAGTTGTTTCGCCTAGGTTTTTCCACCAACGCGCCATTGCTCTTGAATGCCCTGATTTTCAAAGGAAAGTCACTCTCGATTCCTAGAGCCGCGGGGGTTTTTGGACAATTTGTAAAATTCCGCACAAACATTGACAGGTATCAGAAAGAGCACAACTCCGGAATTTTTCTCCGAATTCGGCCCCTTTTTCCAAAGCCAAACATACGTCTTAAGTAGGTGAAAATCCCGATCCATTGATGCCCCAAAAAAGCTGTGGCGGCGCATCAACGCACGGTCTCATGATCGGCTGCGGCACTTTCCAAACGGCCATCCATTACAGCGGGTGCCCTCACGCCCCCTGCCCCTTCAAACCCTGCAGACCTGCATGCCCCCTATCTTCAATCCCTGGAGTGTCGCTCCCTGCCGGGTGAACCCCGCGCCCCGTCAGGCAAAGCGCCTATGCGGCGCGGGCGTCGATGCGGGGTGCTGCAAGCGCCGGCGCTTGATCCAGGGCGGCTTCGCGAACTGCCGGCTCAATCACGCATCAAGAGAAGTCGCCTGCCCCCTGTCCGAGCCCCCTGACCTGGCGTCAAGTACGGCGCGCCTATGACTCATGCCCAGGGCGGACCTTCCATGCGGCGAGCACTGCTTCGGACTGCTCAGACGCATCCGAGGATGATCCGGTCGGCGTTGTCAATGAAGCGGCGGCACGCCTCAGCCGCCTTGTCGACGGCCATCCAACAAGCGCCGGCCCGGCATTCCGGCAGAGACCGAAGCACGCTGCGATCGCTCCGACATGGTTTGAAAGTTCAAACTCTGAATTGATGACGGCAGGACCGCCATCCCTGACGGCTCTCATCGCGCGGTTTGAGCCATGCCGCACATGCCGACCCGGACGCCCTTTCTTGAGCATCAGCCACTTCCCTGCCAGGTGCCCATGTCTTCGGCGCAAGGGTGCTTCAATCGTCTCAGATGGAGCACTCTGCACAAGGAGCCTGCAGGAGCAACGCTGGGGGCACTCATACATTTCCTTTGCTTGATCCTTCAAACTTTGCGCCCGGGAACAAAAAAAGAGCACCCGGACCGAAGTCTGGATGCTCCTTGAGCCTCTTTGGCTCCGGTTGCGCACCGGAGCCTCGGAGTGATGCTGCCTTCAGCGATTAGGCGGCCTTGATGGGGATCGCCTTCTTCGTCTTGGGCGTGGGCTGAACCTTGTCGTAGTTCTTGATGCCCTGCTCGGCCATCTTGCGGCGGATGAAGGCAATCTGCGTCTTCAGGGGCAGATCCTTCGGGCAGAAGTCGTGGCAGGCCAGCAGCGACATGCAGCCGAACACGCCCGAGTCGTCGCCGATGACGTCGTAGAAGTCGGCGTCATTGCGGGTGTCGCGCGGATCGAGACGGAAGCGCGCGATCTTGTTGATCGCGACGCCGCCGGCGAAGTCCGGACGCAGACGAACCGTACCGCAGCCAGCGATGCAGCAGCCGCATTCCACGCAGCGGTCGAGGAGGTAGATGTCCTCGGCGAGCTGGGGATCCATCGGCTCCTCCTTCTTGCGGAGGTCGATTTCCTCGGACTTCATGTGAACCCACGTTTCCATGCGTTCGCTCATGTTGCGCATCCACTTGCCGGTGTTGACCGACAGGTCGCCGATGAGCTCGAAGGCCGGCAGCGGGGCCAGCGTGAACTCGGTCGGAAGGTCGCGGGTGAGCGTACGGCAGGCCAGACCGGGCTTGCCGTTGATCAGCATCGCGCAGGAGCCGCAGATGCCGGCGCGGCAAACGAAGTCAAACTGCAGCGAGGGATCCTGGGTGTCGCGCAGTTCATTCAGGAGAATGAACAGCGTCATCGAATCGGCTTCCTCGCATTCAAACGTCTGCATGTGCGGCACGCTTGCGGGATCAGCAGGGTTGTAGCGCAGGATGCTGATCTTGAGCATGCGGTGCTGCTTCTTAACTTGAGTACTCATTTAAGTCAGCTCCTCTCTAATTACTGCAACGGTTCATCGATACGCTCATTGCGGCCCTGCAGGCGCTTGGGCAGCAGGTGATGGAACGGCATGATGCGATCCTGGATGGCGAAGCGGTCGGCACCCTCGGCCTCCATCTTGGCGCGGATCTCATCAATCTCAGCCTGGCGCTTGGCCGATTCCGGATTCTCGATGTAGTTCTTCGCGCCGTATCCACGCCATCCCGGGGGCAGCTCCATCTTGGAGATGTCGAGCGGTTCGTACGTGAGGGTCGGCAGCGTGTCGCCTTCCTTCCAGGTCGCGATGGTGCGGTTGAGCCAGTCCTTGTCGTTGCGGACGGCATAGTCCTCGCGGAAGTGCGCACCACGGCTCTCCTTGCGGGCGGAGGCGCCGCAGGCGATCGTGAGAGCAAGCTTGACCATCTTGCGGGTACGGTAGGCATACACGAGCTCGGGGTTGTTGCCCACGACGTCCTTGCAGGAGACCTTGTAGGTCTTCTTGAGGAGGTCCTCGAGTTCGGCCACGGCGCTCTCCATATCCTCGCCCTTGCGGAAGATGCCGATCTTGCTCGTCATCAGATCCTGCATGCGGGTACGGATCTTGACCATGTCCTCCGTGCCGGAGTTCTTGATGAAGCCGTCGAGTTCGTTCTGAACCTTGGCAATGGCGTCGTAGATGAGCGAGGTCGGGATGTCGATGCCGTTCTCAGGACGCTCGCAGAAGTCGGCGATGAACTCGCCCACAATCATGCCGCCCACAACGGTCTCGGCCACCGAGTTGCCGCCCAGACGGTTGAAGCCGTGCATATCCCAGCAAGCGGCTTCGCCAGCGGCGAAGAGGCCCTTGAGGGTGCGGGACTCGCCCGTGTAGTTCGTGCGCACGCCGCCCATCGTGTAGTGCTGGGCCGGACGCACCGGGATCCATTCCTTGACCGGGTCAACGCCGAGGAAGTAGTGGCAGATTTCGTAGACTTCACGCAGGTTGTGCTTGATGTGATGTTCGCCAAGCAGCGTGATGTCGAGCCAGAGGTGTTCGCCGAAGCGGCTCTTGACGCCCTTGCCCTGGGCAATGCGCTCTTCCATGCGGCGGGAGACCACGTCGCGGGAAGCGAGCTCCTTCTTCTCGGGTTCCACATCGGGCATGAAGCGGTGGCCGTCAACGTCGCGCAGCAGGCCGCCGTCGCCGCGGCAGCCTTCCGTCACCAGAATGCCGGCCGGGAAGATGCCCGTCGGGTGGAACTGAATGGCTTCCATGTTGCCCAGGCCGGCGACGCCGGTTTCGAGGGCGAGAGAGTGGCCGCTGCCTTCGCAGATCTGGGCGTTGGTCGTCACGCGGTACAGCTTGCCGGCACCGCCCGTACCGAGAGCCGTCGCCTTGGCGACGTAGGCCATCAGTTCGCCGGTGATGAGATCACGCACGACAGCGCCGTAGCAGCGCTTGCCGTCATGGATCAGAGAGAGAGCCTCAACACGCTCGATCACGGGAACATGCTCGGCAATAATGCGGTCGCTCACCACATTGAGCATGGCGTGGCCCGTGCCGTCGGACACGAAGCAGGTACGCCACTTCTTGGTGCCGCCGAAGTCGCGCTGGTTGATGAGGCCGGCGGCTTCCTTGCGTTCCGTGATGGTCACCTTTTCGCCGTTGATGATCACCTGACGGTCACCCGGGGTGATGCGGCTCCAGGGAAGGCCCCAGGCAGCCAGCTCGCGCACGGCCTTCGGCGAGGTGTTGACGAACATGCGAACCACGTCCTGATCGGCACCCCAGTCCGAACCGCGAACGGTATCGGCGAAGTGGACGTCCTCGTTGTCGCCCAGGCCCTTGATCACGTTGCCCAAAGAAGCCTGCATGCCGCCCTGGGCCGCCTTGGAGTGCGAGCGCTTCGGGGGCACCAGCGACAGAACGATGGTGTCCTGACCACGGCGCTTGGCGGCAACCGCCATGCGCAGACCAGCCAGACCGCCACCGATCACCAGTACGTCGGTGTAGATGATTTTCATTTTTTATGGTCTCCTTGATCCGATTTGGATCCGCTCAACGAACGCCCGCAGCGGCAAGCGATTCCGCCGCCGGCACCCGTTTGCAGCAGGGTCAAAAATTTCCTTCCTCGGCCACAAAACACCCTCGGCGCGCATCGAGCGCCGATGTTTCGTGGTATTTCCACACGCATTATCCCGCTAGGGGGTAATCCATGGGGGTTAGCTTGCGAATCTCTGTGATTTAAGCCAACACCTGAAGGCGGCGTTTACAAACCAACGCCGGTTCAGGTACCTTGCCCAGCGACGCCCGGCGGGCGGCAGCTGCTTGCAGGCCGCAGGCGCGGCATTCGAGATTCACTGCCAAAGCAGAGCTTCGGCAAATGCCGCTTTCAATAATTGCATTACCCGCGTACGCCAAGGGCTGACCCGACTCGAAGGCACAGTCCGGCCAGCTGATAAGACGCACTTAAGTAATTTGCCTTCCGAAGTCTAGGGATTGTACTCATCTAGCACTATAGGATAAAACCCTAGGGTACTTCCCCTACCCTTCTGAATTTTCACGTATTCCCGGCAAAAAAATCACGGCTGCGTTCGCCGATTCATAAAAAATGCGTCCCGCGGGAATTACTCATATTTAGGTATCGTCATTTCAACGAATGCCTCTGAGGCTCTCGTCGCAGCCGCAGTACGGGCGCGCAGCATCAAGCCTCAAGGACCGCCAGAGCATCCTTTGAACGAAGCGCCGCCCGCAAGCGGCGACTGCCCTCGACACTGGGCTGTACCGCAAACCATCAAAGTCCAGGCAAGCAATCTCTAAAATAATGTGCGTCATTGTGCCCGCAGGGCGCTGCCCGCTCCCCTTCCGAGCCGCAGCGCTCCGACGCTTTGGAACCGCCTGCAGCGAGGCATCCGAAGCAATCCCCGGGCACCGCCTGCTTTCACTTTTCAGTCAACACCATCAATGGCTTCCGGCCCGTCGTCAGCCCCCGCGCGCGCAGCCGCCGTCAACCGGCGCAGCGGCTCGCTTCCCAAAAAGGGCGAAAAGCTTGCCCCTCTTGCCGAGCGCCTTGCCAGGCTCGGCCTTGTCCGGGACTGGGACTTTGTTCTGCACCTGCCCCTGCGCTACGAGGATGAGACGCGCATCACTCCCATTTCAGAGCTGCGCTACGGGCAGACCTGCCAGGTCGAAGCCACGGTCGTTTCCAGCCATCTGCGCCAGGGCGCCTCGATGCAGCTCATCGCGCAGGTGGCCGACTCAAGCGGCACGCTGCAACTGCGCTTCATTCACTTCTATCCAAGCCAGAGAAAGCTTCTCGGACCCGGGCAGCTCGTTCGCTGCTACGGCCTTGTGCGGCAGTCCTTCAACGGCCTGCCCGAAATGGTCCACCCCAAGGTGAAGGCCTGCACAGGAACCTCGACCGAGCTTTCAAAGACCCTCACCCCCGTTTATCCCGCCGGCGAGGGAATCACGCAGACCTGGCTCAGAAAGCGCATCGACCGTGCGATTCTCGACGTTGATCTCGTCGACCTTGTCCCGCCGTCCTTTCTGGAGCCCTTCGCGCTGCCGAGCCTGGCGCAGTCCATTAGGGAACTTCATCATCCGGCCCCGGGCGCAGACTTTGACGCCTATGCCGAGCGCCGGACGCCGGCCTGGCGGCGACTGAAGTTCGATGAGCTTCTCGCCCAGCAGATTGCGCTTCGCCACGGGCGCTCGATTCGAGACCAGGCCAGCGCCCTGCCGCTGGCCGGCGCCCCGCAGGGCGGATTGTGCGAAAAGCTCCTTGCCTCTCTTCCCTTCGAGCTGACGGGCGCGCAGCAGCGCGTGCTGCAGGAGATCTTCAGCGACATGAACCGCCCGCACCCGATGCACCGTCTGGTGCAGGGCGACGTCGGCTGCGGCAAGACCGTGGTTGCCGCGATTGCCGCGATGCGTGCAATCGACAGCGGCACGCAGGCCGCGCTCATGGCCCCCACCGAGCTTCTTGCCGAGCAGCACTTTCAAAAGCTCAAGAGCTGGGTCGAGCCTCTGGGTGTTGAGGTACTCTGGCTCTCGGGCAGTCTCAAGCCCCGGGACAAGGCCGAGCGGCAGGAGCGCATCCGATCCGGCCAGGCGCGCCTCATTGTGGGCACGCACGCCCTCATTCAGGACGCCGTGCAGTTTGCCAACCTCGGGCTTGCCATCGTCGACGAGCAGCACCGCTTCGGCGTCAACCAGCGGCTCAAGATGCGCTGCAGCTCGGCTTCGGGCTACATGGCCCATCTGCTGGCGCTCTCGGCAACCCCCATTCCGAGAACGCTTGCGATGAGCTATCTTGCCGACATCGACGTCTCCGTCATCGACGAACTCCCCGCGGGGCGCACGCCTGTTACCACGAAGGTGATCTCTCTGGAGCGCCTGCCCGACGTCGTCTCGGCCGTTCGCAACGCCGTCGGCCAGGGCCGCCAGTGCTACTGGGTCTGCCCGCTGATTGAGGACAGCCAGAAGGCCGATCTCACCGCTGTCACCATGCGCGCCGACGCCCTTGTCGAGGCGCTTCCCGGGGCGCGGGTGGGTCTGGTGCACGGCGCCATGAGCGCCGAGGACAAGAACGCGCGCATGGCCGCTTTCGCCGCCGGGAACATGGATGTGCTCGTTGCCACCACCGTGATCGAGGTCGGCGTCGACGTTCCTAACGCCTCCGTCATGGTCATCGAGCACGCCGAGCGCTTCGGCCTGTCCCAGCTGCACCAGCTGCGCGGCCGCGTCGGGCGCGGCAGCGCCAAAAGCTTTTGCATCCTGCTCTTTGATCCGGAGCTTTCACAGACCGGACGCGAACGGCTCCGGATCATCCGGCAGACCACGGACGGCTTTGAAATCGCGCGCGAGGACCTGCGCCTGCGCGGTCCCGGAGAATTTATGGGAGCGCGACAGTCGGGCGCGCCGGCGCTTCGGTTTGCCGACGTTCAGACAGACGCTAATCTTCTTGATGCCGCCCGCAGCGACGCGGCAAGCTGGCTAGCGCTGGACAAACAGAAGGCGCTGGCGCACGCCGCGCGCTGGTTCAGCGGCAAGACGGACTATCTTGATGCCTGAGGCATCCCACAATATATGGATAAAGCCAGAACCCAGGACTTCATTCAATGACGCTCACGGAACTCAAATACATTCTCGCCGTGGCCCGAGAAAGACACTTCGGCCGCGCGGCCGAGGCCTGCCACGTTTCCCAGCCCTCTCTTTCAGTGGCCGTCAAGAAGCTCGAGGAGGAGCTCGAGGTGAAGATCTTCGAGCGTCGAAGCTCAGACCTCACCATCACCCCCATCGGCGAGGTGATTCTTGAAAAGGCGCGCCGCGTGCTTGAAAACGCATCCGAGCTGCGCGAGCTCGCAGCCCAGGGCAAGGATCCGCTGAGCGGCCCGCTGCGCCTGGGCGTCATCTACACCATTGCGCCCTATCTGCTGCCGCACCTTGTCAATGTTGCGCACAAAAACACGCCCGCCATGCCGCTCATTCTCACCGAGGGCTTCACCGCCGTGCTGCTCGAGCAGCTCAAGGCGGGCGAGATTGACTGCGCGATCGTGGCGCTTCCAATCACGCAACCCGGACTGATGATGCAGCCCCTCTACGACGAGGAATTCGTCGCGGCCGTGCCTGCCGAGCATCAGCTTGCGCACAAGTCAACCATCACGCGCGAGGAGCTCACGCGCGAGCCCATGCTCCTGCTCGGCTCCGGCCACTGCTTCCGGGACCAGATCCTCGACTTCTGCTCGGACTTCATTCACGACGACTGCGGCAGCCGCCGCACGCTTGAGGGCACGTCGCTTCAGACCATCACCTACATGGTTGCGCAGGGGCTCGGCGTCACGGTGCTGCCCGGCTCGGCCGTCCCCTACTACAAGGGCACGACCGACATCCGGATTCTCCCCTTTGAAAAGCCGGCCGTTCCCAAGCGCCGCGTCGTGCTCGTCTGGCGCAAGTCCTTCCCCCGCACGGCGGCGATGCAGGCGCTCACCCAGGCCATGCAGAGCATCAAGCTTGAGGGAACGCGCCCGCTGACGACGCTGCCGGCGGTTGCAGCATGACGCCTTCTTCAAGACTCGTCCGGCGCAGCCCGTCTGCGGCCCGGACGGTGCGGCAAGTCAAAAACCGGACTTCGCTAGAATCACGAACCAAAGACATGCCCAGCGGCCGCCGGCATCATGCGGGCGCACCGCGCGGGCTTGAGCATTTGTTTTGATCGATCAACAAAAAGCAAGGACCGTCATGAGTCAAGACAAGCGCGCCGCAGCCTCTGCGGACCACGGCAAGGGCGACGACCGCCCGGCGAGCGCCTCCGATCAGCAGGCGGGCGGCGCCGCGCCTGCGCTTCCCACAATCTACAACCCGCTGGTTTGCGTCATCCTCACGCTCATCTTCTCGCCCATCTTCGGGGGCTTTCTGCAGGGGCTCAACTGGCGGGCGCTCGGCGATGAGGAGCTTGCCGCGCGCAACATGGCCTGGGTGCGCTGGACCTTCCTGACGCTGGCGGCCTACACGATTGCAGAGCCCTTCATTCGCGACACATTCTTCGGCCGCTACCTGATGATTGCCATCTTCGTCGGATTCTGGCTGAGCTGGACCGTGTCGCTTGGCTGGAGGCAGGTGCGGTTCGTGCATGAATTCGTGGGCAAGAACCGCATTCCGGGGCGGTTCGGACGCGCCATCATGTTCGGAGCCTTCGGCTGGGTTGCGTACTCGGCCGTGGCGCTGACGCTCATTCTCTTTTTGCACATCACGGGCATTGATCCGCTTCCCGCCACGGCTCCGATTCTGCAGCAGTAACGGAGCACGAAAGCGTGAAAAACAACGTCGACCTGCGCTTTACGCTTCCCGAAGCCCGAAGGGCTCCGGCGATGTCGCGCGTGCTCGCGCTGCTCGATGGGAAGGCCGTTGCCAGGCCCGAGCCGAGCACGCCGCAGGACATCGCCTCCTGGCAGCGCGAGGCCGCATCCGGCAGCCCGGAGGCGCAGTACGAACTCGCCAAGGCTCTCACCAGCGGCAACCCGCTTTCGGCTGACAATCGTGCGGCCGTCAAGTGGCTCAGAAAGGCGGCGGAAAAGGAGCATGCTGCAAGCCAGCACATGCTGGGCGTTCTGATCGCTCGCGGACAGGGCGTGCGCGCCAATCCGCAGCAGGCTGTCGAGCTCTTTCGCGTTGCGGCCGTCATGGGCAATGCAGACGCGCAGTTTGACCTCGCCCGGGCGCTTGACTGGGGGTTTGGAGCTCAAGAAAATCCGCGGGAGGCGCTCACCTGGTACCGGCTTGCCGGAGCGCAGGGGCATACGCTTGCGCAGCTCGCCGTCGGGCGCGCCTACAGCAAGGGGCGCGGCTGCGAGCCCGACCTCATCCAGGCCGCCTCCTGGCTCAGAAAGGCGGCCATGTCGCACAACGCCCAGGCCTGCCGCGAACTGGGCCTGCTCTATCTGCGGCCCGACAATCCCCAGGCAAACAACCAGGACGCCTACCGCTGGATTTCGGAGGCCGCACGCTCGGGACTGGCTCGTGCGCAGTACGACCTTGCGCTCTTTTACTGGTCGGGGCGCGCCGTGGCGCGCAGTCCGCAGGAAGCCTTCAACTGGGCCGCACGCGCCGCCAGTCAGGATGATGTGCGCGCCATTTTGTTCCTCTCGCGACTGTTTGAGACCGGCAACGGCTGCACGGCAAGCCGGTGCGGTGCCTACGCGCTCGCACTCAAGGCCGCGCAACTTCTGCGCTTGGCTGCACCGTCTGACTCCGGGGAGAGCGCGCAGGAGGAATCCGCCCTGCGCCTTCGCGAGCTCTCGGGCGTTCTTGAGGCAAGCGAAATCCAGGCCGCGCAGATGCTCCTCGACGACCATCCGCAAACAGCCGATCTGCTTGAAAACCTGCGCCCGGTGCGCATCCGGCGCTAGTGCGCAGGGCTTGAAGTCCCTGCGCCCGAGGCATTGCCCGGATCTTCCAAGAGGCGCCTGAGAAAAAAAAAGTGCCACTGCATGCCGCTTCGATCTGAGCGCCCCGTTTGCGACGCCCGCAAGCGAACCGCCTTACCTCTTGCCCGCAGTTCCCGCTGCGGGCAAAGGCGTTTTCGCCTGCCCAAGCCCCGGAAAACACCCCGGGACTCAATCGAAATGTCATGCAGTGGCCATACCACCAAAGGAGATATCAACGAACAGGGAATACCATCCGATTCATCGTTGATAGCGGTATTAGACCATGTTTCATCAGGGTTTTCAATAATTATTTCGTAGAGAAAAGATAAAAATTGTATCTAAGAAAATACCTATTTATAGGTATTCCTCCTTGTGAAGCCCTGCGCGGCCAAAGGAAAGTCCATGCCGGGGCAGCCCAAAGCAAATGTCTCTGCCCGCCGTCGCGGGCGATGCAGACTCCTTGGGCGGCGCACTGGATGCGGCAAAACAGTCTGGCTGCGCAGCCCGCATAAAAACGCCGAAAACACCGGCGGGAAGGCTGCCTCCCGGGTTTTCGCGATGCTTCAGGGGGCGGTTTTCACACCGAATGCATACCGGGTCAAGAACCGCCGCCTTTTTTTCCGTCTTCCCCCTTTTAAACGGGCATGCCGCGCGTTATCATCGAAACGGTTGATCGATGGTGCGTTTGAACCGTGCGCTACGGAATCGCTCTGTCCCATCGTCGGCGCTCCGGCTTAAATTGTGATTGGCCTCTCTGGGGCTCGGGAGTCTGGGCGCTGCTGCCATTAGTGTTCTCACCGGGTTACAAGGAGAAAATTAGTTATGAACCGTCTCGAACTCGTTGCCAAGATTGCGGAAAAGCATGACCTTTCCAAGGCGGAGGCTGCCCGCATTCTCTCGACGATCACCGAAGAAATCATGGAAGCCGTCAAGAACGGAGACTCGTTGACGCTCGTTGGGTTCGGCACCTTCAAGAAGCAGGTCCGTCCTCCTCGCACCGGCCGCAATCCCGCCACCGGCGCGACGATCCAGATCCCCGAGACCAGCGTTCCGAAGTTCGTTCCCGGCTCGCTCTTCAAGGACGCCGTCAATTGCAAGAAGTGCTGCAAGGGCAAGAAGTAATCCCACTTGCAGAATCGTCTCAGACCGCTGCGTCTGAGCCCCGGGGCGGATCTCCTGACGAGGACGATCCGCCTTTTTCTTCGCCTCCCCTTCGCCGGGATGCGCCGCCTGCGGCATGCTTGCGCATGCAATGGGCTGGCGCCGGTTTTTGCGATAATTCGAAAGGTTCAGAACATCGACGTCCTATGCAGAACACCAAAAACCCCCGCCTCAGGCTTCACGGCGCTCTTGCCGCCGCCTGCATCTGCGCCCTGTTCGCCGGCGGCTGCCAGGCTCCGGCCGGCAACGCCCCGACCGAGGCTGAGCTCATTGAGATGGCCAGATCCCTGCCCACGGAGGAGGACCTCAAGGAGCGCTTCCGCCAGGTGGGCAATGTTGTGCATGAAATCTGCAATGCCCCCGAGTTTGAAGCTTACTTCGAGAAAACGCCCTGTCTTCCCTCGATGATCACCGACAAGCACAAGGCCGACTCCTCGCGAATCTCGCCGGCACAGGGCACGGCCATGCGCATGGCGCTTCGAGAGTTTGAAGAACTCAACCGCATCACCCGCCGCATGATGGTGCGCTCCCAGATCGAAGACTATGTGGAGCTTGCGCGTCGCGCCGACACGATCGACATCGACTCGCACCGCAACCAGCGGCGTCTTCTTGCGGGCGACATCACCTGGGGCGAGTACAACACCGAGCGCGCCCGACTGGCGCGGCTTTTCATGGATGCTGCGCACGCAATTGCCGCGCAGTCGCCCTCCTCGCAGTAGGCGCAGTCAATTGAAGAATCCGCCCCATGACGCTTCAGCCTGAATGCGCTGCCTTGAGCATTTTCCTTGCGCCGCCAGTTCGCAACCCCTGCGTCCCCATGACGATCCTCTGATGTTCCTTCCCATTTCACCCTCGCAGAGCCGGACGCCTCGTCCGGCAATCCACTTTTTCCCGACGCTGCGGCGGCTTCTTCTTACCGCATTCGTCTGGCTTTTTGCCGCCCTGAATCTCTCGACGGCATCCGCGGCACGCACGGTCACAGATGACCTGAACCGCACGGTGAGCCTCACCGACGATGTTCGCCGCGTCATCATTGCCGACATCTACCCGCTCGCGTCCCTCGTGGCCATGCTCGTGGACTCGCGCAGCATCGTCGGCATGCACCCGGTCTCGATGGCCGCGGCCCGCGCCGGACTGCTCGGCAAGGTGCGGCCCGAGGTGCTCAAGGCCGACACGAGCTTCATGCAGGGATCGGAGGCAAACATCGAGTCCATCATGACCCTTGCCCCGGACGTTGTGTTCGTCAACGCCTCCAACAAGGTTCTCGTCAAGCGCCTTGAGGCCGCCGGCATTCCTGCGGTTGCGGTGAGCGCCACTCGAGGCGACTATGACGTTTTCGCCACCTTCAGCGGCTGGGTGCAGATCCTGCACCAGGTCTTCGGCGATGCCGTCGACGCCCGCGCCATTGAAGCCGAGGCCGGGCGCATCCGCGCCCTCACCGCCGAGCGAACGCGCGGCATCAAGGACGCTGACAAGCGGCGCGTCCTGTTTCTCGTGCAGTACGATGCGCGCCGCATGGTCACCAGCGGCCGCCGGTTCTTCGGCCAGTTCTGGTGCGAGGCCGCCGGCTGCATCAACGTCGCCTCCGGCATCAACGCTGAAAACGCCGGCGCGGTGATCAACATCGAGCAGGTTTACGCCTGGAACCCCGATGCCGTGCTCATCACCAACTTCACGAAGGCCGTGCCAGCCGATCTCGAATCGGGAGCGCTCCACGACTGGTCCAGCGTCAGGGCCGTGCAGCAGAAGGCCGTCTACAAGATGCCCCTGGGACTGTACCGAAGCTTCACGCCCTCGGCAGACTCCCCGCTGACGCTTCTCTGGATTGCAAAGACGCTCTACCCCTCGCGCTTCACCGACATCGACATGACCCGCGAGACGCAGGACTACTACCGCAGTCTCTTTGGCGTCACGCTCTCTCAGGATGAGGCCGCCGCGCTCTTTCCCACCGCCCGGAATCCGCACTAGAGCGCCCGCCGCCCGCTAGCCATGAAGCCATTGAGCTCACCATCGCCCGCACCGCTCGCCCGCGGCGCCGCAAGTCAGGAAAGAAGGCGCTTCCGGCTTCTGATGGCCGCAGGCCTCGTGCTCGGCGCCGTCGCCATTTTGGCCGCCCTGATGCTCGGACGCTTTCACCTCACGCCGGGTGCGGCGGCAGCGACGCTGCTCTCGCCGCTCACGCACGACGAGTCGATCACGCAGGCCATGCGCTCGGTCGTCTTCAACGTTCGTCTTCCCCGCATCCTGCTCGCCCTGGCCGCCGGCGCGGGCCTTGCCGCCGCAGGGGCCGCCTTTCAGGCAATCTTTTCCAACCCCCTGGCCACGCCCGATACGCTGGGCGTTTCCACGGGCGCAGCCTTCGGCGCCGTCCTGGGACTGCTGCTTGGATTTGACGCCCTGGCCGTGCAGATTGCCTCGCTTGTCATGGGGCTTGCCGCGGTGGCGCTTGTTTATGCGGTGAGCAGCATCCGCGGCAAGACGACCGTGCTCATGCTGATTCTCTCCGGTCTTGTGATCTCGGCCTTCTTCAGCGCGCTGATCGCGCTTGTGAAGTACGCTGCCGACCCGCAGGACGTGCTACCCGCCATCACCTTCTGGCTCATGGGCTCCATGACGGGCGCCACCATGAAGACGCTCCTGCTGGGGCTGCCCTTCATCGTCATCGGCTGTCTCGTCCTGTACCTGCTGCGCTGGAAGCTCAATGCCCTGAGTCTGCCGGCGCAGGAGGCGCGCGCCCTCGGGCTGCGGCTGCCGCAGCTGCGCGCCATCGTCATCGTGGCCAGCACCATGGTGAGTGCGAGCATCGTGAGCATGTGCGGCCTGATCGGCTGGGTGGGACTTCTGATTCCGCACTTCGTGCGGCTCACCATCGGCAGCAACAACGAATACGTTCTTCCGGCAAGCACGCTCTGGGGCGCGATCTTCGTGCTTGCCTGCGACACGGCGGCTCGAAGCGCCGCTCAAATGGAAATTCCCGTCTGCATTCTCACCGCCGTGCTCGGCGCCCCGGTCTTTTTGTTGATTCTGCGCAGGGGCGCGGCGTGGCGGCTGTGACGCCAAACGGATCGCGACATGATTCTTGAAGTCGACCATGGATGTTTTCGCTACGCAGACGGCCGCGAGGTGCTGCGTGACATTTGCTTTGCGCTCGAAACGCCCGCTGTGATGAGCATTCTCGGGCGCAACGGCGCGGGAAAAACCACGCTTCTGAAGTGTCTGCTGGGCTTTGAGCGCTGGACGCAGGGCGCAACGCGCATCGACGGGCGCGACATCCGGACGCTGTCGGCACGCGAGCTCTGGTCGCGCGTGGGCTATGTCGCCCAGGCCCGGGGCGCGGCGCTCTCCTTTCGCGTGCGCGACATGGTGGTTCTCGGGCGCAGCGTGCATCTGGGACTTTTTGCGCAGCCCGGCCGCATCGACTGGAGGAAGGCCGATGAGGCCATGGAGGCCGTCGGCATCAGCGGACTGGCCCAGGCGCGCTGCGACGAAATCTCCGGGGGCGAGCTGCAGCTTGCGCTCATCGCCCGCGCCCTGGCCGCAGACCCCGAGCTTCTGGTTCTTGATGAGCCTGAAAGCAATCTCGACTACAAGAACCAGCTGCAGGTGCTCAAGGTGCTGCGCGCGCTCAAGACCGACCGCGGAATCGGGGCCGTCATCAACACGCACTTTCCCTCGCATGCGCTTGAACTGAGCGACCTTTCGCTCATCATGCTCCCGCAGCTGCGAACGGTCTTCGGACCGACCCGCGAGGTGATGACCGAGCAGACGCTCTCCGAGAGCTTCGGCGTCGCCGTGCGGCTCGTGCCCGAGCACCTTGCCGAGCGGCCGGGATTTACAAGCGTCATTGCCGTTGATGCAGCCCAGGGCAGCGGCCCCCGGTGAGTCCGGGTCCGTGCCCGGGGCAATCACGCGCTGCGCGCGCATTGAGGCTGACAGCCCCTCCCCTGGCGGCGGACATCACCGAAAAAAAATCGGCATCCTATGGCTGCCGAACATCAGGCGCAGGCTGAACGCCTGCAAAACGCTTTTCTAGGGCTCCGACTCCGGGTGATCGACCACCGTGAGCGAATTGAACCTTGCGGGCGCAGCCTGCACTCCCCTGTCCTGCATTTCCGCATAACGCGTGCGGAAGGCCGACTTCGGGCAGTCGGTGGGATCCGTGCAGTTGTAGGGAACGCCGCGGCGTATTTCAACGTGCACCTGGATGACCTGCTGCCGAAGCAGCTCGCGCTCGGCGGGCGTGAGGCGGCGGACGGGCTTTTGCGTGCGCTCGTGGTCAGGAGAAAAGTCAATCACGAAGCGCTGCTTGATGGCGCGCCGCTGCACGGGCGTCATGTTCTGGCGCATCTGCCGGCGCTCCTCCTTGGTCATGTAGCGCCACTGAAAGAGACGCTGCTCATGCGTGAGAAGCGGCCAGAGGCGCGCCCGCTGCTGGGCATTCATCTGGTCCCAGAGCAAAACTTCCGAAGTACCGCCCCGGGCAGCCTGCGGCGCACCGGATGCGGGAACCCCCTCTGCCGAGGCCAGGCCCGCACACCCGGCCACGCAGGCCGTGAAAATGAATTTTCCGAAGTTTGAAATCATTGCGGGAAAATCTCCGGTTGTCCTCACCCGCTACTTTAATGGCTTTGCATGCAAACAGCGTCGAATCCGGCCTTTTAAATTGGCAA
Organism: uncultured Duodenibacillus sp.; assembly: GCA_944390745.1. GTDB lineage: Bacteria > Pseudomonadota > Gammaproteobacteria > Burkholderiales > Burkholderiaceae_F > Duodenibacillus. The sequence continues at coordinate 227,596 of CALXQK010000005.1, read as the reverse complement.
AAATAGCCTTGATTTTGTAACAGACGGTGTTAGGCTTGCAGCGACGGCAGGCGATTGCGGGCAAAATTATTGAACTGTGCCGCATGGATGCCCGCAGCGCGGGCGCCGGCGGCAGTTCTTTCGCCGCGCCTGACGGCTGCGGATACGACTGGAGAAACGAATAAAAATGGCCGAAAACGAACGCACACCCAAGATTCTGATTGTTGACGACGACCCGCGTCTGCGCGATCTGCTGCGCCGCTACTTCGGCGAAAACGGCTTTTCCGTGTCGGTTGCCGAAAACGGACAGGCCATGAACCGCATCTGGATGCGCGAGCGTTTTGATGCGCTCATTCTCGACCTGATGATGCCCGGCGAGGACGGCCTGCAGATTCTGCGCCGTCTGCGTGCGAGCAAGGACACGACGCCGGTGCTGATGCTCACGGCCCGCGGCGAGGACGTCGACCGCATCGTCGGCCTCGAGCTTGGGGCCGACGACTACATTCCGAAGCCCTTCAACCCCCGCGAGCTTCTGGCCCGCGTGCACGCCGTGCTGCGCCGTCGTCCCAAGGCCGACGCTCCGGGCGCGCCCTCGCTTGAAAACGAAGTGGTGGTGTTCGGAGACTTTGAGCTTGACCTCGGCCGCCGGGAGCTTCGCAAAAACGGCAAGCCCGTTCCCCTGACGACCGGCGAATTTGCCGTCATGAAGGCCTTTGCCCGCCATCCCCGCGTGCCGCTGTCGCGCGACAAGCTCATGGAGATGGCCCGCGGCCGCGAATATGAGGCCTTCGACCGCTCGCTTGACGTGCAGGTGAGCCGCCTGAGAAAGCTCATTGAGCCCGATCCCGCCAAGCCCCACTACCTTCAGACGGTCTGGGGCCTGGGCTACGTCTTCATCCCCGACGATACGATTCCGGCGGGCGCCGACGCAAAGAAGCCTGAAAAGGCCTCCCGCGCCTCGCGCAGCGCAGCCGGTCAGGACGAGTCGGCCTGATCCCGGTCATCAGCGGCACCCCCTCCTTGCGACGGGACGCCGCATTCTCATGAACCGGCAAATGATGCCCGGCACCGGAATCAAGCGCGCCGGCGCGCTTTTTGTCTTTTAGACTTGCAGCCGGTGCCGTGCGCTTTCCGACGCCCCCGGGGCATCGGTCGGCCGCCGCTTTCCTTTTTCGTTGCAGTCCCGCAGACACTCCATGGCTTCGCTCAGCTCGCGCCGCGCCCCGAACCTCTTCTGGCGCACCTTCATTCTGCTCATGCTTCTCATCGTCTTTTCGGTGATGGGATGGCTGCAGAGCTTTCGCGTCCTGAGCGAGACGCCCTACGCCATGAGCGCCGCGCGGCAGATCGTCACCATGGCCAACCTCACGCGCTACGCGCTCGTAAGCGCCGACCCGGTCTATCGCCCTGATCTGCTGATGGTCCTTGCAAGCCGCGAGGGCCTTCGCATTCTTCCCAAGGAAAACACCGACGACTACCTGCCGCTCACCGCTGACAGCGGCTCGCCCTGGTCGATTGCCGACGTCGAGAGCTACGTGCGCTCGGCCCTGGGGCCCGACACCATTCTTGCAAGCATGGTCAACGGCGAGCGCGGACTCTGGGTGTCCATCTCCATTGAGGGCGACAACTACTGGCTGATGACCAACTCCACCCTCATCAACCCCTCCTACGGCACGACATGGATGTGGTGGGCGCTGGCAGCCTTTGTGGCCTCGATTCTGGGCGCCACCATGCTCACCCGACGGGTGGTGGAGCCCCTGAGCACGCTTTCAAACTATGCGCGCGACTTCGGCCGCGGCGGCATGCCCGCGGCGCTGCCTGAGGACAGCGGTCCGGAGGAGCTGCGCGAGGTGAATTCAAGCTTCAACCGCATGGTGCAGGACATTACGCGCATGGAAAAGGACCGCGAGATGCTGCTTGCCGGCGTCAGCCACGACCTGCGCACGCCGATCACGCGCCTGCGGCTTGAGACCGAGATGGCCGATCTTCCCGAGGACACGCGCCAGAACATGGTGAGCGACCTTGAGCAGATGGAGATGATCGTCAACCAGTTCATGGCCTATGCCCGGCGCAGCGCCCAGCCTCTCGAGGCGGTGAGCCTCTCGCAGACCGTGCGGCAGGCCGTGCACGGCGCGCGGCTTGAAATCGATCCGACGGTCAAGCTCAAGCTCTCGGTGGCTGACGACATCGTTGTGCGCGCCCATCCCATTGAGCTGTCGCGCGTGGTACAAAACCTCATCACCAACGCCCAGCGCTACGGCAAGAGCGACGACGATCTGCTGCACCTCACCATCGATGTCGCCCGGGAAAAGGACAAGGCCGTCCTGACGGTGAGCGATGAAGGACCGGGACTTGACATGAGCCAGGCCGAGCGGCTGATGCGCCCCTTTGAGCGCGGCGACAGCGCCCGCGGAGGCGTCACCGGAACCGGCCTAGGCCTTGCGATCATCGACCGCATCGTGCGCCGCTCGGATGGAAGCGTACAGCTTGCCAGCGCCTCGCCCCACGGCCTGAAGGTAATCGTGCGGATGCCGCTTTACGACAAGAAGAAGGAAAAAAAGAAGGCTGCGCAGGATTAAGGCCGCCCCTGCTGAGAGGTTTTCCCCGGGGCGGAAGGCGCGGCGGACACAGAAAAGCCGCAGGTTCTCATGAGCCTGCGGCTTTGAACATGGCCTTCCTTGATTTTTCCAAGGGGCCTTCCCTCTGAAGGCCCCCATCGCGACGGCTAGAAGCGGAAGTCGCGCTCGCCCTCCTCAATGCGCGCAAGGCGCTTGATGGAGGCGAGCCGCACCTTCTCGTGCGTGATCTTGGGCAGCTCGCTTTCGATGACGGCCTCGCCGATTCTGCGGGTGCGCTCGCTGGCATAATCGCACAGATACTCCTTGATCGTCATCACGGCGTTGGCCTGGCAGTACATGGCAATTTCGCCCGACTTGGCGTACTCCATGAACCGGTCGCCGGTGCGGCCGGCGCGGTAGCAGGCCGTGCAGAAGCTCGGCAGATAGCCGTTTTCAAGCAGGTGCGCCACCACCTCGTCGAGGCTGCGGCGGTCGCTCGTGTCAAACTGCGCGGTGTTTTCCACGTCGCGGATGTCCTTGATCGTGTAGCCGCCGACGGACGTGCGCGAGCCGCCCGAGATCTGGGAGATGCCGAGCTTGAGGGCCTCGGTGCGGATGCGCTCGCTCTCGCGCGTGGACATGATCATGCCCGTATAGGGCACGGCCAGACGAATGAGGGCCACAATCTTGAGGAACACGTCATCGGGCACCGCATTGCTGAAGGTGGTCGGGTCGATGTCGTCGGCCGGGCAGATGCGCGGCACGCTGATCGTGTGCGGGCCCACGCCGTGAACGGCCTCAAGGTGCTCGGCGTGCATCAGAAGCCCGATGAGATCGTACCGGTAGAGGTTCAGTCCGAAGAGAACGCCGAGCCCCACGTCGTCGATGCCAGCCTGCATGGCGCGGTCGTGCGCCTCGGTGTGGTAGGCATAGTCGCTCTTGGGTCCCTTCGGATGCAGCTCCTCGTAGGCCGCCTTGTTGTAGGTCTCCTGAAAGAGCTGGTAGGTGCCGATCTCGGCGTCGTGCAGCTTCTTGTAGTTCTCCACGGTCGTGGCGGCAATGTTGACGTTGACGCGCCGGATGGCGCCGTTCTTGTGCTTGATGCCGTAGATCGTGTGAATCGACTCGAGAATGTACTCGATCGGATTTTCCTTCGGATGCTCGCCCGCCTCAAGCAGCAGCCGCTTGTGGCCCTGGTCCTGCAGCGCAATCACCTCGCGGCGGATCTCCTCCTGCGAGAGCTTCTTGCGGATGATGGTCTTGTTCTTGGCGTGGTACGGGCAGTAGGTGCAGCTGTTGATGCAGTAGTTCGACAGATACAGCGGCGCAAAAAGAACGATGCGCCGGCCGTAGATGTGCTCCTTGATCTTGATGGCGCTCTCAAGGATCTGGGCATTGACATCGGGAAGGTCGCAGGCCATGAGAACGGCCGCCTCGCGGTGCGTGAGGCCCTTGAAGGAGCAGGCCTTCTGAAGGATTTCAGCGATGAGGGCGCGGTCGCGCTTTTTCTCCTCGCCCCAGGCAAGCGAGGCGAGGATCTCCTCATCATTGATGAATTCTTCGGCCGCAAGGGACCGGGGATCGTACTTGGTCATGGTTCAATCTTTGGAGGAAGTTCGCGGGCTGGTCTGACGCCGTCCGTCATTGGCTAAAAAAAGGCCGGTCGGCTCACGCGGCCAACCGGCGCAGCTGAAAGTTTGCTTAACCTCAGTCAGAACAGGAGTGTCGGAGTCCGGCATCGCCTGAGCCGTCTCTTGATCAGGGAGCGCGCGGCGGCATCCGTCATCTGTCTTGACGCGTATTGTGAACGCTTTGGTATATTTCGTAAAGTGCAAAGATCGAAAGGTCGTTTGCACAAATTGAAATTCAAAGCGCGATCAAGGATGTGACCATGGATCTCAAGGCGAAATCAGTCAAGCTCTTCTGTTCGGTGGTGGAAACGGGGAGCCTGCTGGCGGCAGCCAACAAGAATGCCCTCTCGGCCTCGGCGGCCTCGCGCGCCGTCACGCAGCTCGAGGAGCGCCTCGGGGTGGAGCTCTTTGACCGCAGCACGAAGACGCTCACGCTCACGCCCGAGGGCATGGAGTTCTATCGCGCGGCCATTGAATCCGTGCGCGCCTGGAGGCGGCTTGAAAACTTCACCGCCGCAAACCGCTCAAGAAAGCGCGAGCTTCGCATCGCGGTTCTGGCGCGCCACTGCTCGGACGTCATCATTCCGGCCGTGGTGAAGGTCCTCAAGCGCCACGAAAAAACGATCAGCGTGGTGATGGACGTGCACGCAAGCCGCGACATCTACTACTCCAAGTATTCCCACCCCTTTGACATCGGCTTCGGGACGCTGCTCACCACCCATGACGACCTTGAGAAGGTGCCTCTGGCGCACCTTCCCTTCCGGCTTGTGGTTTCGCAGGACAATCCGCTTTCAAGATGCGGCAGGGTCGGACGCGAGGACTACGCAGGGGAATCCTTCGTCGTGCTCTCGCGCGATACGCCAGAGCGGGAGTATTCCGACCGGCTGCTGCCCGCCCCTGGCAAGGCGCGCATCACGGCCGAGGTTTCCTCCACGCAGGTTGCGCTTCGCTTCGTCAAGCGCAATGTCGGCGTGCACTTCACCGACAAGCTTGCCGCCATGTCGGTGAGCAGCGACTGCCGGGCGCTTGAAATTGACGACGCCCTCACCATCCCCTTCTTCGTATTCTGGCCGCGCACAAGCGCCGAGCTCACCGAGGAAATCCGCGAGCTCATTGCCGAGATCTGCGCAAGCATCTCAGCGGCGGGCATCGATCTCACCGCCGAGGGCGCCGCCTTTCTGGACGCGGACAAGCCGCGCGTGAGAAATCCATAAGAGCCCGCAGGCGGTCTTTAAAGGCATTGCGGTGATTCTCTCTCAATTTGAATCCAGCTCCTGCGTTTGTCGATTCAACGGACCGTTCACGGACCTTAATGGTCCATCCGAAAGCGCACTTGCCGGACAATGAAAAACCCGGTGCAGAGGGCTGCCGTCAGCCGTCCCTGACCGGGTTCATGGTTCGCGCGGCGTGCGCCCCGTCGTCAGGGCGCACCCGGCGGTTGAGGGTGCCTACTTCTCGAGCTTGATGCCGGCCTTGGCAAGGTCGCCCGCAAGCACATAGGTGATGTTGCCCTCAACGAGCATCTTGCGCACGGCGGCGTTGACCTCATCGAGCGTGAGCGCGCCGATGGCGTCCTCAAGCTTCTTGCTGTCGGCAAAGGTCTTTCCGGCGTCCATGAAGACCACCCAGCTGTGGGCGAGGTAGTCGTCCTGCGCGCGGCTCACCGCACGGCTTTCAATGATGCCGCGCTTGGCCTCGGCAAGCTCCTCGGCCGTGATGCCGTCCTTCACCACGCGCGCGATTTCCTCACGCGCGCACTGCTCGGCCTTCAGAATGTTCTGCGGCGCAACGATGGCCGACATGTTCCAGCTCGCGCGATTGCCGAACTGCGGCAGACGCACGCGGGAGCCCACGCCGTAGGAGAGTCCCTCCTTCTGGCGCAGCCGGTCCACAAGGCGGTTGCTCAGCCCCGTGCCGCCGCCCACGACCCAGTCGGCCACGATCAGCGCCGCAGCGTCCTTGTCATTGACGTTGGCCGGGAAGTCGACGCGCGCGAAGATGGCGGCGTTCTCCTTGGCCGGGGTGTTGACCAGAATGCGGTCGGCCGCCACCGGCTTGTAGGTGCTGAAGTAGCGCTCGAAGTCATAGGCCGGATCGGCGTTTTTCTTGTTGCCGACCGACTTCTCGAGCGCCGCCTTCACCGCCGCCGGATCAAAGTCGCCCACCACGGCAACCTGGCCGTGGGTGTTGGAGACGGCCTTCACAAACCAGTCGTAGACCTCATCGCGGTTGACATGCTTGAGTCCCTCGAGCAGATAGCTGTTGCGTGTCGGATTGCGCGCATCGCCCTCGGGGTAGGTTTCAAAGTGCTTGAGCATCGCATCACGTCCAAGCATGATCGGATCGTCGCTGCGGCTTTCAAGCATGGTGGTGAGCTGCCCCACGAACTGGTCGAACTCCTTGACCGGGAACGTGCTCGAGGACACAAGGCTGCCCATGAGCTCAATGGCCGGCACGACGTTGGGCGCGGTGGTGGTGAAGGCCAGAACGTCGCCCTGGATCTTGAGCTCGGTCTGCCGGTCGGCAATCTCCTTGCGGTTCAAGTCCCTGGTTCCGCGCGAGAGCATGGGCTCGACAAGGTAGTTGAGCACCGAGCGGCCCTCGGCCGCCTTGAGGTTGCCGTACTTGAACGACGTCAGAACCGTCACCGTCTGGCCGCGGGTCTTCTTGGGCAGAAGCGCCACGTCGACGTCGCCGATCTTGAAGCGCTCGGTGCGCGCATCGATGTTGGCCTGGCTCACGTCAAAGGCCTCGGCCGCATCCCCCTCGGTCTTGAAGGTGGCCGAGGCAATGACCGACTTCACGTCCGGAGTCGTGAGCGCCGGCGCGCGGCGCGGGTGATCGTCCGGAATGAAGCTGCCGACCACGCGGTTGTCGCGCACGAAGTAGGTCGCTGCCGCAGCATCAACGGCCGCGGGCGTCACCCGGGCGGTCGAGTCGCGGTCCACGAAAAAGAGCCTCCAGTCGCCCAGCGCAATGTAGTCGGAAAGATCCACGGCAAACTGCTCGGGGTCGCTGAGGCTGCGCTCATAGTCGGTGGCGGCCTCGGCAAGACTCGTCTTCACCTCGTCGTCGGTGGCCGGGGTCTTTGCAAAGCTTCGCTCAATGATGTCGATCATCTTGTTCTTGACCGGCTCAAGCGCCCCGTCCTTCTTGACCATGGCGCCGAACATCACGAAGCCCGGATCGCGGGCCGAGAGGGACCAGCCGAAGACCTGGCTTGCCATGCCGGTCTCCACAAGCTCCTTGTAGAGACGGCCGCGCGGAGCCTCGGAGAGAATGTCGACGGCCGTCTCAACGGCATTGCAGTCCTCGGCCAGGGCCGAGGGAATGCGGTAGCCCACGGCCACAAGCTGCATTTCACCCGGACGGCGGATTTCAAACTCACGCGGGCCGTCGGCCACGGGCTCAACCGTCCACTCGCGCGGCAGCACGCGCTCGGGGCGCTTGATCTTGCCGAAGGTCTCCTCAATCCAGCCCAGAACCTGCGCCTCGTCAAACTTGCCCGAGACGGTGAGCACGGCATTGTCGGGCTGATACCACTTGCGGTAGAAGGCCTGGAGATTTTCGATGGGCACGTTTTCAATGTCGCTGCGCGCGCCGATCGTGTTGCGCCCATAGGCGTGCCAGTCAAAGAGCACCGACTGCATGCGCTTGAGCATGACGCTCAGGGGCTTGTTCTCACCCATCTCGTACTCATTGCGCACGACGGTCATCTCAGTGTCGAGATCCTTCTTGGCAATAAAGGAGTTGACCATCGCATCCGCGCTCCAGCCCAGGGCCCAGCGCATGTTGTCGTCATTGGCCGTAAAGCTCACAAAGTAGTTCGTCCGGTCAAGCCACGTGGTGCCGTTCATGCGAAAGCCGCGGCGGGTGAACTCCTTGGTGGGATCGGGATAGTTCTTGCTGCCCTTGAACATGAGGTGTTCAAGCAGGTGCGCCATGCCGGTCTCACCGTAGTTCTCCATGCGGCTGCCGACAAGATAGGTGGTGTTGACGGTCGCCGTGGGCTTGCTCTGGTCGGCGAACAAAACAACCTTGAGGCCGTTGTCAAGCTCGTAGCTCTTGATGCCCTCAACCGTCGCAAGCTCCTTGATGCCGGCGGCCGATGCGTCCATCGCAGTCACTGCAGCAATCGTCATGATGAGTGTCTTGATTCCTGTATACGTCATAGTTGTTGTGTGAAAAATGGGTTCACGCCAAGGCGCAGCGCAATGGCATGCGCCTGCGCGGCACGAGTCTCTCGAGACTGCCGTCGGGCAAACCGCATCCGCGCAAGCCCGCAAGGTCTCTGAACAACCTGGGAATCCGGGCGCAGCGCCGTCGTGGACGGCGCCGCACCGGGGAAAGGCCCTGCACGCAAGGCTATCGGCTCCAGGGCGCAGCAGAGGCCCGGGGGGCGCGGCAAATTGTGTGCGCATGTTAACACCGCCCGCAAATGCGGCCGTTCTGATACAAAGTCGCGTTCTGCGCCGCCGCCCGGCCCGCCGGGAGAGCCCGCCGCACTCTCTATAATCCGGCGCACAGGGCGCGGCCGCGCCGGCACAATCTCCGCGACGGCCGCACAGACACCAACACCCCCGTTGAGCGCACCGTGAAGCTTCTTTTCGACCTCTTTCCCATCATTCTCTTTTTTGCAGCCTTCAAGTTCGGCCAGAGCGATCCTGCGGCGACGGCCGACTGGATCGGCTCGGTGATCGGCGGCGCCGCCGTGGCGCCCGACCAGGCCCCGGTGCTGCTGGCCACGCTTGTCGGCATCGTCGCGACGTTCGTGCAGATCGGACTTGTCTTTCTCAAGGGCAGGCGGCCTGAGCCGATGCTCTGGATTTCGCTTGCGGTGATCGTCGTCTTCGGATCACTCACGCTGTGGCTTCACAATGAGATGTTCATCAAGTGGAAGCCCACGATCCTGTACTGGATCTTCGGCTCGATTCTTCTTTTCGGGGAGTTCACGCGGCGCAACTTTCTCACAATGCTGCTCGGCAAGCAGCTTGAGCTTCCCCCCTCGGCCTGGGGTGTGATGCAGCGCGCCTGGATTGGATTCTTCTACATCACCGGCATCATCAACCTCATCGTCGCCTATGCCTTCAGCACCGAGACGTGGGTGAACTTCAAGCTCTTCGGGCTGCTTGCCCTGACATTCATTTTTACAATTGCAATCAGCGTCTGGGTCATGAAGAAGACCGAGTCGCTGACAAAATAAGAGTCGCTTTTTTTATTGTCGTAAGGATCGTTTTCATGTTCATCAAGAAGACCTCGGCCGGCCTCTGCGCGCTGGCTGCCGCTCTCGTTCTGGGACCCGCTCAGGCAGCAACCACCGACTTTACCGTCAACGGCGAGCTCGTGAGCAGAGCGCAGCAAGAGCAGCTCATCCGCGCCACGACCGAGCGCGGTCAGACCCGCACGCCGCAGCTTGAAAACCAGGTGCGCATGATTCTCGTGCGCGACAAGCTTCTGCTGCAGGAGGCCAAAAAGCAGAAGCTTGCGCAGCGTGACGACGTGCAGCGCATGATCGACAACGCCACCAAGAACATTCTGATGAGCACGGTGATCAACGACTGGGTCGCCAAGAACCCGGTCAAGGATGCCGACGTCAAGGCGCTTTTTGACGAGGAAAAGAAGCGCTGGGGCGACACCGAGGTGAGCGTGCGCCACATCCTCGTCAAGGATGAGAAGACCGCCCGCGAGCTCTTGAAGAGCGTGCAGAAGGGCGCGGACTTTGACAAGCTCGCCCGCGAGAAGTCGATCGACACGCTGCAGAACCGCGCGCTCGGCGGCCTCATCGAGTGGAACTCGCCCAACATGTTCGACAAGGACTTTGCCGAAAGCTTCAAGAACCTCAAGCCCGGCCAGATCGCCAAGAAGCCTGTGAAGACGCACCTCGGCTGGCACGTGGTCAAACTCGAGGGCAGGCGTCCGGCCCAGCGCTTCTCGAACTATCAGGCCGAGGCTCCGCTGCTGCGCCAGCTGCTCACCCAGCAGCGCGTCCAGACCTACGTCGACGGCCTGATCAAGGCTGCCAAGATCGAGGACGTCAAGGCCGCCCCCGCCAAGAAGTAGCAGCGCCTCTAGGAGCGGCGCCGCCGCCCAGTCCCTTCAATTCAAGGGCGCCGACAGCCGGATGACGGCTGCGGCGCCCTTTTTGCCCCTTTTGATTGGCCGCTCCCCGCCTCTTTCCGGCAGAGAATCGGGCGGCGCATCACGAAATCCGGGCGCGGTCAAAGCCGAAAACCCGGTCGGCGGCGTCGCGCGCCGTGTCGGATGCGCGCTGCAAAAACTCCAGAAACATGCTGAGCACCTTCTCAGCCGAGGACAGGTCCTGCTTCTGCGCATAGGCGTAGACATGGTTGTTCGGCAGCTCCCAGCCGACAAGAGCCGCGCACAGGCACCCCTCGCGGACAAAGTCCACGGCCGTCGTATAAGGGCAGCCGACAAAAACTCCGTTGCCGCAGGCCGCCCATTCGAGCAGCACGTAGGTGTTGTCGCTCATGAGCGAAAAGCTCAGCGGCAGCGACACGCGCTCGGACGATCCCCTGCGGGTGAAGACCTGGTTGGTCATGAACTGCGTGTTGCCGCACAGGGAGCACTCGGCAAGATCGCGCGGATGCTGCAGCCGCACGCGCTCAAGATAGGAGGGCGAGGCAAAGCACATCGTGCGGTGATCGGAAATCTCGCGGCGCTCAAAGAAGGCGTTTTCGCGCGCAATCGTGGAAACGATGAGATCGAGCCCCTGCCCCAGGCGCTCAAACTGCTCCTCGCCGTAGCGGCCGGACTCAAGCCAGAGTTGCGTTTCCGGATAAAGCCGCTGAAATGAGGCCGCCGCATGCTGAAGAATCGCCATCGTGTAGCCAGACGGGGCAAGCACGTGCAGTCGCCTCTGGGGGTCGAATGCGCGCCGGGCGGTGTTTGCCGCCGCCGTCTCAAGCGCGCTCAGAATCGGCGCAAAGCTGCGAAGCGCCCGGCGGCCCGAGGCCGTGAGCGCCACGGCACGGCCCTCGGGCTTGAGCAGCGGCCCCCCGAGCTCCTCGCCGAGGTTGGCGATGCGCCGGCTCACCGACGAGGCCTCGAGCCCAAGCTCGCGGGCGGCCTGGCGTATCGAGCCGTACCTGGCGGCAAGCACAAAGCACTTCCAGGAGTAGAGGTCGTAGACGCAGTGGGCCATGGCGGCGCTCCAAAAGGGTGTGGGAGGAATGCTGCTGTTGCGAATTTTGCAACGATAGAAAATTTTTCTGCCGAACGTCAAGAAGCGTTTGTTTTGTCCGACGACATTGCCGGTGCTCTCCGTAGACTCGAACCGAGGTTGAGCCGTTCATCCGCCGCTTTGCGGGTGCTTCTGATCAAGCCCGGTGCAACACAAAAAACAAGGAGAGAGACATGTCGAACATTTCCACCACGCGCCGCCGGCTTCTTGCCGGCATTCCCGCCCTGACGGCCGGCGCCCTGATCCCTGCGGCGCAGGCTGCGAGCGCCCCTGTCAAGTGGGACAAGAGCTATGACGTCGTCATCATCGGAAGCGGCTTTGCAGGCATGGCGGCCGCCGCCGAGGCAAGCGCCGCCGGCGCCTCGGTCGTGGTGCTTGAAAAGATGCGCGTGGCGGGCGGCAACTCCGCGATCTCGGGCGGCGGCTTTGCCTGCTGGACCGACGAGCTCAAGCTGCGCGAAAAGTACAAGCTCGGAGACGACTCGGCCGAACTGCACTTCAAGGACACCATGAAGGGCGGCGACTACTACAACATTCCTGAGCTCGTGCGCGTTCTTGCCGAGCAGGCCCCCGACGCCATGAACTGGATGCTCTCCAAGGGCGGCCTCAAGCTCAACAAGGGGCTCGGGCGCGTTGGCGGACACTCGGCCTACCGCGACCACATGGCCACCGGCCCGCGCTACCTTGCCGCCATTGAAAAAATTGCCCGCGAAAACGGCTTCAGGGACCTCATGAAAAACACCGAGGCCGTGCGCCTCTACAAGGACGACAAGGGGACGGTCACCGGCGTTGAGGTCAAGACCCGCTCGGGGCTTCAGAACATCGAGGCGCGCCGCGGCGTGGTCGTAGCCGCCGGTGGCTTTGCGCGCGACGTCAAGTTCAGAATGCGCTACGTGCCGACGCTCACCGAGGCCTACAACTCCACCAACCACGCCGGGGCGACGGGCGATACGCTCGAAATGGTGCTCGAGGCCGGCGCCGACGCCCTGCACCTCGCGTTCATCCAGCTCTTCCCGACGGCGGAGCCCACCAGGGGCATGATCGATCGCCCGGCGCTCTTTCCGATTCAGTTCCCGGGATTCGGCGCTGTTTATGTGGCGAAAAACGGCAGGCGCTTCGTTTCCGAACTCGAGCGCCGCGACGTGGTCTCCCAGGCCGAGATCGCCACGGGCGGAAAAGAGACCTGGTGCGTCTTCAATGAAGCCGTCTACTCGCAGCTCACCGACCGCAAGGAGATCGAGCAGTTCGTCAAGAGCGGCCGCGTCAAGACGGGCGCGACGCTTTCCGAGCTCGCCGCGGCCATGGGCGTGCCCGCCGATGCGCTCGAAAAAACCATCAGCGAACACAACGCCATTCTCAAGGCCGGCAAGGATGAGGCCTTCGGCAAGCCCATCACCGCGGCGATGAAGCCGATGCAAAAGGGTCCTTATTTTGCGGTGGCTCAGTGGCCAAGCGTTCATCACTGCCAGGGAGGCGTGCGCATCAACACCGACGCGCAGGTCATCGATGTTCGCGGCAAGCCGATCGCGCACCTTTATGCCGCGGGCGAGTTCGTCGGCGGCGTGCACGGCAACAACCGCCTCGGCGGCAACGCCATCGCCGACTGCATCGTCTTTGGGCGCATCGCGGGCAGAAATGCCGCCCGCAAGGCCTGACGGCCCTTGAGCGCCGCCTCTTTTTCGGCGCCGGCGGGGACTGGAATCCCCGCCAGGCCTTTGACGCCCTTCACCGTCTGCACGAGCGGCTGTCTTCGCGGCCGCGTGCAGACGCTTTTTTCCGGCCTTTGATCTCCCGGAAGCTGGCGACGGCCTGTGCGCGGCCTTGACGCCATTGCGGTCAGCCTCAACGGCAAGCCCTGCGACCGGAGTGCCCTTTTTTTCTGCATCCCGCCCCCGTGCGTCCCCAAACTGGGGACACCCCGCACAGACGAGCGCAGCTGGATTGCCTCTTAATTGATAATGGGAACGGTTCTCATTACTATTGAGCCCATGCAAAACCTCTAAACGTACGCATCGGGTCCCCGGGCCCGGGCGCGAAACCCAATCCAAACCAACGGAGCAAGAAAACATCATGACCAGAAGCTTCAAGATGCTGCTGACGGCCGCCTGCACGGCCGCCGCCCTCTCGGCCGGCGCACAGGCTGCCGAGGTGACCCTCTACGGCTCGATTTCAACGGGCGTCGTCTACACCCACACCGACAAGCTCACGGGCGGCGCCGCGCCCCAGGACAAGGTCGACAACGTCTCGATGGAAAGCGCCTGGTACGGAGACTCGATCTGGGGCCTGACCGGCACCGAGGAGCTCGGCGGCGGATGGACGGTGGGCTTTACGCTTGAAAATGAGTTCACGTCCGATGACGGCGCCATGGCCACCGAAAACGGCATCTTCGACAGCCAGGCCTATCTGCGCATCGGCAACGACTTCGTCAACATCGCCGCAGGCAACCTCGGCACGCTTGCCAGCGCCGGCGGCGACTTCGACCTTGTGGGCGGCTTTGATCCGCTTGAAGCGGCCTTCGGCGTGGGCGGCATGGGCACCTTTGCCAGCCGCGACTTCGCCATGGCCAACAGCGCCGTGATCGAGGTGACGCCGATCGAGGGCCTGAAGGTTTCGTTCATGGGCTCTGCGGGCGACGACGACAGCCTCTCGCGCTGGGCCGACCGCAATCACTACTACGGTCTGGGCGCGGCCTATGAAAACGGGCCCTTTGCCGTTGCTGCTGTGGTTGAAATGATGCAGTACGACAAGGCGCCCGTTGCCAATGCAACCGACGACAGGGGCATGCTCTATACGCTGGGCCTTTCCTGGGACTTCGGCTTTGTGAAGCCCACCTTCATGTACCAGCACGCCGACAAGGTGAGAAGCTTTCGCGACAACGACATGCGCGACGCGCTGGGCGTGGTCAACAACGACGCCTACACGATCGACAGCTTCCTGCTCGGCGCCACGGCGCCCCTTGGCAGCGGCACCCTCATGGGCAGCATTCAATATATGAAGGCTGAAAACGAAACCGTCGCCTCGTCAGACAACGAGGCCGACGCCTTCGTGGTGGGCCTTGCCTACGCCTATGAAATGAGCAAGCGCACGACCCTTTATGCGGGCGCCACCTACGCCCAGGGCGGCGACGGCCTTGACAAGGATCTGAGCGCCTCGAGCGCCTTCGGCGAAGGCTTCATGGATCGAGCCGAGTTCAACGGCTTTCAGTTCGGTCTTGGTCTGAACCACACCTTCTAAGCCCGAAGATGTCTCTGCCTGCGGCCTCGCGCCGCAGGTCTTCTCCTGTAAGAATCATCCCCTCGCGGCTCGAAGAGCCTTGTGCCCGCCCCTCGGCGGGCATTTTTCATCCCCGGCGCCTCCTGCGCGTCCTCTGCTGCCCGCCAGGGCGATCCTTCCCTTGCACTTTCCCTGGTGTTTTTCTCACCCTCCCTTCACCCTTTTTTCAACTGTTTGCCGATCAGAACGGTCGGATTGTTGTTGCGTAAACCCTACGAAGAAATTTCTGAGTCAGTCATCCGGCATCATCCTTTCGACCTAGTTCGATTTGTCCAAACCTGTAACAATCATCCATCTGTCGTATCTTGGTAGTCAGAAAGAACTAGAAAAAATACTTCCGATGTATTTGCACTGCAAAAGCGCCTCTTTAACATCGATGCAAGCCTTGGCGCCGAAGCACGCCCGTGCACGCTCCCGAGGCAGAATCAACCCCAAATCCTCTGGAGCCTTCAGCGACTCCAAGGCAAAGGAGAAATACAACATGTTTGAGACGCAATACGAAGCGCTGCGCCGTCAAGGCATCAGCCGCCGAAGCTTTCTGCAGTTCTGCTCTCTGACAGCTGCAAGCCTCGGGCTCGGCAGCGCCGGCGCGCAGGAAATTGCTCAGGCCATGCAGACCAAGCCCCGCACGCCCGTCGTGTGGCTGCACGGCCTTGAATGCACCTGCTGCACGGAATCCTTCATTCGAAGCTTCAACCCAATTGCCGCTGACATGGTTCTCAACATGATCAGTCTCGACTACGACGACACGATCATGGCCGCAGCCGGTCACCAGGCCGAGGCCGCGCTTGAGGACACCATTGAGAAATACAAAGGCCAGTACATCGTTGCCGTGGAAGGCAACATTCCGCTCGGCGACGACGGCGTGTTCTGCATCCCCGGCGGTGAAGTCTTCCTCAACAAGATCAAGCATGTCTGCGCCAACGCCAAGGCCGTCATCGGCTGGGGCTCGTGCGCTGCGTGGGGCTGCGTGCAGGCTGCCAAGCCCAACCCCACCAAGTCGGTGCCCATCACCGACGTGATCACCGACAAGCCCGTCGTACTCGTTCCGGGCTGCCCGCCGATTCCCGAGGTGATGACGGGCGTCATCACCTACATCCTCACCTACGACCGTCTGCCGCCTCTGGACCGCCTCGGCCGTCCGAAGATGTTCTACGGCCAGCGCATCCACGACAAGTGCTACCGCCGCGCCCACTTCGACGCCGGCCAGTTCGTCGAGAAGTTCGACGACGAGGGCGCCAAGCTCGGCTACTGCCTCTACAAGGTCGGCTGCAAGGGCCCGACCACCTACAACGCCTGCTCGACCATCGAGTGGAACGAGGGCCTGTCCTGGCCCGTCAAGTCCGGCCACGGCTGCATCGGCTGCTCGGAGAACAACTTCTTTGACAAGGGCAGCTTCTACGAACACGAACCGGAAATCCTGCCGCCCGGCTGGTTCGGCGTCGAGGCCACCGTCGACAAGGTGGGTCTTGCCACCGTGGGCATCGTCGGCGTTGCCGCCGCCGCTCATGCGGCCCTCAGTGCCGTGAGCCAGGCTCGCGCCAAGCAGAACAACAAGGATCTCGGAGGTGAATAATGTCTACAACCGCTAACACCCGCCGCGTCGTCGTCGATCCGGTCACCCGCATCGAGGGCCATCTGCGCGTCCAGGCCGAGATCGATGCCTCGGGCAAGATCGTCGATGCCATGAGCACCGGCACCATGTGGCGCGGCCTCGAAGTCATTCTCAAGGGCCGCGACCCGCGCGACGCCTGGGCGTTCGTCGAACGCATCTGCGGCGTCTGCACGGGCATCCACGCTCTGGCGGCCGTGCGCTCCGTTGAGGACGCCATCGGCATCAAGATCCCCAAGAACGCCAACATCATCCGCAACCTGATGAATGCGACGCTCTATGTGCAGGATCACATCACGCACTTCTACCAGCTGCACGCCCTTGACTGGGTCGACGTGGTGAGCGCCCTGTCGGCCGATCCGCGCGAGACTTCTGAAATCCAGCAGAAGATCAGCCCGCATCATCATCTGGCCACCGCCGGCTACTTCCGCGACATCCAGAACCGCCTCAAGAAGTTCGTGGCCACCGGCCAGCTGTCGATCTTCAAGAACGGCTACTGGGGCCATCCGGCCATGAAGCTGCCGCCGGCCGTCAATCTGCTTGCCGTGGCGCACTACCTTGAGGCGCTCGAGTTCCACAAGGAGATCGTCAAGATCCATACGATTCTTGGCGGCAAGAACCCGCACCCGAACTATCTCGTGGGCGGCGTGGCCTGCCCGATCAACATGCACGACACGGGCGCTGCCGGCGTGATGGTCAACGAAGTCACCATGAACTACATGCGCGACATCGCCAAGAAGTGCGTGGCCTTCGTCAACAACGTCTACCTGCCCGACGTCAAGGCGATTGCGAGCATGTACCCCGAGTGGTTCAAGATCGGCGGCGGCATCAGCTCGAAGAACCTGCTGTGCTACGGCGACTTCCCCGAGCGCGCCAACGAGTGGACGCAGGAAAGCCTGATGATGCCCATGGGCGCCATCATCGACGGCAAGCTCAATGAGATCCACGACGTCGACCTGCGCAATCCCGACGAGATTCAGGAATTCGTCGATCACTCCTGGTACAAGTACCCGGGCGAGAAGAAGGGTCTGCATCCCTGGGACGGCGTGACCGACCACGCCTTTGCCCTGGGCGAGGGCTCGGACGGCTCGAAGACCAAGTTCAACTGGCTGTCGAAGACCGGCAAGTACACCTGGGTGAAGAGCCCGCGCTGGAAGGGCCACATGATGGAGGTCGGCCCGCTGGCCCGCGTGGTCATGGGCGTGGCCAAGAACATGCCGCAGTACAAGGAGCCGGCCACGGCCGTGCTCACCGAGCTCAACGCGCCGCTTGAGGCGATGTTCTCCACGCTCGGCCGCACCGCCGCGCGCTGCATCGAGTCCGTCTTCATGGCTGACATGATGGTCAAGTACGTCGACGATCTCATCGCCAACATCAAGGCCGGCGACGAAGCCGCCGCCAACATGGAGTTCTGGGAACCCAAGACGTGGCCCGCCAAGTGCCGCGGCGTGGGCGCCTGCGAGGCTCCGCGCGGCGCGCTCGGCCACTGGTGCGTGATCGAAAACGGCAAGATCGCCAACTGGCAGGCCGTGGTTCCCACGACCTGGAACGCCTCGCCGCGCGACGAGGCGGGCAACCACGGCGCCTTCGAGTCGTCGCTGCTCGACACGGTTCTCGCCAAGCCCGAGGAGCCGCTCGAAATCCTTCGTACGATCCACAGCTTCGACCCGTGCCTGGCCTGCGCCACGCACGTGCTTGACACCAAGGGCAAGGAGCTCGTGAGCGTCAAGGTCCGCTAATTTCTCCGGCCTGCGGCGCTTGTCCGGACCCATCCCTCGCCGGATGCCCGGGCGGACGCCAGGGCTCTCGCGGCAGGTCCCGGCCCCGGCCTACGGGCAGGGAGCCGTAAGGCCTTCCGCAGGGAGATCTTTACAAGGATTCATTATGAAAATTGATCCCGTCACCTTTGAAGTGGACGTTGCCGCCGGCACGCATCCGCTTTACGTCTGGGAAACCCCCGTACGCGTGTGGCACTGGCTGATGGCGGTGTGCATGTTCGTGATGATCGTCACGGGCTTTCTGATCGGCGCGCCGCTTGTGGCCAACCTGGGCGATACATGGGCGACCTACGACTTTGCCTACATCCGTCTGGCGCACTTCGTTGCGGGCATCATCTTTACGGTGACCTTCATCGGGCGCCTGTACTGGGGCATCGTGGGCAACCGCTACTCGCGCATGATCCTCGTGCCGCCGCTCTGGAGCCTGAAGTGGTGGAAGATGCTCTTTGAGCAGGTGAAGTACTACCTCTTCTTCCGCCCGGCCTCGCCCGAGTACGCCGGTCACAATCCGCTGGCGCAGTGCGCGATGTTCTTCATGTTCACGCTCGGCAGCATCGGCATCATCATCACGGGTCTGGCGCTCTACGCACAGGCCTGGGGCGCCGACACCGGCTGGATGGCCTGGTTTGACTGGGTGTTCGTGCTCTTTGGCGACGCCCAGGCCGTGCGCACCACGCATCACGCGCTGATGTACGTCTTCATCCTGTTCTCGATTGCCCATATCTACATGAGCTTCCGCGAGGACGTGATGGGCGGCGCCACGACCATCAGCTCGATGACGAGCGGCTTGAGAATGTTCAAGCACGGCAACCACGAGTAGTACCCGCTCCTCTCCCATTGGATGAGGCGAAGCCCCGCACCGCGGGGCTAGACTGCAGTCCAGGGGGGAGCGCTCCGCCGCCCCTTTCCTTTCAAGGCCTTCCGGGTCTCTCGAAAAGAAAGGGGCTTTTGTTTGACCAGCCCGATGCAGACAGACGCCATGGACGACATTTTTGAAAAGACTGATCTTCTCATTCTGGGTGCAGGAAACATCCTGTGGGCCGATGAGGGCTTCGGCGTTCGCGCCGTTGAGCGCTTCAACGAGCGCTACCGCTCGCCCAGGGGCGTGCGCATCATGGACGGCGGCACGCTCGGCATGTATCTGCTCGAATATGTCGAGGCCACGCGTGATCTTCTCTTTTTTGACTGCGCCGACCTCGGCGCGGCGCCGGGGACGCTTCGCGTGCTCACCGGCGAGGAGGTGCTGCGCTGGTCGAGCACCAAGATCTCCCCGCACCAGACCGGGCTCAATGACGTTCTGGCGCTTGCCGAACTGAAGGGCAAGGAACCCGGCCGCATCGCCGTCGTCGCCGTGCAGCCCAAGATTCTTGACGACTACGGCGGATCGCTCTCCGAGGAGGTGCGCCCGATGGTGGAGCCCGCCGTTGAAAGAGCGCATGCCCTTCTGACTGAGTGGGGCTACGCCTTCGAGCCGCGGCCCGAGGGCGAGAAGGCTCCGGAGCTCACCTACAGCTCGCTTGCCCAGGATTACTACGAAGCCACGCGACCCTCCGAGCAGGAGGCCTCCCGCCTGGGCGACGTGCGCTTCTTTCCCAAGGACATGATCTGATTTCTTTCCGGCGGGCTCCTTGCCGCCCGCCATTTTGCCCCTACCGTGAGGACGCCCTCGATATGTGCATCGCCATTCCCATGAAGGTCTCCGAAGTGCTTTCCCCCACCGAGGCGCTTGTCGAGCGCAACGGCATGACCCGCGAGGTGGATACGTCGTTTTCCGACGACGAGGTCGCCGCGGGCGACCACGTGCTCGTCTTTCGCAACACGGTCCTGCGCACGATCGACGCCGAGGAGGCCGAACAGGTGGAGCGGGCGCTGGTGTGCGTTGAGTCGGCCATGCGCACCGACGAGGCCTCGGGCGTCGACGACGCCTTCGGCGACATCATCGCCAACACGGGCCGGCTGCCCGAGCATCTGCAAAAGCTTGTCGGGCGCAAACAATCATAGGCGGCTTGACTAAAATTGCTGCGCACAGCAGGAAACGGGCGCTCGGCCTTGGGCTGGCGCCCGTTTGTTGTCTGAAGACTGCGCCGGCAATACGGTTTCCCTGCAAAACATTGTCTGCGCCTGCGCGCCCCGCCCCACCCCACACGATCTTCCCGCTTTGAACCAACGATGTCAGAGACGTTCTACAACGGCGCCCTCAAGCCCTATGCGCTGCCTGCGGCCGGCCGCAGACTGGCGCTTCAAACGCTGCCCTCGGCCATCGATGCCCTGGCTCTGGCAAGCATCGCCCGAAAGGCAAGGGATGAGGGCCGCATGGCGTTTGTGATCTGCGCCGATCCCGCCGATCTGACCCGCTTTGCCGATGAACTGTCCTGGATCGATCCGCAGCTGCGCTGCGCGGTGTTTCCCGACTGGGAGACCCTGCCCTACGATGCCATGAGTCCGCACCCGGACCTTGTGAGCGAGCGGCTTGAAAGTCTCTACCGGCTTCAGTCGGCCGACCCGGACGACAAGCCCGACGTTCTGATCGCCACGGCCGTGACGGCCGCGCAGCGCATTGCTCCGCGCAGCTACATTGCCTCGAGCACCTTCTTTTTCGACAAGGGACAGACGATCAGCACGCAAAGGCTCGAGGAGAGCTTCGTCGCCGCCGGCTACGGACGCGTCGAGCAGGTGGTTGCCCCGGGCGAATTCTGCGTGCGCGGCGGCATCGTCGACATCTTCCCCATGGGCGCGGACGTTCCCCTGCGGCTGGACCTCTTTGATGACGAAATCGACGCCATCCGCTACTTTGACCCCGACACGCAGCGAAGCACGGGCGAGACGCAGAGCATCCGCATTCTTCCCGGCCACGAGTTTCCGATGGATGAAGAGGCGCGCAGCGCCTTTCGCACGCGCTGGCGCGAGCGCTTTGCCGGAGACCCGAACAAGTCGCCCGTCTACAAGGACATCGGCAACGGCATCCCGAGTTCAGGCATCGAGTACTATCTGCCGCTTTTCTTTTCTGAAACGGCAACGCTCGTCGACTATCTTCCCGGGCAGAGCACCATTGTTTTCTCGGGCGACGTCGAGGGGGCGCTGACGCGCTTTTTTACGGAAACCGCGCAGCGCGCGAAGTTTCTCTCCCACGACCCCGCCCATCCCGTCCTCGAGGCCGGGGAGCTCTTTGAAACCGCCGAGGAGTTCTTCACCGGCCTCAAGAATTTCGGGCGCATCGTGATCGAGTGCCCGCAGCCGGGCATTGCCGCCAACATTGAAATCGACCGCAAGGCCAAGGATCCGGCCGCAAGGCTCAAGGCCTTTCTCGACTCCCAGGTCGTCCAGGGCTATCGCACGCTTGTCATGGCCAGTTCCGCGGGCCGCGCATCGCGCCTGTCGGAGCTGCTTTCAGAGGCTGGGCTTGCTCCCGTCGAAGTCGAGAGCGCGGCGGCCTTTCTCGGCTCAGCAGCTTCGGTGAGTCTTACCGTCGGCCCGCTGCACTGCGGCTTTTCCATCGCCTCCGAAAAGATCACCGTCGTCACCGAAAACGAGCTCTACTCGATCAAGGCTGCGGCGCGCCGCTCAAGGCTCAAGTCGCGCAGCACCAATGTCGAGGCGATGATTCGCGACATCAGCGAGCTGCGCGAGGGCGACCCCGTGGTGCACGCCGAGCACGGCGTGGGCCGCTACCATGGGCTTGAAACCATCGAGACGGGCGACGGCGCGGCTGAATTTCTGCGCATTGACTACGCGCAGGACGCCAAGCTTTTTGTTCCGGTGGCGCAGCTGCACCTCATCAGCCGCTACACGGGCGCCGACGTCGAGCATGCCCCGCTGCACAGCCTCGGCCGCGGCGAATGGGACAAGGCCCGACGCAAGGCCGCGCAGAAGGTGCGCGACACGGCCGCCGAGCTTTTGCACCTTTATGCGCTTCGCGAGGCTCGCCAGGGGTTCAAGTTCTCTGACGTCTCCGAATACGAGGCCTTCTGCGAGGGCTTTCCCTTTGAAGAAACGCCCGATCAGGCCGCGGCCATCGACGCGGTTCTCGCCGACATGCACTCAGGGCGCCCGATGGACCGGCTCGTCTGCGGCGACGTGGGCTTCGGCAAGACCGAGGTGGCGCTTCGCGCGGCCTTCATCGCCGTCATGAACGGCAGGCAGGTGGCGGTGCTGTGTCCGACGACGCTTCTGGCCGAGCAGCACGCCCAGACCTTCCGGGACCGCTTTGCCGCCTGGCCCGTCAAGATTGCCCTGATGTCGCGCTTTCGCACCGGGAGGCAGACCACGCAGGCCCTTGAGGGCCTGGCCGACGGCACAATCGACATCGCCATCGGCACGCACAAGCTTCTGGGCGAAAAGGTGCGCTTTGACCGCCTGGGCCTTGTGGTGATCGACGAGGAGCACCGCTTCGGCGTGCGGCAGAAGGAGCGGCTGAAGTCGCTTCGAAGCGAGGTCGACGTGCTCACGCTCACCGCCACGCCGATTCCGCGCACGCTTGCCATGAGTCTGGAGGGCATCCGCGACTTCTCGGTGATTGCCACGGCGCCCGAAAAGCGCCTGGCCATCAAGACCTTCGTGCGGCGCGAGTCCAGGGAATTGATCCGCGAGGCGGTGGTGCGCGAACTCAAGCGCGGCGGCCAGGTCTACTTCCTGCACAACGACGTGGCCACCATCAATCACCGCGCCGAGATGCTGCACGAACTCGTACCCGAGGCGCGCATTGCCGTTGCGCACGGCCAGATGGGCGAGCGCGAGCTCGAGCACGTCATGCGCGAGTTCTACCGCCAGAGCTTCAACCTGCTCGTGTGCACGACCATCATTGAGACGGGCATCGACGTACCGATCGCCAACACCATCATCATTCACCGCGCCGACCGCTTTGGCCTGGCGCAGCTGCACCAGCTGCGCGGCAGAGTCGGCCGCTCGCACCACCAGGCCTACGCCTATCTGCTCACGCCCGACCAGGAGGCGATGACGAAAAACGCCGAACGCCGGCTTGAGGCGATTCAAAACCTCGAGGACCTCGGAAGCGGCTTTTATCTCTCGATGCACGATCTTGAGATCCGCGGCGCCGGCGAGGTTCTCGGCGACGAGCAAAGCGGTGAAATGGCGCAGGTGGGCTTTGATCTGTATACGCAGATGCTCAAGAGCGCCGTGAAGTCGCTGCAGCGCGGCGAGGAGCCCGACTTTGAAAAGCCCTTTGAGACGCTCACGGAAATCAACCTGCACATGCCCGCGCTGCTGCCCTCGGACTACATCGGCGACGTGAGCACGCGGCTGTCCTTTTACAAGCGTCTGGCCGCCGCGCAGACCCGCACGGAGCTTGAGGCCGTCACCGACGATCTGATCGACCGCTACGGCAAGCTTCCCGAGGCGGCGCGCGCCCTTGTGATGACGCATCGCCTGAGGCTTGTCTGCACCGAGATCGGCGTGCGCAAGATCGACGCCGCCGAAGGCGCCATCGTCTTCACCTTCGCCGCACGACCGAATTTTGAGCCGGCAAGGTTCTTCGCCCTGCTGCAAAGCCGGCGCGACCTGCGCATGCTTGCGGGCGAGAAGCTGCGCATGACCATCTCAACCTCAGGACTTGATGCCAGGCTCAGGGCGATTCGCGCCGTGCTCGATCCCCTGCGGCCGCAGCCGGCATGATGCCCGTGCCTTGCCCGCGCTTGACCAAAACATTGACTGCCCAGGAGCTTTTTTGATGAATTCCGTTGACCGACTCGATCTCGTTTTCGCAGCCCCCGATGCCGCAGGTCTTGAAGGGGCCCGCGACTTTCTTGCCGCCATCGGCGCCGACATCCATTGCGAGACGACGCTTGCGGCCTCGCGCTCGGTGCGCCTGCGCGGGGTTGCGCCCCTAGAGGGCGCCGCGCTTGAGGCGCTGCGCGAGAAAAGCCGCGCCGCGGGTCTTGACTGCGTCCTTGTGCCGCATACGCTTGCGCTGGCGTCGTTTCAGGCGGCGTTTTTTGACATGGACTCCACGCTCGTGGCCAATGAAACGCTCGACGAGATGGCGCGCATGCTCGGCCTTGGCGAGGCGTGCGCTGAGATCACGCACAAGGCGATGACCGGCGAAATCAAGGACTACGCATCAAGCCTTCGGGCGCGCGTGGCGCTGCTCAAAGGGCTCGACGCGCACTGCATCGATGCGCTTTGCTCGGAAATCGAGCTCAACCCCGGCGTTGCGCAGCTCATGCCGCGCCTGCAGAAGGCGGGACTTGCCACCTATGTGGTGAGCTCGGGCTTTACCGTCGTCACTGAGGTCGTGCGGCGCAGACTTGCGATGACCGGCACGCACTCCAACGTCATCGGCATTGAAAACGGACGGTTTACGGGGGGCGTCACGGGCCCCGACGGCGGCGCCATCATCGATGCCGCGGGCAAGCGCGCATTCGTTGAAAAGACGATGCGCGCCATGGAACTGACGCCGTCAGCCGCCATCTGCTCGGGCGACGGCAGCAACGATGTCGGCATGGTCTCGGCCGCCGGATTCGGCGTGGGCTTTCGACCCAAGGCCGTGCTTGCGCCGCACTGCACGATGACGCTCAACGTCTGCGGCTTTGATGCCCTTCTGGAGGCCTTCTGCGACACGGCCGAGGTCTTTGCCTCCTAAAATGTCCGGGACGCCCTCCTTTCAGAGCGTCCCGCCCGAGCCCGGCAGCACGCCGACCACAAAACAGCAGTACACCAGACCACACGCATGTCCACCCTATCGACTGACGCGCATGAACTCGTCGCGACCCTCCTGTGCCGGCCCGACGAAACCGTGACGATTTCCTTTTACGCCGTGCCGCAACTTGCCGCGGAGCTCATCGGGGAAGTGCGCATTGACTGGGGAGACGGTCGCATCAATGCCGTGGACTGCACGATTTCCGACAGCGCCCTGACCGAGATGGTCAACAACCCGGGCAGCGCGCCGAAGGTCACCGCCTCGCACAGCTACGCCGCGCAGGGCAGCCAGACGATCCGCATCAGGACTGAGAGCGGCTTTCTGCCGCTTGCTCAGCTCCCCTCGCAGACGGTCTCGATCGACTCGGCGCTGCCCGTGCTCACGCGCGGGGAGACCGATGACAAGAATCGCCTCAGGCCGGACGATACGCTGCCGCGGCTCGTGCCCGACGACCCGCAGACGGGCGTGTGCACGCTCTCGCACCTGTGCCCGGAGCTGCTCGGCAACAACCCGCAGCTTGCCTTCTTTGACGAAGCCTTCCGGCACTGCGCGGTCACAAGGCTTGAGCCCTCGTTCTTCTCCCCCTGCCGGAAGCTGAAGTCGCTCGTGCGCACGTTTGCCGATTCGTCGCTCATCAGCATTCCGGCCGGACTGCTCGCCCAGGCCGATGCGGGAACGATCTGCGAGGAGACCTTCGCGCGCTGCCGGATGCTTGAGCGCATCGAGCACCCCTTTGCAAACAAGGAGCTTGCCGTCTGCATGGAGGGCTTTCTTGAAGGGGCCTCGAGCAGCCTTTTCTCCTGGTGCGAGCCCAGCCGGCGCGAGGAGATGGGCTGGGTGCGGCCCGCAGCCCGCGCCTCGGACCCGGCCTTTGAATTTGAATGGGTGCCCGGAATCGCCCGCGTGCCCGAGCAGGTGGCAATCTTCTATCCGATTGACCTTGAGCTCAAGGGCGATCTGCTCGTCGACTGGGGCGACGGACACATCGAGCGCATCGACTGGAACAAGACCGATGCCCTCGAGCACGCCTATGATGAAGTTCTCCCCTACCGCGTCTGCATTCACAGCACCGCCAACGAGGCCGTGCGCCCGTTTCAGCTCGGAGCCCACGTGCGCCGCATCCTGACGCCGCTGCCGAGGCTGCATCCGCGCATCGCCGGAATGCGCGGCGACTTCTGCGGATGGGCGGCCAACCGCCGGGAGCTGACGTCGCTGCCGCCGGAGCTTTTTGCAAACAACCCGGACATCACCAACCTTGAGCAGGCCTTCGCCGGGTGCGTGAAGCTTGAAAACGTCCCCGACACGCTGCTTGCAGGGCTCGGCGCGGCCGCCGTCGACGGCATGTTCGCCTTCTGCAAGAGCATGCTTGGGCTGCCCGAGAGCTACCGCAGCCGGCCGCGCGACAAGACGCTTGACTACTTCTCCATTTCCTGATCACCACGAGCGACGCCCTCATGACCAAACTCGTTCTTGAAATCACGCCCGACAAACGCGAGCCCTTTGTGGTGGTGCGCGTCGTCGCCGGTCCGGCCATCGCCGCCTCGTGCGCCAACATCATCGTTGAGTATGCCAATCAGACCGAGGTGCGGCGTCGACAGGTCGACTCGGTCACCGAAATCGCCCTCAAGACCGCGCAGACCAAGCAGCAGATGACGATCGACTTCGGCGGTCCCCTGCCCGCCGGCGTCCTGATTCTGCCCGAACAGACGACGGCGATCCTGCAGCCCGTGCCGCAGCTTGTCGAGGACGGCACCGGAACGCTTGCCACGCACGCGCGCATCTGGCACCGCGACTATCCGCCGCAGCGCCTCAATTCGCTCGTGTCGGCGCTTTTTGCGCACAACACGCACCTCACCCATCTCGAGTACACCTTTGCGGGCCTGCCGGAACTAAAGAGCGTGCCCGAGTCGCTCTTCTTTCCGCTCATCTACACGGTGTCCTTCGTCGGGGTCTTTGCGCAAAGCGGCCTTGAGTCGGTCAACCGGCAGCTTTTTGCCGCCAACCTCCAGGCCGAGGACTTCTCGCAGGCCTTTCTGCGGTGCAGGAATCTTGAGCACGTCCCCGAGGAGCTTTTTTCCGGCACGGCGCAGGCCCGCTCCTTCAACGGCACCTTCGCCGAAAGCGGGCTCGTCGACATCCCGCCCAGGCTTTTTGCCGGGGTGCGGCGCCGCAGCTCCTTTGTCGGGACATTTGCAAGAACGCCGGTTCGAGTCGTTCCCCCGGGACTGATGCGCGGGCTTGAGCCGTCAAACGTCGACGGGATGTTTGAGCCCGAGCAGGGCCTTGACCACGACCCCATCAAGATCAAGGCGGGCCCCGAGTTTCCCCAGGACTTTTTTGACGACACCCGCATGGCCTGCGGGGTGCCGACCTGCAGGCTCTAGCCGTGCGCCCCGGGCCTCTGAAAAAAAGGCCCGGGAAAGCGCCCTCATCAAGGGCGCGCGCTGACAGCCGCTGCAGCAGGACGCCGCAGGGAATCCAGCCCGGCATAGTTCACCGGCGCCTACCGGGACCTAACCGCCGCCAGACGCGCCTTCAGATACTCGGACAGGGCCTTGTCGCAGCAGTACACGCGCGCGCCGTGCACGCCGCGCGAAAGAAGCACCCGATAGCAGCGGCAGACGTACTTCAGAAGATTGCGGCTGCGCTCCTGCTTCGTCTTGCCCAGACCGTTCTTGCCGCCCTTGTCGAAATAGCTGTCGATGTCGGCATAAAGGCGCTTTTTCTCGGGGTCGTAGCGCAGATCGTTTCCGATGAAGACGCCGACCCAGTCAAACTCCAGACCCTGGCTTGTGTGCACGCAGCCCACCTCGTCCATCGTGCCCGGGTCGGTCGCCCACTTGTAGCTTGCCGCGCGGTTGTTCCAGGCCAGCTTCACCGTACCGAGATCGACGTCCTTGACCTCAGCGTGCAGGTTGTTCTCCCTTGTCCAGGGCCAGGCGTAGCCCGCAAGCAGTCTCGCCCCTGCAAACACGCTTCGGCCCTGCACGACCTGATGCTCCCCGGCGGCGCGGGCGTTTTTCTCGCGCACGAACGCAAGAACCTCCTCGGGCGTGTCGACGACGTCAAAGTCAAACTGGTCTTGATCCCAGCCGTCGGCATTGGCCGTGCTGCCGGCCTCCTCAAGCCCGAGAACCTCGGCAAGCCAGTTGAGAAAGCCGTCGGAGCCGCGGCAGCGAAACTGCGCGCTCAGGTCCTCCTTCACGACGCGGGCGCGGTACTTTTGCGCGGCGGCCGTGATGCTTTCCTCTGAACCGATGTCATAGGGGCGCAGCGCCTGGTTGTCGTCGACAAAGAAGACCGAGACGCGCGCGGCGTTGATCACGTCCTCGATCTGGTTGCTGCCGCGGTACATGTTCTGCACGGAGTGCAGGCGGTGCGCCTCGTCGACAATGAGGCAGTGATACTGGTTGGCGGGAAAGCGGTTCAGGCGCAAGCCTGCGGGCGCCTCAAAAAAGCACATGCCCGACTTGAAGAGCGAGCCCACGTAGGCGAGGTAGCGCTCTCGATCGCTTCTTTTTCTTCCCTTCCCCACGAGCATCGACATCATGACCGTGCGAAAGGATGCCGTGGGCGACACAAAGCAGATGTTGCGGCGATGCTCATCGTCGCGAAACTCCCGGAGCATGCGCGCGAACGCGCTCATGGCCACGACGCTCTTGCCCGTGCCCGGGCCGCCCTTGATGATCACGCAGGTCTTCTCATGGCCGTGCGCCGCAGCCGTGCGCACGGCCGACATGATGGTCTCAAAGGCAACCTTCTGCTCGTCGATGAGAGTAAAGGAGCGAGGGCTGCTTTCATCAAAGAGGTTTGTGACCATGTCGACGAGCCGGGTGCTCGGCACCACCTTGCCGTCGGCAAGCAGCTGCATGATCTCCTCGCCGTCGCCGCAGCCGACGCGCTCGGAAATGAAGCGCCCGAGCCTGAGCCGGTCGTACATGCCGAAAAGCGGCGTCTGTTCGACGAGCTGTCGATTGGGGGGCCTTGCCAGGGGATCGGTCTCAATTCCGTCGTAGGGATAGTTGTGCATGTAGGCGCAGGCCGCGGCATGCAGATGGTTGCTGCGCACGCTGTCGAGCATGTTCTCAAGAAAGAGCTGGTAGGACCAGGCCTGGTAGCACGGGTGACTCGTCTCCTTGAAGACGCTGCCGGCGACATTGGCAAGAACGACGCCCTCCTTGTCGGGCACGGGCTCGGCCCGGTCCCATTGCTTGAGCTCGACGATGACGAAATTCTTTGCGCCCTGCCGGTCGCAGCCGGTGACGATGAAGTCGATGCGACGGCTCGTCGACGGCAGCTTGAATTCGATGAGAACGCCGCAGTCGTCGCGCACATCCGCGTCCCGGAGCATGTTCGACATGTAGGCAAGCGAATTGCGCCAGGAGCGGTACTGCGCGGTCCTGCGGTAGGCCGCCAGATTCACGCCGGGGTCGGCGAGCCGATCCGGGATGACGTCGAGATCCCGGTGAAAGTTGCGCATGCTGTCCTTGTAGACGATCGGCATGACTAGCTGCGCCCCTTGAGCTCATCGTACTTGGCCGCGCTGCCGAAGCTCTTCTCGACGGGATACCGGGCCTCATTGGCCTTGATCTTGGCCTGCATGGCGGCGTCGACGTCGATGCCGAGCCGCTCGGCAAAGAGAACGGCGTAGATCAAAACGTCGCTGAGCTCCTCGCACATCTGCGCGCGCTTGCGCTCGACCTCTGTGTCGGCGCCTGACCATTGAAAGCACTCAAGAAGCTCCGAGGCCTCAAGGCTGAGCGAAATCGCCAGATCCTTCGGATTGTGAAATTGAGCCCAGCTGCGCGCATCGCGAAAGGCCAGAATTCGCCGCACGGTTTGAGCGCTGATCAGGGGCTTGTTGGATTGTTCAATGGACTCGGACATCGATTGCCTCAATCTGCATGGGTTGTCGTCCGATCATAACCATTTGCGGGCGTCATCAGCACCCCTTGGCGAGAAAACGCACTTCAGCGGGCAAAAAAAACGGCCGCCGTCCGAAGTCTTCTTGACAACGGAAGGCGGCCGGTCGCGGCCTGGCTGCAGGAATCAAGCCTCGCGAACGCCCTTTGCGGTGAAGCCGAGCTCGTTGACCGCGGCAAGAAGCGCCTCGTCGGTCACAGTGTCGTCGACCGTCACGCGGGCGCACTTGCCCTCAAGGCTCACCTCGACCTTGGAGACGCCGGGCATGCCCGAGAGCTTCTTTTGCACGGAACCCGTGCAGTGCGAGCACTGCATGCCGTCAATATCGATCACTTTTTCCATCTGAATACTCCTTGTAGTAGTTGCTGCGCCGGACTGGGAGCCGGCGCCGGTTGAAGAATTCTCTGCCGAGGCTGCGGGAGCGGCGCCCTGCACGCGGGTCAGATTCAGTTCCTGGGGAGCCGCCAGAGGCGGCTGCAGGGCGCAGACCTGGGCGGCACGGGCCGCATGCAGGGCGCGCGCCGGCTTGAAGCCGCGCAGCCGCAGCGCATTGGAGACCACGGTCACTGAACTCATCGACATGGCCGCGGCGGCAAACATCGGGTTGAGAAGCCAGCCGAAGGCGCTGTAGAGAACGCCTGCGGCAAGCGGAATGCCGATCACGTTGTAGAAGAAAGCCCAGAAAAGATTCTGCTTGATGTTGCGCATCACGGCCTGGGAGAGCTCCACGGCGCCGACGGCATCGGCAAGCCGGTTCTTGATGAGCACGATGTCGGCGCAGTCAAGCGCCACGTCGGTGCCCGCGCCGATGGCCATGCCGACGTCGGCCTGCGCAAGCGCCGGCGCGTCGTTGATGCCGTCGCCCACCATGAGAACCCGTTCGCCGGCGGCCTGGCGCTCACGCACGATGCGCGCCTTGTCGGCCGGAAGCACCTCGCTCACCACATGGTCCACGCCGACCGTGCGGGCCACGGCGCGGGCGGTGCGGTCATTGTCGCCCGTCACCATCCAGACCTTCATGCCGAGGGCCTGCAGCGCCTCAACAGCTCCGCGGCTGTCGGGCTTGACGGCGTCGGCCACGGCAACAAGCCCCTCAGGAGCGCCGTCGACGCGCACGACGAGCACGGTCTTACCTTGCTCGGAGAGTCGGTTGAGGGCATCAAAGAGCGGATGGCCGGCGGGCAGCAGCGTCTTGTTGCCGATCTCGATGAGCGCGCCCGCCGCATCTGCATAAACAAGGCCCTGCCGTTGTCCGAACCCGGAGGCCTCGGGGACGGCAAGCTTTGCGCGGGCGGCGGCATCGACCACGGCGTGCGCCAGGGGATGCTCGCTTTTGGCCTCAACGGCGGCGGCAAGCGCAAGAAGCTCGCCGGAGGTCCGCCCTCCCTGTGAAATGACATCGGTGAGAACCGGACGCCCCTCGGTGATCGTGCCGGTCTTGTCGAGAATGACGGTCGTGACGGCGCGGCACTTTTCGATGGCCTCGGCCGACTTGATGAGAATGCCGTTTTCAGCCCCCTTGCCCGTGCCGACCATGATGGCCGTGGGCGTTGCAAGGCCAAGCGCACAGGGGCAGGAAATGACAAGCACGCTGACGGCGGCCGTAAAGGCAAATTCCGCGTCGGCGCCCAGGATCAGCCAGACCACGGCCGTCACGAGCGCAATGCCGATGACCACGGGCACAAAAATGGCGCTGATTCGATCGGCAAGGCGCGCGACCGGCGCCTTGGAGGACGTGGCCTCGTCGACAAGCCGGATGATCTGCGAAAGCGTCGTGTCCTCGCCCACGCGCGTGGCGCGCATCACGACATGGCCGCGCATGAGCATAGCTCCTGAGGGCAGGCTTGAATCGGAGCCGCCCGGGATCTTGTGCACCGGAATGCTCTCGCCCGTGATGGCCGACTCATCGGCCCACCCCTCGCCCTCGACGATCTCGCCGTCAACCGGCACGCGCTCG
Source organism: uncultured Duodenibacillus sp. (assembly GCA_944390745.1). Classification (GTDB taxonomy): domain Bacteria; phylum Pseudomonadota; class Gammaproteobacteria; order Burkholderiales; family Burkholderiaceae_F; genus Duodenibacillus. The sequence continues at coordinate 196,032 of CALXQK010000005.1, read as the reverse complement.
CCGGTCTTGATGACGACCAGATCCCCCGCGACAATGCTCTCGACCGGGACAGTCTGCTCAAGGCCGTTTCGGCGAACCACGGCAGTGTCGGGCACAAGCTCCATCAGGCGCCCGAGCGCATCGGTGGTGCGCGCCTTGGCGCGCGCCTCAAAATACTTTCCGAGCGTGATGAGCGTGAGAATCATCGCCGCCGAGTCAAAGTAGAGGTTGTGCGCGAAATGCGCGAGAACCTCTGCGTCGCCCGCGGAGGCCGCATAAAGCATCCGGTAGAGCGCATAAAGCCCGAAGACGACCGAGGCGGCCGAGCCGATTGCCACGAGCGAATCCATGTTGGGCGCCCCCGCGGCAAGCGACTTGAAGCCGATCCGGTAGAACTTGAAGTTGATGAAGACGACCGGGATGGTGAGAAGAAGCTGCGTGAGCGCAAAGGCCGGAGCATTGGCCGCACCCTCAAAAAAGCCCGGGATCGGCAGCCCCAGCATGGGCGCCATCGACAGGTACATGAGCGGAACGCAAAGGGCGATGCTCAGCCACAGCCGCAGACGCATCTCCGAGATCTCGGCCTGGGCGGCCGCAGCCGGCGTTGCGGCGCGCTCGGGCTTGCGGCCGGCGGCCGGAGCCGCCCCCTTCAAGGCTGCGCCGTAGCCCGCCTTCACCACGGCCTCGATCACCTGATCGGCGGCATTGTCCGGGGCATCGTCGGCAAAGCGCACCGTCATCTCGTTTTTGAGCAGATTGACGCTGGCATCCGCAATACCGGCAACGGAAAGCGCCGCCTTACTCACACGAGCCGAACACGCCGAGCAGCTCATCCCCGTAATTTGGTAGTGCTTCTGGTTCATAAGAGTCCGAAAAACCTTCTGGCAAGACCGGATGCAGGGATCGCATCCGATTTTGTTTTGAGTCATTCTATCTTTAAGTTTCCATATTGCAAGAATGCACTCTTTCTAAACCGACTATCCTTTTTGATAGTTATAATGGCGAAAGGATCGAGATGCGCATCCGGCGCAAAAAGGCCGGATGCCGCCTCAATCCAGAACACAGACGCAAGATTCGAAGAAAGCCAAAGGAGTCCTTCATGCCCTGCTGCTGCACGCCCGATGCCGGGTCCCCTGCCAGTCCAGCCGCCGAGGAGCTGCACTGCCCGGTGGAAACAACGCTTCGCCTGATCGGCGGAAAATACAAGACCCTGATCGTCTGGAATCTTTTTGACGGCACGCTGCGCTTTTCCCAGCTGCAGCGTCTGATTCCGCGCGCCACCGCCAAGATGCTCACCCAGCAGCTGCGCGAACTTGAGCGCGACGGCCTCATCACGCGCCGCGTCTACCCGGTCGTGCCGCCCAAGGTCGAATACGCCCTCTCCGAGCGCGGCCGCAGTCTGCAGCCCATCCTGCAGGCGATCTATTCCTGGGGCGTGGAGTATCTCGAGGAAAAGGGCCTCAAGGCCAACTGCGGGATGAAGACGCCGGCGTAGACGTCTGACATCAGTTTAGGAGTCCGCATACGGATCCCAAACATCAATTCATGCCGCATCTGATGATGCCGTCCGCATGCTGAATCTCTTGACTTAAGAGCTCATCACACGCACCCAGGCAATACTTTTGAGAGAAACGCCGCACCGGCCCCCTTGCAGCCGGTGCAGGTCCGCCTCGCATGGGGGCCGGCGCACAAAGAAAGCGGCCGACGACCAGGGCCGCCGACCGCGCAAAAAGAGAACTTGATGAGGAGCGTGCAGGTCTAGAACGCCGGCAGCACCGCTCCCTTGTAGGTCTTCGTGATGAAGTCGCGCACCGCGGGCGTGGTGAGCGCCGCACCGAGCTTCTTGATCGCCTCGCGGTTGTCGCCTTCGCGGATGGCAACCACATTGGCGTACGGGCTGTCCTTGGACTCTGTAAAGAGCGAATCCTTGGTCGGGTTGAGGCCCACGCCCATGGCGAAGTTCGAGTTGATGACCGCAAAGTCCACATCGTCGAGCGTGCGCGGCAGAACCGCGGCCTCCATCTCAACGATCTGCACCTTTTTGGCGTTGTTGACAATGTCGGCCGGCGTGCCGTTGACGCCCACGCCATCCTTCAGACCGAAGAACCCGGCGTCAGCAAGCACCTTGAGCGCGCGGCCGCCGTTGGTGGGATCATTGGGAATGGCAACCTTGACGCCCTCGCCAAAGCTCTTGACGTCCTTGAACTTCTTTGAGTAGATGCCCATGGGCTCGATGTGCACGGCGCACAGCACCGCAAGCTTGAGATTGCGTTCCTTGGCAAAGCTCTCAAGATAGGGCTTGTGCTGGAAGAAGTTGGCGTCAATCTCCTTGTCCGAGAGCGCCATGTTGGGCTTGACGTAGTCGGAAAACTCGATGATCTTCATGTCGACGCCCTGCTTCTTGAGCTCGGGCTGGATGAACTTCAGGATGTCAGCATGCGGCACCGGTGTTGCGCCGACCGTGATCGTCGCGGCGGCAGGCTGCGCGGCGGCGGTCTTTGAGCCGGCAGCCTCCTTGCTGTTGTCGCCGCAGCCGGCAAGACCCACGGCTGCTGCCGCGCAGATGGCCGTGAGCGTCAGAAACTTCTTCATTGTTTGTTCTCCAAAACTTTGCAGTTGACCTGCGGCTGACGCAACACCGGGTCGAAGTCGACCCGATGCGCGCGCATCCGCTAGTCCTTGAGGAAATACTCCACCGTCGTCACGACGCGCACGTTCTTGACGTAGGGGGTGTTCTCGTCGCGGTTTGAAATCGAGAACTGCCCCTGGCTGGCGCGTCGGATCTTGCCGAGCGTCGAGCCCGAGTCCTGCGCGAACTTCTGCGCGGCCTCACGGGCGTTGACGGTCGCCGTTTCAATCATCCCGGGCTTGATCTGGTTGAGCCCCGTGAAGTCAAAGCGCGTGCGGTGGTTGTAGTCGTTTGTCAGCGTGATGCCCTGCCCGATCAGCTCGCTTTGCTTTTGCATGAGCTTGAGGACCTCATTGACCTTGTTGGTCGAAACCGTCACGGTCTGCGTGAGCGCATAGCGCATCGCGCGCTGGTTGCCGCCGTAGTTGAGCGCCTGTGCGTCGTCGACGGTCGGCACCGAGCGGCTGATTTCTCTGACATCAATGCCGCCCGCCTGGAGGAAGGCGATGATCATGTCGGCCTTCGAGTTGACCTGTCCGTAGACCTGCTGCAGGTCGTTGCCGAGCTCACGGAAGGTCAGGGGCCAGATCACGCGGTCGGCGGGAACCTGCTTTTCAGCAAGTCCCTTGACGGTCACCACGCGGTCGCGGTCGACGAAGCGGCCGACCGCACTGTCGATCTGGGTGCCGAGAACGGCAAGACCGCCCGCAATGCCCGCTGCCACAATGATGCTGCTCACAATGCTTTTGCTGTCCATAAATCACCTGCAAATAAATCAGTGGGACACGACGATTGTCAGTCTAGCAACCAGAAGCCCGCGCGGCGAACGCAATACCTCAAACATCAAGCTCGACGTCGTCGCCGTGCAGCTCCATCCAGCTGCGGCGACCCGAGGCCTCGCCCTTGCTCATCAAAAGTCCCATCACGGCATCGGTCTGCGCGGCCGCCACATCGCCCAGACTCACGGGCAGAAGCCGGCGCGTATCCGGATGGAAGGCGGCCTCGGCAAGCTGTCTTTCGCTCATTTCACCCAGACCCTTGAAGCGTGAGATGGAAAGCTTCTCAAGCGTCATGCCTTCCTTTTCGAGCTTTGCAAGCGTGCGCTTGAGCTCCTTGTCGTCCGAGCAGTAGAGCTTCTTCTCGGGCTTGCGGCCGGATTTGGGGACATCCACGCGAAACAGCGGCGGCTGGGCGATGTAGACGTGTCCCTCGGCGATGAGCTTGGGGAAATGCCGGTAAAAGAGCGTCAGCAGCAGCACCTGAATGTGGCTGCCGTCGACGTCGGCATCGGCAAGGATGCAGATCTTTCCGTAGCGCAGCCCCTTGAGATCGGCGTCGTCGTCAATTTTGTGCGGATCAACACCCAAGGCCACCGCGATGTCGTGAATCACCTGCGAGGCGAAGATGCGGTCGCTGTCGACCTCCCAGGTGTTGAGCACCTTGCCGCGCAGCGGCAGAATCGCCTGGTTTTCCTTGTTGCGTCCCTTCTTGGCGGTGCCGCCGGCGCTGTCGCCCTCAACAAGGAAGATCTCATTGCGGCTGATGTCGGTCGACTCGCAGTCGGTGAGTTTTCCGGGGAGAACGGCAACGCTTGAGCCGCGCTTTTTCTCCACCTTCTGCGACTGGCGCTGGCGGGCCTGCGCCTGGCGGTTGACGAGCTCGGCGAGCTTTTTGCCCTCCTCGATGTGGTGCGTGAGCCAGAACTCAAACTGCGGACGCACGAAGTTGGTCACAAGCCGGAACACCTCGCGGCTGGTGAGCTTTTCCTTTGTCTGGCCCTGGAACTGCGGATCAAGCGCCTTGGTTGAAAGCACGAAGCTTGCGCGGGCAAAGACGTCCTCGGCAAGCAGCTTCACCCCCTTGCTCATCAGGCCGTGGGCCTCCATAAAGGCCTTCATGGCATTGAAGAGCCCGTCGCGCAGCCCCGCCTCGTGCGTGCCGCCCGCGGGCGTTGGAATGAGGTTGACGTAGCTCTCGCGCACAAGCGGTCCGTTTTCCGTCCAGCAGACCACCCAGGAGGCGCCCTCGCCGCTGGCAAAGCCCTCGGTGTCGTCATCGGCCCATTCCTGCGCCTCAAAGGGAGCGCAGTAAAGGGGATCGGTCAGTTCGGCAAGAAGATATTCGCGCAGCCCCCCGTCGTACTTCCAGCTCTGGTCGGCGCCCGTGCGTTCATTGACGTAGCGCACGGTGCAGCCGGGCATGAGCACGGCCTTGCTCTTTAAAAGCCGCACGAGCTGCTGCTCGGGAATCTCGCCGCTGTCAAAGTACTTGGGGTCCGGGCAGCAGGAAACGCGCGTTCCGGTGCTTTTCTTCGGCCGGGGCGACGGGCGGCTCGTGAGCGGCTCGCTGACGAAGCCGTCGGCAAAGCCGATGTCAAACTGCCGGCCCTCGCGCCAGACCGTGACGTGCATGCGGCTGCTCAGGGCGTTGGTCACGGAGACGCCCACGCCGTGCAGACCGCCGGAGAAGGCATACGCGCCGCCCTCGGTCTTGTCGAACTTGCCGCCTGCGTGCAGCTGCGTAAAGACAAGCTCAATCGTGGGGATGCCCTCGGTGGGGTGGATGCCCGTCGGAATGCCGCGGCCGTTGTCCTCGACGGAAATTATCCCGTCGGCCGAGACGGTGAGCGTAATGGCGTCGCCAAACCCGGCAAGCACCTCGTCGCTTGCGTTGTCGAGCACCTCCTGCACGATGTGCAGGGGGTTGTCGGTGAGCGTGTACATGCCCGGGCGCTGCTTGACGGGCTCGAGTCCCTTCAAGACACGGATGGAACTTTCTTGATAGTCGGAATTGCGCTTGCGAACTGCCATAGATGATGCGTAAGAAGAGCCTGGGAAAGCCGGCGCGCAGCCTGGGGACGCGCCCGGGCGACGGCCTGATGCGGCCCTCGACCGGCTCGTGATTTTAGCCAAATTGTCCGGCGCCCCCGGAGGTCCGGGCGCCGCACTTCCCCCGGAGGCTGCGCTGGCGGCGGGCTGAAACAAGGCCCGGTTCCGTCGTCAGGAGCCGGGCCCTGGCAGCATGCGCTGCTTTTGCTGAAGCGCTCCGGAGCGCGCCTAGGAGCCGTCGGACTTCGCAGGCGCGTTATCGGCGCGCGGCGCCTTCGCAGCAGGAGCATCGGAAACCGGCACCGGCACCTCGGACAGTCCCTCCGGGAACGATTCCGACACGGCGGCATGCGCCTGGGCAAGCTCGCGGGCGGCCTTGACCGACTCCTCGTGCGGGACGTCGGCAGAATCGGTCTCCTGCCCGGCGGATTCACCGGCGCGGGTTGCCACGACCTTCAGGCGCACCGGATTGCGAATCCAGCTCTTGAACATGGCAATGCTTGCCGAAAGCAGGATGGGACCAAGAACGAGCCCCAGCATGCCGAAGGTCATGATGCCGCCGAGAACGCCGAGAAACACGAGCGCAAGCGGCAGCGTCGTGCCGCGGCTGATGAGGATGGGCTTGATGAAGTTGTCGACGCTGCTCACGGCAAGAACGCCCCAGAGCACCATGAAGACCGCCCATCCCGTCTGGCCGCTGGCAAAAAGCCACAGCGCAACCGGCCCCCAGACAAGCGGCGGTCCAACCGGCACGACCGAGAGCACGCACACGGCAAAGGAGAGCATCACGACGCCGGGAACGCCCGCAAGCGTAAAGCCGATGCCTGCGACCACGCCCTGGCCGATGGCCGTGCCGATGACGCCGAAGACCACCGAGCGCGTGGTATTGACGAGAATGTCGGTGTATTCCTTTGCGAGGTCGCCCGAGATCTTGTTGAGCGAAATCGTCAGGCGCCTGGCAAGCGACATGCCGTCGCGGTAGAAGAAAAAGGCAATGAAGGCCACAAGCGTCAGCTGGAAAAGCCCGTTGCCGATGCCCACCGACACGCCCAGAATCCATTTGCTCAGCGGATCAAACGACTTCTGGATCAGGCTTCCGAGCGCCTTGGGATCAAAGCCGAAGTGAAACGCATCGTTGATGCTCTGTCCGACATAGGGCAGCGACGTGAGCCACTGGGGCAGCGGCATGCCGCTTGTGACCCAGTTGCGGAACCACTCCACCACCTCGGGGATCTGGTGCGCGAGCACGCCGCACAGAAGCGAGAGCGGGATCAGAACCGTGATGACGACGATCGTCACCATCAGCAGCGCTGCAAACGTGGCGTTGTTGCCCACGCTTGTCAGGGCGCGCTTGTACAGTGGCCAGCTCACGACGGTCAGGATGGCGGCCAGGATGATGGCCGTCATGAAGGGTTCGATGACGAGATAGCAGCCGATCAGAATCAGCGCGCCGAAGCCCGCGCGCAGCCAGAGATCGATGCGGTCTTGAAAGTTGAACATGTGTTGTTTTTGGCGTATGCCTTCCGAAGAGGCCGGGAACTTGCGCCTATCGTAGCAAAATTCAGAACCCTCTCAAGGGCTTGCTCTGCTACAATCCCGGCTCGCGCTGGCCCCGGCCCCCATAGTTCAACTGGATAGAACAAGCCCCTCCTAAGGGTTAGATCTGAGTTCGAGTCTCGGTGGGGGTGCCACGTAGTGTTTTCATAACGCCTCGCCGAGTGGCGTACATTCCAAAAAAAGCCCTGAGAAATCAGGGCTTTAATCGTTTTTTTGGGGTGCACACCATCTCATACAAGATCAGTTAAGCGCACTGCTTTTTGGTATCACCTTTGGTATCACAAATCACGAAATCCTGGTTTTTGGTATCACGGGAGGATGCATGCCGGGGCAGATCCAGTTTGATTGACCTCGTGTTGATGTCGTGCGAAACCACGCAAAAGCTGAAATGAGCGGCGCAATTCGTTGATTTGCGCCGTTTTTTTCTAACTTTTTTAAACAATTTCAGACAGCTCTGCGTCTTGCCGCGCCATTGCGCGCCGCAGTGAATTGAGTGGACACACGGCCCGTGATTGTGCGGACCTTTTCGCAGCGATCTGCACAATCACGGTCGTGCCGACAACAAGGAAAGCCCGCAAGTCCTGATCGCCTGATCGGCGCGGCCTGCGGGCCGTTTTGCATTGGGCGCTGATTTTGGCTGATGATCGACAATCCGGGAGCCGCACCGGGACCGGCAGCGGCTTTCCCTGCGGTCCGCCCGCCGGGATGCGGCTAGATCTTCATGATGGCTTCGCGATAGTACCTGAGCTCGTTGATCGAGTCGCGGATATCGCTCAAGGCCTGGTGGCGCGAGACCGGTTTGCAGCCCTCGAGGACCTCGGGCTTCCAACGGCGGGCAAGCTCCTTCAGGGTCGAGACGTCGAGATAGCGGTAGTGAAAGTACGCCTCAAGCCGCGGCATCCAGCGCGCCATGAAGCGGCGGTCCTGACCGATGGTGTTGCCGCACATCGGAGACTTCTGCGGCCCCACGAAGCGCGCAAACTCCGCCAGAAGAATGTCGCTGGCCTGCTCCTCGTCGATCGTGCTCGCCAGAACCCGGTCGATGAGCCCCGAGCGGCCGTGCGTGGCGGTGTTCCAGGCGTCCATGCTGCGCATGATGCGCTCGCTTTGATGAACGGCAATGACCGGGCACTCATGCAGGATGTTGAGCTGTGCGTCGGTGATCACCGCCGCAATCTCAATGACGCAGTTGACCTCGGGCTGCAGCCCGGTCATCTCCATGTCGACCCAGATGAGGTTGCTGTCGCTGTAGCGGGGATCCTTTTCAATTGTTGTCGTCATAGGAAACTTTGGAAGAATTTTTTTGAGGGTGTCGTGAGTTTAGACCGCGCGGCCGGGCTCGGCATGCCGCCGCGGCGAATTTCGCCCGCCCACGCCCTCGAGCGCTTCCGAACCCGCTATCCTTAGGGGTTGTCTTTATTGTTGTCGAGCAACACCCTGTCATGGACACTGCGTCCCTACTCAATGCATTTTTTGTCGCCCTCGTGGTGTTCTACGTGTGCGTGCACACGTGTCTGACCATTTTTGAAGTCCGCACCTCCGAGGCCTCCGCCAACATTGTTCCGGCGGCATTTCGCTTCCGGATCTCGCTTGCGGAGCACCGCAAGGCGGTGGACTACTCCGGGGAGCTGCTGCAGTGCGACCTCGTCAACGCCCTTCTGGGCGCGGCCATTGCCGTGCTGCTGACCTTCGGCGGGGGGCTGAGCGTCATTCTTGCCGGCATCACGGCCGTCAGCGGCCGGGGGCTGGCAAGCCAGTGCATCCTGATTGCCTCGATCACGCTGCTGCTGGCGATCATCGACATGCCGGTGGCCTGGTGGCGCGACTTTCGCATCAACGAGCGCTACGGCTTTGAAAAGACTCCCTCGCACGTCTGGATTCTGCGCCGCATCCGCGAGCTCGTCGTCGGCTGGTTTACCGCCCTGCCCGTCGTGTGCGCTTTTTCCTTCATCTGCGTCTCGGCCTCGTATCACTGGTGGGTGTTTGCATTCTTTCTCACCTTCTGCTGGTACTTCTGGAAGATCATCGCCGCGCCCAACTGGTTCATTGCGTTTTCAAGCGACGTCAGGCCTCTTGCCGACGGGCCGCTCAAGGACAAGCTCACCAAGCTTCTCAAGGCGCTCGGGCGCTCGAACGCGGAAATCTGCACGGCCGCACGCCCGCAGAGCTGGCGTCACGGCAACGCCATCTTTGCAAGCCGCCCGGGGCGGGCTCGCCTGGTGATCTTCAATCACGTGATTGAAAAGCTCGCCGATGAGGAGATTCTGGCCGTCGCCGCCTGCGCGGTGGGACGCGTCAACCGCTGGCACAACGCTGCGCGCCTGACGTTTTTCTGCACCCTCACGGGCCTGTTCTGGTGGGGATATGCCTGGCTTGCCGAACACAGCTTCTTTTACGAGGCCCTCAACATCGAGCCTTCACTTGCGCTCACGGACGGCACGGTCAACCCGGCGCTTTTGTTTGTGCTTCTGATCACCGTGGTTCCCGTGTTCCTGTACCCGGCGGTCTTTTTCGTGCACGGCTTCACCCGCATGCTCGACTTTGACGAGGATGCCTATGCCGTGACGGCCGTCGGCGCCAAGCCCCTGGCGCGCGCCCTGGCCAAGCTGCACCGGGACTTCCGGCGCACCCTGACTCCGAACCGCTTCTACTCTCTGGCCAATCATCGCAGGCCGCATGTGACGCACCGCATTGAGGCGGCGCTGCTTGCCGAAAAGCGCGACCGGCGCCACACGGCCAACGCCGCCCAGGACGAAATGCGGGCGCGCGCGGCGCTCTACAATGAGGCGCTCGCCAGAGAGCGCGCTGCGCGCGATGAGCGGCTCGCGCTGCGCGTGCAGCTCAAGAGCGAGAAGCTGCGCGAGGCGGCAAACCTTCGCCGCCGCGGCTTTTCCATGACCGCCTGACGTCCTTTCGAGACCTTCGCCTTATGGCCAGACCCGCAAAAAAATCGCAGGACCCGGTCGAGGGGCAGACGTTTCCTGCCCGCGTCACCCGCACGCACGGCCGGCATCATTTTGTGACCGATGCCTCGGGCCGAACCTTTGAAGCCCACCGCCGCGGCAAGAAGAGCGACGTGGTCGCAGGAGACAACGTCCTGTGCTCCGAGCCCCACGGCAACGTGGTCGCCATCGAGCGGGTGCTCGAGCGGCGAAACCTTCTGTACCGCAGCGATGCCTGGCGCATCAAGGAGCTCGCCGCCAACCTCGACCTGGTGGCGGTGGTCTTTGCCCAGCGGCCGGCCTTCAACCCCTGGTTTGTCTGGAAGGCCGTCATTGCGGCCCGCTGCGAGAACATTCCCGTTCTGCTCATCCGCAACAAGACCGACCTTGTCGAGGACGCCGCGCGCATGGAGGACTTCTGCCGCCTGATGCAGGACGACTGCGGGGAAGACGTGATTGCCGTGAGCGCCGTCTGCGACGGCGAGAAGGCCGCCGAGCAAATCGCCGCGCGCTTCGCCGGAAAGACCGTGCTTCTCGTCGGGCAGTCGGGAATGGGGAAAAGCACGATTCTCAACACCCTCTGCCCCGAGGCCGCAGCGCGCACGCAGGAGTACTCGCACGCGCTCAACCTCGGCAAGCAGACGACCACGACGACGACCCTTTATCAGAGCACGTTTGCCGGAAGGGAAAACGCCGTGATCGACAGCCCCGGCTTTCAGGAGTTCGGTCTGGCCCACATTGACGCCCTCGGGCTGCTCGGCGCCATGCCCGACATCGCGCGCCATGCCGAGGGATGCCGCTTCTACAACTGCACCCACACGGCCGAGCCCGGCTGCTCGGTGCGCGCGGCGCTTGCCGACGGAAAGATTCGCCCCGAGCGCTACGACTTTTACTGCGCGCTCATGGCCGAAATCAAAAACCGCAGACCATAAAACCCCGCAGAGCTGTCCTGGGAAAAAAGACCGTCTCCTGCGGGCCCGGGCCCGCAGGAGGGTGCGCGTCTCGCTTCGGGCGCAGCCGCCGGAGGGAGGACCTGTCAGTCCTCGTCGTCATCGCTCATGCGCCGCGCAAAGCTGCGCAGCCGCCCGATCAGATAGCCCGCCTCATAGGCAGTGGACTTGATGCCCTCCATGGCGGCGTCAATGTCAATGGCCGGAACCTTGCCCTCGATGTAGTGCCGGATTTCGTCGCGCAGCACGTCCTCGGCCGGACGGTTCTGCAGCTCGGCCATGGTGTTGAGCGCAAGCCGCGCCTCGGGCGGCAGCGCCTGCATCACCCGATCGACTTCCTGGGGTCTGATCTCACGCATAGGAAAAAAAAGCATCCAAAACGTCCTGCGCGCCCCAAAACGCGATGCGTGGTTCACCGGGACGCGAGCTGAGTATACCGCGCAGCGTCCGGGCGTCCCCTTCATGACAAAACCTGCCGAAACTCCCTAGAGGAAACTGGCAGTCGGGCATACCCGATGTCGGGCACGCCCCGAAGCTGCCTGCGGCGTATCTTGTGCGCCGGACAAGACTCCGGACGTTCTCCGGAGGCATCGCGCAGGCGGCCCGGAGCTTTTCCAGGAAGGCTCATTTGAACACTCATTTCACAAGGAGGTTCTTGAATGCAGCAGCATTTTCAAATCAAGCTTGCGGCGCTCGGAGCTGCGGTTTTGTGCTCGGGCATTGCGCTTGCCCAGACGGCCTCGCCCGTCGCACCCCTCAACGACGCGCTCTACTACCCGTACCCATCTCAGCGCAACGTCGTCTTCGGCAGCAAGGGCATGGTCGCCACAGGCAATCCCCTGGCCGCGCAGGCCGGGCTGGAGATCCTCAAGAAGGGCGGCAACGCCGTCGACGCGGCCATTGCGACCGCGGCGGCGCTCACCGTTGTTGAACCCACCGGAAACGGCATCGGCAGCGACAACTTCGCCATCCTCTGGATCAACGGAAAGATGTACGGCATCAACGGCAGCGGCAAGGCCCCGAAGGCGATGACCCCGGAGCACTTCAAGGGTAAGGACGCCGTTCCCAAGCTCGGCTGGGACGCCGCCACGGTGCCTGCGGCGCCCAGAACCTGGGCGGTGCTCTCCAGGCGCTTCGGCAAGCTCCCGCTTTCTGAAACGCTCGCGCCGGCAGTGGCATACGCCCGCGACGGCTTCACCGTTCAGCCCAACGTCTCCTTCCTCTGGAACGACGGCGCTCCGAAGTTCCTCGCCCAGAAGGGACCTGAGTTCAAGGAGTGGGCGAAGGTCTTTACGAAAAACGGCGAACTGCCCAAGCCCGGCGCGCTCTGGAAGCTGCCCGACCATGCGAGGACCCTTGAGCTGATCGGCAAGACCAATGCCGAGGCCTTCTACAGCGGTGAAATCGCGCAGAAGATTGTTGCCGCCGCCAGGGCCACGGGCGGACTCATCACGATGGAGGACCTCAAGGCGGTCGAGCCCGAGTGGGTGGATCCCATCAAGGTCAACTACCACGGCTACGACGTCTGGGAGATTCCGCCCAACGGCCAGGGCATCACCGCGCTCATGGCGCTCAACATCCTCGACGGCTACAAGTTCGACAAGCGCGATCCCCAGACCTACCACAAGCAGATCGAGGCCATGAAGCTCGCCTTTGCCGACTCGCTCAAGTACGTCGCCGACCAGCGCTTTGAAAAGGTGCCCGTGGCGCAGATGATCGACAAGAGCTACGGAGAAAACCGCAGAAAGCTCATCGGCACGACGGCCCAGCCCCCGAAGGCGAGCAACTTCGACGTGCCAAGCACGGTGTACCTCGCAACGGCTGACGGTGAAGGCAACATGGTCTCCTTCATCCAGAGCAACTACTCGGGCTTCGGCTCGGGCGTCGTTGTTCCCGGCACGGGCATTGCGCTCAACAACCGCGCCAGCGGCTTTACGCTCGACCCCGACCATCCCAACATCGTTGCCGGCGGCAAGCGGCCGTACAACACGATCATCCCGGGCTTTCTCACCAAGGACGGCAAGGCCGTCGGCCCGTTCGGCGTGATGGGCGGCTTCATGCAGCCACAGGGGCACGTGCAGGTCGTCATGAACATGGTCGACTTCGCCATGAACCCGCAGCAGGCGCTCGACGCTCCGCGCTGGCGCTGGGACAAGGGAATGAAGATCTCTGTTGAGCCCGGGTTCCCGGCCGAGGACGTTCGCTGGCTCAAGAAGATGGGCCACGACATCGGCTACGACGCCAAGAGAAGCTCGTTCGGGCGCGGTGAAATCATCATCCGCACCGAAGACGGCACGCTCGCCGGCGGCACGGAATGGCGCACCGACGGCTGCGTGGCGGCCTGGTAGCACCCGAAGAAAACTCCGGGAGTCGTTCATGAACGAACGACCCCCGGCGCCCTTCGTCTCGACCGGCCGGAAGGCTTGAAGGCGCCTCCGGCCGGTCCTTGTTTCTCTGCGCCCGTGCAGGACGCCCGGCCAGAAACCTCCTAAAAACGGCTAAGATCGACTCGGCGCGGCCGGGTCTGAAAACAGCCGCCCAACCAGAGCTCAACCGCCTGTCCCAGGCTTTCTTCTCCCTTCTCACGCCCATGGCTCGCCCCAAGCACGAACTCATGCGCGCCGACATCGCGCTCGACCGCAGCAGCGGCATCCCCCTTGACCGACAGATTGCCGACGGCATCATCAAGGCCATCGTCAACGGGGCGCTCAGGCCAGGCGACAACCTGATGCCGATTCGGCGAATCGCCTCGGCCCTGGGCGTTGCGCGCGCAACAGTCGATGCGGCATATGCGCTGCTCGTTGCCGAGGGCTACATCAAGACCGCCCGCAGCCGCGGCTCCTTTGTCTCGGTCGACCTGCCCGCCCGCGCACAGCCTCCCATCTGCGAGAAAAAGAACGCCGCGCAAAAGCCGGTGAGCCGCTACCGGGCGCTGCTGGCCAACGCCATGCAGGAGTTGCTGCCGCAAAAGAACGTTCCGCTGGCGATTGTCGGCACCTCGCCCGAGGCCAATCCCGGAAAGGAGTTTGCCGCCATCCTGCAGCGCGTCAACCGCCGCTCGATGCTCGACATGGTGTACTCGCACCCCTCGGGACTCGACGCCCTCAAGGCGGAAATCTGCCGCATCGCGAGCAGGCTGCGGGGCGTGCGCGCCAGGCCCGAGCAGGTGATCGTCACCTCGGGAAGCCAGCTGGGGCTCACCATGACGCTGCTGGGACTCTTCAATGCCGGAGACGCGGTTCTTTTTGAGGATCCGGGCTATCCGCTGCTGCACGGCACCGCCGAGCTGTGCGGCCTCAAGCCCATCTTTACGCCCATTGACGCCGAGGGACTCAACCTCAAGGCCGGCCTGTCGATGGCTCCCGATGCGCGCGGCGTCTATCTCACGCCCTCGCACCAATGCCCTCTGGGCATGATGATGAGCCTCAAGCGCCGCCATGAGGTGCTCAGATGGGCGTGCGAGTCCGGGGCCTGGATCATTGAGGACGACTACGACAGCGAGCTGCGCTACGGCGGCAACCTGCCCTACCCCTCGCTTCAGGGGATGGACACCGGGGAGAACGTGATCTATGTGGGCACCTTCTCCAAGGTGCTCTTCCCCGGACTGCGCCTTGGGTACCTGATCGTGCCCGAGCAGCTCGTCGACCTCTTTTCAGGGCTGCGGCTGCTCATTGACCGCCAGGGACAGGAGCTTTATCAGGCGGCGGTGGCGCAGTACATCCACGAGGGCTTCTACGAGCCGCACATCAAGCACATGCGGCAGATCTTCGAAGCCCGCAGAACCTACCTTCTGGCCGCCTGCCGGCGCGAGTTCGGCGACTGGGGGGAATTTTCCTCAGGCGAACAGGGCATGCACGTCGTCTTTCGATTCCACAACCAGGACATCGACGATGCGGCCCTGCAGCGGCTTTGCCTTGAGCAGGGCGTGGAGACGCGGCACCTGAGCTCCTTCTATCACAACCATCCCCCGCAAAAGGGCCTGGTGCTGGGCTTTGGGTTTTATACCGAAAGCCAGATTCTCTCGGCGGTCTCGCGCATTGGCTACGTGCTGCGGCACGACTTCAGCGCCTGGGGACCGCAGGAATCCGCGCGCCAGGAGCCCTGACCGGCGCGGCCGCAGCGGCGCCTGAAGCAAAAACCGTCTCCGGACCCTGAGGGACCGGAGCCGGTTTTCTCAAGCCTTCAGCAAGAGGCGGCTACTTCTGCATCGTCGAGATCTTGCGCCACGTATCCACGATCGTGTCGGGATTGAGCGAGATGCTCTCAATGCCCTCGTTCATCAGCCATGCGGCAAAGTCGGCATGGTCCGACGGGCCCTGGCCGCAGATGCCCACGTACTTGCCACGGGCGCGGCAGGTCTTGATCGCCATCGACAGCAGCTTCTTGACGGCGGGGTTGCGCTCGTCAAAGCCCATGGCCACAAGGCCCGAGTCGCGGTCCAGACCGAGCGTGAGCTGCGTGAGGTCGTTGGAGCCGATCGAGAAGCCGTCGACGTAGTCGAGGAATTCATCGGCAAGAAGCGCGTTGGAGGGAATCTCGCACATCATGTTGAGCCTGAGCCCGTTTTCGCCGCGCTTGAGGCCGTTTTGCTCGAGAATCTTCACGCACTGCTTGATTTCCTCAAGCGTACGCACGAAGGGCACCATCAGCTCGACGTTGGTGAGGCCCATGTCGTCGCGCACGCGCTTCATGGCCTCGCACTCCATCTCGAAGCAGTCCGCAAAGCTGTGCGCAATGTAGCGCGAGGCGCCGCGGAAGCCGAGCATCGGGTTCTCTTCAACCGGCTCGTAGAGCTTGCCGCCGATGAGCTTGCGGTACTCGTTGCTCTTGAAGTCGGACATGCGCACGATCACCTTGCGCGGATAGAAGGCGCAGGCGATGGTGGCCACGCCCTCGGCGATCTTGCTCACGAAGAACTCGCGCGGAGAGGCATAGCCCGCCGACAGACGCTCCACAACGTCGCGCATCTCGCTCGGGATGTTTGGATACTCAAGCACGAGCTTGGGGTGCACGCCGATGTTGTTGTTGATGATGAACTCCAGGCGGGCCAGACCAACGCCCTTGTTGGGAATCTGGCAGAACTCGAAGGCAAGCTGCGGGTTGCCGATGTTCATCATGATCTTGACGGGAATGTCAGGCAGCGCGCCGCGGGTCGTCTCCTCAACGGCAAACTCCTGGATGCCCTCGTAGATGTTGCCGGTGTCGCCCTCGGCGCAGGACACCGTCACGGGCTGGTCCTCGGCGAGCACGTCGGTGGCGTCGCCGCAGCCGACCACGGCCGGAATGCCGAGCTCGCGGGCGATGATGGCCGCGTGGCAGGTGCGGCCGCCGCGGTTGGTGACGATGGCGCTCGCGCGCTTCATGATCGGCTCCCAGTTGGGATCGGTCATGTCGGTGACGAGCACGTCGCCCTTCTGGACGCGCTCCATCTCATCGGCGCCGTGCACGATGCGCGCGGGACCCGCGCCGATCTTCTGGCCGATGGCGCGGCCCTGCGCGAGCACCTTGCTCTTGGTCTTGAGGGTGTAGCGCAGCTGCACGTCGGCCTTGTTCTGGCGGCTCTTGACCGTCTCGGGACGCGCCTGCAGGATGTAGATCTTGCCGTCGATGCCGTCCTTGCCCCACTCAATATCCATCGGGCGGCCGTAGTGCTCCTCGATGATGCAGGCGAACTTCGCGAGCTCGATCACATCCTCGTCGGTGATGGCGAACCTGCGGCGCTCCTCGGGCTCGACATCGACCGTGCGCACCGAGCGGCCCGAGGCCTTGTCGGGATCAAACTCCATCTTGATGAGCTTGCTGCCGAGCGTCTTGCGAACGATCGGGTACTTGCCCTGCTTGAGGATGGGCTTGTGCACGTAGAACTCATCGGGATTCACGGCGCCCTGGACGACGGTTTCGCCCAGACCGTAGCTTGCCGTCACAAAGACGACCTGGTCAAAGCCGCTTTCCGTGTCAAGGGTGAACATCACGCCCGCGGCGCCCTTGTCGGAGCGGCACATGCGCTGCACGCCCGCCGAGAGCGCAACCTCGGCGTGGGTGAAGCCCTTGTGCACGCGGTAGCTGATGGCGCGGTCGTTGTAAAGCGAGGCGAACACCTCCTTCATGCGCGATAGCACCTGGTCGATTCCCACCACATTGAGGTACGTCTCCTGCTGTCCGGCAAAGGAGGCGTCGGGCAGGTCCTCGGCCGTCGCCGAGGAGCGCACGGCCACGGAGATTTCCTCGGCGCCGTCGCGCAGCCAGTCGTAGAACTCGCGGATTTCACGCTCGAGCTCGGCCGGGAACGGAGCCTCCTCGATCCAGCGGCGAATGTCCGCACCGGCCTGGGCCAGCGCCTTGACGTCGTCGACGTCGAGCCCGTTGAGGCGCTCCGAGATGCGATCCTCCAGCCCGCCCTCCTTCAGGAACAGACGAAACGCTTCGGCAGTCGTCGCGAAGCCGTCGGGAACACGGATGCCCGCGCTCGTCAGCTGGCTGAGCAGCTCGCCGAGCGAGGCATTCTTTCCGCCGACGCGGTCAACATCAGTCATGCGAAGCTGACTAAAGGGAAATACATAGCGGCCTTGAACCATTTGATCCTCTGAAAATGTACGCGCCCCGCACGAGCCGCGCATAAAAAAAAGAGCGCTCCGCGGCAAGGAACGTCATGGAAAACTGCCCGTATTCTAACGACACGGCCCCGGGAGCGAAAATCACAATCCGTCCCGAGCGGACAAAAATTCCGCTGCGCCCCGCCGGGCATGTGAAAGTGATCCGCAACTCATCGGGAGACCCCTTAAAAAGAGACAGTGGTTTTCATGCTTGAAAATCAACGCGCCAAAAATCAAGGACAGAACCGACACGCGCTACAATGCCCTCTTTCAGGCAACTGCACCGTTTTCAAGAGGTTTTCGGAATGACTGCAGAAACCACCTCCACCCCCGGAACTGCCGCCGGCAGCGCCGACACCCCGGCCGAACAGTGGCGCCCCGTGTTCATTGTGAGCGACGGCACGGCCATCACGGCCGAGACGCTCGCGCACTCGGTGATGACGCAGTTTCCGGACCTCAGCTACGACCGGCAGCGCATCCCGTTCATCGACACGGTTGAAAAGGCACGCCAGACCGCGGAAAAAATCAACGCCGTGCACCGCCGCAAGGGCGTGCGGCCGCTGGTGTTCTCCACCTTCGTCGATCCCAACCTCTCGCGCGCCTTCATCTCGGCCTGCGACGGCTTTCAGATCGAGCTCTTCCGTTCATTTGTGGGGCCGCTTGAGCGCGAGCTCGGCATGAAGAGCGTGCACACGGTGGGCGCCACGCACAAGATCAAGAACGAGGAGCGCTACAACAAGCGCATCGAGGCCATCGACTACACGCTCACCCACGACGACGGCCAGACCAACCGCGGGCTTGACGAGGCCGAGGTGATTCTTGTGGGCGTCTCGCGCTCAGGCAAGACCCCCACCTCGCTTTTTCTGGCCATGCAGTTCGGCATCAAGGTTGCCAACTACCCGCTCATTCCCGAGGACTTCGACCGCGACTCGCTTCCCGAGGCTCTGCAGCCGCTGCGCCACAAGCTCTTTGGGCTGTCGATCAAGCCCGAGCGTCTCTCGGAAATCCGCAATGAGCGCCGGCCCAACTCGCGCTACGCGAGCATCGAGAACTGCCGCGAGGAAATCGCCGCCGCCGAGCGTCTCATGAGCGAGAACGGCATTCACTGGCTCAACTCGACCACCAAGTCGATTGAGGAAATTGCCGCGACCATCATCGCCAAGCTCAATCTGCAGGGCGTCGGCAACAAGCTGCGCGAGTAGCCCTGCCCGATGCCGCAGCCGCAGGCCGGAGTTTTTTCTCCGGCCTCTTTTGTTTCAGGGATCATCCGTTCGGTACATGCAGGGACCTTGCGGCAGCCCCAAAACGGCGCGAATAAGCACAACTGCCTAGGCCAACCCGACGCATTCCCGCTAGCATAATGCCTGTCGGCGGTTCGGGTCCTCCATAGACGGCGCCCGGACGGTGAAGGCTTTTTCCCGTCCCCAGACCGGTCGACCTATTTTTTGACGGCGCACGTGCGGCCGTGCCGCACATTCTGCGCCTGCAGACTGATATGCCCATCCAGCGCCCCCGGGCGCTCGTTAGGAGAAACTGAAAAATGAAGAACCCCATTCGCGTGGCCGTGACCGGCCCTGCCGGCAATATCGGATACTCCCTGCTCTTTCGCATTGCTGCGGGCGATCTGTTCGGCCCCGAGCAGCCTGTCATCCTGCAGATGCTTGAGCGCGACACCCCCGAGAGCGCGCAGCGCCTCAAGGGCGTGATGATGGAGCTTTCCGACTGCGCCTTCCCGCTTCTTGCCGGCATGACGGCCACGGCCGATCCGATGGTGGCCTTCAAGGACGCCGACGCGGCCTTCCTCGTGGGCGCCCGTCCCCGCACCAAGGGCATGGAGCGCGCCGAGCTTCTGAGCGCCAACGGCGCCATCTTCACGGTTCAGGGCAAGGCGCTTGACGCCGTTGCCAGCCGCGACGTCAAGGTGCTCGTCGTCGGCAACCCCTGCAACACCAACGCCTGGATCGCCATGAAGTCGGCTCCGTCGCTCTCGCCCAAGTGCTTCTCGGCGATGCTGCGCCTTGACCACAACCGGTCCCTGTCGCAGCTCTCGGACAAGACGGGCGTTCCCGTCACGGGCATCAAGAAGATGGCCGTCTGGGGCAACCACTCGACCTCGATGTACCCCGACATCCGCTTCTGCACAATCGACGGCAAGCCTGCGGCCGAGTGCTTTGAGGACGCCTGGTACCGCGACGTCTTCATTCCGACCGTCGCCAAGCGCGGCGCGGCGATCATCGAGGCCCGCGGCGCGAGCTCGGCGGCGAGCGCCGCCTCGGCTGCCATCGACCACATGCGCGACTGGTTCCTCGGCAGCAACGGCGAGTGGGTGACGATGGGCGTGCCCTCCGACGGCAGCTACGGCGTGCCCGAGGGCGTGATCTGCGGCTTCCCGTGCGTCTGCGACAGCAAGGGCGGCTATGAGATCGTCAAGGACCTGCCCTTTGATGACTTCAGCAAGGAGAAGCTCTCCAAGACCGTGGCCGAGCTCGAGGGCGAAATCGCCGCCGTCAAGCACCTCTTCGGCTGATCAATCCTGTCGGTCGGCACGGCCGGGGCGCCCTGCCCCGCGTGCTGGCTGCGGATGCGAAAACCGGCGGCCCTGGGCCGCCGGCTTTTGTTTTTTCAGAGGGCGGAACAACTCAAGGCCCCGCCCGGATTGACCCTTACCGCAGGGTCGCGGCTGCGGGCAGCGATCCGTCCTCGCGCTGCGCGCTCAGCACGTAGCGGCGGCCGGCGTAGTGCGCCTGCTCGACCGACATGGCAAGCCGCCCCTGCGACAGGCGCAGCGTGAAGACGCCGTAGTCCTCATCAATGCCCTCGTTCATCGCCTCCTCGAGCTCGCGCGCGGGCGAGGCAGGAAGCGCGATTCCCAGAATCGCCAGGAGGGTCTTGGCAAGATCATCATGCCCGGCCGGAGCCTTGTGGCGGCGTCCGCCCTCGACAAAGGCGCTGCCGGCAAGGGCAAGGTGCGCGTGCACCTCGTGCGGCGTCAGACCGCCGTGATTGCCGCAGCCGATGTTGTAGTCGCGTCCGCAGATGATGCGGCCCGAGGCGTTGTCGCCGCGGCCGACCACGCGCAGGTCCGGACCGCGCACGCTGTCGCTGAAGACCAGCGCCTCGGAAAGCGTTCCCGGCACGCGCCCGGCCACGGCGTCGCGGTGCGCGGGATCGGGCTGCGAGAAGACAAGGCCCACGCCGGGGTCGGCTGCGAGCGTGCGCGCGATGCGCGCGAGGTTTTCCGTCGACTTGTCCTTCACCCAGAGGCCGGCGGCGTAGTCGCCCACGATCACGACGTCAGCAGCCTCGGCAGCCGCGCCCCTGCGAAGCTCGGCTCCGGTGACGACATTGAGTCCCGCGCTGCGCAGAATCTCGGCATAGTCGACAAAGCCGGCAATCTCAGCGTGCCCGTGGTCCGAAAGGGTCACAAGCTGCACGTTGCTTCGACGCCCCTCGGACCTCCACCACTGCAGCACGCGCCCGAAGAGCCCGTCGGCGTGGGCGCGGGCGCTTTCAGTGGCCTCGCTTTTCAAGCCGAGCTCGTGGCTTGAATGATCGGGCTCCCCGATCCAGAGCACCGTCACGTCGGCAAGCGACCCGGCGCCCTCGCGCAGCTCGTGGTCAAAGAAGAGGTCGACCATCGTCTTTTGCGCGTCAAAATCGGGAAAGACGAGCGGAATGCGGCCCGGGTGATCCTTCAGGAGACGCTCGCGCTCGACGGCGGGCTCGGCGGCCTCGAGCTGGTGAATGCAGGCGTTGAGGTGCCCTTCATAGCGCGCGGCGTGCATGTGCTGCAGCCGCGTGCTCCCCACGGAGTTCGAGCACAGGATGCGCAACCTGCGGCCGTGGGCGGCGAGCAGCTCGCCCATGTCCTTCACCGCGTAGAGCCCTTCGGGCTGCGCGGCGTCCTGGGCCGTCACGCTCTCAAGGTCCCAGCCCGAGAAGATCGCGGCTCTGCCGCCGGCGTTCGGGTTGAAGAAGCTGTTGGCGATGATGCCGTGGCGGCAGGGTCTGAAGCCCGAGAAAATCACCGGGTGGTTGACGTAGGTTTCCGTCGGAAAACTCGCAAGGTAGTTCTCCCAGCAGTGCGACTCCTCGCGAAAGCGTGCGAGATTGGGCATCACCTCGTGGGTGATGTCGCAGGGACGCAGGCCGTCAAAGCCCACGAGCAGAATCTTGTTGGGTTTCATAGGGTCCTAGTTTCTCATGTGCGCTGCGCACGAAGCGTTTGAAAAGAAAGCTGCCTTAGATGGCGGTCATCGCGACTGCGGCTCAAGCCTTTGCTGCACCCAGTCGCCCAGAATCGACATGGAAAGCGTCGAGACGACGATGGTCACGCCCGGAACGACGGCAATCCACCACGCGGTGGTGAGGTAGTCGCGTCCAAAGCCCAGCATCGTGCCAAGCGAGCTCATCGGAGGCTGCACGCCCACGCCGAGAAACGACAGGCTCGTCTCCAGAAGAATCATTCCGGGAAAGTTGAGCGTCATGTTCACCACGAGGGCGCTGGCGATGTTGGGCAGGATGTGGCGAATCAGGATGCGGCGCGTCGGGATGCCCAGGCCCTCAAGGGCGCCCGCATAGCCCTCGGTGTAGGCCGAGCGCGCGAGATTGCGCGAGAGCTTGGCGTACCGGTCCCACCCGTAGACGGCCATGATCACGATGATCACGGAGACGTCCGTGCCGAGAAAGGCAAGAATCGTGAGCGCCAGAATAATGAAGGGCAGCGATGCGGTGAAGTCCACGCCCACGTTGACGAGGTCGTCGACCACGCCCCCGAAGCGCGCTGCAAGAAAGCCCAGGGCGGTTCCCAGGACCGCGCCGATGAGCGTGCCGCAGACAGCGAGCACGAAGGAAAGCCGCAGGGAGTAGAGAAGCCGCGTGAGCACGTCGCGCCCGAGCTCATCGGTGCCGAGAATGTGCGCGGAGCTTGTGAGCGGCGGCACGAGGCGCGCCATCAGGTCCATGTCCTCAAGCCCGTAGGGCGCAATCCAGGGCGCCAGCAGGCCGCCTAGGAAAAGGACGGTGAGAATGGCCGCGGCCGTCGCCGCAAGCGGAGCCGGTCGTCTCGCCATGAGTGAATTCAAGATTGCGGTAGCCATTTCGCAAGTGCCTTGGTGTGAAGAATTCCTTGAACGGTCGTCATATGAAGGATGGGCCTAGCCCTTTCTCAGCCGGGGGTTGAAGACGAGCGCAAGCACGTCCATCAGGAGATTGGCTGCAATGAGCGAGGCGCCCGTGGCCAGAACGATCATCTGCACGACGGGAATGTCGCGGTTGGCGACCGACTGCACGAGCAGCTTGCCCACGCCCGGCCAGGAGAAGACCGTCTCGGTGATCACCGCGCCCGCAACGAGCGTGCCGAGGAAAAACCCAAGGATCGTCAGAATTGAGAGCATGGCGTTGGGAAGCGCATGCAGCCAGATGATGCGCCGGCGCGGCAGACCGCGCATGATGGCGGCCTTGACGCTCGGCAGACGCATCGACTCGATCATGGCGCTGCGGGCGTAGCGCGAGAAGATCGCCGCCTCGGTCGTGGCCATCGTCACGATGGGCATGATGTAGTGCAGTGCAGTCCCGTTGCCGTAGGACGGCAGCCACCCCAGCCAGATCGAGAAGATGAGGATGAGCACGATGCCCATGAAGAAGTTGGGAATCGCGTAGCCCATGACCGAACCGACCATCATGGCGCGGTCGGCGGCTGTGTTGCGGCGCAGCGCCGCAAACACGCCCGCCGGGATGCCGATCAGAAGCGTCACGATCGCCGTGGGAATCATCAGGTCGAGCGTGGGCCCGAGCGCCTGCATGAAGACGTCCTTCACGGGAAGCCCCGTGGCGTAGCTCTTTCCCATGTCCAGCGACAGGGCGTTCCAGAGGTAGATTGCAAACTGCTCCCAGAGCGGGCGGTCAAGTCCCCACTGGCGCCGGAAGGCGGCAAGCGCCTCGGCCGAGGCGTCGCTGCCGAGCATCAGGCGCGCCGGGTCGCCCGTCATGTGAAGCACGAAGAATACGCAGGCGGTCAGAAGCAGCAGCGTCAGAACCGACCTGCCGATGATGCGAAAAAGCAGTGCAGCCATGGCTATGCCGCCTCCTTGACATAATTTGCCGCCGCAAGGGCGGCCTCTGCTGCGGCAGGTCCCTGGTCCCCAAGCCGTGCGGCGCGGGCCGCCTCATGGCAGGCGATGCGTCGCTCGCCTCCAATCGCCGAAAGTTCGGGCACCTCCCTGCGGCAGCGCTCGCCCGCGAGCGGACAGCGGTTGGCAAAGACGCACCCCGCCGGGCGCTCGATGGGGCTCGGCATCGAGCCCTGCGGATAGATGCTGATCACGCGCGCGTCGGCTCCGGGCGTGCAGGCCGTCAGCAGCCTCGTGTAGGGATGCACCGGCTGCCGGAAGACCGCGTCAACGGGCCCCTCCTCGACGATGCGCCCGAGGTACATCACGATCACCCGGTCGCAGATGTAGCGCACGACATTGAGGTTGTGCGACACAAAGAGCATCGACATGCCCGTGGCGCTTCTGAGGTTGCCCAGAAGCTCGAGCACCTGCGCCTGGATGGAGACGTCAAGCGAGGCGACGGGCTCGTCGCAGACGAGCAGCTGCGGCTTCATGACGATGGCGCGGGCAATGGCCGCGCGCTGCAGCTGTCCGCCCGACATGACGCCCGGGCGCTTGACGGCGTGGTGCTCGGGAAGCCCCGCGGCCTTCAGTACGCGCATGGCGGCAACCTGGGCCTGCGGCGCGCTCAGCCCCTTGTGCACGATGAGCGGCTCGGCCACCTGCTCAAGAACCGTGAGCCGCTCGTCAAAGCACGAGAAAGGATCCTGGTAGATCATCTGCGCCAGGGGCCTCTGGGCGCGCCAGGCGCTCGAGCGCGGCTCGGGGTAAGGCTCTCCGTCAAAGAGCACCGTGCCGGTCGTGGGCCGGACCAGTCCGAGCATCAGGCGCGCAAGCGAGGACTTGCCGCATCCCGACTCTCCAACCAGACCGAGAACCTCGCCCTTGTGAATCGTGATGTCGATGTCCTCGAGCACGTTCCAGGGCTTTTTGCGGCCGAAGAACCCCCTGCGGGTGTAGTAGCAGTGTCTGGGAATCTGCGCCGTCACCAGGGGCTCGGCATCGACGTCAAAGAGCGACTCCGCAGCCGCCTGCTCGGTGCCGGCGGCCATGCCCTGCTCCTGCTCGATGGTGCGCACGATCCTTTCGCTCTTGTCGAGGTTGCGCACGACATTGCGGTCGCGCTTGAGCTCCTGGCTCCTGAAGGCCTCGGTGAGGTCGGCGGCATGGCAGTGCGCCTCCATGCAGCGCGAGCTCCAGCCCGGCTCAACGGGCTGCATGGGCGGCAGCTCCATGCGGCACTTCACGCGCGTAATCGGGCAGCGCCCGGCAAAGGGGCAGCCGTGACCGAGCTTGTCGGGCGGGGGAATCTCGCCCTTGATGGGCTGCAGCGTCCCCTTCTCGCTTTGCATGTCGGGCATGGCGTCGAGAAGCCCCTCGGTGTAGGGATGCGCGGGATTGGGCAGCACGCGCGGCACCGGCCCCGTCTCAAGAATGTGGCCGGCATACATGACGGCGACCCGGTCGGCGACGTCGCGCGCCAGGTGCAGGTCGTGCGTCACGAGCAGCATGCTCATCGACTCGCTCTTGACGATCTCGCGCAGCTGCCTGAGGATCTCGCGCTGCACGACCACGTCAAGAGCCGTGGTGGGCTCGTCGGCAATCAGAAGCTTTGGCGCGCCGACAAGCGCAAGCGCAATCATCACCCGCTGGCGCATGCCTCCGGAGAGCTGGTGCGCGTAGCTCGTCATGCGCTTTTCCGGGGCGGTGATGCCCACGCGCCTGAGAAAGCCCACAGCAAGCTCGCGCACGCGGGCGCTTGCGATGAGCGCGGTCTTGTTCTCCGAACTCTCGCGATAGTCGGGATGGCGGTAGGCGATCGTCTCGCAAAGCTGGTGGCCGATCGTGCGCATGGGGTTGAGCGCGGCCATGGCGTCCTGAACGATGATGCCGATGTCGGCGCCGCGCAGCTTGTGAATCTCGGGCTGCGAGAGCTCAAGAAGATTGCGCCCGCCAAAGACAATCCGGCCGCTTGTTCGTGCGTTCTTGCCGGCAAGGCCGAGAATCGACCGGGCGAGCACGGACTTGCCCGAGCCCGACTCGCCGATGAGCGTGAGCACTTCGCCCGGCAGAATGTCGAGATCGACGCCGTGGAGCACCTCGGTTGCGCCGAACGACGTGCGCAGGCCTCGGATGCCCAGAAGCGCCTGAGGTTGGGTGACTGGTTGCGTCATGGACGTTGGATGGAGTTGGTTGCGGGAAATGGGTTCGTCCCGAGCGCTCGAGACGAACCCATGGGAACGGGCCTCCTGCGGCCCGGCGCGGACTACTTGAACCTGAGGTTGGCCGCGCTCAGGTCAAGCGAGCCCTGGGTGCCCGGCTGCCACTCGATGTTCTTTTGCTTGGCGTAGATCATCGGCAGCGTGTAGAGCGGGCAGGCGTAGGGATTGGCGTCAAAGAGCCTGAGCATCTCGGCCCAGACCGCCTTGCGCCGGGAGGGATCGATCTCGGTGTCAAGAACCTTGCCGAGCTCGCAGAAGCGCTTGTACTCGGGGCTCTCGGGGAAGTAGCCCTCGGCGTCCCAGAAGCTGCCCGGCTTCATGCGGCGCCACAGCTGGCTCGAGGGATCCGGGAAGAAGGCCGAGAAGCTTGCGTTGTTGAGGATGCGGTCCTTGCCCGCGGCCTCGACCTGCGTCCAGTTTTCCTTGACGTCGATGCGCACGTTGAGGCCCGCCTGCTTGAGCATGCCGGCAATGGCCTGCGTGACGGTCATCTCAAGCGTGTAGTACGCGGGCTGAATGCGCCAGACGATCGGCTCGCCCTTGTAGCCCGCCTCCTTGATGAGCTTTCGGGCAAGCTCGGGGTCGTAGCGCTTCTTGTCGAACCCGGGCAGATACAGCTCGCCGAAGGTCTTGAGCTGGAAGCTGTTGGCCGGGGTCGTCTGGCCGGCAAAGAGCGCCTTCACGAGCAGGTCGCGGTCGATGGCGTGGATGATGGCCTGGCGCATTCTGGGGTCGGCAAGAACGGGATTGGACTTCGCGTCGAAGACGATGCCGTAGATGTTGTCGATCGGGCCGCCGACGACGTCGATCTTTCCGTCGTTCATGAGGGGCTTGACCTGGTCGGGCGGAACCTCGGTGATGAGGTCGAACTCGCCCGAGCGCAGACCGGCCACGCGCGAGGAGAGCTCGGGAACCTCCACAAAGGTGAGCTTTGCGGCGGGCGCCTTGTCCGACCAGTAGCCATCGAAGCGCTCAAGCTCCAGGCGGTTGCCGACCTTGAAGCTCGTGATGCGGTAGGGCCCGGTGCCGATGGGCTTCTTGATCCAGTTGTCCCAGCCGCCGGCCTTCTTCCAGCCGTCCTCGCTGATGATTTCGGACATGCGCGCCGAGAAGCGGCGCTCAATCAGGGGATCAGGCCCGCTCATCGTCACGCGCACCGTGTAGTCGTCGATCTTTTCAACGGACTTCAGGCCGCCCAGAAACTCCACGGCAGCCGCGCGCCCCGGGGCGTCCTTGCCCATGAAGCGCTCCGGACCAAAGGTAAAGACCACGTCGTCGGCAGTAAGGTCGGTGCCGTCATGAAACTTCACGCCCCTGCGCAGCTTGAACTCCACCGACTCGGGCGATATGCGCCTCCAGCTCTCGGCAAGCCCCGGGTGAAGCTCGCCGGTCTTGAGATCGGCGCGGATGAGCGTTTCGTAAATGGAATAGGCAACGCGGTCGAGCACGTTGTTGTTGATGCCCTGCGGCTCAACCGTCACGGGCAGCTGTTGCACGGCCACGATCATGTTGTCGGGGCCGGCAAGGGCGCACTGGGAGCCGGCAATGGCGGCGGTTGCAAAAACGGCCTGGGCAATGGTCTTGAGCTTCATCGTGATTGATTCGTCAGTGTCAGGTCATTGGGGTGAAAGTCCGGCAGGCGGGGTGCTCCCCAGGGATTGATGCGCCGAACTTTCCCGGCTTCACCGGGAGGCGCCGAAGACGGGCGGCCCGGTTGTCACGCCGTATTTTTACGATGCTCTTTGACAGCTCAATTGCAAAATCAAGACGCTTTTCCTGCAAATCGATGAAGGTTTGATGACACGGCCGCCTGCGGCCGGAAACCCGAGGCAGGACGCCTTCATTGACCGGCATCAAGGTTTTCGCCTAGGGCGCATGACGAAGGCAAATTGATGCAGGACGCCTTTTTTTGCATCCGTTTCCTGCTGCGGCCGCCCGCGGCCGCCAGGGCGGGGCTCTTTTTCTTAGAATGAAGCGATCTGCGCCTGTCCCTCGCAGGCCGTGAAGAACAACCACGCCGGCTCCCGCCCGCACGCGGGACGGCTTGAATACAACAGGAGAACACGCACCATGTCTGACAGCACTGCCTGCGCCCTTCGCGAGCGCTGCCTTGCGCCCCTTGCGGCCTGCGGTCGGTCCTACAGCTTCTACAGCCTGCCCAGGCTTGCCGAGGAGACCGGACGCGCGCTTTCGCGCGTGCCTGCAACCATCCGCATCGTTCTCGAGAGCGTGCTGAGAAACTGCGACGGGACGGCCATTGACGAGGACGCCGTGCTGCGGCTTGCGGGCTGGAGCGCCCGGGGGCGGCGCGAGGAGACGCCCTTTGTGGTGAGCCGCGTGCTGCTGCAGGACCTCACCGGCGTGCCGCTTCTCGTCGACATCGCCAGCATGCGCGAGGCCGCCCGCAGCCGCGGCATTGATCCCTGCAGGATTGAGCCCCTCGTGCCCGTGGACCTCGTGGTCGACCATTCCGTCATGATCGACCGCAGCAGCTCGCCCACGGCGCTTGAAGAAAACATGAAGATTGAATTCAAGCGCAATCAGGAGCGCTACGGGTTTCTGAAGTGGGGCATGCAGGCTTTCAAGACGTTCGGCATCGTGCCCCCGGGCTTCGGCATCTGCCATCAGGTCAACCTTGAGCACCTCGCGCGCGGGGTCTTTCAAAACGACGCCGGCCTTGTGTGGCCCGACAGCGTCGTGGGCACCGACAGCCACACCGTGATGATCAACGGCCTGGGCATCATCGGCTGGGGCGTGGGCGGCATCGAGGCCGAGGCGGCCATGCTCGGGCGCCCGATCTACATGCTTGCGCCCGACGTGGTCGGCGTGCACCTCACCGGCAAGCTTCACCCGGAGTGCACCACGACGGATGCGGCGCTTTTCATCACGCAGGCGCTTCGTGCGCACAAGGTGGTGGGAAAGTTCGTCGAATTCTTCGGCCTCGGCGCCGCCTCGCTCTCCGTGCCCGAGCGCGCCACGATCGCCAACATGGCGCCTGAGTACGGCGCCACCATGGGCTACTTCGGCGTTGATGAAAAAACCATCGACTATCTGCGCCAGACCGCCCGCAGCAGCGAACAGGTCGAGCTCATCGAAAGGTACTTCAAGGCCCAGGGGCTCTTTGGAATTCCGCTTGCGGGCGACATCGACTACACCGAGGTGGTCGAGATCGACCTCGGAAAGATCCGTCCCTCGATCGCCGGCCCGCGCAAGCCCCAGGAGCGCATTGCGCTCTCGGAGGCCGCCCAGGCCTTTGACGCGATGCTCACGCGCCCGGTCGACCAGGGCGGTCTGGGCGTTCCCGCGGCCGAGTCCGAAACGACCGCGCAAACCAAAACCGGGCCGCTGGCGCACGGCGACATCGTGATTGCGGCCATCACCTCCTGCACCAACACCTCCAACCCCTCGGTTCTGATCGGCGCGGGACTGCTTGCCAAGAAGGCGGTCGAGCGCGGCCTTGCGGTGCATCCGCGGGTCAAGACGAGTCTTGCCCCCGGAAGCCGCGTGGTGACGGAGTATCTGAAAAAGACGGGGCTGCTTCCCTACCTTGAGAAGCTGGGCTTTTCGGTTGCGGCCTACGGCTGCACGACCTGCATTGGAAATGCGGGAACGCTGCCTTCGGACATCAGCAGCGCCATCCGCGACAAGAAGCTTGCCGTTGCCGCGGTCCTGAGCGGGAACCGCAACTTCGAGGCGCGCATTCATCCGCTGGTGCGCGCGAACTTCCTTGCGAGCCCCGCTCTGGTGGTTGCCTATGCCATCGCCGGCAGCATGAAGGTCGACCTCACGCGCGATGCGATCGGCCGTGACGCCGAGGGCAACCCCGTGACGCTGTCGATGATCTGGCCCACGCCCGAGGAGATCCGCGCGCTGCTGCCCGCGGCCCAGGATCCGGAGACCTTTGCCAGGTCCTACATCAAGATTCAGACCGATCCGGGCGATCTGTGGAAGGCAATCGGCAGCGTTTCCGGCCCCTGCTACAACTGGCCTGAGTCGACCTATATCGCCAGGGCGCCGTTTTTTGACGCGCCGCAGTCGACGGGCGACATTCTGGGCGCACGGGCGCTGGGCATCTACGGCGACGCGCTCACGACCGACCACATCTCCCCGGCCGGGCGCATCACGGTCGACAGCGCCGCGGCCGACTGGCTCAAGGCGCACGGCGTTGCCCCGGAGGACTTCAACAGCTTCGGATCGCGGCGCGGAAACCACGAGGTGATGATGCGCGGGGCCTTTGCCAACGTGCGCATCAAGAACCTGATAGTGCCCGTGAGGGACGACGGCACGCGCGTTGAGGGCGGCTGGACCGTCCTGCAGCCCGAGGGACGCGTGATGCGCATGTTTGAGGCGAGCCGCGCCTACATCGAGCGCGGCACCCCCTGCGTCGTCTTCGGCGGAGAGGAATACGGAACGGGATCAAGCCGCGACTGGGCGGCCAAGGGCACCAAGCTGCTCGGCGTCAAGGCCGTGATCGTCAAGAGCTTTGAGCGCATCCATCGCTCCAACCTGGTGGGCATGGGCGTGCTGCCGCTTGAGTTCATGCAGGGTGAGGATGCGGCCTCGCTCGGCATCACGGGAGCCGAGACGTTCGACATCATCGGTCTTGACGACATCAAGCCCCGCGGCACGGTCGAGCTCGTCATTCATCGCGCTGACGGCACGAGCACGACGACGACGCTGCGCGTGCGCATCGATACGCCGGTGGAGCTCGTCTACCTCAAGGCCAACGGGATTCTGCCCTTCATGCTCGAGCAGATCGCAAATGGATAAGTCCGAAGCCTCGGCGCGCGACCGGTCGCGCGCCGAAGGCTGCCGGCCTGACGGCCACGAGGACCCTGGCTGCGGGGACGACGGCGCACGATTCGGGCAGCTTGCCGCCTACCCTGCGGTTCTTGAGGCCCGCGCCCGGGAATTGAAGCCCGGGGCGCTATCAAGCAGCCGGCAGCCCGGCGCCTGCGTCGTGGTGCTCGACACCAACGTGGTTCTGGACCTTTACTTCTGGAAGGATGCGCAGTGCCGGCGTCTGGCCGAGGATCTGCGCGAAGGACTTGCCGCGCCCGTCACGAGCGCGGCCTGTCTGGAGGAGCTTGCCGACGTCGTCTCGCGTCCGGCCTTTGGACTGAGCGCCGAAGAGCAGCTTACGCTTGTGCGCGCCTACGCGCAGCGCTGCAGCATCGTGGCCCCGCAGGCCGAGGCGCCTGTGCGGTGCCGGGATGCAGACGATCAGAAGTTTCTCGAGGCCGCCTGTGCGGCGCACGCCGACATCCTCTACACCAAGGACAAGCTGCTTGCGCGGGCTGCCCGCAGGCTCTCGGGCCTGGGGCTTATCGTGCGCACGCCCTCACAGCGTGAGGCAGAGCCGGCCTGAGGAAGCGCCCCGTCAGCAGGCCGCGACATCCTCGCTTTGCAAGAGCGCAGCATTGACGTCCCCGCCGCGGCGCACGGCCTGCATGAAGGAAAGGATCTTGTCGTGATCCTTGATGCCGCGGGCGGTTTCCACGCCGCTGGCCACATCCACGGCCCAGGGACGCATGCGCGTGATCGCCTCGCGAACGTTCTGCTCGCGCAGGCCGCCCGCCACGATGAGCGGCTTGTGGATCTGGTCGCGAACCGCAGCCACTGCATCCCAGTTGAAGGTCTCGCCCGTGCCGCCGTGGGCCTCGCCCGGGGTGTCGGCAACCAGCGCATTGGCCATCGGGTATTCGTTCTGGGCACAGAGCAGGTCTTCAGAGGTGCGCACCTGCACGGCCTTGATGTAGGGCACGTGGAACTGGTCGCAGAACGGGCGCGACTCGCTGCCGTGAAACTGCAGGATGACGCGCGGAAACAGCGCAAGATGCTCGCGCACCTCCTCGCTGGTCGGATTGACGAAGACGAGGACAATCGAAACGGATTCAGGAACAAGCGACGTGAGCGCCATCAGCCGTGAGGGCGTGACGTAGCGCGAGCTTCCCGGGTAGCAGACAAAGCCCACGGCGTCGGCCCCGGCCTCGATGGCCGTCACAACGTCGTCCTCGCGGGTCAGCCCGCAAATCTTGACGCGAATGCGGTCCGTGTCATCGGCCGCCTTCTGGGAAAAAAGCATGATCGTCCTATCTTCAAAACAGTGCCGCACCGTCGGAGGGCGCGCTGCGCAGCCGTCGGCGCCGGCGTCGCCCCTTTGTTGTTGTTTTCCGACACTATGCACACACATAGTGCATTTTCGAAATTTCCCGTAATGCTAAGTGCTCCAATTGAAAAAACAACGGCGTAAAAACGCCTAGGGTGTTTGTCGGAGTTGGTGGAGCATAAGTGCGGCAGGCGCAAGGCTCAGGACCGGTCGCCGGGACCGCATAAAAACCCGTAGGTGTGCCTGGCCCGGGGCGAGAAGAAGAGATAAAGCGTTGCGGCCGCGGAGAAGACCGACAGAGCGGCAAGCGTCCCGAGAGAGGCGGGCTGCTGACCCAGGATCACGGGCTCAAGCCAGGCGTAGCCGACCGAGACAAGCCAGACGATGACCGAGGCGGCAGCCGGATCCGACGGGCGGCGCGAACAGGCAAGCCTGCGGCAGGCAATGAAGGCAAGAACGGCCGCAAGCACTGCGGGCCCTGCGAACTTGAAGTGCATCGCAAGCGTTGCATCGGCACCGGCCGAGGCGTTGAGGTAGCCCGTGATGTTGGTCGCCGAGGCAAGCCGAAAGAGTCCGAGCGCAAGCAGATACGCGACCACCGCAAGAAGGCCTCCTCGCACGCCGCCCGGCGCCCGATCGACGGCCGGCGGCACGGCCCGGGCGGCCTTCCAGATCGAGTGCAGGATGAGGGCAAAGAAAAAGACGAGCACGACAATGCTCACGGCGCCCCAGAGGACGTCGCCCATGGAGGCGGTTTCTGTCAGAGACTCGAGCGGACTGCCTGAAGCTGCTGCGGACATGAGAAAACCTTTTTTCGACAGCGAAACGGCCCCGGGCGCTAAGAGGAAAGCAGCGTCCCCGCGGCAAGAAGAACGAAGATCACGGCGCTCACGCGGTTCATGAAGAACTGCACGCGCGGGGTGCGCAGCCGGTCGGCCAGCCTGCCCGCAAAGACCGCCACGAGCGCAAAGACAACGGCCGTGGCGATGCCGAACGTCACGCCCATCACCACCATCTGCGCGGCCGTCTGCCAGGTGTCCGACCCGGGCGCCACGAACTGCGGGAAAAACGCCAGAAAAAAGATCTGCACCTTGGGGTTGGTGACGTTCATCACAAAGCCCCTGCGCCAGAGCGCCAGGCCCGAGGTCGTTTGATACACGCCCGAGCCCGAGGCCTCCCCCGCCCTCCAGGCCATGACGGCAAGGTAGATGAGATAGGCCGCGCCGAGAATGCGGATGCCCCAGAAGAGCATGGGGCTCGCGGCCACCACCGCGGCAATGCCCAGAGCCGCGGCGAAGGTCTGAAGCACGATGCCGCCCAGAAGCCCAAGCACGACCCAGAGTCCGGCGCGGGCGCCGAGCGAGGCCGACTGAACGAGCACAAAGAGGTTGTCCGGTCCCGGCGCAACGGCCAGAAGAAGACTGGCTGCAAAGAACGTGCTCCAGACTCCGAATTCCATCCCAAAGGTCAACTCGCCCTCCCCCTTGTCGCCGGCGCTGCGCCCCGCTCAATGCGCTTGCCCAGAACCAGCCGAAAAACCGGCGCTGCCCTGGTGCCCGGGGCAGCGCCGGAATGAATGACCGCCCGGACGATCCGCACCCGGGGCTTGAGCAAAGCCGCGGGCGCAGATCAGGGCCGGGTCCCTAGCCCACCCAGGCGCGGGCGTTGTCGAACATGCGCATCCAGCCCGAGAACTCCCCGGCCTGGCGCGGATGCCAGGACATCTGCACCGTCCGGTGCGTGCGCTCCGGATGCGGCATGATGATCGTAAAGCGCCCGTCGGGCGTGGTGACGCTCGTGACGCCGCCGGCCGAGCCGTTGGGGTTGAGGGGATAGACCTCGGTGGGGTTACCCTCGCCGTCAACGTAGCGCGCGGCAACAAGGCAGCGTTCGGCGTCCTCGGCCGTGCGCCACTGCACGCGGCCCTCGCCGTGGCTGTTGACGATCGGCATCGAGCTGCCGTCCATGCCGGCAAACAGAATCGAGGGGCTCGGCTCGATGCGCACCTGCACAAGCCGAGCCTCAAACTGCTCGGAGCGGTTGCGCACAAAGTTCGGCCAGTGCTCGGCGCCCGGGATGAGCGAGTGCAGATGGCTCATCATCTGGCAGCCGTTGCAGATGCCGAGCGCGAAGGTGTCGCGGCGGTTGAAGAATTCGGCGAACATGTCCGAGAGCCGCGCATTGTGCAGAATCGTCTTGGCCCAGCCGCCGCCGGCGCCGAGCACGTCGCCGTAGGAGAAGCCGCCCGCCACGCCGAGACCGCAGAACTCGGAGAGACTGACACGGCCGGCCAGAAGGTCCGTCATGTGCACGTCATAGACATCAAAGCCCGCGCAGGTGAAGGCAGCCGCAAGCTCCACGTGGGAGTTGACGCCCTGCTCGCGCAGCACGGCCATGCGCGGACGCGCCTGCCCGTTGTGGATGAACGGACCGGAGACGCGCTGCTGCGGATCAAACGTGGTCTTTACATACAGTCCGCGGGCCGAGGCGCTCGTCTGCACCGCAAACTCGCTCTCGGCGCAGGCCGGGTTGTCGCGGCCGCGGGCGATGGCGTGGCTCACCTCGCACCATGCGGCCATCATGTCGGTGCGGCGCTCGTGCAGGATTTCGCGGCCGCCGGCGTTGACCTTGAGCACGTTGCTCTGGTCGGGCGTGCCGATGATGGCCGAGCACGACTCCAGGCCCGCGGACTTCACCGCCGCGCGCACGTCGCGCAGGCGGTCGGCCGGGATCTGGATCACGGCGCCGAGCTCTTCATTAAAGAGCACCTCAAGGGCAGACGGATCCCTCTTGCTCACCGCAAGCAGCGGATCAAGATCAATCGTCATGCCGCAGTGCGAGGCAAACATCATTTCAGCAAGCGTCGTCGCCAGACCGCCGTCGCTGCGGTCATGGTAGGCGAACACGCAGCCCGCAAGCGTCAGCTTTCTTAAAAGCTTCACAAAGCGGGCAAGCACCGAGCTGTCGGCCACGTCGGGAGCCTCGCATCCGAAGCTCTGCAGGGTCTGGGCCAGGATCGAGGCGCCCATGCGGTTGGCGCCGCCGGAAAGGTCAAAGGCAAGCAGCACCGTGGGCTGGTCCATGCGCAGCTGCGGGGTAAGCGTCAGGCGCACGTCGGTCACGGGGGCGGCCGCCGAGGCGATGAGCGACACGGGGCTCGTGACGCACTTCTTCTCGTCGCCGTCCTGCCAGGCCGTGCGCATCGAGCAGGAGTCCTTGCCGACGGGGATGGAAATGCCCAGATCCTGGCAGAACCGGCTTGCCGCCTGCACGGCGGCAAAGAGCTTGGCATCCTCGCCCTCGGCGCCGCAGGCGGCCATCCAGTTGGCCGAAAGCTTCACAAGCGGCAGATCGATGTCGGCGGCAGCGATGTTCATGATCGCCTCGCCGATGGCCATGCGGCTCGCGGCGGCCGAGTCGATCACGGCCACGGGCGTGCGCTCGCCCACGGCCATCGCCTCGCCCTCATAGCCCTTGAAGTTGACGTTGGTCACCGCGCAGTCGGCCACCGGGACCTGCCAGGGGCCCACCATCTGGTCGCGCGACACCAGCCCGCCCACGGTCCGGTCGCCGATCGTAATCAGAAAGCTCTTGTTGGCGACTGTGGGATGGCGCAGCACCTTGTAGAGCGCCTCCCTGAGGGTCGTCTTTCCAGGGTTGAAGTCGGTGAGCGTGCGGTGCACGGTCTTGACGTCGCGGTGCATGCGCGGGGGCTTTCCGAGCAGCACGTCCATGGGCATGTCCACGGCGCGGTCCTCACCCGTGCGGCCGTCGACCACGAGATTGCCGTCCTCGCTGATGGTGCCGAGCACAGCATAAGGGCAGCGCTCGCGGCGGCAGAAGGCGTCGAACTTTTCAAGCGACTCGGGCGCAATGGCGATCGCATAGCGCTCCTGGCTTTCGTTGCACCAGACCTCAAGGGGGCTCATGCCCTTTTCCTCGACGGGCACCTTCTCAAGCGAGAGGTGCGCGCCGTGGCCGGAGAGGTCCGCAAGCTCGGGCATGGCATTGGAAAGTCCGCCCGCACCAATGTCGTGAATGGCAAGGATGGGGTTGTCCGCGCCGCTTGCCCAGCAGCGGTCGATCACTTCCTGCGCCCGGCGCTCCATCTCGGGGTTGCCGCGCTGCACGCTGTCGAAGTCAAGGCTTGCCGCGTTCGAGCCCGAGGTCATGGAGCTCGCCGCGCCGCCGCCAAGACCGATGCGCATGCCGGGGCCGCCGAGCACGATGAGAAGCGTTCCGGGCTCAAGCGTGTGCTTGGCCGTCTGGTCCTCGCGGATGTTTCCGATGCCGCCCGCGAGCATGATCGGCTTGTGATAGCCGTAGCGCACCTCGCCCACGCGCGACTCAAAGACGCGGAAGTAGCCGAGGATGTTCGGGCGGCCGAATTCGTTGTTGAAGGCCGCCGCCCCGAGCGGGCCGTCGGTCATGATTGAAAGCGGCGTGGCGATGCGCCCGGGCGCGCCGTAGACCTCGCCTGCGCCGTCGGCGGCAAGGCCGGTCGTGTCCTTGTCGTCTTCCCATTCCTGGGGCTTTTGCGGCAGGTGCAGGGCCGAGACCGAGAAGCCGCAAAGGCCCGCCTTGGGACGCGCGCCGCGGCCCGTGGCGCCTTCGTCGCGAATCTCGCCGCCCGAGCCGGTGGAGGCGCCGGGAAACGGGCTGATCGCCGTCGGGTGGTTGTGCGTCTCCACCTTGAAGACCGTGTGCACGGGCTCAAGGCGCTCCTCGAACTTCGCGCCGAACAGATCCTCCCGCGTGGGGCGCGGATAAAGCCTCGTGACGGTGGGACCCTCAAAGACGGCCGCATTGTCCGAATAGGCGACGATCGTGCCGCGCGGCGACTTCTTGTGCGTCTCGCGGATCATGCCGAAGAGCGTCTTGTCCTGATCCACGCCGTCGATGGTGAACCTGGCGTTGAAGATCTTGTGCCGGCAGTGCTCGGAGTTGGCCTGCGCAAACATCATGAGCTCGACGTCGGTCGGGTTGCGCCGCGCCTTGCCGAAGGCGTCAAGAAGATAATCAATCTCGTCGGGAGCCAGCGCCAGGCCAAGGTCAACGTTGGCCTTCTCCAGTGCCGCGCGGCCGCCCGAGACAATGTCGACGACGGCCATGGGCTTACCCTTGACGTCGGCAAAAAGCTGCTCGGGATCGGCATCGGCCCCAAGGACCGTCTCGGTCATGCGGTCGTGCAGCAGCGCCGCTGCCGCCTCGCGCTCGGCATCGGAAAGAACGGCGCCCTCGGCAAGCGTCAGCGAATAGAGCACGCCGCGCTCGACGCGCAGCACGGCATCAATGCCCGTGTTGTGCACGATGTCGCTTGCCTTTGAAGCCCAGGGGCTGATGGTGCCCAGACGGGGCACCACAAGAAACTGGACGTCGCCGCGGACATCCTCAGCCGGATCGCCATAGTCAAGAAGCGTCTCGAGACGCCGGGATTCGGCTTCTTCCAGAGCGCGGGCGGCATGAACAAAATGGATGTAGCGGCCGCTCACGGCGGTCACGGCGCCCGCGGCCGCCTGAAGGCGCGCGAGAAGCCGTTCGGCTCGGAATGCCGACAAAGCACAGGAACCGGGAATCGTGAAGACGACGGATGCGTTGGACATAAATGGCTCGAAAAAAAACCGTAGGAAAAAGGCGGGGAAATCCGGCGCAGATGCACCGGGAGGCGAGGCGGCTGCAGCGGCATCCGGCGGCCCTTGAACCGCCTGCGGCGCCTGCCTCGGGTCAATCTGAGGATTATAAGTGAAGCGCCCGCGCCCCATCCTTTTCCCGGGGCGTCCGCGGCGCTTTTCTGCGCCCCTTGATCGACCGCACGTGGTCTACAATTGCGGGCGCCGGACGGGGCGCACCGGGCCCTGCCCGCAGCCTTGCGCCGGGCCGCTGCGCCAAAGCCTCTCGATTTGCCCGGGGCCGGTGCGCAAAGCCGCCCGCACTTGCACCTCGATGCGCCTTCGGCAGATCCTCCCTTGCACGACGCGGGTCCGGGACAGGCAGGCGACTGCCGCTCCGTCCCAAAGGCGCCCTGCGGCGCCGGCAGGGGGCCGTTTGCCTGCTCAGGGCGGTTCCTGCGCCTTGCAGGGCAGTCGTTTCGTTTCAGGATGCTTCACCGGGACGGTTTTCACCGTCAGCCGCGTGAGGCTTTTTCGCGTTTGATCACCATGGCTCAGCAAATTCTCAACCTCGACGAGCTCGCCGCTCTCGAACACCGCTACAACAATGTCCTGCCGCAGGGCGAACTGATGCGCCGGGCCGGCCGCGCCGTTGCTGAAAAGATCCTCGAGGTTCGCCCCGAGGCGCAGCACATCGTCATCATCTGCGGCCCGGGCAACAACGGCGGCGACGGATTTGCCGCCGCGCTCTTTCTCAAGAACAAGGGCAAGCGCGTCACCTGCGCGCTCATCGGCTGCGACAAGCCCCGCGCCGAGGATGCCCGCCTGATGTTCGACGCCTGGACGGCGGCCGGCGGCACCGTGATCGCTGATCCCTACACCGCCGACAAGGCCGACGTGGTGGTCGACGCCCTTTTCGGCACCGGCATGAAGAAGGCGCTCTCGGGCGACTATCTCGATGCGGCGATGTGGTTCAACGAGCGCCGGTCGCTGCGCGTCTCCATCGACATTCCCTCGGGACTCGACGCCATGACCGGGCACTGGGCGGGCGGCATCAAGGGCTGCCAGGCCGACATCACGATGGCGATGCTCGCGCCCAAGGCGGGCTGCTACATGTGCGAGGGCGCCGATGCTTCGGGCGAGATCTTCGTCAACGAGCTTGACGTCTCGGTTCCCCTCTCCACGCTCGGCGTCGTCGACGCAAGCGACTTCCGGCACATCTGCGAGCGCCGCGCCCGCAACACCCACAAGGGCACCTTCGGACACGTGGGCGTGGTTGGAGGAGCCGACGGCACAGTCGGAGCCGCCATTCTTGCCGCGCGCGCCGCGCTCACGCTCGGAGCCGGACGCGTGACCGTCGAGCTGATGAGCGAGCGGGCGCCAGCCTTTGACATGCTCTGCCCCGAGCTGATGTTTGCCGCCGGAGAAATTGACCTCAGCAAGACCACCTGCAACGTGGTGGGCTGCGGCCTTGGATTTTCCGACAAGGCGCACGCCCGGCTTGAGGCGGCGGTTGCCAGTCCCGCGGTGCTCATTCTTGACGCCGACGCGCTTCGCATCCTCGCGCAGGATCAGAAGCTGCAGGACGCGGTGCTTGCCCGCCGCTCGCACACGGTGATCACGCCGCATCCGGGCGAGGCCGCGGCCATTCTCGGCACAACCGTTGAAAAGGTGCTCGCCGACCGGATCGCAGCCTGCCGCGAGCTCTCTCTGCAGACGGGCGCCATCTCCATTCTCAAGGGCGCCGGCAGCGTCATTGCGCTTCGCAGCTCCCGGGCCTGGATCAACCCCACGGGAGGCGCCTCGCTTGCCACAGCGGGCTCGGGCGATGTTCTGAGCGGCATGCTGGGCGCGTTCTTTGCCCAGCAGTTTGACCTTGTGAGCGCTGCGCTCGGCGCGGTGTACCTGCACGGCGCGGCCGCCGACGACGTCTGGGCGGGAATGACCGCCAGCGACATCGCCCCTGAGGCCGCAGCCATTCTCAACGAGATGCGCGCGAGCTGCTCGCGCTGATTGAAGACCTCGACCTCAACCACCGGCCGACTGTGCAGGCGAATCCCGCTGTCGGCCGCTTTCATTTCGTCTGCAAGGCACTCCCCGCTTGAGGCCGGCGGCACAAGCCCTTCCGGCGGGAGGGCTCGCCCCGGGCAAAAAATAAGACCTGCGCAGGCGTCTGTGCGTCCTGTTCACGCAGGTCTTGAAGCCGGAGAGAAAGCCCTGGGCAGGTCTTCTGCAAGCCTGCCCGGGCATTTCGCCTGAAAATTTCCGGATGCAGACGCCTTTGTTTGGCCCCGGCACGGCGCGCAGGCCTACCGAGTCCTTCCTGCGTGCAGTGCGCCCGGGGCT
This sequence comes from uncultured Duodenibacillus sp., assembly GCA_944390745.1. Lineage (GTDB taxonomy): Bacteria > Pseudomonadota > Gammaproteobacteria > Burkholderiales > Burkholderiaceae_F > Duodenibacillus. The sequence continues at coordinate 156,155 of CALXQK010000005.1, read as the reverse complement.
CTTCAAAGAAGGAGCATCGCCGGCAGCGAGGAGATCTGCGGCGAAAGATCCTGGTCCAAACCGTCTGCGCCGTGCATGCTAGAGAAGATCTCAAGGAAGCGGTTTATCATTAGCCGCTCTAATGGTTAACATTTTCCCAGCCTTATCGGCCCAGGGGCTTGAGAAAGGCGCCGCAGGGCGCCCATGACCAAGGATGCAGCCCAAGCTTGAGTCCTTGCCGCACGCCGGCTGTTCCGCACCGCCGGCTGCGGCCCTCGATCTGCACGCGGTGCAGCCCGCGCAGCTCAACATCTTCATCAAGGCCGCGCAGCTGCGCTCCTTTTCCGAGGCGGCGCGCCGGCTCGGACTGACGCAGTCGGCGGTCTCGCAGGCTGTTGCGCGTCTGGAGCGCGAGCTGCGCATCACCCTCATCGACCGGTCGGGGCGCCCGCCGCAGCTCACTGACGCGGGCCGTCAGGTTCTCGCGCTGTCGCAGGACGTGGTCAGCGCCTCACAGCACTTTCTTCGCGCCGTCGAATCGGTGCAGACCGGGCAGATCCGGACGCTTCGCTTTGGAATCACGGAAAGCGCCGCGAGCTACGCCAGCAGCGAGCTTGAAGCCGCGCTAATTCCGCTTGTGGAGAATTTCGACGCGCAGTGGGGGCTCATTGCAAAAACGCTCAAGGACTTTCATGACGGAAAGCTTGACGTCGCCGTGGCTCCGGACATTTCGGTTGAAGACCGCCTGCTGGCCGAGCGTCTTGTCACCGAATGCTATCTTATCGTGCACCCGAGGACCGACTCGATTGACGCGGACCTGCTGCCGCTGTCGGCGCTGCGCGCGCACCTGACGCTGCCCTTCATCTCCAACCGCAGGGAGTCGCTCGACTGGCGGCGCGCCCAGGCGATGCTGCGCATTCTCGGCATCAGCGTGCACCGGCGCGTCGTGGTCGAGAGCACGCAGTCGGTGACCAACGCCGTCACCCGGGGGCTGGGCTGGACGATTCTGCCGCCGACAAGCCTCTGGTGCGTGCGCGAGCAGCTCGAAAACATCACCGTGCACTCCACCGGCGAGGCGCGCATTGAAAAAACGCTCTGGGCGGCGGCGCGAACGACCTCCTACCTGCCCATTGTCGAGCGCATCAGCGCCCTCTACCGCGAGATGCTCGAGCGCCGCTGGCTGCCGGAGCTCACCTCGCGCAAGCCGATTCTCTCGAAATTCATGGCCGTGGGCACGGACGCCGGCGAGGCGCGTTAAGCCAGCACTGGCCTCAGGCGTCGAGCACGAACATCTTCTCGATTCGGCCCTCGTCGCTCAGACGCACGGCATAGCGGCGCGGGTGCGTCTGCCACAGCAGGCACTGGTCGACGCGCGCCTGCAGCGCCTTTGCCTGCGCGCGCAGCTCCTTCTCGAGGGCATCGTGCAGCCGCTCGAGCTCGCGCGAGTGGCGCGCGATGGCTCCTGCGCGCTCAACCTCGCCGTCGCGCATCGCACGATGGCTTTCGCTTTCAAGCGGCGCGTGCGCAACGGCCGCAGCCGCGGCAATGAGCGGCCGCACGTCGGTAAACGCCTCAAGGTCGCTCATGATGTGGTTGGCGCAGTGCACCTCATGCGCAAAGGTGTCGCCTGAGATCACGCGCAGCAGCGCGCACACGCGCAGCACGCGAACCGTGAGCTCGCGCACGTACATGTAGGCAATGGCGTGCACCAGCGCCTGATCGGCGTCCTCAAGCGTATGAACGCTGCGCGCGCCCTGGGCCACCGCCGCATCAATTCGATCGGCGTCGGCCCGCACCTCGGCGACGATGGCATCGATCTTTTCATGCCGCTCGGCGGCCTGTCCGCCCTCGGCGCCCAGCCGCCGGAGGTCCTCGGCAAGTTCATGAAGACTGTCAAAGCGCTGCTGCCAGATGCGGGCGGTGAGCGCCGCGACATGTTCGGCAAGCGACTCGACGCGATCCTTGAGAATGTCAAGCTCCTTGACAAGCTCGGCATCGAGTTCATGGAGCTTGTCGGCGGGATTGAGCGCGCACCAGAGCGCGTGGATGCGCGCCGGCTCCCCCCAGGCGTGGTCGGGCATCTGCATGGGCTCGCCCATCATGCAGCCTGTTTCATCAATGGCGCAGATCTGCAGATCGGCGGCCGTGGCGTTGACGCGCGGGTGGTAGCCCTGCTTGAGCGCCCCCTCAAGAACCGGCGAGAAGCTCACGGAAAAGATGTGCCGCTCAAAGGCACTGCCCGGCACCCAGGCAAGCTTGTTGGCCTGCGCAAAAAGGCAGTCCAGACGACGCATTTCGTAGGGCGAAACCTCAAGCTCGTGCCAGAACTCGCGGTCGATCTTGAAGGCGCGCTGAATGAAGAGCTCGCTTGCCGACGCGTCGCCGCGCATGGCGGTCACGGCAAGCATCGTGGGGCGCTTGACGCAAGCCGATTCAAAGTCAAAGACCGCCCGGGGCTTCCTGACGGCGCCCTCGGAGGGCTGGGCGTTGGGAACGGGGCGGCCGCTGGCGTCGCGCGCAAGGCTCGAGGGACGCGCCGCGCCCGTGCGGCGGTTGCGCCGGCGCAGCATCTGCCAGCCGAAGCCTGCCGCGGCGATGACGCAGGCCAGAGTCGAGACGACGACGCCGGTGATTTCATTGACTGCCATGGTGGTGCCTGAGTAGTAGCTGCTTGCTGGTATGGAACGCGCCGCAACGGAGCCGATGGAAAAAGTCCGCCGCGACGGGCGCCGATAGTCTAATCATGATGCCGCCCGCACGCCCAGTCGGGAGGTCGAATTTTTTCCCTTGCACGGCGCACAGGCGGCCGCCCTGATGCGCCGGCCCTCATAAAACTGTTATCTTTGCAGGACGCTGCGCCCGAGCGCAGCGCCGCCCTCAAGACAACGACTTTCCGGAGGCCCCGCCCCATGACCGCACCCGCCTATCCCGTGCGTCTGCCGCTTTGGAAGCTTGCCGTGCAGCTCGGATTTCCGATCCGCGCCGACGTGCTTGTCGCCTTTGACCACGAACGCCAGACATTTGATGCGCTGTGCGCGGACTTCGACCGCAAGGCGCCCATCCGCGCCGAGGCTGCCAGCGTCGCAGCGCTGCAGCAGGCGCTCTCCGAGCCCTTTGTCAAGGCGCTTGCCGCAGCCCTTGGAAAGGACCCCCTGATGCGACCGCATCTTGAGGTGCGGCTGCAGCTTGTGGCGGCGCTTCCGGATCTTGATGCCTGCGCGCATGGGCACGCCGACGAGCCCTCGATGATGCTGCCGCGCTGCTGCTCGGCGCGGCGCTTTTCCGGGGACAAGGCCCGCTAGAGCGCCGGGGCGCCTGCGCCATTGCGCCGGAGTCGGTTTGATACAATGACGGCCGCCGAGACCCCCCTTTGTCAAACGGGGCAGGCGCAGCAGCAGACAGGAGATTAGAGTGCCCACCATCGCAAGCGGTTTTAAATTGTCCAACGGCGTGCGGATCCCCTGCATCGGCTTCGGGACCTGGCAGATACCTGACGACGATGAGCTCGTCGCGCACATCCGCGACGCCATTGAAATCGGCTATCGCCACATTGACACCGCCCACATCTACGGCAACGAGCGCGGCGTGGGACGCGCGGTCCGCACCTGCGGCCTGCCGCGCGAAAAGCTCTTCGTCACCAGCAAGCTCTGGAACACCGACAGAGGCTACGACGGAACCATTGCGGCATTCAACCGCACGCTCGAGACCCTCGGGCTCGACTATCTCGATCTCTATTTGATTCACTGGCCGGCTGCGCGCGGCGAACCCATGACCTGGCAGAGCATCAACTCGGGCACGTGGCGCGCCATGGAGGATCTCTACAAGAGCGGCTGCGTGCGCGCCATCGGCGTGAGCAACTTCCTCGTGCACCATCTCGTGCCGCTGCTGGCCCGCGCCACCATTGCCCCCATGGTCAATCAGATTGAGTTTCATCCGGGCTACATGCAGCGCCCGACGGTGGAGTTCTGCATGAAGCGCGGCATTCAGATCGAGGCCTGGTCGCCGCTGGGCCGGGGCGCGCTCATCGCGCATCCGGTTCTCAAGGAAATCGCCGCCGCCCACGGCGTGACAAGCGCCCAGGCGGCGCTGCGCTGGTGCCTGCAGCACGGCGCGGCGGCGCTGCCCAAGTCGCTCAACCATGAGCGGCGCGTGCAAAACGCCGATCTCTTCGGCTTCAGCCTGACCGAGGAGGAAATGCAGCGGCTTGACAATCTGCCGCAGACGGGCTTCTCGGGACTTGACCCCGATCACGTCACCTTCTGACGACGACGGCAGGCCTCCCGGTTTTTTCGACCTTCTTTTTGGCACAATCTCCTGTCGCGGCGCGCAGGGACTTGACAGCCCGGCGCGCCCCGACCAACCCATCCTGTCATCAACCGGCCGCCGCAGGCGGAACCATCATGCGCATCGGAGACCTGGCAAGGCGCTCGGGCGTCACCGCCGAAACCATCCGCTTCTACGAGGCCCGCGGTCTGCTGCCTGCGGCGCAGCGTCTGGCCAACAATTACCGCGACTACGGCGAGGAGCATCTGGCGCGGCTTCACTTCATCCGGCACTGCCGGCTGCTGGGCATGACGCTTGAGGACATCGGCGAGCTGACGTCCTTTGAGGCCGACACGCCCGAGCGCTGCGCACGCGTGCACGCCCTGATTGAAAGGCACCTTGCAGAGATCGACAGCCGCATCGCGCAGCTTGAAAATCTGCGCGGCCGGCTTCAGGAGCTCTCGCACCGCTGCACCGGGGCGCACAGCGACGGCTTGTGCGGCATTCTGCAGACCCTTGAGCAGTACGACCACTCGAGCTGCGTCTGCTGCGAGCACTTCCTTGAGCCAGAACTTGAGGGCAAGGGCGGCAAGCCCGATTGAGCAAAGACCCTCACAACACCACCTGCTTCATGAAAACCGTTCTCATCACCGCAATCATCGTCTTCATCGTGGTTCTGCCCACCTGGATCATCGGCAGCTATGCCCGCACCCGGCCGCCTGCGCTCACCTCGCCCAACATCAGAAGCGGCTTTGGAGGCCTGCTGTGGCTCTTCGTGCTCGGACAAACCGCCTGGCTGCTGCGCGCCGTCTGGGAAACCACCTTCATCTCAAGCGAATTCTTCTTCATGCTCGTGCGCAGCGTCGAGATGATGACGCAGGCCTCGGTGGCCGTGCTGCCCACGGTGCTCGCCATCCTGCTCGGAGCCATGACGATCTATCAGATCGCCGTGCAGCGCACGCCCGCGGCCGTTGCCTCCACCATCGTGATGCTCTGGATCATGGGCCCGGGCGTGGCGATGTTTCAGAGCTGGTTCTTCAAGCTTGCGCTCACGCAGGCCTCGATGCTGCAGCTCTTCGGCTGGGCGATCTTCTGGACGGTGTATTTCGCGGCGAGCCCGCGCGTGGCACTCACCTACGGAACGCCCCGCGGCCGCAGGCTGGTTTCGGAAAACCAGGACAAGGTGCGAAGGCTCTGACCGCGAACAGTCCTCTCGAGGGCAGCCCTGCGCCGCCCTTTTTTATTGCTCTGGATAAAAAATGATTCTCATTTGATGTAGAACAACTTCCTTGGACAAAAAGGCCTGCCGAAGCCTTGACCTTGAAGCAGCTCAAGGGTTTGAAATTTGATCATCGTTCAACACATCAGGGGCGCGTGCAGCGCGCCCTGCGGCAGCCATGACCCAAACTCCGAAAAAGCTTCTGCGCCTTCGCGTCCCCGACATGGACTGCCCGGTTGAAACCGGGCAGATCGAACGCGCCCTGAAGGACAACCCGGTCGTCCTTGAAATGAGGTTCGACACGGCCTCGCGCACGGCAGAGTTTGTCGTGACCGCTGAAGCATCGGCCGCCGACATCCAGAAGGCCGTCATGCAAACCGGCATGGAAAGCACGGTCCTCTCCGAGGAGCCGCTCAACGAGGCGCCCTGCGGGCGAAGGCTGAGGCTACGCGTGCCCGACATGTGCTGTCCGGCCGAGACCGGACAGATCGAGCGGGCGCTCGCCGACAACGCGGACATCATCTCGATGCGCTTTGACACGGCGCTGCGCACGGCGAGCTTTGTTCTCACCGAGACCGCCGACCCGGCGCGCATCCGGGCCACGATCGAGGCGCTCGGCATGCCCTGCGAGGAGCTTGCCGAGGACGTGCGCTCCGAGGTGACGATGCGCGTGGAGAACATGAAGAGCGACGCCGACGTCGATGCAGTGCTCGGTCTGATCGGGCTTGATGCCGCCGTCGACAAGACCGGGCGCACGCTGCGCTTTCAAATCGAGGGCGAGCGCGCCTTTGCGCTTCTTGAAAAGCTCTCTGCCGCGGGCTGGGAAGCATCGATTGTCCGTGTGGGAAAGCCGCGCAGCGCCGCCCCCGAGACCAGGATTCCCTGGGGACGGCTCGGTCTGGGGCTGGTCCTTGCCGCGGCCGCCGAGGTGCTTGAACTCTGGGGCGGCGCCCCGCAATGGGCCATCATCGCCTGTTCGGCCGCAGCCATTCTTCTGGCGGGACTGGGCACCATCAAGAAGGGGCTGCTGTGCCTGGTGCGGCTCATCTTCAACATGAGCACCCTGATGTCCGTGGCCGTGGTGGGCGCGGCCGTGCTCGGCGCCTGGCCCGAGGCGGCCATGGTGATGGTGCTCTTTGAAATCGGCGAGGCCATCGAGTCGATGAGCATGGTTCGCGCCAAGAACGCCATCCGCGGGCTGCTTGACGTCGCCCCCGAGACGGTGCTTGCCAGCATTCAGAACACCTGGAAGCGGGTGCCCGCGCAGAGCGTTCCGGCAGGAACGGTCTTTCGCACGGAGCCGGGCGAGCGCGCCGCTCTTGACGGCGTGGTGATCGAGGGCACGGGCGCCATGGACGAGTCGATGATCACCGGCGAGTCGATGCCCGCGGCCAAGCAGCCCGGAAGCCGCGTCTTTGCCGGCGCGCTGACGCTTGAGGCGGCGCTCACCGTGCGCGCCACGGCTGCGGCCTCCGACTCGATGAGCGCGCGCATCATTCGCTCGGTCGAGGAAGCCGAACAGAAGAAGGCTCCGCTGCAGCGCTTTGTCGATCGCTTCGCCGCGCGCTATACGCCCACCGTCTTTGCGCTGGCGCTGGCAACGGCCGTGCTCGGGCCGCTCGTCACGCACGATCCCTGGGTCACATGGATTTACCGCGCGCTTGTGCTTCTTGTCATCGCCTGCCCCTGCGCGCTGGTGATCTCCACGCCGGTGACGATTGTCTCGGCCCTGTCGCTTGCCGCACGCCGCGGCATTCTCATCAAGGGCGGGGTCTATCTCGAGGAAGGCCGCAACCTGAGAAATGTTGCGCTCGACAAGACGGGAACGATCACCCGAGGGAAACCCGTCTTCGATCGGGCTGTTGCAATCAGCCCCGCCGCCGCAGGCCGCGCGCTCGGGCTCGGCGCAAGTCTTGCGGCGATGAGTTCGCACCCGGTGAGCCGCGCCATTGCCGAAAAGGGCCAGGCCGAGGGGCTCGAGCCCCTGCTTGTCAAGGAGTTCAAGGCGCTGCCGGGCTACGGAACCGAGGGCGTGGTTGAGGGCGCCCGCATCCGGCTCACCAACCTCAGGTGGCTTGAGGAGCACGGCGTGGCCGACGCCGCGGTGCGCCGGGCCTTTGACGAAGCCTACCGCGAGGGCAAGTCGGCCGCGGCGCTCTCGGACATGTTCGGGGTTCTTGCCGTCTTCATCGTTGCCGACACCCTCAAGCCCAACGCCGCGCGGGCCATCGCCGCCATGAAGGCCGCGGGCCTCACGCCCTGGCTTCTGACCGGCGACAACGCCCGCGCCGCGCAGACGATTGCAGCGCAGGCCGGAATCGAACACGTGCGCGCGGACCTGCTGCCCGAGCAGAAGCTCGCGGAGATTGAACGCCTTGAAGCCGAGGCTCCAACGGCCATGGCGGGCGACGGCATCAACGACGCCCCGGCGCTCACGCGCGCCCGCATCGGCTTTGCCATGGGGATCAAGGGCGCCGACACCGCCATTGAGGCCGCCGACGTGGCGCTCATGGACGACGACATTGAAAAGATTGCCTGGTTCAAGCGCCTGTCGGAACTCACGCACCGCACGCTCATCGAAAACATCGTCTTTGCGCTGTCGGTGAAGGTGGTCTTTGCGCTGCTGGCGCTCGCAGGATACGCCTCGATGTGGATGGCCGTCTTTGCCGACACGGGCGTGTGCCTGATCGTGGTGGCCTGGGGCCTGCGGCTCATGAAGGCCTCCGCAAAGGTCGACCGCATGGTCGGCGCTTGAATCGCGGGCAAGGAAAACCGGCGCCCGGAGACTGATCTGAAGCGATCGCCTCCAGGCGCCGGATTCCCGGGACTCTACAGAACCTCCTCCTCAGACTCCAGAGTCAGGCCCCGGGGCATCGGATCGGCCTGCACGCGCAGGTCGCGGATGACGCCGCCGGGATGTCCCGGAAGGCCTTCCTCGAGAACGCCGCTCTCCTTTTCCTCATCAGGCTTGGCCGACTGGGCGTCAGGCCGCAGATGCAGGAAGAAGAAGGAGTCGACAGGCGCGCGCGCATCAACCTCAAAGAGGAAGAAGGGAGAGACCCGTGCGACATCGGCGTCCTCAAGCGCAGGCACACTGAAGTCGAGATGCGGCAGCATGCCCGGCCGCATCCCTGCGACGCCGCCCACGTCGATGAGGGCATCGCGAATCACGCTTGTCAGCGGATCGGCGCCGCCCACCGCAGCCGCCTTGCTGATGAGCGAATGCAGGTGCTCGGCGCCGGCTGCGGCGCCGCCTGCCGCTGTCAGCACGTACAGCGTATAGGCTGCGGTGAAGTCGCCGGCAACGTTCACATCCCCGCTGCCGTTGTAGATCGCCGCCGTATGAGCCGACGAGCCGCCGCCCACCGTGACGCCGCCCCTTTCAGACGTTCCCAGCCGATAGATGTTGACAAAGCCCTCGGTCGAGGAAACCGCGCCGGTGTGAATGTCGCCGTTGTCGGTGATGAGCGTCACGTGCGAGCCCTCAAGATCGCCGGTGAAGTCGATGCCGGTGATGCTGTCCGGTCCGCGGGAGTCGTCGTGGTGCGCCGCGACGATCTCAAGCGCCTTTTCGGCCTCGATCCCCACGCCGTGAACGGCTGCCGCATCAATGAGCGCATCGCCCCTGACCGTCAGTTCGTTTTCGAACTTAAAGCCGTTGTCCTCTCCGTAGAGCTTGAGGTCTCCGTTGACCATGCCCTGGTTTTCGGCGTTGACCTCAAGCAGCGTGTCGCGGCCCGAGGAGGCAAGGACAATATCGCCCGCCGAATCAAGAACCGCCGTGGAGAAGGCGTTGCCGTCCGAGCCGGCGGCTTCGTCGCGGCCGGCGCCAAGCGCAATCGAGCCCTGGGACGACGAGGCCTCAAGCGCCGCTGCGCGCACGCCGCCGTCGCCCTGCGTCACCGACTGCTCGATGTCGTCCCGGGCAGCGAGCACCACGTGGGCTGAATTCTCGTCAGTCGTCTCATCGCCCACCGTCACGGAGCCTTCAAGAGCGATGCCGCCCGCCTCGGCCCTGATGCTGACCGTCTCGTCGGCCGTCACCAGAACGTCGTCGCGAAGCGGCACGCTGCCTGCGGCTTCAATGTCAGCGGACTTTCTGCCGCGAATGACCGAACCGCCGCCCGCAGAGAAGTTGTTTGTCCTTGAGCTCAACGGCGTTGGTGAGGCCGCCGAGATTGACGGCCACGCCCGCGCCCACGGAGGCGTTGGAGCCGCCCGAGCCCGACTTGCCGATATTGAGGCCGCCCGCAACCGTCTGCAGGCTGTCGCTGCGCCTGGCAAGAGCCTCGATGGCATTTCCAGCCTCCGTGCCGGCCTTGAGCACGGCCTCGTCGTCGATCGCAACGAGGTTGCCGCCCTCGGCCTTCGTCACGGCAGCAATGCCCGAGAGCGTCAGGCCGCCCGAGTTGATGCCCGCACTCGCGGCAATCGTGGCCGCGTCAACGTTTGCATCGCTTTGCAGACGGATGTTCGTGTCGGATTCAATCTCCGAGCCCTCCTGCACGGTGACGGAGGAGCCGCCGGAAAATTCCTGATAAATGACGGTCGCGCCGACCGCCCTGGCGTTGTCGCGGTTGGGCAGCGCAATGCCGAGGAAGTTGTCGAGATAGCCGCCCATGGCGACGCCCTCGTTGTTGGAGGAGGAATGAACGGCAACGTCGGCGCCGTTGATCCGGGCGCCCCGCCCGATGGTCACGGACGACGCGGCATTTTGCGAAACCACCCCGACCGAGCCGGAAACGGACAGCGGCGTGTTTTCACTGTCGTTTGTGACGCCGCCCGCCAAAACAAAGGCGTTCGTGTATTTCGCGGGCAAGACGGCGCGACGCCGGAGAACGGGCGCTACAACCTCGCGCTGCCCGAGGAAATGCCGGCGAAGCCCCGTGGCTTTCGATCCGGCCTGCCGCTGCAGGAACTCTTTGTGCAGCGCGCCGACCCATACCGCCGCTGGGCCGAGGCGCCCGTGCAGCAGTTCGTTGAAGAGGCGCTGCAGGGCGGCAGCGCTCGGCGCTTTTTCTTGAGGGGCCGCGAGGCTGCGGCATGCAGACGATCTTTACCGAGGTGCTCAAGGGCGCGCCCGTTGCCGACCTCGACAGCCCGATGCTTGCCGCTGCCGCCGACAACAGCCCCAAGACATTTCTCTCGAACTATGCCTAAAGCCCGGTGCTGATCGTTGATCACGCGCACCGGGCGCCGCACTTGCTGTCGGTGCTGGCATCCTGGGCCGCAGATGAGACCGCCTCGCCGGACTTCCGTGCGCCGGGGCTCGTGGCCGCGGCCGTCAACGCCGATCCGCAGCGCCTCATTGCTGCGGACGCGGGCGCGCCTGACGGAAAGAATCTCCTGCGGGTGCGGATGCGCACGGTCGCCCGGGGAGAGTTCTACGGCGTTGACAATGACTTCCCCGAGCGGCTTCTGGCGCTTGACTTTCCCGGCATGCTCTCGCACGACCAGTCAAACCGCGATCTCGTGCTTGAGGAGGCCATGCGCGGGGGCTACCCGGACGGACGGTTCGGGACGGACGGTTCGGGACGGCCGACGAGCGCCACGACTTCTTTCACCATCTCGTGCGCAGAATCTGCGGCAAGGACCTGCAGTTCGTGAGCAAGGTGCGCAGCTCCCTGACGCTCAGAAAGGTGTTTCGAATGGCGGGCGCGGCCTCGGGCGAGGTCCTGAACCTCTCGCAGCTGTCCTCGATTCTGGGCATCGGGCGTCCGCTCGTGCGGCGCTGTCTCGAGGCGCTTGAGGCGCTTTACATGATCGATCGGCTCAGTCCCTGGGAGGCGGGGCTCGGGATCGATCGTGCGGTTCGCAGCGACCGGTGCTACGTTTCGGACTCGGGCTGGCTTTGCGGGCTTCTCGGCTTTTGCAGCGTCGACCCCACGGCCCTGCCCGAGGGCTCGCAGACCGTGGTCGAGCGCCTCATCAGCGGCTGGACGCGCGCGCAACTCGGCGCGCTCATCGACCAGCGGCCGCAGTGGCGGCTGAGCTACTTTGCGCTGCGCACGGGGCTGTCGGTTGAATTTCTGCTCGAAAATGCGCAGACCTCGGACTTGACCGCGATCCGGACGTCAACCTCGGAGCGCGTTGATCCCGGCGACTTTTCAGACCTTGCAAGGTTCCGGGGACTTGTGCGAGACCGGCGCGTGGCCTGCATCGTGCTCTACTGCGGACAGAGCGTGCAGCGGCTTGAGGGGCTGGGCGCCGCCGTTCCGCTCGCCTTTCTCTGGCGATAGTCTCCCCGGGCCCTACCCGCGCCGCACGACGAAGCGCTCAAACATGCCCCGGAGCTTTTCCTCCAGGGCCGCTCCAGGCCAGTCGCCGGTGACGGGGTCGAGTCCCGTCTCAAGCCCCGGCGCCTTGCGGTAGATCTGCAGGGCATAGCAGCGGGTGCCGTGCGCGGCGAGCCACTCGGCCGCGGCAAGAATCTGCTCGGGCGAAAAGAGCGCCGGGTGCACGGTGCTGCGCGCTTCGAACTCCACGCCCGAGCTTCTCACAATGTCGTAGGACTCAAGAAAGGCCCGGGCGCCGGAGCGCACGCGCAGCACGCGCTCAAAGTGCGCCTCGTCTCCGGGCACCCCCTTGACGTCAAGTCCGACCCAGCTCACGCGGTCGATGACCTGCGCGAGATGGTGCGGGTAGGCGCCGCCCGTGTGCAGGCCGACAGCCATGCCGTGGGCGCGCACCACGTCCATGGCGGCGGCAAGGGCCGGATCCATGCAGGGCTCGCCGCCGGAGAAGACGACGGCGTCAAGCAGCCCCCGGCGCCGGGCAATGAGCCGCTCGACGCGCTCCCAGCTCTCGTCGCCCTCGGCGGGGGCGCGCTGCTGCATCCAGGGATTGTGGCAATAGACGCAGTGCCAGGGGCAGCCGCGCACAAAGACCACCGCCGAAAGCTTTCCGGGGTAGTCAAGGCTCGTAAACGGGGTGACGGCAGCCACCCGCAGACGCGAAGCGGGCGCAGGGCCCGCTTGAATAGTTTCATCCATAGGCGTTCAGGCGCAGGGTGCGCTGCGCCGTCAGCAAGGCCGGGCTACTTCGAGCAGCCGCACTTCGACTCAACGAAGTACTTGCGCTCCTCAAACTCACCCTTCTTGCCGATGTTGAAGGACTGCACCGGGCGGTGGTAGCCCATCACGCGCGTCCAGACCTCGCAGGGCTGGCGTTCGCTGTCCTTGAGCTTGATGTCGTTTTGTTCTTGCTGAGCCATTTTTTGCTTCCTCCTAACAACCTGCAGGAAGGCCCGCAGGTGAAAACGCGCACCCTGAAAACCTCGGGTGCCGGCGCTCCGCTCCCCGCGGGGGAGCGGACGCCATTTTGCCATGGACGCGGACGACTGCGGCAGGTCGACCCGGCGGCCGCCGCGTCCGAAAAACATTCCCCGCCCTATGCGTGCGCCGCGGGCGCCTGCATCTGCGCGGCGCGCTCGGCCTCGTGCCGGGCCTGGGCGATTCTGGCCTTCTTGGCCGCGATGAGCTCGGCGTCGCACAGCGGGCAGAAGTCGTGGCGCCCGGAGAGATAGCCGTGCTTGGGGCAGATCGAGAAGGTGGGCGTCACCGTGATGTAGGGCAGCTTGAAGCGCGTGAGCGTGCGGCGCACCAGATCGCGGCAGGCCTCGGCCGAGCTGATCGCCTCGTTCATGTAGAGGTGCAGCACGGTGCCGCCCGTGTACTTCTTCTGCAGGTCCTCCTGCATCTCGAGCGCCTCGAAGGGATCATCGGTAAAGCCCACCGGAAGCTGCGAGGAGTTCGTGTAGTACGGATTCTTCGCCGTTCCGGCCTGCAGGATGTCCGGGAAGCGCTTCCTGTCCTCCTTGGCAAAGCGATAGGTCGTGCCCTCGGCGGGCGTGGCCTCAAGGTTGTACATGTGGTCGGTCTCGGTTTGAAACTGCACGAGACGCTCGCGCACATGATCGAGCACCTTGAGCGCAAAGGCGTGTCCGACCGCATCGGTGATGTCGTGCGCGTCGTCGTAGAAGTTGCGGATCATCTCGTTGATGCCGTTGACGCCGATGGTCGAGAAATGATTGCGCAGGGTGCCCAGATAGCGCTTGGTGTACGGGAAAAGCCCCTGGTCGATGTGGTGCTGGATGACCTTGCGCTTGATCTCAAGCGACTGGCGCGCCAGCTCAAGCAGATGATCGAGCCGGTCGTAGAGCGCCTTCTCATTGCCCTTGAAGAGGTATCCGAGGCGCGCGCAGTTGATCGTCACCACGCCGAGCGACCCGGTCTGCTCGGCCGAGCCGAAGAGCCCGTTGCCGCGCTTGAGCAGCTCGCGCAGATCAAGCTGCAGACGGCAGCACATCGAGCGGATCATGTTGGGCTTGAGCTCGGAGTTGATGAAGTTCTGGAAGTACGGCAGGCCATAGCGCGCCGTCATTTCAAACAGCGGCAGCACGTTGGGGCTGTCCCAGTCGAAGTCGGGCGTGATGTTGTAGGTCGGAATCGGGAATGTGAACACGCGCCCCTTGGCGTCGCCCTTCATCATGACCTCGATGTAGGCGCGGTTGATCATGTCCATCTCGTGCTGCAGGTCGCCGTACGTAAAGGGCATCTCCTCGCCGCCGATGAGCGGGTGCTGGCCCTTGAGGTCCTCGGGGCACGTCCAGTCGAAGGTGAGATTCGTGAAGGGCGTCTGCGTACCCCAGCGGCTCGGCACGTTGAGGTTGTAGATCATCTCCTGCATGCACTGCACCACCTCCTCGTAGGGGACGTTGTCCTTGCGGATGAAGGGGGCCATGTAGGTGTCAAACGAGCTGAAGGCCTGGGCGCCCGCCCACTCGTTCTGCATCGTGCCCAGGAAGTTGACGATCTGCCCGGTGGCCGAGGACAGGTGCTTCGGGGCGCCGGCCTCAACCTTGCCGGGAACGCCGTTGAAGCCCTCGTTGAGCAGCGTGCGCAGACTCCAGCCCGCGCAGTAGCCCGAGAGCATGTCGAGATCGTGGATGTGAAAGTCGGCGTTGCGGTGCGCCAGGCCAATCTCGGGCGTATAGATGTAGCTCAGCCAGTAGTTGGCGATCACCTTGCCCGAGACGTTGAGAATGAGGCCGCCCAGGCTGTAGCCCTGGTTGGCGTTGGCGTTGACGCGCCAGTCGACCTGATCGAGGTACTCGTTGATCGAGGATTCAACGTCGACCCAGCTCTTCTTGGCGTCGCGGCTCTTGGCGCGCTGCTCGCGATAGACGATGTAGGCGCGAAGCGTCGCAAAAAAGCCCGCCTCAAAAAGAGCGTGCTCGACGGCGTCCTGGATCTGCTCGATGTGCGGCGTGGCAAGGTTGAGCGAGGCGAGCCTGGGCAGCACCAGCTGCTCGGTGATCTCCTCGGCGCGGGCCGCCCCGAATTCGCCGGTGGCCTTGCCCGCGCGCTCGATGGCGCGCGCAATCTTGGACGCATCAAAATCCTTCACGGAGCCGTCGCGCTTGATCAGATACTTGAGCTCAGTGGCCATACTTCGTTCATCTCCACAATCTTGTTTTTGTTTTCCCAGGGACAGCGCCGCAAAACGCTCAAGGCGCGCCTGCGCGGGCGGTCTGCACGCTGCTGTCAACGCAGTCCCCGCCCGCCGGCCGTCCCGACGGGAAGGCATGCGCATGGCGTGGGGCTGAGGTTTTGAAATATACCATCGGTGGGGATGCGCATTGACCTCATGCACAACATCTTGTGCCTGTCAACACTCAGGACAATCCCGGGGTTTGAAGCATCGGCGCAACGCTCTGCAAACCTGCCGGTTGATTCCCGAAGGCTTGATTTTCAACCTCCGGCGCATCCGTCCGTTGCGCATTTGCATCAGGATTGCAGCCGAAAAACACCGGTTTCAAAGACAGACGGACGAAGAAAAATCAGGGTTTTTACTTATGGGAAACTACCCAAAAACCATGAAAAATACGATAAAGTGCGTAGTGCAGTAGGCGACAGCCTGGTTGCCTCCCTGTGCAGCAAATTCCCGAGGGGCCGTTTTCGAAGCCCTCCCTCTTCGAAAGCGAGCATTGAAATTTGCTGTATTTAGAGCCTGACCTCTCCCTGGTCAGGCCTTTTTTTGTCCGTGCCCCGCACGTGCCGCGCCTCGCGCTGACCACGCCTCCCTTAACTCCCTTCGAGTCTCAAACAGCCGACTTCCCCTCCCCGACCGGCTTCTCGAAGTCTGCATGCCTGATGATGGTTGGGGTCCGCCAGCGGCATCTTAAGTCCAGTCTCCAGGGCCTAAACTGAAGAGCCTTCCCGTTCGCCTGGAAATCCAGGCCTGGCATCAGCGTCGATTTAAGAGCTCTTGTAAAGACTATTAAATCCTTCAATTTCTTCCAGGCCCTCATGACCGGACGCGGCGGCCGGATCAATTCACCCCTTGATTCATCAGAAACAAGGTGCCGGATACGGACTGCTAGAAAGAAGAAGAAATCATTCCGGATGTCGCCCAGCGCGAGGCGCAAGAGCAGTCCCAGCCTTGAGCGTCCCCGACAGGCTTTCTCCGGCGGCTCTGCGCCGATCCTTTGCAAAGGCATGGCCGGGCGCCATGCACAGGGCTGTCAGATCGCCGGGCTCGAGGGCTGCCGCAACGCCCGCATGGCGCATAGCGACTTCAAGCCCGGATCAGCGCCAGGCATTCGATATGGCCGGGGAGCATTCGGCCGGCATGGCCGCCGCTCTCTGGAAATTCAGATGCAGCGCGCCCAGGATCGCGGGAGAACCGCGCCTAGGCAATCACCACGTCGTACTGCTCCTGCGTGTAGACGGGCTCGACCTCAAGGCTCACGGGCTTTTCCACGAAGTCCTGCAGAAGGTTGAGCGCCGCGGACTCCTCCTCAAGGAAGGTGTCGATCACCGTCTGGCTTGCGAGCACCTTGAAGGAGCGCGCGTCGCGGTACTGCCGGTAGACGCGCACGATCTCGCGCATGATCTCGTAGCAGACCGTGCGGGCGGTCTTGATCTCGCCGCGGCCGCCGCAGACCGGACAGGGCTCGCAGAGCACGTGCGCAAGACTCTCGCGGGTGCGCTTGCGGGTCATCTCCACGAGGCCGAGCTCGGTGAATTCCGAAATCGTGAGCTTGGTGCGGTCGCTTGCGGCGGCGCGGCGCAGTTCCGAGAGAACCGCCGCGCGGTGCGCGTCGCTTGCCATGTCGATGAAGTCGATGATGATGATGCCGCCGAGATTGCGCAACCGCAGCTGCCGCGCAATGGTCTGCGCGGCCTCAAGATTGGTCTTGAAGACTGTCTGCGAAAAATCGCGCTTGCCGACAAAGCCCCCGGTGTTGACGTCGATTGTCGTCATCGCCTCGGTCTGGTCCACGACCAGGTAGCCGCCGGACTTGAGCGGCACGCGACGCCCGAGCGCCCGCTCGATCTCCTCGTCGACGCCGTAGGCCTCAAAAAGAGGCCGCTCGCCCGTGTAGTGCAGGATGAGCTTGAGTGCCGACGGGACGTAGCGGCGCGCAAACTCCTTGAGGCTTTCAAAGGTCTGGCGGCTGTCGACGTAGATGTGGCTCGTCTCGGCCTGCACCAGGTCGCGAAGCACGCGCCTTGCGAGCGGCAGATCCTCATACAGAAGGCTCGGCGCCGGCGCCTTGTCGGCGGCCGCGCAGATCGACTTCCAGAGTGCGGACAGATAGCGCATGTCCTCGACAAACTCGTCGTCAAGCGCACTTTCCTCGGCGCATGTGCGCACGATGTAGCCGCCCTTTTCCTGCGGCGGACGCAGCCGCGCGCACTGCTCGCGCAGACTCTCGCGCCGCGCCTCGTCCTCGATGCGCTGGCTCACGCCGATGTGCGCATCCTGCGGCAGGTACACGAGCTTGTGCCCGGCAAGCGAGATCGTGGTCGTGAGCCTCGCCCCCTTGGTGCCGATCGGATCCTTGGACACCTGCACGAGCAGGCGCTGTCCGTCCGTGAGCATCTTTTCAATCGGCTTGTAGTCGCCGTTTTCAAGCCTTGCGCCCTCGATGTCGAGAATGTGCAGAAAGGCCGTCCGCTCAAGGCCGATGTCGACAAAGGCGGACTGCATGCCGGGCAGCACCCGCAGCACGCGCCCCATGTAGACATTGCCGACAAGGCCGCGGCTTGCGACGCGCTCGATGTGCAGATCCTCAAGAATGCCGTCGACCAGCACGGCCACGCGGGTCTCGCGCGGAGAACAGTTGATCAGTATGTCCTGCATCGCAGTGCTCGCTCAAAAAAAGTTTTCCGGCCCGGGACGCGCAGCTCACTGCGCCCCCGGGACCTGCGCTGCGCCCTCGCCCGTGCCGGCGCCGGCATCCGTCCGGGGCGCCGGTCGTGCGGCGCACACGCCGTTGACGCACTCCCAGCGGCACTCGCCCTCGGTCCACTCGGGCTGCAGCGTGATGTGGTCGATTCCGAACTCGCGCTCGATCATCGCACGCGCATCGTCGAGAACCTTCTTCCAGTCCACGTCGTCGTCCATCAGCAGATGTGCGGTCACCGAGCCGTGGCCCGGCGCGAGCGTCCAGACATGCAGATCGTGCACGTGACGCACGCCCTCGATTTTTGAGAGCGCATCGCCCACGTCAAAATAGTTAACGTTTTCGGGCACCGCATCCAGAAGCACGGCGCTCGACTCCTTGAGAACGCCGTACGTGCCGCGCAGGACGAGAAGTCCCACGAAGAACGACAGAATCGGATCGGCGAGCGCAAAGGACTCGCCGCCGAAGTACACCAGGGCGCCGGCGGCAATGGCGGCAAGCGACCCGAGCAGGTCGCCCATCACGTGCAGAAGCGCCGCGCGGGTGTTGACGTTCTTTTTGTCGCGCGACAGCGACCAGGCCACGCCGATGTTGATGATGAGGCCGATCACGGCCACGATCATCACCGATCCGCCCGCCACGGCCGGCGGATTCTCCAGACGACCGACGGCCTCGTAGAAGATCCAGCCCACGACGCCGAGCATCACCAGGCCATTCAAGAACGCAGCGAGCACTTCAATGCGGCCGTGCCCGAAGCTGTGATCGGCATCAGCGCCGCGCCGGGAGATCCAGTTGGCGATGAGCGCAAAAAGAAGACTGGCCGAGTCGGTGGCCATGTGTCCGGCATCACCGATCAGCGCAAGCGAATTGGCGTAGTAGCCGCCCACCAGCTCGACAGCCGAAAACCCCAGCGTCAGAACAACAGCCAGCCCGAGAACGCTCAGGCGCACCTGCTCGGCGCTGTGGTTGTAGGAACTGTCTCCTGCATCATGGTCGGAATACTTTGTTGCCGCCCCCATTTTGATGGCCTCCATCAGTAAACGCGAGTCTGCGTATGCTGCAACTATGTGGGTGCGCCCGCACCAAAAATCAAGCCCTTCAAGGCATTGCTCCGCTAAAGAGACCAATGCCCGTCGGGGCTTTGTTGCCGGCACTGGAAATGCCGGCGGCTGCCGAAGCCTTCGGGCGCCCGCCTCTGCTGACGAGACCGGCGCCCTCAGGCGCAGGATTTACTCCTGCTCCTTCTTGCCGGTCAGCATCGGCACCACGCTGCCCTCGCCGCCGGAGAGCAGGCCGGTCTTGGCGTAGGTCTGCAGCTTGGCGCGCGTGTCGGTGATGTCGAGGTTGCGCATCGTGAGCTGGCCGATGCGGTCGACGGCCGTAAACATCGAGTCGCCCTTTTCCATCGTCAGACGCGAGGGTTCGTACGTCAGGTTGGGCGAGCGGGTGTCGAGGATCGTGTAGTCGTTGCCGCGGCGCAGCTCGAGGACAACCTCGCCCGTGATCGGACGGGCAACCCAGCGCATGGCGCTTTCGCGCAGCATGATGGCCTGACTGTCGAACCAGCGGCCCTGGTAGAGCAGACGGCCGAGCTTGCGCCCGTTGATGTGGTACTGCTCGATCGTGTCCTCGTTGTGGATGCCGGTGAGCAGACGCTCGTAGGCGATGAAAAGAAGCGCCATGCCCGGGGCTTCGTAAATGCCGCGGCTCTTGGCCTCGATGATGCGGTTCTCGATCTGGTCGCTCATGCCCAGGCCGTGGCGGCCGCCGATGCGGTTGGCCTCATACATCAGTTCAACCGGGTTGGCGAACTCCTTGCCGTTGAGGGCCACGGGCTGGCCCTCCTCAAAGCGCACCGTCACCTCCTCGGGAGCGATCTCAACGACCGGATCCCAGAAGCGCACGCCCATGATGGGCTCGACGATCTTCATCGAGGTCGACAGCTGCTCGAGGTCCTTGGCCTCGTGGGTCGCGCCGAGCATGTTCGAGTCGGTCGAATAGGCCTTCTCGGCCTTCATGCGGTACTCAAAGCCCTCGGCATTGAGAAATGCGCTCATCTCGGCGCGGCCGCCGAGCTCGGAAATGAACTGGGTGTCGAGCCACGGCTTGTAGATCTTGAGGTTGGGATTGACAAGCAGACCGTAGCGGTAGAAGCGCTCGATGTCGTTGCCCTTGTAAGTCGAGCCGTCGCCCCAGATGTCCACGCCGTCCTCGCGCATGGCCGCCACGAGCATCGTGCCCGTCACGGCGCGCCCGAGCGGCGTCGTGTTGAAGTAGGTCATGCCGGCCGTCGAAATGTGAAAGGCGCCGGACTGGATGGCGGCAATGCCTTCGGCAACGAGCTGCGGGCGGCAGTCAATGAGGCGGGCGTTTTCAGCGCCGTACTGCATGGCGCGGCGCGGAATCGCCTCATAGTCGTCCTCATCGG
Organism: uncultured Duodenibacillus sp.; assembly: GCA_944390745.1. Taxonomy (GTDB): domain Bacteria; phylum Pseudomonadota; class Gammaproteobacteria; order Burkholderiales; family Burkholderiaceae_F; genus Duodenibacillus. The sequence continues at coordinate 136,073 of CALXQK010000005.1, read as the reverse complement.
GCTGACCGAGATTTGCCGTATAGGCATAGGGGAAGGCTCCCTTGTTCTTCATCCAGCGCAGGGCGGCGCTGGTGTCAAGGCCGCCGGAAAACGCGATGCCGACCTTCTTGCCGACGGGAACGCTTTGCAGAATCGTTTGAGACATTGTTTTCTCTTTTCCAAAAGAAACCGACGAGAATCTGAGGATCGCCGGTTGTTGCAGAAAGCCGCACAGAAAGACCCGGTTCGCCTGGAGCGGACGAACGCACCGATCGCCTCTGCGAGCGAAATGTAGTGAACCCGTTAATTATGTACGAGCCGCAGTTGTTTTGCTTGTCCAGAGAAAAGGCGCCAGCCCGCGCGCATAAAACTAGATCGCCGTATGCTCAGGCATCACGGCGCGCGGAATGTCTAGGCAGATCGTCACGCCGCGCTCGGGATTGGCCAGTCCGATGAGCCGGCCGTGGTGCCGCTCGGCGATGTTTGCGACGATTGATATCCCAAGCCCCATGCCGTTTTCCTTGGTGGTGACCAGAGGCATCATGAAGCGGTCCACATCCTCCTGCGTCACCTTCGGACCATTGTCGGAGACCTCGATGCGCCAGAAGCGGTCCTCGGGCTTGACCTCGACGCGGATCTCGGCGTCGGGAATGCCCTCGATGGCGTCGGCGGCGTTCTTGAGGATGTTGAGCACGGCAAGCTCAATCTCCCAGCCGTCGATCTCGGCCCACAGATAGGGAATGATCTGCCGCACCACGGGAGCCTCGGTGCGGCGCGAGCGCACGAAGGTCTCAATGGCGCGGTTGATCGAGACGCTCATGTCCTCCATGACGAGCTTGGGGTTCTGGTGCTTGGCGTAGGCGCGCACGCGGTTGACGATTTCGCTTGCGCGCGTGCCCTGCATGACGATCTCCTCAAGAACCTCGGTGAGCAGCTTGGGATCGATCGCGCCGCGCCGGCTGCGGCGCAGCAGACCGTTGGCGAAGTTCGTGATGGCCCCGAGCGGCTGCTTGAGCTCGTGGGCGATCATGGTCGACATCTGGCCCACGATGCCGGTGCGCTCAAGGTTGGCGATGTGGTCGCGGCTTGCGGCCGCCTCACGCTCGATGCGCTCGCGGTCTGCAATGGCCTGCGCCAGAAGCTTGGTGCGGCGGCGCACGAGAACCGACAGCGACCCAGCGTAGAAGATGATCAGAAGGCACACGCCCAGAAAAATCATCACCGTCGTCGACTGCTCCTTGGCAAAGGTCGACAGCCTCCAGGCGGCGAGGTTGGCATACGGGCCGACCTTGAGGTCAAAGAGCAGATCATGCACGGCGCGGTTGTTGGCCGGAAGGCTCCAGTCAACGGCCTCGATTCCGGTCTGCATCGTGAAAAGCGCCGTTCCGATCGCCTTTCTCAGCATCTGGTCGGTGCCCGAAAGCGAGGAAAAATAGTAGCTCGGGTAAAGCTCCGTGGAGTGCGCGCACTGCTTGAGGCCCGAGTCGCGCAGACCGATCAGGTGAAACCTCGAGCGATCCAGCCGCCCCTCGTTGGCGAGCCGCTCAAACTCGCAGGCAGGCAGAATGCCCGCATCGGCCCGTCCCCCCTCGACGGCCTCGACAATGCGCTCGGGCTCGTCGCCCAGAAAGATGGTCTTGTCGCGCAGCGACTCAATCACCACGCCGCGCTGATAGAGGTCGCGCAGCCCCACCAGATAGCCCGTAAAGCTCGTGGGATAGTAGGCGGCGAGAACCTTGCCGCCGATGTCGCGCGGCGTGACGATCGACTTGTCGTCGGCGCGGGCGATGAAAAGCGACCCCGCCCCCACGCTCGGATCGGCCGAGCTCAGCGGCCAGACCGAGGCCACGGCCTTGAGGCCGTTGGTGGTTTCGTAGCGCGTATAAAAGCCCGCGTCGAGAATGAGAAAGTCAACGCCGTTGTCGACGATGGCGTTGACGAGCTGCTCGACGTTGAGCGGCACGAACTCCACGTTCTTGCGCCCGAAGACGCGCTCGAGCTGCTCGCGGGTCAGGCGGTAGGCCTCGCCCTTGTTGTAGTCGGCGAAGTCAAGCTGCACGCCGATGCGCATGGGCCGGCTGAAAAAGGGCATGACGAGCTGATTGTCGTCGCCCGCCGCAGGGGCCGGCGCCGGCGCCGGGGCCTTCTCCGGCTGCGCGTCCCCGGTCCGGGGCCCGGCATCCCTGGCAAGGTTTGAAAGCGCCGGCAGCGCGCTCTCGGGGAGAATCACCACCGAGGGCTGCGTGTCAAAGGCGCAGGCCGCGGAGCTCAGCGACAGGGCAAGGGCAAGGCCGGCCGCCGCCGTCTGAATCCTGCCCCGGGGTCGGCTGCGAGACATCAATTCATTCTCCCGAAAAAAGACAATCGCCCCTGCCCGAGCCCGTCAGATGCCCGGAATCAGGATGTGCTTGCCGGGCTTGCGGTGGTCGATCACGCGAATGATCTCGTAGGTGCTCTCAAGCCCAGTGTCGACCTTCTGCACCGTGGTGACGTGCATGTTGACGATGAGGATTTCACCGGGCCGCAGGCCGAAGACGCCGCAGTCGATCGTATGCAGAAACTCCTCGTCGCACATGCGCGCGCGGATGGTCTGCAGGCCGTCGGTGAAGGTCCAGCAGGCGTCGCTGCGAAAAACGGGGGCGGCCAGCGAAAGAGCCATCGTGCGCACCTCGTCGACAAGCGGCACCTCGCGATCCTCGACCAGGGCAAGCGAGACAATGTCGCCGGCGTCAAGCTCAAGCACCGTCTCGTGCGTCTGCCGGTCGCAGAAGAGAATGCGCGAGATGTCCGGATCGGCAATGGCGCTCACCAGGTGCTGCAGCCCCCTGCGCACGCCGATGTGGCGCAGCAGCCGGTAGGTGTTGACCGAAATGTGAAGCACCTCGTCGCCCACCTCGACGTCGACCTGCTCGCCGGTGAGAAACACGCGGTCGATACGGCGCCCGTTGAGACGCATCAGGAACGGAATGAGCCCGTCGACCCAGCCCTCGGGCCGCTCGGCCTCGGGCGCATCGGCAAGATCGGGCGCGCGCAGTCCGAGCGCCTCGATCACGACCGCCGGCTGCGGGTCGATGTACTGCGGCACGCCCGCAAGCGAGGCGCGCCGCGCCATGCCGTAGTTGGCATTAAAGCCGAGATCCACCTCAAAGGAGCCCACGTTCTGCGTTGCGCGCACGTCCACCTCGGGTTCGACCAGATAGCCGAAAAGGGCGCGGCCGGCGTTGGTGAGCATGGCGTCAAGTCCGATGACGGACTCGGCCACGGCGGGATTGCCCGACGTCGTCTCCCGGCGGCGCAGTCCCTCATATTCAATGTCGAAAACAGCAAGCGTCACGATGACCCTTCCTCTTGAGCGGGGCTTTTCATCAGCAAAGCCCTCCATGCCCGGGGCACGGAGCCGCACGACGCCGTGCGGCCCCTGCGTGCGGCATTTGCACAAAACTTATAATCGCCTTCAAAACCGCGAAAACCGGCGCAAACGCCTTTGAGCCGGTCCTGCGGTCAAGATTTGTATTTTAGTCAAGCACTGCCTCAAATTGAACACGCCTGACTTGAGCGCCCCGCCGCAGTCTGCGGCCGCGCGCCTTGACGACTTCGCCGCGCGCCCCCTGGCCGACGTTCTTCCCGACGACCTGGCGCGCCGCACGCTTGCGCCCCTCTCGAAACTCGACATTGCGTGCGCCGACGACCTTTATGAGTGCATCGCCAACCTCGGCGGCAACTGGTTTCGCTCGACGCAGGGCATCGATCAGGACGACGCCGCGCGGCTGGCCGACTGGCTTGCCGAACACAGCCGCGAGGTGGGTGAAATCACCGCGCGCTTCTACCCGCCGGGCCGCATTCCGCCCGAACTGATGCCCGAGGCCGCGGACGACGCCCGGGAGATCATCAGCGCCCGCGCCCAGGATCTCGACGCGGTTCTGGCCGCGCTCCCCGACGAGGCGGCCTCAGGCGGCCTTTCCATCCCCCTTCCCCTCGCGCAGAAGCCCGGGGGGCCGCTGCCGGCGGCCTTAGGCGGGCTCGACGCGCATGCGCTTTCGGGCGCTGCAGGCGTCAACCGCGGCCGCGAGGGCGGATCGCTTTCGGCGCAAAACGACCTGCAGGCGATTGCCGCCTGGCTCAAGGCGCGGGCGGCCAACGTCAACACGATGGCGCAGTACAAGAAGGAGGCCGAGCGGTTCCTGCTGTGGTGCACGCTCGAGCGCGGCAAGGCCCTGAGCTCAATCTCGGCCGAGGATGCCGCCCTCTACCCCGTGTGGCTCGAGGAGCTCGGCCGCCGGGAGCCTGCGCAGTGGAGCGCATCCTGGAGACTTCCGCAGACCGCCTGGATCGGCCCCAAGAACGCCGCGCGGCTGTCAGGCGACTGGCGCCCCTTCAACGGACCGCTTTCAATTTCCAGCCGCCGCACGGCGCTGACGGTTGTGCGCATTCTCTTCGGATTTCTCACCAAGACCGGATACCTGCGCTTCAACCCCTTCGACCAGGTGAGCACGAAGGTGCACTTTCTCGCCGGCGAGGGGGCGCCGAGCGCCTTTGCGGACCGCTCGCTCACGCCCCGGCAGTGGCAGGAGGTGACGGCGCACCTCGAGCGTCTCGGGGATTCGCTGGCCGCGCGGCGCATGCGCGTCATACTCTCGCTCGGCAAGGGGCTCGGCATGCGCGCCTCGGAAATGATCAACGCCCGCACGGGCTGGATCGTGATGCGGCGCATCGGCGACGAGGACATGATGGTCATTGAAATCGTGGGCAAGGGCGACAAGGTGCGCCGGCTGCCCGTGCCTGACGAGACGCTTGCGGCGATCAACCGCTACCTCGAGGCGCGCGGCCTGGGCGAGCTCTCGGCCTGCGATCCGGCCGTGCCCCTCATTGCGGGACTCGGCCGGCGCGGCAGGAAAAAAAGAGAAAAAGCGGACGACGACGCCGGGAGCATTCCGGCGCTGCCCGCGACAGGCATCTCGCGCTCGGGACTCTACCGCGTGCTCACGGACTTCTTTGAAGCCGCCGCGCGCGAGGTTGAGGAGACGTCGGCAGCCGACGCCGCCAAGCTTCGCGCAAGCTCCACGCACTGGCTGCGGCACACGTTTGCCACGACGGCCCTGAAGGCCATGGACATCAACATCGTGCAAAACGCCATGGGCCACGCCTCGATCGGCACCACGAGCCGCTATCTCACGCCCGAGGAGTCGCAGGTGGCCGAGGCCATGAAGAAAATGGCGCCCCTGTAGCTTGAGACACCCCATGGCAAAACGCCTCAACCCGGTCACAAACGCCTATCTGACGCTTCTGGAATGGTTCAGCCGCCTTCTGATTTGTCTGGCGGAATTGATTGAATCCATTCCCGCGGGCGCGGGCCGCAATCGCCCGGCAGCGCGTCAAACGCTTCCCGAGGGCGCCGCAACGCCCGGCCCCATGGGACCGGCCGGCGGACATTGCGCCTTTGGGGATCCGCTTGAGGAGGGTTTTGACCGCCCCTTCCCCGGGCCGGGTCGTTCGCCCCGTGCGCACGATCCGCATGATTCGCACGATGCATACGATGCGTACGACTTGGACTTTCCGGGGACGCGCGCAATCGACGACTGGCACGATCCGTGCTGCGGCCCGTTTGACAACGCCCCCGGGCCGGACGAGAAAAACTAGGCGCAGGAGCGCGCCCGTCCAGGCGCCCTAGCGGCGCCTCTTGAGTTCGGCCAGGCAGGCAAAGGGGTTGGCGCGCTCGGCCTCGGCCGGATCGCCCTCATCGTGCATGTGTTCGGCGGGCGGCGCGCAGTCGTCGTGCTGGGCAAAGGCCGGCAGCGACAGGATGAGCTCCTCCTCGACCCAGGCGGCCAGATCAAACTTGCGCGAGCCCACGACGATCTCATAGTCGCCGTCGTCCTCAATGGGAATGGCGTCGGCCTCCTTCTCGCTCTTGACGAACAGGAAGGGAACGGTCTTCCTGATCACAAGCGTCACGGGCTCGCCGCAGCGCACGCAGCGCGTGGTGATCTGCGCATCGATCGTGAGATCGGCTCCGGGAAGGTCGTTGCGGCCGGCCGTGCCGACGGCAGACCAATGCACCAGCGCGCCCCCGCACCCGGGATCAATGAGCGAGGCCAGCGCCGGGAGATCCTGCGCGGCGAGCTCTCCCGAGAGCTCGCCGCGGGTGCGGGAGAGTTCAAAAATATCGGTGTACTGCATGTCCAGATTCGGCGGCCGCAGGCGCGCGGGCGTCCCCAAGTTAGAATTGCACGCATTATGGCAAACATCGATCTGATTCTGGCGTCATCCTCGCGATACCGCCGTGAACTTCTTGACCGTCTGGGCGTGCCCTACCGCACGATGAGCCCGGATGTGAACGAAACGCCGCTTGCGGGCGAGGCGCCCGCAGCGCTTGCGCTGCGCCTGGCGCGCGCCAAGGCGCAGGCCGTTGCCGCGGCCTGCCCCGGCGCGGTCGTCATCGGCTCGGACCAGGTCTGCGACCTCGAGGGACGTGCGCTCGGCAAGCCCGGCAGCTTTGAAAGGGCCGTCGCGCAGCTCGAGGACATGCAGGGCCGGCGCGTGGTGTTTCACACCGCCGTGGCGGTCGTGCATGCCGACGGCTCCGTTGAGGACACGGTGAGCGACACCGTGATCACGATGCGCAGCCTCTCGCGCGAGACGATCGAGGACTACGTGCGCCGCGAGCAGCCCTACGACTGTGCGGGCAGCGCCAAGATCGAGCGGCTCGGCATTGCGCTCATGGAGTCGGTTGCAAGCGACGACCCCACAAGCCTCATCGGGCTGCCCCTGATGCGGCTCACCGGCATGCTCGCTCGTGCGGGCGTTCCCGTTCTGGCCGGACTCAAGGCCTGAGAAGAAAGGCCATGCCGGGCACGCTTTATCTCATTCCCAACCGCATCAGCCTGACGGCCCCGGCGCAGACGCTGCCTGAGGAAACGCTTGAGGCCGCGCGCGGCTGCCGGCGGTTTCTTGCGGAAAACGCCCGCTCGGCGCGCGCCTTTTTAAAGGCCATCGCGCACCCCGGGCCGATTGCCGGGCTCGAGATCATTGAAATTGGCCACGAACCTGACCGCACGCAGTACGACGCGTGGCTTGCGCCCGTTGCCGAGGGGACGGATACGGCGATCGTCTCGGAGTCGGGCTGCCCGGGCGTGGCCGACCCCGGTGCGGGACTTGTCGCGCGCGCCGGCTCGCTTGGCATCCGCGTGCGCCCGATGGTGGGACCCTGCTCGATTCTGCTCACGCTCATGGCGAGCGGCATGAACGGCCAGCGCTTTCGCTTCCTGGGCTATCTTCCCATTGACGAGGCCGAGCGCGCCGAGGCGCTGCGCGCGCTTGAGCGCGACAGCCGCTGTCGCAGCGCGGGACCCGACGGCGAAACGCAGCTTTTTATTGAGACGCCCTATCGAAACAACCGGATGCTCGAGGCGATGACCGAGGTGCTCGCGCCCGACACGCGCATCACGGCGGCAGTCGACGTCACGGGCGCCGACGAATCCATCCGCACGCTCACGGCGCGCGAATGGAAGGCGCATCTCGGCACGCTGCCCAAGCTTCCGACCGTCTTTGCCGTGCTTGCGGCGCATGCGCCTGCAGCCGGCCGCAGGCCGCAGGGTGCAGGCGCTTCACGCCCGCAAAGGCACGGCGCGGAAGGTGCAGGAAAGAGCCGCAGCGACCGCGCCCCTGCCCGGAGGCGCGGGACGCGCCGCTAGACTCAGGCCGCAGGCCCGAGAATCCAGTCGGAAAGTTCAGCCACCGTATCAACCACGGCCGCGTGCGGCAGCGCCAGAAGGTCGCGCCGAGCGCAGGCGCCCCAGGTGACGCCCACGGCGTCGGCTCCGGCGTTTTGCGCAAGCTGCATGTCGTGCACGCTGTCGCCGATCATCACCATGTCCGAGACCGCCACGCCCGTTCGGTCGGACAGCTCCAGAAGCATCGCCGGATTGGGCTTGGAGAAGGACTCGTCGGCCGTGATCGTCTCCTCAAAGAGGGGCTCAATGCCGGTGAGCGCAAACACGCGGTTGAGCCCCGCGCGAGACTTGCCCGTGGCGACCGCCAGCCGCATGCCGCGCCCGCGCATGGTCTTGAGAAGATCCTCAAGTCCGGCCATCACCTCGACCTGCGCCTCGCGGCTGATGTACCAGCGCTTGTAGGCCGCGGCATACTCCTCCCAGCGCTCGCGGGGGCAGTCGGGATTGACGATGCGCATGGAGTCGGCCGCGCCAAGCCCGATCACCGAGCGCGCAAGCTCCAGACTCGGCACCCTGAGTCCCAGGCTGCGGGCGGCCTCCTGGATGCCGCGGGCGATGAGGCCGGTCGTGTCCATCACCGTGCCGTCCCAGTCAAAGACGTAGAGACCGTAATTCTTTCGGGCCATGAAATTCCTTTGTTCGGCTTGGGATTGAAAAAAAAGTCGTTCAGAGGGGGCGCTGCGCGCAGCGCCCCGGCACAAAGCCCGCCTACTGCGCGCTGCCCTGCGCTTCAAGCGCAGCAAGAAGCGCCTCAAGTTCAGCAGGCAGGGGCGCCACGATGTTGATGGGCTCGCCCGAGACCGGGTGCGGGAAGTCCAGCCGCCAGGCGTGCAGGAACATCCGCGAAAACCGCACGCCCAGAAGCCCCTTTCTCACCTGGTCGTTGAAGGCGTAGTCGCCGTACTTTTCGTCGCCCACCAGGGGAAAGCCGCTTTCGGCGGCGTGCACGCGAATCTGGTGCGTGCGGCCGGTCTTGAGCTCGGCATCAAGATACGTCGTCGTTCCAAAGCGCCGGATCACGGAAAAGATGGTGTGCGCGCGCAGTCCGTGCTCGGGATCGACGCGCACGCGCCGCTCGCCGCTTGCCAGCGTGTACCTGGCCAGGGGCAGCCGCACGTGCTGGCGCTCGTTGACCCAGTCGCCGGCAACGAGCAGCCGGTAGTGCTTCATGATGCGGCCCTCGCGCTGCATTTCATGAATGCGCACGAGCGCCTTGCGCGTCTTGCAGATGATCAGCGCGCCCGAGGTGTCCCGGTCAAGCCGGTGCGCGAGCTCCAGGAACGAGGCCTGCGGGCGCTGCGCGCGCAGCCGCTCGATGAGCCCGAACTGAATGCCCGAGCCGCCGTGGCAGGCCAGCCCCGCGGGCTTGTTGACGACGAGCAGGTCGCGATCCTCGAAAAGCGTCGGCAGCTCCCTTTCGGTAACGGCCGGCGCACGAGGCTTTTCAAGCGCCTTTTGCGAGATGCGCACCGGAGGCAGGCGCACCACGTCGCCCTCGGCCAGACGCGCGTCGACGGCGGCGCGCTTTTTGTTGATGCGCACCTCGCCCGCACGCACGATGCGGTAGATGTGGCTCTTGGGCACGCCCTTGAGAACGCGCAGCAGAAAGTTGTCGAGCCGCTGCCCGTCGCTTGCGGCGTCGACGGCGACGTAGTTAACGCGGTTTTGATCAAGCGCCGCGCCGGCCTCGAGCACGGCATGCGTGCCGCCGGCGGGAGCTGCTGAAGGCGTAGTGCTGTTTTCGGGCATGGAGGATTCGCTAGAGGCTGCAGGATTCGTTGAAAACAATCGTCTTGCCCTGCGGCGCAGGGCGCGAGCAGACAATGTAGCGCAAAATGCGCCCGCTCTGCCCGTCATGGCGCCTCGGGCGATGCGGCGCCATGAACGCTAGTTGACGCGCAGGATGTCGTCCCAGTTGGTCGTGGGACAGGGACTCAGAAGGTCGCGCCGCATGATCCAGTCCCTGGACAGAAAGGCCGCGGCCGTTGTGAGCGCCCGCTTGCCGAAGCGCAGCGCAATCTCGTCGAGCGTCTCCTGCATGCGCTCGCGCCGCGCAAGCACCGCAAGCTTCTCGCCATCAAACAGCGTCTCGGGAAGAAAGGCCTGCGCCCGGGGCTCAAGATCCGTCAGAAACACCCCGGCCTTTCTGTAGGCAAAGCCCTTGCGGTAGAAGCGGCGCACGAGCGCCGCGGCCGCCTGCGTGAGCGTCAGCAGATCGGCGTAGGCCCGCTCCAGGCGCTGCGACTCGAGCACCCCGTGCTGCGGCGCCTTCTCCTGAAAGGGATCGGTGTGAAACAGCACGCCCACCGTGCGCGCCGCACTGCCCTGGCGGCGAAGCGAGCGCACGGCATCGGTCATGTGCACCGACACCGCGGCAATCAGCGTCTCAAGCGAATCGACCGCCGAGGCAAAGCTGCGCGTGCGCACGATCTGCTGCCGCGGTGCGGCATCGGGCTGCAGCGGCATGCAGCTTGCGCCCTGCAGCTCGCGCTGCGTGCGCGCAAGAACCACCCCGAAGCGCCGCCGCACGAGCCCGGGGTCCATGCGCACCAGATCGAGCGCCGTTTCAACGCCCATGGCCGCAAGCGCCGCCTCCGTGCGCGAGCCCACGCCCCAGACCTCCCCAACCGGGGTCGCGGCCATGGCGCGCTCGCGGCGCGCCTCGTCAAGCGCAAGCCAGTTGACGACGCCGTCAAAGGCCGGATAGGTCTTGGCGTAGTGGTCGCACAGCTTGGCCAGCGTCTTGGTCGGGGCAATCCCCGCGCAGGTCGGAATCCCCACCCACTGCCGCACCCGCCCGCGGATGCGCTGCGCAAGGTCCGTCAAGTCCTGCGCATTCCCCTGCCCGAGTCCGGTCAGGTCGCCGAAGATCTCGTCGATCGAATAGGACTCCATGGCCGGAATCATGGCCGCAATCGTGCGCTGCATGCGCCCGGAGATCGACTGATAGAGCTCGTAGTTGGAGGAAAAGACCGCCGCGCCGTTGGCCTCAAGCACGGCGCGCGCCTTGAAGTAGGGCACGCCGCGCTTCAGGCCCAGGGCCTTGGCCTCGCGCGTGAGGGCCACGATGCAGCCGTCGTTGTTGGAGAGCACGACCACGGGACGGCGCCGCAGCTCCGGCCGAAAGAGCCGCTCGCAGCTGCAGTAAAAGGCGTTGGCGTCCATGTGCAGAAAAAGGCGCGCAGAAGTCCCTGCCGGCGGATTCAAGATGAGAGCCTTCATTTTTTTGCATGCGAAAATCATCCTGGAGTCGATTTTTTCGCACACAATTTTCATCTGTCAAGGTCCGGGGCGATTTTTCGTCGTCCCCCGCTTCTTGCCGCCTCTGTTTTCCCCTGCCTTCTCTTCAGCACGCCATGCCCGAGACCAACCGCCGCAGATCCGAGCCGCAAAAGCCGCAGCGCCCCGAGGGACGCCGCCCGCGGGGGCGCCCCTGCAAGGGCGCCTCGCCCTATCGCGTCAACCTGCAGGTGCGCGTCACCGAGGAGGTGGCCGAGGCAGCGCACAAGCTTGGCGGCGCCGACTTTCTGCGGCCGCTGATCGAGTCGGCCGCGCGCGCGGGCATCCGCGGCAGGGCGCCCGCGGTGCGCCGCGTCGCCGCGGGCGACCCGCCCGTGAAGTTCGTCGACATGCTCGCCGTCTGCGGGTTTCCGTCTCCGGCGCTTGACTACGCGAGCGAGGAGCTGTCGCTGAACGACTACTTCGTGCGCCACCAGGACGCCACCTACATCGTCGAGGCCCAGGGCGACTCGATGATCGACGCAGGCATCCGCGAGGGCGACATCCTCATCATCGACCGCTCGGTGGAGCCGCGAAGCGGCGACATCGTTTTGGCGTACCTGCACGGAGACTTCACGCTCAAGCGCCTGAAGATCGTCGCCGGCGTCCCGGAGCTGCACCCTGAAAACGCCTCCGGCGCCTACCCGGTCATTCACCCCGGCGAGTACGACGACTTTCAGATTGAGGGCGTGCTGGTGGGCTCGGGCCGGCGCTACCGCAGGTAGTCTCCCGCACCCGTTCCCGGCGCGGGTGCGTGCGCATGGTGCTGCTGCGACGCGATTTCCACCCTGGCTTTTGCATGAAGCCTCGGAAACGAGGCTTCACGGCGAAGGCAGGAATCGGCGCAGCCGGTTGGTTAAAAAGAAAAAAGACGCTGCCTGTTGGTTAATTTTTGGGATCGCGCCCTGAAAAACCAACAGGAACGTCTTCTTGCGGATTCATCAGCATCCGCGACGGATTCAACCGGCTCATTGAGCCTTGCAGCAGCTCAAGGGGCGCCTCCATGGGCGGTCTGTGCGCTGTCGCCTGGCGCATGCGATGCCAGGTCTTCCGTCCGCGCGGCGCTGCGCAGCCGGGCATGCCGCGGCGCCGGGGGCAAGGCTCGAGGTCAATGAGTTCCGGCCGCTTTCATCAAGGCGGCGATTTGCACAATATCGGAGGGAAGCGTTCTGCAGCAGCCGCCCAGACACACGGCGCCCATGGACTTCCATTTGGAAACGAAGCCGTCCCAGCCCGGTCCGGACACCGGATGGTGCCAGGTCTTTGTCGTCGGGTCATACGTTTCACCCGAGTTGGGATAAACGATCATGGGCTTGTCGGTCACCGAGGAAATGCGCTTCAAGGCGTCGGCGACCATTTCGCGCTTCACGCAGTTGATGCCGATGGCATCGACCAGGGGATGATTGCCGCAGACCTTCGCCGCCTCTTCAATCGGCGTCCCGTCGGCAATATGGCCGCTGTCCTTCAATGTAAACGTCACCCACCCTGCGGCGTCAAACTCCTTCATCATGTCGAGAATGACCTTGACTTCATCGAGTCTGGCTTGCGTTTCAACGCCCAGAAAGTCTGCCCCGGCTTCGACCAATGCCTTCATGCGCAGCTGATGAAATGCGCGGTATTGGCTGTCGGTGAGGTGATAGTCGCCCGTGTACTCCGCTCCGTTGGCAAGGTAGGCGCCGTACGGGCCAATGGCGCCGGCAATCAGGAGAGACTTCGGATCCTTCTCAGGATGGCGGGCAAGGAAATCAGCGCGAGCCTGCTTTGCCAGCGTCACGGACTGCGCGATCAGGTCATAGGCCGCTTCAGGATTGATGCCGCGCTCGCTGAACCCCGCCTCGGTTGCCTGGTAGCTGGCGGTAATCGCGACATTGGCCCCCGCTTCGAAATAGTCGAGATGGACTTGACGAATCTTATCCGGATCCTCGATCAGGACGCGCGCACTCCAGAGCTTGTCGTTCAGGTCGCAACCTGCCTTCTCAAGTGCGGTTGACATGGCTCCATCAATGACAACGGAACCGGTTCGACGAATCAAGTCTGCCAAAAGATGCTGCGCCATAACGATCCTCCATGATTATTTTTGGTTGGAGAGAATATCAAAAAACGATCCCCCTGGAGTCTCTTGAAAACCTTGCCGATCTGGAAGCGGTGTCGTCTGACCTCCTCCCGCGAGACCAGGGTTCATGCGCCTTTCCAGGCAAGAGACTGCTTTAAAAAACCAGGGACAAGCCGCCCGAGTCAGCCATGGGCATCCTCAGGTTGTTTGCGAAAGATCGCAATACCTGGTTGAGAAGCGCGCGCCGGCAGCAGGCGCCAGGCAAACCTCAGTAAAATCCAACGCCTGACTGATTGATTCAACCTGCTGACTTATGGGCAAAACATGCAGAAGAGAACCTTTTTCAGCGCCGTGATTGCCGCGGCCGCCTTGTCAACCATCCCGGCCTGGGCGAAGGAATCGCGCAGGCTTGTTGTCGGCATGGATGCGACATACCCTCCGTTCGGCTCTCAAGACACGCAGACGCGTCAATATGTCGGCTACGACGTTGACATCATCCGCGCCATCGCCAGGGCCGAGGGCTTTGAGGTTGAGATCAAGAACCTGTCCTTTGACGGCTTGATCCCCGCCTTGAAGACCGGCAACATTGATATCGCCATCAATGACATTACGGTCACGCCCGAACGCGCCAGGAGCGTGGACTTTTCAAATCGCTACTACATTGCCGGCCTGGGGGTTGTGGTCAACGCTGAAAACACGACGATTGCCAGGGCCGGGGATCTGGAGGGCAAGCGTCTGGCCGTCTCCATCGGCTCGACCGGTGAAATTGCCGCCCGCAAAATCAAGAACGCCGAAATCCGCGTCTTCAACCAGTTGACGGAATGCTTCCTGGAACTTCGCAATGACGGCGTCGATGCCGTCATCAACGACATTCCCACCAACGACTACTACGTTGCGACGGCAGGACGCGGCAAGGTGAAGTCCCTGCCGATCGCTCTGACTCAGGAGAACCTGGGCATTGCCGTGAAAAAGGGAAACAAGGAACTGCTGAACCGCATCAACCGGGGCCTTGCCGCGATCAAGCAAAGCGGTGAATTTGCCAGGATTTTTGAAAAGTGGTTCGGCCGTCAGCCGGAACCCGAGCTGTTGAAGGACTAGGACGCAGCCGCCAAAACGCCGGGCTGCCGGCCCGGCGCGATTTCAAAAACAGCAGATCTGCGGCGGCAGGCGTCCTTTTGCCGCCGTACGAAAAAGGCCGGCAAGTGCACGTGCGTGCGCATGGACGCACAAGCGCCCGAGGCGATATACTTACATGTCCGTTCAAGCCGTCCTTCCCCTCGGGAGAAGAGGCGGCTCGCCGGTCAGGGCGCGAGGCTTTCGGCGGCTGCAAAACAGCCGCGCGATTCTTCCGTCCTGTGAAGGCGCAGGAGATCAGGCGGCCGGCCTCAAGTCGAGGCGGGCGGCTTTTTTGATGCGCCCCCAGCGGGTCGCGGGCCGGATACTGCCGTACGTCGTTGCGGGAAGTCCGCTGTCCGGGATCCGGAGAAAAAAGTTTCATCAACGCCTGCCCGGGCGTTCGGCCGCGTCTTGAAAAGCGGGGCAGTCCGGCAGCCATGGAAGCAGCGCGCCAGAGCACAGAGGCGCGCGTGCTCTGGCCGCCGGCGCCGGTCTTGAGCGCAGCCGCGCCTGTTGCGGGCACAGCCACCGTTTCGCAGACGTCCGTCGTCTGCGGCGGCGCTGCCGGCGAAGCAACCCCGCCGGCCTCTTGTTCAGAAGCAAAGGATCCTCATGCTGCCGCACGACGCCGTCTTTATGACGCTCACGCTGCGCCTCGTGGCCGGAATCATCGGCCTTACGCGGGGTGCGGCTGCGCGTGCGCGCACGATCGGTGCGCTTCATCGAAAGCTCCTCAGCCTTGTGGGGGATCGAGCTGTCGGATCGGCGTTCATTGAACGCCGGCCGGAATTCCGCGGCCGCCTTGTCGTGCGGCTTCGCGATGTCTTGTGCTCTCCCCACGGCGTCGTGCCCTTTGACAGGCCCGACCGACACAATCTGAAGAAACTTCTGCGCTTTCGCTCCCGCCCCGATGCCGGGGACGCTGCCGCTCTGCGCGCGGCGCGCTCCCAGACCCTGCCGCACCGCTGGCAGACCGCCCGGCGCCGTGCGCCCGGGCGCTTCAGCACGCCTGCATCCGCACTGCTTTGATCTAGAGGCTCGTCCCGAGGTTTCTTTTCCGGCACGTTCAGACGGCCGCCCGCGTCAGTGGCGGCCGAGCCAGGAGTGCCAAATTGAAACGCATGCTAATTAACGCCACCCACGCTGAGGAAACCCGCGTGGGCATCGTTGACGGCCAGAAGCTCGTCGACATTGACATTGAATCGAGCGGCCGCGAACAGCGCAAGTCCAACATCTACAAGGGCGTCATCACCCGCATCGAGCCCTCGCTCGAGGCCTGCTTCATCGACTACGGCGAGGAGCGCCACGGCTTTCTCCCCTTCAAGGAGGTCTCCCGCAGCTACTTCAAGGAAGGCGTGGACGTGCGCACGGCCACCATCCGCGAGGCCCTCACCGAGGGGCAGGAGCTGATCGTGCAGGTCGAGAAGGAGGAGCGCGGCAACAAGGGGGCGGCCCTGACCACCTTCATCAGCCTTGCCGGCCGCTATCTCGTGCTCATGCCCAACAACCCGCGCGGAGGCGGCGTGTCGCGCCGCATCGAGGGCGAGGAGCGCCAGGAGCTGCGCGATGCGATGGAAAAGCTCGACCTGCCCGCGGGCATGAGCACCATCGCCCGCACCGCCGGCATCGGCCGCTCGGTCGAGGAGCTGCAGTGGGACCTCAACTACCTGCTCAAGCTCTGGAGCGCCATCAGCGAGGCCGCCGCTCCGCAGTACGAGTACACCGTCAACGACCACGGCCGCACGGTTCGCCACTACACGACCGAGCCCGTGCGCGACGGCAAGCCGCTCAAGCGCGCCAACCCGGCGCCCTTCCTGATCGTTGAGGAAAGCAACCTCGTCATCCGCGCCATCCGCGACTACTTCCAGCCCGACATCGGCGAAATCCTCGTCGACACCGACGACATCTACGACCAGGCCCGCCAGTTCATGGCGCACGTGATGCCCGACATGGTGCCGCGCGTGAAGCGCTACCGCGACGAGACGCCGCTGTTCTCGCGCTTTCAGATCGAGCACCAGATCGAGACGGCCTACTCGCGCACCGTTCCCCTGCCCTCGGGCGGCGCCATCGTGATCGACCACACCGAGGCGCTCGTGGCCGTCGACGTCAACTCGGCGCGCGCCACCCGCGGCGCGGACATTGAGGAGACCGCCCTGCGCACGAACCTTGAGGCAGCCGACGAAGTCGCCCGCCAGATGCGCCTGCGCGACTTGGGCGGCCTCATCGTGATCGACTTCATCGACATGAGCGACCGCAAGAACCAGTCGCAGATCGAGCAGCGCCTCAAGGAGGCGATCCGCCCGGACCGCGCCCGCGTCCAGGTCGGCAAGATCAGCCGCTTCGGCCTGATGGAGCTCTCGCGCCAGAGACTGCGTCCGTCGCTTTCCGAGGGCAGCCACATCACCTGCCCGCGCTGCAACGGCGTGGGGGTGATCCGCGACACCGAAAGCAGCGCCCTGCAGGTGCTGCGCATCCTTCAGGAGGAGGCCTCCAAGGAGGGAACGGGCGCGCTGCACGCGCAGGTGCCCGTGGACGTCGCCACCTACATCCTCAACGAGAAGCGCCAGGAAATCTCCCGGATCGAGGGCCGCTACAAGGTCTCGATCGTTCTCATCCCGAACACGTCGCTTGAAACGCCGCACTACCACATCGAGCGTCTGCGCGCCGACGACGAGCGCCTTGAGGACGACCTCGCAAGCTACAAGCGCGCCGAGGATCTCTCGCCCGTGGCTGACGACCCCTACGCGCTGAAGTCGGCCAAGGAGGAAGGCAAGAGCCAGCGTCCCAAGCAGGTTCCCGTGATCAAGAACATCCTGCCGCGCGACGTCGCCCCGGCCCACACCCCGCGCCCGCCCAAGGATGCCGACAAGACCCGCAGGCCTGCCGAGGCAGCCCCGCAGGCCGCAGGCTCCACGGAGGGGTTCTTCTCGAAGATTCTCGCCTTCTTCGGTCTGGGGTCCGGCGCCAGGGATCAAAAGTCCGGGGTTCAGGAGGAAGGCAAGGACGCCTCCGCCGAGAAGAAGCCCGCCCGCGGCGAACGCCGCGGCAAGACCCGCGGACGCGGGCGCGATGAGGCCCGCGCCGAGCGCAGCGCCGACAAGCGCCGCAGCCCGCGCGGCGAGCGCCGCGCCCGTCCGGCCCGCGACAATGCCGAGGAAGCCCAGCGCCAGGCCGAGCAGCCCGCCGCTGCCGCAAGGCCTGCTGCAAAACCCGCCGCAAAGGCCGAGCCCCGTGCCCAGGAGCCGGTGACTGAGACTGAAGCGCAGCGCAGTGAGGCGCCCGAGGCCGATGCCGCGCAGGCCGCCGCCCGCACCGAGGAGCGCCGCGCCCGCCGCAGCCGCCGTCCGCGCCGCGAGGAGGTCTCCGAAGAGCCTGCTCTTCAGGAGCAGCCCCAGGTCCAGGCCGAGGCGCAGGAACCGGCCGCCGAGACGGCCCCTGAGGCAGCTGCCCCCGCGGTGCAGGAAGCCCCTGCCGCCGAAGCCGACGCAGCGGCCGCGCCTGCCGCAGCCGAGACCGACCGTCCGGCCCGCGCCCGCGGCGAGCGCCGCAGCCGCAAGCCGCGTGCGGAACGCCCGGCAAAGGCGCTCGCCGAGGAGGCGCCGCAGGCTGAGAGCACCGCTCCCACAGAGGCTGCCGAGCAGGCGCCTGTCGAGGCGGCAGTTGAAGCCCCTGCCCCCGCAGCCGAGACCGAGGAGGCTCAAGCCCTCGCCCTGGGATCGGATGCGCCGGAAAACGACGCCGAGCCCGTCATTGAAAGCGACAGCCGCCGCCGTCGTCCCCGCCGCCGTCGCCGCTCGACGCGCGCGGCCGAGTCGACGACCGTGACGGCTGCGGCCGCGCCGGCCGAGGCCGGTGAGCCGCTTGAGGCTGAAAACGCCGCCGACGCCGGCGAGCGTGCGCCTGAAGCGGCTGCCGCGCCTGCTGTCGAGACGCCCGCCGAAGAGCAGGCTCCAGCGGCCAAGGCCGCTGCTGAGGATGCCGGACAGGCTGCAGCCGCTGCCGAGACGCCGGCGCCCTCCGAGCCCGTCCAGAGCCCTGAGGCGACCGCCGCTGCAGAGCGCCCCGAGGAGCAGCTCGTGCAGATCGAGACGGTTCGAACCCCCGAGCTTGAGGCCGAGGAAGAGGCCCGCAGGCAGGCCAAGGAAGCCCAGGCTGCGGCCGCCCGCCAGCAGTCGGCCGAACCCCGGATCCCCGCCATTGCCGAGGGCCTTGAGGACAACCTTGCCAAGGCCGGCCTTGAACAGGTGCACACCGATCCCGCGCTCTGCGAGCCGGTGACCTACGAGGCCGTGAAGTACCCGGGCCGTCCGCGTCCGGTGCTTGAGGCCGTGGTCGACGAGCATCTCGAGCAGGTGCACACCGATCCGAAGTACATGCAGCAGCACTAGGCTCAGGCCGGCGCAATCCGCGCCGGCTCATCCCTAGGGGCATCAGGCAGCGCAGCCCTCGGGCTTGCGCTGCCTTTTTTCCTGCGGCGGCCGGCGCCGCGCCCGCCAGACCTAGAGCAAACACCAAGGCGCAGGCCTTTCTTCTCAAGGGATGCGTGCTATAGTCAAAATGGGGTTTTAGTCGATGCAAATCACGCATGCCGCGCCGTCCTTCGCCGCGGCATGGTTGATTTTCAGCGGCTGCTCACGGAAAAGAAGACGCATCCGTCAAAACAAAAAATACAGGGGGACAATCCGGTGAGTGATCGCCAGACCTGGTCAAACCGTCTGACCTACGTGCTTACAGTGGCCGGTGCAACCATCGGCTTCGGCGCCACATGGCGCTTTCCTTATCTTGTCGGTGAAAACGGCGGCGGCGCCTACGTGCTCACCTTCATCGTCGTGATGATGCTCGTCGGCATCCCGATCATCCTCGTTGAAAACGTCATCGGGCGCCGGGCGCAGTCCAACAGCGTCGATGCGTTCGTGCGCGCGGGCATGCGCGGCGGCGTGACGCCGAGCCCCTTCTGGAAGCTCTTCGGGTACATGGGGCTTGTCGGCGCCTTCGGCATTCTCGCCTACTACATGGTGATCGGCGGCTGGGTGATCTCCTACATCTGGCACATCGTGCTCGGCGCCCTCGGCTTCTCGTCGGGGCTTGATCTCTCCTCGCCCGTGACCAAGGAGATCACCGAGAGCTTCTACTCGGACTCGATCGAGCACTCGCCCCTGGCGATCACGCTCTTTACGCTTGTCTTCGTGATCATCAACTGGGTGATCCTCAGAAAGGGCGTCATTGAGGGCATTGAGCGCTCGGTGAAGTACCTCATGCCGCTGCTGCTGCTGTGCCTGCTCATCATGGTGTTGCGAAACCTCTCGCTTGACAACGCGATGGAGGGCGTGCGCTTTTACCTCACGCCGGACTTCTCGAAGATCACCCCGAAGCTGCTTCTTGACGTGCTCGGGCAGGTGTTCTTCGCCCTGTCGCTCGGCTTCGGCGTGATGATCACGCTCTCCTCGCACCTGAGCCGCACCGAGGACATGTCCAAGACGGCGCTCATCACGGGCATCATCAACACGCTCGTGGCCGTGATGGCGGGCTTCATGATCTTCCCGTCGCTGTTCAGCGCCAACCTCGCGCCGGACTCGGGACCCTCGCTCGTGTTCAAGTCGCTTCCGATCGCGTTTTCGGAGATGTACTTCGGAAACTTCTTTGCGATCGTCTTCTTCCTGCTGCTCGTCATCGCCGCGCTCACCACGTCGCTGACGATTTACCAGGTGATCATCAGCGTTCTCGTTGAGAAGCTGCGCATCTCGCTTGACCGCGCGATCAACCTCACGCTCGGAGGCATCTTCCTCTTCGGCAACATTCCCTGCATTCTCACCTACGGGCCGCTGCGCGACGTGCGCATCCTTGATCGAAACATCTTCGATGCGTTCGACTTCATCAGCGGCAACATCTGCTTTGTGATCACGGCGCTCGGCGCCACGATCTATGTGGGCTGGGTGATGCGCGAAAACGCCGTCGACGAGATCGACAACCACGGCAGGCTTGTGCACAAGACCACGCCCCTGTGGTTCGGGCTTGTGCGCTACGTCATTCCCGTGATCATCGCGGCGATCTTCATCTACGGCCTGCGCAGCCTCTTCTAGCCGAACACAGCGTCCCCCTGCGCCCGGCGCAGGGATCAAGAAAAGGCGCGGCGCCTGCGTTTTCATCAAGAACGCAGGCGCCGTTTTTTCGTGCGCCCGGCGGCGCACGCAGCGAGTCGTGAGTCTGTAGCCGCGGCTACCGCGGATAGGCGCGGCCGAGGTTGCCGCACTGTCCGCGCTGCTTGAGCGCGGCATCGATGATGACGAGCGCGGCCACGGCCTCAAGCACGGGCGCGGCGCGCAGTCCCACGCAGGGGTCGTGCCGCCCGAGCGTGACGACCTCAACGGGACGGCCCTCCTCGTCGAGGCTCTCAAGCGGCAGCCGCACCGAGGGCGTGGGCTTGATGGCCACCTGCGCCACGATGGGCGCCGAGCTTGAGATGCCGCCCAGGATGCCGCCCGCGTGATTGGAGGCAAAGCCCCCGGGGAGCATGCGGTCGGCGTTCGTCGTTCCCGTGAGGGCGCTTGCGGCAAATCCGTCGCCGATTTCAACGCCCTTGACGGCGTTGATTCCCATCAGGGCGTGGGCAAGGTCCGCATCGAGCCGGTCGTAGACGGGATTTCCAAAGCCTGCGGGCACGTTGAGCACCTCCAGGCGCAGCCGCGCGCCGATGGAGTCGCCCGACTTGCGCGCGGCATCAACGCAGCTTTCAAGCTCCTCGATCTGCGAGGCGTTGGGCGCAAAGAAGGGATTGTCATTGACGCAGCTCCAGTCCTCAAACCGCACGGGCCTGCCGCCGAGCTCCGTGAGGCAGGCGCGGATCTCAATGCCCAGGGTTTCAAAAAGCCACTTGCGGGCCACGGCACCGGCGGCAACCGTGGGCGCCGTGAGCCTGGCCGAGGCGCGTCCGCCGCCCCGGGGGTCGCGAAGTCCGAACTTTGCCATGTAGCCCCAGTCGGCATGCGCCGGGCGGTACTGGTGCGCAATGGCGCCGTAGTCGCGGCTGCGCTGGTCCTCGTTGTAGATGACGAGCGCAATGGGGGTTCCCGTGGTGCGGCCCTCGTAAACGCCCGAGAGAATGTGCACCGCGTCGCTTTCCCGGCGCTGCGTGACGTGCCGGCTCGTGCCGGGCTTGCGCCGGTCGAGATCGCGCTGAATGTCGGCCTCGGCAAGCGCCATTCCCGGCGGGCAGCCGTCAATGACGCAGCCCACGGCCGGGCCGTGGCTCTCGCCGAAGTTGGTGACGACGAACATCTGTCCGAGGCTTGAAGAAGGCATGGCGCATTTCCTGAAGGTTGGATCACGGCGCAGGACGGGCGCCGGCGGATGTATGCGGCCGCAGGGCCGCAGACGTCTGATATCTTAGCGGGTTGTCGGCTTGCGCTTTGCGCACAGTTGGCCAGCAGCAGCAGGCCCGGCCTGCCGCAAGTTTTCTACAATAGGCCGTTTACCGCATTCTTCACCATCCGACACCAGCCAGCAATGCCCTCCAGCGACACCCGCAACGCCCCCCGCCACAGCTCCCCGAACGATTGCGCCGCGCACCCCCGGCAGTCCGTCGCCGTCCTCGGCGCCGGAACATGGGGCGCGGTGCTCGCGCAGGTCATCTCGCCCCTGGCGCAGGTGCGCCTGTGGTCGGCAACGGGTGCGCATCTGTCCGAGCTCAGCACCAGGCGCACGCATCCGCATCTGCCGGGACTTGTCCTTGATCCCGGCATTGAAGTCACCGACGACATCGCCCGCGCGCTCGAGGCAGCCGGCGTTGTGGTGCTTGCCGTCGCCTCGCGCTACGCGCGCAGCGTCATCAGGAAGGCCGCGCCGCACCTTGAGGACGATGCGCTGCTTGTCATTGCAAGCAAGGGCATGGAGGTGGAGACCGGACGCACCCTTTCGGAGGTGATCTGCGAGGAGCTCGGCGCGCGGCGGCTTGTTGCGGCCAGCGGCGGCTCGCACGCCGAGGAGGTGGTGCACGGCCTGCCGTTTGGAATGACGCTTGCCGGGGACCGCGGCGGCTGCCGCAGGGTGCGCGACCTCCTGTCCCGCACCCGGGGGCGGTTTTCCTACTGCAGCAGCATCCGCGGCATTGAGATTGCCGCCTCGCTGAAAAACGTCGTCGCCGTGGTCGCGGGCATTGCCGACGGGCTGCAGCTCGGCGACAACTTTCGCGCCTGCTACCTCGTGGATGCGCTCGAGGAGATGGGACGCTTTGCCGCCAGGGCCTCCGGGGCCGCGCTCGATCCCCTGCAGTACGGCGTCTTCGGCGATCTGCTCGCAACGGCCCTGAGCCGCCACAGCCGCAACTTTCGCTACGGCAGGCTGCTTGGCCAGGGGGTGCAGGCGCCTGAGGCCTCGGCCCGGATCGGGATGGTCGTCGAGGGCCTTTACACGGCCCGGTCGCTTGCCACGCAGGACCTTGCGGACTTTCCGATCCTGCGCGCGTCGGCGGCCGTCGTGCGCGAGGAGCGCCCCTTCACGGCCGCCGAGCTCATCGCGCGGCTCGGCTACTGATTCTTCCCGTCCTGCCCGGGCTGCTCGGGGAGCATGGCCGCGGCGATGTGCGCGCGAACGCCGGCTGCAAGCGCCGAATCGTCAATGCGGAACTGATCGGAATGATTGTTCGGGGCGTTGACGGCTCCCGGGGCGTCAACGCCCAGGAACATGAAGACCGAGGGCGCCTCGCGGGCAAAGAATGAGAAGTCCTCGCTTGCGCCTGGATTCCAGGACGAAATCGAGGCATTGACGCCGAAGTCCTTCAGAGCGCTCACGGTGCGGCGCGCAAGCGCCGCGTCGTTGACTGTCACGGGATAGATTTCAATGAGCTTGACCTCGGCGCTTGCGCCGTGCGCACGGGCCGTGTTCTGCGCCACCTCCGGAATCCGGGCGAGCAGCCTCGCGCGAATGTCCGGATGATTGGCGCGGATCGTGCCCACCATCGAGGCCGACCCCGCCATCACGTTGCCGGTTTCGCCCGCGCTGAGCTTGCCGACGGTGATCACGCCCATGCCCTCGGCAAGGTTGATGTTGCGCGAGACGATCTGCTGCAGCGACACCACGGTCTGGGCCGCGGCAAGCGTTGCATCCACGCCCGTCCACGGCATGGCGCCGTGCGCCTGCTCGCCCTTGATCCTGATCTCAAAGGCGTCGGCGCTGTTGAGAGCCGGCCCCTCGGCAACGAGCATCTCGCCCGCCTTGAGCCGCGCCATGACGTGAATGCCGAAGTAGTGCTCAATGCCGTACTTTTTGGTGAGTCCGTCAAGCACCAGCGCCCGGGCGCCGGAGGGCCTGGGGTTCTTGACAAGGAAGGGATTTTCGATCGAGTCGCCCTCCTCGGCGGGCTGAAAGACAAACACCACGCGCCGCGGGATTTCATCGCGGTGGCGCGCCATGATCTGCGCGGCCGTCAAAAGCATGGCCATGTGCGCGTCATGCCCGCACATGTGCGAGACATCCACCCCCTGTCGGCCCCAGTGGGTGCCGCGGGCCTTGCTTGCGTAGGGCAGTCCCGTGTTCTCCTTGATGGGCAGAGCGTCGATGTCGGCGCGAAGCGCGATCGCGTCGCCCTTTTGCGGATTGAGCACGCCGACGACGGCCGTAGGCGCATCCTTGAAGCCGGTTGCGACCTCAATGCCCGCAGCCTTGAGAATCTCAATGATGCGCGCCTGCGTCCTGACCTCCTGGTTGCCGAGCTCAGGCACCTGGTGCAGCTCGTGCCGAAGGGCGACGAGTCCGTCGTCTGCGGCCCTGACCTCGGCGTCAAGCCACCGGGGCTCGGCCGCCGCCGCAGGAAGCGACATCAAGACCGCCCCGGCAAGGGCGACAAGGGCAGCGCATCCGCGCCTGGCAAGGTTGAGCGACGTTCGCGGTGCGGCCGCACACGGCTTGTTCATGGCTGTTTTCTCCTCAAGTTTCCGGGCGCAGGGCGCTGCTGACCAGCCCGTCGTGAGAAGGGACTGGCGCGCCGCCGGCTGAGCCGACAGCGAGGATTTTATGCCCGCAGCCGGAGCAAAAAACGCCGCACGGGCGGCGCCGGGCGCGCCATTGGCTAAACTTGCGCCCGGCCGCAGCGTGCGGTCGATTGAACCTCAGCCTTTTGCCGGACAAAACCATCGCCATGACGCAGCACATCGACTCCCAATGGCTTCTCGATACGCTCACGGACGCGGCCGAAACGCTCGCCGCAGCCATCGCGCGCATTGAAAGCGATCCCCGCCGGGCGGCGGGCGTTCTTGAGCATGAAATTCCCGAGCTCTACGCCAAGCTCAACTTCGCGGTCAACACCGCCTCAATCGGTCCGGGCGCCATCGACACGATGGACCATGACGCGCTCATCGCCTGGCCGGCGGGTCTTCCCTTTCAGAGCGCGGCCGAGGATGGCGGCCGCAAGCCCGGCGAGTCCTAGTCCCGCCGTCCGACGTCCTTGCGGTAGGCAAATCCCGTGATGCCGCTGTCGTCGCCCCAGGGACGGCGGGCGTCCTGGCTCCAGCCCGTCTTTTCGTAGTACTGCCAGGCGCAGTGCGTATCGGTCAGAAGCATGCACCAGCGCCCGCGGTTGGCGCGCACGTCCTCAAAGCACGCCCGCGTGAGCATCCCGGCGCAGCCCCTGCCGCGCGCAGCCGGCGCCGTGATGAGAAGCTTGAGCTCGGCATCCCACCCCATGGCGCGGGACCGCAGCTGGCCAAGCAGGTCGGCGTTGACCGCCTCGATGCGGGCGTAGAAGTCGAGAATCTCGCGCCCGGCGGCCGTCTCCTCGAGCGCCTGACGGTAGAAAAGCGCAAGCCTTGCATACCCGGCGCGATCATAGGCCGGCGTCTCAATGCCCTTGATGTCGGCGCACAGAAAGGCGAGCACGCGCCCGGCGTCGTCCAGGTCGTCGACCGGGGCTGCGGGCTGCTCGCGCACGACGCGAGCCCAGTTGCCCGAGGCCAGGGCCGCGGCCGTATAAAACAGGGCCAGCCGGGCGCGCTCGGCCTGCGCGGCCCCCTCAAGCTCCCAGCCCCAGATCTCGTCGAAGATCGAGGCGACGCCGTAAAAGTCGGCGCCCATAAACGGTGCGGCGGTGCGGGAATTGTCGGTCTGCACGAAAAAAGCTCTCGTCGGTCGCCCCGTCAAGGGACCGGGGCCTGCGGCGTCCTAGCTGAGGACGCCCGGAATCACATAAAGAAGCACGGAGAAGAACTGCAGGCAGGTTCCTGCAAAGACAAACACGTGCCAGACGGCGTGGGCATAGGGAATGCGCTCGTCGGAGATGTAAAAGATGACGCCGACGCTGTAGGCAAGCCCCCCGGCCACCAGAAGCCACAGGCCGGTCGCCTGCAGCTCCTCGGTGAGCGGGTCGATCACAAAGATCGCCAGCCATCCCATGATGAGGTACAAAAGGCAGTTGATCCAGTCGCTCTTTTTGAGGAGCACGGTCTGAAGCGAAATGCCCAGAACGGCGATGAGCCAGACGACGACGCACAGCACGATGCCCGTGACGCCCTGCAGCGTGATGAGGCAAAAAGGCGTATAGGAGCCCGCGATCAGCACATAGATCATCGAGTGGTCGATCACCTGCAGCACCTTCTTGGCGCGGGCGTTTGGAATGGCGTGATAAAGGGTTGAGGCCGTGTACAGAAAGATCATGCTCGCGCCGAAGACGCTGACGGCGGTCACCACCTTGGGCGAGCCCGAATAGACGACGGCAAAGGCCACGAGCACGGCCAGTCCGGCCACCGACAGAAGCGCCGCCACGCCGTGCGTGACGGCGTTGGCGATTTCCTCGCCCACCGTGTAGCTTGCCTCGGCAGCGCTTCTTGAAGCGCCGAGACTGCGAACGGCGGACATCACCCTCTTTTGAATCATTGCTTTCCCAACAACCCGCCCGGTGCGGACGGGATCCCCCGATTGATCAGAGAGGGCCGACCTTCGGGCCCTCCTTCATCCTCGAGCATTATGGCCTTGCGCGCGCCTTCAGACACCAGCCGCGGGCGCAAAAAATTGTCTCAAACAATGACAGGCTCGGGCTCGAGCTTCACCCCGAAGCGAAGCCAGACCTTGCGGGCCACTTCATCGGCAAGCGCCTTGATCTCGGCTCCGGTCGCCCCGCCAAGGTTGACGAGCACGAGCGCCTGGCGCTCATAGACGCCGGCGCGTCCCATGCGCGCGCCCTTCATGCCGACGGCCTCGATGAGCCAGCCTGCGGCAAGCTTGGCGCGGCCCCCGGCCAGGGGATAGGAGACAAGCTGCGGCATGTCCTCGAGCAGATGGCGCTGCTTGACGCGGCTCACCACAGGGTTCTTGAAGAAGCTTCCGGCATTGGGAAGCACCTTCGGATCGGGCAGCTTGCGCCGGCGCAGGGCCTTGACGGCCTCGGCCACCTGCAGGGGGCTCTCGGGCGCGGCCCCGGCAAACAATGCCGCAAGCTCCTTGTAGCCCGTGCGCGGCTCAAAGGCCCTGGGAAGCCGCAGCGCAACGCGCGTGACGATCCAGTCGGCGTACTCCGGGTTCTTGAAGATGCTCGTGCGGTAGCCGTAGTCGCACTCAGAGACATCGAACGTGCGCTCTTCAAGCGTGCGGGCGTTGATGCAGTCGACCGAGACGATGCGCTCGGCCGCCTCAAGTCCGTAGGCGCCGATGTTCTGCACCGCGGCGCCGCCGACGGTGCCGGGCACCAGGGCCAGATTCTCAAGACCGCCCCAGCCGCGCGAAAGAAGCTCATCGACCGTCTCGCTCCAGCCGCAGCCTGCGCCGATGACAAGAGTCCGCCCCTGCTCATCGTCTGCGGCAAGCTCAATGCCCTTGATCTCCATGCGGATCACAAGTCCGTCGAAGTCGCACGTCAGCAGCAGGTTCGAGCCCCCGCCGAGCACAAGCCTTGGAAGCTGCGCCAGGGGCGAGGACAGAACGCGGCGCAGCGCCTCCACGCTCTCAACGCGGGCAAGATAGGCGGCCCTCGCGGGCACTGCAAAGGTGGTCAGAGGCGCAAGCTCGGCGTCGCGAACGACGCCGAGGGCCTCAAGTTCAGTATCGGTCATCATGCCCACGATTATAGGTGGTGCGCAAAACGCCGCACCGCGGGCGCAGGGCAAGGGCAGTCCGTCCGAGCGGGGCCTCAGGCCGGCGCGCGGGCGGTGCGGTGCATGTGGATGCGCACGAAGGCCGAGGCGATCTTTTCGCGCACGCTCTCGGGATCCATGCCGCAGGCGGCAAAGAGGTGCTCCACGTCGCCGTGATCGATGAAGCGGTCCGGCACGCCCACGTGAAGAATCGGCATGAAGATCGACTCGGAGGCAAGAAACTCAGCGACGGCGCTCCCAGCGCCGCCGGCAATCGCCCCCTCCTCGGCCGTGACGATGAGATCATGGCTGCGGGCGGCCTCAAGGATCGCCCGCTCATCGAGGGGCTTGGCAAAGCGCATGTCGATGAGCGCGGCGCCGATTTCGCGGGCCATCTGCTCGAGCCGCCAGACCATGGAGCCGAAGGCAAGAATCGCGGCGCGCCGGCCAGGACGGGCCGCGGCACGAAGCACGGTGCGGCTCTTGCCCACCTCCACGGTCTCCAGCGTCGGCTCAATCACCGCTCCCGGGCCGCGGCCGCGCGGATAGCGCACCGCCGCAGGCGTCTGCATGCGGTAGGCCGTGGTCAGCAGCTTGCGGCACTCGTTTTCATCGCTCGGCGTCATCACCGTCATGTTGGGCAGCACGCGCAGAAAGGCGATGTCGAAGACCCCCTGGTGCGTGGCGCCGTCGGCGCCGACGATGCCGCCGCGGTCGACGGCAAACATCACCGGAAGATTCTGCAGCGCCACGTCGTGAATGATCTGGTCGTAGGCGCGCTGCGCAAAGGTCGAATAGATCGCCACCACCGGGTGCATGCCCTGGCAGGCAAGGCCGGCTGCGAAGGTCACGGCATGCTGCTCGGCAATCGCCACGTCGCTGTAGCGCTCGGGGAAGCGCTTTTCAAACTCCACAAGACCGCTGCCCTCGCGCATGGCGGGCGTGATCGCATAAAGATGCTCATCGGCCTGGGCCATGTCGCAGATCCATTGGGAGAAGACCTGCGTGTAGGTCGGATGGGCGGGATCGGCGGGCTTCTTGACGATGCCCTTGACCGGGTCGAACGCGCCCACGCCGTGATAAAGCGTGGGATCGTTCATGGCGGGGACGTATCCCATGCCCTTGCGCGTCTTGACGTGCAGAACGGCCGGGCAGTTGAGGTTCTTCAGGTTTCTGAGAACGCTCACAAGCCCCACGACGTCATGCCCGTCAAACGGCCCGAAGTAGTTGAGATCGAAGTTTGAAAAAAGGCTCGAGGGCGGGCTCAGGAAGTTCACCGTCTGCTTTTCGACGCGCTTGGCAAGGTTCCACAGACGCGGAATGGGCCTGAGCACGCTCTTGCTGATCTCGCGGGCCTTCCAGACCGGCCGCGTGCTGACAAGCTTCGAGAGGTGCGCAGAGAGCGCTCCGGTCGGAGGCGAGATCGAGCAGTCGTTGTCGTTGACGATGATCAGAAGCCTGACGTTTTCCTTGTAGATGCCCGCATGGTTGAGGGCCTCGACGGCCATGCCGCCGGTGAGCGCCCCGTCGCCGATGACGGCGATGTGCCAGCGGTCGGTGCGGCCTGCGAGCATGTCGGCGACGGCCATGCCGAGCGCCGCGGAAATCGAGGTCGACGAGTGCGCCGTTCCGAAGGCGTCGTAGGGACTCTCGGAACGCTTGGGAAAGCCCGAGATGCCGCCCTCCTTTCGAAGCGTGGCCATCGCCTCGCGCCGCCCCGTGAGAATCTTGTGGGCGTAGGCCTGGTGACCCACGTCCCAGATGATGCTGTCCTCAGGGGTGTTGAAGACGTAGTGCAGCGCCACGGCAAGGTCGGCCGCTCCAAGCGAGCTTGACAGGTGTCCGCCCGTGCGGCTGACGGTCTCGAGCATATAGGCGCGAAGCTCGCGCACGATCTCGGGGAGCTCCTCGATGCGAAGCTTTCTGAGGTCCTCGGGCGAGTCGATGCGCTTGAGGCAGGCGTAGTCGTCCTCCAGGGGAAATTCTGTGAGGGCCGCCCCCTTGAGATTCCCCGCCCCCATCAGCAGGTCCTCCGGATGATGTAGCGCGAAAGCTCCTCGAGCCTCTGCAGTCCCTCACGGGCGGCCTCGGGACGCGCGCGCATGCGCGCAACGGCGGCAAGCGCCTCGTCGCCGCAGCGGCCGGCGAGTGCGCGCGCCTCGTCAAGCCCCAGAAGCGAAACATACGTGGGCTTGTCGCTTGCCTCATCCTTGCCCGCGGTCTTGCCGAGCTCGGCCGTGGAGGCGGTGACGTCGAGAATGTCGTCGACCACCTGAAAGCCCAGCCCCAGGGCTGCGCTGTAGCTTGACAGATCGTCCTCGAGCACGGCAAACCGCGCGGGGTCGCCGCAAAGCGCCCCCATGCGGACCGCAGCGCTGATGAGCGCGCCGGTCTTGAGGCGATGCATCTGCCGCAGCGTGTCGATGCTGATTCTGCGGCCCACGCTGGCAAGGTCAATCATCTGACCGCCGCACATGCCGTGCGCGCCGCTGGCGCGGGCAAGGGTCCGGGTGAGCGCATTGACCTGCGCGTCGGAAAGCCCCGTCATGGCAAGCCGCTCAAAGGCCTCGGGCTGCAGGCTGTCGCCGGCGAGCATCGCCGCGGCCTCGCCGAACTTGACGTGCGCCGTGGGCTTGCCGCGGCGCAGCGTATCGTTGTCCATGCAGGGAAGGTCATCGTGCACGAGCGAGTACGCGTGCACGTACTCAACGGCAAGGGCGGCCTCGTCAAGCGCAGCGGCAGGCGCCGCCGCCAGAGTTCCTGCGCCGTAGACAAGAAGCGCGCGCACGCGCTTGCCGCCGCCCATCACCGCATAGCGCATGGCCTCAAAAAGCGTGTCGAGCGCGCCGCCCGAAGGACGCGGCAGCGCGGCATCGGCCTTTTGCTCGACGCGCGCGCGCAGCGCCGCGGCCCAGGACTCAAAGTCAAGCGCAGACAGCGCCTGAAAGTCGCAGGCCGTGCTCACAGCGCCTCCCCGGGCTGCATGCCGCTCACCGTGAGATCCGACAGCGAGCCGTCGGCCTCAAGCTTCTTGATCTGCTGCTCGGCGGCCTGCAGCTTGGCGTTGCAAAAACCCACCAGCTCGGTGCCGCGCGTAAAGGCCTGCACGCTCTCCTCAAGCGGTAGGGCGCCCTTTTCCATGTTTTCAACAATGGCTTCAAGCTCGCTCAGGGCTTCCTCGAACGTCGGCTGTTGCTTTTTTTCCGTCATAAGGCTTGTCTTCATCATC
Organism: uncultured Duodenibacillus sp.; assembly: GCA_944390745.1. Classification (GTDB taxonomy): domain Bacteria; phylum Pseudomonadota; class Gammaproteobacteria; order Burkholderiales; family Burkholderiaceae_F; genus Duodenibacillus. The sequence goes on along the minus strand of CALXQK010000005.1, from coordinate 105,632 downwards.
CCTCGCAGGCGCCTGCCGCACGCAAAGTCGTCAGGCGGCCCAATCGACTCATTGTAACCGAGATGATTCAGGAAAAACACCAACGCACGCGCGCGCCCGCCGCGGCGATCCCGCCTGCGGGAGAGCGCCTTCAGACAAGGGCAGATCAGCCCGCCCGTGCGCACGCAGGCAGCCGTCCGCAGGAAAAATCCGGCGTCAGCATCAGGTCGATGGAGGAAAAGAATTCAGGAAGAGGAGAAACGGGGGAATGTGGAGCGGGAGACGAGTCTCGAACTCGCGACCTCAACCTTGGCAAGGTTGCGCTCTACCAACTGAGCTACTCCCGCATCTGAGAGGCGATGCGGCACATTCGTGAACACGATGCCGAATTTTTGGAGCGGGAGACGAGTCTCGAACTCGCGACCTCAACCTTGGCAAGGTTGCGCTCTACCAACTGAGCTACTCCCGCATCAAGCACAACTGCAGCCAAAAAGACCTGGAGGCGCGAGGCGGAATCGAACCGCCGTGAACGGATTTGCAATCCGGTGCATAACCACTTTGCTATCGCGCCGTTCCCCACGCCTTTTCAAGCGTTTTGGAGCGGGAGACGAGTCTCGAACTCGCGACCTCAACCTTGGCAAGGTTGCGCTCTACCAACTGAGCTACTCCCGCAGTGCTCTGCGAAGAATGCGCATTGTACATGAGCGCCGCCCCATGTCAAGTGCGCCGCCCGCCGGCCTCTTCGCAATGGCGGCTCTGGGAAACTCCGGCAGAGGGAGTTTGAAAATATCCCAACACAAAATCCGTTTTGAAATCAACGGACAATCAGTATTTACACGCATTCACGCGAAAAATTCTGATGAGAGTTATCCCTATACCAAATCCAACCAAACTGCTCTAAATTGCAACGAAGGTGCTGGTGGGAGACGGAGGTTTCCGCCAATGCCGGGGCGTACGAATTTCCCTGCGTACGCCCGCCTGCCTCCGTATCGGAACCGACCATTCCTGGAAGCGGGTTCGTACCACGAAAGAGATATCACAAGAGGAGTTCTCGCAACATGAAAATCAAGCACACCCTTCTGGCCGCTGCCCTGACCGCCGCCTGCGGCACCGCCATGGCCGCCTCGCTGCCCAACATTGAAGTTCTTGCCACGGGCGGCACGATCGCCGGCGCCGGCGCCACCTCCACGGGGTCGGCCTACAGCGCGGGCAAGGTGAGCGTGAACCATCTCGTGCAGGCGGTTCCGGAGCTGGCCAAGATCGCCAACGTCACGCCCAAGCAGGTGGTCAACATCGGCTCGCAGGACATGAGCGACGACGTGTGGCTCAAGCTCGTGAAGACGATCAACGCCGACTGCAGCAAGTTTGACGGCTTTGTCGTCACGCACGGCACGGACACGATGGAGGAGACGGCCTACTTCCTGAACCTCACGCTGCGCTGCAAGAAGCCCGTGGTGCTCGTGGGCGCCATGCTTCCCTCGACCGGTCTGGGCGCTGACGGCCCGCGCAACCTCTACAACGCGGTTCTGACGGCCGCCGACAAGGACACCGCCGAGCAGGGCGTGGTCGTCGCGATGAACAACATCGTGGTCGGCGCGCGCGACGTCATCAAGAGCAACACCGTGCAGCCCGACACCTTCATTGCCGGCAACTTCGGCAAGGTCGGCGTGATCTTCAACAACAAGGTCACCTATGAGAGCCGTCCGCTGCGCTCCTACACCGGCAAGACCCCCTTTGACGTGAGCAAGCTCGACAAGCTTCCGAAGGTGGGCATCGTCTACAACCACGCAGGCGTTGAGGGCGTGCAGGCCCAGGCTCTGGTTGACGCGGGCTACGCCGGCATCGTGAGCGCGGGCGTGGGCAACGGCAACATCCACAAGTCGATCTTCCCGATCCTTGAAAAGGCCGCCAAGAACGGCATCGCGGTTGTGCGCAGCTCCCGCGTTCCGACGGGCGCCACCACCAAGGATGCCGAGATTGACGACAACAAGTACGGCTTCGTCTCCTCGGGCACGCTCAACCCGCAGAAGGCCCGCGTGCTGCTGCAGCTCGGTCTGACCAAGACCAACGACTACAAGAAGCTGCAGGAGTACTTCGACAAGTACTAATCGGCTGACGCGCCCCGGCGCCCCCTGCCCCACCGCATGGTTGCCGGGGAGCAGCGGCGCCGGAGGGCTTTCCTCCCAGAACCCGCGCTGCGGCACTCCGCAGGCGCGGGCTTCTTTTTCCTCCCTTCTCCCGCCCGGGCGCGTCAAGCGGCCCCAACCGGCCGTTTCTGATAGAAAAATACAATCAGCCAGGCTTTAGAAGGATTCTCATCAGCACGGTTCAAACCCCTTCGACAGGGGAAATGCAATGACCAGGGAGTCGCCCGCCTCGATCCGGGGGCAAGCCCTGCCGGGGGACGCCGGCGCTAACATTGCCCTGTCCGCGCGGCGCGCAGCCTTCTGCGGACAAGCGACTTCTCCTCAAACCGAAGACCACCATGACCGCCGCCAGGGAAATCAATGAGCCGCAGCGCAATCGGCTCCCCACGCCCTATGTCGGGCGCTTTGCCCCCTCGCCCACGGGGCCGCTGCACCTCGGAAGCCTTGCCTGCGCCATGGCATCATGGCTTGATGCGCGCGCCCATGACGGCGTGTGGCTGGTGCGCATCGAGGACATCGATCCCCCGCGCGACATGCCCGGAGCCGACCGTCTGATTCTTGAGATGCTCGCGGCCTACGGGATGACGAGCGACCGGCCGGTTGTCTGGCAGCACGATCGCGGCGCGCGCTACGAGGAGATCTTCAAGCGGCTGCTGGAGGACAACCGCGTCTACGGCTGCGCCTGCTCGCGGGCGGAAATTCTTGCCGAGGATGCGCGGCTCGGGCTTGCCCGCGGGGTCTATCCGGGCACCTGCCGCTCGGGCACGCACGGGCGCCCCGTTCGCGCCTGGCGCTTTCGCACGAGCCCGGAGACCGTCCATTTTGAGGATCGCGAATGCGGTCCGCAGTCCCAGAACGTGGAGGCCGCCGTCGGCGACTTCGTCGTGCGGCGCGCCGACGGCCTGTGGGCATATCAGCTTGCCGTGGTGGTCGACGACGCCGACCAGGGCGTCACCGACGTCGTTCGCGGCCAGGATCTCCTGGACAACACGCCGCGGCAGATGCTTCTTGCGCGCGCCATCGGCGCGGCCCCCTTGCGCTACATGCACATCCCGCTGGTGACCGATGCGCACGGTGAAAAGCTCTCCAAGCAGCGCCATGCCGCACCCGTCGGCACCGAAAATCCCCTTGCAGTGCTCGAGGCGCTCTGGGTCCACCTTGGATTTGAAAGGATCGGCGCCGACACCATGGCGTCCTTCTGGCGCTGCGCCGTCGGGCTCTGGCGCGAGCGCTGGGCGTGCGGCAGCCCATCAATGCCGGGCCGCCGGCGCCAATAAGCCGAAGGCGCCCGTCCGGACGCCTTCACAAGAGTTGCCGCCAGTCAATGCCGACAGCGCCGCCTACTCGTCGCGCCAGGGCATGGGATCAGGGAAGAGACGGTCAACGAGCGACCAGATCAGAATGCGCTGATCGTCAGCAGGACTGCCGAAGACATGCACCTCGTCGACCTCCCGCGTGCTCACGCTGTGGGTGCGCTCGCCCGGGCCGCGGACGTACTCAAGCGTCGCCGCCTTGATATGGTGGCTCGACGGGTCGTCCATGTGCGCGGTAAAAAGAACGCACCGCCGGCAGTCGGCATCTCCGAAGTCGGTGACGTTGCGCACCGAAAAGCCCTTCTGCTCAAGCGCCGTGCGCACCTGAAGCGCAAGGCCGACCTCGCCTGCGGGCTCGGTCTGCAGACAAAGCTCCTCTCCCGAGGTCCGGGCGAACCGGTACTCGTAGGGGCTCTGCTGCGGCGTCTGGCAGCCGGCAAGCATCACAGCGGCGGCAGCGGCGGCAAAAAGAAGTCTCATGCGCATGAAGTCTGCTTGAGCTCAGGAAACGGGCTTGTACATAAGATAACAAATCGTAGCATCCCTGGACAGGGCCGTCACAGGCGGGATTGCACGAGGTCGCGCCGAACTTTCTCAACGCAGGAAAAAAGGCCTCAGTCGCGGGCGGCCCGCGCAAGCGTCGTGATGTGCGCCACGGCCGAGCGCGCCAGCGAGCGCACGTTGTAGCCGCCCTCGAGAATGCTCACGATGCGCCCGCCGCAGACGGCGCGCGCCACGCGCATGATCTCGCAGGTGAGGTACGAATAGTCGAATTCCGTGAGCTTGATGAGCGCCTGCTTTTCATCGCGGTGCGCGTCAAACCCCGCCGACATGAGGATGAGCTCGGGCCTGAAGTCAAGAAGCCTCGGCAGCCACTCGCGGCTGATGCGCGCGAGCACCTCGCCGCCCTCGGCGCCCTCGGCTAGCGGCGTATTGATGATGTTGTCGGCCGAGGCCTGCGGCAGCCCGTATGGGAAGGCCCCCTCCTGGTAGAGACTGAAGAGCCGGATGCGGGGATCGCCCTTGACGATGTCCTCGGTGCCGTCGGCGCGGTGCACGTCGATGTCAAGAATCGCCACGCGCTTGAGGCCGATCACGTCAAGCGCATACAGCGCCGCACAGGCCACCGAGTTGATGAGGCAGAACCCATGTCCGAAGTCGCGTCCGGCGTGATGTCCCGGCGGCCGGATGCAGGCAAAGGCGTTTCTGAGGGTGCCGGCGCAAACCTGCCGCACGGCCTCGATCGCCGCGCCCGCGCTCTTCATGGCCGCGTCAAAGCTCAGGGCGTTGACCTGCGTATCCTCGCTGATCACCTCTGCGCCCTGCGCCGCGCGGCGCGCGGAGACAGCACCGCCGGCGGCCGCGGCAAGCCGGGCGCTGGCGGCCTTGAGCGAGGCGATGTAGCCCGCGGCGTGCGCGCGCAGAACGTCCTCCAGGGTCGCCTCGCTGCTTGGCAGCGGCACCACGCAGCGCGACAGGCCGCTGGCGATCATCTGATCCTCAATGGCCTCAACGCGCGCGGCGGTCTCTGGATTGCCGCGTCCCTGATCGTAGACGCCGCACAGGTCGTGCGTGAAAAATCCGGTGGGCATGACGGTGTTGTGCGCTGCGATGCTTCTCCTCAAGAGAGCCGGGCGCCGCCTTCGGCCGGTCATTGATCGAAGGCTAGCCTCCCGATACGATCAGCATAGAGCCTTTGCCGCGCACATGCAACCTCTGCAAGCGGCCCGTGCGCGTCTGCGCCTCCCCCGGATCCAGGGCTGAACCGTTCGCGCCAGCCGAGCACGCGGCCTCGCATGCCGGCAACATCGAGAACGCCGCAGGCAAAGCCCTTGCGCACCAGCTCCGGCGCAACGTATCCGTCGTACTTTTCAAAATACGGGACCTCCCTCGGGTACAGCAGCTCCAGGGGATCAAAGTCCTGCTGCGCAGCCTCGGCGACGATGTCGTAAAACGCCTGCTCATCGACCTTCATCGCAAAAACCATTGCATAGGGGCGCATCACGGTCATGCCGCTCAGCCCGAGCCTGGCCGCGCAGCGGCGTTTCAAAAGCCGCTCAAGCGCAAGAAAGCCGTAGGTGCCCAGCCACGGGAAAAGAGCCCACATGCTTTCGCCCAGGCGCACGAGCGGCCGATCGCGCATCCCCGAGAGCGCAAACGTCTCGCGCGCCTTCTCAAGGCGGGCCCTGGCGTGGGGCATGAGATAGGCGTAGGGGCGCTGCTCGTGCAGCACGCCGTACATGCGCTCGAGGATGCGGGTGTGGATGTCGCCCGCAACGTCGCCGAAGTAGGCCATGATGCGGCCCTGGACGAGGTGGCAGTAGACGGCGCGTCGCTGGCGGTCGATCTCGTCGACCTGCCAGACGCGCCCGGCAATGGCCGTCTTCTCCCCGACGGGCGGCGGGCGCACGATGGTGCCGAGCACCTCGGAGCCCGCATGCACGGTGTACTCAATGTTTTCCTGAAAGACGCCGTAGAACTTGTGGTTGTTGATGACGCGCTCGCCGGCCGTCCCCACGATCAGGCCGCCGGATTCGGTGCGGCTGATGTGCTGCTCCTTCAGAAGGTGGCGCAGCAGCACCCGGTAGTCGTCCTGCGAAATGCCGCGAAACGGTCCGAGCGTGAGCACGCGCGAGGCCAGCGCGGCGGGCGACAGCTCGCCCGAGCAGGCGAGCGTGCTCATCGTCTGGTGGTACAGAAGGCTGTAGGGCAGCCGTCCCGTGCGTGGGGGCTCCACGAAGCGCTCCTCGAGGTAGAGCTCCACGAGCGCAATGCCCTGGATGAGCGGCCAGGGGATGAACTCGGGGAGCAGCGCGCGGGGCTCGGGCGGCTCCTCGCGCATGACGAACCACATTTCGGCCGGAGCCCCGCGCCGCCCCGTGCGGCCGAGGCGCTGCAAAAAGCCCGAGACCGTAAAGGGCGCGTCGATCTGAAAGGCCCGCTGCAGGCGCCCAATGTCGATGCCGAGCTCAAGCGTGGCCGTGGCGCACACGCTCGTGCACGAGCTTTCATTTCTCATGTCGGCCTCGGCGCTTTCGCGATACGGCCTTGAAATGTTTCCATGGTGAATCAGAAAGCGGTCGGGCTCGCGGCAGACCTCGCAGCACTGCCGCAGCACCTGGCAGACCGACTCGCACTCCTCGCGCGAGTTTGAAAAGATGAGGCACTTGCGCCCGCGGGTGCGCTCAAAGATGTAGACGAGAGCCGGATCCTCCCCCTGAAGCGCCCCCGAATGCGTCTGCTCGCGGCGCTGCTCGCGGGCGGCGGCCGCCGCCGCAAGCCCCGATCCGATCGCAGCGCCCCCGTCATCGCCCTCCTGCATCTCATCGGCCTGCGGCCCGACGGTAAAGAAGTGCTCCATCGAAAGACGCCACGTTTCACGGCCGCCGTCAAAGCGCGGAATGACGGTGGGGCGTCCGCTGCCGTCGGCAAGCAGCCGCCCTGCAGCCTCGGGACTGCCGATCGTGGCCGAGAGTCCGACGCGGCGCGGCCGGCAGCCGGCAAGCCGGCAGAGCCGTTCAATGAGGCAGAAGGTCTGCATTCCGCGGTCGCCGCGCAAAAGCGCGTGCAGCTCATCGATCACGATGAAGCGCAGGTCGGCAAAAAGCGCGCTCGCCTCGGCGTGCTTTCTCAGCAGCAGCGCCTCAAGCGACTCGGGCGTGATCTGAAGAATCCCCGAGGGATTTTCCAGCAGGCGGCGCTTCTTCGCCGCAGAGGCGTCGCCATGCCAGCAGGTGATCGCAATGCCCGCCTCGCGGCAAAGGGGCGCAATCCGCTCGAACTGATCGTTGATCAAGGCCTTGAGCGGCGCAATGTAAAGCGCCCCGACGCTTGTGGAAGGGCATTCGCTCAAAAGCGTCAGAATGGGAAAGAAGGCCGCCTCGGTCTTGCCCGAGGCCGTCGAGGCGCTGATGAGAACGTTGTCGTCGGTCTCAAAAAGCGCCTCTGCCGCGGCGTTTTGAACCGCACGCAGCGCCGTCCAGCCGCTGCGGTAGATGTAGTCCTGGATAAAGGGCGCGTAGCGCGCAAAGGCGTCCATCAGAGTCTCCCCCGGCGCCCCTAGACCGTGAACTCGGCAAACTCAGCCTGCGCGTCGTCGACAAGCGCTGCGGACGCGCTCCATGGGAAGTCCTTCGAGTCGAGCAGCTCCCGGGCCGAGGCCTGCGGGTGCTGCCGCAGAAGGTCCAGAAGCTCAATGAAGTCGCGGATCACCTCCCGGGGCGTGATGTTGCTTTCGGCGCCGATGCGGGAGTATTCAAGCCGGATGAACTGCGCAAGCTCCTCCCCGGAAAGCCTTCCTTCGCCCCCATAGAGCGCGGCGTGCATGTCGGAGAGCTTTTCGCACAGCACGAGCATCTCCTCGGGTGTGAGGGGATCGAGCCGGATGACGGGCGCCATCAGATCGCGAACGCCGGGCCGGGAGAACTTGCCCTCGGCCAGACGCGAGCGAAGCGCCTCGTAGCTGAAGACTCCGCGGCGGCCGTCCTCGAGCGCCTGCGGCGTGGCGCCCATCAGGATGCCCAGATGGCGCGCCTTTCCCTGCAGAGCGTCGTTGTACATCGCCAGAATCTTTTCGTAGTTGTACTGACGGCTGATCGCGTTGGGAATCTTGCAGATGTTGACGAGCTCGTCGATCATGATGAACAGACCGCAGTAGCCCGCAAGCCGGAAGAAGACGGCGAAGACCTTCAGGTAGTCGTACCAGTTCTCGTCGGAAATGATGATGTTGACGCCCAGCGCCTCGCGCGCCTCGCGGCGCGTGGCGTACTCGGCGCGAAACCAGCGCACGACGGCGGCCTTCTTCTCATCGTCGCCCTGCATGTAGGCGTGGTAGTACATCGACAGCAGCCGGGCAAACTCAAAGCCGTGCACAAGCTCTCTCACGGCCGAGGCGACGGCGTAAATCCTCTTGTCGACGGCCTGCGTCAGGGCGGGATCGCCGGGGGCAAGGCCGGTGTCGGCTGCGCACTGCGCCTGCACCGTGCTGATCCAGCGCTCGAGCACGAGCGTGAGCGCCCCGCCCTCGGGGCGCGTTCTGGTGGCGAGATTGCCCATGAGCTCGCGGTAGGTTGCAAGTCCCTGCCCGCCGCTGCCCTGCAGCCTGCGCTCGGGCGAGAGATCGGCATCGACCACGATGAAGCCGCGGTCCATCACATAGTTGCGGATCGCCTGCAGCAGAAAGCTTTTTCCCGCGCCGTAGCTGCCGACGATGAAGCGAAACGACGCCCCGCCCTCGGCGATGATGTCGACGTCGTGCAGCAGCGCCTCGATTTCGCTGCGCCGGCCGACGGTGATGTAGGGAAGCCCAATGCGCGGAACCACGCCGCCCTTGAGCGAGTTGAGGATGGTCTGGGCAATCCGCCGGGGCGCACGGCGGCCGGTGGATGCGTTCTGCAAAGCTGCTCCAGGAGAAGTCATCAAGAAATGTCCATGCGAAAAAGGCCAAAGGCTTCTAACCGCTGCCTTGCTTCGTCCCGAGAAGGTCTGCGAGCTCCCCGCGGTAGTCCTCGACAAGCGAAAGCGCATCGTTGTCGCAGACCACGACCGAGTCGCCCACGGCCTCCAGCAAAGCCTCATTGATTGTATCGGCTGCAGCCGCGGCCATGAGATGGTGCGCACGCACCAGATCGCGCGCATCGCCCCCGGCAAGAAGCCTCTGAAGAATCTCCAGGTGCACGGCGTCAAGCCCAAAAGGCGCCGCAGGCGCCCCGGCGGGCGACATGCCCGCTGAGGCTGCCGCAGCAGGAGCCCGGCTCACTTCGGCAGCCTCAGCCTGCGGCTGCGGCTCGCGCTCTTCATCGGTGAGCAGGCTCTCGCGGATGACCTCGGCATCGCGCCTGATGCGCTCAAGCGCCTGGGCAGCGATCGGCACGCTGGCAGCGGCCTCGGCGCGCCTTCTTTTTTCCTCATTCTCAAGCCACTCGCAGGCGCAGGACTCAACACAGCCGCGCAGCCAGTCGGTCTCGGGAAGCGCCTTGAGGGCGCGTCCGACGCCAAGAGCGGCTCGAAGCACCCGTTCAGCTTCATGAAGCAGCGCGCGGATGCGCTCGTGGTTGACGACGCTGCAGCCGCAGCGCAGCTCCCACCAGAAGCCGCCGCCGTCCTCAAACCGCCAGCAGCCCGCAAGAACATAGAACTCTCCCTTTCTGGGGCGGCGAAACACCCTCTCCGAGACAAGGGCATCGAAAAAAGGATTCCACCTCCTTCGGCCAGGCTGCGTAAAAAACCACCCGCACGTCTTGGCATGCATGAGCTGCCTGCCTTCCGGGGAGCACGCCGACACCCGGCGCCAGAGAAACGAATAAAAGCGCGCCGCCTTCTGCGGATGCCTCTCAAAGGAGGCGCTTTTGCGCATCCGGCCCTTGCTCACCAGGTCAAGCGCATCAAGGATCTCCTCGTCAGTCCTGGTGTCGGGAAAGGTGAGGACATGCGTGATGCGGTTGAGCTGAAGCTCTCTAGGATCAGCCCAGCGCTCGAGGCGCTCGGGCGGCGCGCCGCACAGCACGCCCAGCGCCAGACGCCACCTGTTGAATTTTTCCTTCAACTCCCGGGCGGCCGAAGGATCCGTCAAAAGCCCGGCGTCGACGACCTCGCGCTCCAGACGCTCAAGCCGCTCGATGGCCTCAAGACTGTCGGCTGCACCGATGCCGTTCATGAGCTCATAGGCATGCAGCACCAGCATCGAGGGAGCAACCTTCAGAAAGCGCCCCTTGCGCGCCTGCGTGCGCCAGGTGAAGTACCAGCGCAGCTGCGGCAGCGACATGTCGTGGTAGGACGGAAGCGGGCGGTCAAAAAAGAGGCTCTCAGGCGCATCGTCCTCGTAGTCCTTCATGGCCTGCGCCTGCCGCAGGAAGTTCCGCAGACGCTGGTCGCGGTCAATGCCTCCGGGAACGCGCGCGGAGCCCGGCACGTAGAGCGCCATCATCCTGCGAATCGGCTCCGGAATGGGCGAGGCAGGCAGGCCGCGCCCAGCGGCCCTGCCGGGACGGGCGCGGGCCCGCAGGTCGTCAGCAAAGGGAAACGGCCGCAGCTCGGGCGGATCGACCACAACAGGGGCGGCGTTGTCGACGAAGTCGGCGTGGTCGACAACGATCGTCTGCGGCGCGTCGATGCGCGAGGCCAGAATGCGCTGCGCGCACCGCACAAGATCCAGAAGCGCCGAAAGGCTCGTCTCCGGCACAGGACAAACGCCGATCCACTCGGGGTCGCTGTCGTAAAACCAGCCTCTGCGCCGGCAAAGTCCCGGCTCGGCATGCGTCCGGGCGGCATCCCAGGGGCAGCGCAGGTCAAAGACGGGCGTCTGCGCCGCCGCATCGTCAACGGGAGATCGTTCAAAGCAGATGAGCGCCCGCCTCGCAGCGGGATCGGCAAGAAGCCGCAGCGGCCGCACGCGGCCGCACGATCCCGGCGCCGGGAGCTCGATGAGGCGCAGGGTGATGCGCAGCCGGTCAACAAGAAGCATGGATGTCAGCGTCTCCGCGTCAACGCTCAGAAGTGAACATGAAGGATGCGCCGCGGGGAAAAAAACTTCTGCAGTCCGCCGCGCGGTCTTCATGCGAGTATACGAAGCGGGCGGCAGAGCGAAGACCCCTGCACGAAAATGCCGCAGCAGCACCGCAGACCTTTGTCAAAAGGCAAGAAAAAGACCCCGGTCCTCTTGCGGGAGCGTCCCGCAAAAGGCCGGGGCCGAACGGCCTGGGGACCGCGGCCGGAGACCCGGCAGCGGTCGAGGCGGCCGGGATGGATTAGTAGTTGGTCTTGCGCACTTCAAAGAAGCTCTGCGCGTAGTGGCAGACCGGGCAGACCTCGGGCGCGGCGTTGCCGACCACGATGTGGCCGCAGATGCGGCACTCCCACATCGTCATCTCGCCCTTGGCGAAGACCTGCTTGGTCTGGACGTTGTTGAGAAGCTTGCGATAGCGCTCCTCGTGCGTCTTCTCGATGGCGCCCACGAGACGGAACTTGGCGGCGATTTCCGGGAAGCCCTCCTCATCGGCCTCCTTGGCAAAGCGCGCGTACATGTCGGTCCACTCGTAGTTTTCGCCCTGGGCCGCAGCCTCAAGGTTGGCGGCCGTGTCGCCGATGCCTCCGAGCAGATCAAACCACAGGCGGGCGTGCTCCTGCTCATTGCGGGCCGTCGAAAGGAAGATCTCGGCGAGCTGCTCGTAGCCCTCGCGGCGGGCGACCTCGGCAAAATAGGTGTACTTGTTGCGGGCCTGGGACTCGCCGGCAAATGCGTCGGCGAGGTTCTTGGCGGTCTTGGTGCCGGCAAGCTTGCTGCCGCCCGCCTTGGGCGCAGCCTCTTCAACAGGCTCGAAGAACTCGGCGCCCTTGTGGCAGAGCGGGCAGACAAAGTCGGCCGGGAGCTCGTCGCCTTCGTAGATATAGCCGCAAACCTTGCAACGGAACTTCATGGGTATTCTCCTGCGTACAAAAATCAGCCTCAGCGCGCCCGGCGGCGCAGGAGCGGAACGCAGCGTTCCCGGGGTGCTCAAAGTCTGCGCGCCTGGACGGCTCAAGCCCTTGAAAATCGATTTAGGCAAGGCGATTTTAGACAAACGGCCGATAGCCTGTTGCGATCGGCCTCATAGGCAGAGCACCACGCCGGCCGGAAGGATTGCCCGCTGCCGGTGAATCCGGGCCGGCAATGCCGCTATAGTTGGGAATCCAATTCTTTGACCTCTCGAGCAGGGAGCAACAATATGAGCGAAAACAACGCCGGCGACGGCTGCACCTTCTATCCCGTTTCCGCAACGGTGGTCTGGAAGGACAAGACGAGCAACATCATCACCACGCGGGAGTTTTCGGCCGTCACCGACGAGCCGCGCGACGCGGGCGGCAACGACCTCGGCCCCACCCCGGCGGAAATGCTGCTGTGGTCGGCCGCCGGGTGCGTAGCCATCAGCGTCGAGGAAATTCTCCTGCACCGCGGCATCGCCTTTACGGCGGTCAGGACCGAGGCGGCGGGCATGTTCCTTTCGGCCCGGGAGGGCATTCAGAACGTGCGCTTTACGGTGCGCGTGGCCACCGAGGCCGGCCAGGACGTTCTCGACGCCATTGGGCAGAAGGTGCTTCGCGTCTCGCCGATTCTCAATTCGCTCAAGACCGCCTGCCGCATCACGATGGTGCGCGAGGGCGCCTGATTTTTTTTGGGGGCCCGGTGCGCCTGCAGGGCTTTCCCGGCCGGCGCTCCTGCGGCGGACTCTTTTTCCCGGTACGGCTAAAATGCCGGTACGCCTCAAGGCCCTGGGCCAGTGCGCCGCCCTTTTTGCAGCGGCGCGCACGCCGGGCCTGCTCTGAATTTTTGCAACTGAATTTCCCAAGACACCTATGCGAATCACGAAACTCCTGTCGCTTGACAGCGCTCCGGCCCAGACCATCATCGACCGCGCCCGAGGCATCACGCTGACGATGGCCGAGCGCATCGCAATTCCGCCGACGTTCACGGTTGACGGCGAAACGCTGGAAAACGCCCTGGGCGACGTGCGCCCGCTTGAGGTCAACGACATCCTGATCGACGAAAAGGGCGGCTTCTACAAGGTGCAGGCCGCCTCCGAGGACATTCTCAAGGTCACCGGCGACATCGCCCTGATGCAGGAGGCGGTGTACGCCTTCTCAGCGCGCGGCCTGCGCGTGGCCCAGACCGACGACGGCTTTGCCGTGGTGGCCATTCCGCAGCTCAAGCAGCTGCTTGAAAACGTGGGCCTCACCGTCACCGAGTCCAATGAACCCTTCGTGCCCGTTCCCCTGCCCCGCCACGCCGGAGGCTGCTGCTGCGGCGGTCACGGCCATGGCGGCGGATGCGGATGCGGCGGCCACCACCACGGCGACGATGAAGGCTGCGGCTGCGGCCATGACCATGATCACGAACACGGCTCCTGCGGCTGCGGCGGACACCATCACCACGACGAGGGCGAAGGATGCTGCTGCGGGCATGACCACGAGCACGGCTCGTGCGGTTGCGGCGGACACCACCATCACCACGACGAGGGCGAAGGATGCTGCTGCGGGCATGACCACGACCATGAGCATGGCTCGTGCGGCTGCGGCGGGCATCATCACCACGACGAAGCCGAGGGCTGCGGATGCGGAAAAAAGGCCTCCTAAGCCCGGAGGGCTTTTTCGGCTAGAATGAGCCCTCATTTTTTGCGGGAGTGGCGAAACTGGTAGACGCAACAGGTTTAGGTCCTGTCGCCGAATTCATAAGGCGTGTCGGTTCGAGCCCGACCTTCCGCACCACGTTAGTGTTTCCCGGTGTTTCATAGAGAACCACCAACCAAAAGAAAGGCCCTGTAAATTCAGGGCCTTTTTGTTTCACAGCGTTTCATAGCGTTTCTACAAAGACCACCTCCACATGGTATAAGTCGGTTTACAAGTGGGCTCAGGCTTCCGGCATGACCGACAAACAGAATCCGGCCGACATAAGGGGCCCTCTGGGGGTCTTGCTCGAGAACCTATCGCCTCATGTCAAGCAGCCGCGCAACATGGGATCTCTGACGCCTGAGGAGATCCCGGCCTTCTTCTCGGAGCTTCTGACGTGGGAAACAACAGCGAGCCTCTGCATGGCCTTCGCCATCCTTACCGCCGGACGCTCGAAGCAGGTGCGCACCGCTCGCTGGGAGGACATTGACTTCGAAGCCCAGACGTGGCGGTGCCCCGAGGAAAGCATGAAGGTCAAGACGTTATAACACGCTTCGAACGAGCTCCATGGGCCTGGGTTCCCTGCTGTTCCAAGGGATCCCAAGCGTTTTTGACTTGAAAACTGTCAAAGTCAGGAAAAGATTCGGCTCTTCAACAAGTCCCGGCCATCAGGCTCTTTCACGCACGGCGGCAATGGCGTCCGTCAGGCGATCAACCGCGATCACCCTGAGCCCCTCGATGGGCGTCTTTGGGGCGTTGGCCCGGGGAATCACCGCCGTTCCGAAACCCAGCTTGGCGGCCTCGCGCAGGCGCTCCTGACCGCGGGGCGCCGGACGAATCTCCCCGGCAAGCCCCACCTCGCCGAAGACGGCAAGCCCAGCCGGAAGCGGCCGGTCGGTGATGGAGCTCACCACCGCCAGAAGCACGGCAAGATCGCTTGCGGGCTCGGCGATCTTCACGCCGCCCACGGCATTGATAAAGACATCCTTGTCAAAGCAGGAGACGCCGGCATGACGGTGCAGCACCGCCAGAAGCATCGCCAGGCGCTGCGCGTCAAGCCCGACGCAAAGTCGGCGCGGCGCGGGGGCGTGGGTCTGGTCGACAAGAGCCTGCACCTCGACGAGCAGCGGCCGCGTGCCCTCCTGCGTCACCAGAACGCAGCTGCCCGACACGTTGTCGCGGTGCTCTGACAGAAAAATGGCCGAGGGGTTGGAAATTCCGCGAAGGCCCCGGTCGGTCATGGCGAAGACGCCGAGTTCGTTGACCGCACCGAAGCGGTTCTTGAAGGCCCGGATGAGGCGAAAGTTTGAATGCGTGTCGCCCTCGAAATAAAGCACCGTATCAACAATGTGCTCAAGCACCCGCGGGCCGGCAAGCGAGCCGTCCTTGGTGACGTGGCCCACGAAGATGAGCGCGGTGCCCGTGGCCTTGGCAAGGCGCGTGAGCCTAGCCGAGCACTCGCGCACCTGGGTGACGCTGCCCGGCGCGCTTTCAAGCGCGCTGCTGAAAAGCGTCTGAATTGAGTCGATCACCACAAACTGCGGCTTTTCCTGCGTGACGGCCGCCTCAATTTTCTCAAGCTCGATTTCGCTCATGAGCCGCATGCCCTGCGGATCAATTCCAAGCCGCGCGGCGCGAAGCGCCACCTGCGAGGCGGATTCCTCACCTGAGACGTAAAGCGCGCTCATGCCCTGGCGCACCAGCCGGTGCATCACCTGCAGCAGCAGGGTCGACTTGCCGATGCCCGGGTCGCCGCCGATGAGCCCGACGCCGCCCACGACAAGTCCGCCGCCCATCACGCGGTCAAATTCGGAAATGCCCACCGGAATGCGCGGCACCTCGGCGGCGTGAACCTGCGCAAGATCAACCACCTCGGTAGCAGCCACCAGACCGTGCACGGCATGACGCTCGGCGCCGAAGCGCGACTGCGAAACGGTGGGCTCGCGAAATTCCTTCATGGTGTTCCATGCGCCGCAGTGCGGACACTTGCCCTGCCACTTGACCGTGGTGCCGCCGCATTCGCTGCAGACGTAGTGCGTTCTTGCCTTTGCCATTGCGTTCACATTCCAAGCTGCCCGAAAGCCGGGGGACGGGAGTTTCAACCGGTCAAGCAGGGTCTTCGAGGCGCGCGCCCCGCGTTCCTGCCGCGGGTTCAGGCCCGGGGCCCTTCGCACCGGGTTTGCGAATGATCGCACACTTGCCGCAGAGGCGCCGACCCCGGCCCCTGGCACAATTCGTTCAAACGCACCCCCCGACGAGCGGTCTGGCAGACCGCCGCGCACCCACCCTTTTGTTAAACTGCAGGGCGTTCCAATTCGATCAACGCCGTCGATTTGCCCGCGCCGGTCACGCGCGCCCAAACCACCTTTTTTTTGCGCAGCGCCGCCGGCGGCCTGCAGCTCAAGGAAAGACCCGCGGGTCCGCCGGCATCCGGCCCCGCGCCTCACAGCTTTACCATGAAACGCGGCTTTTACAACATCCTCTGCGCCCAGTTCCTCTCGAGCCTGGCGGACAACGCCCTTTTGATTGCTGCCATTGCGCTGCTTGCAAATCTTCAGGCCCCGGAGTGGATGACGCCGCTTTTAAAACTCTTTTTCGTCGTGAGCTACGTTCTGCTTGCGGCCTGGGTGGGGATCTTTGCCGACCTGATGCAAAAGGGGCACGTGATGTTCATCACGAACGCCGTCAAGGCCGCAGGCTGCCTGATGATGCTTCTCGGCTCGCATCCGCTTCTGGCCTATGCGGTGGTGGGCATCGGCGCGGCGGCCTATTCCCCCGCCAAGTACGGCATTCTCACTGAGCTGCTGCCGCCGGAAAAGCTCGTGATCGCCAACGGCTGGATGGAGGGCCTCACCGTCGTATCCATCATTCTGGGCGTTGTTCTGGGCGGCGTTCTGGTGCATCCCGACGTGGCGCAGTTTCTGCTGCACAGCATCGGGCTGACGGCCCTGGGGCTTGAGTACGACGCCGAGGCTGCCATTGCCGTCGTGGTGCTCGTCTACGTGCTCGCGGCCATTGTGAACCTCACGATTCCGGACACGGGGGCGCGCTATCCGCGGCCCAACTTTGAGCCTCTGGCAAGCATCATCAACTTTATTGACTCCTGCCGGCTGCTGTGGCACGACAAGCTCGGCCAGATCTCGCTTTCGGTCACGACGCTGTTCTGGGGCGCGGGCGCCGTGCTGCAGTTTCTCGTGCTCAAGTGGGCCGATGCGGCGCTCGGCATGAATCTCTCTCAGGGCGCCATCCTGCAGGCCGTGGTCTCCGTGGGCATTGCGCTCGGCGCAGCGGGGGCGGCCGTCTGGGTGCCGCTCAAGAAGTCGCTTGTCGTGCTGCCCATGGGCATCGCCATGGGGCTTGTCGTGGGAGCGGCGAGCTGGTTTGACCAGTCGATGCTTCCGGGCTCGGTCTCGATTCTGGGCTTTGAAGTGCGCCTGGCGGTTCTGGCCGCGTGCGCCATCATGGTTGTCGTGGGCATTCTGGCAGGCTTTTTCGTGGTGCCCATGAACGCCCTGCTACAGCACCGCGGCCACGTGCTGATGAGCGCCGGGCGCTCGATTGCCGTGCAGAACTTCAACGAGAATCTCTCGATTCTGACCATGCTCGGCATCTACGCCCTGCTCATCAAGTCCGATCTCTCGGTCAGAACCACCATGCTGGTGTTCGGACTGTTCGTCGCAGCAAGCATGCTTGCAGTGATCCTCAAGCACCGCCGCAACCAGAGCCAGGGCGACAGTCTGCACCTGATCGGCGAAGACGTCCGCCACGAGCGGCTTGACCGCAAGCCGCGCAGCTAGTCAGGCCAGAAGCTCGAGCACGCTCGGCACGCCCTCGGGAAGCTGCCCCTGCTCGCCTGGAGCCGGACGCTCGCCGCCCGGACTGTGAAAGTCGCTTCCGACGGATCCAAAGAGGTGATAACGCCGGACCCACGCGATGCAGCGCGGGACAAAGGACGGGCTCTGGCTGCCGCTCACGACCTCGATGGCTTCACCGCCCGACTCGACAAAACCCTCGACCAGGGCGTCAAGCTGCCAGTCGCCGCCGCTGAAGCGATAGCGTCCGGGGTGCGCAAGCACCGCCACGCCGCCTGCGCGGTGAATGAGCGCCACGGCCTCGGCAATCGAAGGCCAGGCCGCGGCCACATAGGCGGGCTTTCCCTGCGTGAGGTATCGATCAAACGCCTGCTGGACGCTGCGCACCGCCCCTTCATCGAGAAGGGCCCGGGCAAAGTGCAGGCGTGAAATATTGCTCTTGACGTGGGTGTGCGCGAGCGCCTTTTCAAACATGTTTTCAAAGCCCAGCGCATCGAGCCGCCGCCCGATCTCCACGGCCCGGCGGTCGCGCTTGTCGCACAAGTCGGCCGTGACCTCCAGAAGCTCGGCATTGCTGTCGTCGACGCCGAGCCCCACGATGTGCACCGAGCGCTCCGCCCAGATTGTGGAAACTTCAATGCCGCTGATAAAGCGCATGCCGCAAAGCCGCGCGGCGCGGCGGGCCTCGCCGACGCCGGCGACCGTGTCGTGATCGGTGAGCGCCATCGTCCCGACGCCGCAGCGCTCAAAGCAGCAGCGCACAAGCTCCGATGGCGTCAGGGCCCCGTCGCTTGCCGTGGAGTGCATGTGCAGATCAATGAGCACCGCCCTCGTCCTCCCCAAAATTCTCTGTTCTTCTTTGCCTGGTCAGCCGGCCGCGGGGCGCCCTCCCCGGCACCGGGCCGTGTCGGGAGCAGTCCGCCCTTGGCCGGTCTGCGCAAGCCCGTGCGCCCTCGACCGTCCGCGGCGCCGGCCTCATTACAATGTGCTCGATTTGCAGTCTGCACCAGGCATGCATCTTTTTTGAAAGCACAAGCGATTATGGCAATTTTTGCATTGAATGAACACGTCCCCGAGGTCTCGGAATCGGCCTGGGTCTCGGAATCAGCCCAGGTGATCGGGCAGGTAAGAATCGACGAGCAGGCCAGCGTCTGGCCCGGAGCGGTGCTGCGCGCCGACCTCGCCCCGATCACGCTTGGCAGCGGCAGCAACCTGCAGGACAACGCGGTGGTGCATGTCGACGCCGGGCGCCCCTGCACCGTGGGACGCAATGTCACCGTGGGCCACGGCGCAATCCTTCACGGCTGCACGATCGAAGACGGCGCGCTCATCGGCATGGGCGCCGTGGTGCTCAACGGCGCGGTCATCGGCCGCGACGCCATCGTGGGCGCAGGCGCTCTGGTGGCTGAAAACAAGGTCATCCCCGAGCGCGCGCTCGTGGTGGGCACGCCCGCGCGCCTGGTGCGCACGCTCAGCGACGACGAGGTTGAAAAGCTGCACGAGGACAACAAACACTACCAGCAGCAAAAGGAGTGCTTTCGCACGGGCCTCAGGAAAGTGGCCTGAAGAGTTTCGCCCGCCCTTGAAAAAGAGGGCCGGCGACGCCAAATACGCTGCATCGACAAGGATTTTTTTCCCCGGCTGATTTTTATGACCGACAAACTCATCAAACTGCACTTTCCCAGGCAAAGCTGCCGCGCCGTGGTTCTTCACATGGGCCAGGCCTGGCAGGACATCGTCGAGCACCAGCACCTCCCTGCGGGCGTGCGCCGCATGCTCGGCGAGCTCTCCGCGGCTGCCGTGATGCTCTCGGCAAGCCTCAAGTTTGACGGCGCGCTCGTGCTGCAGATCCAGGGCGACGGCCCCGTGAAGCTTGCCCTTGTGGAGGTGCGCACGGGGCTTGTCGTGCGCGCCACGGTGCAGCTGCGCACCGCCGCCGAGAACATTCCCGATGAGGCGGACTTCAAGAGTCTTGTCAACGTCGGCGGAAACGGCCGCTGCGCGCTCATTCTCGACATCGCCGGCCGCCGCCCGGGCGAGCATCCCTATCAGGGAGTGGTGCCGCTCACCGGAAACACCGTCGCCGAAACCATTGAAAGCTACATGACGCAGTCCGAGCAGGTGCGCACGGGACTGTGGCTTGCCGCCGACGACAAGGCCTGCGGCGGCGTGCTGCTGCAGCGCGTGGCCGCAACCGGCGGCAAGGCCCAGGGCGAGATCGACCCCGAGGGATTTGAGCATCTCTCGATGCTCGCGCGCACGGTGAAAAACGAGGAGCTCTTGACGCTTGAGCCCGAGGAGCTTGCCCGGCGCCTCTTCTGGGAGGACAACCCCACGGTGCTTGAAACCCTGGCGCCGCGCTTTGGCTGCCGCTGCTCGATGGACGGCATCAAGGCGATGGTCAGAAGCCTGGGCGAGAAGGAAGCCCGCGAGATCATCGAGGAGAAGGGAAAGATTGAGGTTCGCTGCGAGTTCTGCGGCAAAACCTATGCGCTTGACGCCATCGACGTGAAGCTTCTCTTTGCGCCTGCGACGGCGCAAAGCAGCTCCATCAACTAGTCCCCCGGCCCGCCGAACTCCAATGGCGGGCCGTCATTTTTTTCCAAGGCCATGCCGCAGAACGATCGCGCATCCGACCCTGCCGCACGCACCGGAACGGTCGTCAGCATCGATCCCGGCGCCTTCAGCGGCGTCGTTGACGGCGACGACGGACGGCGCTGGTTCATCACGCGCCGCACCGCACGCAGCGACCAGGGCAGCCGCCCCCTGCAGGTGCTCGACCGCGTGCGCTTTGTTCCCGGCACGGACCCCGGCGACCAAAAGGGCGAAATCGCCTGGATCGCCCTGCTCGAGGAACCCCAGGACAAGGGGACTCCGATCCCGCCAGCCAATCCGCTCCTGCGCTTTTTCGGCAGCCGCAGAAATCTCGCCCTCACGGCCCTGGGGTACGGCGTTCTCATCGCCTTTGCGCTTTACCTCATTTTTCACCCATAGCGGCGATTGACTGCGGCCTGCACTCATCGCCGGACAAATCCGGTCCTCCCTCAGCCCTTTTCCCTTCTTGAATTTTGAGTAAAAAAAAACTGCCGTCCCCGCAATCGGAAGACGGCAGTTTTTGTGAAGCAAAAAAAGTCTTGCTTCGAAAAGCGCGTGCGTCGAATTACTCGGCAGCGGCAGCAGCAGCGCCGGCGTCCTTGCGGACGAGCAGCTCGCGAATGCGGGCGGCCTTGCCGGAGCGCTCGCGCAGGTAGTAGAGCTTCGCACGGCAGACGTCGCCGCGGCGCTTGACCTCGATCGAGGCAATCGTGGGCGAGTAGAGCTGGAACGTACGCTCGATGCCTTCGCCGCTCGAGATCTTGCGGACGATGAACGAGGAGTTCAGACCGCGGTTGCGCTTGGCGATGACCATGCCTTCATAGGCCTGGGTGCGCTTGCGGCTGCCTTCGATCACGTTCACGAGAACGCTCACGGTGTCGCCGGCGCGGAAGTCCGGGATGGTCTTGCCGGCGGTAAGGCGGGCGATTTCTTCCTGTTCCAGAGTCTGGATGATGTTCATTTTTGTCTCCGTTGCCATCATGCGGCGGCATTTCAATGTTGTGTGCGCCGTCCAGAGGATGGGTAGTGAAAAACACGGCGCAGGCTTGTTTTCAAGCTCCGGCGCCGCACTTTTTTGTCAGTCCCTCTCGCAGCCTTCGGCCTTGAGGGACTTCAAAAACTTCTCGTCGCGGTCGGTCAACAGACCGCGGGAACGCGCAATTGTAATCAATTCAGGGCGATTTTTGAAGGTCGCCTCCAAACTTTTTTCACGCGTCCAGCGCGCGATGTTGGCGTGGTGCCCTGAAAGGAGCACCTCGGGAACCTGCTCTCCCTGCCAGACCTCCGGCCGCGTGTAATGCGGGGCATCCAGTAGCCCCGTGCCAAAGGACTCGTCAAGGGCCGAAAGCTCCTTGATGGCGCCGGGGAGCTGCCGCACGACGGCGTCCATCAGCGCGCAGGCCGCAAGCTCGGCGCCGGAGAGCACGAAGTCCCCGAGACTGATGATCTCATCGACATAGCGCGACAAGAACCGCTCGTCGATGCCCTCGTAGCGCCCGCAGACAAGCACGTACTGACCGTTCGCATCGGCCGAGGCCTCGCGCACCCAGGCGTCGGTGAGGTGCCGCCCCGAGGGGGCAAAGGCAATGACGCGGCCGCTGTTGCCCGAGGCGCGGATCATTTCAAGCGTGCGGTACAGGGGCTCGGCCATCATCACCATGCCGGGCCCTCCGCCGAAGGGGCGCTCGTCGACCGTGCGGTGCACGTCGCTCGTCACAAGCCGCGGGTTCCAGAAGTGCGCGCACCACAGGCCGCGCCTGCGGGCGCGCGAGGTGATGCCCTGGGCGGTCACAGCCTCAAAGATCCCGGGGAAAAGCGTGATGACGTCAAAGCGCAGCATGGTCCCCTCCCCGCTCTAGATCCAGTCGGGCTGCCAGTCGACCGTGACCACGCCCGAGTCGACGTCGATGTCAAGAATGTAGGCCTCGACGTCCGGAATGAGATAGACCGGATCGCGGCCGTCAACCCTCGGACCGCCCTCAACCTTGAAGATGTCCTGCACGGTGTTGCTGCCGATTTCGGTCACGCGGCCGAGCTCAACGCCCTCGCGGTTGACAACGCGGCAGCCGATGACGTCGGCCGCCCAGAATTCATCCTCGCCCGGATCGGGAAAGTCGGCGCGCAGCACGCTGATGCGCCCGCGCAGGGCGTCAGCCTTCTCCTTGCTGTCGCAGCCGGCGACCGTGGCAAGAAGCACATTGCCGTGCACCTTGATCGAGGTGACCTCAAGGGGCACCGTCTCACCGCGCAGGGGCGTCAGAAACCAGCGCCGCGTCTGCGCAAGCACCTCGCCGCCCTCAAAGGGGACGACGCGAATCGAGCCGCGCACGCCGTAGGCGCCGTTGGTACGGCCCACGCAAAGCAGTTCATCAGGATTGACCATTGTCGGAGCGTCCTTTTCAGAGCATCGACGGAGCGCCGGCCGGCACTCTGTCGGAAAAAACGTTCAGGCAGAAAAAAAACGGCCTTCCGAATGTGGGAAGACCGCTTGGCTTCGTGCACGTCCGCCCTCAGGCGGCGAGGCTCTTCATGAGGGCTGCGGCGCTGCAGGTAGATACTGAACCCATTCTGTCAAGAGGAAATCCGGTCATGCATTCAAAGTGTGCTTAGACACGAGAGGCACGGCATGATCCGGGAGGTTCACAAGCAACGCGGCCAGCCCCCGGCGAGCATCTTCAAACAGCCGCCGCTCATTGCGGAGCGGGCGCTTGAATCAGACGGGCGCCTTCAGCAGACAGTGCACGCCGAGTCCCGGGCGGGCAATCAGGCGGCGGGAGCAGCCTTCTTGGCAGCCTTGAGGATGCGGGCGACGGTGTCGCTCATCTGGGCGCCGTTGGAAATCCAGTGCGCAATGCGCTCGGCGTTGAACGTCAGGCGCTGCGGGCCCTCGGCGATCATCGGGTTGTAGAAGCCGAGACGCTCGTTGAAGCGGCCGTCGCGGCGATTGCGGGAATCGGTCACGACGATGTTGTAGAACGGACGCTTCTTGGAGCCCGAGCGGGACAGACGAATGATAACCATGGTTGTTTTTTCCTCTTTGCATGCGCCCGTACCAGGCGCAGGAATTCTTTGAAACGGTTGAAAAATCAGGGTCTGCCGCAAAAAATTCGGCAGGCCCCCGAAAGGCACGGATTTTACGCTGAATTTGCTTTAAAAATCAAGCGCCCCGCGCTTTAAAAAAGCTCCCCGGTGCCGCTGTAGGACGAAATCCGGCTGCGCGCCTCGGCAGCCGCCTCGTGCGCACGATCCCCGGGCTCTTCCCCGGGCTTCTTTTTCGGGGCATCCCCCGGACCGTCTCCGGGGGCATTGGCGGCGCTGTCTGCAGCCGCACCTGACTTGAGCATGTCGAGAAACTCGGCCTCGGTGAGAATCCGCACGCCGAGCGCCTGCGCCTTCTCAAGCTTGGAGCCTGCGGCGCTGCCCGCAACGACATACCCGGTCTTTTTGGAAACCGATCCCGAGACGCGCCCGCCCGCAGCGATGATGCGGTCCTTGGCTTCATCTCGCGTCAGGGTTTCGAGCGTCCCGGTGAGAACAAAGCTGCAGCCTGCAAGCGTCGCGGGCGCATCCGCCTTCCCAGCCTCGGGCCAGTGCACGCCGGCCTCTTCAAGCCGCCTGAGCTCCTCGCTGTTGTGGGGCTCGGCAAAAAAGCTCGTGATCGACTCGGCGAGCACCTCGCCCACGTCGTTGACCTCGAGAAGCTGCTCGACCGAGGCGGCTCTGAGCGCCTCAAGCGTCTTGAAGGAGAGCGCCAGGTCGCGCGCCGTGGCCTCGCCCACGTGCCGGATGCCCAGGGCAAAGATAAAGCGCGCAAGCGTCGTGCTGCGGCTCTTCTCAATGGCGGCAATGAGATTGGCGGCGCTCTTTTCGCCCATCCGGTCGATCTGTGCGACATCCCCGGACTTGAGGTGATAAAGGTCCGAGGGGCGCTTGACAAGCCCCTTTTCAACAAGCGCGTCGACCATCTTCTCGCCGAGTCCGTCGATGCCCATGGCGCGGCGCGACCCGAAGTGCACGAGCGAGAGCTTGAGCTGCGCCGGACACACGAGTCCGCCCGTACAGCGCGAGTCCTTCTCCTGCTCGTCGCGCACGACGGCCGAGCCGCACACAGGACAGGTCCGGGGCATCACGAAGGGCCGGGCGTCCGGCGGGCGCCGCTCGGGGAGCACGCGAACGATCTCGGGAATCACGTCGCCGGCGCGCCGCACGACGACGCTGTCGCCGATCATGAGGCCGAGCTCGGCGATGTGGTCCTCGTTGTGCAGCGTGGCATTGCTCACGGTCACGCCTCCGACAAAGACGGGCTCAAGGCGGGCCACGGGCGTCACGCGCCCGGTTCGGCCGACCTGCACGTCAACGGCAAGAACGCGCGTCACCGCCTCCTCGGGCGGGTATTTGTGCGCGCAGGCCCAGCGCGGCTCGCGCGCCACGAACCCCAGCGCGCGCTGCAGCGCGAAGTCGTCGACCTTGTAGACGACGCCGTCGATTTCAAAGGGCAGGTCGGCGCGCATGGCGAGCACGTCGTCATGAAACTTCGCCAGGGCCTCGGGGCCTGCGACCGTGCGGCGCATGCCGGCCACGGGAAAGCCGAGCGCGCGCAGTCGCTCAAAGAGCTCGGTCATCGAGCGGGCGAAATCCGGGTCGCTCACCTCGCCCAGGCCGTAGGCATAGAAATGAAGACGGCGTCTGGCGGTGATGCGGCTGTCGAGCTGCCGCAGGGAGCCCGCGGCGGCATTGCGGGGGTTGACGAAGGTCTTTTCCCCGGCCTCACGCTGCCTGCGGTTGAGCGCCTCAAAGTCGGCCTTGTGCATGATCACCTCGCCGCGAACCTCCAGCACGCGCGGGGCCTTCGCCTCGGAAATGACCAGGGGAATCGAGCCGATGGTGCGCACGTTGGCGGTGACGTCCTCGCCCACGGCGCCGTCGCCGCGGGTCTGGGCGCCTGCGAGCACCCCGTTTTCATAGCGTAGGTTCACCGCAAGGCCGTCAAACTTCAGCTCGCAGTCGTAGACCACGGGCGGGTCGGAGTCGGCAAGCCCCAGCTCGCGGCGCACGCGCTGGTCAAACGCAGCGGCGCCCGCGGCCGTGAAGTCCGTTTCGGTACGAATCGAGAGCATCGGCACGGCGTGGCGCACGCGGGCGAGGTCGCTTCTCACCTCGCCTCCGACGCGCTGCGTGGGAGAGGCGGCGCTTCGAATCTGCGGCCAGGCCTCCTCGAGCGCCTGCAGCTCACGGAAGGCCTTGTCGTACTCGGCATCCGGCACGCTCGGAGCATCGAGCACGTAGTATTCGTAGTTCCAGCGATGCAGCTGCCGCGAAAGCTCGCGGGCGCGCGCTCGGACCTCTTCAAGATCTTGTTCGTTCATCATGACGTTGGACCAGGGGCGGATTCTCCCGCTCTCAACCAGGGGTTGTCAGACTCAAAAAAAAAGCGCGCGCCGTGCCTGAACAAGACCTTCGGCGCACGCCCCCGGCGCTCTGCGGCCGGGCATCGTACCTTCGGGCGCGCGCAAGCCGCGTTCGCCCTCAAAAATCGGATCCCTCTTTTTTGCGCAGGCAGGCTCAGGCAAAGGAGAAGATCTTGAGCGCACGGCTTGACCCCGCAGGCACGCCGTGGGCGGTCATGGCCGAGTGCACCTCGCGCAGCTGGCCGTCGATCAGGGCCGCGGACATGGACCCGAGCGGATGGCCCGAGGCGTCGGTCGTCATGGCGTCAATGCGGCAGCACAGATCGTTTGCAAGCGAGAAAAAGGCCGGAAGCGGATCGTCGGCGGCCGACATGAGCGGCACGTCAAACTTGAGCTCCACCTCGTTTTTAAGGGTCTTCGAGGGTGCGAGCACGAAGATCGGATCCATCGTGTCGACGGGCGACTTCTCGTAGCGGCCCTCGTGCCGGGTAAAGCCGCAGGCCGTGGCCGCCGATTCAAGGGCGGTCTCGGTGATGTCCTTGTCGCAGACGATCTTCACCGAGAGCACGTTGTCGAAGGCCTTGACGATGCGCGCCACCCGGTCGGCCCCCTCCACCATGGTCTTGGAGTCGGGAACGGAGACCTCGGCGTCAAGGTAGATGGCGATGTTGTTGGCAAGCGAAATGAACTTCGAGGCCGTGATGTCGTCGATGCTGCGCGCACGGTTGGCAAGCAGCATGGCCATGTAGATCTGCGTGCAGGTCTCGACATTGTCGAGCTCATGGTGCCAGAGGCTGGTCGACTCATCGAAGAAGTCAAAGCGCACGCGTCCGGACAGGCCGTTGTCCTCCACCATGCGGCCCAGGCGCGTGAGCAGCTGCCGCGAAAACACCTGGTCAGGCTTGTGGGTGAAGTAGGCCACGGCCTCGACGGCGGAGTCGACGTCGGTGTTGCGGCGTCCCATGCGGGCGAAGTCCACCACGAAGTCATCATCGGGCACGGGCTGCGGGTCGGCGGGCGCGACGACGCCCACCTCCTTGCGGTCGGCCTCGGTCACGGGCTTGATGTCGGTCTTCTGATCGGCCTCCGAGAGCGTGGGCGCCTCGGGCTCGTCCTTGTCGACGACGTTGGGCACTTCCTGAGCCTTCATCTGCTGCGCGCCGGGCTTGTAGTTTCCGAGCACGTCCTTGGCTTTCTTGTCGCCGTCCTTGTTCTTGCGGAAGGTGTACCAGGCCACGCCCGCAAAGATCACCAGAATCAAGAGGCCGATATGAATAGGTTCAATGTCAGGCATGCGCCTTTCCCCCGTGAGAAAAACAACCGGTTTTGAAGTTTAGCCGAAGTCTACCGCGGCTCGATGACGGCCACACGTCCAGAAGGACCCCGCAGAGAGCCTCATCGGCGGGCTGCATCAGGCCGCGGTCATGCCGGCGGCGGCCTGCACGTCGACCGAGACGACGCGCGAGACGCCGGGCTCCTTCATGGTGACGCCCACCAGGCGTCCGAGATGCTCCATCGTGACGCGGTGGTGCGTGATCATGACGAACTGCGTGTTGGCGCTCATGGCCACGATGCGGCGCGCCAGGCGGTCCTGATTGGCCTCGTCAAGCGGCGCATCCACCTCATCGAGCAGACAAAACGGCGCCGGGTTGAGCTTGAAGATGGCAAACACGAGCGCCGTGGCCGTCATCGTCTTCTCGCCTCCCGAGAGCATCGTGACAGTGGCGTTCTTCTTGCCCGGGGGCTGCGCCATGATTTCAACGCCGGCCTCGAGAATCTCCTCGCCCGTCATGCGAAGCTGCGCGCTGCCGCCGCCGAAGAGCCCGGTGAACATCTCCGCGAAGTTCCTGTTGACCGTCTCAAAGGTCGCGCGCAGCAGCTCGCGGGTCTCGGCGTCGATCTTTCGAATCGTCGCCTCAAGATTGGCGATGGCCTCCTCAA
Organism: uncultured Duodenibacillus sp.; assembly: GCA_944390745.1. Taxonomy (GTDB): domain Bacteria; phylum Pseudomonadota; class Gammaproteobacteria; order Burkholderiales; family Burkholderiaceae_F; genus Duodenibacillus. Next base: position 78,297 of record CALXQK010000005.1, on the reverse strand, counting down.
GGTCGGCCACCTGCCGCTCGGTCTGCTCCATCGCCCGGCGGCTCGACTCAAGGTTCTCGAGCGCCGCATGATTCACCGGCCCGAGCGCGGCGATCTGCTCGACGGCGCGGGCGATGCGGTTCTTGAGGGTTGACGTCTTGAGCTTTTCGGCCAGGATCTCCTCGCGCAGCGCCGTGCGGTCGGCTCCGTTCTGGTCGAGCCACTCGGTAAAGGCGCGGCTTTGCGTCGCCCAGCTCTCGCGCTTGACCTTGAGGTCGGAAATCTCCTGGAGAATGGGCGTGCGGGAGTCGTTGATCTCCTTTTGCCGCTCATAGGCCGCCTGCAGCGCGCTTTCAGCGGCGGCTGCGGCGCTCTGTGCGGCCTCATGGGCCTTTTCCCTCGCCTCGAGCGCCTCAAGCAGGCGCGCAAGTCCCTCGCGCTCGGCGCTTTCGTCGAGCGTTTCATTTTCCGCGGCAAGCTCCTCGAGGCTGGCCGCGAGCATTTCGATTTCCTCATCGGCCGACTCGGCCTGGCGATGCATGTCGCCCACGCGCTCGGACAGGGCGTCGGCCTGCACGCGGGCCACGCGCGCCTGTCCGCGCAGGTCGCGCTCCTGGGCCTGCAGGTCGGCGAGCGCCGCCTCGGCCTGCTCAAGGTGCGCGGAGGCCTCGGAGGCCTCCTGCTGCGCAGCGGCAAGACGCTCGTCGCAGGCGCTGAAGGCCTCCTCACACGTCTCGCGCCGCGCGGTCATCTCCTCGAGCCGCTGCTCGAGCTCGCGCAGCTCAAGCGCAACGCGCGTGCTGCGGGCGCGCCAGGCGCTGATCGCCGCCTCAAGGGCCGAGTGCTCGACTTCAAGCGCATGGGTCTGCGTTCTGATTTCCGAGGCAAGCGCAAGCTTGGCCCGGTGGTGCAGCTCGCAGTCGGCGGTCTTTGCGCGCGCAGCGATGACCTCGTTGTCAAGTCCCTCGACCTCGGCTCGCAGCTCGTCCTCGCGAGCCTGCAGCGTGCGGATCTCGGCCGCGCGCGAGACCATGCCCGACTCGGCGTTTTCCTCGGCCCAGAAGCTGATGCCGGCGGCATCCACCGCATGCCCCTCGGGGGTCACGATGAGCCCCCGGGGACCGAGAGCCGCGCGGTTTTTAACGGCGCTCTCAAGGTCGGGCGCAACATAGACGCCGGCAAGCCAGACGCCGAGCGTCTTCATGAGGGCCGCGTCGGCGCTGCGCACGTGCGCGGCCAGCGGCTGCATGCCGGCCGCCGGGGGCTCGGGCGGCTCCTGATGCGGATCGCTGTAAAACACCAGCCTTGCCGGAGGAGGATCAAGCCGAAACCCCGTGGCGCGGGCGAGGTCTCCCACGGGCAGCGCCGCCGCGCGCTCGCGCAGGACGGCTTCAAGGGCCACGGCCCAGCCCTCGTCAACCTCAAGCGACTCAAAAAGCCGCGGCATTTTGTCAAGCCCCATGCGCTCGAGCCACTTCGGCAGCTTTCCCTCGCCCTCGGCGCGGGCCTGAAGCGAGGCAAGCGTCTGCAGCCGGGCGCTTGTGCGCTCGAGCTCCTGCATGCGGGTCTGCCGCGAGGCCTGCAGGCCTTCGAGAGCTTGCCGCGCAACCTCAAGCGCCTCGCCGTACTCCTCGGCTGCCGCCGCAGTCTCTTCAAGAAGCGCCGAATTTTCCTCGATCTTCTGCGTGAGCTCCTCGAAGCGCTCCTCGTCAGGAGCCGCCCCGGGACGCGACTCGGCCTTGAGGGCGTCGATGCGGCCCTCGGCCTCGGAAATTTCGCGCGCGACGGCCTCGAGCTCGACCTGGTGCACGCGCATCTGGTTGTTCACCTCGGCAGCGCGCCCGCGCGCCTCTTCATAGGCCGCCGAAAGCGTCTCGTAGTCCTCCTCGTGCTCGGCTGCGGTTTCGGAGACCGCCTGCGCCTGCTCCTCAAGTTCGGAGGCCTTCTGCGCGAGCTCCGCCTTCTGACGCTCAATGTCGGCAACGCGCCCGAGCGCCTCCTCGCGCTGCTCGCGGCGCCGATCAAGCGTCTGCCTGGTGCTGACGATCTGGCGGGCAATGGCGTCCTTTTTTTCGACAATGACGCGGATGCTGCCCTCAAGCTCGGAGACGCGCGAGCGAGCGCTCCAGGCTTCCTGCCGGGCGGCATCGGCCTCGTCGCGCCGGGCGCGGGCGGCCTCCTTGAGGGCCTCGATCTCGGACTCAAGGCGCTGCGCCTCGCCGCTTGCGGCAATCGACTCCTCCTCCTTTTGCGCAATCTGGGCGTTGATGCGGTTGACGGCGCCAGCGGCATCGTCCTCCTGGGCAGCGTACCAGAGCAGTTCGGCATGAAGTCTGCCGTCCTCAAGCTCGCGCCACTGCCGCGCGACCTCGGCCTCGAGCGTGAGCCGCTCGATCTCCGCGCGCTTGTTTTCCTGCAGCAGGCTCACCTTCTCAAGGTTGCCGCGCGTTGAGGCGAGCGCCGTCTCGGTCTCGCGGCGGCGCTCCTTGTACTTGCTCACCCCCGCGGCCTCCTCAAGGTAGACGCGCAGCTCCTCGGGTCTGGCCTTGATGAAGTTCTCGACCATGCCCTGGCTGATGATGGCGTAGGAGCGCGGCCCCAGGCCGGTGCCCATGAAGATGTCCTGCACGTCGCGCCGGCGCACCTGCTGATTGTTGATCATGTAGATGTTGGTGCCGTCGCGGGTGATGATGCGCTTGACCGACAGTTCGGCGTAGCGCCCCCAGGCGCCCTTGACCGTGCCGTCGGAGTTGTCGAGCACCATTTCAACGGAGGCGCGCGAGAGCGCCGGGCGGTTCGAGGAGCCCGCGAAGATGAGTTCGCTCATCGTGCTTGAGCCGCGAAGCTCCGAGGCCCGCGCCTCGCCGAGCACCCATCGGATGGCGTCGATCACATTGGACTTGCCGCAGCCGTTGGGGCCCACAATGCCCATGACGGAGCCGGGAAATTCAATGACGGTGGTGTCGGCAAAGCTCTTGAAGCCGCTGATGCGAAGTTGTTTGAGGCGCACGATGAACTGTTGGCATGGATCTGCCCCCGGGCGGGGCGCATCAGACAAGCGCCGCCTGCCCGGGAAGGCTGGGGACAGCACCGGATTTTAGACAACCCGCCCGGGCCTCGAGCACCCGGCCGGGATCAATTGTCGGATGTCCCGGCGCCGGCCTTTTTCGGCCGCCGCGCGCCTACGCTCCTTATAATGAAATAGTTTGAACCGACGCCGTGGGCCGCCCTTCGGGAAATCCGCCGCGGACAACCTCGTCGAGACCAGCATTCTTGCCCCGCGCCGGGGCGCGGGGCCGCACAGCCTGCGGCTTTCCCGCCGCAGTGCGCCGGCAGGGAATTTTTCACCCAACAGCATTTCACCCAACAGCAGCACCACTGAATATGTCTTCTGCAGCGAGCCGCAATCTGGAAATCTTTGACAACCCCAGCCCCAAGCGCGACTACCTCATTCACATGGAGATTCCGGAGTTCACGTGTCTGTGCCCGCTCACCGGCCAGCCCGACTTCGCCACGCTCATCCTCGACTACATTCCCGATGAGAAAAATCTTGAGCTCAAGGCGCTCAAGCTCTACATGTGGTCGTTTCGCAACGAGGGGCACTTTCACGAAGACATCACCAACCGCATCCTTGACGACTTCGTCGAGGCGGTCAACCCCCGGTTCATGCGGCTTGAGGCCCGCTGGTGGGTGCGCGGCGGCATCTATACGACGGTGCGCGCCGAACACCGCAAGCCCGGCTGGGAGCCGGCGGCGGGCGTCGATCTGCCGCAGTTTCCGATGAACGACCCGATGCGCCGCATCGACTGATGATTTCCCTGCTTTTGCAATCCTTTTAAACCGGCCAGGCCGAAGGCATCACCGTGACCAATCCCGGACTTCTTCTGACGCGTCCCTATCCCTTTGCCCGCTTGAAAAAGCTCTTTGCCGGCATTGAACCCGCCGGAGGCAGACTCAGGCACATTTCGCTCGGCATCGGCGAGCCGCAGCACCCGCTGCCCGAGTGCATCCGCCGCGCCGTTCTGGAAAATGTGGAGTCGATGAGCCACTACCCGGCCACGGGCGGCTCGACGGCGCTGCGCGAGGCGATTGCCACCTGGTGCGAGCGCCGCTACGGCGCGCCCGTTGATCCTGCCAGCGAGGTGCTTCCGGTGCTCGGCTCGCGGGAGGCGCTCTTTAGCCTCACGCAGTCCGTGATTGACCCCTCGGGGCCGGTGAAGCCCGCTGCGCTCATCCCCTGCCCCTTCTATCAAATCTATGAAGGCGCATCGCTTCTTGCCGGGGCCGAGCCGGTGTACATGCCGCTCAAGAAGGAAAACAACTTTCAGCCCGACTTCAGCAGCGTCTCCGACGAGGTTCTGGCGCGCACGCAGATCGTGTTTGTCTGCTCGCCCGGCAACCCCACCGGCGCGACGATGAAGCTTGCCGACTGGAAGGCCCTCTTTGAACTGTCGGATCGCTGGGGCTTTGTGATCGTGAGCGACGAGTGCTACAGCGAGATCTACTTTGAAGAGGGCAAGGCGCCGCTTGGGGCGCTCACCGCCGCGCGCATGCTCGGGCGCGACGGCTTCAGAAACCTCGTCGTCATGCAAAGCCTCAGCAAGCGCAGCAACGCGCCGGGCATGAGAAGCGGCTTTGTCGCAGGCGACGCGGCGCTGCTCAAACCCTTCCTTCTTTACCGCACCTATCACGGCTCGGCCATGAACCCCATGGTGCAGGCGGCCTCCATCGCCGCCTGGAATGAAGAGGCGCACGTGGTTGAAAACCGCAGGCTTTACCGCGAGGAGTTTGCCGCCGCGCAGCCCCTTGTGAACTCCGTTCTCGAGGCGCCCATGCCCGAGGCGAGCTTTTATCTCTGGACGAAGGTGCCGGGCGACGATGCGGTCTTTGCCCGCGAGCTTTATCGCGACCAGGCCGTGACGGTGCTGCCGGGCTCCTACCTTTCGCGCGACCTGCCCGGGGGCAATCCAGGCGCAGGCTATGTGCGCATCGCCTTTGTGGCAGAGCCGCAGCTCGCCCAGGAGGCCGCGCAGCGCATCGTGGGGTTCGTCAAGTCAGGAAAATTCATCTAAAGATTCATATACAGCCCCTTCAGGCACTTTCGCACTGCATGCAGCAGGTGCCGGAAAGCCCGCCCGAGCGCCGGAAAATCGCCGGCAGGAGCTCTCTGACGGACCCTTGAGGAAATTGTCCGGGAGCTGGTGAGCGGGCCCCCGGGGCAGTGCTTTTTTAGCATCAAAAACTTCATAAAAAGGGAGTACACATGAACAACGAACAGATCGAGCAGCTCGTGCAGGCGGCCTGGGAGGCGCGCGCGGACTGGACGGCCGAGACGATCGGCTCCGAAGAGCGCGCCGCCATCCTCGCGGTCGTCGACGGATTGAACGACGGCACCCTGCGCGTGGCCGAAAAGATTGACGGCGCCTGGGTGACGCACCAGTGGATCAAGCAGGCCGTGCTCATGAGCTTTCGGCTGCAGGACAACCAGGTGATGTCCGCCGGTCCCATGACCTGGTACGACAAGCTGCCGCTTCGCTTTTCGGGCGCGAGCGCCGATCAGATCGCCGACAGCGGCGTGCGCATGATTCCGGGCGCCATCGCCCGCTACGGCTCCTACATTGAAAAGGGCGCCATTCTCATGCCCTCCTTTGTGAACATCGGCGCGCGCGTGGGCTCGGGCACGATGGTCGACACCTGGGCCACGGTGGGCTCCTGCGCGCAGGTCGGCCGCAACTGCCACCTCTCGGGCGGCGTGGGCATCGGCGGCGTGCTTGAACCCGTGCAGGCCGGTCCCACCATCATTGAGGACAACTGCTTCATCGGCGCTCGAAGCGAGATCGTTGAGGGCGTCGTGGTCGAGGAAAACTCCGTCATCTCGATGGGCGTGTTCATCGGCCAGTCGACGAAGATCTACGACCGCACCACGGGCGAGATCTTCCGCGGCCGCGTGCCTGCGGGCTCGGTCGTCGTGCCCGGATCGCTGCCGAGCAAGGACGGCAAGTACAACCTCAACTGCGCCGTGATCGTCAAGCGCGTGGACGCCCGCACCCGCTCGAAGACGTCGGTCAACGAGCTGCTGCGCGACTAACCGCGCACCGCCCCGGGGGCGGCTTCGGGCCAGGCGCCTGAGGCCGCCCTTTGCTTTGCACCCTGCCCCTTTTCTGAGGACCTGCCCCAATCATGACAGACTCCAAGACCGCGCCCCAGGGCGCCGAACCCCAGGTTGTGGCGCTCGCCCGCGCCCTGCTCTCGTGCCCCTCGGTGACGCCCGACGCTGCCGGCGCCATTGAAGTGCTGCAGGACTTTCTGCTGCCGCTGCACTTTTCCCTTCAGGTCGAGCACACGCCCAACGGCACCACCAACGCCTGGATCGTGCACGGGTTCGACGCGCCCGTCTTTGTCTTCGGCGGCCACGTCGACGTGGTGAGCCCCGGCGATCTCTCCAAATGGACGACCCCGCCCTTTGAGCCTGACGTTCGCGACGGCAAGCTCTACGCGCGGGGCGCAAGCGACATGAAGGGATCGGTTGCGGCGGCCGCCTGCGCCTTTGCGCGCTTCGTGCGCGAGCACCCGGATCACCCGGGAACGCTTGCGATGCTCATCACGAGCGACGAGGAGGGAGACGGCCTTGAAGGAACGGCGCGCATGGTGAAGACGCTCAGGCGCTGGGGCGTGCACATCGACTGGTGCATCGTGGGCGAGCCGTCCTGCGCGGCGCGCTTCGGCGACACGATCAAAAACGGTCGCCGGGGCTCTCTCAACGGCAGGCTCGTCGTGCATGGAAAGCAGGGCCACGTCGCCTACCCGCAGCTTGCGGACAATCCCGTGCACAAGGCTGCGGCGTTTCTCGCCGAGCTCTCCTCGCGCGTCTGGGATGAGGGCACCGAACACTTTCTGCCGAGCAGCCTGCAGATTTCAAACATTCACGCCGGCCACGGCGTGGTGAACATCATCCCCGGCGAACTGGAGGTGCTCTTCAACATCCGCTACAACACCTGCTGGACGCAGGAGCGCCTCATCGAGGAAATCGAGGCCATGGCGCGCCGCCGCGATCTTTCCTGCGAATTTTTCTGGAAGAGCTCGGCGCAGCCCTTCGTCACCCGCCCGGGACGCATGACCCGCGTTCTGTCTGAAGCCGTCGAGCGCGTCACGGGCTGCAGACCGCAGCTCAACACCGCCGGCGGCACGTCCGACGCCCGGTTTCTGAGCACGATCAGCGACGAGACCGTAGAATTCGGGCCGATGAACGCCACCATCCACAGCATCAACGAGTGCGTGGGAGTCGACGAGCTTGTGCTTCTCGAGGAGATTTACCTTGAGACCATCACAAGGCTTTTCCTCGACGAGGAATAAGGTAGAACTCACCCGTCGCGCCGTTCATTTGAGTCTTCAAACACTCTAGCTTTCCGGCTCTTCTGGAGGATCACGCCATGGCCAGCGACTTTTCCGCCGCCAATCTTGCAACCATCTGCGACTTCACCCGCTGGGCGATGACGGAAATGGAGAAAAACGAGGTTTCTCTCGGCCACGGAACGGCCGACTACTGGGAGGAGGCGACGGCGCTTGTTCTAAGAACGCTGAAGCTCCCGTTTGACCGGCTCGAGACTTTCTGGAACGCAAGGCTCACGCCCGCCGAGGCTGCCGAGGTCCGCGAGACCGTCGTGCGGCGCGTGCGCGACCGGGTGCCGCTTGCGTACCTCATCCACGAGGGGTGGCTCTCGGAGCACTGCTTCTACGTCGACGAGCGCGTGCTGATTCCGCGCAGCTTCATTGCCGAGCTGCTCGAGGAGGATCTCGCGCCCTGGATTGATGATCCGATGGCCATCACCTCGGTGCTTGACCTTTGCACGGGCAGCGGGTGCCTGGCGGTTCTCGCCGCTGAAGCGTTCCCGGCGGCGGCCGTGACGGGCGCCGACATCAGCCGCGATGCGCTCGACGTGGCGCAGATCAACCGCCGCCGCTTCGGGCTTGAGGACGAGCTCGAGCTCGTGCAGAGCGACCTCTTTGAGAACCTTGCGGGCCGTCGGTTTGATCTCATCATCTCCAATCCCCCCTACGTGACGACCGGCGCCATGCAGGCGCTGCCGCCCGAGTACCGCAGCGAGCCCGAACGCGCGCTTGAGGCGGGCGATGACGGCATGGACATCATGCGGCGCATGATGCCCGAGCTCGGCGCCCACCTCACCGACCGGGGCCTGGCCGTCATTGAAATCGGCGACGGACGCGAGGCGTTTGAGGCGATCTGGCCCGATCTGCCGGTCACGTGGCTCACCACCAGCGGCGGCGACGATCTCGTCTTTGCCGTGCGCGCCGAAGATCTGAAAAACCTCTAGATCTCCTTCAACTGAACCAACACCATGCTGCGCCTACTCAATGCGGCCGTTGCACGCGGCACCCACGTGCTCTACGAACACGTCACGCTCACTGCCTCCGACGGCGAGCGCATTGCGCTGATCGGCCCCAACGGCTGCGGCAAGTCCTCGCTTTTTGCCGCCATTCTCGGCGAGCTGCCGCTTGAGGACGGCGAGATTGAGGCGCCGGCGCGCGAGCGCATCGCGCACGTGGCGCAAAGCGTCGTCGAGGTCGACAGCATCGCGCTTGACTACGTGATTGAAGGCCATGCGCCGCTGACGGCGGCCAGGCGCGAGCTTGCCGCGGCGCAGGCTGCCGGAGACGCCATGCGTGAGGCTGCGGCCATTGCCGCGCTTGCCGATCTCAACGAGGGACTCATCCGCGCGCAGGCGCAGACCATCATGGCCGGCCTTGGGTTTTCCAGCGCCGAGACCAGCCGCGAGGTGAAGACCTTCTCGGGCGGCTGGCGCAACCGCCTGTCGCTTGCGCGGGCGCTCATGTGCCCGTCGGATCTGCTGCTTCTTGACGAACCCACCAACCATCTCGACATGGACAGCCTCATCTGGCTGGAGGCCTGGATCAAGCGGCTGCACTCGACGGTGATCATCATCAGCCATGACCGGGAGTTTCTCGACCGCACGGTGCAGACGACCTGGTCGGTTGAAGGCGGCGCGATCGTGCGTTACAGCGGCAACTACTCGGCCTATGAGACGCAAAGCGTTGAGCGCCTGCGTCTGCAGGAGGCCGCGCACCGCAGCTACGAGGCAAAGGCCGCGCACCTGCGCGCCTTCATCGACCGGTTTCGCTACAAGGCGACCAAGGCGCGCCAGGCGCAAAGCCGCATCAAGATGCTCGACAAGCTCGAGGCGATTGAGCCCGTGCGCGCCATGCGCGAGTGGCGCTTTGAGTTTGCCGAGCCCGAGCGCACGCCCGAGCAGCTCGTCGTCATGGAGGACGTGCGCGCGGGCTACGACGAGCACGTCGTCATCGACCACGTCACGATGACCGTGCGCGCGGGCGACCGGGTCGGCATTCTCGGCGTCAACGGCGCGGGCAAGTCCACGCTCGTCAAGACGATTGTGGGCGCCCTCAAGCCCATGGCGGGCAGCGTGCTGCGCGGCCAGGGCCTGGTGATCGGCTACTTTGCGCAGCACCAGCTCGAAAGCCTTGATGCGCGCGAAACGCCGCTGGAGGTCATGCGCCGCAAGGCGCCTCTGGAGCGCGAGCAGACGCTCAGGGACCATCTCGGAAAGTTCAAGTTCTCGGGCGAGTACGTCGAGCATCGAATCGGCACGCTCTCCGGAGGCGAAAAGGCCCGTCTGGCGCTTGCGCTCATCGTCTGGGACAAGCCCAACCTGCTTGTGCTTGACGAGCCGACCAACCACCTCGACATGGCCACGCGCGAGGCGATCACCGTGGCGCTTTCAGGCTTTGACGGCGCCCTGATCCTCGTGAGCCATGACCGGCATCTTCTCGGCAGCACCTGCGACAAGCTCGTGCTCGTGCACGAAGGCCGCGTCGAACCCTACGAGGGCGATCTGGACGATTACGCCAGGCTGGTGCTTGAGCACCGCAAGACCGTGCTTGCGGCCGAGCGCAGCGCTGCGCGCGAGGCCTCGGGCGCCGCAGCCTCGCCTGCCGCAGCCGCCGCGAACCGCCGCGAGGAGCGCAAGCGCGAGGCGCAGGAGCGCGCCCGCATCGCGGCGCTGCAAAAACCCCTGAAGGCAAGGCTTGAGAAAATCGACAGGGAGATGGAGCGCGTCAATGCCGCCATCGGCGAGATGGACGCGCTCATCGGCGACCCCGACTGGTACTCGGCGGCGGGATCCGAGGAGATCGCACGCATCACGCGCGAGCGCGGCGAATCCGCCGCAAGGCTCGACGAGCTCGAGCTCGAGTGGCTCGACGTCTCTGAAAAACTCGAGGCCTGCGCCGCGGCTCCCGCCGACCCGGCCTGAGGCGAATCAAGGACAATTTTTTTCATCACGCAGCAAAAGCGGCGCGTCAGGGCCTGGCGCGCCGCTTTTGCTGAAATGCCGCAGCCGGCGTCTGAGCCGGCTGCGTGCGTCAAGGCGGACTTCTGTCCTTATTCCTCGACAACCTCCTTGACCTCGACCCCGTAGGGATCCTTGACGAGGGTCTTCATGTTGAGCAGCACCATCCAGCGGCGCAGCGTGCCCACCATCACGACGCCCATCAGAAGCATCACGAGGCACGACAGGAACGCCAGAAGGTTCTGTCCGGCGGGCAGGTACTGGTAGATCACCAGCCAGATGCCGGCCCACATCGTGATGACGGTCATCAGCAGCCCCGGAACGCCCGTCATCCAGGCATAGCGCGTCTTGTTGAGGCGCAGCAGCACCGTAGTGCCGATCAGAAGCGTCACCGAGGCAAGCAGCTGGTTGGAAATGCCGAAGAGCGGCCAGATGCTCGAGATGTCGCCCGAGTAGACGAGGTAGCCCCAGCTGCCGGTGAAGATCACCGAGGTGATGATGATGCCCGGCACCCAGTTCTTGTCGTTGAACTTGGGCGAGATGTACTTGCCGATCATTTCCTGCAGGAAGAAGCGGCCCACGCGGGTGCCGGCGTCGACGGCCGTCAGGATGAACACGGCCTCGAACATGATGGCGAAGTGATACCAGTAGGCCATCAGCTCCTCCATCCAGGGGATGCGGCTGAAGATGTAGGCCATGCCCACGGCAAGGCTCACCGAGCCGCCCGGGCGGGCCGCGAGGCTTTCCTGCACCTCGGCCTCAAGCATCGGGAGGTTCTGGACGGCCATGCCGAGCTCGGCGAACTTGTCAGCCGACGAGTTGATCGCAAAGTAGTCCGCGGGCACAAGCACGCAGGCCGCCACCAGGGCCATCACCGCCACGAAGCCTTCGGTCAGCATGGCGCCGTAGCCCACAAAGAGCACGTCCTTTTCATTGCCGAGCATCTTGGGCGTGGTGCCCGTGCCGATGGTCGCATGAAAGCCCGAGAGCGCGCCGCAGGCAATCGTGATGAAGATGAAGGGAATCACCGGGCCGCCCACGATCGGGCCGCCGCCGCTGATGAACTTCGTGATCGGGGGCATCTGGAACTCGGGCATCACAAAGAGGATGCCGATGGCCAGAGCCGCGATCGTGCCGATCTTGAGGAAGGTCGACAGATAGTCGCGCGGCAGCAGGAGCAGCCACACCGGGAGCACCGAGGCGATGAAGCCGTAGACCGGGATGATCACCGACATCGTCTTCTTGTCGATGTCAAGCCAGCCGAAGTACTCGGGATGCGCGGCAACCCACGGCCCCGAGAGAATCACGAGAAAGAGCAGAACGACGCCCAGAAGGCTTGCGCCCACCACGTCGTTGCTGCGCCAGTTGTGCATGTACAGACCCATGATGATGGCAATCGGAATCGTTGCCGCCACCGTATAGGTCGACCACAGCGAGTCGTGCATGGCGTTGACGCAGGCAATGGAAAGACCCGCGAGCGTCAGGATCAGAATGGCCAGAACCGCCCAGCTCGCCACAAAGCCCGTGGCGGGATCAACCTCGCGCGAGGCGATGTAGGCAAGCGACCGCCCCTTGTGGCGCACCGAACAGAAGAGCACGACCATGTCGTGCACGCCGCCGGCGAGCACGCAGCCGATGAGAATCCACAAGAGTCCGGGCAGATAGCCGAACTGCGCGGCAAGCACCGGGCCAAGCAGGGGGCCGGCCGCCGCAATGGCCGCAAAGTGATGGCCGAAGAGAACGTAGCGGTTGGTCTTCACGTAGTCCTGGCCGTCGGCGTACTTCACGGCCGGCGTCGGACGATCCGGGTTGACGTTGAGGACCTTTGCGGCGATGAACAGTCCGTAGAAGCGATATCCGATTGCAAATACGCACAGGCTCGCAAAGATCACTGTGACGGCATTGATGCCTTCAAGCGAACTCAGCATGAGATTCGTCTCCTGTAGTTTGAAAAATCCGCCGGCGGCTGCAGCCGGACATCGTCCGCCGCAGCGGACGTCCCCTCGCCGTCTGCCGCCCGTGAGGGTTCACGCGCGTCGCATAAAACCCAGCGTCATCAAGGAGTTAGAGATCTTCCCTTGAAAACAAGGCGTCGGCGGCCGTCGGAGGATGCTTCTTTTGATTTTGATTGTGCCCGTCTTGCGACTAGCGACCGGGAAACAATACGCGAAAAATTGTGCCAGCTCGCAATGAAATATCATCGTTTACCACTACGTCTTTTGGTTGAATTCGCCTAGGATAAAACTGGGCATAAAAACGGGGGCTTCCTACCTTGGAGCTTTCAATTAGCCAGCCGCAAGAAGATCCCGTCAGCCGCAGGCAGGGCAATGCGAAGCATGTTTGCGCAGTCCTGCGCCGGGCCTCTGCACGAGGCCCGGACACAGAGCAGCGCATTCTGAGGCCCATCGTGCAGCACGGTCTTCAGGGCGGGTCTACAATTGCCGCCCTCTTCTTTACCAACCATCCAACTTGGTTTTCCTATCCTGCCATGCAGACACAAAACATGCAGCACAAACGGGTTCTCGCCATTCATGACCTCTGCGCCTACGGGCGCTGCTCGCTGACGGCCGTGGTGCCGATTCTTTCGGCGATGGGCGTGCAGGCCTGCCCGTTTCCAACGGCGGTTTTCTCCAACAACTTCACCTACGGCTCCTTCGTCTTCTCGGACTTCACCGAGCGCATGCCGGGCTTTCTCGAGCAATGGGAGAAGCTCGGGCTCACCTTTGATGCGGTCTACAGCGGCTTTCTTTCGACCGTGGAGCAGATGGAAATCGTTCGGCGCGCCGCGCGCCGCTATGGACGAAAGAGCGGCGCGGCCTCGTCGCTCGTTGTGATCGATCCGGCCATGGGCGATGAAGGAAAGCTCTATCCGACCTTTACTGAGGAGATGGTGCTTCAGATGCGCAGGCTTGTTGAGGAAGCCGATCTCATGACGCCCAACTTCACCGAGGCGCGCCTTCTGCTCGGAGAGGATCCGATGGCCCCCGCGCCGAGCGCCGGGGAGCTCCAGGCGATGTGCCGCAGCCTCTCCCGGCTCGGCGCAAGGCAGGTTGTCATCACAAGCGTTCCGACGCAGGAGGGGCGCATCAAGGTCGCGAGCTTCGACGCCGGGCGCGATGCGTACGCTGAACGCGAGACGGTGCGCATCCCGTTCTTTGCCTGCGGTACGGGCGACGCCTTCACAAGCGTCGTGACGGGCGCCATGCTGCGCGGGCAGACGCTTGAGAGCGCGGTTGCCCTGGCCATGACGTTCGTGAGCTATGCAATTGAGCAGACCGTCAAGGCCGGCACGGATGCGCGCGCAGGCATTCTGCTTGAGCCGTGTCTGTCAAGGCTGCTTGCCGCTGGCAGCAACGCCTGACGACTGGACGGCTCGAGCGCCTTCACCGAAGGCAGAAACGACCCCGCCCGGATTCCCAGGAATTCGGGCGGGGCTTTTTCTTCATGGAATATTTTCGGCGCAAGACCCCCGGACTTCAGTCAGGAGGGAGGCGCCGCATCGAGCGCCGGCCAAAAGGACGGCCGCAAGGCAGCGGGCGGGACGGCTAGAGAAGCGTGAATTCAATCGTTCCGACGCCCGAGCAGCCGGCGCGCACAACGTCGCCGCGGTTGATCGCGGCCACGCCCGCCGGGCTTCCGGTAAAGATCAGGTCGCCCGGACGCAGCTCCCAGTAGCGGGAAATCTCTGCAATCACCTCGTCAATCGACCAGATCATGGAGCGGGTATTGCCCTTCTGGCGCTCCTCGTTGTTGACGTAAAGCCACAGATCAAGGGCGTCGGCATCGGGAGCCTGGTCGACGCGCTTGATCCAGGAGATGGGCGCGGACTGGTCAAACCCCTTGGCGGTGGTCCAGGGACGGCGCTGCTCCTTGGCGGCCGCCTGCAGATCGCGCCGGGTGAGATCAACGCCCACGGCCCAGCCGTAGACATGGCTGCGGGCGTTTTCCACGGCAATGTCGCGGCCGCCCTTGCCGATGGCAATCACGAGCTCCACCTCATGCTGAAGGTTGCTGGTCATTCCCGGATAGTCGACCTGCGCCGGCTTCCTGCAGTCAATGGGAACGACGGCATCGGCAGGCTTGGCAAAAAAGCAGGGCGTGCCGCGGCCGCTTCCGCCCATCTCAAGATCGTGCTCGGCGTAGTTGCGGCCCACGCAGTAGATGCGGTGCACCGGGAAAAGAACGTCGGGCGCGCCGGCCACGGGCACCACGCTCTGCGCACAGGGAGCAAAGGCAAACATTTTCGATCTCCAAAAAACTGGCGGCAGCCATTGCCCCCATTGCCCAATTGAGAGCTCAATGTCTGCCGCAAAAAAAGGATGCAGGACTCATCCCGAGTCCGCCCGGACCCGGCCGCCTTGCCTGTCAGCCGGCCGAGGCGTTCTGGTCATCCGGGCTCTTCTGTCCCGCCGACTCCTGCGCCCGGGCGCTCATCTGCGTCTTTTCAAGCGAGGCGCTGCCGGGCTCGGGCAGAGGCTCCTTCTTGGCGGGCACCACGGGATTGGGCTTGTCGACGATAAAGAGATAGAGCTGGTAGGCGTATCCGCTGATCGCATAAATGCAAAAGAGCACGAAGACCGCCAGCGACGGATTGCTCGAGACGACGATGAAGACGATGGCTGCAACGACGATCACCCAGAAGGGGACGTTCTTGAGACTCATCTTCGCCTTGCCCGAGAAAAACGGCGCATTGCACACCATCGTGAGTCCCGAGTAGAGCGTCAGCACAAACGCGATCACCGCCAGATGATCGAGCACGAAGACGGGCATCTTGTTGTCGACCACAAGCCACACGAAGCCGGCCAGAAGCGCGGCTGCGGCCGGACTCGGAAGCCCCTGGAAGAAGCGCTTGTCAACGACGCCGATGTTGCAGTTGAAGCGCGCAAGCCGGATGCCCGCGCACAGGCAGTAGATGAAGGCCGCCGCCCACCCCAGGGAGCCCAGCTCGAAGAGGCAGAACTTGTACATCACAAGCGCGGGCACGACGCCGAAGGCCGTCATGTCGGCAAGCGAGTCGAACTGCTCGCCGAACTGGCTTTGCGTGTGCGTCAGACGCGCCACGCGCCCGTCCATGCCGTCAAAGACCATCGACAGCAGGATCATGAGCGCGGCAAAGCCGAAGTGCTGATCCATCGAGTGGATGATTGCCAGCAGCGCGCAGAAAAGCGACGCGGTCGTAAACAGGTTGGGAAGAACAAACAGTCCGTGCGTGCGGACGGTGTCGATCTTGCGCCGTCCGGCTTCGATCATGCGCTGGCGCGCGGGACGGCGCCGGATGCGAGGCTTGGCCATGATGTCTTGAACTCCAGAGGAAAAGCGCCCTCTCCGGCTGGCGTGCTTGTGCACAGCGCCGCCGGCGGCGACTGAAGTTTTTTTGGTTCTTGAAGTCTGTCGAAAAATAAAACATTCCGGAGCCTGCCGCGCTCAAGCCGCGGGCAGCGCCCCGTCAGAGCGCCTCTGCGGGCCCCGGCGCCCCTCTCAGCCGGCCTGCGGCAGGCGCGCCACAACCGTCTCCACGCCCGTGGTCTTCTCGCCGATCGTCACGCAGATCTCGGCGTGCATCGGCAGGTACAAATCCACGCGCGAGCCGAAGCGGATGAAGCCGTAGCGCTCGCCGCGCGCAATCTCCTCGCCCACGAGCTTGTAGCAGAGGATGCGGCGCGCCACAAGGCCTGCGATCTGCACGAAGCAGACCCTGTCGCCGGCCCGGGTGGTGACCGTCACCGCATTGCGCTCGTTCAACTCAGAGGCCTTTTCCACGGAGGCGTTGAGAAACTTTCCGGGGAAATACTCGATCTTCTCGATGCGGCCCGAGACGGGCGACTTCTGGCTGTGCACGTTGAACAGATTCATGAAGATCGACACGAGCTTGGTCTGCTCGCCCGTGTAGGGGCAGATCGTCTCCTCGATCTTGATCACGCGGCCATCCACGGGAGAGACCACAGCATCCTCCTCGCGGGGCATCTCACGGGCGGGATCGCGGAAGAACTGCGCCACGATGATGAAGAGCACCCAGAAGATGAAGGCAAGAATGCCGCCGACCGCGATCTGCACGATGAGCGCCAGAATCAGGGCGATGGCAATGAAGGGCCAGCCTTCACGGGCAAAGAAGGGATGAGGATAAACGCGATTCAAGGCTTCTGTCTCCAGATAGAACAGATGTAAAAAAGTGCGGGAGGACCCTTGCAGAGCCTGCGCCGGTCCGCTTGCCGCTACATGCGGCTCTCAAGGTAGTGGCGAATGGTGTCGAGCGCCTCGATGAGCCGCGCATCCTGCGGATAGGTCTTTCTTGCGTACTCAAGCGTCCAGTGCGTCTTCTCCCAGGCGCGGCGCACGGCCGAGATCTCCTCGCGCATCGCCTCGGCGGCGCGCTGCATGTCGGCGGGCTTGATGTCCACAAAATTCACATCCGTCTCATCCTGTCGCATCGTCATCTGTGTACTACCTCTTGTTCTTGTAGATGCCTGGCCCGCGCGCCGGTCGACAGGCGCGCTGAGCAATTCTTCCTAAGACTTGGATTATAGCCGCGGGCCGTGCGGCTCCCTGTGCGGAGAGCCTTGGGAAAAGCCTTGAGCCCGGCTCTCTGAAGCCGGCGACCGAAGCTCTCCCGGCCAGGGCCTGCGGGTGCGGGACCGGGACTTAGTCGACCTCGTCAATGATCTTGTCGGCAAAGCCGAGAAAGCCCGGCACGACCACCTCGTCGCTGCCCACGGCCTCCTCGTCTGGCGCGGGCTCGACATCGAGCACCTTGACCACGAAGCGAAGCGTCCAGCCCGCAAGCGGATGGTTGGCGTCGAGCACCGCCTGTCCCTGCGCAACGTCCGTGACGCGATAGCTGCGGCCGTCGTTGACAAGCCCCGGAACGCCGTCAAAGACAAGTCCCGCAACCACGAGCTCGGGATCGCCGAGCTTTTCAACGGGCACCATGTAGATCGCATCGGGGTCAAACTCCCCGAAGGCCTCCTCGGGCTCGAGCGTCACGTCGATGCTCTCGCCCTTCTTCTTTCCCTCGAGCGCCTTTTCAATGCGCTCGAAGATGTCGCCGTGCCCGTGCAGATACGTCACGCCCGCGGGATCCGTCTCCTCGAGAAGATTGCCCTGAAGGTCATACATCGCCACGTGAATCGTGACGAGCGCGTCCTTTTGAATGTTCATAAAAAATGTCGGCGCGTCTTGCCCGCCGCCCCTCGGGCCGGGGGGAATGCGCCGTCTCCTTTCGGATGTCAGTTGAGTCGGATCGCTGCGCCTGGCAGGCCTGGCCCTGCTGCGGCCCGAGCCTGTCCATAAAAAAAACGCAGCCGCCTGTTTCAGGAGTGCCTGAGGGCGCTGCCGAAAAGCCGCGCCTTCTCTGCTTCAAACTCCTCGCGCGTCAGAAGCCCCTTGTCGAGCATGCGCTCAAGCTCGGCGAGCGCCGCCACGGCGCTCGCCGGGTCGGCTGCTGCGGGAGCCTCGCGCCCGTCGGGGTTGGGTCCATAGCGGTTGGCTCCCTCGGCGCTTGAAAGGCACCCGATGACGAGCGCGAAAATCTGGCCCACCAGCGGGATCACCAGAAGCAGCGCCCAGAGTCCCGTGCGGCCGACGTCGTGCAGGCGGCGCACCAGAGCCGAGATGAAGAGCACGTAGCAGGCAATGAGATAGACGCTTGCCGCCGCAAGAAATGCGTCCGTATAGACGAAGGGATAGTCGCCGGCAAGCCCGTAGAAGCCGATCGGCAGGACATTGACGAGAAACAGGAACACCACGACCGCAAGCCAGTAGGTCCTGCGGGGGATGCGTCCGGAAAAGCTCGGCACGAGCACATCGCTGAGAGCCGACATAAGTCACCAGGTATGGGTTGGTTGCAAAATCTGCGCCTGCGGTGAGGCCGTCGACGATCCCTCCAAATGCGACGGCGGGCCGCAGGCAGCCCGCAGCCCCCTGCCGCCCGCCTGAGCCCGCGCGGAGGGCGCCGCACGACCTGCTCAGCAAGCGCGCGGCGCCGGACCGGGGCGAGTGCGTGCGCGCACCTATCGCGTCTGTTCGCCGATGAGCGTCAAAATCCTCGGGGCGACGCCGGTTTCGTCGGCGCGGCCGTCGGCCGAGAGCACCGTCACGCGGGTCTTGTCGCCTTCCGGAGAAAGCCGCAGGCGATATTCCACCGGCTCAACGGCCTTGGTCTTGGAGAAGAGGTTCGTAAAGAATCCCTGCTCGGACTTCTTCTGCTGCTCGTAGTCCGGATCAAGGTAGCGGATCATAAAGAGACCCTGGCTGCGGTCGCGGTCGGCAACCTCAAATCCAGCGCGATCAAGGGCCACGCCCACGCGACGCCAGGCGCGGTCGAAGGGCTCGCTGATGACAACCGCCTCGGGCTTGCCGTCGGCGCCGTTGATCACCTCGCTCATGGGCTGGTAGCGCACGGCCTCAAGCTGGTCGACCGCAACCTGCTCCTGGGGCTTAGCGCTCGGATTGAACTCCTGCTCGAGCTGCTGGGCGAGCTTGGTGAGCATCACGGCCTCAAGCTCGGGGTCCGAGGGACCGGGCTGCCAGATCGTGCTGTCCTCCTGGGGTCCCTTGAGCACCTCGACCATCTGGCGGTGAGTGATGTAGATGTTGGTCGTGCCGTCGTCGGCGCGCTCCATGCGGGCGCGGTACTGATCGCGCGTTCCCGTGTCATAGACGAAGTCGATCGCCTTGCCGATGGTCGCGCGGATGATGTCCTTGGGAAGGTTGGCCTTGTTCTCAGCCCACTCGGTCTGCATGACGCCCGTCGTGGAATCCTGGGACTTGACCACAAGGCCGACGGTGCCCCAGAAGTCCTGCAGCAGCGGCCAGACCTTTTCCGGCGGCTGGGCGACGTGCACGTAGCGCACCGAGCCCTCGCGCACCACCTTGGCAATCTCGGTCTGGGGAAGCACCTCGCTGGGCCCGTCGCCGCGGGCGGCCGCCTCCTGCTGGGCTTTGGCGGCCTCGGCATTGGCGCTCACGATCTGGGGACGAGTCGGGATGCTGTAGCGGTCGTTGCGCGTCACCTGATCGAGATCAGGCGGAATTTCAAGCGGAGCGCGCGAGGTGGAGGACTCGTACTGGACCTTCTCGTCGGTGAAGTCAATGCCCAGAGACGAGCATCCCGTCAGGGCAGCCGCAATGGAGGCGGCAGCCGCCGCACGCAAGGCGTGTTTAACCATATTCTGCATTTATCCTAAAAACCAGCGTCCGCGACGCCCTCCAGCAGCTGGCAGGAGCCGGGCACGCAACAAATCGGGGGCAAGTTTAGCAAATGGGCCCGCCGCATCTGCGCGCCACTCACATCTTGAAACGCGATGCGCGCCTGGAACCGGACCATTTCGAGGGTCGCGGGCCGCGCCCCTGCTGACGGAGCCCCGCACTCAGAACTCAACGCCCGCCTCGCGCATGGCCGCCTCGACGACGGGCCTGTTGGCCTTCGAGAGCATCGTCAGCGGCAGCCGGATGCCCGGCCCCATGCGGCCCATGCGGTAGAGCGCCCACTTCGGGGCCACCGGGTTGGGCTCGCAGAAGAGCTTCTGGTGCAGCGGCATCAGGCGATCGTTGATGGTGCGCGCAGCGCTCACGTTGCCTGCGACGGCCGCCGAGGCCATCTCATGCATTTCGCGCGGCACAAGGTTGGCCGTCACGGAGATGACGCCCGCGCCGCCCACAAGCATCAGCGCAAGCGCCGAGTCGTCATTGCCCGAGTAAACGGCAAATTCGCGGCCGCCCGCGGCCTGGGGCAGCCGCCGCAGCAGATCGATGCCGCGGGCGATGTCGCCCGTGGCGTCCTTGAGGCCGACGATGGAGGGAATCTGCGCAAGCCGCAGCACCGTATCGTTCTTCAGATCGGCGACGGTGCGGCCGGGCACGTTGTAGAGAATGATCGGAATGTCGACAGCCTCGGCAATCGTGCGGAAGTGCTGATAGAGCCCCTCCTGGGTGGGCTTGTTGTAATAGGGCACGACCTGAAGCGAGGCGTCGGCGCCCGCGCGCAGGGCCTCCCGGGTCAGCTCGATCGCCTCGGCCGTGGAGTTGCCGCCCGTGCCGGCGATGACCGGAATGCGGCCGGCGGCCGCCTTGACGGTGAAGGCGATCACCTCGTTGTGCTCCTCGACGCTGAGCGTGGGCGACTCGCCCGTGGTTCCCACGCTGACGATGCCGTCGGTGCCCGACTCGATGTGCCACTCAATCAGCCGGGAAAGCGCCTCGTAGTCAACCGAACCGTCTTCGTGCATGGGCGTCACAAGCGCCACCAGAGAACCTTGAATCATCTGCATCACTCCCTTTGTTTTCTCTTTGGGAAGGCCTTTTTGCCGCCGCCCTGCAGTCTGCCCGGGCCCCCTACACCGAGGGCGTGGGCTTGTCGGACAACAGTGCAATCAGCTCGGAGACGACCGCGCGCAGGTCGCGGCGATCGACAATCATGTCAATGGCTCCCTTCTCGAGGAGCATCTCGGCATGCTGGAATCCCTCGGGGAGCTTCTCGCGCACGGTCTGCTCGATGACGCGCGGACCGGCAAAGCCGATGAGGGCATTGGGCTCGGCAATCACCACGTCGCCCATGAAGGCGAACGAGGCCGACACGCCGCCCATCGTGGGGTCGGTGAGAATCGACACGTAGGGAATCCGGGCGCGTTCAAGAAGGCTGATGGCCGCGTTGGTCTTGGCCATCTGCATGAGCGACAGCAGCCCCTCCTGCATGCGGGCCCCGCCCGTGCTCGTGAAGGTCACAAAGGGGATGTGCTCCTTGAGGCAGCGCTCCACGCCAAGGGCAAAGCGCTCGCCCACGACGCTGCCCATGGAGCCGCCCATGAAGCCGAACTCAAAGGCCGCGGCCACCACGGGCTGGCGGCGCAGCTCGCCGCGCATCACCAGCAGCGCATCGGTTTCGTTCGTCTTGCGCCTGGCGCTCTCGAGTCGATCGGGATAGCGCTGCGAGTCGACGAACCCCAGCGTATCGACCGGACGGACGTCGGCGCCGATCTCCTCGTGCGTGCCCTTCCAGTCAAGGAACGCCTGCAGACGGTCGCGGGCGCCGAGGCGCATGTGAAAACCGCACTTGGGGCAGACGCGCAGCGACTCCTCGAGCTCCTCCTTGTAGAGCACCTGGTCGCAGGACGGACACTTCATCCAGAGACCAGCCGGGATCGGACTCTTTTTCTTGGGTTCGGACGTGGTGGTGCGCGAGGAGATGCTCGGAATAATGCGTGTCAGCCAGCTCATATGAAAAGAATCTCAAAGGGGAAGACGCGCAGCCGCCCTGCGAAAGGAGCCGGCCGCGCACATGCGCGCCGCAAAAAAAGGCGCGCATGAAGGTGGGCATATTCTAACGGCGATTGGCGCGCGCCGTGCCGCAGGCAGGGCAGCGCCGCTTCAGCCGAACGCCCGAACCAGGATGCGCCTTGCGTTCAGGGCTCGATGCGTTCGGTGCGAATCGGCAGGCGCTTCCAGAGCCATTGCGGCACCAGACGCCAGAAAAAGACGAGAATCCGGTAGCGCCAGTCGATGACGACCGTGCGCTTTTTGCGATCAATCGCCTCGACGATGCTGCGCGCGGCCGCGTCGGCGGCAATCATCATCGGATAGTGTCTGCCGTCGTGAAGAAACGGCGTATCGACAAAGCCCGGCCGGATGTCGGTGAAGACAAGCGGCCTGCCGCGCAGGTGCGAGAGCTGCTCGAGCGCGTCAAGATAGGTGTTTTGAAAGCGCTTGGCGGCCGAATAGGCGGGCGTGACGCCAAGCCCCATGGTGCCTGCAATCGAAGTGACGGCGCAGATGTGCCCGCGCCCCGCCCTCATGAAGTAGGAGAATGCGGCGTCGACCATGCGCACAAAGCCCGCGACATTGGTGCGCACGGCCTCCATCTCAATGTCGGCATTGAGAACGGCGTTCTGGCTGCCCACGCCCGCGCAGTGGATGTAGACGTCCATGCCGCCCATCTCATCGATGAGCGCGGAGAGCTCGGCGGGGGCTCCCTGCTCGCGCACGTCAATCACGCGCATGTGGATGCGCTGCGGATCGCGGGACGCAAGCTCCTCGAGCTTTTCGCGGCGCCGCCCGGCGATGCCGATCTCCCAGCCCCTTTCATAAAGCTGAAGGGCAACCTCCCGGCCGATGCCCGAGGTTGCGCCGACAATCACGGCCCTGGTCATACGAAGAAAATCCCCCTGCGTTGCGTGCGTGGTGTGCGCATTGTCGCGCAAAACGCCGCGTCCGCCCGCCGGCCGAAAAGATTGCGAACAATTTTTTCCCTCCGATGCAAGGGCAAGGAAGGTCAGCCGCAAAGCCATGCGGGAGACGCGGCTGGCGTGCAGCACGGTCTCCCGCAAAATAGAAAGGAGCCTGCCGGCCGCCCGGCGAAGCGGCCGCAGGCGGCCGAGCGTCTAGTCCTGCGTCTTTTCGCAGCAGCGCTTCTGCATTGCCGCCAGGAACCAGAGATTCTTGTCGAACCTGGCGATGTAGTCCTCAAACTGGGACACGAGCAGGAAGTCGCCCTGGGCGTCGGCGCCGCTGCGGATGACGGCCGCAAGGTCGCGCATCTCGCGCATGTCGGCCTCGACGATCGCAAGCACCTCGGCAACCGGATAGTCGCGCGCCTCAAGCTCCTTGATTGAAGCCGTCGCGAGATAGTCGGCAAGACGCACCATCGGGAACTTGCCGCGCATCTTGCAGGCCTCGGCCACGGCGTCATACTGCTCAAAGACCTCGTCGTAGAGCGACTCGGTGAACTCATGCACCTGCACGAAGGCAGGACCCACGACGTTCCAGTGCAGGTTGTGGAGCTTGGCGTTCCACACCGCAAGGTTGGCCAGATAGACGATAAAGGGGCAGGAAGCGGCGGCGCCGGCAGCGGGCTTCATGTTGCAGCTGTTCATCACGAAATCTCCTTGAAAATCAAATGGTCAACACTGTCTTTGACCTCTTGACAAGGAGTTTACGGACGGCCCCCGTAATAGTCCAATACTATTTGGAACGTTTTTCGATAGTCTTTGTCTATTCTTGCCGGCAGTCCGCCGCCGCGCGCAGAGGCAGCGCCCGCATCCGGCGCCCGAAGGCGCACGACAGCGGCCGATCAGGCCTGCGAAGACGCCTCGGCCGCAGTCGTGCCGTCCGCGCGAATCGTCATCGCCTCAAGCGTCAGGCCGCGGGCGAGGGCCTCGCGGATGGCCGCGGGCTGCTTGCCGCGCCCGGTCCATGTCGCCCCCTCGGGCGTACGGTACTTGGGTGCAACCTTGCAGCTGGAGCGGCCCGTGCGGCGCACGCTGCCGCGGCGGGCGGCAGCCTGCCTGCCCGAGAAGTCAAGATCCGCGGGCTTGATGTCAAGCAGGCGGATCGTGGCGTTGATCTCCTCAAGGGCAAAGGCGCGCGCCCTTTCCCTGCGGGCCTCAAGCTCGGCCTCCTTCTTCATGAGGTCCTGAACGGTCTTTTCAAAATTCATGGGGGAAGCTCCACAAAACAAAAAACGGACGAACGCCGCGGCAATGAGCGCAAGGCAGCAAGCCCCGGACGCCTTTTTCAATCTTACAGCGCCCTGCGCCGGGCAGGCGGCCGATCCGATCCCCCGGGCCGAACATCGTTATGATTTCACCCGCCCCGGGACCCGCCGATGAAAATCGTTCCTGACCCTGTTTTTTCAATGCCGCACTCCAGCCCCCAGCTCACCGCCGCCCCGATGGAGGGGCTCACCACCGTTGTCTTTCGACGTCTGCACGCCGAGATGTTCGGCGCGGCCGACCGCTACTACCTGCCCTTTGTCACGCCCACCGTGGAGCCGCGCTTTACGGCGCGGCAGCTTCGCGAGCTCGCCCCCAGGGCCAATGAAGGACTTGCGGTCATCCCGCAGCTGCTCACGCGCCGCAGCGCCGACTTTCTCTGGGCGGCAAGGGCGCTGGCCGACATGGGCTACCCGGAGGTCAACCTCAATCTGGGGTGCCCGGCGGGCACGGTCGTTGTCAAGGGAAAGGGCTCGGGGTTTCTGGGCGATGCGATTGCGCTGCGGGAGTTTTTCGACGACGTCTTCGGGCAGGACCTGCCGATTGCCGTCTCGGTCAAGACGCGTCTTGGCCTCAGGAGCCCGGATGAGTTCGCCGGCATCGTTGAGCTCTACAACCTCTATCCGATCGCGCGGCTCATCGTGCACCCGCGCATTCGCAGCGACTTCTACAAGGGCGACGCGCGCCGCAGCGTGCTGCTCTCGGCGCTTCCCTCAATCAAGGCGCCCCTTGGAGTCAACGGCGACATCGTGACCGAGGGCGACATCGCAGCCGCTGGGAATGCCTTTGCGGCCGCGCCCGGGGGACTGGCGGAGATCATGATCGGGCGCGCGCTCATGGCCGATCCCGCGCTGCTTCGCAAGGCCCGCGGCGGTCCGGCCGCAAGCCGCGGGGAAATCCGCAGCTTTCACCATGCGCTTTTCGATGCCTACACGACGCTTTTTGAAAGCCGCAAGAACGCCATGATGCGCCTGAAGGAGTACTGGTTCTACCAGAGCTGCCTTTTCGGCGCAGACGACGAGCTCGAAAAGCTTCACCGCGCCATGAAGGCCGTCAACCGCACCCGGGAGCCCGCCGAATTCAACGCCCGCATTGAGGACCTGATCGAGTCCTTTACGCTTTTGCAGCACGCGCGCTTTGGATGGCGCAAGCCGCTCTAGATTCCGGCTGGATGCGAAATCACCCCGGCGGCACAAGGTAAAATCGAACATTCAATCTCGAAGTTGTCTTCATCCCGACGGCCTGCGATCTTCAGGAAATGAAGATGCGCCGCGCCGCCCCTTTTGCGCCCAGGCTTGCATGCAGTTTCTGCTCATCGACGACCACGCCCTGATTGTTCAGGCGCTGAGTCTTCTTCTAAAGACCAGGTTTCCCGACGCCGTCGTTCACACGGGCGGCACGGCGGCCGAGGCGCGTGCGCTTGCCGCCCGGCACGGCGAAAGCACGGATCTCGTCATCCTCGATCTGAACGTTCCGGGCGTGACCACGCCCACGAGCCTTCTTGAGGAGCTTGTGGCGCTCAATCCCGCGCTCAAGATTCTTGTGCTCTCGGGGCTCGTCGACGCCGCAAGCATCACGCGCGTGCTGCAGCTCGGCGCCGCAGGGTTCGTGCCCAAGACGCTTGACACCGGCATGCTCACCCGCGCCATCGACTTCGTGCTCCAGGGCGGCGTCTACATCCCCTCGCGGCTTTTGAGCGAGGCGCAGAAGGCGGGCTTCATCTCGCAGACCGCAGGCGACCTGGCGCCCCAGCCCGAGCCCGGCGTGCATCTCACGCAGCGCCAGACCGACGTGCTGCAGGCCCTGGCGCGCGGCTACCCGATCAAGCGCATCTGCCGCGAGCTCAACCTCTCCGAGGGAACGGTCAAGACGCACGTGGCGGCCATCTACCGCGCCTTCGGCGCGCGCAACCGCACAGAGGCGCTCATCGGCGCCAAGCGCGCAGGCTTCGATATCCTCATCTAGCCGCTAGGAGTCGGCGCGCCCCTCGCGGCGGTTTTCAGCAATGGCCCGGCGCAGGGCCGAGGCCAGGGTGTCGGCCGCCGCAGGCTTTTGCAGAATCACGGGCATCGCCTGCCCGGCGTTGTCCGGATTCAGGCACAGCGCGCGGTAGGCTTCGCGGATTTCCTCTTCGCTGACCGCCGTCAGCAGCACGCACGGAAAGTCGCGTCCGGCCCCCATGCGCACGGTGAAGATCACCTCCAGGCCCGTGCTCACCGACTCGCCCAGGTTGTAGTCCGAGATGAGCGCGGAGAGATTGCCCTCCTCGGCCTCGGCAATCATGCGCTCGACAAAGCTCTGGCTCGGCTCGCGGTCGCTCACCACGGTCGCGCCCCAGCTCGTGAGGATGGCGGCCACGGCATTGCGCACGATGTCGTTGTCCTCGAGAAGCCCCACCACGCCGCGCACGTCAAGGTCGCTTGCAAGCTGCAGGGGCGCAGCCGGCCGGTGCCCGACCGCCTGTTCGCAGGCATCGAACTGCAGCCTGAACACCGATCCGCGCCCGAGGCGGCTGCCGACGGAAATGCCGATTCCAAGGCGGCGCGCCAGCCCCGCGACAATTGAAAGCCCAAGCCCGAAGCCGCCCTCGCTCGCGCGTCCGGCCTCGCCCCGGTAGAAGGCTTCAAAAATGCGCTTTCGCTCATGGCGCGCAATGCCCGGGCCCTGGTCGTAGACCCCGATCGTGATGCGCCCGCCCGCAAGCCGGCGTGCGGCAAGCACCACATGTCCGCCCGGGCGGTTGGTGTAGCGGATGGCGTTGGTGATGAGGTTGCGCAGAATGCGGCCAACAAGCAGCGGATCGGTCCTGACGGTGACGGGCAGCGGCCGGGTTGAAAAGCGCAGCCCCTTGACCGCGGCCACGGGCTCGAACTCTCCGGCAAGGTCGCCGAAGAGCTCGTCGATGCGCGTCTCCTCAATCTTCACCTCCTGGTTTCCGGCCTCAATGCGGCTCACCTCCAGAAGCTGCTCGACCAGAGTCGAGATGCTGCGCGCCGTGGCGTCGAGCTGCCCCACCACCTCGCGCGTGGAGTCGTCGGCCTGCATCTGAAGGATCTGCAGATAGATCCCCATGGCCTGCAGCGGCTGGCGCAGGTCGTGGTTGGCGCCCGCAAAGAACTTGGCGCGCCGCTCGCTGGCAAGCGCCGTGGCGCGCCGCTCGCTCTCGGCAAGCGTCTTTTCGCTCTTGAGGCGCGCCACAAGCCGCTCGTTTTGCACCTCGCGGGTGACGGCGAGCACCACGATCTCGTTGAGCCTGCGCCCGCAGTAAAGCACAAAGCACACCACCACCAGAAGCACCAGACCGATGGCAAGGCGCCCAAGGTCGAAGGCAGCCGCCAGCGTGAGCATCATGGGCGCAAGCGCGCTGATCACCAGCAGTGTCAGGCTCGGCATCCAGCACGAGAAAACGGGCCACGAGGCAAAGACCACGGTCACCACCACCGCCACCAGAATGACGATGTCGATCACCTGCTGGGTCATCAGAAACGCCGCGCCCGCAAAGCCCCAGACTGCGCCGATGGCAAGCGTGTGCATCATCCAGCGCTGCAGCCACTCGCGAATGTGCGTCTCGCGCGCAGCGTCGGCGCGAAAGCGTCGGTGAAAGAGCCCCCACGTACCGATGGCCGCAAGCACGCACAGCGCCCAGATCACCAGAAGCGGCCGGTTGACCTCGTCCCAGAAGCGCGCCACAAGGGCGGCCGCGCCGATGGCCTGGCAGGCAATCGAGACCGACTGAAGCCGCAGCGAGGTGTTGATCTGCTCGACGAGCACGCGCGAGGTGATGCGCGCAGCGCTGCCGAAGAAATACGTCCTCAGCCGCTCCTCAAGTCCCCCGACCGCGCGCAGAACCTTTCCGAAGTCCATGGCTACACCCACCACTGCGGCCCGCGAAAGGCCGGCTGCCCCGGGGTTTCCGCCGGCACCGGAGGATGCTCGACCTCAAGGGTCAGCACCCCGTCCGCAAACTCGATGCGTCCGGGACAACCCACGGGCAGCGTCATCGTGTCGGGCCGGTGTCCGAAGGGCAGCCCCGAAAAGACGGGCACGCCGCTGATGCGGCCTGCGTAGGCGAGCGCATCAGAAAGCGCAATGCCCGAGTTGGGGCCCTTGAGGCCCGCCTCGTGGCCGGTGACGTCGCCCACCACGAGCGCGCGCTGGCGCCCCAGAATGCCGCTTTGCGCAAGCTGCACGAGCATGCGCTCAAAGCGCCAGGCCGTGACGTGCACGTCCTCGACAAAGAGAATGCCGCCCTCGATGCGGGGAAGCCATGGCGTTGCCATGAGCGAGAGAAGAATCGTGAGATTTCCGCCCCAGAAAAGCCCCTGCGCGCTGAAGGGGGCGTCAGGCGCCTTGCCGGCGTCGTGCCTGCGGGCGGGCGACGAAAACGAAAACCGGGGCTCGGACATGGCGCGTGCAAAACGCGCGTCAAAGTCAGCGTTTGCCCGCGCAAAGGCATGCGCCACCGGCCCCTGCCAGCTTGCGCGGGCGCAGCGCGCGTAAAGCGCAAGGTTGAAGGCCGTCAGATCCGACAGGCCCGCAAACACGGCGCCGGAGGCGCCGATCGCGTCCCAGTCGAGCAAGGGCAGGATGCGCGCCGTGCCGTAGCCGCCGCGGATGGGAAGCACGAGATCGACCTCGGGGTCCAGAAACCCCGCCATGAGACCCTCGGCGCGCGCGGCGTCGCCGCCCGCAAAGCCGTGGTCGAGCTCACGGACATTGGCCGCCTCGCGCACGCGCCAGCCCATGGCGCGCAGCGCCGCCTCGCTCGCCTCAATACGCTCGACGTCAACCTCATCGAGCCCCTCGCCGCAAACGCAGGTGCGCGCCGGGGCGCAGACGCAGATCGTGGGATTGGCGGTGTCGTTCATGCAAAACTCCGGCAAACGCCGCCGACGGGCGGCTGAAAAAAAAAAATCTAGCGGCCGGCGCTGCGGGCGGCCTTCTGCTCCTTTCTGCGGGCTTCAAAGAAGTCCCTGAGAAGCCGCTCGCAGTCGGCTCGAAGAACGCCCGCGGTCATGGCCACGCGATGATTCATGCGGGCGCGCTCGATCACGTTGAGCGCCCCGCGCATGCCGCCGCAGCCCGGGTCATCGGCACC
The DNA here is from genome assembly GCA_944390745.1 of uncultured Duodenibacillus sp. Taxonomy (GTDB): domain Bacteria; phylum Pseudomonadota; class Gammaproteobacteria; order Burkholderiales; family Burkholderiaceae_F; genus Duodenibacillus. The sequence goes on along the minus strand of CALXQK010000005.1, from coordinate 49,393 downwards.
CCACACCACCCGCGCGACGCGCGCAAGCGACAGGGCGGCCGAACACATCGCGCAGGGCTCAAGCGTCACATAGAGCACCGCACCGTTGAGCCGCTCGGTGCCGAGCGCGGCCGCCGCGCTGCGCAGCGCGAGAATCTCGGCGTGCGCGGTCGGGTCGTGGCGGGAGACGACCTCGTTGCCCGCCGAGGAAACGATGTTGCCGTCCATGGCAAGCACAGCGCCCACGGGCACTTCGCCTGCGGCCCCGGCCCGGCGCGCCGCGCGAAGCGCCTCCTGCATGAGGCGCGCGTCAAGCTCGGGATCAACGACGGGCTCGGCAGGCCTGTGAAGCGCACGGTTTTTTGCCTGCAGCTGCGCGCGCACCTTGCTGCGGCGCCGCACGCGCGCCTCGTCATAGTGCGTCCAGGCCTCAAGCACGCGCTGCGGGGCGCCGGCAAAGCGCGGTTCAACCGACAGCGCCCAGAAGCATTCGCCGCCGCGCTCGCCCACGAGTCCGCAGCCGAAAAGCGCGCCGCAGACCTCTTCGGCCGAGGCCCTGAGCCATCTTGCATGACGCGCAAGGAAATCGGCCAGGCGCTCCTCGAAGATCTCGCGCTCAAGCGTCGTGAGCACGCCCGCGTCTGAAATGAAGTAGAGCGCCGTGCGAAAGAACGCCTCCAGATCGCGGGGGTCGCGCCCAAGACCGGCAAGCGTGACGCCGTTTCTCAGGGTCAGGTGGTTGAAGTGCTTGACGACCGCCAGATCAAGGAGGCGCCTTGAGGCGGCTGCGCTTGCGGCTGCGTTATCGGGCATGGGTGAGGATCGCCTCAACGTCGGCGACGTCAAGCGGCTTGAAGTGCCCGAGCTTTCCAGCGCCCGCGGCGGCCTGGGCGATCTCGCGGATGGGCACCTCGCGCTCGGTGAGCTGCGAGAGCTTCGTGGGCAGGTTCATCTGCTGCAGGAAGGCGGTGAACTTGGCGATGGCAAGCTTGATCGTCGTCTCCTCGTCCTGGTCAGCCGCAATCCCGAAGACCTCCCGGGCAAAGCGCACAAACCGCCCGGGGTTTGCCGGCCACACGTAGCTCATCCAGGCCGGAATCACCACGGCAAGCCCCTCGCCGTGAATGATCGAGTCGTCCCAGCCCGAGAGCGCATGCTCGATGCCGTGGCAGGCCCAGTCCTCCTCGTGGCCCAGACCGAAGAAGCCGTTGTGCGCGAAGCTTCCGGCAAGCCCCACCTCAGCCCAGGCATCGTAGTCGTCGATGCGCTCCATGAGCTTCAGGCCGTTTCTCATGATGACCCGCAGCGCGGCCTCAGCCTCGCTGCTTGTGAAGTCCACGCCGGTGGTGTTGGTGAAGTAGCGTTCAAGGATGTGGCTCATCATGTCGATGACGCCGGCAGAGACCTGCCGCTGCGGCAGCGTAAAGAAAAGCTCGGGATTGATCACCGACACGCGCGGGCGCAGCAGGCCGACGCCGGCTCCCGCCTTGACGCTGCCGTTGGTGATCACCACGCGGATGCTCTGTTCGGACCCCGCGGCCGGGATCGTGAGCACGGTGCAGACGGGCAGCGCCGCCTGCGGCTGCGCCTTGCCGCAGAAGAAGTCCCAGACGTCCCCCTCGTAGGGCACGCCCATGGCCGTCGCCTTGGCCGTGTCGATGACGCTGCCGCCGCCCACGGCAAGAATGAGCTCAACCTGCTCGCTGCGCGCGAAGTCAATGCACTCGCGCACAAACTCCACGCCCGGGTTGGGACGCACGCCGCCCTTGGCGGCGACGGCAAGACCGGCCTGCTCGCAGCTTTGAACAACCGCGGGCAGCACGCCGGACTTCACGGCCGAGCCCCCGCCGTAGACCACCATGATTTTCTTGACGCCGGGACACGCGCGCGTGATGTGCGCGCCGATCTCGCGGTGGGTGTTTCTGCCGAAGACAAGTTCCACGGCATTGCAGTACGTAAAGTTGTTCATAAGCTCCCGGCGCAAGGCCCTGTCTGAAGAGACACGGGACGGCGCCGCCTCCTTTCGAAGTTTTCGTTGCTCGCATCGGCCTCAGGACGCCGCCAGCCCCACAGGGGCGGCCGGCGCCGGAGGTGCTGTTGACAAAAAAATCTGCCTGCTGAAACGGGGACAGGGGCGCCCTACCCGGCGGCCGTCCCCGCATCCGCGCAAAGCGCGGCACGGCGGCCGCGCTCCATGTTGACGAGGGCCAGGGCCGCAAGTCCCAGCACGAAGAACGCGCCCGTGGCCGCAATGGCCAGACGCTGGTTGTTGCCCGTCATCCACGTCACGGCGCCGTAGGTCATGGGGCCCACAATGGCCGAAAGCCACAGCGCCATGTTCCAGAAACTATAAAACTGCGCCAGCCGTCCGGCGGGCGCGAGCACGGCCACCATGGCGCGCCCAGCCGACTGGCTCGATCCCATCGCAAGGCCCGCGAGATTGGCCGCAGCCCAGAACAGGGGCGCGCTCTCGGCGGCAGCCGCGCACACGACCATGGCGATCCAGACGAGAAGCGTGAGAGCAAGCGCCCTCTTGTGGCCGAGCCGGTCCTGGGCGTAGCCGAAGAAAAAGGCTCCGACGGCAGCCGTAATGTTTACCAGAAGCACGAGCACGAGCGTCTCCACAAGCCCAAAGCCCATCACGGCGCTTGCGTAGACCGCCGCAAGCGTGATCACCGTGGCGATGCCGCACTGATACAGAAATCCGCAGACCACAAGCCGCGCAAAGTCGATGTGGTCCTTCAAAAGCCCCGCGGTCTCCCGAAGCTCGGCCATGGCATCGCGCCAGGCCTGCGCAAAGCTGAGGCTTTCTGCCTGCGCGGGGCTGCGCTCCTTCAGCAGAAAGACTGCCGGAACGGCCAGAACGAGAAAGATCGCCGCCGTCACAATGCAGCTTGCGCCCACCAGAATCGACTCATCGGCGCCGGCACTGCGGCCGGCAAGCACCATCGCCAGACAAACGGCAAGCGTCGCAAGCCCTCCGGCATAGCCGAGCGACCACCCCCAGCCCGAGACCTTTCCAACCGCCTCGGGACGGGCAATTTCCGGCAGAAAGGCCGAGTTGAGGGTCTCGCCCACGTTGTAGCCCAGGCTCGAGAGCACGATCATGACCGAGGCCCAGAGCCAGGCTCCGGGGCCCGAGAAGGCCAGAAGTCCGGTGGCGACCACGCACAAAAGAGTTGCCGCGGCAAGCCAGCGCTTCTTGGCGGCCTTGAGGTCGGCCATGCGTCCGATGACCGGCATCAGAACCATGGAGAGGGCGTTTCCGACCGCCACGGCCGTGCTCCAGCCGAAGGCCGCCCAGTCGGCGCCGCCGCAGATGACGGACACAAAGTAGGCGTTGAAGACCGCGGTGAGCACCACCGTGCTGTAGCCCGAGTTGGCGGCGTCAAAAAGCGCCCAGTAGAAGCACTCCCTGGGCTCGACGCCGGGATTGAGTGCGGAGCGCGAAAAAAATCGCATCGATCCGCCTCCCCCGCCCTAGTCCCGGGCGCTGTCGAAAATCGGCGCGCCCACGAGAAGCTGCGACCAGAAGCCCACGAGCCGCACGCACGGATCGGCGTTTTCAATTCCGTCAAAGGGGCAGCCGCGGCTAGCCAGGGCGTGCAGCGTGGCGTAGACGTCGGACAGAAAGATTCCCGCAGCCAGATGAATGACCTCCTCGTCATCGTCGAGCCGGGCGCCCTTTTCGGGGGCGGCCGTCTGAAGACTTTCGGGCATCATCTCGCGCATGTACTGCGCCAGTCCCCGCGGATTCCAGTCCTCGGCCGACTGAAAGTGAGGATTGCGGCCGGAAAACGTGGCCGCAAGCCAGTCGACGAGCGTTTCATTGGCCTCATCGAGCGCCTCGGGCGTCATGTCGCCGCAGGCCGTGCGCTGCGCGCGGCCCGCGGTGTTCTTGAGCGCCTGCAGCAGCAGCCGCTCCACGACGTCGATCGCCGCAAGGCTGGGCAGTTGTTCGGCCCGGCTTGAAAAATCCCGGCAGCCGCGGCCGGGCATGCAGGTGCTGCATCCGCTCATAACTTCAAAAACGCTCGTTGTGGGTTGATGTTCTCGGGGGAACCTGCCGACAGGGGCGGCCCCTTGCGCGCTAGCGTAGCGAAAAGACGCGGCCTTGTCGAAAATTCCGTCTTCTCAAAGCGCCTGGCCGCCGGCGGCAGGCATGGCTGCAAGCGCGTAGCGGTCGACCACCTCCGCCATCGCCGCGCGCACGCTCTCGGGCGAAACCGACTCGCGGTCAAACTCCCTGCGGATGGCCGCATAGACCGCGCGGTAAAAGACGGTCGTCGCCTGCACCATGAGCACGCGCGGGTTGTCGGGCTCGCCCGGGACGCCGGCAAGCACCTCGTCGTAAAACGCCCTGTCGGCCGCCGCAAGGCTTCTCGCGCAGGGCAGTCCGCTCCAGCCCGCAGCCGGCGCAAACTCGGGATTTTCTCCCATCAGGGCCCGCGCCAGATGCTTGGCAAGCGCGTCGTCCATGTCCCGGGCCCGGTCGGCGCTCATGCGCCCGCCCGCCACGGCGACGAGCCGATAGAGCACCTCCTCGGCGGCCATTTCGAAAAGCTGGCGCACAACGCGCGCGTCGTCAAGCCCCGGCCGGGGAAGGCTGCCGTCAGCCGACGGTTGCGAAGGGTTTTGCTGCATGCGTGATCCGGAGAGTCGTTCAGAAGACGGCCGCAGAAGCCGCGGCGTCCGGCAGGGGTTCAGAGGAGTTGGACAGCAGCGCCGACCAGCGGGCGCAAATCTCGTGCACGCGGCGCCCCTGCGACTCAAGGGACTGGGATCCCTGCTCCAGGCAATCGAAGAAAACGCCCTGCACCTCGCTGACAAACTCAATCATGCCGAAGTAGACGATGTTCTCGTCGTCCTCGAAAAGCTCGGCGTCCCTCGCATCAAGCGTCAGAAGCTTCATGGCAAACTCCACGCGAAGCCGCCGCCCGAGCCCCTCGCCGTTCCAGCCGGGAACAGGGACGGCAACTTCAGGCCTCATGCCGCGGAAGATGCTGTCGAGAAAATCTGCAAGCGTCACATCGGCGGCGGCCATCTTCTCAGGCTCGAGCTCTCCTTCGGGCGACTCACTGGCAATGCGGTCGATGGAGTCGACATACATGTCAAAGGCCCTCATCAGGATCAGGTAAACATCGAGCCGTCTGCCGAGGCTGAGTCTTCCCTTCGAACCGCTGCGCCTGGAGGAGGACCGGCCTGCTGCTTTTTTTGCTTTGGTCATGGCTTGGCTGAAACAGATGGTTTTTCCGAAGGCGCGATTCTAGCGTTGGTCAAGGCCCTTGCCCATGCCCGCGGGCAGCCGGGCGGCGGCGCCCTCCTGCGGGGCGCTTCCCTTGACGATCGTCATGGCCGAGGAGACGAGGCTTGAAATGTCGGCAAGGTTGCTCGGGACAATGAGCGTGTTGCCCGCCTTGGCAAGCTCGCCGAAGGACTCCACGAAGCGCTGCGCCACCTGCAGGTTGGCCGCGTTCATGCCTCCCGGGGCGTTGGTGGCGTCGGCCACCATCTTGAGCGCCTCGGCCGTGGCCTGGGCGATGGCAAGGGTGGCAGCGGCCTGGCCCTGGGCCTTGTTGATCTCGGCCTGCTTCTCGCCCTCGGACTGGGCGATGGCGGCCTCGCGCGCGCCGGTGGCCAGATTGATCTGCTCGAGCTTCTTGCCCTCGGAGGCGGCCACCACGGCGCGCTTTTCACGCTCGGCCGTGATCTGCTGCTGCATGGCCTGCAGAATCACCGCCGGCGGCGTGAGGTCCTTGATTTCATAGCGCAGCACCTTCACGCCCCAGTTGAGCGCCGCCTCGTCGATGGCCGAAACCACCGAGCGGTTGATGATGTCGCGCTCCTCAAAGGTCTTGTCAAGCTCCATGCGGCCCACGACGCTGCGCAGCGTCGTCTGCGCAAGCTGCGTGATGGCGATGATGTAGTTGCTCGTACCGTAGCTTGCGCGGCGCGGATCGGTCACTTGGAAAAAGAGCACGCCGTCGACCGTGAGCTGCGTGTTGTCCTTGGTGATGCAGACCTGGCTCGGGGTGTCAAGCGGCACCTCCTTGAGGCTGTGCTTGTAGGCCACGCGGTCGATGAAGGGAATGATGATGTTGAGCCCGGGGTTGAGAACCGCATGAAACTTCCCGAGGCGCTCGACCACCCAGGCATTTTGCTGCGGCACGACCTTGATGCACTGCGTCACGAAGACGACCGCAAGCACGACGAAAACCACCGAAAAGATCAAAAAGTTCGACATGGTCTGAGCTTCCTTTCCAAGTCCCCTTCTCAAGGGGGAGACGAACGCGCAGCGCGCCAGAGAAAAAACCGTTCAAAAAGTGCGCCCCGCCTCAAGACGGCGGCGGCCTACGCCTGCGGCCCCACTGCCGCCGGACGAAGCACAAGCGCCGAGCCGTCGACGCGCACAATCTCGTAGACCCCGGGCCCGGGCGCGGCAGCCGCCCCATCCTCAAGCCTGGCGCGCCACTGCGCGCCGCGATAGCTCACCAGAGCCGTGCCGTCGGCCTGCCAGGCGCGCACGATCACGCGCTGGCCGCAGTCGGCGTTTTGAAGCGCCTGCGCCTCCCGGTCCGAGCTTGTCTCCCGGCCCTTGAGGCGCCGTACAGCAAGCCCCCCGACAATCATCGCCGCGGCAAAGATTGAAAACTGCCAGGCGCCTGAGAGGCCTGCGGCGCTTGCAAGCGCCGCAAGGCAGGCGCTCACGGCCACCACGAGCAGATAAAAGGTCCCCACGAGAATCTCGGCCGCGCCCAGAACAAGGCCCGCGACGAGCCACAGAACCGTGGGGGAAATCGCAAAGTCGGAGAAAAAATCCATTGTCGCCTTCCTTGAACCTCGGCCGGACGGCCGACCCTCCACAAGTCTAGCCTCGGACGGACTGCGCCGCCCTGCCGGCGGGAGCCGCCGCAGGCTTGTCTGCGCTGCCGGACTCCTCTTCGTCGTCATCGTCGGGCGCATAGGCGCGCACAATCCGGCTGCTGATGAAGTCGGAAATGCTCTCGGCGTCGTTCCAGACGTTCTCGACGCCCTCCTTTCTGAGCTGCTCGGCCTCGCTGCCCGAATGCGCCCGCACGTAGATCTGGATCTGCGGATTGAGCTGCCGGGCCATCTCCACGGTCTTCAGAGCCTTGACGGCATCGAGATCGGTGATCACCAGCACCGAGGCGGTGACGATGTGCGCCTGCACGAGCACCATCGGATCGGACGGGTCGCCGCCGATCACCGCAAGCCCGAGCTTGCGCATCGCCTCGACCACGCCCGGATCCTCGACCACGGAGACCGTGGGAATGTCCTGGGCCTTCAGTTCAGACGTGACGCGGTGCGTGACGTCTCCGGAACCAATCAGAATCGTCTGTCCGGCAAGCACGCGCCGCGGCGTCTCCCTGGGCAGCACCGAATACGGGTCGGTGACCATCGCCGCCGTACGCGCCCAGGCAAAGTGCCGCACCGCAAGCCGCCGCAGCACGGGAACGGCCCGAAACATCAGGGGGTTGAGGGCAATCGAGAGGATTGAGGCCGCCACAATCATGCTCAGGACGCCGTCGCCGACCATCCCGAGCGCGACCCCCTGCGCGGCGAGAATGAAGGAGAATTCGCCGATCTGCGCAAGCGCCGCACCGACATTGAGAGACGTATGCAGCGGATAGCGCAGAAAGTGAACGAGCAAAAAGGCCGTGATCGACTTGCCTAAGACAATGATGGCCAGCATCGTGAGGATGGACGCGGTGTCGGTAAAGAGCACGTGCCAGTCGAGCATCATCCCCACGCCCACGAAAAAGAGCACCGAGAAGGCGTCCTGCAGCGGCAGCGAATTGTGCGCAGCCCGTCGTGCGTAGGGACTCTCACGAAGCACCATGCCGGCAAAGAAGGCGCCCAAGGCAAAGCTCACGTCAAAGATCATGGCCGCGCCGAAGGCAATGCCGATCGAGGCAAAGAGCACAAAGAGCGTAAAGAGCTCGCGCGACCCCGTTCGCGCCACCTTCCAGAGCGCCCACGGAATGATCTTGCGGCCCGCAACAAGCATGATCGCAACAAAGGCCGCCACGCGCAGCAGCGTCGAGCCGATCACTAGAAACGTCTGGCCGAGGCCTGCGGGCTCGGCGCTGCCGGAGCTCGAGAGGATCTGCGCAATCGGCGGCAGCATCACCAGAATGACGACGGTGGCAAGGTCCTCCACCACCAGCCAGCCCACGGAAATCTGTCCGTCGATGGTGTTGAGGTGGCCGTGAAGCTCGAGCGCCTTTAAAAGAACGACGGTCGAGGCGCACGACAGGCACAGCCCGAAGATGAGCGAGGCCCCGGCATCCCAGTGCCAGGACCAGTGCGCAAAGCAGCTGCCGAGCACGGTGGCGATCGTCATCTGCAAAATGGCGCCGGGAACGGCGATGCGCCGCACCTTCAGCAGATCCTGAATCGAAAAGTGCAGCCCCACGCCGAACATCAGGAGAATCACGCCGAGCTCGGAGAGCTGGCCTGCAAGCGCGGCGTCAGCCACCGGCCCCGGCGTGTGGCCGCTGCAAGCAATGCCCGCAAAGAGATATCCCACAAGAGCCGGAAACTTGAGCCGCTCAGCGAGATATCCAAAGATGAGCGCAAGCCCAAAGGCAAGCGCAAGCGTTGAGATGAGCGGAAGCGAGTGATCCATGGACGGCACCGATGACCGGGCAGATGACGCCGCGAAGCTCTCGCCGGCGCCGAACGGTTGCAAAAAAAACAGTTCCGCTGCATGGACTTTCTGCACGACATCGCTCAAGAGGAGCGCCCTGCCCGCTCCCGCCCCGGGGGCGCAGAGGCGCTGCAAAAAGATGCCGGAAAGCCTGCTGCAGACGGCTTCTCAAGTTTAGCCAAGCGCCGCGCAAGCGGCATGACGATTGAAGAAATTTTGCCGCCCGCGTCGACAAAAAAAGGCCGCAGGGGCTGTTCAAGCCCCTGGTGAGTCGGTGATCACATGACAAAAACCGCGGGTTTTCGAGAAATGTCAGGAAGCGCTTTTTGCCGCGCAGACAAAAAACTGCCGCACCGCAAGGCGCGAACCGTGGTTCGCACCTTGCAGAGCGCGGCAGTCCGACTCTCAGGAGCAGCGCGCCCTGAAGGGTTTCGGGGCGCCTTCTGCGGAGTCGATCAGTTGAGCTGGTTGGAGACCGCGAGATAGTCGCGCAGACGCTCCTGGAACTCGGGGCTGCGCAGCTTTCTGATGGCGGCGCTTTCGATCTGGCGCACGCGTTCGCGGGTCAGCCCCATGGCCTGGCCCACTTCCTCGAGCGTGTGGTCGTGGTTGGTGCCGATGCCGTAGCGCAGACGCAGCACCTGCGCCTCGCGCGGCGCAAGCTCGTTGAGGCTGCGCTTGATCTCCTCCTCCATCGCGGTGCGCAGGAAGCGCTTCTGCGGATCATCATCGTCGTCGCCCTTGACGAAGTCCAGACGCGTGGCGTCCTCATCGTCGCCGATGGGCGCGTCGATCGACTCCACGCCGCGCATGGCCTGCGTGAGCAGCTGCACCTTGGCAAGAGGCACGCCGGAAAGCTCCGAGAGCTCCGCATCGGTCGGATTGCGGCCGCGCTCCTGCAGGATCTTCTGCCGCACGCGGCGGATCTTGTTGTAGGACTCGGTCATGTGCACCGGGATGCGGATCGTGTTGCCGTAGTCGGCCACGGCGCGCGTCACCGACTGGCGCACCCACCAGGTGGCGTAGGTCGAGAACTTGTAGCCGCGGCGGTATTCAAACTTGTCGACGGCCTTCATGAGTCCGAGGTTGCCCTCCTGGATGAGATCGGTCATGGCCAGGCCGCGGTTGACGTAGCCCTTGGCAATGGAGATCACCAGACGAAGGTTGGCCTCGATCATCTTGGCCTTGGCGCTGGCGAGGTTGCTCTGCGCAAGCTTGACCTGGCGGGCCAGGTCGCGCTGGTCGGCAATCGTCAGAAACGCCTTGTGCTCGTCCTCGCGCAGCTCGTTCTGCAGGTGGTTCAAAAGCGCGCGGTTGTCGATGATGCGCTGGCTGTAGGGCTTGCCGGCGGCGGCAAGCTCGTCAAGCCAGGTCTCGTCGGTCATGCGCTTGTTGATCTGCTGCAGCAGCACGTCCTGCGGCACGCCGCAGCGATCGACCATGAGCGAGCGCAGGCGGCGGATGGTGTCCTGGACCTCATCCATGTGCTTGCTGATGTGTTCGGCAAGCTGCGTGACGCACTTCACGGCAAAGCGCGCCGGAGCAAGCTCCTTGGCGATCGCCTCGCGGGCGGCGTCGTACTCGGCCTTGCGGGAGGGATCGCCGAAGGTCTCGCGGATCGTCCCAAGGTACATGTCGCAGTCGGCGAAAAGCTGCAGCGCGCGCTGCTTCATCTCCTGCAGCTGCTCGGTCGTCATGGCAGCCGCGCCGATGTCGGTGGCCACCTCGTCGCTGCTGATGTCGCTCTCGCCCATGTCGGCCAGAGCCTGCGAGTCGGTGAAGCCGTCGATGATCTGATCAATCGGCGCGTCGTCGTTCTTGAGCACCTCAGCCATTTTGATGAGCTCTTCAACGGCCATCGGGTGCTGGATGATGGCCGACAGCAGCTTGCCCGTGTAGGCCTCAATCGACTTGGCAACCTCGATTTCGCCCGCACGGGTCAGAAGCTTGTGCGAGCCCACGCCGCGCAGATAGGCGCGCAGCGGATCCTTCGAAAGCCCCACGCTCTCCTCAGGGGTGAGCATGGCGACGGCGTCCTCCTCGCTGATGTCGTCATCGTCGCTGACGGCATCATTCATGATGATGTCGTCCTCGCTCGGAGGCGTCTCAAAGACCTGGATGCCGAGGCGGTGCAGCTGCTCGGTGATCTCCGAGAGCGCCTCCTCGTTGCGGATCGCGTTGTCAGGCAGATGGTCGTTGATTTCAGAGACGGTCACCCAGCCGCGCTGGCGTCCAAGACGCACTAGCGAGCTGTAGCCGTTGGTGGGCGTCTGCCCCTCCTCGTCCTCAACGGTCTCCTCACCGGCAGCCTTGCCCTCCTCGTAGGCCTCGAAGCGATCAATGTCCTCGAGATCCTCAAGATCCTCGGCGCCGGCCTCGTCATCGGGATCAAGGTCAAGGTCGATGACCTCGCCCGCCTCCTCGTCGATCACGGCCTTGGCCTTGCGGCCGGGCTTCTTGCGGGGCTTGGCGGTCTTCGCCGCGGCCGCCTCCCCGGCAGCCTTGGTCGACTTGCGCGCGGTCTTTCTGGCCCTGGCGGGAGCCTCGGCAGCGTCCTCGGCGTCCGCTGCCGCGGCCTGCGTGGCAGGCGCCGCATCATCGGCCTTCTGAGCCGCCTTCTTCGTCGTGCGCTTGCGGGCGGGGGCCTTGGGCTCGGCAGCCTCAGCCCCGTCCTGGGCCTTCCCGGCGGCAGCCGCCTTGGAAGACCTGGAGGTCTTTGCCTTCGCGGCAGCCTTGGCGGGCTGCCCGGACTCGTCATCGGCGGCGACCGTCACGAGCGCCTCGGCCTCGGCCGCCTTGGCTGTCCTTGCGCTGCGCTTTTTGGCGGCAGGCGCCTTCTGAGCCTTGCCGGCGGGCGCGTCAGACGCAGCCGCCTCGACAGCCTCGGCCGGCTCAGCCTTGGCGCTCTTGCGCGCGCGCGTGGTCTTTGCCTTGGGCTTTTCCTCGGCCTGGGGCTCGGCCGCATCCTGCGCCTTGTCTTCAGCCTTGGTTTTGGCAGCGCTTCTGCGCCGCGCCGGGGTGGCGGCCTCCTCGGTCTGGGCCGCAGTCTTGGCGCGGGACTTGCGCTTTGCTCCTGCGGCTGCAGCGGCCTTCTGAGGCTTGTCCTCGGCCTGCGCCGCGTAGGCCGGGTCGTTTTCACGCAGCCACTGTGCGGCCGCGTCGTTTTCCTCCGCGAAATTCGCTGCCGTCGATGCTTTTGTCGTTTTTCTCGCCATTGTTAATCGCTGTCCGCTGGTTGTTGATGATCTGCCTGGTCGTGCTCAGAAAGCCTCAGGCCGCCTCATTGAAGGCTGCTGCAGATGCGCGCAAATGGCGCACGCTGGCGCAGCCCCCTGCCGGAGGGCATGCCGCTTCTGATGTCTGAGGGTGAAGTTCTTGAGCCGCCCGTATCCTTTGCGCGCTCCTGACGCGCCTGAATGCCGCCTCTTGCCTTGCGGGAAGCAGTCCGTTGCCGGAAAAGGTTGACGCCGCACCGGGTCCGCGACCGCGGCAGCGGCAAAAAGGACGCCCGGTGCAGACAATCCGTCCCCGCCCGTCTGCCCGGGCGGCGACGTCCGTTCTGCAGGACGTCCCATGGCGTGCGCATCCGTGCGGGCAAAGTGCATGAATGAGCCGTTCTGAGCGCGATCGCCTTCGTCGGGCGCGTCCCAAGCTCGGAACGCCGAATCCGACGAAATTCCCTTGTCGCGATGCTGTCTTGAATTCTGGACTGCGCACATTTCAACGCTTGTAGACTCCTCGCCGCCGACTGTCCTCGTCTCCTGGGCGTGCTCCCGTATCCGGCTAGGGAGCGCGAAGTCAAGCAACGGTCGATTTTATTCACGGCCCGAAGTCTTTGCAAGACCGCCGCCCCCTGCCAAAACACTGCAGGCCGGCCTGAGGTCTCCCGTATTCGGAGTCCCGCAGACCGGCCGATCACCCTACGGGCTTTCTGGCGTGCCCCGGGCAGAGGCAGCTGTTCTCAAGCGATGCAGCTCGGTTCCGGACCCGACCTTCGTACTGCAGGGCCCGGCTACTTGAGTGCCTCGGTGCCGGCCAGTCGGCCGAATACCATGGCGTCTGCAATGCCGTTGCCGCCGACGCGATTGTCGCCGTGCACGCCGCCGGTGACTTCACCTGCGGCAAAAAGTCCCGGAATCACCTTGCCGTCGGCGTCAAGAACCTGCGTGCGGCTGTTGATGCGAATGCCGCCCATCGTATGATGCACGGCCGGAACAAGCATGGTGGCAAAGTACGGGCCCTCCGTCATCGGTGCATCAATCGACATGCTGCGCTCAAATCCGAAGCGATCCTGCTTCACCTTTCCGGAAGCCACGTCGTTGTACATGGCAATCGAACTCTTGAGCTTGCCGGCATCCATTCCCGTCTTTTCAGCGAGCTCTTCAATCGTATCGGCCTTGTACGCCTTGCCGAGCTTGAGAATTTCGCCGATCGCCATGCCTCCGATCACCGTATCCTTGCTGGGCAGACGCAGTTTGTTCATCACCACCCAGTATTTGCTCTGCGGCTGGGCAAAAATTGCCTTGCAAAGTTCGTCTCTGGGAGCATCCTCATTGACGAAGCGCTCCCCGTTGACGTTGACGAAAATCCGGTTGCGCCCGGAGGGCCACGAGGACATGATGCCCGTACCGGGTGTTCCGCCGGGGTGAAGCTGAATGTAGCTCAAGTCGATGAGATCGGCCCCGACATCTGCGGCAAGCTTCAATCCATCGCCCTGGGAGGCCTTGAAGGAGTTGGTGCTCCCAATGCTCGAGTCAAGGATCTTTTCCTTCCAGGGTCCGGTGTTGAGCTTTTGCCGCAGGGCGACGTTGGAGGCAAAGCCTCCGGTCGTGATGACCACGCCCTTTTGTGCGCTGAAGACAACTTTCTTGCCCTGATGCTCGGCTTCAACGCCCGTGACTCGACCGTTCTGATCCTTGACAAGCCGCCGGGCAGTGGTGTCCGTGAAGATCTGCACCTGTCCCGGATAGGCTCGGATGAACTTTTCAAGCCAGCTTGTGTAGGCAAAGCCCCCGCCCCCGGCCGCCGTGCTGTGCCCGCGGGGATAAAGCCCGCCGACAATCGTGCTCACAAACGGACTGAAGTGCACGCCCTTGACTTCAAGCCAGTGCATTGTCTCGGGAGCGTGATCGACAAGGTAGCGCACGAGCTCGGGATTGTTCTTCTGATGGCCGCCGCGCATCGTGTCGTCAAAATGCTTCTGCAGACTGTCTTTGATGCCCTGGCGCTTCTGCCTGTCGGGATCAACGGCGTTGTAGCCGCCTCCGGAAATTGCCGTGCTGCCGCCCAGAAAGCCCAGCTTCTCAATGATGATGACCTTTCCGCCGGCCTCAACCGCCGCAGCTGCGGCAGCCAGTCCTGCGCCGCCCCCGCCGACGATGACGAGCTCAGATTCGTAGTGATCCTTGAGCGCCTTTTGAGGCACCGGCTGCGCAAACTTCTTGAGATCAAGTCCGGCCTTCCTGAGGTTTTCCTTGACAGCCCCGACAAAGGCGCTGCTCGTGATGGTCGCCCCAGTCACCGCGTCGACATTGACCGTTTGATTCTCGAGAATTTCCTTTTTGAGAATTGCCAGGGCGCGCTTTCCGGCTCCAGGCGATTCGCGATCGTCAACCAGAATGCTGCTGACGGCGCCGTCCTTGACGATGACGTCTACGATCATCGGCGCGTTGTGTCCGGGAACTGTTTCCGAAAAAACCTGGTTGCTCTCGGCCGAGGCGTTCATGCTGCAAAGCGCAAGCGCAGCCGCCGCTGCAGCCGTCGTCATTTTCCGATATCTCATGAGCTGGACTCCTTTGGATGGAAACAACATCAGTGTAGTATCAGAAAATGCACGTGATCTGCAAAGATTTTCGATCGTCTTGAACGAATGCAGGAAGAGGCAAAAAAGGAGCTGCAGAAGGCGAAGCCAGCAGTCTCATGAGGCGCTCTGCTCATCAGCCTCGCCGTCGGCCATGAGATTTTGAGCGTGCTCGAGCTGCGCGCGGGCAATGCGCTCGCGCAGGGTCTTCTGCAGATTGTTCAGGGTGCGCACGCGCTCGAGATCGGGCGCAGCCGCAGAGGCTGCCTCGGCAAGTTCGCGCGTCACGCGGCGAAGCTCAAGCCGGTCAAAGGCAAGCTCAAGCTCGCCGCGCGCCGCGGCAAGCGGCGTCTGGATCACCATCTCCCGGGCGAGCAGATCGCTGTAGTGCGCGCGGTGCTCGCTCTGGGAGAGGCGCTCAAGCACGAGCTGCGCGTGCTCAAGCGGCGGATCGGAGGCATTGACCGCGCGCCAGACTTCAAGGATCTCACGGGCAACGACATCGTCGCACCCAATGAATTCGTCTTCAATCTGAGAGGAAAACTCAACGGCAAGCACCGGGTAGTTGAGCAGATTCTGCAGCATGCGCTCGCGCATGTCGGCGGCCTCAATCGGATCAATGCGCACGCGCGGCCGCGCAGGCGAAAACCGCCCCGGGCCCTGCCGCCAGCCGCCCGCAAAAGGCCGGCTGCGGGGAGTGCCGGCACCCGGCCCGCCGGCAGCGGCGATCGGCGCCGGGAGCCGGTGCGCGATGCCGAAGGCTCGCAGCAGCTCGTCGGGATTCATGCGCGCGTGCATGGCAAGCTCGGCCACGAGCTGCTCGCGCAGAAAGGGCGCAGCCGCCATCGAGACGACAAGGGGCTTGCTTTCGGCGAGAAACTGGCTTCTGCCCTCGGGCGTATAAAGGTCCTTGCCGGCGGTGACGGTCTTGACGAAAAACTGCGTGAGCGTGAGGCTTTTTTCAAGCGCATCCTCAAAGGCCGCCGCGCCCTTTTCCTTGATAAGGCTGTCGGGATCGTGCTCGGCGGGCAGCACCACGAAGCGAATCTCGTGCGCGTCGCCCACCGCTGGCAGCGAGGCCTCCATGGCGCGGCGCAGGGCGTGCTGTCCGGCCGAATCGCCGTCAAAGCAAAAGTAGATTTTCCCGACCATGCGCAGCAGCTTGCGGACGTGGTCGGCCGTCACCGCCGTTCCGAGGGCCGCGCAGGATTCCTCAAAGCCGGCCTGCGCAAGCTGGATCACGTCCATGTAGCCCTCGCAGACAATCGTGCGGCCCTTTTCGCGAATCGCCTGGGCGGCCTCGTAAAGCCCGTAGATCTCGTGCCCCTTGCGGTAGATCGCCGTCTCGGGACTGTTGAGGTATTTCGGGTGCTCGTCGCCGTTGAGGGTGCGCGCGCCGAAGGCGATCACCTGCCCGCGGGGATTGCGGATGGGAAACATCAGGCGGCCGCGGAAGCGGTCGTAGCGCCGGCCGTTTTCACTTCGAATGACAAGGCCGCACCCCGCGTCCTCAAGGTCCCTGCTCTCGTAGAGCTTTCCGAAGACGTCCTGCAGCCCCTGCCAGGCGTCGGGCGAATACCCCAGGGCAAAGCGCGCGGCGGTCGCCCCGGTAATGGCGCGGGTCTTGAGGTAGTCGATTGCGCGCGGGTTGTTTCTGAGCGACTCGGTGTAGTAGTCCGCGGCCTCCTTCATGAGGTCGGTGAGCGTGCGGGCGCGCACGCGCCGCTCCTGGCTTTTCGGATCCTCGGGCACGGTCATGCCCACGGACTCGGCAAGCTTGCGGACCGCGTCGACGTAGCCCAGCCCCTCGTACTGCATGACAAAGCCGATGGCGCTGCCCGAGGCGCCGCACCCGAAGCACTTGTAGAACTGCTTTTGCGGACTGACCGAAAACGACGGCGTCTTCTCCCGGTGAAACGGGCAGCAGGCCATGTAGTTCTTGCCAGTGCGCTTGAGCGGCACGACCTTGTTGATGAGCTCAACGATGTCGACGCGGCTCAGCAGTTCCTGAATAAAACTCTCGGGGATCATGCAAAGAGCGGTGGTGGACGACGATCAACGTCAATGCCGGCCTCCTCCCGAAAAGACAGCGGGAGGAAGCCGCAGAGAATTCTGCAGGGGGCCGAAGCGGCCGGGCGCGGCCGGACGGTCCCGGCAAGGGCTCGGGGCGCTCCCTGGCGCAGGGGGCTGCCGCAAGCCGGGCCGGCGGGCTCGCCTCGAGCCCGGGCCATCAAATCCATCAGGCCGAAAGCGCAGCCTTGACCAGAGCCGAGACACGGCCCATGTCGGCCTTGCCCGCGCAGCGGCCCTTGACCACACCCATCACCTTGCCCATGGCGGCCATGCCGCTTGCGCCGGTCTGCTCAATGGCCTGCCTGACGACGGCGGCGATCTCCTCATCGCTCATCTGCTTGGGCATGTAGACCGACAGCACGTCGATTTCGAACTGCTCCTTGCTCGCGAGGTCCTCGCGGCCGGCCTTGCGGTACTGCTCGACGGAGTCGCGGCGCTGCTTGATCAGCTTGGAGATCACGCCGCCGACGAGGTTGTCGTCGGCCTCAACGCGGTCGTCGACCTCGCGCTGCTTGATGGCTGCCAGAAGCAGGCGCAGCGCGGACAGGCGGGCGGTCTCATGGGCCTTCATCGCCGCCTTCATGTCTTGCATAACTTGTGCTTTGATCGTCATTTCGAATTCTCCAAAGAAAAAAGCGACCGGAACCCCAACCGGGATCGGCCGCCTTTTTTAGGCTTATCAAGCTGGCTTATGTCGAGCCTACCAGAGCTCCCTGATCTTAGTAGAGCTTCTTGGGCAGCATCATGCTGCGAAGACGCTTGTAGTGACGCTTAATGGCGGCAGCCTTCTTGCGCTTGCGTTCAGCCGTCGGCTTTTCATAGAACTCACGAGCGCGCAGCTCGGTGAGAAGGCCGGACTTCTCGATGGTGCGCTTGAAGCGACGCAGAGCGACTTCAAACGGTTCGTTTTCCTTAACGCGAATGGTGGGCATTGATAAGCACCTAATCCTAATGGGTGAAATGGTTGTCGTCTCGGGTCGTGCCTCCCTACCCCTTAGGGCGCAGTCTTCCCCGGACGCGGAAAAATTTAGCGAAGCCGCATTTTTGCACAAATCACAGGCGATGTAAATACTTAGGTTTTTCAGCAGGATAGCGCGGCGCTCGCCGCACTGCCGCCGGCGCGGCGAAAGACTATGATCGATCTCGACCCGGCATCCGACCCCGGGCATCCGCTGGAGACCATCATGCTTGACCGAATTCTGCGCCGCGCGCACGTCGTCGATCCCGTCAACCGCCTGGACGGAATCATGGACGTCGCCGTTGAAGACGGACGCATCGCCGCCGTCGCCCCTGACATCCGTGAGACCGCCCGAAGCGAGCAGGACTGCTCGGGCCAGGTGCTCATGCCCGGACTGATCGACCCGCATCTGCACCTGGGCACCATGTTCGGCTCGCCGTACGGCAGCCGCATGGCGGCCCTAGCGGGCGTGACGACGTGCCTTGACATGGCCGGGCCCGTCGACGACATCGTCTCGCACATCCACGACACCGGAGCCGGCATCAACGTGGCGATGCTCTCGGGCTTTTCTCCGGCCGAGGAGTGCGGCACGGACCGGCCGTCGCGCGGGCAGATTGACGCCGCCGTGCAGACCGCCCTGAAAAAGGGCGCGCTCGGCCTCAAGATCATGGGCGGGCACTGGCCTCTGGCGCTTTCCGTGTGCCGCGACGTCGTCGCCTCGTGCTGCGCGCAGAACGCCTACGTCGCCTGGCACGCCGGGTCGCTCACCGCAGGCAGCAACATTCTGGGCATGCAGCAGGCCGTGGAGACCGTCAGGGGGCTGCGGCTGCATCTGGCGCACATCAACGCCTACTGCCGCGGCCGCGTCAACAGCGTCGAAGAGGAGACCGCCGCGGCGCTTTCCCTGCTTGAGGCCAATCCCAACATCTGGAGCGAGAGCTACGTCTCGCCCATGAACGGCACGATTCTCACCTGCGCCGGAGAAAACCATCGCGGCGAGGTGATCGACCATGTCACGCGCACGTGTCTAGAGGGCTTCGGCTTTCCTGCCGACTACGAGGGCGTCGTCCGGGCCATCGGCGAAGGGCGGCTTTTCGTCGTCAAGGACACGGGCTTCGTGTCGGAATTGATTGGCGGCGACGAGGCGCTCGCCTACTGGAGGGACGCCGGCACGGCCGCGGCGGGCTCCTTTGCCGTCAACCCGGCCTACTCGCGCTTTGTGCTCGCGCAGGCGCGCCGCAGCGACGGAACCTTCGCCGTCGACGCCATCTCCACCGACGGCGGCTGCATTCCGCGCAACGTGACGATTTCAACGGGGCTCTCGCTTGTGAAGTTCGGCGCCCTGACGCTTGCCGAATTCGTGCTCAAGACCTCGGTCAATCCCGCGCGGCACCTGCGGCTTGACGACCGCGGGCACCTTTCGCCCGGCGCTGCGGCCGACATCACGATTTTTGATCTGCAGCGCCAGCAGGCGCTCGAGACGATCGTCTCGGGCAGAACCGTCATGAAAAACGCAAGGATCCTCGGCCGCGGCGCGAGGTTCATCACCACGCCCGCGGGCGTCCCGGCCCTGCAGGCGCAGGGCTTTAAGACGATTGCCGTCGACCTTGAGCGCCCCGAGGCCGAACGCATCCGCATCTAAAACATCTCAACGGCAAAGAACCCAGAGGCCGCCCGGGACGCTCCCTGGGCGGCCTTGAGCGCATCCGCGCAGTCCGCAGAGGCGCCTGCCTCAGAGCGGAATGAAGTTGATGCTGCCGTTGCGGATGCCGGGCTCGGCCACGATGTGCTGCGCGAGATGCCAGACCTCGCGTCCCGGCCCGCGCAGAAAGACGGTCTCCATGCACTCCTCGCGGTTGACGTGCACATGCATGAGCGAGACGACGAGCTCGTCGTGGTGGTGCTGGTGCTCGGTCAGACGCGAGGCGAGCTGCCGCTCGTGGTGGTTGTAGACGTAGCTCACCACCGCCACCGCCTCTCCGTCAAAGCCTTCCTCAACAGCCCTCAGGGCCTTGGCCGAGCGGATCATGTCGCGCACGGCCTCGGAACGGTTGCCGTAGCCTCGCTCGGCGACCAGGGCGTCAAAGTCCTCGGCAATGGCGTCGGGCAGCGAAATGGTGATCCTCTGCATGGTCGACAGTCCTCAATCAAATCCAGGAAAACAATGGGCGCAGCCTCCCTGCCTTCGGCACGATCAGGCAATAAATGCTGATGGCGGGCGCTTGTATGATAAATAATTATTTCGTATGATGACGAGGATTTCCAACAGCACCGTCCGCCGCCCGCGCGCACGCCCGGGCGCTTGCGGGGATTCGTCCCCAGGACTTCTGCAAAAGCTCCTCAAAGGCCTCGTCTCATGCCGCTGCAGCCCCGATTTTTTCCAGGATCCTCGAAAGCCGCCCTGCACGCCGGGCGCAGCCAGGCTGCCGCCGCAGCGGCCCTCGCATCGATTCTTGCCGCGGCGCTCGGCCTTTCGGGCTGCTCGGACGCAGACGACCCCGGCCCGCAGCAGACTCAGGAGCGCACGCAGCTTGAGTACGCGAGCATGAAGGACATCCGCGACATCAACCCGCACCTTTACATGGGCGAGATGGCCGCGCAGGCGATGGTCTTCGAGCCGCTCGTCAAAAACATGCCCGACGGCAGCATCGCGCCGTGGCTTGCCCGCAGCTGGAAGATTTCCGAGGACGGGAAAACCTACACCTTTCACCTTCGCGAGGACGTGCGGTACACCGACGGCACCCCCTTTGACGCGCAAAGCGTGAAGATGAACATCGAGGCGGTCCTTGAAAACCGCGTGCGCCACGCCTGGCTTGACCTTGTCAATGAAATTGAGTCGGTCTCGGCCGTCGATGCGCACACCGTGGAGCTCAGGCTGCGAAACCCCTACTTTCCGACGCTCGTCGAGCTCGGCACGAGCCGCCCGTTTCGCTTCATTTCGCCCGCCTGCATGAAGCAGGGCTCGACCATGCGGGGCGTCTCCTGCCTGGCGGGCACGGGGCCATGGAAGCTTTCCGAACACAAGCGCAGCCAGTACGCCCTGTTTGTGACCAATGAGGACTACTGGGGCGAGAAGCCGCGCATGAAGTCCCTGCGCTGGAACGTCATGCCCGATGCGCAGACAATGCTCATGGCGCTTCAAAAGGGCGAAATCGACCTCATCTTCGGCGCCGACGGCGACCAGATCACAACCGACGCGCTCTCGCGGCTGATCAAGGACCAGGTTCTTGCCGTGCACCTGAGCGCTCCGATTGCAAGCCGCGCCATTCTTCTCAACACGGCGCGCCCCGTCACGGGCGAGGCGGCCGTGCGCGAGGCCTTCTCGCGCGCCGTCAACCGCCCCGCCATCGTCTCGGGCGTCTTAAACGGCCTGGAGGCCGAGGCGCAGACGCTTTTTTCGCGCAGCACCCCCTATTGCGACGTTGAGCTTGCGGTGCGCGGCTTTGATCCCGCGCAGGCCGAGCACCTCCTTGACGAGGCGGGCTGGACAAGGGGAGCCGACGGCGTGCGCGTCAAGAACGGCCGCAGGCTCGACGTCTCCTTTTACTACAACTCGCAGAACGCCCAGGAAAAGGCCATTGCAGAGACCGTGCAGGCCGACCTCGCGCGAATCGGCGCGAAGGTGCTCGTTCTGGGCGAGGAAAAGCAGCGCTTTCTGGACCGGCAGCGCTCGGGCGAATTCGACCTGCAGTACGCCCTGTCCTGGGGGGCGCCCTACGACCCGCAAAGCTATTTTTCAAGCTGGCGCTTCCCCGCGCACGGCGACTACCAGGCCCAGCGCGGTCTGAAAAACAAGGCTGAGCTCGACCAGCGGATCGTCGAGTTCCTGAGGGCCCCGGACAAGGAGCGCCGCCAGGCGCTTGCCGCGGACATTCTTCAGACCGTGCATGCGGCCGCGGTCTACATTCCCATTTCCTACTCGCGCACCAAGGCCGTCAGCACGCCTCGTCTCCAGGGGGTGGAGTTTGCAGCCTCGCAGTACGAAATCCCCTTTGAAAAAATGTACTTTGCGCCTACCCCGTCGGCAGACAGGGGCCGCTAGGCAAGGGGCGGCAGCGGAGGCTTGAGGGCGATGCTTTCCTTTGTCCTGCGGCGCCTGCTCATTCTGGCGCCGATGCTTGCAGCGATCTCTCTGGCGGCCTTTGCGCTTGCAGAGCTCTCGCCCTCGGACCCTGCGGAAATCGCCATCCGCGTCAACGCCATGGTGCCCACGCCCGAGCTTGTCGCCGAAACACGGCGCGCCCTAGGGCTCGACCAGCCCTTTTTCGTTCGCTACGGCGACTGGCTTTCGCGGGCGGTCACGGGCGACTTCGGAAGCAGCTGGGTAACGGGGCTGCCGGTCGCGCAAAGCCTTGCCGAGGCCCTGCCCGCGACGCTTGCGCTTGCGGCGACGGCGCTTGTCATCATCCTCGTCGTGAGCCTTGCGGCAGGCGTTGCGAGCGCCCGCGCGGAAAATTCGCCCCTGGATCTTGCGCTTCGAGGCTTCATGTTTCTGGCCTCCTCAATGCCGGGCTTCTGGGCCGCCCTGCTTCTGATCTGGCTGTTTTCGGTCACGCTCGACTGGCTTCCGACAAGCGGCATGCGAAGTCCCGAAAGCGTCATTCTTCCTGCCGTGACGCTTGCGCTTTCCTACATCGGCACCTACATGCGGCTCATCCGCAGCGAGATGCTGCGCACGGCCCACGAGGACTGGGTGCTGTTTGCCCGCGGCCGGGGTCTGGGCGAGGCGCGCATCATGCGCAGGATGATTCGCAACTCGCTGCGCGGCTCGGCTGCGGCGCTGGGCATGTCCATCCCCAAGCTCATTGCCGGAGCCTTCGTCGTGGAGACGATCTTTGCCTGGCCGGGCGTCGGACGCCTGTGCGTGGAGGCGGTCTTCAACCGCGATCTACCTGTGATCGTGGCCTATGTCCTGATGATGGCCGCGCTCTTTGGAGTCTTCAATCTCGCAGCCGACATTGCGCTTCAGCTGCTTGATCCGGCCGAGCGGCGCCGCGAGGAGGCATCATGACAAGGCCGCGGACTTTCGCAGAAGGCGCCATCCTGAGGCCCGGCGCGGTGAGGTCTCTTGCCGCACTGCTGTCGCGCCTTTCTCCGGCGGGCCGCTCGGCGCTTGTCTTTCTGACGCTTCTCGCCCTTCTCGGCCTTGCGGCCCCCCTTCTGCCCCTGGCCGATCCTGCGTCCGTCAACCTTGCGCAAAAGCTCGCAGGCCCCGGACCTGAACACTGGCTTGGAACCGACAGTCTCGGACGAGACCTCATGTCGCGCGTCATCTGGGGCGTGCGCTCGAGTCTTTTGACGGCGCTTGCGGCCACGGCCGCCACGGCGCTTTTCGGCGCGCTCTACGGCGGCATCGCGGCTGCGTTTGGAAGCCGGGTCGACAGCATCATGATGCGGCTGTGCGACTTCTGGATGTCATTTCCAAGCGAGGTGATGATTCTTGCGGTCGTGGGCCTGCTCGGGCCGGGACTTGAAAACGTCGTCATCGCCTGTCTGGCGGCCAAGTGGCCGTGGTATGCGCGCATGGTCCGCACATTGGCCCGACGAATGCTCGACGCCGGGTTCGTCGTCTTTGCCCGCGTATCGGGGGCGCGGCCGAGGGACATTCTGCTCAGGCACATCCTGCCGAATGCCTCGGCCGAGTTCTGCGTGCTCGCCACCGTTGACAGCGCAAGCGTGCTCTTGATGATCTCGGCGCTCTCCTTTCTGGGCCTCGGAGTGAGCGCCCCGAATCCCGAGTGGGGCATGATGCTTGCCGAGGCGCGCAACGTCATGACGCTCTACCCCTGGCAGATGCTTCCGCCGGGACTTGCGCTTCTGGGGGCGGCGGCGGCGCTGCATTTTCTCGGCGATGCGCTTGCCGAGGTCCTTGATCCGAAGAATGCCCTTCGGGCCCGGGATCCGGGCGCGGTGCGGGAGGCGCCATGACTGCGGCGGACCGGGCGGCTCTCATCGAGGTGCGCGGCCTTGAGGTGATGCCCCGCGAGCATCCCTCCCGACGCATTCTCAAGGGCGTGGACTTCGAGGTTCGCGCCGGAGAGTGTCTTGCCGTCATCGGCGAGTCGGGCGCAGGAAAGTCTCTTGCGCTCAAGGCCGTCTGCGGGCTGCTGCCCCCGTGTCTGCGCGCGGCGGGCTCGGTGCGCCTGGAGGGCCGCGAGGTGCTCGATCTGGGCTACCGGCGAAGCGACCGCGGCCGCAGGCTCCTGTACCTGAGCCAGCAGCCGATGAGCGCCTTTGAACCCCTTTCGCGGCTCGGCGGACAGCTCATTGAGACGCTGCGCACGCATGAGCCGGGATTGTCCCAGCGCGAGGCGCGCCGCCGCATCGAGGAGACTCTTGCGCGGCTTCGCTTTGAAAACCCCGCCGAGGCGCTTGACAAATACCCCTCGGAACTTTCAGGCGGCATGCTGCAGCGCGCCATGACGGCCGTCGCCGTCCTGCTGCGCCCGCAGATCGTGGTGGCCGACGAGCCGACAAGCGCCCTTGACGTGCTCTCGGTTCGAGAGGTTCTGCGCGAGCTCATGGGCATTCGCAGGGAAACCGGAGCCACCCTTGTGGTGGTCACCCATGACCTGGCCTTTGCGCGGCGCATTGCCGACCGCTGCATCGTCTTCAAGTCGGGCGAGATCGTCGAGTCCGGCCCCATGAAGGACTTCGAACGGGCAAGGCACCCTTATGTACGGCGTCTTGCCGCCATGCAGGGCGTGCTCGAAAAGGGCCTTGCAAAGGCCCTGGCCGCACGCCCTGACTCTGAAGCCGGGGCAGCCCCGGGAGATGCGCCTCAGCCCGAGGAGAATTCCGGCTCCCGCGCGCCGGCCCTGATCGAGGTCGAGCGCCTCGCAAAGTCCTACCCCGTGCGCGGGGCGCGGTCCCTGAGGGCGCTCCTGGCCCCCCGAGCACGCCGGCAGGTGCTGCGCGGCGCGTCCTTTTCAATCGCCCCGGGCGAGGCGGTGGGACTTGTCGGCGCCTCGGGCGAAGGCAAGAGCACGCTTGCAAGAATTCTTCTCGGACTGGAAAAGCCCGATTCCGGAGCGGTTCGGCTACCTCCCGGGGCGGCGACGGGAAGGCTTGCCGCCATGAGCCTTGTGAGCCAGAACTACGTCGACTCGGCGGATCCGTCCTGGAACGTCGCGCGCATTCTTGCCGAGCCCCTGGAGATTGCCCGCGTGCAGGGCCGTGCGGCCCACGCGGTCGACGCGGCGTTTCTGGCCCGCAGACTTGCCGAGGCGGGCCTGCCCGCCGAGAAGCTTCAGGCGCGCCCCTATGAACTCTCCGGGGGCGAGCTGCAGCGCGTGTGCATTGCGCGCGCCCTCATACACCGGCCGCGGTTCGTCGTCTTTGATGAGGCGCTGAGCTCGCTTGACGCCTCGGTGCAAGGCGAGATGATTGAACTGCTGAAGTTCCTGCGCTCGCCCGAGACCGCGTGGCTGTTCATCTCGCACGACCTCAAGGCGGTTGCGGCGCTTTGCTCGCGCGTGCTCTTTTTAAAGGACGGCCGCATCATCGAGTCGCTTGCCGTCGAGCAGCTCTCAAGAGCCCGCACCGAGCCCGTGCGCGCGCTCATCGATGCCGCCCGCGGCTGAGATCGCCGGTCACGCATCCGCGGCATCAAAGGGCATTGCAAAACGGCATTGGACGCGCGTCCCTGCATGGCGTTAAATTCCGGGAGGACGCAAGAGAAATCCCTTGAAAACAAACGCGTTTTTTTCTCACGATCTGAAAATCTCGCCGCGGGGAAAAGTTCTCTTTTCGCGCACTTTTGATGCCTATTGACGACAAAGGAGTTGCAAAACATGTTCAAGAAGACGCTGATCGCCGCTCTCGGCCTTGGTCTTGCCCTGGGCGCAGCCGCCGCGGACATTCCCGAAGGCACCCAGCTGGTCACCAGCGCCGCGGACATCAAGACGGTCGACGGGGGCAGCAAGGTCTTCACGGGCAAGGTCTCGCTGCGCGCCCTTTCGGCCGAGCTGCCGGGCATGCCCGTCTCGACGGCCTACGTCATTTTTGAAGCCGGCGCCCGCTCCTACTGGCACACGCATCCGACCGGACAGGTGCTCATCATCGCCGAGGGCGAGGGGCGTTCGGGCGTTTACGGTGAAAAGGTGAGCGTGCTCAAGAAGGGCGACGTGGTGGTCTGCCCCAAGGGCGTCAAGCACTTCCACGGCGCTGCTCCCGACCAGCGCATGGTGCAGATGACGATCACGGGATCCGACGCCCAGGGAAAGAACGTCGAATGGCTTGAGCCCGTCACAGACGAGCAGTACAACAACATCGCAAGGTAGTCCTCCCTCCCGGAGTCCGGACCTTGATCCAAACTGCGGCAGCTCCCGTGCCTGCCGCAGTTTTTTTTGCGCCTCGCTTCATGGCCTCACCCTCTTTTTCAGTCCCGGATTTTTCCCAGGGACAAGGCAGGGTCCAGGCCGGGCGCTGCGCGCGGGAGCCATGCCGGCGATCAGCAGCCGAACTGATGGAAGACCTTTGCAATCGCCTGCCAGCGACCGTCAAGCTTGATGAACGTCAGATAGTCGTTGTAGTCGGCGTTGATCGCATCCTTTTCCATGTCGATGCGCACGACGGCCGTCGTCGGCGTGATGGCCAGAACGTCGATGTGCGTCTTGATGTCGGGAGCCGCACCGTTGGCGCGCACAAAGTCGTAGAGATTGCCGATGGGGCCGCCGAGAAGCGACGTTCCATTCGACAGCCCGTACATCACGGCATCCTTATGGAAGGCCTGCGCGACGACGTCGGCGTCGCCAAGGCGCAATCCCTCAACATACTTTCCAGCCGCTTCAATGACGGCATCGTACTCAGCAACGGGAACATTCTTGATGTTGGACATTTGACTTCACTCCTTGTGGGCAGAAAACGCGGTCGCCGCGGACCTCATGTTCTGTAGCGACCGCTATGTAATTCGCAATATATATAATGATCGCTAAATAATCAAGCGCGCGGCCCATCGACCTCCTCGTTTCGCCCGGGGCGCGCGGGAAACCATGAAAAAAAGGAGCAGACAATGTCCAAGAGAATCGGCGCC
The DNA here is from genome assembly GCA_944390745.1 of uncultured Duodenibacillus sp. GTDB lineage: Bacteria > Pseudomonadota > Gammaproteobacteria > Burkholderiales > Burkholderiaceae_F > Duodenibacillus. The sequence goes on along the minus strand of CALXQK010000005.1, from coordinate 22,878 downwards.
GTCATGTTCATCGCAGCCTTGCTGGCCGGCTCCCTTGCTGGCTGCGGCAGCCAGAAGCCGGACGCACTGGCTGACGGCACCCCGGGAAAACTTGTTCCGTTTACCGCGGAGGGCCTCTCGGGCTTTTCCTACGGTCCGGCGCTTGCCGGCGTCGACGTGCTTGAAGGCTCACCGCAGTTCAAGGTCGTGACGGTGGACAAGCAAAACGGCGTCAAGTCAGGCTTTTGGGAGAGCACGAAGGGCAAATGGCGCTTTGCCAACGGCAAGGATCACTGGGAGTACTGCCGCATCGTTGAGGGCGTCTCCGTCATCACAGAGGACGGAGGCAGACCGCGGCGCTTTGAGACTGGCCAGAGCTTCGTGCTGCACCCCGGGTTCTCGGGAACGTGGGAGGTGATTGAGCCGACGCGAAAGGAGTACGTCATCGGCACGATCAAGCCTTGACCGGCGCCTCGGGCGCGGCTTTCGGGAATCGCTCCCGCGCCGCGCTGCGCAATCATTTGAAAAGAACCCGGCGCCTTTTGATCAGGCTCGTGCGGCGCGCACGAGCGCAATCCCGCCCGAATTGAGCCCTTCATATAATCCCCGGGCAGTACCAAAGTAGGATTTCGAGCCGTTTTCCGAAACGGGAGCTCAGCACAGGCCGATCCCTGCGGGATTTGCGCCGACAAAACAAAAAACGGCCGCTGACATGCCAACAAAAAAGGAGTCGATTCAAATGAAGGCATTCATGCTTCGCGCCGCGGCGTTTTCCGTTGCCGCGGCTTTTGCTGCATCCGCTTTTGCAGCCGACGGCGTCTTCACCTCCGAGGCCCAGGGCCGCAACGGCCCGGTCAAGGTCGAGGTCACCGTCAAGGCCGGCAAGATCACCAACCTCAAGGTTGTCTCGCACAAGGAGTCAACGGGCATCGCCGACCCGGCGCTCGCGCGCATTCCGGCCTCGGTTGTTGCTGAACAGTCGCTTGCCGTCGATGTGGTAGGCGGCGCCACGCTCACCTCCCAGGCCATTCTCTCGGCGGCCGTCTCCGCCCTGAAGACGGGCGGAGTTGACGTCACGCCCTTCATGAAGAAGCCCAACGCCCTGAGCGCAGCCAAGGACCCGGTTGAAAAGGTCCGGTCCGACATTCTCGTGATCGGCGCGGGCAACGGCGGCATCACCGCCGCCGTCAAGGCGGCGATCGCCGGCAAGAAGGTTGTGCTCATCGAGAAGCGTCCGGCCGCGGGCGGCGTCTCGGCTCTCAATCACGGCGGCCTGGCCGCCACGGGCACCCGTTATCAGCGCGAGGTCATGAAGGAAACGAAGGACTCGCCCGAGCTCCTTTACAAGGACATGCTGCGCGTGGGCAAGAACGCCAACGACCCGGTGCTGGCCAGGATGGTGAGCGAGCGCACGGGTGAAGTCGGCAACTGGCTCATCGACGACCTCAAGGTCGCCTACGGCGCGGCCTGGGTTCAGTTCCCGGACCACAGCGCGCACCGCCAGATCTCGGCCAAGGGCAATTCCGTCGGCTGGCAGAAGACGATGCTCGGCATCTTCAAGAAGCACGGCGGCATCCTCATGACCGACATGCGCGCGAGCGAATTCATCACCGACGCCTCGGGCGCCGTCACCGGCGTCAAGGCCTCCGGCCTCAAGGGCAAGCCCTATGAGTTCGACGCCAAGTCCTTCGTTCTCGCCTCGGGCGGCTACGGCGCCGACAAGTCGATGCTGCCGGCGCGCATGAAGGACGTGCTCTTCTACGGAATCCCGACCGAAACGGGCGACGGCTTCAAGATGGCCACCGCCATCGGCGCCGACACGATCAATCTTGAATACGTCAAGACCTATCCCAACGGCGTTGAGGTGCAGCCCGGCCGCTCGATGGATACGACGGGTTCGTCCACCTTCGCCGTCCGCGGCAGCGCCATCTTCGTCAACACCGACGGCAAGCGCTGCGTCAATGAAAATCTCTCGCTCGGCGAACTGACCGAAGCCACGCTCGCCCAGAAGAATCACATCATGTATCTCGTGATGGACGACAAGGCCTGGAAGGCCTACATCAAGAAGGCCGTTGACGACCACACGGTGCCCGATGCATCGACCTTTGAGAACTGGAAGAAGCTGCGCAACAACGGCCGTCCCGTGATCTGCGAGGGCGAGCTCGACGCCTGCGCCAAGCAGATGGGCATTGATCCCAAGAGCCTCGTCAACACCGTTGCCCAGTGGAACAAGGCGGTTGCCGCGGGTGAGGACAAGGAGTTCGGCCGCAAGGCTCTCGTTGCCCTCGGCGACGGTCCCTACCACATCGTCGAACAGAAGGCCCGCTACCAGACCACGCTCGGCGGTCTGAAGGCTGACGCCTCGATGGCGATCCTCAACAAGCAGGGCAAGCCCATCGGCAACCTCTACGGCGCCGGCTGCGTCGTGGGCGGCGCCAACGGCGCCGACTCGATGACGACGCTCATGAACACCTGGGCGATCGTCTCGGGCTATGTCGCGGGCGAAAGCGCAGTGAAGAACGCCAGGTAATTCTCTTTTGCGCGCTCACCCCGGGCTTGAGACAGCCGTCTCAAGCCCTTCGCCCGGTTCTGGACGCAGCGGCTGGCGCATGATGCAGCCGCCGCAGCCAGGCCGGGCGAAATGTTTTCGGCAAAGCTCCTTTTGCGGCCCGGGACGCGCGGACAGCGCCCGCAGGGATCCTTAGAAACCCCTGCGGGCAGGGATGTCCGGGGCGACTTGCTCAGCCTCCTAAGCGGACTTGCATTCAAGGTGGTTTTTCGTTAATATTTCTTGCTCAATCGGTGGCGCCCCGGGAAAAAACGGGGCAGTACGGCACCGTCGGAGAAGTGGCCGAGTGGCTGAAGGCACGCCCCTGCTAAGGGCGCAGATCAAACATACCTGGTCTCGAGGGTTCGAATCCCTCCTTCTCCGCCAATGATTACAAAAACTGTAGTTTTGTAATTAGTAATAAGCACTTGAAACTGCAGTGGATTAAAGGCTTGAAGCGATTGAGTTTCAAGCCTTTTTTCTTGTCTGTGGAAATTTTGCAACACGCTTACAAAATTACTAAACAGAACCTTTTGTAACCGTACAAAACCTTACAGGACCTGCATTTTTGGTGACCCTTTTGGTGCCCCTCTGAAGCTCGATAAGATCGGATTTAGCGCAGTTTTCGTCGTTTTTGAATCTCTTCGACCATGCCTAAATTCGTCACACCGATGCCGCTCGTCATCTTCCGGCAACTCAAGTTACCGGGCTTTTATCCGCTCGGCGGTGTCCAAGGTCTCTACCTCCGCATTCGCGGAGCCTCAGAAAGCTACATCCTTCGGTATCAAGACACTTCCGGAAATCGGCGCAGCATGTCTCTCGGACTTCGCCGCTCCATGTCGCTGTCCGAAGCCCGCGCCAAGGCCACGGAAATCCGTGCTCGCCTTTCTGAAGGCATCAACCCAACGCCCACAAGTACAAGTCGTCGACAAGCAAAGACGCAGCAGTCATCTCCAAAGACCACTCCTTCCTGCAAAACTTTCGCGGAGGTCATGGATTTGTGGCTGAAATACCGAGTGGAAAACAACTACTGGGTAAACGACCGGAAGGAGCCCTACGCCACGTCCAACCTTCTTGCCAGACACGTGCTACCTCGCCTCGGCGACATCAGCATCAATGCGATTACGGTCGAAGACATTCGTGACGTGCTGGTCCCGATTTGGACAACCAAAACCATCACGGCGAAAAAGGCGTTGCGCAACATCAGAGCGATTCTGAACTGGTCTCGGGCGATGAACTACAGCTCATCAGCTCAAGATTTGTGCTCACTTCAAGGCCCTCTTGGCGTTCTCATGGAAGGCGCTCGTAAGAACGCCGTCCGCAAAGAAAACTTCGCCGCTCTCCCCTACGATAGGATTCCTTCGTTCATCCAAGCGCTCTACCACGTGGAAGGCACGAGTCGCTGGATGATGATGTTTGCCATCCTTACAGCAAGCCGCATGAAGGCTGTTCGCCTAGCCACTTGGGGCGAAATCGACGTTGAGAAGCGAATCTGGGAAATTCCTCCCGAACACGACAAAATCAAAGACCCCAAGCGAGACCGTACCATCTACTTGTCGCAGCAAGCTATTGAAGTCTTGGAAAAGGTTCGACCGAACTTAATGAAGGCAAACGACTTGATCTTTAAAACGGACAAAGGCGGCAGTTTTTCCGACGCAGCAACGACTACCTTGATCCGACGAATGCACGAAAAGCAGAAAGCTTTAGATGGCACCGGGTGGATTGACCCGGACAAGTCCAAGCGCGAAAGCAAGATTTGCATCGTCACGGCGCACGGTACAGCACGCAGCGGCTTTCGCACGTGGGCCAAGGATGACCGTCTCGGCAACAACCGCCGGTACGACCAGGAAGCGGCAGAGCTTTGTTTGCTTCACTGCAAAGCTTCTGACGACTACCACGGAGCGTATGACCGGGCTCGTCTGAGCACGGAGCGGCAACGATTAATGGAGGACTGGGGAAAATTCTGCTTTTCACTCGTCACAGGCAAGAGCGCTTCTGCAGATTAAGGAGAAATTGGGGAGAGGGTTCCCTCTCAGGTTACCCTTCCCCACCGCAACCCTCTAGTGACACAGGCTTTTGGGCATCTCTACTACCCGTCAGCGCTCGGTCATTTGAGGTGGAAAATCTGAGAGGGACCGCACCAATTCCCAACGTCCTCAAGTGTTCTCTACACTTAATGCTTTCCGATACGCTGAGGGCGAAAGATGAGCAGACAATTTCATTCGGCTCAGGAATGGCGCAACGTTTCGCGCATTCAATGTCAGGCCTTTCTTGAGGTCTTTCCGCGAGAAAAGCTTTCCGAACTGACTCTCGAAAACTACATCATAGGGACGGGAGAACAAACCTTCTGTTGGTGGCTTGAAATCGGCACTGGGCAGTATGCCGCCATCAACGGCGTTTATTCGGACAAGTACGGCGTTTTCCAAGGGGGCAAGCCGGCAACTCTGAAAGTCGCTCACCACTTGAAAGGGTTCACCCCTGAAAAAGTTTTTGAAAGGGTTAAGCCATTCATCATCGATGTCGCCGCAAAGGCGGCTGCCGGCGATCTGAACGGACTCGTCGAGCTCGCGACAAAACCGGCCAAGGAACGCTGTATCTCGCCGATGATCCTCTGGAAAATTGCCGAACTCTATCAGCCTATCGACTCGCCGTTCCTCGTTCCCGTCTGCGGCTCGGAGGCCGCCGAGATTCTCGGAGAGAAAAGTGCAGGAGCCATGCAACGAAGGTTCCAGACCTACCTGCCTGAAAAGGAGTACTGGGATCGCTGTTGGGAATTCACGAAACCGTTACGCGCGGCGAAAGGCACCGCTGATGTGGTCTCCGACGAAGATGATGAAAAGGGCGAAGGCAACCCTGCAGAGTACGAACGTCTTCTCCGCATTCTGCGCAACCGCAAGAATCTGATCTTTCAGGGTGCTCCCGGTACCGGTAAAACGTATTTGGTTCCCGAGCTCGTCACGCGGCTTTGCGGCGAGATTTCCGGTAACGCAGACCGAAAGGACGTGCTTGCCGCATATAAGCGCCTCACGGAAGCCGGACGTGTCTTGGCCGTGACCTTCCATCCTTCGATGGACTACGACGACTTCGTGCAGGGATGGAAACCCGACCCGAACGCGGATCAGACGGACGGCATCAAGATGAAGCTCACGGATGGCGTCTTCAAGCGTTTCTGCGATTCGGCAGGGGTGCGTGGCTTAAACGAAATCCGCGATGGCGCTACGGTGTGGAAGGTAACCCCGGACAGTTCCGGACCTAATGAAGTGCGTACCGACTGCCTGCGCAACAACCGCATCCGCATTGGATGGGAAAACGAAGAAGATGACGGAGGCTCGGTGAATCGGTTCGTCAATGAGATGAAGATCGGCGACATCGTCTTTTCCCGTTTTGACAGAGATCACGCCGATGCGGTCGGCATCGTCACGGGCGAATACGAAGAGCTCAAGGGAGAAACCGCCGAGCTCGGTCGTTGCCGTAGCCGACCCGTGAAGTGGCTCTACAAGGGCGATCCCGTCGACATCCTGTCTGTCAACAACGGTACCAAGCTTGCCAGGAAGACGGTTGTCAGGATGCCGAATACGAACGTTTCCAAGGTCCGCGATTTCCTGAAGACCCTCCTTCAGCGTCCGTACGTGTTCGTGATCGACGAATTCAACCGCGGCAACGTGCCCAAGATTTTCGGCGAACTCATCACGCTCGTAGAAGCCGACAAGCGCGAGGGTGAAGCAGAAGGAACGACCGTGCATTTGGCCTACGACGCACCGGAAGCACCTGCCTTCTCGGTGCCCTCCAACGTCTACATCCTCGGCACGATGAACACGGCGGACCGCAGCATTGCGCCGATCGACTACGCCATGCGACGGCGCTTTGCCTTCGAACGCATTCTTCCGCACGAGCTTGCCGACGAGAACTTCGACTTCAACCTCTTCGACGCCGTCTCCCGTCTGTTCGTGACAGACCCGAAGACCCCCGCCAAACGCAGCGAACATCTCTCCGAAGAGTTTGATCCGGCCGACGTATGGATCGGACACAGCTACTTCCTGACGCCGGGCGGCGAATCGAGTCTCGCCCGTTGGCAGAGCGAAATCCGTCCCCTCCTCAACGAGTACCTGCGTGACGGCGTGCTCAATCCTTCCGCCAAGGAAGAGATCGAGGCGATCGAACAGAGCCTTTTCAAAAGGGATGTGGAAAAGTGATCCGCCTCACGACCCAGGAACACGGAACGACGAGTCCGATCAGCGCGACGGAGCTGAAGACAGTGCTCGACGACGCGTCGTATCTGCACCTCGAAAGGCACCCCTTTGGCCCGTTGCCCGAGTACGAGCGGCGGATCCGGACCGATGCGGAACCAGCATTCACGGTATACAAGATGGCGGCTGACGACGGCTTCGCAATCCAGGTACGGGCCTCGTACTTCATCGGCGTCGACTGGGTGATCCCAGGCGCCGTCTCGATCCTGGTGCTCCCGAAGGTCGAGCGACTCGACATGCCGGCCATGTTGAAGCGCGTGCTCGGAGTAGCCGACGCCGTCAAGGAGTTCGATGGTCTTCTCAGTGTCCGGCACTGGGAGAAGCCGATTCCGGATGCTGAGGACTGCGATCGCTTCCTTCTCTTCGTAGCGGCGGCCTTTCTGAAGATCACTCAGCGCATTGTGCGCAAAGGTCTGCTCAAGTCCTTTCGAACCGAGGAAGAAATCTTCCGCTACCGCGTGAAAGGAAAGCTCCGCGTCTCGGATACGTTGCGCAAAATGCGGTTTGGCGATCCGTTCGCTCGTGCCTTCTGCTCTCCGCAAAGTTTCGATGACGACACGCCTGCAAATCGCTTTCTGAAGCTCGTGCTGCGCCGGATGCACTCTGTTCTCGCCGCCCGGTCAAAGGCACTCGGAAGCGTCGGACGCATCCTTGCGGACGAAGCGACCCGTCTCCTGCGAGCTTTCGGTGAGGTGAGCGACATTCGGACTTGGCGCAGTAGCGAAACGACGCCCGCCGTAAACCCGATATTCACGGAATACACCGCGGCGCTCCAACTCGGTCGCAAGTTTCTTCTGCACGAGGGAATCGGTGCCTTCAAAAAGGCGGAGCGCGAGCCACGCCGCATTCTCCCGTACTGGATCGACATGGCGCAACTCTTTGAGCTATACGTTCTCGCCGACCTCCGCGGGAATGCGGCAGTGCGGGACGTTCAATATCACAGGTTGTTCAAGCCGGGCGGAGAACCAGACTTCCTGGTGGATCTGCAAGGCCCCGAGATTCCTTTCGAGTGTTGCGTCGCTGACGCGAAGTACAAGCCTAAATACGTCAATGACGAACTCTACAAGGACGACGCACGCCAACTGTCGGGGTATGGGAGGGTGACAAAGGTCATCGACTGGATGAGCGCACGCGGACATTCCGACCGAAAGCACATTATCCCGTGCCTCATCATCCACCCGGATCAGAGTTCCGAGAACAAACATGTCGACTTCTCGAAGCTCAGGCCCTTGAAACACTGGGAGGATTTCTGGAAGATCGGGATCCAGATACCGCATCAGCAGGCGAGCAAAGGACTTGACGAAGGCAATAGCGAGGCCTGACTCGGCGTTCTGATCGGATAGCCATCCAATCTTCGGAGAAAACCGTAGCAAAACGACTCAGGACTTCCAGTACACCCAGCCACTTAAAGGAAGATTGATGTACCCTAAATCTTCTTCCGTCAGTGTAGAGAAGTTCGGTTCGGTCCCTGATGCTTTACCGATGCAGTCCTGTTCTTCTCAAGTTCAGCGCATAAATGAAGGGGCCTGTGGAAAACCACCGGCTCCTATCTGCAACTCCATATGCTGTCTTATTAGGGTAGACTCCAATAAGGCACTTAAAACTTCTTGCCTGTAGTGTGTCAATAGGATATAAATATAGCGTTTTTACACACAAGTGCATCTTAACCATCCTAAAGGAACGACTTGACCATGAAAGGACAAATCGTAGGTTACGTGCGCGTTAGCTCCATCGACCAAAACCTTGCTCGACAGCTTGAGCAACTGAAGCACGAAAACGTAGACAAGATTTTCGAGGATAAAGCCAGCGGTGCAACAACCCAGCGGCCTGCGTTTCAGCAAATGCTGGATTACGTTCGTGAGGGCGACACAATCGTTGTCTGCAGCATGGATCGGCTTGCACGCAATCTTTCAGATTTGTTGTCGATAACAACAGAGTTGCACGCCAAGGGAATAAGCATCAAGTTTCTGAAAGAGAACATCTCGTTAGACGCTTCAGGTACCGAACATGCAATGACCAGATTGTTGATGGCAATGCTCGGCGCTGTTGCTGAGTTTGAACGTTCCCTAATACGCGAACGTCAGCGAGAAGGAATCGATTTAGCTAAAAAACGCGGTGCATATAAAGGAAGAAAGCCAATTGATCCTTCAATCATCGAAAAAGCACAATCAAAAATTCTGCAAGGAATTCCTCTAGCTAAAGTTGCGCGTGAATTCAAAATATCTCGTTCAACTTTATATCGTCATCTCAAAAGCAATCAACATTCAAATCAATAGAGCGGTCAATAAAATTATGTCTGTAGCATTAAATATTGAGAAAGATCTTTGGGCTATGGCCGACAAATTACGCGGCAATATCCAACCTTCTGACTACAAGGACATCGTCCTAGGACTTATCTTTCTGAAATACATTTCCGACAGTTTTGAGGAACGTTATCAGGAACTCGTTAAGGAAGGTGAAGGTTACGAAGAAGACCGCGACTTTTACGAAGAAAAATGTATTTTCTTTGTTCCTAAAACTGCTCGCTGGTCCGTCATCAAGGAGAAAGCTCGCACACCGCAGATCGGGCAAGCAATTGACAATGCCATGATCGAAATCGAGAAGGAAAATGATTCCTTAAAAGGCGTTCTGCCCAAGAATTACGCTAATCCCTCCATCGACAAAGTGAAATTGGGAGAGTTGATCGACCTGTTCTCCTTCAATCTTGGAAGCAAAGAGTCAAAAGCACAGGATGTTCTTGGTCGAGTTTATGAGTACTTTCTGGGCAAATTTGGCTCCAGTGAAGGTGAGTTCTACACGCCGCCGTCGCTCGTGAAGCTCCTTGTGGGCATGATTCAGCCGTTCAAAGGCAAAGTCTATGACCCTTGCTGCGGTTCTGGGGGCATGTTCGTTCAATCTCAAAAGTTTGTCGAAGAGCATCAGGGAAAGAAAGATGCAATACATGTTTACGGGCAGGAGTACAACGCCAAAACATGGCAACTGTGCAAGATGAATCTTGCGATTCGAGGCATTGATGCTGATCTTGGCCCCCGTGACGGCGACACGTTCAGCAATGACCTGCACAAAACTCTACGAGCAGACTTCATCTTGGCCAATCCACCTTTCAATATCTCTGACTACGCCTTAAATCCTGAGGATCCACGTTGGAGATACGGAGTTCCCCCCAAAGGTAATGCAAATTATGCATGGATTGAGCACATCATTAGCAAACTCTCGATCAATGGTGTTGCCGGTTTTGTCTTAGCTAACGGATCAGTGACCAGCTCTCTCAAAGAAGATATAAGCATACGCAAAAACATTATCGAAGCAGGATTAGTAGATTGCATTGTTGCTATGCCTTCTAACCTGTTTTACAACGTTGCAATTCCTGTTTGCTTATGGTTCATTAGCAAACAAAGAATTAATCGAAAAGACAAAATACTATTTATTGATGCTCGAAATATGGGCTACATGGAAACGCGAATCCATAAAGAATTAAAAAATGAAGAGATAAACCTAATCTGTGAAACCTATCATTCTTGGCAAAAAAATTTAGGGTACAAAGACATTCTCGGTTTTTGCAAATCATTAAACATAAACGAACTTAGCAAAGACGCAAGCCTTGCCCCTGGGCACTACGTAGGAACAAATAAGTCTTCAGTTATCGATACAGATTTCAATGAAAATATAGAAACTCTTTGTGCCGAGTTATTGCATCTTCTCGATGAATCAAAAGCTCTCGAATCAAAAATTAAAAATAACTTAAAATCACTTATTTTGAATTCATAATTCCTGCGAATCTGTATTAACATTATGTTTTTTAAAGAATGCGCACTAGGTGACGTCGTAACATTTCAACGTGGTCGTGACTTACCAAGAAGCAAGATGGTAAATGGCCCTTATCCTGTTTTGGGATCAAATGGAATTATCGGCTATCACAATGAATTTACAACTACGGGCCCCGTCGTGGTTGTTGGAAGAAGTGGGAATGTCGGTAAGCCTTTTATGGTTAGATCAAACGCATGGGCTCATAATACTTCTCTGTACATAAAAGATTTCCACGGAAATGATCCAATATTTATTTATTATTTTTTAAAAACTTTGAATTTATCAAGTTTCGCAGGTGGAAGCGCTGTCCCAACACTCAATCGCAACCACATTAATAACATTAAAATAAAAATACCAGAAAACATTAACGATCAAAAAATAATTGGTAACTTCTTATCAACTCTTGATCTCAAAATCGAGACCAATAATAAAATAATCTGCACACTCGAATCTTTGGCAATATCAAACATACAATTCAATACAAATATCAAAGAAAAGACGGTTGCAGATTATGCAGAGATAAATCCGAAACGAAGCATAAAAAAAGGAACTAAGGCTCGGCATATTGACATGTCTGCCTTGAGCACCACTAACTCCATCCCAATTAGTTACGACTTTAAAAAATATTCAGGTGGCGTTAAATTCTCAAATGGCGATACTTTATTAGCCAGAATTACCCCCTGCCTTGAAAATGGAAAGGCCGCCTTTATTAACATCCTCGACAAAGAAGAAGTAGCATTCGGATCTACAGAGTTTATTGTATTTCATTCAAAAGGTATTTTGCCCAATGAATTTTTTTATTGCTTAATTAAAACAGACGATTTCCGAAAATTTATCATTAAGAGACTCACAGGAACTAGCGGAAGGCAAAGAATTTCTGCTGATGATGTTGGAAAATATCCTCTACCAATATTTTTAGATGATCAAATTAAATATTTCAATAAAACCCTTCCGTTACTCTTTTCTTGTATAGCCTCTTACGGCAGACAAAACAGTACATTAAGAAGGTTACAAGACGCACTTTTAGATAAATTGATTTATGGCGAGATTAGAATTCAAAAATAATAAAGAGGATGTGCTATGTTTTCAAACTATACCGAATCCGAACTTGAATTAGCCGCTCTTGAATGGTTTGAACAAATCGGTTACGAAGTTGCTACCGAACCAGACGTTTCTCCAGACTCCGGCAACCCAATTCGAGAGTCCTACGGAGATGTCGTGCTCAAAGAACGGCTAATGTTCGCTCTAGAACAAAATAATCCTTCCTTGCCAACAGACGCTCTAGAAGAGGCTTTACGACAAATAACCATTCCACAACATCCTGGTTGGTTGGAAAACAATCATGCTTTCCATCGAATGGTCACCGAAGGAGTTGATGTTCAAGTTCGCCAACCTGATGGCAGCTTTAAGACCGAGAAGATTTTTATTTTTAATCAGAAAGATCCGGAGTCTAATGACTTCTTGGTAGTCAATCAGTACACGGTCAAACAGGGCAAAAGCACAAAGCGTCCGGACATTGTTGTCTTCGTTAATGGCCTTCCGATCGCAGTCTTTGAGCTCAAGAACCCTGCCAATGAAGGGGTTGGCATTGAAGAGGCCTATAACCAGATTCAGACCTACAAGGACACAATCCCGGCACTTTTTACCCATAACGAACTCGTACTACTCGGTGACGTCAATTCCCTTGTCGGTACGGCAACCTCTCCGCTCTCTCGCTATTCAACGTGGAGAACCTTGGATGGCAACACCCTCGCCCCCAATTCATTACCTCAGCTTGAGGTTCTCATCAAGGGAATATTTGATAAGTATCGCCTCATCGACATCATTCACCACTACATTCTCTTCCAGACAAACGGTACGGACGTCTTTAAGATCTTCACGGCTTACCACCAATACCACGCCGTTCACACTGCCGTTGAAGCTACCGCCAGAGCTTCCTCAGACCAAGGTGATCGACGCATTGGTGTTGTCTGGCACACTCAAGGCTCAGGAAAGAGTCTGACAATGGTCTTTTATGCCGCTCGTTTGATGCAAGATCCCCGGATGAAGAATCCTACGATCGTTGTAATTACGGACCGAAATGATCTAGACAACCAGCTCTTCACTACTTTCTCATGTTGTCAGGAGCACCTTCGATGCTCGCCTGTACAGGCGGAAACACGTTCTCAGTTGCGGGAGCTTCTAAATAAAAGGACTAGCGGCGGGATTATTTTCTCAACCATCCAGAAATTCGCTCCCGAAGCCGGCGAGTCCTCAATGTCGGTTTTAACCGATCGCTCCAATGTTATCGTGATGGCTGATGAAGCGCATCGGAGCCAATACGGCTTTAAAGCCAATGTCAGCAAGAAGGACAAAGATGGCAAACTGTCTTACGGTTTTGCTAAGTACCTCCACGAAAGTTTGCCTCAGGCCTCTTTTATCGGATTTACGGGCACCCCTATCGACGAAGTAGACAAGAACACGCGTGCCGTGTTCGGCGACTACATTGACATCTATGACCTGAATCGAGCTGTTGAAGACGGCACAACCGTACAAATTTTTTATGAGAGTCGTGTTGCTCAAGCCAACATTCCTGATGACATTCTCAATGAGCTGGATGACGAATACGAAGAAATTACGGAGGATGTAGAAGAAGAAGTGGCAGCAGCTGCAAAGGCTAAATGGACTCGAATTGAAGCTATTGTTGGAGCCGACGAGGTTGTCAATACCATAGCCAAAGATTTGGTTGAACATTTTGAAGCACGGCAGGAGGCTCAGCTGTACGAAGGCGGAAAAGCTATGTTTGTCGCAATGAGCCGTCGTATCGCCGTAAAGCTCTACGATGCCGTCTGCAAGCTGCGTCCACATTGGCACAGTGACGACCTTACCAAAGGCCGGATCAAGATCGTCATGACCAGCAGCTCGTCCGATCCTGCAGAATTTCAGAAGCATCGAACTTCCAAGAGTCAGCGTGATCAACTAGCCAAACGAATGAAAGATGTCAACGATGAACTTCAAATCGTCATCGTCCGCGACATGTGGCTGACTGGCTTCGATGCTCCTCCTATGCACACGCTTTACGTTGCCAAACCCATGAAAGGCCACAACCTCATGCAGGCAATCGCACGCGTCAATCGAGTCTTCAAGGATAAAGAAGGCGGTCTGGTTGTGGACTACATCGGCATTGCTGAAAATCTGAAACGAGCGATTGCATCTTATACCCAAGGTACAAAGGGAAGAAAAGAAGAAGTCGATACATCCCAAGCCGTTCAGATCTTGCTCGACAGTCTGAATGTTCTTTCCGACATGTTGCATGGCCTTGATTACGCCGAATTCTTCACAACTGAGAAAGCAAGTGTTCGAGCTTCCATTCTCTGTCAGGTCATGGATTTCATCTTTGGGCTTGAGAATGAACAGCAAAAGAACTATTGCAAGGTTGTCGCAGAATTATCCGCAGCATATTCCCTTTGTGCGACTACGCCTGAAGGCCTTAAGTACGCAGCGGAGGTCGGTTTTCACAAAGCGGTACGGTCACAGGTCATTAAATTTCTCAATCCTGCAACACCACGTATCCGTAAGAGCAAGAGTGAGCTGGAACAGGAAATTAACGCCTTGGTTTCTCGATCCATCAAGTCCGGGCAAGTCATTGATCTTTTTTCTTCGGAAGGAATGGATCGCCCCAACATTGGCATTCTTGATGAAGCTTTCCTTGAGGGGATGAAGAATTTGCCGCAGAAAAATCTCTCCTTCGAACTACTTAAGAAGCTACTGAACGGAGAAATCAAGGGCTATCGCAGCCGGAACATTGTGAAGGCGAAGAAATTTTCTGAAATGCTCGAATCCGCTATCCGGAAGTACCACAACCATGCGGTTGACACGACTCGTGTAATTCAAGAACTGATCGATCTTGCGAAACGACTCAGAGAAGACCAAGCACACCGTAACGAGCTTGGCTTATCAGATGAGGAGCTCGCCTTTTATGACGCTCTTGCCGACAATGAATCGGCAAGAAGTTTGATGAGCGACGTAACATTGCAGCAGATTGCCAGAGAATTGACGCAGGCAATAAGAGCAAATCTGACGGTCGATTGGGCTATTCGCTCGAGTGTGCAAGCAAAAATGCGAACCACAGTGAAAAAGCTCCTTAAGAAATACAAATATCCGCCAGACCAAACTACATATGCCGTGAATGTTGTAATCGAACAAGCTAAACTGATGTGTGAAAATGAAGTGATCTAATCAAGGAGTGTTATATGACATATAGTGAAGAATGCTATTACGATTCGATCATCAAGTCACGAATCCTTCCATCACGTTTAAGCGAAACTGAAAAAAGTGTTTTTTCAGCACTAAGTGAGATCATTCGTCCTTGGGCTGGAGAATGCCTTGTAGATATCAAACTATCCGGTTCACGTGCAAAAGGTACCGCCACCAATTTGACGAGTGACATGGATATATTTATTTCACTATCAAGCAAAACATCCAATTCTCTTAAAGAGATTTACAACTCGTGCTACGCCCGCCTTCGTGAAAATATTAACAACGTCAGAAAGCAAAATGTATCAATTGGCGTCACCATGAATTTCCTTAACGGAGAGAGTATCAATGTGGACGTTGTTCCTGCTAAGCGTCAATCGCAATATGGAAACGATCACTCTCTTTACAAAAACAAATATGACACTTGGGTCAAAACAAATATTGATACCCACATCAGTCAAGTAGTAAATTCTGGTCGTCAATATGATATTGTCGCGCTAAAAATTTGGCGAGATTTAAATAAAATCAACTTTCCGTCAATATATTTAGAATGTTTTGCTTTAGAGTATCTTAAAGGGAAACCCCTGTCTCACTGCACTTCAAACTTTTACCACTTGCTAAACTCTATCGCACTCAATATCGAAGAAAAAACAATTTACGATCCAGCAAATACAAACAACATCCTTTCTGACGAGCTAACTAAGAGTGAAAAGGAAACACTTGCACGTTACGCGGCAAACGCCAGTTTTCAGTCTATTTTTAATATTTTAAGATGATTGACAAAGACTCTCAGCTTGCAAATTTATTCAAAAACCAGCAACAGAAAATGAAGATTGATCTCGAAACTTCTTCATGTATGTTTCATCCCGTAGATAACGGGGATCACTCTGAAAACGCATGGATCCAATTCTTTGAAAAATACCTACCAAAAAGATACAAAGTTGCCAAAGCAACCGTAATCGATAGTGAAGGCAGCTCTAGCGATCAGTTGGATATTGTAATTTTTGATCAACAATACTCCTACTTAGTTTTCCAGAGTGATGGAATTACATATGTTCCTGCAGAAAGTGTTTATGCAGCCTTCGAAGTGAAGCCAGAGATAAGCAATAAATACATCGACTATGCAGCAAACAAAGCAAGGAGTTTAAGAGCCCTCAAACGAACTTCAACCAATATTCCTACAGCAAACGGATTACTAGAACCAAAGTCATTACACGAAATAATCTTTGGAATTCTAGCCAACAGATCCAGTAAAAGCAACTTATTCGACAAAATCTTTTTCGAAAAATTATGCATCAACGAACGAGCTGGTAAACTCAACTGCGGATGCTGTCTCGATGGAGGATGCTTTTTTATAGAAGAGTCTCAAATAAAAATTTCACAAAATGAAAATTTTTTAATCTACTTCATGATTCGTTTTATCCAAGAATTACAGAAAATTGGAACGGTTCCTGCCATAGATTTAAATGCTTATTTGTCGAATCCGATATTTTCAACCGAGACAGCCCCATTAACCATAAATAATTCTTAGCATATCTAATTACCCTTTTTTCATCTCAAATTTTCGCTTACGGATTACGGCACACAACTTGTATATTTCGTTCCCGTGACCTCATTTGATATGCATCTAGTCGAGTTTTTCTTTCCTGTCGCAGTGAAAAGTTAGATAAACATGCATTCAAAATTGACAGGAGTTTTCTCGCACATCAAAGTGCCATACCTAACAAAAAAAACAGTTCACGACTTACGGCAAGATCACCCGAGCCTGTAATGACTCGACCGCCAGCGGCGGTGGTTGTGGCGAACTTGGGCGGACGTGTATACGTTTCGCCCCAAGTTCGCGATCCTGCCCTAGTCACCACAACCACCCTCATCCCTCTGAGGGCCGTCGAATAGTTTCCCGGGGAAACTTTTCGGGGAGCTCACGTATCGCTTAAGAAGGTCAACCCTGACGGTGTCTCGTCGGTCGCGCATTCTGCGAGCGCTTCGCGAGCCCGGTACACGTACCGCTGCATTCCAGCAAGTAGTTCAAGGAGGTTGGCCGCCACGACGCTACCCTCTTCGAAGGCTCGATCAGAAATAGCGCGGTGCAGCATGTCGATCGCCGCATCGTTGAAAGCAATGATATGTCGATCAAGATTGTCGATTCGCTCCGAAAGCACTTCGAGCTCGTCGCTCGTGAGTTCCTGACCGTGCTGCTCGATGAAGGCGTACTCGTCAAACATCGGAAGATGGGTGATTTCTGCTCTCATCATTCGGCACCTCCCTGGCGAATACGATCCCAACGCGCCCTGGCTGCATTGCGCGCCTTGAGGCTGCGGCGGCGTTGCTTTTCTAACTCATCAGTGTCACAAAATTTCTCAAGCGCCAGCTGAAACGCATTGAGTGCGGCCTGCAGCTGCGGCCCCGACGCGGGCACCTTTTGAATGGCCCCGACGACCTGCAGCACCGTGCCAATAGTCACGAGCTTGTCGCCCACGTTCTCCGCATCCATTTGGCCGGAGAGTCCCCGCAACACGTTTTCAGCAAGCGAATCTCCCGCGATCAGCGTTCGCTCGGATTGCATCGGAGGTAGGACCTGGCTTTCGAGAAGGGCTTGCTGTCGATTGAATTCGTCGATGTAAGCCCACTTGAATCTCGCGGCTTTCTCGCCGGTGTAGCCCATGACAAGAAACGTGAAACCATCACGGGTCAGCCGATAAGCCTTGCTCTTTACGGTTCCGCGTCCAAGGTTGCTGGGGCGCTCAATCTGCGTCTCAATGAAATTGCCCTTGCGATCTTCGGGCAGAGTACGCAGTATTTCTTCAATGTCACGGATAACGTTGTCGTTACGTTTTTCGAAAACAGCTGCAACGTTCGTTGAAAGTACAGTCGGAACACCGTCGACGACCTCAACGATCGGTACAGCGCTTCCTTTCATGACAGCTTGCATAGCAGTCTCCACTGGAAAAAACTTCCTCGGGCCACTTTCCTAGGGTGGCGGGCGAGGCATTGCGGGGTAGGAAAACCGTCCAGTGGCACGGCCCAGCACGAAGCTGACCCGCAAGCCTCTCCCATAATGGAGATCTGCACATTGAAGTGCTTGAATTGCGCTAGCACCTCAAAAATGAGGAACTAGCAGGCATGAAAAAAGCCGCGGAGAACAACTCCATAATGCGGCTCACGCCACTGGTTCGGGTTTCCTAGGCCCGGCCTCCGTCGCTTTCACGGAGGACTTGGCTTGAAGTATGCCTAGCGGTCCCTTGCATTGTCAAGACCGTTGGCGTGAATTGATGCTCCGCCATCGCTTGATAGATGCTCCGAGCTTCTGCGGCATGCCTGCGATCATTCAGCGCACTCTTCGTCCGCGTTCAAGCATTCGTTCGTAGCAGGGAGAAACGCACGAGCACCGTGCTCATGCTCCCCGTCGCAAGCACGAAAAATACTTGCATCCGCTCCTACAGCATAGGCTCCAGGAACCTCTGTCTCTGGGCGATCCAGCGTCCGTTTCCACCCGGTGACCATCCCCTTGTAGATCGTCACAAATCCATGCCCAGAAAGCTGCGGATTGGCTTCTCGAAAGCCCGCTGCAAGTGCGAGCAACGTCTCTTTTTTCATGGCTGGTCCTTCCGCACGATTTCAACGAGCTTGCAGCGTGCGCGGCTTGCCTTGACGAGGTCGCCAACCTTTCCGACGACGTGCTCCATGCGGTTCGTCAATGCCGTCGAAAGCTTGAGGAACTGCGCGGCTTCGGTTCCGCGTAGACGACCGGCTTTGGCTTCTTCGTTCAAGCGCTTCGCAATCTGATTGATGTTCACGCCGATCTTGCGCAGCTCCCAGGTCGCCGCATAGAGAGCCTGCGTCTCGTCTTTGGTGAACTGCGGTTCTGATGCAGCCACCATTCGAATGAGACCGATCACAAGTTGCTGCCGACTGACGCCTTGAGCCGCCGCAATGCGCATGAGCGCTTCATTTTCACTTTCTTTGAGTAGCAGCTTGAGCGCATGCGGCTTAATCAGTTCCTCCTCGTCCACCGTCCGAAAGACCGTTCTGACAGGAGAGGAAACCGACAACGCCTTCATGATGAGTTCCCTTGCAAAGCGAGAGCGCGTCTTCCCCGCACATTGCGCACGTTCGGTCAGTTCCGCCAACGCTGCGTCTTGAAGGCGAAGAGAAAGCACGGCGCTGTCAGTTGCCTTGTCCATCGTCCACCCTCAGCAAACGCACGCGTTCAACTTCGACGTCGATGGCCTCGGCATCATCCTCATCGAGAAACTTCACCGTCACGAAACCGTCGGCTGGTTGCTTGAGAATCAAGGCCGCTTCGCGTCCGTCGATCGCGACCACGACGCAAGGAAGCCGTTTTCCTGATAAACGCTCGTCACCCGTTTCAGCGGACGCCTCTTCAAAAGACAGCTCCGCTACGCCGCTCTCCTCTTCGAAATCGGGTGAAGACTCAAAAGACGCCGACTCCTCGTTTTCGTCAGCACCGGCATTCCATTGCGCACCCGTTTCTTCAGTCTCCGCAGCTTGGGGCTCTTCCGGACCACCTTCGACTTCCAAGTCTGGGTGAGCTTCTAAACTTTCTGCAGCCAAGGTGTCGGTCTCTTCGACCTCAGGTGCGTTGCCGATCATCTTGACCGCCGTCATCGTCCACTCGAAGTCTTCCGCCGCTTCCGAAATGGCGGCTTCAACGGCCTCCGGCGTTTCTTTCCACTTGCGATAGAGCTCGTAAGCGATCTTGATCGAAGGAACTTTCTGCGAACGAATGAGTTCGCGAATACTCTCCGGCATCTCCGCCCAGGCGGCGTATCGCGTCATCTGCGGCTTGGAAATCCCCAGCTTCTTGCCGATCGAAACAGCCGTTTCTTTCGCGGCGATTCGGCTCGCAATGAAGTCTGCGAGTTCAGCCATCGTGAGCGCATCACGCTTGATGTTTTCAATCACCTGCAGATAGCCGAGCTCTGCGTCGTCGTGCTCTGTATCCAACAGCACCGCTTTGATCGTGCGGGCCTTGAGCAGCTGTGAAGCGCGGTATCGACGTTCGCCCGCAACGATGATGTAGCGGTCCAGGGCGTTCGGTTTTTTGCGAACAACGATGGGCTGCAGCAAGCCATAGGTCTCAATGGACTCCGCAAGGTCACGCAGCGTGTCCTCGTCAAAGTTCTTTCGCGGCTGCGACTCGTCACGCTCGATTCTGTCAAGCGCAATCTCCAACACGCTGTTGCCGGGTTGGTGTCCGAGCGAGGAATAGCCTTCCGTCATTGCCTTGAGTCTCGAAACGTCCAGTGCCATCACGCTTTCTCCTGCGATTGTTGATCGGCTCGGTTCTCAAGTCCCATTTGGTCGGCCATGGCTTCCCATACCTGACGGCAAATGCCCGACACGCGCTCGACCTTCGTGCGCGGCCCTTCCCATAGCGGCCGACCGTCCCCCTGGGCTTCGGCAATGGCCGCTGCATTGGGAATCGCCGCGGGTTTGCCGCTCGCTAGCTTGAAAAGGAATTTCCCGGCTCCGGAGAGAAGCGCATTGAGCCCGGCAATCTGATAGGGCTTCTTTTCGACCAAATTCGGTAGCAGGCCCAAAAGCTGCAGTTCCGGGTTCAAGCTCTCCTGTATGCCGTGCACCTTGTTGAGAAGCTCAAAGACGCCGTCAAGCGACTCTTGCTTGAGCTCCAGCGGAGCAAGGACATGCGTGGCGTTTGCCATCGCAGCCGTGGCCCGCACATCAGGCGACGGGTTGGTGTCGATGACGCAGAGATCGAACTGATCGTCAAGCGTCTCCAACGCGTTGTTGACGTTGAGAATGAACGTCTGATGATTTGTTACCCCCGTGCGCTCGAGCTGTACCAAATAGTTGTCGGCTGGCATCAGCACGAAAGGAGAATCAAGCTCTTCGGCGCTCGGAATTTCAGCGCTCACAAGGAGCTTTCCAGTCGAAACAGCAGCGACGCAGCATTTGCCCGAATGCGTGAGCGTGTTGGTCGTGTTGCCTTGCTGATCGAAATCGAGCACCAAGACACGCAGCCCGCGCTTGAGAGCAGCGTAAAAGGCGAATTGACAGGCCACCATCGACTTTCCGACACCGCCCTTTTCATTCATGATCGCAAGTCTCTTCATCTCAACCTCCGATCGCCATCACGGCAGACTTCAAAGCCTGCGTGGCTGCATCTTCCACGGGCTGCACCGCAGCGGCTAACTTGGCGTTGGCATCTCTGGCGATAGCAGCCTTACACCGGGCGAGATTCGCGCTGTGAAGTCGCTGCACGAGCTCCGCCTGTTCGGGCGTCAGAAACACAATGGTGTACTTGAGTCCGTAGGACGTGTACTTTCTGCGCCACGACTGCTTGTAGCCGCGTGAGCGCTCGGCGTAATTGCTGCCCCGCACGAGGAATACGAGGCTGCCGTCTTCGGGCGAAGCTTGAATCTGCAGTTCCGACAATTGGCCCTTCTGATGGAGCTTGTTTACTGCGACCAACAGTTCGCTTTCGGTGACCTGGTCGTTGGGCATGCTGTGCTGCACGCTGTCAAGGAGCTGCCGCGAGGAAATCGGTGCAAGCTCATGCTCCAAGTTCGGATGAAGCAGTTCGATTGCAACCAAGGTTGCCTTTTCAATGCGGGTCGTGAGGCGCGTAGGTTTTCTGAAGTTATTCGTCATCGTTCACCTTCCTGATGAAAATCCGTTTTCGTTCTGTTTTTTGCGCTCTTGCCAAGGCGTCCAGTCGAAGACGATCGTCTGGTTTCTTTCCTCCATTCGGCGACTGAGACGCTCGCTATAGAGGCTGCAGAGCTCCTTCAAACTGAGGTTGGAAATGCCGATCGTCGGCAGCAGGTTGCTGTAGCGTGTGTTGATCACCTTGAAAAGCAGCTCACCGTCCTGGGGCTTAGCAATCGTTCCGATTTCGTCGAGCACCAAAAGCGGGGCTCGATAGACCGCGTTCAAAAGCTGCGCTTCGGTAAAGGGAGCGCTTTCCCCGCTTAAACTTCTCCACGTTTGACGAACACGGTCCCCCAAGTCGCTCAGCGTGACGTAGCAACCGACAACGTCCGGAAAAAGCGACTTGAGCACTGCGCAAGCGAGTTTGGTCTTGCCGGTGCCGGCCGTGCCCGTGAGAAACAAGCCTCGTCCTTCGCTCCGGTAGCGATAGAAATTGCGTACGTATTCCTCAGCCGCGCAGTAGGCGTCTCCCATGGCTGCATCGAGCACCTCGAAGTTTTCGAGTGGGAAGTCGAAGGCTTTGGGAAGCCACTCTCCAAAAAGCAGCCGATAGCTCCAAGCATGTCCTCGTGCTTCTTCGAGCTTTTGAAGCATCTCCTGGCGTTTGCGCTCCTCCTCCTGGCATTTCGCGCAGCCAAACCAAATGACGCGTCCAAAGACTTTCCGCCCAGCTTCGACGTAGTCGCCGTGTTTCTCGCAGTACGCCGACCGGCACAGCCGATCAGCTGCGGCGCTGCTTTGCAATTCGCGCTTTTGCATCTTCCACTCCGTAGTACTTGACTTGTTTGGCAGCCCTCAGGTCGCGCACGGGTCTGCCTGCGGGACTAATGCCTTCCACGGCTTTGCCAGCCAAAAGCCATTCGTCGCGCGCTTGTTCGAGGACCCGCTGCACCGCTGGTTGCTCCTGGTCCGGAAAACAAAACGGATGCGCCCCTCGCTGCAGGAGACGCTGCATCTCAGCGACTTCCTCGTCCACCGTTTTCTTGGGAGCAACTACCGGCGCAGCCTTGACGAGACCGCCGTTGGGTTTGCCCACCGAAGGAGAACCCGCCTTGGCCGCGGCCAATTCGTTCGTGCAGGCTGTGAGCAAGTAGCGAACGGCATAGGCAAAATCGCCAGGCTTGTTGGCGATCACGCGATCAGCCACAACCTGAAGCTGCTCCAAGGACAGGCCTCCCTGGATCAAAACCTCAAATTCCTTCTGGGCTTTCCGCAGCTGCCCTTCGGCAAACCCTCGCGCGCGCAATGCATCGATCCACTGATTACCGATCTGATCTGATCCGATCGGATCAGAATCGGATATCGGATAAATCAGATCCGACGCGCGTACGTGCGCGCGCGTGAGTGCTTGTGAAGAAGCTTGGG
>CALXQK010000004.1 GCA_944390745.1 uncultured Duodenibacillus sp. | reverse complement strand
TCCGATACTCATGTTAATCCTCGGTATTCAAATCCATTTAAGACACGGCGGCGGCACCACCGACGATTTCGGTGATTTCCTTCGTAATGCCGGCCTGACGGGTCTTGTTGTAGACAAGCTGCAGCTCGTCGATGAGCTTCTTGGCGTTGTCCGAGGCGGCCTTCATGGCCACCATGCGCGCGGACTGTTCGGAAGCCATGTTCTCTGCAACCGCCGAATAAATCAAAGCCTCGACATAGCGCTTGAGCAGTTCATCGAGCACGGTTTGCGCATCAGGTTCGTAGATGTAGTCCCACGAATATGCGCGCGGCTTTTCTCCGAGCGGTGCGAGCTTCTCGTCAGTGAGCGGCAGAATCTGCTCAATCACCGGTTCCTGCTTCATGGCGTTGACAAAACGCGAGTAAGCGAGGTAGACGCGGTCGACCTTGCCCTGGGCGTATGCATCGAGCTGCACACGGATCGCCCCCAAGAGGCGATCAAGCTGCGGGCGGTCGCCGAGCTGCACCACCTGGCTGATGAGCTCGAGCCCGGCATGGCCGCAGAAGGCCACGGCCTTGTTGCCGATGGCCGTCACCTGCAGGGACACGCCGCTGGCGCGGAGCTCGCCAACCTTGTGGAGAACGTGACGCTGAATGTTGGTATTCAGCGCACCGGCCAGACCCTTGTCGGTGGTCACCAAGATCATGGCTTCCTTGCCGGTCTGGGTCGGGTGCTTGACGAGGAACGGATGGTTGTAGTCGACGCGCGCCTCGGACAAGTGCGCAATGATGTTGCGGATCTTGTCGGCGTACGGACGAGCTTCGCGCATCCGGTCCTGAGCCTTGCGCATCTTCGAGGCCGCAACCATTTGCATCGCCTTGGTGATCTTGCGCGTATTTTGTACGCTCTTGATCTTTCCGCGAATTTCCTTAGTACTAGGCATTTGGTCCTCTCAGAATGTTTCGTGCGCTCTTACCAAGCACCGTTCTTCTTGAACTCTTCAATGGCAGCCTTGAGAGCGGCGTTGTCCTCCTTGGACAGCTCCTTCTTCTCTTCGATGCGATCAACGAGTTCCGTGTAGTGCTGCTTGAGATACTCGCGCATGCCGCGTTCGCACTTGAGGGCATCCTTGACGGACACGTCGTCGAAGGCGCCCATTTCAATGCCGTACAGCGTCACGGCCTCTTCCCAGACCTGCAGGGGCTGGTACTGGGGCTGCTTCATGAGTTCGGTCACGATGCGGCCGCGCTCGAGCTGCTTGCGGGTGGCTTCGTCGAGATCGCTCGCAAACTGCGCGAAGGCCGCGAGTTCGCGATACTGGGCCAGAGCCAGACGCACGCCGCCGCCGAGCTTCTTGATGACCTTGGTCTGCGCTGCGCCGCCCACGCGCGACACCGAGATGCCGGGGTTGATGGCGGGACGAATACCAGCGTTGAAGAGGTCGGTCTCCAGGAAGATCTGGCCGTCGGTAATGGAAATCACGTTCGTCGGAACGAAGGCGGTCACGTCGCCGGCCTGCGTTTCGATGATGGGAAGGGCGGTCATCGAACCGGTCTTGCCCTTCACGGCGCCCTTGGTGAAGCGCTCGACATAGGTCGCGTTCACGCGCGCAGCACGCTCAAGCAGACGGCTGTGCAGGTAGAACACGTCGCCCGGATAGGCTTCACGTCCCGGCGGACGACGCAGCAGCAGGGAAATCTGGCGATAAGCCCAGGCCTGCTTGGTCAGGTCGTCGTAAACAATGAGGCTGTCCTGGCCGCGGTCGCGGAAGTACTCGCCCATCGTCGCGCCGGCGTAGGGGGCGATGTACTGCAGGGCGGCCGATTCAGAGGCCGTGGCAGCCACCACGATCGTGTACTCCATGGCGCCGTGCTCCTCGAGCTGACGGACCACGTTGGCGATCGTCGAGGCCTTCTGGCCGATGGCGACGTACACGCAGGTGAGGTTCTTGCCCTTCTGATTGATGATGGTGTCGAGCGCGATGGCGGTCTTGCCGCACTGGCGGTCACCGATGATCAGCTCGCGCTGGCCGCGGCCGATCGGGATCATCGCGTCGATGGACTTCAGACCGGTCTGCACGGGCTGGCTCACGGACTGGCGATCGATCACGCCGGGAGCCACCTTCTCGACCACGTCGAATTCCTTCGTGTCGATCGGGCCCTTGCCGTCGATGGGCTGGCCCAGGGCGTTGACCACGCGGCCGATCAGGGCCGGGCCAACGGGAACCGAGAGAATGCGGCCCGTCGTCTTGACGGTGTCGCCTTCGGAAATGTGTTCGTAGTTGCCGAGAATAACCGCGCCAACCGAATCACGTTCAAGGTTCAGTGCGAGGCCGTAGGTGTTGCCGGGGAATTCCAGCATTTCACCCTGCATCACGTCATGAAGACCGTGCACACGGCAAATACCATCGGTCACCGACACCACGGTGCCTTGGGTACGGAGATCAGCGGAGACCCCGAGGCCTTCGATGCGCTGCTTGAGCAGCTCGCTGATTTCACTAGGATTGAGTTGCATTCTTGAGCTCCGAAATTTATGCGGTGAGCGCCTGCTGCATCTGCGCAAGACGTGCGCGAACAGAACCGTCGAGAACCTGATCGCCAACCCGGATGCTGACCCCGCCGATGAGCGACTTGTTGATCGTCACCACAGGGTTGAGCTTCTTGCCGGGGAATTTCTTTGAAAGAGCCTCGAGCAGCTGCTCGATCTCCTTCTTTGTGAGCGCGTAGGCGGTCTCGATGTAGGCGTCAGCGACACCTTCGGATTCGTTCTTGAGCGCGTGAAACTGTGCGGCGATCTCGGGCAAAGCATTAAGACGACCGTTTTCGATGACTGTACGCAGCAGGCCGGGCAGCTGATCAGGCAGATCCTGACCGAGCGAGCCGGCGATGACGTCATACAGCTCTTCATCGGTAATCTTGGGGTCGTTGACAAGCTCCGCGACCTCAGGATTCCGGGTCACCTCGCTGAGCGCATCGAGGACATCCGCCATCTGAGCAGCCTGAGCAGTGGTCCCACGCTCCTGCATGGCCTTCCAAAGGCCCTGCGCGTAAGGACGTGCAATCGTCGAAAGTTCAGCCATGATTAGAGCTTTGCCTTAAGTTGTTCGAGCAGCTGAGCGTGAACGGACTTGTCCACTTCTCGAGCCAGAATCTGCTGGGCGCCGGCCACCGCCAGAGCGGCGACTTCATCACGAAGCTGATCGCGGGCGCGCTGCATCTCCTGGGCGGCCTCGGCCTTCGCATTGGCAATAATGCGATCGGCCTCAACCTGCGCCTGTTCCTTGGCGTTTTCAACGATCATTGCCCCGCGCTTTTCGCCGTCGGACACGATCGTCGTGGCGCGGGCGCGAGCCTCGGCCTCGATCTCCTTGCCTTTGACCTGGGCTTCAGCAAGAGCCTCTGCGCTCTTGTCCGCAGCAGCAAGACCTTCGGCGATCTTGTTTTGGCGCTCCTCGATCGCCTTGATCAAGGGCGGCCAGATGTACTTCATCGTGATCCAGCAGCCGATGAAGAACACCACCATCTGTACAAACAGTGAGGCATTAATGTTCATTGTTAAACCCCGTTCCTGCCGACGCGCCGAAGGCGCAGCACGCACCCTCAGGCGTCGACGACGTCATAAGAATAGAGACGATCTTTTCGAGCTAATCCGCGGATGGGAATTAGCCGACGAACGGGTTAGCAAAGGCGAACATCATGGCCACGCCGACGCCGATCAGGAAGGCGGCGTCGATCAGGCCGGCGAGCAGGAACATCTTCGTCTGGAGGGTGTTCATCAGCTCAGGCTGACGAGCAGCGCTCTCGAGGTACTTGGAACCCATGATGCCAATGCCGAGGCAGGCGCCGATAGCACCGAAGGCGATGATGAGGCCACAGGCCAGGGCAACCATAGCAACGTTGGTCATTGCAAACTCCTTAAGTTTCCGTGAGGGAAGAAAAGAAAGAAAAAAGGATGGAGGAAAAATTCCGTCAGTGCGACTCATGCGCCTGACCGAGGTAAACCAAGGTCAGCATCATCATGATGAACGCCTGCAGAAGAACAATCAAAATGTGGAACAGCCACCAGCAAAGGCCGGCCACGACTTGACCGAGTGCACTCAGGGATCCGCCGACGGCGCCGAAGGAAAGCGCGTAGCCGCCCAGAAGAGCAATCAGGAAGAACACCAGTTCGCCTGCGTACATGTTGCCGAAGAGTCGCATACCGAGACTGACGGTCTTGGCGATGTACTCAACGATGTTCAGGGCGAAATTGCACGGCCACAGCAGAACGTTGTTGCCGAACGGCGCAGAAAAGAGCTCGTGCACGAAGCCGCCGGCGCCCTTGACCTTGAAGCCGTAGTAGATGCAGAGCAGCAGCACGCTCACCGAGATGCCGAGCGTGCCGTTGAGGTCGGCGGTGGGAAGCGGACGCAGGTAGTGAATGCCAACCAGGCTCGCAAGCCAGGGCAGCAGATCCACCGGAATCAAGTCGATGGCGTTCATCAGGACAACCCAGACGAAGACCGTCAGAGCCGCCGGAGCGATGAACGAGCGATCGCCGTGGACGATCGACTTGCTCTGCTCCTCGACCATCTCGACGAGCATTTCAACCGCGCACTGCCACTTGCCGGGCACGCCGCTGGTCGCCTTGCGGGCGCCGCGATAAAGCAGCCACAAGCCGACGCAGAGCATGAGAACGGAAAACACGATGGTGTCGTAGTTGATCACCGAGAAGTCGATGATCGACGCCATTTTTCCTGAGGCATTATGTGCAAGGTGATGAAGCATGTACCCAGTCGGGCTGAGAGCTTCAGTCGTAGCCATAACCAATCCTTCGGTTTAGTGTTTAGAAAAGACAAGGGCAAACTGCCCGAACACGGCGGCGACGATTCCCGCCAGCATTGCAGGCCAGTTCAACCCCGGGAAGAACTTCGCCATCAGCACAAAGAGCGCGCAGATGACGATCATCTTGAGGAACTCTCCGACGATGACGCCCGTCGGCCTCACCGGCTTTCTCGCCATCTGCGTCAGAATCAGATTGAGCGCGAAAATGGAGTTGGGTACAGCGACGCACATTCCTCCGCCCAGCGCGGAAAGACCGGCGACCATCCCCCAGCCAAGCCAGGCGACGGCAGCCACCACGCAGACGAACACATA
Source organism: uncultured Duodenibacillus sp. (assembly GCA_944390745.1). Classification (GTDB taxonomy): domain Bacteria; phylum Pseudomonadota; class Gammaproteobacteria; order Burkholderiales; family Burkholderiaceae_F; genus Duodenibacillus. The sequence continues at coordinate 124,740 of CALXQK010000004.1, read as the reverse complement.
CTGCCACGCGACGATACGGATCAATTCCTCACGATTCATACCGTGCTTCTGTCCCTAAAACGGCGCAATTTTATGGATTCTCACACTTTTTAACAAGTGGCTGAAGGGCTTATAGGGGGTATTACTTTGTAGGTATAACCCCTTATTTCCCCTGCAGCCCGGACTAATTTTCTTCCTTGACGCCTGGAGCGATCCTTGCGATCAGGGCGTCCAGATCATCGAAATTGGCAAAGTCGATGACCAGCTGCCCCTTGCCCTTGCGTCCGTAGACAACGTGAACAGGCGCGCCGATCGACTCCGAGAGCCTTTCCTCGAGAATCTGATCGTCGCGATTGACCTTCGGGGGCTTTCTGGCGGCCTTGGTCCGCGGCTGGGCGGCCATCTGCGCCACGAGCTTCTCGGCCTCGCGCACCGAAAGCTCCCGGGCGGCAATTTCATTGGCGGCCTGGATCTGCTCGGCGCCGGCCAGCGACAGCAGGGCGCGGGCATGCCCCATGTCAATTTTGCCATCGACAAGCATCTGCTGCACCGGATCGGTCAAATTCAGAAGCCGCAGCAGGTTCGTCGTGCCCGAGCGGCTGCGCCCGATCGCCTCAGCCGCCTGCTCATGGGTGTAGCCGAACTCATCGATGAGCCGCTTCACCCCAAGGGCCTCCTCCATGGCATTGAGATCCTCGCGCTGCATGTTTTCAATGAGCGCCATGGCAAGCGCGTCCTTGTCCTCAACCTTGCGCACGATGGCGGGAATCGTCTTTCGACCGGCAATCTTGGAGGCTCTGAAGCGCCGTTCGCCCGCAATGATCTCATAGCGGCCGTTGGTGCTGCGGCGCACGATGATGGGGCTGATCACGCCCTGCTGCTTGATCGACTCGGCCAGTTCGGCAAGCTTCTCCTGCTCGATGAGCGTTCGGGGCTGATACTTGCCGGCCTTGAGCAGCGTGAGCTCAAGCTCCACCACCATGTTCTCGGAGGGCGCCTCGGGCGCCGCAGGCGCAGCCGTCGTCTTTCTTGCGGGAGCCTTCGGAACGTCGTCGCCCAAAAGCGTGTCCAGACCGCGGCCCAGTCCGCGGAGCTTCTTGGTTGCAGCCATGGTTTATTCCTCCTCGTTGGATTGAGCGTCGCGGTCCTTCATGCGCTTGATGAGCTCGCGGCCGAAGGCAAGGTAGGCCCGGGCTCCGCGGCTCGTCTTGTCGTAGACGATGCCAGGCTCGCCGTAGGAGGGCGCCTCGGCCAGCCGGACGTTGCGGGGGATGACGGTGTCAAAGACCCGGTCGCCGAAATTTTCCTTGAGCTGCTCGCTCACCTCCTTTTGCAGCGTCATGCGCGCATCGAACATCACGCGCAACAGACCGATGATCTGCAGATCGGCATTCTTGTTCTGGCGAATGCGGCGCACGGTGTTGACAAGGTCGCTCAGCCCCTCGAGCGCAAAGTACTCGCACTGCATCGGGATGATCACCCCGTGCGCGCAGCACAGGGCGTTGACGGTAATCATCGACAGCGACGGAGGGCAGTCGATGAGAATGAAGTCGTACCGGTCGGCCACCTTGTCGATGACGTTCTTGAGACGCCGGTCGGGATTCTTGAGCTGCATGAGGTCAATTTCGGCCGCAGACAGATCCCGGTTGGCGGGGATGAGGTCGTAGCCGCCGCTCGGACTCTTGCAAACCACATCATCAAAGACCGCCTCGCCGATCAGAAGCTGGTAGACCGTCTTTTCACACTCGTTTTTCTCCACGCCGGAGCCCATCGTGGCATTGCCCTGGGCATCGAGATCAACAAGAAGCACCTTCTGGCGGCGACGCGCAAGCGCTGCGGCCGTGTTGACCGCCGTCGTCGTTTTTCCAACGCCTCCCTTCTGGTTGGCGACGCAAAAAATGTAAGCCATCCCTTGCCTGTTCCTTCTGACTTGAATTAAGTTTGAATAATCAAACTTTTTAAAACCTTCACCTTTCCCCTGCACCGCACCGTTTGTTTGGACGAACAATCTCCCCTGGTCAGGAGACCGGCGGCGTGCTGTTCATGGGGTCTCCCCAAAATTCCTCGCCGCATTTTCCTTGAGAATGCGTGCATCACGCCTGAGGAAAACTCCATTCTTTTTCTTTGGAAAAAAATTTGGTTCGTCCTGAAATTTTGCCAGTGTTGCGATCCCTTTTCTCTCAAAAGCGCAAAATTTTTTTCCCTGTTTTCTGATCATCCAGCAGCCGATGTTTTCACGAAAATCGGCATTTTCAACGGAAAAACAACTCCGAAATAAATGACCTCAAACCGAATTCCCATCCACGGAAATTTTTTTGAGGACAATTAAATGACGGTCGAAATTCAATTTTTCAATGCCAATAATCTCTTCGACTGCGACATTTTCAGGCAGAGCATCGATTTCGTCCTGGGGAAGCTTCCCCTTCATGGCAAGCCAGATGCCGTTTTCCGATAGAAGCGGTGCTGTGAGTCGAACCATATCGGAAAGCGATGCAAAGGCACGGCTCGTGATGACGTCAAAGCACTGGTTCTTGATTTGCTCAACACGGGCATGGAGCGCACGAATATTCGTCAGCCTGAGAAGCGCAATCGCCTGCCGCTGAAAGATCGTCTTCTTCTGCACGGCATCAACCATGGTAATTTCAAGCTGCGGCCTCACAATGGCAAGCGGAATCGCAGGCAGGCCGCCACCGCTGCCCACATCGAGAACCTTTTTGCTGCCGCTGAGCAAATCCCGGGAACACTGAGCCAGTGCCAGCGAGTCCATCAGGTGCAGATCCAAGACATCCTCCGGGCGCGTAATGCTCGTGAGGTTGTACGTTGCATTCCACTTCGCAAGCAGCTCGGCAAAGCGAGCAAGGCGCGAGGCCTCCTCCTCTGAAAGCGTCATTGCGAGCAGTTCCCCAGCACGCGCCTGGATTTTTTCAGCATTCAATTCCAGTGTCATGACTTTCTATCCCACTTCAAGCGCTTCAAATGAATCAGCAGAAGGGAAATGGCAGCAGGCGTCACTCCGGAAATCCGTCCTGCCTGTCCCAGCGTTTCAGGGCGGATCTGCTTGAGTTTCTGCCGCACCTCAAAGGAGAGTCCGGTGACCTTGTCGTAGTCAATGTCTTCCGGGATCCGCATCGTTTCATGCGCACGGGTCTTTTCCACCTCATCCTTCTGCCGCTCGATATAGCCCTGGTACTTGAGCGCGATCTCCAGCTGTTCAATTTGCAGGCCATCCGACAGGCTATCGGGGCTCACCAGGGCATCATCAGCCTTCTTAAGCGTCATCAGGTCCTGATACCGAACTCCTGGGCGAGACAACAGAGCTGAAAGGTTGTACTCGCGTTCAATCGATGTTCCAAGAACCCGCGCATCCTCACCCGCCTTCAGCATCGCGGGATTCACCCAGGTGGTCTTCAAACGCTGCAATTCGCGTTCAACAGTTTCCCTCTTGGTGCAGAATCGCCGCCACTTCTCCTCGGGAAGAGCTCCAATGCAATGTGCGAGCTCTGCAAGCCGTACATCTGCATTGTCCTCGCGAAGACTCAGGCGATATTCCGCACGACTCGTAAACATCCGGTAGGGTTCCGTGACGCCGCGCGTGGTTAAATCATCAACCATGACCCCGATGTAGGCCTCATCCCGTCTCGGAGTCCACTCCTCACGCCCAAGCGCTCTTGAGGCCGCATTCACTCCGGCAAGCAGCCCCTGCGCCGCAGCCTCCTCATAACCAGTGGTTCCGTTGATCTGGCCGGCAAAGTAGAGATTTTTCAAAAACTTCGTTTCAAACGTTCTCTTCAGTTCGCGCGGATCATAAAAATCGTACTCAATGGCATAGCCAGGCCGCAGCAGATGTGCATTCTCAAGCCCCGGGATGCAATGAATCATCTCAAGCTGCACATCAAACGGAAGGGATGTTGAGATTCCATTTGGATAGAACTCGTTTGTATCGAGCCCCTCCGGCTCCAGAAAAACATGGTGGCTCGTCTTGTCCTTGAAGCGCATCACCTTGTCCTCGATGGAGGGGCAATAACGCGGGCCAATCCCTTCAATGATTCCAGAGTACATCGGGGAACGATCAAGATTGGCGCGAATGACGTCGTGCATTCGCTCATTCGTATAGGTGATCCAGCACGGAACCTGCCGCGGGTGTTCAATTCCAGGCTCCATCAGGGAGAAGAACGGAACCGGAGCAAGATCCCCCGGCTGCTCCTTACACCTGGAGAAGTCAATGGATCGACCATCGATGCGTGCTGGAGTTCCCGTCTTCAATCTCCCCCTTGGAAGACCAAGCTCAATCAATCGTTTCGCAAGTGAAATCGACGGGGGATCTCCTGCGCGGCCGGCCGAGTAATGATCCAGACCAATATGCACCAGTCCGTTGAGGAACGTCCCGGCGCAAAGAACCACCGTCTTCGAAGAGAACCGTATTCCGGTCTGGGTCACAACGCCGCAGACTTTGTCTTCTTCAACAATCAGATCGTCGACTGCCTGCTGAAAAATCCAGAGATTCTGCTGGTTCTCAATGCGGCGGCGCATCTCCACGCGATACAAGTTTCGATCAATCTGAGCTCGCGTCGCACGAACAGCAGGCCCCTTGGAGCTGTTCAGAATTCGGAACTGAATGCCGGCAAGATCCGTCACCACACCCATGGCGCCGCCCATGGCATCCACTTCCTTTACCAAGTGCCCCTTGCCAATTCCTCCGATGGAAGGATTGCAGGATAGCTGGCCAATCGTTTCTACATTGTGCGTCACGAGAAGCGTCCTTGCCCCCATTCGGGCGGCAACAAGACTCGCCTCTGCTCCGGCATGACCGCAGCCGACGACAATTACATCAAATGCTTCAGGGTAGTTCATCTTTGTTCCACGTGAAACATTATTCGCTGTTTCACTGCCTGCATCCTCGATGTTCCACGTGGAACATCGACGTCTGAACAACAGGCCTTTGTTTCTCTGTTTTTGAAGACACCGCCTGACGCAATGAATGTTCCACGTGGAACATTCATTGAAATGCAGAATCATTCATCAAACCCCGGCGAACATCCTTGCCGTCAGGTAAAAGAGAAAACGCCGATTTTCCAATTATTGAATTCCAGAACGACAAACACCTGCAGATTCCGTCGCTGTTTGCGGGACACGGAACCAGGGTCAACGGCTCGCAGCCGCTGTCCTTCTTCAGACAGCCCTGGCCGCCGCGGGACGAATCAAACCTGGTCAGTCGACGGCCTTGGTCTCAAAGCCCCGCCGTCCGCCAGGCGCCGTTTCGCCAAACAAGACTGTCGAGTCCTGACGTCACGCGCCCAAACATATCAACGGATGACCCGCAATCATCCTTCTGAACAAAGGTCTGGTTGTTCAATGTTCCACGTGGAACATCAGGTGAGGGATCCATTTCAACTTGATGGGGGATGAAGCAGATCAACGTCACCAAATGTTCCACGTGGAACATCTTTCTGGAGCATGCAGTATATCAATCGCCTGAATGTCCGGTCCTTGCGCTCGATTCTTTATTTTCAAGGCTCTTCATCTTGATCAAATCTGCCTGCGTCATTCAGATTGGCCTTTGTTTTTGTTTGTATTTTATAGATACATAATGGTGGTATATTGTGGTTTATTTCAATGTTGATTTCCTCTGATGTTTGTTCAAATCCACGGTGCGCCGCACCGCTACGTTCGCATCGTTGAGTCTTATCGCGATGCAGAAGGACGCACACAAAAGCGCGTCGTCAGGAACCTTGGGAGGCTCGATGCGCTGCTACAAAAGGATCCTCTTGCCGTTGAGAAACTCAAGCAGGAGCTCGCTGGCGCCCGCCGCAACCGCAGGCAGCTTGATGAGCAATCCCGGCTGGGCGGCCTGGATGAGCTTCTTGAAAGGATCTCCAGCAGGTCAGCGTTCCCGGGAATCTTCCCGGAGTTTCATTATGGTCACTATGTCCTGCGTTCGCTCTGGAACGGCGCTCTGGCTCTTCCAGAGAAAATTCGAACCTTGAAAGATGTCATTCAACCGACCCCAGCCTTTCAGAAGGCGATTTTTCTTCTGATTTGTGATCTGGCACTGGGAAAGCAAACCAAGGCCATGTTCCGCGCAGAGCCTTCCAACACATGGCTGGGCTTTTTGCAAGTCCCCGCAGACGCTCAGACGCGCCGGGACGTTCTGGAGTTTCTTGGCAGGCATCAGCACGCTCTTTTTCAGTGGATTTCCAGAAAGCTTGCCTTGAGCACTGAAGCCGCGGTCTGGATTCGGAATGCCTCCGGGCTTCTGCGAGCCTCCTCTACAGATCGACTTGTCGCCCTGGTTGATGACCGTGGCTTTCCGCTTGGGTTTGAAGTTTCCACCGGCAAACAGTTTGCGCAGAGCCCGTCGGATGTTCAGCGTCTTCTTGAGGGGCATTTCCAGGATTTCTCCAGCTTCAGGCAGCTTCCGGGCGACGGGTCGGGATGGTACTTCAAACTTCTGGACCGGGTGTCGCTCAGGGAAGTTTTGCCGCAGACTTCCTTCAATACAGGACTGCTTGTCAGAAATCCAACAGGCGCAGAAGAGACCGCCGCCATGCACCGGCAGGCAATGGAAATGCTGTCAATGAATGCGCTTGAGGCGCCGCTGCAGCAGCCTCAGGCGAGCTCTCTTCACAGGCATCAAGGGCTCTCATTCTGGCTTTGCAATGCAGAGAGGAGCAAGGCCGCCACGAAGGAGGATATCGCCCGCATCTGCCGCCTCTGGGAGCCGCTGTACTGGCATGCCTCGTCCATGATGAGAAGACTCATACACCATTCAGAGGACGATGATCATCCGGTTCTTGAGCAGGGCCTCATTGCAGCCTCCCTGCTTGCAGCCCTGATGCTGCGTCTTCTGCAGCAGAAGTCAGAGCAAAGGGGAGTACGGCTGCCGCTGGAGGCCATCGTTCAAGGTCTTTCCGAGGCTCGAGTGCTTGCAGTCAAAATTCCTTCACGAGATTCTGCTTCCGAAAACGAGCAGGTTCTTTTCCTGCGCATCACATCGGCAGAGTCCGACAGATTCGAAAACAGCCAAGAGTTGAGCGAACAATCTCTTCTCATGCAAGCGGTCGGTCTGTCCGAGCCGCCCCGGATCTCCCGGCTTGCAGAACTTGCCTCCAGCCTCGGGACCCGGTTCAACAGCCCGACGGACGCCGTCAGCGGAAAGCTCTGGCTTCGGATGTAGGCATCCGAACGCCTTCACTCGGGGCCAGCGATCCCGCAGGAAGAAATCAACACGAAGGATGTTCCACGTGAAACATCCTTCGCCTCGACATCCTGGAGATGTCTTATTTTCCAATGCAAAACTTGGAAAAGATCATGCCCAGCAGGTCGTCTGCAACGGTCTGCCCCACGATTTCTCCCAGCGCCAGCCCGGCAAGACGAAGCTCCTCGGCCGCAATATCAAGACCCACGCGGGAACCGACGCCGCCGCGAATCACATTGACATGGTCAAGCGCCCGGGCAATGCAGTCCAGATGACGGGTTCGGGCGAGAAAGTCCCCCTGGGCGCCGTCGCAGGCGCCGGCAATGTCCTTCAGGCGCCCAACAAGATCCTCAAGCCCCTGACCTGTTTTTGCGGAGATCAAGATGTAGTCTTCTGGAATCTCTTCAGTTCCAGTGCTTAGATCCATCTTGTTTTTCACCTGAAGAAACACCACGCCGTCGCGCAGTCTCGGGCCAATGAAGCGCATCGTCTCCTCAAGATTGTCCTGATCGCTTCTGTCTGCACTCGTCAGATGCACGACCACGTCGGCGCTTTCCACCGCCTGAAGCGTGCGCTCAATGCCGATGCGCTCGACCTTGTCGTCGGTCCTCCGGACGCCCGCCGTGTCAATGAGATTGACCGTCAGGCCGTCGAGATTGACCGCATGATCAATCTTGTCTCGCGTCGTCCCGGCGATGTCGGTGACGATGGCAACCTCCTCCCGGGCCAGGGCATTCATGAGCGAGCTTTTGCCGACATTGGGCGCTCCAACGAGCACAACGGTCAAGCCGTCGCGCAGCACCTTGCCGCGCAGGGCATTTTTTGAAAGCGCCTCAAGCTCTCCGGCAATGAACTCAACGCGCTCGTTGACGTGCCCGTCTTCAATGAAGTCCACCTCCTCTTCCGGGAAGTCGATCGTGGCCTCGATGTACGCCCGCAGCTCCAGAAGATCCCCGTTGATCCGGAGCACCTCACGGGAGAACTCGCCCTGCATTGAGCGGGCCGCCGCACGGGCGGCAGCCTGGCTTGACGCCTCAATCAGGTCGGCAACGGCCTCAGCCTGCGCCAGATCGAGGCGCCCGTTGAGAAAGGCGCGCCTGGAAAACTCCCCGGGCTGCGCCTGGCGCAATCTCATGCTGGCTCCAAGCTCCATGCATCGGCTGATGATCATCTGCATCACCGCCGGCCCACCGTGCGCCTGAATTTCCAGCACCGTCTCTCCGGTATAGGAGGCGGGCCCGGGAAAGTAGAGCACGATCGTCTGGTCGATGATGTTGTCCTGGGCATCCCGCACCGGCAGAAGATGCGCATGTCGGGGTTCAATCCTCCGGTCCTTGAAGAGCGCCTTCAACAACTGCTGCAGGTTCTCCTCACTGCCGGAAATGCGGATGATTCCAATTCCTCCGCGTCCTGCCGCGCTTGCCCGGGCGATGATCGGGTCCTTGTCCGTTTCCATTGCTTCGCCCCATGAATTTAACTTTGATTATTCAAACTATCCCGTTGAATAAACGAAATTAAGTCTTATTTATGCGTTTATTATCAACCACTTGCAGAGAGTTCGATTCAACTGATTTGATTCGTTGAAAAGAGCCGTACAAAGGCCTGGCCTCCAGTTTTATCCCCGCCTTGCCGGGACGACAATCCATCGCAGGCCGCACCGGACATCCGAAGAAATCGTCAGCAGGGCCGCAGACAACGCAAGGCAGAAGGTATGATCCTCCCTGAGGCGGCATTTTGCCCGTGCCGGCCGCCCTTTGCCCTGCAGGATTTTTCTGCGTTTGTGGATTTTCCCATGAGCCTTCCCAACAAAAAGAACACGCTGTTTGGCGCTGCACTTCTTGGCGCCTGCCTTGCGGTCGTGGCTTCCGTGCCCGCGGCTGCATTTCTTGCCTCGGTCATGGGGGATGACTACGACACGCGCGTGCTCATCTACGGCGGACTGCTGCTGTGGTCCGTGGTGGGCGCCATCAGCATCTTCATTCTCACAAAGGACGCCGAGGGAAAGCCGATGACGCTCGGTCAGACCGTCCTGTGGTTTGTCAGCGCCTGGCTCTGGCCGCTTCTTGTCATTGCGCACGCCGTCTCGAGCCGCCGCAGGAATCGCTAGGGGAAGGACCGGCGGACAGACCGCCCGCCGCACGAAAAACAAAGGAGAGCATCCCATGCCGGGACGGCTCTCCTCGCTTTTCTTGCGGACCGGCCCCTCAGCCCCGCCTGACCAAAGGGGGCAGAGCGGCAGGGGACCTGCTGGATGCTACCGGTTGGCAGCCTTGGTTCTTCTGGCGCGCTCCTCGGCAATCTGCTTGTTGACGTACCACTGCTGCAGAATCGAGAGCACGTTGTTTGTGAGCCAGTAGAGCACGAGACCCGAGGCAAAGAAGAAGAACATCACGCCGAAGACGAGCGGCATGATCACCATCATGCGCTGCTGCATGGCGTCGGCGGGCTTCGGGTTGAGCTTGATCTGCAGGAACATCGTCGCCATCATGATCGCCGGCAGGATGAACCAGGGATCAGGCATGGCAAGGTCGGTCACCCAGCCGAGCCAGGCCGAGCCGCGCAGCTCCACGCTTGCCAGAAGCACCCAGTAGAGGGCCAGGAACACCGGAATCTGCAGAACAATCGGCAGACATCCGCCCACGGGGTTGATCTTCTCCTTGCGGTAGAGCTCCATCACCGCCTGCTGATAGCGCTGCTTGTCCTCGCCGTACTGCTCCTGAAGCGCCTTCATGCGCGGTCCAATCTCCTTCATGCGCGCCATGGACTTGTAGCCCGCAGCCGAGATCGGGTAGAGGATGGCCTTCACAATGCAGGTCAGAAGCACAATGGCCCAGCCCCAGTTGCCCACCAGGCCGTAGAGGAAGTACAGCACCGAGTAGATCGGCTTGGCAAGGAACGTCAGCCAGCCGTAGTCGACCACAAGCTCCAGGCCGTCGGCAAGATACTGCAGACGCTGCTGATCCTGCGGACCGATGTAAAGCATGGCGGACGTCGACAGGCTCTGCCCGGGCTCGATCGTGCCGAGCCGCTGGATGGAGCCCACGGCAAAGAGGTTCTTGTCGAGCTTGGTGGTGTAGTACTCGCGCTCGCGCTTGACCTTCTCGGCCTTGTCGTCAGTCCAGGCCGTGATGAAGTAGTGCTGGATCATCGCCACCCAGCCGTTGTCAGCCTTGGTGATGTGGTCGGGCTGCTCGCCGATGTCGTCAAAGGCGACCTTCTGGAACTTGCCCTCGTCGGTATAGATGGCAGGCCCCGTGTAGGTGTAGTAGAACGAGCTCTCGCCCTCGGGCTTGTTGTCGTCTCGGGTGATCTGATAGTAAAGCGACGGCTTGACGGGAGCCGTGCCGTTGTTGATCACCTCGTTGCGAACCATGACCGCATAGCGGCCGTCGGCAAGCTCAAAGCTCTTGCGAAGCGTCACCGCCCCCTGCGTGCTCTCGAAGGTGGCCGTGACGAAGTTCACCTCCTTCTTCTGCTCGGCGTCAAGCTTTTTCTCAACCTTGGTTCCAACATGCTTGAAGGGGGACTTGTGATTGGGAAAATCGCCGCCAATCAGGCCGCTTTGCGCCACATAGACGTGCTTGGGCGTGACGTCAAGCATGACGATGTTCTTGAGCTGGGGGGGCTTGTTTCCAAGAATCAGCCCGGCAAGACCCACGTCCGTCCAGTCGGCCTGCTGGTGCTCCTGCAGCAGCTCGGCGCGCGTGACGACCGCACCCTGTTCATCGATGTTGAGCTTGAGCAGGTTGTTGGAGACCTCGACAGGCCTGGAGGCCTGAATCATTCCCTTGGCAACGGCCTCGGCGCCGCTTCCCTTGTTGTCGGGAACGGCATCCGCGCTCGGCTGGGCCTCTTCAGTCTGGGCCGTCTGCGGAGCTGCACCGCCGAAGAATGAGGGTCGTCCGTTGTAGACCTGCCAGTTGTCCCACAGCATGAAGCAGGCGCCGACCAGGATCACCCACATGAAGGTTCGCTTGAAATCACTTCCCATTTCAGGTCCTGATGAGTGGAGAAAAAGATCAAAAAAGAGAGCTACTGCGAGCGCCCGGCATGATGATCATGCCGCCAGCACTTCCAGCGGAATTCGTCCGGTACGGGATCATACCCGCAGCTGCCCAGCGGATGGCAACGCAGCAGCCGGATCACGGACAGCCACAGCCCCTTGAGGGCACCGTGCTTCTCGAAAGCCTCGATCGCGTAGTTCGAGCAGGTGGGAACAAAGCGGCACTGCCACCCGACCCAGCCCGACAATGTGAGCTGGTAGAGGCGCACAAGCGCAATGAAGATTTTCGCCAGCGGTGAGCGCATGCCCGTCACGCGCCGTCAAGCGCCCTTGCCGCGCCTTCAAGGCGCCTTCTCATGGCCGACAGACAAAGCCGCGTGCTGCGTCGAACCAGCTCCCGGGCCTGGCCAAGCGTCACCCGGGCGCCGGTCGTGCGCAGAGGCACCCGAAACCGCAGACTCACGTCAAGTCCGATTCCGAACCGCTCGCAGTCCTTCCTGAGCGCTGGCAGCGTCTGGCGCGACTCCTCGCGCAGAATGCGCTTGACGAGCGCGCGGTCCACCGAGAGCGGAACGTTGCGCTTGCCGACCGTAAAACCAAAACGGACGCGACCCGTTTTCCGGTGTGCCTGGGCACACAAAGAAACAGCATCACGTCCGAGTCGGATGGCGCCCGGCCCGTCCGATCGCAAAAGAGCGCCGAAGTCGTCCGAATTCAGAATTCGCGCCGACTTTGGAAATCGGTACCCGGGCCGGTCTTGCGTCACAATTGCTCGAGAGACGTCTTTTCGAGTCGAGACGTCCGAAGTTAGAGAGCGAGGGTGTGACGGCCCTTGCGGCGACGGCGGGCCAGGACGGCGCGGCCGCCCTTGGTGCGGGAGCGAACCAGGAAGCCGTGCGTGCGGGCACGCTTGATCTTAGAGGGTTGGTACGTACGCTTGGTAGCCATGATATTTCCTTACCTTCAAGTCAAAGGAAACGATGAGCATCGGACGGGCGCGCAAGCCCCGAAAGCAGGGCTCGATGCCAGGCGCCGGGGTCCGGCCCTTCATCGTGAAAAACAACACAACCGCGGATCAGCTGCAAGGCGTCGCAGGAATCCGCGGATTCGAAAAGACGTTCATTTTCAGCAGGCCGCGCCGTCCTCAGGAAACCCCGGGAAATGCGGGCGCCGGACAGCATCAGACGCGCCTCAGCCCCCGGCTTGCCGCCGGCTGCTACGATCTGCGCCTGTGAAAAGCCTGATATTAAACCCTATTTCAGTCCAATCTGTCAACTCCGGCCATGTAAATCGTCAGGGAGCCGGATTTTTTGCCCTCTCCGTGAATGTACGCATTTCCGCAACACATGCACAGCATGTAGAGGGACGCTCCCCAATGACCACAACCGGTCGTGTCGACGCCTCTGAATTTTCCCGGAAATCCCCCTGCCAGGGCGCGTCAATCAAGGAACGGGGCTGTGGATAACTTTTCGCTCAGCCGCTAGAATCCGATCCCGATTCTTCTGTCTGACCACCTGCATACTCCCCGTCAGCGGCACGACTACCGACTCCAGAAAATGAGAAGGCCTGCCGGATTTTTCCGGCCCGGGTCCGCGGGGGTGTTTTCCTAGATAAAAATGAACGACTTTTGGACCCAATGTCTTGATGCGCTGCGCGAGTCGACGCCTCAACAGATCTATCAGAACTGGTTTGCCGATCTGACGGCCGATGCCGAGCTTGAGGCGGGCGTGGTGACGATCTACGCCGACTCCAGCGCCAAGCTGCGCAAGGTGATTGAAGCCTACGGCGAAACGATTGGGCAGACTGTCAATCGCATCGCGGGCCGGGAGATCGACATCAACTGGGAGGTGGCAGATGAGGCCGGCGCAGCCCCTGCGGCGGCCGCACCCGACATGCAGTCCCAGGGTCCGACCGACGCCGACATTGCCAGGACCGGGCTCCTGCCGAGCCTCACATTCGAAAATCTTGTCGAGGGACAGGCCAACCAGATGGCCTATGCCTCGGCCATCCAGGTCGCCTCGAGCCCCAGCACCATCTACAACCCGCTGTTCATCTACGGCGGCGTGGGCCTGGGCAAGACCCACCTGATGCATGCCATCGGCAACCGCTTTCTCAAGAACAACCCGAAGGCAAAGGTGCTTTGCATCAGCGCGCAGCAGTACATCCAGGAATTTCTGGACATCATGCGCCTGAGCAACGTCAACCGCGAGCGCTTTGCCGAGGACATGCGCCGCTTCAACGAGCGCTACAAGGGACTCGACCTGCTTCTGATCGACGACATCCAGAGCTTCGGAAACAGAGAGGGCACGCAGACCAACTTCTTTCTCACCTTTGAGAACATGGTGCCGCACGGCAAGCAGATCGTGCTCACGAGCGACACCTATCCGCGCAACCTCAAGGACTTCCAGGAGCGGCTGCTGAGCCGCCTCACGCAGGGGCTGATTGTGACGATCGAGCCTCCGGAGTTCGACATGCGCGTTCAGATCCTCCTGCTCAAGGCCGAGCGCTCGGGCCTGAACATGCCCCGCGAGGTGGCCGAGATCATCGCCAAAAACCTCAAGAGCAACGTCCGTGAGCTCGAGGGAGCCGTGCAGCAGGTGCTCGCCTACACGCGCTTTCACCAGGTCGACGTCACGATCGACACCGTCAAGCTCGCCCTGCGGGACATCTTCAAGGCGAGCAGCGTGCCCGTCACCATCGATGCCATTCAGCAGACCGTGGCGCAGCACTACGGCTTCAAGGTGGCCGAGCTCAACTCAAAGTCGCGCAAGGCCAAGCTCGTGCGCGCCAGGCAGGTTGCGATTTATCTTGCGCGCGAACTCACCAAGAAGAGCCTGCCAGAACTCGGCGAGCTCTTCGGCGGGCGCGACCACGCCACGGTGATCTACGCCTGCAAGAAGATCGCCGCCGAGCGCAACCGCGACGAAGAGCTCAAGTACGATCTGCACATTCTCGAGCAGAAGATCAAAAGCTAAGGGAAATCAACGCTTCACGCCCTATTTTTCGCGCGCACAAAATGCGCACGGACGCGTTGCTTTCTTTAGAATCCATGAACGGCCGCGTACTTTCTCCGGCTTCAAAATTTCGTTTAGACAAAGGTTGATTTCATGCAGTTCATCCAATCCACGCGAGAAGCGCTTCTGAAGCCTCTGCAGATTGTTGGAGGCATCGTCGAGGGACGCCAGACGCTTCCGATTCTGTCCAATATTCTGGTCAATGCAAACGGTAGCGAAGTCACCTTCACCACAACCGACCTGGAAATCCAGATTCGCACGAGCGCGCAGATCGGCCTGGGATCCGAGCCCGTCACCGTGACGGTTCCGGCCGCCAAGCTCATTGCGCTGCTGACGGCCCTGCCGAGCGCCGGCACCGAGGTGTCCATGCTCACCGAGGGACGCAAGGTGGTGCTGCGCGCCAACAACTCGCGCTTCACCCTCTCGCAGATGGCTGCCGATGAGTACCCGGTGCTGCCCGTGGCCGAGATTGAGCACACCTTCACGCTGCCGGCCAACGTGCTCAAGCACCTCATGCAGATGGTGCACTTTGCCATGGCCCAGCAGGACATCCGCTACTACCTCAACGGCATGCTGCTGACGATTGAAAAGGGGCTTGTGCGCACCGTGGCCACTGACGGGCACCGTCTGGCGTGCTGCGACGCGCAGGTCGACGTCGGCGCCGATCTGCAGCAGTCCGTGGACTCCATCCTGCCGCGCAAGACCGTGCACCAGCTCATGAAGCTGTTGCCCGACACCGACGACCCCGTCAAGCTTGAAATCAACAAGATGCAGGCGCGCTTCAGCTTCGGCAACATTGAGTTCCTGTCCAAGCTCGTCGACGGCAAGTACCCCGACTACAACCGCGTCATTCCGCAGAACAACGACAAGATCTTCCTTGTCAACCGCGAGGAGCTCATCGGCGCCCTGAAGCGCGCGGCCATTCTCGCCAACGAGAAGTTCAAGGGGCTGCGCTGGCTCATCTCCCCGGGCACGCTCAAGATCCAGAGCGCAAACTCGGAGATGGAGGAGGCAGACGAGGAGATCTCCATCAACTACGAGGGCGACGAGCTCGACCTGGGCTTCAACGTCGTCTACCTTCTCGACGTTCTCGGCAATCTCAAGAACACGGAAGTGCGCTTTGCCTTTGCCAGCAACCAGGGCGCCACGCTGCTCACAATGCCCGAAAGCGAGCAGTTCCGCTACGTCCTCATGCCGATGCGCATCTAGGCCGGGACTCGGCAAAAAAAGCGGCTCGCACCGCCGGAAGCGGCCGCAGAAAGCCCGCCGCAAGCGCCAATGCGACCGCCGGAAACGGCGCTGCATTGGCGCCTGACTTTTGAAGGCGCTCCGCCGCAGGGTCGCCCGCGAGGCCGCAGGGGCGACCATTACGCATGGATTTGCGACACATTCGAGACTGATTCCTAACATGGCTGATCAAGACAACATCAATTCCCAGACTTCCGACACCGAAATCGACCGCACCTACAACGAGTCCAACATCAAGATTCTTGAAGGGCTTGAGGCCGTGCGCAAGCGGCCCGGCATGTACATCGGCGACGTTTCCGACGGATCGGGTCTGCATCACCTCGTCTACGAGGTCGTCGACAACTCGATCGACGAGGCCATGGCGGGCTTTGCGCGCAACATTTTCGTCACGATCCACATGGACAACTCGGTGAGCGTCGTCGACGACGGCCGCGGCATTCCAACGGCCATCAAGTTCGACGACAAGCACGAGCCCAAGCGTTCGGCCGCCGAAATCGCCCTCACCGAGCTGCACGCCGGCGGCAAGTTCGACGACAACGGCTACAAGATTTCCGGCGGCCTGCACGGCGTCGGCGTCTCGTGCGTGAATGCGCTCTCGAAGTGGCTTGAACTCAAGGTGCACCGCGACGGGCAGACGCACTTTCTTCGCTTTGAAAACGGCGTGGTGGTTGATCGACAGCTCGAGATGCAGAAGAGCCCGCTGACGGGTGAAATGGTGGAGGTGAGCCCGATGAAGGTACTCGGCGCCACCGAGCGGCGCGGCACCGAGGTGCATTTCCTGCCGGATGCGGACATCTTCACTCCGGTCACGGACTTTGACTACGACACGCTGCTGACGCGTCTGCGCGAGCTGTCCTTTCTCAATTCGGGCGTGGACATCGAGCTCGTCGACGAACGCTCGGCCAAGCACGTGCGCCTTGAGAGCGAGGGCGGCGTCAAGAGCTTCGTTCTCTTCAAGAACACCACCCGCACGCCGATTCACAAGGATCCGATCTACATCCAGAAGACGGTGATGCAAAAGACTGCCAAGGATCCCGGCAAGGAGCTGCCCGTCTACGTCGAGGTCGCCATGCAGTGGAACGACTCCTACAACGAGTCGCTGGCGGCCTACACCAACAACATTCCCCAGCGCGACGGCGGCACGCACGTCACCGGCCTTCGAAAGGCCATGACCGCGGTCATCACAAGCTACATCGCTGAAAACGAAATCCTCAAGAAGAGCGACAAGTTCGAAATCACCGGCGAGGACATGCGCGAAGGCCTCACCTGCGTGCTCTCCGTGAAGGTTCCCCAGCCCTCGTTCAGCTCCCAGACCAAAGACAAGCTCGTCACCAGCGAGGTGCTTCCCGCGGTCAACTCCGCCGTGAGCGACGGACTGCGCACCTTCCTTGAGGAGCATCCGGACCAGGCCCGCCAGATCTGCAACAAGATCGTCGGCGCCGCACGCGCGCGAGAAGCCGCGCGAAAGGCGCGTGAGGTCACCCGCAAGCAGGTCTTCGGCGGCGGTCTTCCCGGAAAGCTCGCCGACTGCTCGAGCAAGGATCCGGCGGCAAGCGAAGTGTTTCTCGTGGAGGGCGACTCTGCAGGCGGCTCGGCCAAGACCGGACGCAACCGCGAGTTCCAGGCCATTCTTCCGCTGCGCGGCAAGATTCTCAACGTGGAGAAGGCCTCGATCGACAAGCTGCTCGATTCCGAGCAGATCAAGACGCTCGTGCTTGCGCTCGGCACGCAGCTTCGCGAGGACTTCGATCTTGAGAAGCTGCGCTACCACCGCATCATCCTCATGACCGATGCGGACGTTGACGGCGCGCACATCCGTACGCTTTTGCTGACGTTTTTCTACCGCCAGATGCCGCAGCTGATTGAGCAGGGGCACGTCTACATCGCCCAGCCGCCGCTTTACGGCATCTTCACCGGAAAGCGCGACAAGAAGACCAACAAGGAAAAGAAGATCTACATCAAGGACGACGCGGAGATGGCCGCGTACCTGCTCAAGATTGCGCTTCAGGACGCGGCGCTCTACCGCTCGGAGGAGGACTTCAACGCCGGCACGAGCATCCGCGGCACCGATCTGGAAAAGCTCATCGAGGAGTTCGAACAGAGCAAGTCCGTGATCGAGCGCCTGAGCCAGGTGATCGACAAGGCCGCCCTTCTTGCCATCTCCTCGGGAGTTTCGATCGACATCAGCGATGAGGCGCACGCCGCGGCCTCCGCCTCGGCGCTCGAGGCGGCCATGCGCGACGACGAGATCAAGGCGACGGCGCAGTTCGACGCCGAGAAGAACCGCTGGCGCATCTGCATCAGCCACTACATCTACGGCAACACGCACCACACCTACATCGAGCAGGAGTTCCTGCGCTCGCACGAGTACGCCACGCTTGCGGAGACCGCACAGGCGCTTGAGGGCGTCATTGGAAACGGGGCGCGCGTCGTGCGCGGCGGCGTCAGCACGGGGGTGAAGAACTTCGGAGAGGCGGTGCGCTGGCTGCTTGACCAGGCCGAGGCGGGCGTGCGCAAGCAGCGCTACAAGGGGCTGGGCGAGATGGACTCCGAGGAGCTCTATGAAACGACCATGAACCCGCAGACGCGCCGCCTGCTGCGCGTTCGCCTTGAGGATGCAAGCAAGGCCGACGACATCTTCTCGATGCTCATGGGCGACGAGGTTGAGCCGCGCCGCGACTTCATCGAGGAGAATGCGCTCTTTGTGAGCAACCTCGACATCTAGCCGCACATTTCCCCGCGCTTTCTCGGCCCGGCGGGACCTTCATGCCCGCCGGGCCTTTTTCATGCGCGCCCGCGCAATCCTGGAGGCCCCCTCTTTCGCCTGAAGAATGCCCCTGGAGACTTCTCGCGGCCGGTCTGCGAAAGGTATGATCAGCATGTGGACCGCCGGGCGGCCGAGCCGCCGCCCCTGCTCTTGCGGCACCGGCTCTTGCTTCGAATGACTTTCGGGCGCGCCCCGGCGCCCATCAACCGATGAAAACAACAGACCATCAGCTTGTCGTCGCCGTCAGCTCCCGCGCGCTGTTTGACCTTGAGGACGAACACCGGATTTTCGAAACCGAGGGAATTGCCGCCTACCGGCGCTACCAGATCGACAACCGCAACAAGCCGCTCGCGCCGGGCGTCGCCTTTCCCTTCATCAAGCGGCTGCTCGGACTCAACAAGCTCTTTCCCTCGGATGAGCCCTTTCGCGTGGTTGTCCTCAGCCGCAACTCCCCCGAAACAGGCCAGCGCTTCTTCTCCTCGTGCCGCTACTACAACCTTCCGATCAAGGCCGGCGCCTTCACCTCGGGGCAGTCCACCTTTCCCTACATCGAGGCCTTCGACGCCTCGCTGTTTCTGAGCGCCAACAAGGAAAACGTGATGCGCGCCATCAGCCGCCGGCATCCGGCCGGACTGGTGCTTCCGGTGGATGTCAGCCGCATCCATCAGGAGGGCGGGGAGGACGACGACGCGGAGCTGCGCATTGCCTTTGACTTTGACGGGGTCATCATCGACGACGAGGCCGAGCGCGAGTACCAAAAGGACGGTCTGGCTGGATTTGAGCGCCATGAAACCGACAAGAAGGAAACGCCGCACAGCCCCGGCCCGCTGAGCAAGCTCTTTCGAAAGCTCGCGCAGTTTCAGGAGCTCGACGCCAGACGCGGGGAGAACGATCCCTACTACAAGCCCGCAATCCGGGTCTCGATCGTCACCGCCCGCGGCGCTCCGAGCGAAGAGCGCCTCATCACGACCCTGAAGTCGCTCGGCATGCGCGCCGCCGAGCTCTTCCTGATGGACGGCCTCTCCAAGAGCCGCGTACTCAACGTGATGCGCCCGCACATTTTCTTTGACGACCAGCTTTCGCATCTTGAGCAAACCGCCACGGTCATCCCGAGCGTGCTCGTTCCCTTCGGGGTCAACAACCTGCAGCCCGCGCCCAAGAGCGAAGAGTGAGCGGCACCAGCTGGCGGCCTGACCGGAAGGGACGCGTCTTGAGCCCTGAAAAAGGCCTTCAAAAACAACGGAGGGCCTCCTGACAGCCGATGGTAAAATCGCCCCGGACCTTTCCCCATTGCCGGCCCGGACAGCCGGGCTCGGAGCGCCTGTGCTCCATGGCAGGGCCGCTATGACCACTCCAACCTTTGACCATCTTTCGGCCGCCCTTGACTGCGGAAGACTGCACCTGAAAAACCGCATCACGGCAGCGCCAATCTTCACAGGGCTCGAATTCAATGCCAGCCTTGCGGAGCTGACGCGCTTCTATGCGCGGCTTGCCGATGACGGCGTCAGCATGGTCACCGTCTGTGCGGGCTTGGTGCACAACAGCGGCGCCCCGGGCAGAAACTGGCGCGCCTTTGACGAGGAGCTCGATGTTCCCCGGCACCGTCAGCTCACGGGCCTGCTGCGGGAAAAAGGCTGCCAGGCCGTCTTGCAGCTCGAGCATGCGGGCCCCGCGGCCCGCAGCTGGCCGCGCTGGTCGAGCAGCTCGATCAGACAGCGCGAGAGGGCCTCCTGCTGGCGCATGCCCAACTTTCTGATCCGGCGCATCATCGACAGCTTCATCAAGACGGCGCGGCTCGCACAGCAGTCGGGCTACGACGGCGTGGAGATTCATGCCGCGGATCACTCGCTTGCGGCCGCCTTCCTGAGCCCGGCGATCAACCACAGGCGCGACGCCTGGGGCGCCACGCAGCTGGCGCGCTTCAAGTTCGTGCTTGACATCGTCCGGGGAATTCGCAAGGCTGCCGGAGAGGACTTCATCATCGGCGTGCACTTCAACCTCGTCGAACTCTCGCCCCACGGCGCCGACTGGGCTGAAATGCTGCGGTTTACGCAGATGCTGCGCATCGCTGGAACCGACTACCTGCGCCCGGAGTTCGGCGGCTTTGAAAACCGCATCCCAACTTATCTGCACCCCATCCCGAAGAACGTCTGGCTGCCGGAATGCAGGCTTCTGGCGGAGAACACGACGCTTGCCGTGATCTACAACGCCGACCGCGGCAGGATTGAGGATGCCGACGCTGCGCTTGAAGGCAGCGCAAACATGGTCTGCGCACTTTCCCGGCAGCTCGTTGCCGACGAGCACTTCATCCGCAAGTCCCTCACCATGGGGCAGGAGACCATCCGCCCCTGGATTGAACATCCTGAGTGCGCCCGCACTGACGACCTGTCGCGGGAGCACCTTCTGTTTTCCCTGAGCTCCCCATTTTCATTCAACGCCTTTCCCAGGGTCTTCGTCCCTGCGGAGAAAAAACGCACCATCGCCGTCATCGGCGGCGGACTGAGCGGCATGCTTTTTGCCGTCGTCGCCGCACGCCGCGGCCATTGCGTCCGCTTGTTCGAGGAACACGATTTTTTGGGCGGCTCTCTTTATTTTGTAGGAAAAATAAGACAGAGCTCGAAAATCAGAACTTTAATTGATCAGCTGCAAAATGAGCTAACTTCGCTCGGAGTTGAGATCAATTTAAAGGCAAAAGAAAGAATTTCCAATCTTTTGTCGTTAAAAGACACCGAACTCTTCATTATCAGCACGGGTTCTGATCCGGAGATCCCTGATTTTCCAGGCATCGACTCCTCCAACGTCGTGACATACGAAGAGCTTCTCGGAGAGAATGCCCCGGTTGGAAACCGCGTGGCGGTTCTGGGCGTCAACCCCATCTCCGTCAATGTCTGCCGCTATCTTCTCGAGCAGCGCGAGGAGTCGGAGCTCACGGCCGAGCAATGGCGCAGCGCCTGGGGCATTGGAGACTTTCGCAGCCACAAGGGGGGCGTTCTGGGCGTGGTCCCCGAAATCGAACCGCCGCTGCGCCAGGTTTATCTGGTGGAGACCGAGCGCGGACAGATTCAAAGGCTGCTGCAGGACACGCCGAGCCGCTGGGAGCTGCAATGGCTCCTGATGCGCGGAGCGCAAACGCTGCGCGATGTCAACATTGAGTCCATCGACAACTTCTCGCTGCGCGCCAGCTGGGGCGATCGACATGAAAACCGCTACGCCGTGCGCGTTGACCATGTGGTGGTCTGCTGCGGCGCCGTCCCCAACACCGATCTGGCCGCACGGCTTTCCATTGCCGGACGCAACGTGCTGACGCTTGGAGCCGCTGCTGCAGAGTCGGGCTACATCTCCATTTACGACGCCGCACACGAAGCCATCGAAAAGGCGCTCGAAATCTGAAGCTCTCCTGCTTCGGGGCCCGCAGCGTCCAGGCTTGACGACCTTCCCCCCGGCCTTGTCTCCTTTTTTTCTTGCGTCCCGCATTGATGAAAAAGCAGCTATGAAGCGCCTTACGCTCTCTTGCTGCTGCTCTTTCTGCGTCCTTCAATGCATCTTTGAAGCGCACCGCCAGCCTTTGAAGCTTCAGGGCTTTTCAAAAAAAAGGACTGGATTGTTGTTTCCAGGGCGCCCTGCGAACGCAAGACAAGCTTTGGATCCTTTGCCTTGCGTCGCTTTTACAGCCTTGAAAACGTGCGTTCCGGAAGGGGCTGATTTGAGGAATTTCTCTTTGCCGACTTTTATCAAAAGATAAAATTTTTATGTAGATTGTGTAGATAGTAGATGTGGGAAACTCTGTTGATATCAATATTTTTTCAAATGAAATCAACGTATTAACTTGTTGAAAAACCTCTGGAGAAGATCTGAGGTTTGCTGTGGACGGCCTGTTGATGGAGGTGAATAACTTTGGGGGTAAAGTTCGGCGAAAACGGCTGTCCACAAATTGAGGCGTCTTTTTGCGGGGTTTTCCATAAAGTTATTCACAGTGCCTCCTGCGGCGCCTCTACACGCGGTGTCTGACAGTTTTCCGCACCGTTCTCAAGAGTCAGTCCGTGACGATTAAAATGCCCGCATCTGCATCGTCTTACATCCGTTTTTGATCAATGACCCCTTCCGAGCTGCTGCCCTGGTTTTCCCCCCGGCTCTCTCCGGCGGTCTGCCGCGTGATCCAGAGTCTGGGACGTCGCGTGGTTCTTGAGCGCGGACAGACGCTGGGGGCCGCGAGCTTTTTCAAGCGGCTTGTCTTTGTGCAGGAGGGGTTTCTCGCGCAGGGCGTGATCAATCCGGAGGGCAGCCGCCTTCTCATGCTCTCTTTGTCAGGTCCCGGCAGTCTGGGGCCGTCCTCGGGCGCCGTCGACTCCCTCGACAACCTTACTCGCAGATATTGGGCGGCGACGCACTGCGAGGTGCTGACGCTCATTCCTGAGATTCTGCTTCGGCTCTCGGAGGTTGATGAACGGCTCAACCAGGAGCTTTCAGCCTATGCCATCCGGCACGCCATGAGCGAGCGCCTGGCGCTGATGCTGAGCCAGGCGGCCGACCCCGAGCAGCGTCTGGGGGTTTTTCTCGTCTCGCTGCTTGCCGCCGGCGGCGGAGAGGACATGGAAAAGATTGCCGCCCGCAGCCGCTGGGTGACTTTGAAGGTGCTTCCATCGCGTAAACTCGTCAGGGCCATGCTGGGAACGGAGCACGGCGCCATTGGAAGGACGATCAAGAAGTGGCTCGCGGAGGATGTTCTGCGGTGGGAAAAGGGAGTCTTCAACATGCGCAGCGACAGGCTTCTTTCCTACTGGCAATGGATGCGGCCCTTCGTGCAGCTGCACGAGAGAATGGTTCCCATGATGCGCGAGGAGAAGGTTTTCGACCGGCTCGACCTCGACGTTGGGCAGTAGGATCACCTTGAGCGCACGCCGGGCACGAAATGTACAAGGTTTTTTCAATGAAGGAGGCGGCAGGGCGTCCGGGCGTCATTGAGTCCGGAGCGCGAGCCGGAAAATCATGAACAAACAGGGTTTTGCCGCGATGGCGATGTCGGTGCTTGCCGCCGCTTCGATTCTGACCGCAAGCGGCTGCGCGCCGCTCATCGTCGGCGGTGCGGCGGTGACGGCCGGCGCCACCGTCTCTACCATCACCGACCGGCGCTCGGCCGGCGCCATCGTCAACGACAATGTGCTTGAAAAGCGCGTGTCCTGGGAAATCTCCCAGGCGCTCGGCAGGGACATTGATTCGCACATCACCGTCACCGCCTACAACGGAAAGATCCTCCTGACCGGGGAAATCGCCACCGAGCAGGGACGCCGGATTGCCGGGGAAACCGCCGAACGCAGCCTGGACGTGGCCTCGGTCGTCAATGAGCTTGCCGTGATGGAGAACGCGGGCCTCATGCAGCGCATGGGGGACTCTTCGCTGGCCACAAAGGTTCGCTCGCGCATGGTCGGCAATGAGAACGTCTACCTCAGCCAGATGAAGGTGGTGGTCGACCGCGACATCGTCTATCTCATGGGCATTGTGACGCCCGAGGAAAACGCCCGGGCGCTCAATGTGGCTGCAACCACCTCGGGCGTGGCGCGCGTCATCAGCGTCTGCGACATCATGAGCGCCGAGCGCATTGCCCAGCGCATGCGTGACATCCAGCGCGAAAACGAGGCGTCCCAGACGTCCGGACAGGGTGCACAGGGCGAGATGGTTGAGCCGCAGCAGGTGTACTGATTCTCTTGAAAGGCGCAGGGAAGGGAGGGGGCCTGCTCCTTTTTCCCCTTATTTCGCGCCGTGAGACGTGCTTCGGGCGACTTCCCCTGCGTGGTAGCTCGAGCGCACGAAGACGCCCGTGAAGGCCGTTTTAAAGCCCATGGCAACGGCTTTTTCCCGCCAGCGCTCAAACTCCTCCGGATGCACGTAGCGGCGTACCGGCAGATGCGCGCTCGAGGGCGCCAGATATTGTCCGATGGTGACGATGTCCGTTCCCGCCTCCAGCAGGTCGGAAAGCACCGCCGTCACCTCGTCGTCCGTTTCTCCAAGCCCAAGCATCAGACCGCTCTTGGTCGGGACATCCGGGTGCAGCGACTTGAATCCGGACAGCACGGCGAGCGAGTTGCGGTAGTCGGCTCCGGGACGGGCGCTGCGGTAGAGCGAGGGGACGGTCTCGAGATTGTGGTTGAAGACGTCCGGCGGCTCGCGTCCGAGAATGTCGAGCGCCTTTTGCAGCCTTCCCCTGAAGTCCGGCACGAGAATTTCCACGGAGATGCCCGCAACCGCTGCTCTCAGGGCGGCGATGACGGCTGCGTAGTGTCCGGCACCTCCGTCGAGC
Source organism: uncultured Duodenibacillus sp. (assembly GCA_944390745.1). GTDB lineage: Bacteria > Pseudomonadota > Gammaproteobacteria > Burkholderiales > Burkholderiaceae_F > Duodenibacillus. The sequence continues at coordinate 100,239 of CALXQK010000004.1, read as the reverse complement.
AGATCGTCGCGATCCACGCTCGTGATGACGACGTGGCTGAGCTCCATGGCCCGCACGGCATTTGCCAGGCGCAAGGGCTCCTGGGCGTCGAGCGGCTCGGGTCTGCCGTGGGCCACGTCGCAGAACGGACAGCGGCGCGTGCACACCGAGCCCATGATGAGAAAGGCGGCCGTTCCGTGCGAGAAGCACTCGCCGATGTTGGGACAGGCCGCCTCGCGGCAGATGGTGGAAAGACGGTTTTCCGAGAGAATCTGCGTCACGCGCCGCGACGCCTCGTCATGGGTGCGGGCGCGCACCCGCAGCCAGTCAGGCTTGGAAAGCCTGGGAGCGCTGCGGTCGACGGCAATCGGAAGCCGCGCAAACTTGCGCGCCCCTCTCTCTGGCGGCTTTCGGCTGTTGTCTGCTACAGCCATTGCAGTACATATCCGGCGGCGCCCAGAATGCCGGCCGCCGTCATGGTGAAGGCCATGCGAAGCTCAAGCCTGACGGTTCCGAACATCACCGCATTGAGTTCGTTGCCCTTGCGCCGGCGCAGGTTTTGCACAAGGACAATGCCGGAGGGCAGCCAGATGAAGACGGCGAGCATGAAGATGAGCTCAAGCCGCATGAACGCGAGAATCGTGCAGAACACGAAGGCCGAGGCGATCATGACCGCGTAGATGCGCTGCATTAGATAGGTGCCCGTGACTACTGCAAGCGTGCGGCGCCCCACCTCGCGGTCATGATCCAGATCGCGATAGTTGTTGACGGCAAGTACGCCTGCGGCGATGGCGCCGAGCGCGGCGCCCGCAAGCAGCGCCTCGGCATCAAGCCTTGCGCACTGCAGATAGTAGGTTCCCCCCACGGCAACCAGGCCGAAGAAAATAAAGACGAGAAACTCCCCAAAGGGCGTGTAGGCGATGGGTCGGGGACCGCCCATGTACATGTAGGCGGCAATCACCGAGGCGGCGCTGATGGCGGCCATCACCCAGCCGCCCACGGCGATGAGATAGGCCGTGTCGAGCGCCACGAGAAGAATGCAGAACTTGATGGCGCGCTCGACGGCGGCGACGGTGAGCCAGCCGTTGGCTGTGGCGCGCGGCAGCCCATTTCTCGTGCTGCGCTCGGCCTTTTTCTTGGTGTAGCCCGCGTCGTTTTCCATGTTGGTGATGATCTGCATCAGAAGCGAAAGCGCGAGCGTGGCCAGAGCCACCGGAATTGAGAAGGAGTGTCCCGCGGCGGCGGCGACGCCCAGCCCCACGGCAACGGGAGCGGCCGCCACGCCGAGAGTCTTCGGCCGGATGCAGGCAAGCCAGGCGCGCAGGCTTCCCGGGGCGGGATCGCCCCCTGCAAGTGCCTCCGTGGCCGGGGATTGCGAGGTTTGAAGGTTGTCAGTGGCCATAGTTGTTGGTTGCCGTGTTGTTCAAGTGTTGCGTTGCAGATTCAAAGCCGCGCAAGGAGCGCCTCCTGAAGCTTTTCAAGCACGGACGACGGCGCGGCGCCGGATCCCAGCGCGCGCATGTCGGTGACGCGAAGCGCCTGGTAGCCGCAGGGGGCAATCGCGCTGAACGGCCGCAGATCCATGTCGACATTCAGGGCCAGACCGTGATAGGAGGCGCCCCGCGAGACGTGCACGCCGAGCGAGGCGATCTTCGCCTCGCCCTGAAAGGGGCCCGATCCTCCGGCAAGCGCAGCATAAACTCCCGGGGCTCCGGCGTGTACGAAGGCCGGGACGCTGAATGCCGCAAGCGTCTCGATGACGGACGCCTCGAGGATGCGGACAAACTCCCGCACGAAGAGGCCGCGCCGCCGCAGGTCAATGAGCGGGTAGGCCACAATCTGTCCGGGACCGTGGTACGTCATGTCCCCGCCGCGGTCAACGGCAACCACGGGAATGCCCCCGATTTCCGTGCGCTCGTCGCGCGTCAGCGGCGAGCGCCCCATCGTGTAGACCGGATCGTGCTCCACAAGCCAGAGTTCGTCGACCGTCTCCTGCGTGCGCGCATGCGTCCAGCCGCGCATGGCCTCGTAGACCTCCTGGTAGGGGCGGCGGCCGAGACGGCGCACGACGATGGGCTCGCTGCCGGGGCTCACGCGCTTGTCCATGCCTGATGGCGCCTAGAGAACGACCTTGACCATCGGGTGGCTCGTGAGCATCAGGTAGATGCTGTCGAGCTGCGCCCGGCTGACGGCGCGGATGTTGAGCGTGAGCGCGGTGTATTTTCCCGTCTTGGAGCGCGACTGCGTCAAACGGCTTTCATCAAAGTCGGAAACGATCTCGCGTACGGCCGCGGCAATCGTTCGCGCAAAGTCCTCGCGCGTCAGTCCCATCACCTTGATGGGAAAGTCGCAGGGAAACTTCAGCAGGCTGTCCTGCTCCTCAATGCGCTCGCGCTCGTTTTTCTCCGGCTCCCCGGCCGGCACGAGATGCGGCTGCTCCGGGGCGTCCTTCTTGTCTTCACTGGCTGACATTTTTTTTCAATCCGTTTGTTGTTTCGAGGCGGTATTGCCGGTTGCGGAATCCTCCGGCGCGGGCTCCCTGGAAGCGGCGTCCGGGGCCGGCGTCCTTTTCTCTTCAGAAGCGGCCGCGGAATCCGCAGTCTCCGGGCCGGCCTTCGCGGCAGCGCCGTCCCTGTCGTCCTGCACGGGCTTCATCCGAAGGCGAACGGAGTCGACAAAGCGGCTCAGGAAGCTGCCCGGCCCCACGTCCTGCATGGCAACAAGCTGAAAGTCCGCCACGGGTCTTCCGCGGAAGTACACATGCAGCGTTCCGGCCGGAGCGCCCCTTGACACGGGGGCGATGGCCGGGGCCATGTACTCAAAGACCGTGGAGAAGCCCCCCGTGCCGCGGGCAACGACATCCTGGCGGCGCACGGTGACCCAGACGGGATCGCGGGTGCCGACGGCCAGCTTGTCGCGGTTGCCGCTCAGAATGTCGATGCGTTTGATGACGGCGCCGGCGGGAAAGAGCCGGATCGTTTCGTACTCCAGCCGCCCGTAGCGCAGCAGCGTCAGCATGTCGCTCGCGGCGAGGTCGGCATTTTTTGCATCGATCAGCACGGCAAAGATGTCGCGCGGCATCGCTCCGTCGTCGTTGACCGGCTTGCGGTGCCACCCCGTCACCAGATCCGTGTTGTCGGAGCTGCCCATGATGCCGTTGACGCCCGCGTCCTTCCAGAGCATGAGATTGCGGTTTCTCTGCGTGTGGTTGACAAAGGAGAACTCGCGCTGGGAAAACCAGGCGTAGGCCTGCGGGTGCCGGCGGTGCATGGCCACGGCAAGTTTGGAGAGATCGCGCGCCGTGGTGCGCTGTCCGCTTGAGGCGATGGGGGAAACGAAGTGCGAGTTCGTCATGCCGATGCTGCGCGCCGCTTCATTCATTGCCTCGACAAAGGCCTCGACGGTTCCCGAGAGGTGGTTGGCAACCGCCAGCGCCGCGTCCTCAGCGGCCACGACGGCAATGCCGTTTAAAAGCGTCTTCAGGGGCGTCTGTTCTCCTGCCACAAGGTACAGGCGCCGTGATCCGAGCGGACGAATGCTGTCGCCGGCGCTGATGGTGACGGGCTCCTCAAGGCGAGCGTCGTCGTCGCCGACAATCTCAAGCGCCGTGTAAAGCGTCATGAGCTGCACGAGGTCGTCGGGGTCGATCGGGTCGTCGGCGTGCGAACCGCCCATGACAAAGCCGCTTGCGCCGTCAACGAGCACCCAGGCCCGGGCGCCTGAGTGCAGCGCGGGAGGCCTGGGCGCCGAGGCAAAGGCGGCCTCCGAATCCGGAACGGGCGCCTGCGGAGCGGCCGCCGTGGACGCCCCGGGGGCAAGGGCAAGGCACAGCAGCGCCGTCAGAGTGGTGAGCAAGGAGAGAGTAAAACGCATGAAGGCCATTGTACAAAGCCCCGCCGTCAATCGAAGCCCGGTGCCGCGGCGGCTAGATGAGCGCGACGAACTGGGAGATGATGCGTTCAAGCAGCGGCAGCTTTCCCGTGAAGGCATGGTCGGCTCCCGGGATCACCGTGACCGGAAGTCCGGCGGTCCGCGCCCAGTTTAGGGCGTCCGTAAGGGGAACGGTTTCGTCCATCTCGCCGTGCACGACGAAGGCGGGGGCCTCAGGCGGGATGATTTCAAAGCGCTTGACGGCCGGGCCGGCAAAGATGAAGGCCGCGGGCTTGCGGATTTCTCCTGCCAGGGAGGTCACGTAGGTTCCAAAGGAAAATCCTCCGAAGACGACGCGTCCGCCCGCGGGAAGCAGCTCGGCAACGCCCCGGATCTCAAAGACCGTGTCGATGACGCGCAGAAAGTCCTCGACCTCGCCCGTGCCCGCCTCGTAGCTGCCGCTGCTTGAGCCGGCTCCGCGCAGGTTCGGGCGCACGGCGATGTAGCCTGCGCTGGTGAGGCAGCGCGACAGAATCCGGATCACCTTGTGATCCTTGTTGCCGCCCTGAACAGTGAGCGGGTGTGCTAGAAAAGCAATGCCGCGCGTGCAGCTTTCGGGAATGTCGAGGCTCGTTTCCAGAATCCCGGCCGGGCCGTTGATCTTGATCGTGTGCGTTTGCGTCATCGGAAAGTTTTTTCCAACAATTTCAATCATTGAACATCATCATGCAAGGGATGGATTTTAACTGCGTCCTTCCGAACTCTTTGCTGCAGTCGGGCCTGATTTCCCAGCTCTCGGGCGAGCAGCTCGACGGCGTGTTCTGGGTGCGTGAAGCCTCGAGCACGCAGGACCTGGCGCGCGCGTTCGTGCGCGGCAGCTCGCGCCCGGTGACGGCGGTCTTTGTCGCGGACGCGCAGAGCGCCGGTCGCGGCACGCACGGGCGCAGTTGGAAAACGCCCGTCGCCAGCGTGCTGATGACGGTGGTTGCGGCGCCCCAGGCCGGACTGCAGGATCTGTCCGGTCTGCCTGTTGCGGCGGGAATGGCGACCGCCCGGGTCCTGCGCAGCATCAATCCGGCGGTGTGCGTGAAGTGGCCCAATGACTTGTGGCTGCATGAGGGAAAGCTCGCGGGCATTCTTTGCGAGACCTGCCGTGATGCCCGGGGAGTTCTGCATGTGGCCGCGGGCATCGGCGTTAATATTGCACTCGAGGCGCGGACGATTGAGGCCGTCTCCGGCGAGGGAGGCTGCCGGCCGGCGGCGCTTCTTGATGCGGGTGATGCCCGCTGCGGCGGCCGGGGGCTCGACAACCTGCGCATTTCGGTTGCCGCGCTTGCCGCACGCGCCCTGATTCGGACCATCAGAAGCTTTTCGAGCGCCTCGCGCGCGCAGCTCTGCTCGCTGTGGGTTTCATACGACGCTCTTGCCGGGCGCCGTGTACGGGTGCTGCCCGCCGAGGATGACCCGCGGGCCGATCCCGTCGTGGGAGTCAACTGCGGCATTACCAGGCAGGGGGAGCTGGTGCTCATGACCCCGCAGGGGCGCCGGATCGTGGCCTCAGGGACGTTGCGCCCGGAGTGAGGCTGCGGATGTTTTGGAAAAGTTCGCGAAAGTTAGCGGAATTTCGCGAAAAATAGTGAATATTTCATGAATTCCGCGTGTTTATCAGCATGCGGCGGCCGTCGTGCGTCAATCAGTGGTCGAAAAGGCGCGCAGGCAACAAGACTGGAAGGCTCTGACTGTGACTGTCCTCTTGCTTGACTTGGGAAACACCGCCCTCAAGTGGGCGCCTCTGGGCGACGATGAAGAGCCGCGAACGTTCGTGCACTGCGGTGCGGATGCGCTGCCGGAGAAAATTTTCAACGAGTGGCTTGCCTGCGCCCCCGAGCGCGTGATCGGCTGCATGGTCTCGAGCGAAAATCTGGCCCTGACCCTCACCAAGTTCTTCAACCAGCACCGCATCAGCTGGGAGTGGATGCATTCGCAGCCGCTCTTCAAGGGGCCGTTTACGCTCAGAAACGGGTACGACGATTTCAATCAGCTCGGCAGCGACCGCTGGTACGCCGCCATCGGCGCCGCCTCGCTCTATCCCGGGCGGGCGCTTGTGGTGGTGCACATCGGCACGGCAACGACCGTGGATGCGGTGCTGCCCGGAGCCGATGGCCTGGAGTTCAAGGGAGGAAGAATCCTCCCGGGGCCGGCCATGATGTACAGATCCCTTGTAAAGAACACCCGCTGCCGGCCCGGGGGAATTGGAAGTCCCGCCGAGTTTCCAAGCAACACCACCGATGCAATTTCAAGCGGCATTCTGGAGGCGCACCTCGGGGTCATCGACCGCGCCATGGCATCCGTGCGCCGCGCGGGCTTTGAGGGAAAGCTCATCTTTGCCGGAGGCGCCGCACCGCTGCTGGCCCCCTACATCGAGCGGGAGTTTCCGGGGTCGGTTCTCAAGCACAATCTGGTGCTGCGCGGACTAGCCATGTTCGCCGCCCACTCCTAGCGCAGCTGCCGTTTGACCATGCGAGTGCTTCTTCCCCTGGTTCTTGCTGGATGCATCGCCGCCGGTCTGGCGGTGATCTATCTGGACGCGCAGAAGCCGCCGGTCGATGTCATGACAAGCACCGGCGTGCCGCCGCGCGTCAACATGATCGACGAGGAAAAGCTTCGGGCTGATCTTTCCGGCGTTCCGGCGGCGGTCGATGAGGGCGTGCCGGTTGATCCCGGGTGCGTGATCTGGGGACCCTTCTCCATGCAGGCGCTGCGCCGGATTGAGTCGGTTCTTGAGCGCGCCCGGCTTCTGGAAAAGATGCAGATTGCCGACCGGTTTCTGCCCGAGCGCTACATCGTCTATCTCGGGCCCTACGTCAATGAGGTTGCGGTCCGGGCCTTCGTCAAGCAGTTCCGGCAGCAGGGCTTCAAGAGCGTTCGTCCGATCGTGCGGGGCGACCTTGCTTACGGCGTTGAGATTCGCGCCTTTAAAACAAGGGAGGAAGCCGAGGCGTACCTCGCCTCGGGCAAGGCGCCCGAGGTGCAGGGGCTGCGCGTGACCAACCGTCTCGGCGAGCCCTCCAACGATGTGGACCTTGTGTTTCGCAGGCTGACCTCCGAGGAGCGCGAGCGGCTGATTGCTGCTTGGAGGGCGCGGCCGTCAACAACGCTCAGAAGCTGCAGCGAGCTTGGATTCTGAGCCGGGACAGACGGCGCTGGCGGAGAGCTCTGTGTAGCGTTTTAAATACGCCTTGATTCCTTTGTCTATTGAAGCGCCCCGGTGCAGACCTCCGGCAGACTCGCGATGAGCTCGCGGAACCGGGCCCGGCGCTGCGCGAGGACGTCCCCGCCGGGAGAGGCGCGCAGCCTCGGCCCCCAGATGGGGTTGGGAAAGAAGGCGTCGTCCCGGTAGCGGGCAATGACGTGCCAGTGAACGTGGGGGACCATGTTTCCGAGGCTTGCGAGATTGACCTTGTCGGGCTGCATGATGCGGCGCATGGCTCCTTCAACGGCCAGAACCAGCCTCAGGATCACGCGCGCATCCTCCTCTGCAAGATCGGTCATCTCCGCGACGTGGTGCGTGGAGATGACGCGAATGAAGCCCGGTACGTCGTCATCCGAGGCGTCGATCACATAAGCCTGGGGGCAGCGCCAGATTTCCCTCGGGTGCCGTTCGGTGCAAAGTTCGCATTGCTGCATGACAAAACCCTTTTCTTCGTGACAGGTGATGTTTTTCACTGATGAGACCGCCCGCCGCTAGACGAGCACCTTCTCCATGCCGCCGCCGTCAACGGCCTTGTTGAGAAAGTCCGACAGCCAGTGGTCTCCAAGGCGCAGATGCGCCATCTCCACCACCAGAAATTCGGCGCGCGTGCCCGTGGACTCGTCGTAGCGGCTCAGACCCTGCAGGCACCCCGGGCAGGCCGTGAGAATCTTCACGCTGCCGCAGAAGCTGCCGTTGCTCACCCGGGCCTTGTTCTTCATGATGTCCTCCTCCTTCTTGAAGCGGACCTGCGTGGCGATGTCAGGGCGTCCCACGGCAAAGGTTCCGGACTCGCCGCAGCAGCGCTCGGTGAGCACCACGTCCGAGCCGTCGGCCGGGCGGATCAGCGCGTTGACCGTCTTCACCGGCGCGGGCGCCGCAAAGGGCGAGTGGCACGGGTCGTGAAAGAGGTAGCGTACATTGTCGCCGCCCGTGACGCTGACGCCCTTTTCATGCAGGTAGTCATGAATGTCCATCAGGCGGCAGCCCGGGAAGATCTCCTCGAAATGGTAGTCGCGCAGCTGCTTCATGCAGGTGCCGCACGACACGAGCACGGTCTTGATGTCGAGGTAGTTGAGCGTGTTGGCCACGCGGTGAAAGAGCACGCGGTTGTTGGTGACGATCTGCTCGGAGAGCGACTGGTTGCCCGCGCCGCGCTGCGGGTAGCCGCAGCACAGGAACTTGGGCGGCAGCACCGTCTGCACGCCGATGTCGTAGAGCATGGCAAGCGTCGCCAGCCCCACCTCGGGGAAAAGCCGCTCGTTGCCGCAGCCCGGGAAGTAGAACACCGCCTCGGCATCCACGGCCGAGGGCTTGCGGATGATCGGAGCGGATGTTGCGTCGTTCAACTCCAACAGAGCCCGCATCGTCTTCGGCATGCGCGGCTTTGGAAGCTTGCGGTTGACGAGGGCGATCGCCTGCTCGACCGCGCCCGGGCGGCCCGTGGTGTTCTTCGGGTGCTGCAGCGTGGGCTTGGCCACGGGACCGAGCACCTCCGCGGCGAGCCGCTGCGCCTTGAATCCCCACTGCACAAGGCCCTTGCGCGCAATCTCAACGCCGCGGTTGTTGGTGATCTCAAGAAACTTCATGCCGGCCGTCTTGGCCAGCGGCGCCCCGCGGCATCCCATGCGGTCGAGGAAGTTGCGGATCAGGATGGTCACTTCGCCGAAGTTGATCTTCACCGGGCAGGGGTTGAGGCACTTCATGCACAGCGTGCAGTGGTCTCCGAGGTCCTCGAAGGCCTTGAGATGCCTCTTCGAGAGTCCGCGCCGGGTCTGGCTTTCGTAGAGAATCGACTCGATCAGCAGGCTCGTGGCGATGATCTTGTTGCGGGGCGAATACAGAAGGCTTGCCCTCGGGACGTGCGTCGAGCACTTCGACTTGCACTTTCCGCAGCGCAGGCAGTTCTTGATGGCGTCGCTGATTGCCTTGAGCTGCGTCTGCTGCATGATGAGCGATTCGCTTCCAAGCAGATTGAAGCTCGGCGTGTAGACGCGCTGCAGATTGATGTCGGCCTCGAGCTTTCCGCGGTTGAACACGCGCGCGGGGTCGACGCGGTGCACGTAGGCCCTGTAGTCCTCAAGAAGCGACTTGTCGAGAAAGCGGATCTTTGTCAGGCCAATGCCGTGCTCTCCGCTGATGGCTCCGCCGAGGCGCACGGCGGTTCGCATCACCATCTCGACGGCCTGCACGCCCTTCTGCACCATGGCGTAGTTGTCGGAGTTGAGCGGAATGTTGGTGTGCACGTTGCCGTCGCCTGCGTGCATGTGCAGCGCAATGAAGACGCGTCCGCGCAGCACGCGGTTGTGGATGGCGTCGATTTCCGCGCGCACTTTTTCAAAGACGTCGCCCGAGAAGATGCGGAAAAGCTCGCTGCGGACCTCCTTTTTCCAGGAGATGCGCAGCACCCGGTCGTAGACGGGTTCAAAGAGCGTGGCGCCGGCGTAGCGGCCAGCGATCGACTCGGGCAGTGCAAGGCCGAGCGCCTGCAGCGCCCTTGCGGCATCGGCAAGCGGCTCGTCGAGGTGCGTGAGCACGTAGTCCCAGCGCGCGCGCACGGACTGCAGCACGCGCCGGGCTGCGGGAACCGAGTCGGCAAGCAGCGTCTCCTTGGCAACGCCTGCAGTCATCGTGGGCTTGCCAAGGGAGATGTATCCGGAAAGATACTCAAGCACCGCATCGACCATGGCAATCTTGTTTTCAATCGAGCAGCCGATGTTGAAGCGCTCGCAGGCAAGCGTGTAGTCGCCGATTCTCTCAAGGGGAATCACCACGTCCTCATTGAGCTTGAAGGCGTTGGTGTGCGCGCTGATGGCTGCCGTGCGGCTTCTCTCGTGCCAGAAGCGGAAGCGCTCCTCGTCGGTGCGGGCGATGAATCCCTCGCAGTCGGACAGGCTGCGGCAGATCTCGACCACCTTCTGCGTCACAGCCTCAAGGGCGGCCTCGTCGTCGGAGACGATGTCGCCGACAAGAACCATCTTCGGATAGTCCTCGCGCTCGCTCTTGACGGGATAGTTCACCGCGCGCAGGTAGCGGTCGTCGAGATGCTCGAGACCGGCAAGAAGGCAGCCTTCGGGATGGGTGTCGAGAAAGCGCGTGATCTGCACGATGGCCGGTCCCGCAAGATTGGCCGCGCCGAAGAACTCAAGACACACGGTCCGGGTGTGCTGCGGCATCTTGTGCAGCAGCCAGGTGGCCGAGGTCACCAGACCGTCGGTGCCCTCCTTCTGCACGGCGGGCAGACCTCCCAGGAACTTGTTGGTGACGTCCTTTCCTAGGCCCTTCTTGCGGAAGATGGATCCCTCCATGCTGAGCACATGGGACTCAAGCACGCGGGCGCTTGCCGGATCGGGGTTGGCGCCGTCCTTGAGGGTGATTTTCCAGGAGACGGTCTGCTGCTTGTGGATTTTCCCAAGGTTGTGGTTGAGGCGCTCGACCTCAAGCCAGTTGCCCTCGGCGTTGACCATGCGGTAGCTCACCAGGTTGTCGACGGCCGTTCCCCAGAGAACGGCCTTCTTGCCTCCGGAGTTTTCGGCGATGTTTCCGCCGACCGTGGAGCTGTCGGCGCTGGCCGGGTCAACGGAAAAGACGAGCCCCTGGGCTGCGGCGGCCTCTGAGACGCGGCGCGTCACGGCGCCAGACCCCGTGTGAATCACCGGCACGCGGCCCTCGACGCCGGGCAGCTCGGTCTGGTAGGGCCTGCCGATGTGGTCGAGCTTTTCGGTGTTGATCACCGCCGTCATTTCGCTCATGGGAACGGCGCCGCCCGTGTAGCCCGTGCCGCCGCCGCGCGGAATGATCACAAGGCCGAGCGCAACGCAGGCGCGCACCAGAGCCGGGATCTCGGACTCTCGCTCGGGGGTGATGACCACGCACGGATACTCGATGCGCAGGTCGGTGGCATCGGTGACGTGCGCCGAGCGCATGAAGGGATCAAAGCGGATGTTGTCCTCGCGCGTGCAGTGCTTGAGCGCCTTGAGGATTCTGGCACGAAGCGCCTTGATGCGCGCAAAGCTCGTTTCAAACTTGCGCACGGCCTTGTAGGCCATGCTGATGAGCTGCACCACCTTGGCGTCGCGCTCAGGATGCCCGGGGTCGCGGCGCTTGTCGATTTCCTTGATGCGGTGCTCGAGCGCCTCAAGAAGCAGCTTTCTGCGCTCGAGGTTTTCGAGCAGGTCCTCCTGAAGATACGGATTGCGGTAGACAACCCAGATGTCGCCCAGAACCTCGTAGAGCATGCGCGAGCTGCGTCCCGTGCGGCGCTCGCCGCTCAGCTCATTCAGAAGCTGCCAGGCCTTTTCGCCGAGCAGCCGGATGACGATTTCGCGATCAGAGTAGGAGGTGTAGTTGTAAGGGATTTCCCTGATGCGTGCGGATGCGGCCGCCTGCTGTTCGAAATCGGGGTGATTCTGCACGGCGCCCTGGGCGCCATTCTGGGTCTGCAAGCTCGTCATGAACGGGTCTCGGCAAGAGGTTTGCTTTGTCTGCCTTGCCGTGACGGCGCGGCAGTCTTCTAGAGGGGAGGTTCGCCAGTGCGGGCGTGAATGTCGTGCGCGCGCGGTGTCTAGGCGAAGGCGATGGCGGACAATCTATCAAATCGCGGGCGCAAATCGTTGAGCGAGGAGCATCGAATTGCGCATTGAAAATCAGTGGTTTCCCTAGTCGCCCATCTGTTTTGGATAAGCGCCGCTGCGCGGTCCTCAAGGAATCTGCGGGGGAGGTTCGTCAGGGCGCGGTGAAAAGGAGCAAAGGGCAGGAGGGACGGCTAAGGCAAAACCCATACCTGATTTGGGATAAATCATTTGTTTTGCAATTAGTGCCGGCAAACAGAGGGATGCGGCGTTCTGCGGGCATTGATTTGCGGTGTTGTCCGATAGATTATCAGACTCGCGACGCACGAACCTTTCTCCAGAAGTCCTGCACGCTCCCCGTAAAAAATTCCAGGCGCAGAAAAAAAACAATACGGCGGCAGGGGCGCGATGCAGGCAGGCGTCTTGGAATGATTCGTCGTGCGCGCCGTCAACAGAAGAAAAGCCCGGCGCCGTCCGGGCCGGCAACACACATAGGGAGACACAACGTCATGGCAAGTTCGCAAGCCATGCGGCAGGAGGCTGCCGCACGAGGGCTTTATCGTCCCGAAGCCGAGCGCGACGCCTGCGGCGTGGGCTTTGTCGCCAACATCAAGGGCAAGGTTTCACACAAGGTGATTGAGGATGCGCTTTTGATCCTGCACAACCTCGATCATCGCGGCGCCGTCGGAGCGGATCCGCTCTGCGGCGACGGCGCAGGCATTCTCATCCAGATCCCCGACAGCTTCTACCGCGAGGAAATGGCGCGCCAGGGCGTGGTGCTGCCCGCTCCGGGGGACTACGGCGTGGGTATGATCTTTCTGCCGCGCGAGCCTGCCTCGCGCGAGGCCTGCGAGCAGGAGCTCGAGCGCATGGTGAAGAAGGAGGGCCAGCAGGTCCTCGGCTGGCGCGACGTCCCGGTTGATGCCGCGATGCAGATGAGCCCCACGGTGCGCGCCTCCGAGCCCGTGATTCGCCAGATCTTCATCGGCCGCGGTCCCGATGTGATGGTGCAGGACGCCCTCGAGCGCAAGCTCTATGTGATTCGCAAGAGCTCCTCGCACCGCATCAAGTCGCTCAACCTCAAGCACGGTTCTGAGTACTTCGTCCCCTCGATGAGCACCCGGACGGTGGTCTACAAGGGGCTGCTGCTGGCCGACCAGGTCGGCCGCTACTACCGCGACCTGCAGAATCCGGCCTGCAAGAGCGCCATCGCCGTCGTGCACCAGCGCTTTTCGACCAACACGTTCCCGGCCTGGGCCCTGGCGCACCCCTATCGATACATTGCCCACAACGGCGAGATCAACACCGTCAAGGGCAACTACAACTGGATCTGCGCACGGGAAAACGTCTGGAAGTCGGCGGTTCTCGGCGAGGACGTCAAAAAGCTCGTGCCGTTGATCTACGAGGGGCAGTCGGACACCGCAAGCCTTGACAACGCCGTCGAGCTGCTCGTCATGGCCGGCTATTCGCTTCCGCAGGCCATGATGATGCTTGTTCCCGAGGCCTGGGAGCGGTCCACGACGATGGACGCCGACCGGCAGGCCTTCTACGCCTATCACGCGCCGATGATGGAGGCCTGGGACGGTCCCGCGGCCATCGTCTTTACCAACGGCGTTCAGATCGGCGCCATGCTCGATCGCAACGGCCTGCGCCCGGCGCGTTATGTTGAGACCGATGACGACACGGTGGTGCTTGCCTCCGAGGTGGGCGTGCTGCCCATTGCTGACAGCCGCATCCGCCGCAAGTGGCGCATAGAGCCCGGAAAGATGCTCTTGATCGACACCGTGCAGGGGCGCATCATCGACGACGAGGAGATCAAGAACCAGGTCACGCTCGACAAGCCCTACCGCGAGTGGGTCGAGCGCCTCAACCTGCGTCTGGCCGACCTCAAGGACCCCGAGCCCGAGGAAATGGCCGCGACCGCCTTTTCAGAGGACCGCCTGCAGGAGCTCGAGCGCGTCTTCGGCATGACGCAGGAGGATGTCGACGTCATTCTCATGCCCATGGCGGTCAAGGGCGCCGAGCCCACGGGATCGATGGGGAACGACTCGGCGCTGCCCGTTCTTTCGAAACGCAACAAGTCGTTTTTTTCATACTTCAAGCAGCTGTTTGCCCAGGTCACCAACCCGCCGATCGATCCGATCCGCGAGGAGCTCGTGACAAGCCTGGTGAGCTTTATCGGCCCCAAGCCCAACCTGCTTGACATCAACAACGTCAATCCCCCGCGGCGAATTGAGATCCTGCAGCCCGTGCTCGTCGAAAAGGACATGGCCAAGCTGCGCGCCATCGACAAGCACACTGCCGGAAAGTTCCGCAGCTTTGAAATCGACATCACCTACCCGGCCTCCTGGGGGCGGGACGGCGTCGAGGCGCATCTGGCAAGCCTGTGCGCGCAGGCCGTGGACGCCATCGGCGAGGGCTACAACATTCTCATTGTGAGCGACGAGAAGGTCGGCCGCGACCGCGTGGCCGTTCCCGTGCTTCTGGCCGTGAGCGCCCTGCACCAGCACCTGATTCGCGAGGGGCTGCGCACCAACGCCGGCCTGGTGGTGCACTCGGGCTCGGTGTTTGAGACGCACGACTTTGCGCTGCTGATGGGCTACGGCGCCGAGGCGGTGCATCCGTACCTGAGCCTGGCGCTCATCCGCAGGCTTGCTCCGCTCAACGGTCTTTCGCCCGAGGACGGCGTGGCGCACTACGTCAAGGCGATCGGCAAGGGACTCACCAAGGTGATGGCCAAGATGGGCATCTGCACCATCATGAGCTACCGCGGAGCCCGCATCTTCGAGGCAATCGGACTTAGAAGCGACTTCGTCGAGCAGTACTTCCACGGCACGTCGAGCAAGATCGAGGGCATCGGGCTCTTTGAGGTCATGCAGGAGGCCGTCGAGCGGCACCGCGCCGCCTATGCGCCGCGCCGCGTGCCCGGCGGCGAGCTTCCCACGGGGGGCGAATATGCCTGGCGTGCCGACGGCGAGGAGCACATGTGGACGCCCGAGGCGATTGTGAAGCTGCAGCGCGCCGCCCGGCAGAAGAACTACCAGACCTACAAGGAATACGCCCAGATCATCAACGACCAGAGCCGCCGCCAGATGACGCTGCGCGGACTGCTGCGCTTCAGGACCGAGGACTGCACGCCGGTGCCCATCGAGGAGGTTGAACCGGCCCGCGAGATCGTGCGCCGCTTTGCCACGGGCGCCATGAGCATGGGCTCGATCTCGGCCGAGGCGCACGCCACGCTTGCCGTGGCGATGAACCGCATCGGCGGCAAGTCCAATACGGGCGAGGGCGGTGAGGATCCGCGCCGCTACGAGGAGGAGCTGCGCACGGGCCGCTCGCCCGTCAAGAAGGGAATGACCGTGGCCGACATTCTCGGCAAGGGCCGCATCGTGGCGCGCATCGAGCTCGAGGAGGGCGACAGTCTGCGAAGCCGCATCAAGCAGGTGGCAAGCGGCCGCTTCGGCGTCACCGAACAGTACCTTGCCAGCGCCGACCAGGTCCAGATCAAGATGGCCCAGGGCGCCAAGCCTGGAGAAGGCGGCCAGCTGCCCGGACACAAGGTGACCGAGTACATCGCCGAGCTGCGCTGCTCCGTTCCGGGCGTGGGGCTGATTTCGCCGCCTCCGCACCACGACATCTACTCGATCGAGGACCTCGCGCAGCTCATCCACGATCTGAAGAACGCCAACTCGGGCGCCGACATCTCCGTCAAGCTCGTGAGCGAAACCGGCGTGGGCACGGTGGCCGCGGGCGTGGCCAAGGCCAAGGCCGACCACATCGTGATCGCCGGACATGACGGCGGCACGGGCGCCAGCCCGGTTTCCTCGGTCAAGCACGCCGGCAGCAGCTGGGAGCTGGGGCTTTCGGAAACCCAGCAGACGCTCGTTCTGAACAATCTGCGCGAGCGCGTGGTGCTTCAGGTCGACGGACAGATCAAGACCGGCCGCGACGTGGTGATCGGCGCGCTGCTGGGCGCCGACGAGTTCGGATTTGCCACGGCTCCCCTGGTGGTCGAGGGCTGCCTGATGATGCGCCAGTGCCACCTCAATACCTGCCCGGTGGGCATCGCCACGCAGGATCCGGTTCTGAGAAAGCGCTTCAAGGGCAAGCCCTCGAGCGTCGTGAACTACTTCTTCTTCGTTGCCGAGGAGGTGCGCGAGATCATGGCAAGCCTGGGCATCCGGCGCTTTGAGGATCTCATCGGAAGAAGCGAGCTTCTTGCCGAGCGCACCGACATCGACAACTGGAAGGCCCGCGGGGTGGATCTCTCCCGCGTGCTCTGGCACCCGGCGGCGCAGGCCGCGCAGATGCGCCACAGCAGCACGCAGGACCACGGTCTGGAAAAGAGTCTGGATGCGCAGCTTCTGGCGCGCATCGGCGAGGACGTCGCCGCAGGACGCAAGGTGCGCCTGACGCAGTCCATTTCCAACGTCAACCGCACGGTGGGCACGCAGATTGCGCACGCCGTGGCGGTGCACCACGGCGCCCGCGGACTGCCCGACGACACCATCCACCTGTTCTTCAAGGGCACGGCGGGGCAGTCCTTCGGCGCCTTTGCGATGCCCGGCATGACGCTCGAGCTTGAGGGCGACGCCAACGACTATGTCGGAAAGGGTCTCTCGGGCGGACGCATCATTGTGCGCGCAAGCGAGGACTTCCATGGAAAGCCCGAGGAAAACATCATCGCGGGCAATACGACGCTTTACGGCGCCACCAGCGGCGAGGCGTACTTCAACGGCGTGGTGGGCGAGCGCTTTGCCGTGCGCCTCTCGGGCGCAAGCGCCGTCGTCGAGGGCACGGGCGACCACGGCTGCGAGTACATGACGGGAGGTACCGTGGTGGTGCTCGGCCGCACGGGCCGCAACTTTGCCTCGGGCATGTCGGGCGGCGTGGCCTTCGTCTTTGACGCCGACGGCGACTTTGAGGCGAACTGCAACACCTCGATGGTGAGCCTTGAGCGGGTTGTGGGCAGCGACGAGCAGCGGCGCACGAGCGATCCCCGCACCTGGCACATGGGCAGGACTGACGAGGAGCTGCTGAAGGAGCTCATCACGCGGCATGCCAGGCTGACGGGCTCGCGCCTTGCCGACGCGCTTCTCGAGCACTGGTCGAGCTCACGCGCCCGGTTCGTGAAGGTCATGCCCCTGCAGTACAAACAGGCCCTGCTTGCCAAGGCCGGCGCATAAGAAAGTGGAGAAGCACGACATGGAAAATAAAAAGCAAAACGGTGCGCCGGCCCGCCTGCAGCGCATTGAATTCGGCCATCAAAGCGTCGAGGAGCGCATCAAGCACTTCAACGACTTTACGATCGCCCTGACCGATGAGCAGGTGCACATGCAGGCCATGCGCTGTCTGCACTGCGGCACGCCCTACTGCTCCTCGAGCTGCCCGCTGCACAACCGGCCTGTGGACTTCAATCGCCTCGTGCGCGACGGCAAGTGGCGCTCGGCCTGGGAGTGCCTCAATGCCACGAGCAACTTTCCGGAGTTCACCAGCCGCGTCTGCCCGGCCATCTGCGAGGCGGGCTGCACGCAGTACTACATTGAGGACGCCGCCGTCGGCATCAAGACGATCGAGCGGGCCATCATTGACCGCGCCTGGCTTTCAGGCTGGGTGAAGCCTCTTGCCGCGGCCGTGCACACGGGAAAGCGCGTGGCGGTGGTGGGCTCGGGGCCCGCAGGTCTGGCCTGCGCGCAGCAGCTTGCGCGGGTCGGCCACAAGGTGACCGTCTTTGAAAAGAACGCCCGCGCGGGCGGCTTGCTGCGCTACGGCATTCCCGACTTCAAGCTTCCCAAGGATCTCGTTGACCGGCGCATCGAGCAGATGAAGGCCGAGGGCGTCGTCTTCAAGGTTTCGACGGCTGTCGGGGCAAAGGAGTTTCCGCAGGGCGTGCACAGCGATGCCTCGCGCGTGGAGAGCGCGGCGAAGGTTCTGCGCGACTTTGACGCCGTGGTGCTTGCCTGCGGTGCGGAAACGCCGCGCGACCTGAAGGTGAAGGGGCGCGAGGGCAAGGGCGCCTACTTTGCGCTTGAGCTGCTGCAGGGCAAGAACCGGGTGGTGTCCGGAGAGCTCAAGACCGCCCCCGTCTCCGCCAAGGGCTGCGACGTGGCCATCATCGGCGGCGGCGACACGGGCAGCGACTGCGTCGGCATTGCCCGCCGCCAGGGGGCGGGAAAGATCTACCAGATCGACATCAGCGACTGCCCTCCGGAAAAGGAGGACAAGGACGCGACCTGGCCGGACTGGCCGCGCAAGCTGCGCACCTCAAGCTCTCAGGAGGAGGGCTGCGAGCGGCTCTGGAACACCGCCACCAAGGAGATTCTTCTCAACGACAAGGGCGAGGTGCGCGCCCTGAAGTGCGTCAAGCTCAAGACGAAAATCGATCCCGCCACCGGGCGCCGCGGATTTGAGGAGGTGCCGGACTCGGGCTTTGAGATCCCCGTGCAGCGCGTCTTCATCGCCATGGGCTTTCTGGAGACCTCGCGCGCGGTGCTCGATGCGTTCGGCGTTGCGCACGACGCGCGGGGAAATGCCGCGGCCGGCCTGGAAAACAGCGCAAGCCCCTTTGCCACCTCGGCTGCAGGGGTCTTTGCCTGTGGCGACGCCCGAAGCGGCCAGTCGCTCGTGGTGCGCGCAATGAGCGAGGGACGGCGCTGTGCCCGTGCGGTGGATCTCTACCTCATGGGAGAAAGCGATCTGCCCGAATACCGGCTCTGATCGCCGAACGCCGGCCTTGCGCGGCCGGCGGGATTCGCAGGAAGGCGGCCGCGGCGCCCTTGAAAGGGGGCGCGGCGGCCGTCGCCATTTCAGGAGCCGTTCAAACGGATGCGCCTGGTCCGAAGCGCAGGGCCTCGGCCGGGCTCGGGCGGCGCCGCACCAGCGCGATGGCGCCCATGACGAGCACCCAGGTTGCCGCGATCCACGCGATGTAGCCCCAGCTGATGGCATCCATGTCAGCGCCCGAGGCCAGCGTGCCGACGACGAAGTTGGGAGCGGCCGAGCCGACGTAGGCCGAGAAGTAGAGCGCGGAGATGGATCCCGCGCGCTCCTTGAGCGTGGCGTCGGCAAGCAGCAGCTTGAGTCCGGCCGAGCAGTAGCTGCCGCCGGCGGCTCCGCAAAGGGCCACGGCGACGATGAAGAGCCAGGCCGATTCATAGTGCATGGCGGCAAAGACCGTGCATCCCGAGACGAGAAAAAGCGTGATCACCGCAGGCGCGACGAGCGAGGCCCTGAACCGTCCGGCAAGAAGACCAGCGGCGGCGTTGGGAAGAATGAGGCACAGATAGGCTGCGGCCGCAAGAAAGGCGCTCGACTCTCCGAAGACGAGCGACGAGACTCGGGCGGCAAAGCCCTGAAAGAAGCTTCCCATGCCCCAGGTGCCGATGAAGCCCGCCGCGCTGATGAAGAAGATTCGCAGCAGGCGCCGCGGAATGGCGATCTTGGGAATCAGAACCTGCCCCAGGGGCTCGGTTCCCATGCGGATGGTTTCCGTGCAGAAGACGACCAGCACGGCGCAGCAGCCCAGAAGCGCGATGGCGGCCTCAAAGAGATGCACGTTTGAGACGAGCTGCCGGGAAATGATGATGCCCGACAGCAGCGTGCCCAGGGAAAGACCGATGTTGGGGCCCGAGGAGGTGAGCGCGGTGCCGAGCCAGGCGCGCCCGGGAGGCGCCGTGTCCACCACCCAGCTCATGGAGGCGCTTGAGGCAAAGCCGCACGAGAGTCCCTGAAGAAAGCGGCCGAGCTCGATCGTGCCCACGTCCTGCGCATGGGCAAAGAGAAAGCTTGAGACGGCGCCGAGCGCAAGCGACAGGAACACCACGGGCTTGCGTCCGAAAAAATTGGACAGGCGTGCGAAGAAAAGCAGCGTTGCCACGCAGCCGGCAAAGTACGCCACCACCGTCATGGCGATGTCGGCGTTGGTCAGATGCAGGTCATGGGCCCAGACCGCCATCATCGGAATGGGCGCCGAGGAGTTGACAAAGCAGCTGATGAGGCACAGCGCGGCCGTCAGAAAGGTCAGTGCGCGTCGAGGAAGTTCATTGCCCTCAGGGCGTGCAAGAGGCTGGTGAAAAATCTGGATGCGCATGATCCTGGTGATGCGGGCGCCTTCGCGGCAGGGGCTCTGGTTGTTGAGACGCAGGGCCCGGTATTTTAGCCGCGGTCGGCGGGCATGACGGCCCGGCGCCGCACCCCGGTCAGGCCTTCGAGAGCTGCAGCGTCTCGCCGTCGCCGGGAATCAGGAGCTTGTCGAGCTTGTGTTCGCGGGCGAACTCGCGAAGCAGGCTGCGCGTAACCGTGGCGTGCGAGACTCCCTCCACGTGCGTGGCAATCACCACGATCTCAGGAAAGTCGCGCATCAGGATCTCAACGTCGTACTGGTTCATGATGAGCGGGTGCCCGAGGGGAAACTGCGCGCCGGCGGCGTTGACCGCCACGACGGCCGGCCTGAACCTTTTGATCGTCTCGCTGACAAAGTCGCAGTAGACCGTGTCGCCTGCCAGATAAAGGCGCTCCGGCTCCAGCGGCGAGTCAAGGACAACGCCGCAGGCGGTCGCGCCGTTTTCCGTTGCGCGGTAATAGGCCGCCGTCACCGGGTCGGAGCCGCCGTGCTCGCACGGCGTGCGGTAAAGCGTCACGCCCTGAAATTCGATTCCTTCGTCGCTGAGCACGCGCACGTCTTCAAATCCCCAGTCGCGCAGCGCCCGGGCGTCCTCATTGGACTGGCTCAGGATCGGCAGGTTTTTGGGCAGGCGCTTTCTGGCCTCCTCGTCAAAATGGTCGTAGTGCAGGTGCGTGACGATCACGGCGTCGACCTTGAAGAGCTCCTCGAGGCTGCAGGGCAGCTCGCAGTCCGGGTTGCCGCGCCCCGTGCTGCATGTATAGGGAAGACTCGGGTAGGCGCCCATGGGCGCGAGCATCGGGTCGATGAGAAAGCGCACGCCGCCGAAGGTCACGATGCTCGTGGCGCTGCGAATCTGCTGAAATTTCATGAGTTTCTCCGGTAAAAGCCAGGTCTGCGACTTGACTGTTGATGAATTGTCGTCAACCATAAAACCTCAAGCTGCTTGAGGTGCAAGAGGCCTCGCAGAAAAATTTTCAAAGGAGTCGACATGCGCATAGGAGAGCTTTCAGCCCGCACGGGGTGTCCCGTCCCGAGAATCCGGTTTTATGAACAGCGCGGGGTGCTCAAGGCGCCCATGCGCACCGCCGGCGGCCAGCGCGAATACTCCCAGGAGGACCTCAGGCGGCTTGACTTCATCATGAGCTGCCGCAGCAACGGCATGAAGCTTGAGTGCATCGAGCGGTTTTTGCAGTTTGCCGACGATCCGTCGCTCGGCACGCAGTGGCTGCAGGATCGGCTTGACGAGTATCTCGAGCACATCGAGGAGATTCGAGCCCGGCTTGACCGGCTCGAGGCGTACCTCAGGCAGCTGCGCGAACGCTTCCCGAGCGAGGACGGAGCAATGAAGCCCCGGGACGGGGCGGCGCCCCGTGCGGCGACTTCCTGCGGCAAACAATGACGCACCCGGCCGCCAGAATTCCAGTCCTGTCGAAAATTTTTCAATGAAAGGGGAAGGCTCAGCATGCTTGGAGCGGTTGTCGGCGACATTGTCGGGTCGCGTTTTGAACACGTCAACGCAAGGACGAGGGATTTTGAACTCTTTACAGATGCGTGTCATTTCACCGACGATACTGTGCACACGCTTGCGGTGTGCAGGGCGCTCGTGCGCTGCGGCTTCACAAGGGAAAACCTGGCCCGGGAGACGGTTCGGCAGCTCTCGGAGCTCTCCGAGGCCTATTCCCGCCTGAGCTACGGGGCGCGGTTCAACCTCTGGCGGCTGCAGGAGGAGAAGCTCCCCTACGCAAGCTGCGGCAACGGCGCGGCGATGCGCGTGAGCGGCTGCGCGCTTGCCGCGCGAACTCTTGAGGAGGCGCTGGCGCTTTCAGATATCGTCACCGGCGTCACGCACAGCCACCCCGACGGACTTCGGGGGGCGCGGGCCGTCACGGAGACCATCTTTCTCGCGCGCCGCGGCGTCGATCTTTCCGAGGTGCGCAGGCGCATTCACGAAAACTACTATCCGATGGACTTTACGCTTGAGGACATTCGCGGCGACTACTGCCGCGGACTGCGTCTGAATACCTGCGCCAACTCGGTGCCGCAGGCGCTGCAGTGCTTTTTTGAGGCGCACTCCCTTGAGGATGCGGTCCGAAATGCCGTGAGCATCGGAGGCGACAGCGACACGCTGGCGGCGATCGCCGGCAGTGCGGCGGCCGCGGCCTTCGGCATTCCCGCAGAGATCGCGCAGCAGGCGGCGAACTATCTCGATGCGCGCCTGGGGTCGATTCTCGAGCAGTTTGAGGCGGCTCTCGGCGGCGAGCGGTGAACTGTCCGGGAAAAATTCGTTTTTGTCGCGCAGGGCTCGTATATTTACATGCCTTGAGTTGAAATTTTTCAAGTGCGCCGTCGGCGCTTGCGTCTTCCGGCGGCCGCGCAAGACGTGTTTGAGTGTGAAGCGTCCGGGGACTGCCGCAGGCAATTCGGCTTCTCCCGGACAAGGAATGAGAAAAAATGGCATCTACGACAGAACAGAATCGACAGACGTATCTGCGCCGCGTCCTGACGGCGCGCGTTTACGACGTCGCCCACGAAACCCCTCTTGAAGAGGCTCCCAAGCTCTCCAGGCGCATCGGCAACAAGGTTCTTTTAAAGCGCGAGGACACGCAGCCCGTCTTTTCCTTCAAGCTGCGCGGAGCCTTCAACAAGATGGTGCACCTCACGCCCGAGGAGCGCGCCCGCGGCGTGATCTGCGCCTCGGCAGGCAACCACGCCCAGGGCGTGGCGCTTGCCGCCCGGCGGCTCGGGTGCCGTGCGGTGATCGTGATGCCCGTGACGGCTCCCGCCCTGAAGGTGGAGGCCGTCCGAAATCTCGGCGGCGAGGTCGTGCTTGTGGGAGAGAGCTTCACCGACGCCGCGCAGCATGCTGAAAAGATGCAGAAGGAGGAGGGGCTGAGCTTTGTGCACCCCTTTGACGATCCCTACGTCATCGCCGGCCAGGGCACGATCGGCATGGAGATCCTGCGCCAGTACCAGCCCGGCGACCGCACGCGTCCCGATGCAATCTTCGTGCAGATCGGCGGCGGCGGACTTGCCGCGGGCGTGGCGACCTACATCAAGGCGATTTATCCGGAGATCAAGGTGATCGGCGTCGAGACGAAGGACTCCGACGCAATGAAGCGCTCGATCGACGCGGGCAGAAACGTCGCGCTCGATGACGTGGGCCTGTTCTCTGACGGCACCGCGGTCAAGCGCGTCGGCGACGAGACGCTCATGCTGTGCCGGGAGAACCTCGACGACATCATCCTCGTGGACAGCGACGAGATCTGCGCGGCCATCAAGGACGTCTTTGAGGACACCCGCACCATCGTCGAGCCCTCCGGCGCGCTGTCGCTTGCCGGCCTCAAGGCCTGGGTGCGGCGCGAAAACGTCGCCAACAAGACGCTCGTGGCCATCACCTCGGGCGCGAACATGAACTTCGACCGGCTGCGCTTTGTTTCTGAGCGCGCGGAGTACGGCGAGCAGCGCGAGGCGATCTTTGCGGTGACGATTCCCGAGGAGCGCGGCTCCTTCCGCCGTCTCTGCCAGCTCGTGGGCAGCCGCAACGTCACGGAGTTCAACTACCGCATGAGCGACGCCTCGAAGGCCTACATCTTCGTGGGCATCCAGACGGCCAATGCGCACGACGCCGACGAGCTCGTGCACGTCTTTGAGCAGTCGGGCTTTCCGACGCTCAACCTCACGCACGACGAGCTTGCAAAGCTGCATCTGCGCCATATGATCGGCGGCCACAGCAAGCTTGCAACCAACGAGCATCTGCTGCGCTTTGAGTTCCCCGAGCGTCCGGGGGCGCTCATGAAGTTCCTCACCTCAATGGCGCCGCAGTGGAACATCTCGCTTTTCCACTACCGCAACAACGGTGCGGACTTCGGCCGCGTCTTCGTGGGCGTGCAGGTTCCGCCCGAGGACGATGCGCTCTTTGAGTCGTTCCTGCACAACCTCGGCTACCGCTACTGGGACGAGAGCGCCAATCCGGCCTGCAAGTTCTTCCTGAGCTAGGACGCGCATCCGGGCCCCGGCCCGGTGCGGTCCTGAGAAAAAAAAAACGGCGGACCCGCACAGAGGGCGTCCGCCGTTTTTCTAGTTCGACGGCGTGCGGATCAGCCGGTTGGGGTGCTCAACCGGACGATCCACAAGCCGGTACAGGCCCGAGCCGTCCTCCACAAGGTCGTAGCGCCACTTGACGTTGCCGCGCATGTCCTCAAGCCACGCCTGCAGCGGGACGTCGTACTCGTCAAGATTGGCATTGATGAAGCTCTCGGCTTCAAAAGGCGTGGCGAAGTTTTCCCAGAAGTCGCCGTAGTCGACGATCACCTGCACGACCAGATCACGACGCATGCGCCCCTCCCGCCTGCGGATTTTCATCCTGCCGCCCGATGGCGGCGATGATGCGCGCCAGCGCGCTCGTGAGCTTGCTCACGTAGTCAAGATCGAGCATCTCGTCGGGCCCGTGGGCGTTGCTCCCGGGGCCGAGAACGCCGGTCACGAGGTACTGCGCGTCGCCAAAGCAGCGCTGCATGAGCGAAAGGATGGGAATCGAGGCGCCGTCGCAGCAGTAGGTGGCGGACTTGCCGAAGAGCTCGCGGCTTGCGGCGTCAAAGGAGCGCGTAAACCAGGGCTTTTCAGCCGGAGCATTCCACCCCGGGCCGAAGCCCGCGGGGTCAAGCGTCACCGTGCAGCCGAAGATCGGGTCCCGGGTGAGCTCGCGGCGAATGTACTCGAGCGCCTTTTCGGGGTCGAGCGTGGGCGCGATGCGCATCGAGCACTTCAGCCGCGTGCCTGCGCGCAGGACGTTGCCCGCATTCTCGAGGGCGGGCAGCCCTTCGGCTCCGGTAACCGCAAGCTGCGGCTTCCAGCCGCGCATGACAAGCGAGGCGAAGGGGGCGGGATTTCTGGCGTGCACGCTCCCGGCCCATGGAAATTCGCCGGTGATCTTTTCGCCCAGGATGCTGGCGCAGTGCCGCAGCTGCGCCAGCCGCTCCTCAGGAATCTCAACATTGAGCTCGGGCGCGGAGATTTCCGCGGTCTGCGCCTTTTCAATGCGCTCCAGAAGGGCGCGGGCGATCGTAAAGGACTCGGGCACGATGCCCGAGGCCGTTCCCGAGTGCACGCCGTACTGCAGCACGCGCACGTTGAGCGTAAAGGACAAGGCGCCGCGAAAGCTCACCGTCGTCCAGAGACGATCGTAGTCGCAGCACGTTCCGTCGAGAACCGACACAAAGCCCACCCTTCCGATCCGGGGCGCGGTCTTCTCCAGCCAGTACGCAAAGTCCACCGACTCGCACTCCTCGGCCGTCTCGTAAAGACCGACGGCTCTCGGGCGCGGCGCGCCGTTTTCGTCGAGCGCGGCCAGTGCGGTCATGGCGGCATAGAAGTTGTAGCCGTCGTCGGCTGCGCCCCGGCCGTAGAGCCGCCTGCCTTCAACGGACGGGGTGAAGGCCTTGCGGCCCTGCGTCCAGCCCTCGCCCTCGGGCTGCTTGTCGAAGTGGCCGTAGAAAAAGACCGACTCGGGGCAGGAGCATCCCGAGGCGGGAATTTCAAAAAAGAGCGCTGGCGAGCGCCCCGGTTCGGAGAGCACCTCAAAGACGGCGTTCGGAAAGAGCGTCTTTGCCCAGCGCGCCGCATCCTCGCAGGCCTGGAGCAGGAAGCCGTTTTGCTCCCAGTTCGGGTCAAACCCGACCGAGCGCGCGGGAATGCGCACGAAGTCGCACAGCGCCTGCAGGGTCTCGCCCTGCCACATGCGCGCGACGGTTTCATCAATTGCTTGCATAGACTGCATCAACATCCAGAAAAAGAGAACTTTTTTCAAGCCGCGCTGCAAACCGCTATCGCGCGGGAGCGGGCTCGGCGATGGCAAAGGCGCTTGAGCCGAGGGCGCTGCTCACGCTGCGCGCAAGCGCGATCGCCTCGGGCTGCGAGGCGACGCTGCCGACAACCACGCGAAAGACGCTTCCGGTGTCGACCACGCGCACGGAGCCGAAGGCGCGCTGCTGCTGCGAGAACATCATCTCGGCATGGGCGGCCGCGGCCGCGGCATTGTCCTTCACGCCGAAGGCGCCAAGCTGCACGGTCCAGCCGCCGGGGGCGGCCGCCGGCGCCGTCCGGGCCGCGGCGGCGCGCTCGGCCTCGATCGCATTCTGCTCGGCCACAATGGCGCTGATCGGGTCGCTAGAGCGGGCGGGCTGCGCGGAGGGAACGCTCTGCTGCGCCTCCATCTCGCGATAGGTCTGCATCGCCTGGGCTTCATCCGAACCCGTTTCCTCAACCATGAGGCTGATGGTGACGGCAGGTTCCTCGGAGCCTTCCGCCGCGGCCGCGCTGTCGATGGGCTCGGCCTGCGCAACCTGCCCTGTCCCCGCCGCGGCGTAGGCTGCGGGGGCGGCTGCAGGGGCGGATGTCTGCGCGGCGGCGCGCTGCTGCGCGGGCTGCTCGCGGTAGGCGCTGTTCGTGGTGCTGGAGGTGCGGCTCACGGTCGTATAGGTGCGGGTCTGCGAGGCTGCGGCGGTCTTTTGCGCGGCCGGCCGGGAGGCGGCTGCCGCAGCCGCCGGGGCGGCGCTTGCAACCGTCGTGTCCGAGGCATTTGTCGACGGGATGCGTCCTGCGGCGATGTCCTTCATCGTGATGCGCTCGACGCGCACCCGGGTGACGCCCTGGTTCTGGTAGCCGAGCTGGACGGCCGCCGCATAGCTCAGGTCGATGATGCGGTCGTCGACGAAGGGGCCGCGGTCGTTGACGCGCACGATGATGGAGCGGCCGTTCTTGAGATTGGTGACGCGCGCGTAGCTCGGCAGCTGCATCGTCTTGTGCGCGGCCGTGAGGGCGTACATGTCGTAGATCTCGCCCATCGAGGTCTTTTTGCCGTGAAACTGCTTGCCGTACCAGCTCGCCTCGCCGACCTGGGTCATGGGCTTGTCGCCCGTGACCGGGACATAGCGCTTGCCGAGCACCGTGTAGGGACGGTTGGCCCACTTGTGGGGCTGCTCGACCCGAATGGTGATGTCGTTGGAGCCGAGCGCCTTGAGGTGGCCGACGGCCGAGGGCGGGCCGTCATTTTCAAAGTATCCGCCGCGGCTCGAGCTTGACGAGCAGCCGGCCAGGCCCAGAGACAGGGCAAGACAAAAAAAGAAGATTCGCATGAGTCAGCAGATTCCGGGGCGCTGCAGGAAGGACGCCGCCCGGGACGGTGGGGAAGACGAGTTTTCCTACTATAGCGCAAGCCGGGAGCGCGGCCGCAGGAACCATTGCCCGGGTGCCGGCGCTTTTCGGGGGAAGGCCGCGGCAGGCCTCCCGCCGGGCGAGGATTCAATTTTTCTTTGCGGATTTTCCCAAGAAAACGGCCAAAAGCGGTAAATTCTCAACTTTGTCTTGTTTTGCAAATTTTTGCTCGTAGCAGGTATCGGATATGTCCCTGGGATTGGACGACGTTCACCGCATTGCCGAACTCGCGCACATCGACATCGATGATGAACAGGCGCACCGGATGCAGGCTGAACTCAACGACATTTTCAAGATGATTGAGCGCATTCAGGCCGTCGACACCGACGGCGTGGAGCCGATGATGCACCCGCACGACGGCGTGCAGCGCCAGCGCGAAGACGCGGTGGTTTTCGGCAACGACCGCGAGGAGAACATGAAGAACGCCCCCGAGGAATATGAGGGCATGTTCCTGGTGCCTCAGGTGATCGAATAACAGCGCCGTCTTGCAGCGCACACTCCGCCCCGGGCCTTCCCCGGGACTCTGAAAACTATGGCTGACAATACCTTTTACACCGTCGTGGAGCTCTCCCGCGCGCTTGCCGCGCGCGAAGTGAGCGCCGAGGAGCTCGCCCGCGAGTATCTCGGCCGCATGGAGGCGCACCGCAATCTCAACTGCTTTCTGGACGTGCGTCCGGAGGAAACGCTCGCCGAGGCCCGGGAGGCCGACGCGCGCATCGCCGCGGGAACGGCAGGTCGTCTGACCGGCATCCCGATCGCGCACAAGGACATTTTCGTCACCCGCAGGTGGGCCTCGACCGCCGCGAGCCGCATGCTTGAGGGCTACATGAGCCCCTTTGATGCGACCGTGGTGCGCAAGCTGCGCGAGGCGGGCCTGGTGACCCTCGGAAAGCTCAACTGCGACGAGTTCGCCATGGGCTCGGCCAATGAGAACTCGGCCTACGGCAAGGTTTACAACCCCTGGGATCCGAAGGCGGTTCCGGGCGGCAGCTCGGGCGGGTCGGCGGCGTGCGTGGCGGCAGGCCTTGCGCCCATTGCCACGGCAACCGATACGGGCGGCTCGATTCGCGAGCCCGCGGCCTTTACGGGCGTCACGGGTCTGAAGCCCACCTACGGGCGTCCGAGCCGTCTGGGCATGATCGCCTTTGCTAGCTCCCTGGACACCGCGGGGCTGATGGCGCACACGGCCGAGGACATCGCCTGGGTGCTCGGCGACATGGTGGGCTATGAGCCCTGGGACTCGACGAGTGAGAATCTTCCGGCCGAGGACTTCACGCGGGACCTGCAAAAGGGCGTCAAGGGCCTGCGCGTGGGCGTGCCGCGCGCCTGGTTTACCGGAGAGCTCGATCCCGAGGTGGCCGCCGCCATCGAGAAGGTGCTCGAGGAGTACCGCAGCCAGGGCGCCGAGATCGTCGACATTGAGCTTCCCAACGCGGGGCTCGGCGTCTCGGTCTACTACGTCGTCGCCTGCGCCGAGGCAAGCTCGAACCTGTCGCGCTTTGACGGCGTGCGCTACGGCTACCGGGCCAAGGACTACACCGACATCCAGGACATGATCAAGAAGAGCCGCAACGAGGGGTTCGGGGCCGAACCCAAGCGCCGCATTCTGATCGGCACCTACGTGCTCTCGCACGGCTACTACGACGCCTATTACATCAAGGCGCAGAAGGTGCGCCGCCTGATCGCCCGGGAGTTTGACGCCGCCTTCGAGAAGGTGGACCTGATCGTCAGTCCCGTGACGACCTCCACGGCCTACGACTTCGGCGCGAAGGCCGATCCCGTGTCGGCCTACCTCGGGGACCTCTACACGGTGCCTGCGTCCCTGGCCGGACTGCCCTGCATGAGCATGCCCTGCGGCATTCACAGCAACGGCCGCCCGATCGGCGTGCAGCTCACCGGCGCGCGCTTCACCGAGGCCCGCATTCTCGGCGCGGCGCATGCCTGGCAGCAGGCCACCGACTGGCACAAGCGTCATCCCCAAGGTTTCTAACCAATCTGGATACAAGTTATGCAATGGGAAGTAGTGATCGGTCTTGAGACGCACGTGCAGCTGTCGACGGACTCCAAGATTTTCTCGGGCGCCTCGACGGCGTTCGGGGCCGAGCCCAATACGCAGGCCTGCTACATCGACCTCGCCCTGCCGGGCGCGCTGCCGGTTCTCAACCGCGGTGCGGTGGAGCGCGCCATCCGCTTCGGGCTCGCCATTCACGCCGAGGTGGCTGAAAAGTCTGTTTTCGACCGAAAGAATTATTTCTATCCCGACCTCCCCAAGGGCTATCAGATCAGCCAGTTTGACCTTCCGGTCGTCAAGGGCGGCGAGATCACCTTTCGGGTGGAGCCCAGGGACGGCGACCCCTACATGAAGACGATTCACCTCACCCGCGCCCACCTTGAGGAGGACGCGGGAAAGAGCAACCACGGCGTGCAGCCGCACAAGTCGGGGATCGACCTCAACCGCGCGGGAACGCCGCTGCTTGAAATCGTCACCGAGCCCGAGCTGCGCAGCTCGGCCGAGGCCGTGGGCTATGCCAAGGCGCTGCATGCGCTCGTGGTGTGGCTCGGCATTTCGCGCGGCAATATGCAGGAGGGCAACTTCCGGTGCGACGCCAACGTCTCCGTGCGCCCCAAGGGAGAAACGAAGTTCGGCACCCGCTGCGAGATCAAGAACCTCAACTCGTTCAAGTTCCTTCAGGAGGCCATCGACTATGAGGTGCGCCGCCAGATCGAGGTGATCGAGGACGGCGGGACGATCGTGCAGGCCACGCGCCTGTACGACCCCGTCGAGGGCGAGACGCGCCAGATGCGCAGCAAGGAGGACTCGATGGACTACCGGTACTTCCCGGATCCAGACCTGCTGCCGTGCATCATTACGCCCGAGTGGAAGGCGCGCGTGGCCGCCGGGATGCCCGAGCTTCCCGACCAGATGCGTGCGCGCTTCATGAAGGACTACGGACTGTCGGAGTACGATGCGGCGGTGCTCACCTCCGGGCGCGACGTGGCCGACTACTTCTGCGAGGTCTGCAAGAGCGCGCCGGACAAGAAGATCGCCGCCAACTGGGTGATGGGCGAGGTTGCCGCAAGCGTCAACGCCGTCGAGGGCATGACCTACGCCGAGGCTCCGGTCTCGGGCGCCGTTCT
This sequence comes from uncultured Duodenibacillus sp., assembly GCA_944390745.1. Lineage (GTDB taxonomy): Bacteria > Pseudomonadota > Gammaproteobacteria > Burkholderiales > Burkholderiaceae_F > Duodenibacillus. Next base: position 70,094 of record CALXQK010000004.1, on the reverse strand, counting down.
GGCCGATATCCTCAAGCGCCTGGCCGACGGCACGATCAACGCCAAGGGCGCCAAGCGGGTCTTCTCGCTCATCTGGGACGGCGCCGAGGGTTCGGTTGACGCCCTGATTGAGAGGGAGGGCCTCAAGCAGATCTCGGACGCCTCGGCCCTGGAGGGCATCATCGACGAGGTGCTTGCCAACAATGCCAGGATGGTTGAGGAATTCCGGGCCGGCAAGCAGAAGGCCTTCAATGCGCTCGTGGGACAGGCCATGAAGGCCACCCGCGGCAAGGCCAACCCAAGGCAGGTCAACGAGATTCTCACGCGCAAGCTGCAGGGCTAGGGCTGCGCTATACGAGGAGGCATTCTCAGCTTGCCTGACGCGGGAGGCGCAGCCGGCTCTGCCGGGCTGGCGCCTCCCGCTTTTTTTTCTTGATGGAGGGTCATGCGCGTGAAGCGCCGGCTGCGGCATCCTGGCTTTCGTCCGGACGACGGGATCTGCTTTTGTTTGACCGCACCCGGCTCGGGCGCGTCGGGCGGGGCGTGTTCTGGCGCACCATGGCCGCCTACGTGCTGCTTTATGCTGCGGCCTTCGTCATTCCCTTTGAAATCGGCTACCGGCTGCAGGTGGCGCCCGACTCCCTCTACATGAAGCTCTTTGTCAACGGGTGGCTTCTATTCTTTTTTCTGTCGGTGATTCCGGTGGTGCGGCTGACCCGCCGCAGGCTCAACGACGCAGGATTCTCAGGCGCATGGATGCTTCTGGGCCTCATCCCGGCGGCGGGCTGGGCTGTCGTCGTCCTGCTGCTGGCCATGCCCTCGAGTCCCTTTCCCGGTCGCTACGACCGCTTTGTTGAGGAAAACAGGCGGCGGCTGTCGCGCGGCGCCTGACGGGGCGGCAAAAAAAAAGCCGCAGAAAGAGCCCGTGGGGGGCGTTTTCTGCGGCTGGCGCAATGCCGGCGGGGGTCAGGCGCCGTACTTCTCGCGATAGGCCTGGACTGCGCCGCGGAATTCGGAGGCGGAGCGCGCGGCCTGCGAGTCGCCGTTCATGAATTCGAGCAGGTCGGTGAGGCTGGCAATGCTCACCACGGGCATCGAGAACGTCTTCTCGACATCCTGCACGGCCGAGGTCTCCGTCATCTCCTCGGCGTTGCCGCCGCGCTCCTGGCGGTCAAGCGCAATCAGCACGCCCGAGGGCACGGCGCCGCAGGCGCGGATGAGGCTGACCGACTCGCGAACGGAGGTGCCGGCGCTGATCACATCGTCGACGATGACCACGCGGCCCTTCAGGGGAGAGCCGATCACCGTGCCGCCCTCGCCGTGATCCTTTGCCTCCTTGCGGTTGAAGGCCCAGGGGACGTCGCAGCCGAGGCGCGCCAGATTTATGGCCACCGTGGAGACAAGCGGAATGCCCTTGTAGGCCGGGCCGAAGAGCATGTCGAACTCAATGCGCCCGGCCTCGCGCGCCGCGAGCAGCGTCCTTGCATAAAAGGCCCCCAGGCGATCGAGAAGGCTGCCGGTGTTGAAGAGTCCGGCGTTGAAGAAGTACGGGCTCATGCGGCCCGCCTTGGTCTTGAACTCTCCAAAGCGCAGAACGTTGGCGGAAAGGGCGAATTCGATGAACTGGGCGTGATTGGCGGTCATGGTGTTGTTTGTCTTGCAGGAAAAGGGGCGGCTGCCCGCCCGGCGGAAACGTTTTTCGTGCGGCAAGGCGTCCGCCGGGGCCGGGGGCTTGCCGCGTCAAAGCTAAAATTTTAGGTCATTGAAATTTTTCTAGGAGTGCGCGCAAAGTGTTTCGCGTCGTGACGTTCAACGCCAACGGCATCCGCTCGGCTGCCGACAAGGGCTTCTGGCGGTGGTTTGAGGGCATCGGGGCCGACGTGCTCTGCGTGCAGGAGCTCAAGGCCCAGGAGGCCGATCTCAAAAGCGAGGTGCGCGACTGCCCGGGATACGGCTCCTGGCTGCACTGCGCGCAGAAAAGAGGCTACTCGGGCTGCGGCATCTGGTCGCGCATTGCGCCCGAGTCCGTTGAAACGGGCTTCGGCGTCGAGGAGTTCGACGTTGAGGGGCGCTACGTGCGCGCGGACTTTCCGGGACTGTCCATCGTCAGCGTGTACTTTCCATCGGGAACCTCGGGCGATGCGCGCCAGCAGGCCAAGTATCGATTTCTCGACGCCTTTGCCGCGCACATGCGCGAGCTCTCCGCCTCGGGGCGCGAGGTGCTTGTGTGCGGCGACGTCAACATCGCCCACAAGGAGATCGATCTCAAGAACTGGCGGGGAAACGTCAGGAACTCGGGCTTTCTGCCCGAGGAGCGCGCGTGGGTGAGCCGGCAGCTCGAGGTCGAGGGCTGGCACGACATCTTCCGCGAGCTCGACCCGCGTCCGGATCAATATACCTGGTGGAGCCAGCGCGGACAGGCGCGCGCCAAGAACGTCGGCTGGCGCATCGACTACATGTTCGGCACGGCGGGAATCGCCGCGCGCGCCGCAGGGGCGTCGATCTACAAGGAGGAGAAGTTTTCCGATCACGCGCCGCTTGTGATCGACTTTGACTGGGACGCCGCGGCTGCGGGCGGAAGGCCATGAGGCTTGAGGACATTTTGTTTACCCAGGGGTTCGGCACGCGGCACGAGTGCCGCGGCCTCGTTGCGCTTGGGCGGGCCGCCTTCAACGGCGAGGTCATGACCGATCCCGATGCCGAGATTGCGGTTGAGAGCCTCGTTTTTTCGGTTGACGGAAAGGACTGGCCCTTCTGCGCCCGGGCGATCATTGCGCTCAACAAGCCCGAGGGCTATGAGTGTTCGCAAAAGCCCCTGCACCACCCCAGCGTCATGAAGCTGCTGCCCGCGCCCCTGCGCGTGCGCGGCGTGCAGCCCGTCGGACGGCTTGATGCCGACACCACGGGGCTGCTGATTTTGACTGACGACGGACAGCTGCAGCATCGTCTCACGCACCCCAGGCGCCATGTGCCCAAGCGCTACCGGGTCGTCTGTCGGCATGACGTGACGCAGGATCTGGTGCAGAAGCTCGCCTCGGGCGTTCTTCTTGTCGATGAGAGGGAGCCGCTCAGGGCAAGCGACGTGGTGCGCTGCGCGGACAACGTGCTTGAAATGACGATCACAAGCGGAAAGTACCACCAGGTCAAGCGCATGATTGCCGCCGCGGGCAATCGCGTTGAGGCGCTCGAGCGCATCGCCTTCGGAAAGCTCAGGCTGCCGACGGATCTGCCCCGGGGAGGCTGGCGCTGGCTCTGCGGCCCGCAGGCGATCGTCTGAACCGGCTGCGACAGGAGGCGGGCATGACGCGAATCTGGGAGAAATGGGGGCAGGCGCTGGCCATTTACCGGCACCCGATTGCGGTGCGGATGTTTTTCCTGGGCTTTTCCTCGGGACTGCCGCTGCTGCTTGTGCTGGGCACGCTTTCGTTCTGGCTGCGCGAGGCCGGGGTGGACCTGAGGACCATCGGCTTCATGAGCTGGGCGGGGTTGTGCTGGGGACTCAAGTGGGTCTGGGCGCCCTTTGTCGACCGGCTCCCGGTGCCCTTTCTGACGCGCCGGCTCGGGCGGCGCCGCGCGTGGCTTCTGACTGCGCAGGTGGCTCTTTTTGTCGTGCTCGCGGCCATGGCCTTCACGAACCCCGAGGAAAACCTGGGGCTGATGGCGGTGCTTGCCGTGGCGTGCGCCTTTTGCGGCGCCACCCAGGACGTGGTGCTCGATGCCTACCGCATCGAAAGCGGCGGAGAAAAGGAGCAGGCGGCATTTCTGGCGACCTATCAGACCGGCTACCGGCTGGCGATGATCTGGTCCGGGGCGGGGACCCTGGCCATTGCCGCCGGGGCCGAGATTGCCGGCGCGACGACCTTCGAGGCCTGGCGCACGGCCTATCTCGTGATGGCGGCAAGCGTGCTGGCCGGGCCCGTGACGGTGCTCCTGAGTCCCGAGCCAAGGCTTGCGCCGGGGACTCTGCCCGCGCCGGCGCAGGGGCTTCGCGACTGGCTCTACAGCGCGGTCTGTCTTCCCTTTCTGGACTTCTTCAGGCGGTTCGGCTGGCAGGCCGTCGTGATTCTTCTTCTGATTGCGACCTATCGGATCAGCGACGTGGTCATGGGCGTGATGGCCAATCCCTTTTATGCCGATCTGGGCTTTACCAAGGAGGAGGTGGCGGCCGTCAGCAAGGTCTTCGGGGTGGTGATGACGCTTGCGGGGGCCTTCGTCGGAGGCGTGGTTTCGCTTCGCATCGGGGTGATGCGCACGCTGCTGCTCGGAGCCGTGCTCTCGGCGGCGACCAACCTTTTGTTTGCGGCGCTCTCCCTGCGCGGACACGATCTGGCGTTTCTCGTGATGACCGTCAGCGCCGACAATCTGGCCGCGGGCATCGCCTCGGTGGCGTTTCTCGCCTATCTCTCGGGGCTGACCAATGTGGCGTACTCGGCCACGCAGTACGCGCTCTTTTCCTCGGTGATGCTGATTCTTCCGAAGTTTCTCGCGGGCTTTTCAGGCGTGGCGGTTGAGGCGCTGGGCTACGGGGGATTCTTCACCGCCACGGCCTGTCTCGGCATTCCGGTGCTGCTTCTCGTGCTCGCGGCGGGCGCGGTCCGGCGCAGGCTTCAGGAGAAGGCACGGGTCAGCCCGGGCTGCCCGCAGTCCTAGCGGCGGCGCCCGCCGGGCGCGTCATGCCTTCTGCGGCCGGCCGCGGAGAGCTTTCCGGCCGCACCGGCCCTTTCAATGTCCGCGGCGCGCGTCACCTCGGCAATTTCCTGAACGCAGGCGGCAAGGTCGGCCAGCGCCTCGTCGAGGTCGGCAAAGGCGACCTCGCTTTCGATGGCGGCAAGCACATCGTCGCCGCCTTCGTCCTCCCCGCTGCCGGGGGCCTGCTGCGAAGCCTGCGGCGGCTGCGCATCGCTTTCGTAGCGAAAGATGCCGACCAGGGCCGCCTTGACGGCCGTGGAGTCGTTTCTGAGCAGCTCGGGCCAGCTTTCGCAGGCAAGGGCAAAGCCGTCGGCAAAGGGGCGCAGCGCGGCAAAGGGGTCGTCCGGGGCGTCCTCCTCATCCTCGTCTTCATCAAACAGGATGGGGTCAATCGGCTTGCGCCCGAGGATGTCGTCCTCAATCTGCGCGCCGCGCGCGAGGATGAGCGTGCGCAGCTCGGCCTGCCGGGCCGCATCCGGGAGTCGTGCGCGGCTGCGGCCCTCAAGGTCGTAGACGCGGCCGATCCAGTCCTCGATGCGGGGCGGGTTCTTGAGCAGCGCAAGCGCCGTGAGGTAGCCGTCGAGCATGTCGGGCTCCATCGGAATGAAGGGCTCGGGGATGCCGGCGAGAAGCTCGCCCAGACGGTCGATGTCTTCGAGTGTGAACGGTCGGGACATGATGCGGCTTTCCTGATGATGGCCTTTGGTGCAAGGCGTATTGTTTTTACGTCGGGTCCTGCGAGGGCTGCGGCAGCGGACACACGGCGCCGCCTTCAAGTTCATGCGCAAGCGGGTCGCCGCGGGACTTGAGGTCGGCCAGAAGCACGTCGCGCACGCCTCTGCTCGTGTGGCAGCCGCGGACGCGGCGCAGCAGGCTGCGGGCGTCCTCAAGGTCATAGGTGAGGATCTTTTCCTTGAGCGGCAGCACGCGGGCGCAGTCCATGGAGAAGTGCCTCAGCCCCATGCCGAACAGCAGCTTGGCGTAGACAGGGTCTGCGGCGACCTCGCCGCAGACGCTGATTTCCTTTCCCGCGCGGTTGGCGGTGGCGATGGTGCGCGCGAGCACGGCGAGCACCGCCGGGTGCAGCGGGTCGTAGATGCGGCTCACCGCGGTGTCCTCGCGATCGACGGCCAGAAGGTACTGGATCAGGTCGTTGGTGCCGATGCTCACGAAGTCAAGCCTGCGCAGAAACATTGACAGCGACATGGCAACGACGGGCACCTCGACCATGCCGCCGAGCGAGACGTGCGCGGCATGCTCGACGCCGCGGTCGCGAAGCTGCTCCTGGGCGCGGCGGATGTAGTCCGAGACGATCTTGATTTCAGACACGCGCGACAGCATCGGAATGAGCACGCGCACGTTGGCGTCGCTTGCCGCGCGCAGGATGGCGCGCAGCTGCGTCAGGAAGAGCTCGGGGTAGCCCAGGGAGAATCGGATGGCGCGCTGCCCGAGCGCCGGGTTGATGATTTCACGCGTGCAGTCGTAGCCGAGGGCTTCGAGCGCCTCGCGCGAGGGCATCTTGTCGCCGCCAAGGTCGGCCGTGCGGATCGTGACGGGCAGGCCCTTCATGGAGCGGATGACGCGCCGGTAGGTTTCGTACTGCTCGTCCTCGCTCGGCAGCACGGGGCGGTTCATGAAGAGAAACTCGGATCGAAACAGCCCGATGCCGTCGGCGCCGCAGGCCACGGCATCGCGCACGTCCTCGGGAAGGGCGATGTTGGCGTAAAGCCGCACGGGCACGCCGTCGGCCGTGGTGCAGGGGCGGCTTCGCAGCTGCCTTTGACGGCTGCGGACCGTCTTGAGCTCGCGGATGCGGCCGGCGATCTTGGGCAGCAGGTTGGCCTCGGGATTGACCGTCAGAATGCCCCGGTCTGCATCGAGCAGCAGCACATCGTCATTTTCAATGTGCTCGCGCGCTCCGACGACGTGCACGAGCGTCGGGATCTCGAGCGAGCGCGCCAGAATCGCCGTATGCGAGGTGAGGGCGCCGTTTTCGATCACCAGGCCGGCAATGGAGATGTCGCGCCGGCGCTTGAGAATGAGGATGTCGGCCGGGCTCAGATCCTCGGCCACCAGGATGATCGAGCTCTCGCGCATGACGCGCGAGACGGAGTCGGTCGGGCGGCGGCGTCCCGTGAGGACGCGCTGCACGCGCTCGACCACCTGCGCGATGTCCTCAACGCGCTCGGAGAGATATTCGTCGTCGATTTCCTCGAAGGCGCGGCGCAGATCCTCAAGCTTGAGCGAGAGCGCCCACTCGGCGTTGATGAGGCGCTCGCGAATGATGTCCTGGGTGTCGGTAATGAGCGACTCGTCCCTGAGGATCTGGCAGTGCAGCTCAATGAAGGCGACCGCCTCGGGCGGCGCGTCGCTGTTTGCCGAGCTCTCAAGCAGCTCGCCGAGCTCCCGGGCCACGGTGTTGATGGCCCCGCGCAGGCGGGTGAACTCGGCGCGCGTCTGGCTTCGATCGATCGTAAAGTGCGGGACCTCGAGCTCGCCTTCGCCAAGCAGCTGCGCGCAGCCGAAGCTCACGCCGCTGCAGACGGTCGTGCCGGTAAGCATCAGGCTCTCTCCGGCCTCGGACGGCGCCTGCTGCTCGGGCTTCCTGTTCTGCGCGGACTGCTGGCCCGGGAGGGCGGCTTCGTCGCCGCCCGCGGGCGCCGCAGCGCAGGCATCGATTCTGACAGGGGTTTCTCCGGGCTCTCCGCCGGAGGCCCTCGAGACGGACCTGTCGGTCTTCGGCGTCTCCGGGGTCTGGGACTGGGAGTTTTTCAGAGCTGCTGCCGGCATGCGTTACTCATCCTCCCCAAAGCGCGACTGAAACAGGGCGCAGACCGCCTCAAGGGCGGCAGCGTCATTGCGGCCCTCGGCGGTGATGGTGAGCGTGTCTCCGCACTTGGCGGCAAGCCCCATGACCGAGAGGATCGACTTGGCATCGACCGTCTTGCCGCCCTTTTGAATCGTGATGGAGCACTCGTCGAAAAGGTTGGCGGTCTTGGTCAGAAGCGCCGTCGGGCGGGCGTGCAGCCCGAGCTTGTTGATCACGGTAACAGTGCGGGATGTCATGGGCAGTCCAGGCCCGGCGGGCAGCCGGGCAAAAAAGCTAAAACTCCGAGGTGCCCGGAGCCCCGGGGCGCGCCCTGGCGGGGCACCCTCTAGGCCGATTCCGGACAAATGCTCGCCACGCCGGCCTTGCGCACGACGTCAATGAGCGTCTCGAAGGGTTCGTCGAGATGGCACAGCGCCGTGAGCACCATCGGGAGGTTGACGCCGGAGACGACGACGGCCTTGTCGCCGGCGAGCGACTCGGCAATGTTGGACGGCGTCGCGCCCACGATGTCGGTAAAGAGAATGGCCGACTTTCCCCCGGACTCGCCGGCCTTGAGCCTGGCGCTGATGTCGGCGGCGATCTGCCCGGCGTCGGCGTCGGCAGGAATGTCGCAGGCTTCAATGCGTCCGCCGGTGCGCTCGTCGTAGGAGTACACGTGCATGGCGCAGTTTTTCAGCGCGCTTGCCAGGGGGGCATGAGCGATAATGAAAAGGGATGTCGACACGTTGTCTGCAGCAAGAATTTCGATGACCGAAAGTCTACATGAGCGGCACGCCCGCGGTGTTGGCCGCGGAGGATGCCGTGGTGCGGCGGGCCTGCAGGGCCGGCTTGCTGTAGTTGATGAAGGATCGCGGCAGGAACGCGGCTGTTTGGGGCGCGTTTGCGATCTTTTTCAGAAAATTCAGGAATGTGTTTTTAAGTTCTGCGATCTTTCGCGAACTTCCTTGATTTGAACAGGGACTGACTTCAAAGGAGCTTTTCGTGGCTTTGCTCGAATTTCGCTCGCCTGCGGCGGGCGGCTTTTTCATGATGCCCGAGACCTTTGCCGCCGTCTGCAAGGTGCTCGGAAGGGAGTACTCCGAGCAGGGATGCTGGCTGCCCGAGGATCTGGACGGCGTCATCGGCGCGCTTGAGGCCGAGACTGCCAGGGAGGCGAAGCTTCTTGCGCAGCAGCAGGAGCGCGCCCGCGCGCGCGGCGAGGGACAGTGGAGCGCCTGCCGAACCTATGCCGAGCAGGATGCCGCCGATGAGGCCCGCAGAAAGGAGCAGGAGCGGGTGAGCTTCGGCATGCGCGTCTTTCCCCTTCTTGATATGCTGCGGCGGGCCCGCCGCAAGGGCGTCAAGGTGATGTGGGGCGTGCCCTGAGGCTTTTTTGCAGCGAGACCGGCCTTGGAAACAGATCCTGTCGTCTTTCTCATCGTCTGCCCGCTTGTTTTTCTCGGCAGCGTCATTGACGCTGTTGCCGGCGGAGGCGGACTCATTACGCTGCCGGCGTACCTGATGGCGGGCGTTCCCGCGCATCTGGCGCTTGGAACCTCGAAGCTTTCGAGCACGATGGGCATGGCGGCCTCGGCCTGGCGGCTGTATCGCGGCGGATTTACTGATCTGCGGCTTTCCGTCGCCCCCGTGGCCGCGGCCTTTGCGGGCAGCTTTCTCGGAGCGCGGCTTGCGCTGCTCGTGCCCGAGGGGGTCTTTGAGCTGCTGCTGGTGGGGATGCTTCCCTTTGCCGCCGTTTTCGTCCTGGGAAAGAAGACCTTTCCCGAGAATCCCGAGCCCATTGCCCGCGGCCGGCAGATGCGCATGCTCACGCTGTGCGCGCTTGCCTGCGGCGTCTACGACGGCTTTTACGGGCCGGGGGCGGGAACGCTGATGCTGCTGGGATTCTGCACTGCGGCGCACCTTGCGGTTCGTGAGGCGGCCGGGCAGATGAAGATGGTCAACTTTTCAAGCGGACTGGCCGCCTTCGTTTCCTTTGCCGCGGCCGGCGAGGTGAACTGGGTGCTGGGGCTGACGGCGGGACTTTTCGGCATCGCCGGGCACTACATCGGCGCCGGGCTGGTGATCCGGGGCGGCGTGCGGGTGGTGCGCCCGTTCATCGTGCTGGTGATTGCGCTTCTTTTCCTCAAGACCGCCTGGGACTGGATCGGCGCCTGATCAGAAGCGCCAGAAGGAGCGGGTGAAGAGCACGAACACCGTGACGAGCTCCAGTCGCCCGAGCAGCATCAGGAAGATGCACAGCCACAGCTGCAGCTCGGAGAGCACCGAGAAGTTCGCGTAGGGGCCGACGACTCCCAGACCGGGGCCGAGGTTGGTGATGCAGCCGATGGTGGCCGACAGGGCGCTGGTGATGTCCAGTCCGGTCACCATGAGCAGCAGCGTCACCACGATCGAGACCATGAGCCAGAGCACCATCAGCGCCATGGCCGAGAAGATGACGGCGCGTCCGACCACGACGTTTCCAACCTTGACCGGCTCGATGGCGCGCGGGTACAGGGTGAGCGTGAGCTGTCGCGAGAGCTGCTTGACGAGGATGATGGCGCGCATCATCTTCATGCCGCCGCCGGTGCTGCCGCCGCACGTGGCAAAGCACGCCGTGGCAAACAGAATCATGGGCGCGGCCGCGGGCCACAGGCTGAAGTCGGCCGTGGCAAAGCCCGAGGTGGAGATGATGCTGATGGTGTTGAACGAGGCGTAGCGCAGGGCCGTGAGCGGATCGTCGTAGACGTTGCGCGCATAGAGAATCGCGGTGACGATGACCACCATCAGGACGACGGTCATCAGCCAGGCCCGGCACTCGGGGCTTTTGAAGTACGCCAGCAGCGAGCGCGATCTCCAGGCCGTGAAATGCAGCGAGAAGCTGATTCCGCAAAACGTCATGAAGAACATGCCGATGATCTCGATGTCGACGTTGTTCCAGTAGCCGTAGCTTGCGTCGTGCGAGGAAAAGCCCCCGAGACTCACGGTGGAGAACGCGTGCAGGATGCTGTCGAAGGTGTCCATTCCCGACAGCCGGAAGGCCGTCGCACAGGCGATGCTGAGGGCAAGGTAGATCGACCAGAGCCCCTTGGCCGTGTCTGCAATGCGCGGCGTGAGGCGCGCCTCCTTCATGGGGCCGGAGAACTCGGCCTTGAAGATCTGCGAGCCGCCCACGCCGAGCGCCGGAAGAATGGCCACGGCCAGAACAAGAATTCCCATGCCCCCGAGCCAGGACAGAAAGCAGCGCCAGAAGTTGATCGACTCCGGCAGACTGTCGAGGTTGGACAGCACGGAGGCGCAGGTGGTCGTCACCCCGCTCATGGCCTCAAAGAAGGCAAGGGTGAAGGTGATGTTGGGAATGCCCAGATAGAGCGGAATGCTTGCAAGCAGCGGAATCGCCACCCAGATGATCGTGGCCAGCAGAAAACCGTCGCGCGGCATCAGCTCGCGCCGGTCCTTGCGGGTGAGCAGCTTCAGGAGCAGTCCCGAGGCCAGGCAGACCGCCGCTCCAGTCTGAAAGCCCCGGGAGGCGCCGTCGTCGTAGATGTAGGACACGATGCACGGCAGCAGCATGATGAAGGCGAAGGCGATCAGCAGCGGAGCGGTGATGTGCAGCACCGGAAAGAGGATGTAGCGCAGTGAGCGGAACATGTTTTCCCCCGTCGCCTCCTGCTAGAAGAAGCCCACGTCGACCGCAAAGAGCTTCTCGACCTGCGGAATGGTGCGCTTGTTGGGCACGAAGACGATGACGCTGTCCTCGGACTCGACCGTGAGCTCGGGGGTGGCGATGAACACCTCGGGCTGCTGCGTGGCGGGATCCTCGCGCACGAGCGCGGCAATCGAGACTCCCTCGGGAAGGTCGATGTCGGCAAGCCGCTTGCCGACCACGCGCGAGCTCGTGCGGTTGCCGTGCGCGACGATTTCAAGCGCCTCGGCCACGCCGCGGCGCAGCGAGTAGGCCGCCAGCACGTCGCCGTGGCGCACATGCCGCAGCAGCTCGCTGATCGTGGTCTGCGTCACCGAGACCGTGATGTCGATCTGGGTGCCCTGCATCAGGTTGCTGAAGGTGACGCTGTCGGTGAGGGCGATGACGCGGCTTGCCCCCATTTTCTTGGCGAGCAGCGCGCTCATGATGTTGGTTTCGTCGTGGCGGCTCAGGGAAATAAAGAGGTCGCAGCGGTCGACGCCCGCGCTCTCGAGCACCTCCTCGTCGATGAGCGAGCCCTCGATAAAGAGCGTGTTCTTCGGGACCAGCGGGGCGAGCTTGCGGCCCTCCTCCTTGTCGTCGACAAGGATGTTGATTTTGTAGCTGCGGCGGGATTCCGGGCCGTTGAGGCAGTGCGCAAGCTGCAGCGCGAGCTGCGTGTCGCCCCCGACGATGATGCGGTGAATCGCCTTTTCATGCTGGCGCAGCTCGCTGATGACGCGGCGCACGTCGCGGCCCGAGGAAAGGGCGAGCACCTCGTCGCCGCTCTCAATGACGGTGTCGCTCGAGAGGTCGAGGCGGCGGTTGCGGCGAAATACCGCGATGATGCGCGCGGGCACCTTCGGAAGGTGCAGGGCAAGATCGCCCGCGGGGCGGCCGACCAGGGGGCTGCCGGCGACGGCGCGCACGCTAAAGAGCATGGCGCGCCGCTCGGCGAACTCGATGATCTGCAGCGCCTCGGGATACTCGATGAGCTTGAGTAGGGACTCGGTGAGCGCCTCCTCGGGCCAGATGGAGCTTGTGATCTGAAAGCCCTCCTCGGCCATGAGGCGCGGGTAGCGGCGCAGCTCGCTGTTGCGCACGCGTGCGATGCGCGTGGGGATGTTGAAGAGCCGCGAGGCAAGCAGGCAGACCGCCATGTTGGTTTCATCGCTTGCGGTGACGGCAAGGATCATGTCGGCGTCGTCGGCGCCGGCCTGCCGCAGCACGTCGGGCGAGGTGGCGCTGCCCGTGATGCCCCGCAGGTCGAGCCGGTTCTGCATTTCATCAATGCGTGCGCCGTCCGTGTCAACAACCGTGATGTCGTTGTCCTCGTCGACAAGTGCTTCGGCGACGGCGCGGCCGATGCGGCCTGCGCCAATGATGAGAATCTGCATAAGGAAAGCGGCCCGTGCGGGGGCGGGACGTCTTCAGCCCGCCGGGCCTTGAAAAGAAGTCGGTTGCTGCCCGATTGTAGCGAGTCGGGCGCCCTCGATACGGGAGGGGTCAGGAGTCCGCGCCGTCAAGATCGTCCTCGCCCGGGGCTCTGTCGCCCTCGGAGGTGCTGCGCACGCTTGTCTGCGGGTGGCGCACGATCTCCATGTGCAGGGCCTTGAGCTTGCGGTAGAGGTGCGTTCTTTCAAGCCCGGCATGGCGCGCCACGCGCGTCATCTGGTAGGACTCATGGCGCATGAGCGCAAGCAGGTAGGCGCGCTCGGTCGTCTCGCGCACCTCGCGCAGCGTCTTGTTGAAGTCGATCACCATGTCAGCGCCCGGCACGCGCAGCCTCGGCATGCCCTCGCCCGGTTCCGGAGGCGTGATCGGCGCGACGGGGGCGGGCGGTGCGGGCGTCGCGGGGGCGGACGCCTGCGGCTGATAGCGGGCCATCGCGGCGATGCGGTTGCCGACATCCAGCCCGTGGCGCACGGTGTCGAGGAGCTTTTGCATGGAAATGGGCTTCTCGAGAAAGGCGAGCGCGCCGAACTTGGTGGCCTCCACGGCGGTCTCGATCGTGCCGTGCCCGCTCATCATGATGACCGGACAGTGCAGCATCTTGTTGGCTCCCCATTCCTTGAGCAGCGTGATGCCGTCGGTGTCGGGCATCCAGATGTCCAGCAGAATCAGATTGAAGTCCTCTTGCGCCACCAGAACGCGGGCAGCCTCGGCGTTTTCCGCGGCATAGGTCGTGTAGCCCTCCTCCTCGAGGATTTCGGAGAGCAGTTCCCGAATGCCTATTTCGTCGTCGACGATGAGAATCTTTGCCATAGATCTTCTGATTCCTTCTAGAGCGGAGCGAGACGAAGCGTCCATTGCAGCCGCCAGACCATGTGCGTCATCCTAACATATTGGGTATTTTGCCCGGAGCTGCGTCTTGCGATGTCGCAGCCTGGGAAAGCGGCAGGACGATGACGATTCTTGCCCCCAGAACGGCGCCTCGCAGGTCGGTGCGGTTGCCGATTGATATGCGGCCGTGGTGCTCCTCAATGATTTTCTTGACCATCGGAAGCCCCAGACCCGTGCCCGTGGGCTTGGTGGTGGTGTAGGGCTCGAAGGCGCACGACAGAATGTTGGCTGAAAAGCCCGGGCCGTTGTCCTCGACGACCACGCGCACGGCCTCAATCTTTCCATCGGGGCGGCGCACGCCGACGGTGGTGATGCGGATTTCGGGCTGCCTGAGACCGGCCGTGGCGTCCACGGCGTTGCTCACGATGTTGTGCACGACCTGCCGCAGCTGCCCGGCGTCGCCTGATACCGGCGGCAGCCCCTCCTCGAGCGAAACCTTCAGGGGCGTCCCCGCCGTTGTGTAGAACTCCTCGAGCTCCCTGAAGAAGGCGTTGAGATCCATGGGCTCGAGCACGGCCGCGGGGAGCTTGGCGTAGTCGCGGAAGTCGTTGACCATCTGCTTCATGGCGTCGACCTGCGTGATGATCGTGCGGCTCGTGCGGTGCAGCAGCGCGGCGTCCTTTTCATTGAGCTTGTCGGCAAGCTTCATTTCAAGCCGTTCAGTGGCCAGCCGGATGGGCGTGAGGGGATTCTTGATCTCATGGGCAAGGCGGCGGGCCACCTCGCCCCAGGCAACCGCACGCTGCGCCTCAAGCACCGTCGAGATGTCGTCAAAGACGATCACCCAGCCGCGGCGGCCCGCCTCAAGGTCGAGTCTTGCGGCGCGGATGAAGAGAAAGGTTGCGGTCTCGACGCCGTGGTGCGGAAGCTCGAGCTCAAACCGAATGTCCTGGTCCTTGTCGGCGACCTGGATTTTCTCGGTGAGCGCCCGGGAGAAGGCAGGGGCGATCGAGGCCAGGGGCATGCCGGCCGAAAGGCCGTCCGTGCGCAGGATGCGCGAGGCCGCTCCATTGGTGAGCGTCACGGAAAGCCGCTCGTCGGTGACGATGACGCCCGAGGAGAGATTCTCCAGAATGAGCGCAAGGTTGGCGCGGGCCTCCTCGGCCTGGATCTTCTGCCTGCGGATCGTGTCCTGCGCCTCGGCCACCTGGGCGATCATGACGTTGAAGGACTGGGTGAGCGCGTTGATTTCGCTTTTGCCGGCAAACTCCTTGATGGGGCGCAGGTCGCCCTCGGCGACCTTGCGCGTGCCGCGGGCAAGCTGCAGCACCGGAGCCGTGATGGTGCGCGCAAGGGAAAGCGCGAGCGTCACGGCGCACAAAACGGCAAGCACCATGGTGAGCGTGAGCGTCACGCCGTAGATGTTGCGCAGACCCGAGCGGGCGAGCACGAGCTCCTGATAGTTGCGGTAGCCCTGGATGAGATCGAAGGTGTGGCTTGCGTACTCGCGGGGAATGAGCTGCGTGAGCTGCAGAAAGCTTGAGGGCTTGAGGCTTGTGGTCATCTCAAGGGGAACGAGTGCGCGGATGCGCAGCACGTCGTCGCTTTCGAGCTGGTCGCCCTCGAGCATGTAGATGCCGTTGCTTGCGGCGGACTTCTCAAGCTGCTCGACGGTGGGACGGTCGACGATGGTGGCGGCGGTGGGGGAAAACGAGCTCAGGAGAATTTCCCCGGTGGGCGAGAAGACGATGGCCGAGGCCGCGTTGGTCGTCTCCCGCATGCGGTCGAGCGCCACCGGACGGGCGTCGCTTTTGGTGGTGAGAATGATCGAGGCGATGCGCAGGGCCGTCTGGCGCAGGTTGCGCTGCTCGCGGTCGATGATTTCGCTCGAGAAGGTGACGCCCGAGTCAAGGGCCTGCTCGATGCGCACGTCAAACCAGGAGTCGATCGAGCGGCCGATGAACTGGTTTGAGACCATGTAGATCAGAAGACACGGAACAACAGCCGCCGCGGACATGGTGAGCGCGAGCTTTGCGGTCATCTTCGAGCCGAAGACGCCGTTCTTGAGGCGCCGCAGCAGCCGGTAGACGATGGCCAGCACGAAGGCCAGCAGCGACACCGTGGCAAAGATGTTGATGACGAGCAGAACCGGGAAGTAGCGCTCAAAGTCGGCCGAGTTCGAGCCTCCGGATGCAAGCGTGATGAGCATGCCCGCACCGAGCACGACGAGCGAAAAGAAGATGATCCGCAGCCAGTTGAGCATGATGTGCGGGGCCTCTCAGAAGTTCATGCTCGTGCTAGGAGGAGGCGTTGTGAATCGGCACCGGGATCCAGTCGCTGTCGAGGTCCCAGTCGGAGTTGCCTCCGATGGTGACCTGCAGGGGCTTGGGCAGGCGCGAGGCGTCAAGCCGCATGCGCACCTCGGCCTCGAAGTCCTCGATGTCCTCGCCGGGCAGCGGCCCGGAGATGCGCCAGTCGTGGACCTGCCGCACCAGGGGAAGGACCTGCTCAAGGGAGTCGAAGCTCTGCGACAGGCCGCCGATGGAGAGGCGGTAGTTGCGCGACAGCGGGCTGAAGCTCACGCGCTGCACAAACTCGGCGTGCACCAGATCCTTGTCAAGCCAGTACCAGCGCTTTTTCTGCAGCTGCACCTCGCAGACAAAGTAAAGGGCGATGCCGCGGCGCAGACTCTCAATGAGGGTGATGGCGAGATCAAACTCCCAGCTAGCGTTCAGAAAGAGTCCGTCCGGACGGTTGTCCACGCGCGCCTGCATCAGCTCGATGCCGGAGCTCTCGGCACGTGCGGCCGCAAAGGGCCAGGCCGCAAGCGGAAGTGCGGCTGCGGCGGTGCAGAAAGTGCGGCGCGAAATCATGGTCGGGCAGGCTTCTCGGACAGTCAGTGACGCAAAGGACGCTTGCAGAGCATTGCGTAGAAAAACCCGTCATGCACCCGCGCGATGCCGGCAATTGACGCCGCCGTGCGCACGCCGTCGTCCTGCCGTGCGGCAAGCGTTGCCATTTCCGGGCCGCCGGCGCACAGAGCCTTGAGCCCGGCCTCCGGATGACGTGAAAGGAACGCCTCGATCTGCGCCTGTCCTTCTTCCTTAAACACCGAGCATACGACATAGAGCAGCCTTCCGCCAAACTTTACGAGGGGCCAGAGCGTCTCCAAAAGTTGATTCTGTTGTAATGCAAGCGAGGCGATGTCCGAGGGCCTTCTCGAGAAGACCACGTCGGGGTGGCGGCGCACGATGCCGCTGGCCGTGCAGGGGGCGTCAAGCAGCACGGCGTCAAAGGCTTCCCGGCACCAGCGCGGCTGCTGCGCGGCGTCGCCCGCGTCGGCCGTGAAGACCTCGGCCTGCAGACCGAGGCGCCGCAGGTTCTCATGAATGCGCCTGGTGCGCACGGGATCGATTTCCAGGGCCGTGACGCGGCAGTCTGCCAGCTCCAGAAGGTGCGCCGTCTTTCCGCCCGGGGCGGCGCAGGCGTCAAGGATGCGCTCCCCGGCCCGGGGGGCAAGAAAGTGCGCCGCAAGCTGCGCGCCTGCGTCCTGCACGCTCACGAGTCCTTCGCCAAAGCCCGCGAGCGCCTCCACCGGCACGGGATCGAGCACCTGAACCGCCTCGGGCGTCAGCGCGCCGGGGAAGTCGCCAAGGGGCGCCGTGCGCAGCCCCGCCTCGCGGGCGGCCGCGCACCAGTCCCCGACCGTGGTCCTTCTGCGGTTGACGCGGACCGTCAGCGGCGGGCGCTGCTGCGCGAGCGCAAGCATCGCGTCGGCCTCCTCGCGGCCGAGATCGGCGCGCAGCTTCGCAATCCACCACGAGGGCGCGTTGAGGCGCACCTCGTCGCGGCGCAGCGCCGCGGCAAGCAGGGTCTCGCGCTCGCGCAGGAAGCGCCGGACGATGGCGTTGGCAAAGCCCGCGGCCCGCGGGTTGACCGTCTTGACGGCCTTGACGGCCTCGTTGCAGATGACGTAGGACTTCTCGGGCGTCTCGATGAGTTCGGAGAGCGCCACGAGCACGATGAAGCGCACCATGGCCTCGGGAGCGCGGTCGACGAGTCGTCCGAGGATGAACTGCACGAGCATGTGCCGGCGCGTGGCGCCGTAAAGCAGCGCCTGGGCCGCGGCGCGCTCGGCGGCGCCGGCGCCGCGGCAGGCCGCCTCAAGCGCCTTTTCAAGCGAGGCGCCCTCGCTCATGGCGCAGCGGGCGCGGGCGGCAAGGATGACGGCGCGCGACAAGGATGCGGAGGTTTTGGACGACATTCCCTGCATGGAAGTGAAGAAAGCGGGCAAACAAAGGAGAATCAGCCGGACGTCGGCGGGCTTCAGGCAGCGGTCTCAAGCACGTCGCCCGGCTGCAGCGCAAAGCTCTGCAGGAATGAGGCGGCGGGCATCTCGGGCTTTCCGGCCTTCTGAAGCCGCGTAATTTCAAGCGCTCCCGAGCCGCAGGCGACGACAAGGCGCCCCTTTGCGCAGAGCACCTCTCCGGGACGGGCGTTCTCGCTGCCTGCGGCTCGCTCGACGGGGCGTGCGGCGCGCAGCTTGAAGGTCTCGCCCCTGAATGCGCTCGTCATGTAGGGAAAGGGCGTGAATGCGCGCAGGCGGCGGTCGATCTCCACGGCCGAGAGCGTCCAGTCGACGGGGCTTTCGCTCTTGGAGATTTTTTCGGCGTAGGTGACGCCCTCGCCGGGCTGCGGCGTGCAGACAAGCGCCCCGGGCTCGGCGAGCGCACGTACGGCAATGTCCGCGCCGATCTGCGCAAGCCGCTCGGTGAGCGAGGCCGCGGTGTCCTCGGGCGTGATGTCGGTGGCGGCCTTGAGAATCATGGGGCCGGTGTCAAGCCCCGCCTCCATCTTCATGAGGGTGACGCCGGTGGCGGCGTCGCCGGCCATGATGGCGCGCTGGATGGGCGCTGCGCCGCGCCAGCGCGGCAGCAGCGAGGCATGGATGTTCATGCTGCGAATGTCTCCCTGCCGCCCGATGCCGTGCGCGGCGTCAAGCGCGCGCTGCGGAAGAATCAGGCCGTAGGCGGCGACGACGAGCACCTCGGCGCCGCAGCCTTCAAGCATTTCAAGCGCGGGCAGCGCCTCCTCGGGGTTCTTTTTGACCGAGAGCGTGACGGGCGTGATCACCTTGAGGCCGTGCGCGAGGGCGAGCTCCTTGACGGCCGAGGGCTTGAGCTTCATGCCGCGGCCGCTCGGACGGTCCGGCTGCGTGAGAACCAGGGCGACGTCGTGCCCGGCCTCGATCAGGGCCTTGAGCGCGGCGGCGGCAAAGGGCGGGGTGCCGGCAAAGGCAATGCGCATGGTGAAGTGTCCTGCAAAAGGGTTGAAGGGGAGGCAAAGGGGAAGGGGCGCCGCACAAAGGGCGCTGCGCCGGTGAGATTCTAGCGGTCCGGGACCCGGGGCGAGTTCGCCGCCGGCGTGTCCGCACGCGCATTTCGGCCGTATCATCACGGGTGCATGCGCGCACAGGGAGAGGCCCGTCCTGCTGCGCGGCCTGCCCGCAGATTTTTTTCAACCCCCGCCGACGGACGGCGCTCCGGCGGCAAAGTCTCAGAGACAGAACTATGGCATCCGATCGCGGCTTGTTGAGCTATCACACCTATGGCGACCCCAGCATGCCGCCCCTGATTCTTCTCATGGGGCTCGGCCTCCCGGCGGCGGGCTGGCCGCGCGGGTTTCTCGAGCGCCTCGTGCAAAAGGGGCTTTATCTGATCGCCCCGGACAACAGGGACAGCGGCGCGAGCCCCGTGTATACCGAGCATGTCTCCATGGCAAGGCTGCTGACAAGCGTCGTGCGCTACGTCATGGGCGGCACCGTCACCGCGCAGTATCGGCTTGAGGACATGGCGCGCGACGTTGAGGAGCTGATGAACGCCCTGGGACTGAAGCGCGCGCACATTGCGGGCGACTCGCTCGGAGGCATGATCGCCCAGGTCTTTGCCGCCCGTGCGCCGCACCGCACGCTGTCGCTGACCTGCATCTCCACGGCAACCGGCAATCCCCGCACGGGGCTTGGGAATCTTTCGGCCGTCCGGGCGCTGCTGCAGAAGCACCCCGAGGGCAGCGGCGAGGCGGCGCTGCTGAAGTACTACCGCGATGTCATGGGCGTGATCGGCACGCCCGGCGCGGTCTACGACGACGCGTTCTACATGGGGATCATTCGCGAGACGCTCGCCAACGGCATTACCGAGGAATGCCGGTCGCGGCAGCTGATGGCGATCTTTGCCAGCGGCGACAGGCGCGCCCAGCTGCGCCAGCTGGTGACGCCGACGCTTGTCATTCACGGAACGGCCGACCCGCTGCTGCCGCTGCGCGCCGGCCGCGAGATCGCCGGGTGCATCGAGGGCGCAAAGATGCTCGAGGTCGAGGGCATGGGGCATGACCTGCCCGAGGAGCACCTCGACGAGATCACCGAGGCCATTGCCGCGCACTGCTACAGCTGCGCGCTGCGCTAGGGGCGCGCAGCTGCGCTCAGGCGTCCTGCTCCCTGCGCTTGGCCGCGCGCGCCTTCTCCTTGCGCATCTTGGCCAGTCGTGCGGCGGCGCGCTGCTTCTTGAAAAGGCTCAGGTGGTCGATGAAGACCACGCCGTCGAGATGATCGATCTCGTGCTGCACGCACACGCTCATCAGTTCGTCGCACTCGAGCTCATGCGAAGCTCCCTGCAGATCCTGATATTTCACCCTGACGTGCGCCGGGCGCTTGACCTTTTCATAGAGCCCGGGCAGCGACAGACAGCCCTCCTCGCATTCGACGATCTCCTCGGAGGCGGCCTCCACCTCGGGGTTGACAAGCACGAGCAGGGCGTTTTTTTCCTCGGAGATGTCGATCACCACCATGCGGATCAGCTCGCCCACCTGGGGTGCGGCAAGACCAACGCCGGGCGCGGCGTACATGGTTTCGGCCATGTCGGCGGCCAGGCCGGCAAGCTTGTCGTCAAACACGGCGACGGGTTCGGCCTTCTTGGCAAGGCGCGGGTCGGGATACTGGACAATGGGCAGCAGGGCCACGGCAGGGTTCCTCCATGAAAGCCGCGCATCTCCCCTTCGCAAACGGGGAGTCCGCAGGCGGCTCTCAATACAATACGGGCATCAGGAATCGAAAGACCGCCGGTTTCAGACGGGGCCGCCCGCTTGAAGGATGCGGCATGCGCAGGTGCGCGCATGCGTGCGGCGGAAGTTTCAGGGAGTCCGGCGCAAGGTGCAAATCAAATCGCAGGAAGATGTCGACTGGCTGCAGCTGATGCTGTGCGCAGGCGCTCTCGGAGCCCGGGGGCTCGGACGTCTGATGGAGGTCTACGGATCGTTCGGCGAAATTGTACGTGCCGGGCGGCGGGAAGTGGCGGCCCTGGTCGGGGCAGACGCATCGCGCGCGCTTTTTTCTGACGACAGGGCGCGCGAGTGCGAGGCGCTTTGCGCCTGGCTTGAGTCCGACCCCGCCGCCGGCGTGGCGACGCTCTCGGATGACGACTATCCGAGGGGGCTTTTGAGTCTTTCGCGGCCGCCGGGCGTTCTGTGCCTTCGGGGAAACCGCGCTCTTCTCGGGCGCAAGGCCGTGTATCTGACCGGCACGAGGACGCCCGATGCCGAGGGACGCGCCAACGCCCGGGACTTTGCGGCGGCCGTCGCCCGGCGCGCCGTGCTCGTCTCGAGACTTGACGACGGCGTGGAGGCCGAGGCCGCCGGGGCCGTGCTCGAGGAGGCGGCGCATGCGGTAGCCGGGGGCTTCCGGGGCATCGTCGTGGTGCAGGCCACGGGCCCCGACCGGATTTATCCGGCATCCCGCAGCGAGGCGTTTCGCGCCGCGGGGCGCTGCGGGCTTCTGGTCTCAAGCCTTGTCCCCGGGACGGGTTATGCACCGGAGCATGAGGAGCAGGCCCGTGCGGTGGCGCTTGGACTGAGCCGGATGCTTTTCGTGGTGCAGGCCGAGGCGGGCTCCCCGGCCGTGCGCCTTGCCCGCGGGGCGGCCGAGTCCGGGCGCGACGTCTTTGCCGTTCCGGGCTCGATTCACAATCCGCTCTACAAGGGCTGCCACAAGCTGCTGCGCGAGGGCGCGGGGCTTGTTGAGTCTGCAGCGGACCTGGGGCTTGACGACGCCGACTAGGCGGCGCCGCACGACGACGGCCTTGCGGATAGAATGCCGCCCGAAATGAGGCGGGCAGAAAATTCCCCGCAGCCTGCGCCTTCCCATGCTTTCGCGGCTGGCCGATGAAGGCCCGGCCGTCCTTGTCACGGGGCCTCCTTGTCAAAGGCCGGGGCGGGCGGCTATGCTGAAAAAAAGAGGGGCGCACGCACCGCGCAAGCTTCGGGCGTGCGCCCTGCCTCGCCTTGCCGCACCCTGCCGCGCGGCAGACCATCCATTGCGAAACCACCAGAACAAAAACAAATGAAGACCTTGATCATCGCCGAGAAGCCTTCGGTTGCCACCGACATTGCCCGGGTTCTGGGCGGCATGAAGAAGACCGGCGACTACTATGAGGGCGAGAGGTACGTCGTTGCCAACGCGCTCGGCCATCTGCTCGAGCTTGCCTGCCCCGAAAAGTATGAAGTCAAGCGCGGGAAGTGGACCTTTGCGCACCTTCCGGTTCTGCCGCCCACGTTTGATCTCAAGCCCATCGCCAAAAGCAGCGAAAAGCTCAAGAACCTCGCCAAGCTCATCCGCCGCAAGGACATCGGCGAAATCATCAACGCCTGCGACGCGGGACGCGAGGGGGAGCTGATCTTTCGCTACATCATGCAGGCGACCAAGGCCCGGCAGCCCATCAAGCGCCTGTGGCTGCAGTCGATGACGCCCGCGGCGATCCGCGAGGCCTTCGCGCATCTGCGCTCGGACGAGGAGATGCAGACGCTCGCGGCGGCCGCCAAGAGCCGCTCGGAGGCCGACTGGCTGGTGGGCATCAACGGCACCCGCGCCATGACCGCCTTCAACAGCCTCGACGGGGGCTTTTTCCTGACCACCGTCGGGCGCGTGCAGACGCCGACGCTGGCCATCGTCGTGCGCCGCGAGAACGAAATCAACGCCTTCAAGCCGCAGGACTACTGGGAGGTGAAGGCGCGCTTTGCCCTTGCCTCGGGCGAGTACGAGGGACGCTGGTTTGATCCGGCCTTCAGGAAGGATGCCGCGCACCCCGAGCGCAAGGCCGAGCGGATCTTTGACGGCGACAAGGCGCAGGCCGTCATTGAGCGGTGCCGGGGCAGGACTGCCGAGGTGAGCGAGACGAGCAAGCGCACGACGCAGCTCTCCCCGCAGCTCTTTGACCTCACGAGCCTGCAGCGCGAGGCCAACAACAAGTTCGGCTTCTCGGCCAAGACGACGCTTGCCATTGCGCAGGCGCTCTACGAAAAGCACAAGGTGCTCACCTATCCGAGAACCGATTCGCGCGCCCTGCCCGAGGATTATCCAGGCACTGTCACCCAGACGCTCGACATGCTCAGGGAGTCGGCGGCCTACGCGCCCTTTGCCGGAAGGATTCTCGAGCAAGGCTGGGTGAAGCCCAACCGGCGCATTTTCGACAACACGCGCATCAGCGATCACTTTGCCATCATCCCGACGCTGCAGCCGCCCAAGGGCCCCTTGAGCGAGGCCGAGCAGAAGGTCTACGACCTCGTCGTGCGCCGCTTCATGGCCGTCTTTTATCCGGCTGCGCAGTACGACGTCACGACGCGCATCTCGCGCGTGGGTGAGGACCACTTCAAGACCGAGGGCAAGGTTCTTGTCGAGCCGGGGTGGCTCGAGATCTACGGGCGCACGCCGACCTCGGGCGGCGGGGATACGCTCGTGGCGCTCGACGGCGCCGCAGCGGCCGACGTCGCCGACATTGCCGCCTTCAAGCAGCAGACCAAGCCGCCGGTGCGCTACACCGAGGCGACGCTTCTGTCGGCGATGGAGGGCGCGGGCAAGCTTGTCGACGACGAGGAGCTGCGCGATGCGATGGCCGAAAAGGGGCTCGGAACGCCTGCCACGCGCGCGGCCATCATCGAAAACCTGATCGACCAGCACTACATGATGCGCGAAGGGCGCGAGCTGCGCCCCACCTCCAAGGCCAAGCAGCTCTTTGCGCTCATCTCGGGGCTGGGCATCCAGGCCCTGTCCGATCCCAAGCTCACGGGCGAGTGGGAGTACAAGCTCAGCCAGATCGAGAAGGGCAAGCTCACGCGCGAGGACTTCATGCGCGAAATCCGCGACATGACCACGCACATCGTCGATGCGGCCCGAAGCTACGGCAACACCACGGTGCCGATCGAGCACCCGGCGCACCTCAAGAACCGCTGCCCCAAGTGCGGCGGCGAGGTGGTGGAGAACTACCGCCGCTACGCCTGCACCCGCGAGGGGTGCGACTTCAGCCTGCCCAAGCATCCGGCGGGCCGCACGTTTGAGGTTTCCGAGGTCGAGGAGCTGCTGCGCAACGGCCGCCTCGACATGCGCGACGGCTTCATCAGCAAGACGGGACGCCCGTTTTCGGCCGCGCTCAAGATCAACGACGACTTCAAGCTGGAGTTTGACTTCGGCGACAAGAACGGCGAGGCGCAGGACGAGGACGTGAGCCAGTTCCCGGTCGTGGGCGTGTGTCCCAAGTGCGGCGGCCGCGTGCTCGAGGGGCCGACAAGCTACCTGTGCGAGCACACGCGCGGCACGCGCAGCTGCGACTTCCGCTGCGGACGCACGATCCTGCAGCAGCCCGTGGACCGCGCGCAGCTTGAAAAAATCCTCACCGAGGGACGCTCTGATCTGCTGACGGGCTTTGTCTCCAACCGCAGTCACCGCAAGTTCAAGGCCTATCTGGTGCTCGACAAGAAGACGGGCAAGATCGGCTTTGAGTTCCAGCCGCGCGCCGAGGCGCAGACCCCGGCTGCAAAGGCTGCCCCGGCAGGCGCCGGGGCGCGGAAAACGACGCGCCGCACAACTGCAAAGGCGGCCTCGTAGACGCCCTGCCGAAAGCGGACAGTGCCCCGGGCCACGCCCGGGCCGGGGCACCGGGAGAAACAGGCGCCTGCCGGAAGGCTTTCCGGCGGGCGCTGTTCTTTTTTTATTCTCAGCTCGGGGATCTGGGCGCGGAGGCCTGCGCCTTTGCGGGCGCCTGCCCGGCCGAGGACCCGGCGCCGGGATTGATGGCCGAGAGTCTGGTGACGAGCACCTGGTCGACCTTGTAGGAGTCGACGTCGATCACCTCGAAGCGGTAGCCGCCCCAGTCCACGCGGTCGGTGCGCTTGGGAATCTTGCGCAGCATGTACATCATGAAGCCCGCAACGGTCTCATAGCACTGCGCATCGGGCAGCTCGCCCAGCTCAAGCCACGAGACGAGATCGACCGTCGGCGTGGCGCCGTCGACAAGCCAGCTGTTGTCGTCGCGCTCGACGATCTGGGACTCCTCGGGCGTGAGGACAAGGTCGCCCATCACCGTGCTCATGACGTCCTCGAGCGTGATCACGCCCACGACGAGGGCGTACTCGTTGATGACCACGGCGAAGTCCTCGCGCGAGCGCTGGAAGATCTCAAGGATTTCCGAGAGCGTGATCGTGTCGGGAACAAACTGCACGGGCTTGATGAGCCCCTGGTCGGAGACCGCGATCGGCTTGCCGTCGAGAAGCCGGTGCAGGATGTCCTTGCTGTCGATGCAGCCGATCACATGGTCAATGTCGTCGCTGCACACGAGGATGTGGTGGTGCGTGTTCTTGTTGATGGTGTTGCGCACGCTCTGCTCGTCCTCGTCGACCGTGATGTAGACGATCGACTCGCGGGTGGTCATGGCCGTCGTCACCAGGCGGTTTTCCAGATTGAAGACGTTTTCAATGACGGCCTGCTCTCCGGGGGCGATGACGCCTGCGTTGCCGCCGGCGATGACCGAGGCGAGGATGTCGTTGGAGGTGATCTTGTCGCGGGGTTTCAGGGGGATGTCGAGCAGCCGCATGAGCCCGTTGGAGATGGACTCAAGCAGCCACACCAGCGGCCCGAGGATCTTGCTCATGAACGACATCGGGCGCACGCAGAAGATGGCGTTTTTCTCGGGGTTGTTCATCGAAAAGCGCTTCGGAAGCAGATCCGAGAAGATAACGAAGGCGAGCGTGATGAGCAGAAACGACGTGACAAAGCTCGCCTTCTGGGCCGCCTCAAGCGGCATGACGTAGCGGTACAGGGCATAGAAGTAGGGTGAGAACACGGATTCACCCACGATGCCGCCCAGAATCGCCACCATGTTGGTGCAGATCTGAATGACCGAGAAGTAGCGGCCGGGATTGGACTTGATGCGCAGTGCGGCATGTGCCCCTCGTACGCCTTCCTGGGCCATGGTTCCGAGCCGCAGCTTGCTGGCAGCCGCAAGGCTGATTTCGGCAAAGGAAAAGAAGCCGCCAAGGATGACGAGGATGACAAGAGCGATGATCTGCGAGGAAGCCGACATAAAAACCATTCAAAAACAAGGAGTTCAGAATTTTAGCAGAGCGCTTTTGGGGGCATTTCCCGCCTTGTGCGCCCGATGGGCGGCGCCGGGGGCGGCAGGGCTCGGACAGCCGCGCGGCGTCTGATTCTTGTCTCGGGAAAACTGCTCAGAGAGCTTGATGCAGGCCAATGACAGGCATCGCGCCCGCGGGTTTTTCTTTGGCGCGCCGGCCGCTTTCGATAGACTAGACAGACCGTATGTAGCCACAGGACGCCGCCGTTGCGGAATGCCTTAAAGCACGGGAGCATCATGCTCCGGACGATCAGCAGGTTGTTTTTCGGACGTCGGCAAGGAGAAAAAAGAAATGAATATCAAAGCTCTCGGGCTGGCGGTTTCGCTTGCCCTCGTTTCCGCCTCGTCCGTTCAGGCCGGCCCCGTTCTTGATGCAGTCAAGGCCCGCGGACAGGTGGTCTGCGGCGTCAACACCGCCGCCCCCGGGTTTGCCGGAGCCGACAGCAAGGGAGAGTGGAAGGGGCTTGACGTGGACGTCTGCCGCGCTGTGGCGGCGGCCGTGCTCGGCGACTCCACGAAGACCAAGTTCGTGCCGCTGTCCTCTCCGCAGCGCTTCACGGCCCTGCAGTCCGGGGAAATTGACCTGCTTGTGCGCAACACCACCTGGACGCTGACCCGCGACGCCTCGATGGGCGCGGTCTTTGCGGTGGTGAGCTACTACGACGGACAGGGCTTCATGGTGCCCAAGAAGCTCGGCGTCAAGAGCGCCAAGCAGCTCAACGGCGCCACGGTCTGCCTGCAGTCCGGCACGAGCTCGGTGCAGGCTCTGGCCGACTACTTTGCGGCCAACAACATGAAGTACAAGCCGGTGATGTTCGACACCACCGAGGCCACGCAGAGCGCCTTCATCTCCGGCCGCTGCCAGGTGTACACGACCGACATGAGCGACCTTGCCGGCGCGCGCACGCGTGCCCGCAATCCCCAGGACTTCGTGATTCTTCCCGAGACGATCTCCAAGGAGCCGCTCGGCCCCGCGGTGCGCCGCGGCGATGACGAGTGGTTCCAGATCGTGCGCTGGTCGTTCTACACGATGGTGGAGGCCGAGGAAAGCGGCATCACCAAGGCCAACGTTGACCAGCTGCGCGCCTCGAGCAAGAATCCCCAGGTGATGCGCCTTGTGGGCACGGGCGACGACATGGGCAAGCTTCTCGGTCTGGACAAGGACTGGTCGTACCGCATCATCAAGCAGGTGGGCAACTACGGCGAGAGCTGGACGGCCAACTTCGGGCCCGAGACGCCCCTGAACCTGCCGCGCGGCCTCAACAAGCTGTGGACTGACGGCGGCCTGATGTACGCCATGCCGATCCGATAGGCCCGCACAAGGGGCTCAAGGGGACGCGCCGCCTGCAAAAAGGGGCGGCGCCGTCGGCTGAACATAAAGGGCGTCCCGCGGCGCCGCCGGAAAAAGGCGGGCCTGCGGCGGCGCCCTTTTTTGCTTTGCCCGGGGCGATGCCGGAAAGTGCCCCGGGCGGGCGCTGTCCTATAATTTGACGCCCTGCCGCCGGGTCGGGCTTCGGCTCTGCCGGGCGGGGGAGTTTGTTTTTGTTGTTTTTGAGACGGTTTGCCGAAGCCGCTTCGAGGAGCTGTTCCACTCATGCCGCAGACAGATTGCACGCCCCCGGTGCAGGGCGATGAGGCCTTCGTTCGCCGAGAGCGTGCCCGGCGCCGCACGCAGTGGACGCTGCAGATCGCCGTGCTTGCCGTTTTAGTGCTGTGCCTGTGGCTGCTTGCCGACAATGTGGGCGAGAATCTCGCTGAACGCAACATCCGCAGCGGCTTTGAGTTTCTGAAGGGCTCGGCGGGATTCGACATCGGCGAGGCGCTGCTGCCGTTCAGTTCCTCGGACACGGTTCTCAAGGCCTTTGCCAACGGCGTTCTCAACACCATCCGGGTGTCGTTTCTTGCGGCGATCTCGGCGCTTGTCCTGGGCGTCGTGGTCGGACTCATGCGGCTGGCCTCGCATCCGGTGCTGCGCGCGCTCGGGACCGCGCACGTTGAGGTCTACCGCAACATTCCGCTCATCATCCAGCTTTTTGCCATCTACATGCTCATCACCGAGCTGCTGCCGATGAGCACCGAGCCGATGCGCTTTGGCAGCTGGGCGCTGCTTTCCAAGGCCGGGCTGTATGTGGCCGTGCCGCAGCAAACGACGCTTGCGCTGCTGGCGGCCGTGATCGCAGGCGTGCTCGCAGCGCTGCTGCTTCGCGAAATCTGGCGGCGGCGCGTCACGGACCTGGTGGCCTCCCTGATCGGACTGGGCGGCGGCGCCCTGGCGGCCATCATCGTCTGGTGCCTTTTCGGCCTGGTGGGCGGCTGGAGCAAGCCCGTGGTCGACGGATTCATGACGGTCGGGGGCACGGCCCTGTCGCCGGAATTTCTGGCGCTGTGGCTGGGGCTCACGATGTTTACGTCGGCGGCCATTGCCGAGATCGTGCGTGCGGGCGTGCTCGCCGTTTCGGGCGGACAGTGGGATGCGGGCATGGCGCTTGGGCTTACCAAGACGCAGGTGGTGAGCTACATCGTCTTTCCGCAGTCGATGCGGCTGGCGATTCCCCCGCTGACGAGCCAGTTCATGAACCTCACGAAAAACTCCTCGCTTGCCGTCGTCATCGGCTATCCCGACATCGTTGCCGTGGGCAACTCCTCGATCAACATTACGGGGCAGGCGCTTGAGGTGATCTTCATCATCATGGCCGTGTACCTCTTTCTCAATCTCATCATCAGTCTTCTGATGAACACGCTCAACGCGCGCGTGATGCGCGCGCCGCGCTAGACGGATACGCTCGGAGGCAGTGATGAAAGAAACGCTCTGGGATCGCATCCGCGCACGATTCTTCTACTCCAACCTTGCCACGGGCATCAGCGTGGTCTCGGCCTTTCTGATCGCGGTCGCGGCGGTCTACCTCATCGACTGGGGGGTTCTGCGGGCGGTGTTTCGCGCCGATCCCGAGGCCTGCTACGCCTCGCACGGAGCCTGCTGGGGCTTCGTGACCGAGAAGTGGCGCCTGGTGCTCTTCGGACGCTATCCCTATGACGATCAGTGGAGGCCGGCGCTGGCGACATTGCTCATCATCGCCATGCTCATTCTCTCGGCCTGCCCGCGCTTCTGGACGCGTCGCGGCGCTCGCGGCATTCTCGCCGGATGGGCGGCGGCGCTTGCCGCCTTCTTTGCGCTCATGTACGGCGGCTTTGCCGGCATGAAGTACGTCGCCACCGACAGCTGGGGCGGCTTTCCGCTGACGGTGATTCTCACGCTTCTGGGCATCGGCGTCTCAACGCCCATCGGCATCGTGCTGGCGCTTGGGCGCCGCAGCAAGCTGCCGGTGGTGCGGTTTCTGAGCACGGGCTACATCGAGCTTGTGCGCGGCGTACCGCTCATCACGGTGCTCTTTGTGGCGAGCTTCGTGTTTCCGCTGCTGCTGCCCTCTGGCGTGCGCATCGATCCCTTCTGGCGCGTTGCCGGCGGCATCATCCTCTTTCAGGCGGCCTACATGGCCGAGACCGTGCGCGGCGGCCTGCAGACGATCAAGGCCGGGCAGTACCTTGCGGCGGACTCGCTCGGACTGTCGGCCTTTCAGAAGTATGTGCACGTGATCCTTCCGCAGGCGCTCGTCGCGGTGATCCCCTCGTTTGTGAACAACCTGCTCTCGATGTTCATGGACACCTCGCTTGTGACCGTGGTCTCAATGTTCGACCTCACGGGAAGCCTGCAGCTTGCCCTGGGCGACGCGGCCTGGCGCGACTTCTTCCGCGAGGGCTACATTTTCGTTGCGGCCATC
Source organism: uncultured Duodenibacillus sp. (assembly GCA_944390745.1). Classification (GTDB taxonomy): domain Bacteria; phylum Pseudomonadota; class Gammaproteobacteria; order Burkholderiales; family Burkholderiaceae_F; genus Duodenibacillus. Next base: position 40,421 of record CALXQK010000004.1, on the reverse strand, counting down.
TACTTCATCTGCAGCTTCATGATGAGCCGCTACAGCCAGTGGCTTGAAAACCGCCTGCAGGACGGCACGCGCCGCCGCCCGGCGGCGCTGCGCGCCCAATAGCGCCCGGTCGCCCCGAGGACGGGCCCGGCCGGCGGCTACAATGACGCACGCCCGGCCCCGGAATCAGCCGGGGGACGACTTGCGACTTCATCATGCAGAAGGTTTTTGAACACGAAATTTGCATCGGCGCCATGACGCCGGGCCTCACCCGGGAGAAGCTCTGGGCCGGGCTGGAGGATTTTGCGCACCACCCGCACGAGTATGTCGACTCGATGCAGGCAAGCCGCGTGCGCGCCTTCCCGAGCGACGACGGACGGCGCCGTCTGGCGCGCGAGCTCGACTTCGGAGGCGCCCTGACGGTGGCCGATGCCGTTGAGCTTGAGGCGCCCGGGCGCCTGACGACGCTCGTGCCCGCCTGCGGCCCGATTCCGGAGTCGCGTCTTGACATCACCATTGAGGAGACGCCCGGGGGGCTTGCGCTGCGCTTTGTCTACTACGAAACGCCCAACGCCGAGTCCTCGGCCCTGTCCGCACCCATGCAGGCGCTGCGGCAGAAGGCCTGGGTGGCCAAGGACCAGGAGCTGGTCCGGCAGCTTTCCGAGGCCCTGGGCAGCTGACGTCTCCCTTTTTTCTTTCCAGCCTTTTGATCCCGAGGCGCCTGGCGCAGGGATTGCGTCTCCCACCGAATGATGCCGGCCGCCGACAGAGGCTTTCCCTACTTTTTTCCTGAGTTATGACCGAATTTTCCACTGCCGTTGAGGCGCGCATCGCGCGACAGATTGCCGAGGCCATCGGCGCACGCGTTGAACAGGTTTGCGCCGCAACGGCGCTTCTCGATGACGGCGCCACCGTGCCCTTCATCGCCCGCTACCGCAAGGAGGCCACCGGAGGGCTTGACGACACGCAGCTGCGCGCGCTTGAGGAGCAGCTCATCTACAGGCGCGAGCTTGAGGAGCGTCGTGCGGCCATTCTCAAGGCGCTCGAGGACTCGGGCAAGCTCACCGACGCGCTGCGCGAGGCCATTGAGGCGGCCGACAGCAAGCAGCGGCTTGAGGATCTGTACCTGCCCTACAAGCCCAAGCGCCGCACGCGCGCGCAGATTGCCCGCGAGGCGGGGCTTGAGCCGCTTGCCGATGCGATTTTCGCCGACCATTCGCTTGATCCGCGCACGCAGGCCGAGGGCTATGTGAATCCCGACAAGGGCGTGGCCGACGTCAAGGTCGCGCTTGACGGCGCGCGCGACATCCTGGCCGAGCGCTTTGCTGAAAATGCCGACATGCTCGAGATGCTGCGCGAATTCCTCTGGAACAACGCCTACCTCGTCTCGAGCGTCGTCCCCGGGCAGGAGACGAGTCCGGAGGCCGCCAAGTTCCGGGACTACTTTGACTACAGCGAGGCGATGAGCGAGATTCCCTCCCACCGGGCTCTGGCCGTGTTCCGCGGCAGGCAGGAGGGCGTGCTCTCGATCAAGATGCTGCTCTCCGAAGAGGAGGAGGCGTTGCCCGTGCATCCCTGCCAGACGAGGATCGCCGACTTTCTGGGGCTGCAGAACAAGGGGCAGGCCGCTGACGAGTGGCTCGCAGGCGTGGTGCGCTGGACCTGGCGCGTGAAGTGCCTTGCCGTCATTGAAAGCGAGCTTTTCACGCGCGTGCGTGAAAAGGCGCAGATGGAGGCCATCGGGGTCTTCGGCACCAATCTCAAGGACCTGCTGCTGGCCGCGCCGGCCGGACACAAGGGCGTCATCGGCCTTGACCCGGGCATCCGCACGGGCGTCAAGGTGGCGGTGATTTCCGAGACCGGAGCCGTGCTCGAGACCTGCGTCATCTATCCCCATGAGCCCCGCCGCGACTGGCAGGGATCCATTGAAAGGCTCGCCGACCTCGCGCGGCGCCATCATGCCGCCCTGATTTCCATCGGCAACGGCACTGCAAGCCGCGAGACCGACAGGCTCGCGGGCGATCTGATCGCCCGGCACCCCGAGCTGGGGCTGACCAAGGTGGTGGTGAGCGAGGCGGGCGCCTCGGTGTACTCGGCCTCGGCGGCTGCCGCCGCCGAGCTGCCTGATCTCGACGTGAGCTACCGCGGGGCGGTGTCGATCGCCCGGCGCCTGCAGGACCCGCTTGCCGAGCTCGTCAAGATCGATCCCAAGGCGATCGGCGTCGGGCAGTACCAGCACGACGTCAACCAGACCGAGCTTGCCCGCAAGCTCGACGCCGTGGTCGAGGACTGCGTCAACGCCGTGGGCGTGGACGTCAACACGGCCTCTGCGGCGCTTCTGCAGCGCGTGGCGGGCCTGAGCGCCGCGCAGGCGCGCGCCATTGTCGCCTACCGCGATGCCAACGGCGCCTTCGCCGACCGCACGGTGCTTCTGTCGGTGCCGCGTCTCGGACCCAAGACCTTTGAGCAGGCCGCAGGGTTTCTTCGCATTCCCGACGGCGACAATCCGCTCGACGCCTCGGCCGTGCATCCCGAGTCCTATCCGGTGGTCGAGCGCATCGTGAAGAAGACCGGGCTGTCGGTCAAGGAGCTGATCGGCAACCACGCCGTGCTCTCGAAGCTGCGCGCGGCCGACTTTGTTGATGAGAAGTTCGGCATCCCGACCGTGCGCGACATTCTGAGCGAGCTTGAAAAGCCCGGTCGCGATCCGCGTCCGGAATTCAAGACGGCCAGGTTCTCCGAGTCCGTCCATGAGATCAAGGACCTTGTCCCGGGCATGGTGCTCGAGGGCGTGGTGAGCAACGTGGCGGCCTTCGGCGCCTTTGTCGACATCGGCGTGCACCAGGACGGCCTGGTGCATGTCTCCGAGCTTGCCGACCGCTTTGTGAAGGATCCCCGCGACGTGGTGAAGGTGGGCGACATCGTCAAGGTGCGCGTGCTCGATGTCGACGCCGCGCGCAAGCGCATCAGTCTTTCAATGCGCACCCAGGGCAAGGGAGCCGCGGGTGCGGGACGCGCCGCGCGCGGCCATGGCCAGGCCCAGGGTGTGGGCAGGGGCGCGACGGGACCGGCTCGTCCGGCCGGCGCCATGGCGGCGGCCCTTGCCGGCCTCAAGCTCAGGAAATAAAGCGGCCGTCGCGATTCGACTAAACTCCCTCATAGCCATCCCCGGGGCGCGCTTGAGGCGAGGGCCTCGGTCTCCGGGGACATTGCATCGACTTCGAGGAGATTGAGCCATGAGCGATCCCAAGCTGCTTGCGCCGGTGATTCAGTCCGTGACGGACCGTGCGCAGACCCTTTACGCGCTGCCTGCGGTGCAGGCGGCCCTGGCCGACATCAAGCGTGATGAAAAGCTCACGCTTTCCGACCAGATCGCCATCACCGAGGTGGAGGCGCCGCCTTTTCACGAGAAAAACCGCGGTCTCAACATGATGGAGCGCTTCAAGGCGCTCGGACTGACCGAGGTGTCGATGGATCCGGAGGGCAACGTGATTGCCGTGCGCCGCGGCGCGGGCGACGGCCCGGTGCTGGTGCTGGCTGCGCACCAGGACACGGTCTTTCCGGCCGGCACCGATGTGAAGGTGCGCGAGGAAAACGGCGTGCTGCATGCGCCCGGCATCAGCGACGACGCCCGGGGCCTTGCGGTGATTCTGCAGGTGCTGCGCACGCTGCAGGAGGAGAAAATCCAGACCGTGGGCGACATTTACTTTGTCTGCACCGTGGGCGAGGAGGGCAACGGCGACCTGCGCGGCTCGAAGTACCTCTTCCACAAGTCGGGTCTGCCCATCGACGGCTTCATCTCCATTGACGGCGTCGACATCCACCGCGTGCTGTCGGCGGCCACGGGCTCCAAGCGCTACCGCGTGCACTTTGACGGTCCGGGCGGACACTCCTGGAAGAATTTCGGCACGCCGTCGGCCATTCACGCCATGGGCCGCGCCATTGCGAAGATTTCCGAGGTGCAGCCCTGCGGCGATCCCCGCACGACCTTCACCTGCGGCACGATCAGCGGCGGCACCACGGTCAACTCCATTGCCGCGCACTGCGAGATGGAGCTTGACATGCGCAGCGCCGGCGCCGCCGAGCTCGACGAGATCGAGGCGCAGATTCTGCCGCTCATCGAGGCGGCCTGCCGTGAGGAGAATGCGCGATGGGGCGCCGAAGGCGAGGCAGTCGTGAAGCTTCGTCTCGAGCCCATCGGACATCGTCCGGGCGGCCAGCAGGCCGACACGACGAGCGTGCTGCAGGCCTCGCGCGCGGCGATGGCCGTGCTCGGCATCGAGCTCAAGAAGTACGACGTCGCCTCAACGGACCACAACATCGCCATCAACTGCGGCGTGCCCGCCACGACGCTCGGCGGCGGCGGAGCCGAGGGCAACAACCACAACATCCAGGAGTGGTATGACCCCACGGACGGCTACCTCGGGCCGCAGCTGGCACTGATGGCGGCGCTGCTGCTCACGGGCGTGCAGGGCGTCACCGAGCCCGTGCTCGAGAAGAGGGCCCGCGGCCAGGCTTGAGAAACTTCTGAAAAAACCGCCGGCAAAGTCGCAGGGACTTTCCGGCGGTTTCTTGTCGCTTTTGAGGTGGGCGAAATCAGGATGCTTTGCAAGGCCGGCGCAGTTTGACAAGCCATGTCAGGCTGCGCCGGCTGCTGCGTCCTGAAGAGTTAGAAGGCATACCTCACGTTGACCAGGCCCGAGAGCGCCTGACGCTCCTCGTTGCCCCAGTCGTATCCCGCGTGCAGGCCGAACTGGAAGTTTCCCTTCTGGGCTGAGACGCCCAGCCGCGAGCGGATCTTGATATCGTCAGCAAACGTGAAGTTGTAGTTGCTCCGCGCTCCGGCGAAGGCAACGGCGCTGTCGATGTCGGTGTCTCCCGCAGAGGGAACCACGGCCAAACTCAGGCGCGGGCTGATCCTCATGCCGCTGACGGTGTCAAACGTCCTGGCAAACTCGGCGCCGATGGGGAACTCCACTGCCGTGGCGTCAGAATCCTGAATCTGCGCGCCATGACCGTTGGAGAAGCCGTCGCTTTCGATGTGGTAGACATCCACGCCGACAAAGGGCGTCACGTCAACCCAGTCAAAGGCAAAGGTCTTTCTCATTTGCCCGCCGATTGACCACACCGTGGTGGTTGTATCGGTGCTGACATCGGCAGAGTCGCCGATAGAGAGGTCGCTCTTGAGCCAGGTGACGGAGGCATCTGCAAGGAAATCGATGCCTGCTGCGGTTGTTCTTCCATAAAGCGAGAGGCCGTAGTAGTCGAAATCGTCCTCACCGGAAACATCATCGTTGTCCGTCGTGCCGGTGCCTGCGGCAAAGGCCGCACCGACTGCGCCCGTCGAGAAGCCATACTCCGTACCGATCGTCAGACCGTAGGCGTCGGTATCCGTATGAATGCTCTGCGCGCCCGAGGAGATGCCCTTGAGTTTTGTCTTTCCACCGGTGACTCTCGCCCACAGGCGGGAGGAAAGGCCGCTTTGGGCTTCATCGCGAACCGCCTCGCGAAGCTCGCTGGAGCGATCCATGGCGTTGGTAAAGACCGAAAGAGCCCCGGCTGGGTTCATGGCCGCATCAAAGCGGCGGGCCGCCCTGGCGACGTCTCCGTCGTTCTGCGTCAGAAGCATGTCGGCATAGGCATAGTCGGCGCTGGAGGCGCCGCCGCCCATGGCGGCATTGACCAGTTCGTGCCCCTGCATGAGAGGGCCGTAAACGGTCGCAGCGTCCTGAAGCGTAAAGCTGACGGCGCCGTTGGCATCCGTCTGGGCGCTGCCGAACATGGCGTTGGCCGAGGAAATGTTGGCAGTGTTCCAGGTGACGGTGGAGCCCTCGATGATCTGGTAGGGCGTATCGGCAGAAACACCCGAGAGAATCAGGTGAGACTGGTCATCAACGGTGACATTGCCCTCGGAGGCGCCCGAAACAAGAGCCTCCCCGGGGGCCAGGTTCGAAACGTCAGCTGCAAGCAGGGAACCCGCCCCGAAGAAGACGGTGCCGTCAGCTGCAGCGGAGGGCTGCGTGGTGAGCGAGCCATCGACGATGAGCAGGCCGCTGGTGACATCAACCGGCTTGGCAAGATAGGCTGCGGCGGTGATGCCGTTCGGCCCCCAGGTCAGACCTGAGCGCTTGAAAATGTCGAGAAACGCCTGCGGAGAGCTCGTTCCGAGCACGGCCCAGCTGTTGCGGCCCGCGATCACCCCGCCGTCGAGCTGCGTTGCCTCGCTGACAAGCCGGGAGGCTTCGTCGATATTGTTGGGGCTGTCGGTCTTCCACGCTGGATCCAGGAAGATGACGTTGCCGGCAAGCGTTTCGCCGCCAAGCTGCAGCGCGCCTGCTGCGCGGTCCGTGCCAACCTGAATGGTGCCGGCCGAGGAGGCGTCGGAGGATGTCAAACGATCCACCTGCATCGAACCCTCAATCGTTACGCTGCCGGTATTTTCAAGCGCGGCGAGAGCAAGAGCGGCCTGGTCGGCTACCGTAATGCTGCCTGCGTTGGAGATGTCCCCGGTGTTGGTGAAGGATCCGGCCTCGACGAGAATCTGGCTGTTGGCGTAGACCTGAACGTCGGCGTTGATTTCGCCGCCGCTGCCCGGGGCAGCCTGCGTGCCGAGCCGCAGCGTGCCGGAGTCGGCGTCAGTGTCGCCCACCCGAAGAGCAACGGCCCCGTTTGCACCGCTGATGAGGTTTTGACCGTTGCCGACGAGCGTCAGCACCTTGTTGTCATTGACAGTGATGGTCGTTGCGTCGGTCTTGAGCAGCAGCGAGCCGACGCCGACGCTCTGCTCGATGACCACTTCATTTCCAACCGTGGAGGAAGCCTTGCCAATGGTGAGGTTGCTGCCCGAGGTCTGGTCTGTGGAATCAAGCTGCGCACTGGCAAAGACGGCATTTTCGGCAATGCCGCCCTCGGTCTCTGTGTAGTCCGATACGTTCAGCGTGTTGACCGTACTGTCTGTTTCGTCGCTCGAAACGAGCGTTCCGTTGAACACAACCTCGGTTGCGGATCCGATCAGACCGGCGGCGCTTGAGGCGTAGTGGATGTTGTAGTTTTCGTCGGTGAGCGCCAGGGAGCCGCCTTCAAACACGACGTGGTTCTTTGCCTGTTGCGTCAGGTCGCCTGCGTTTGTCTGCCTTCCTTCGTCATCCAGGCCGCTTGTGAAGATGACCGAAGAGTCGGTTTGCATCGTTCCGCCCGTGATCGAGAGGCTTCCGGTGCCTGACATGGCAAGCGATTCAACCGCAAGCGTTCCGCCGGAGAGCGTGACGGCCTTTTCGGAATGGTCAAGCGTCTGGATGGAAATCTGGCCGTCGCCGGCAAGGGTGATGCCGTTCGCTCCCATCTGGTCGGCGCCCAGGTGCGCCAGGGTCAGCGTCGAGCCGCTGTTTACGGCAAGCGTGTCGATGCCGGAGAAGTTGCTGAAGCTTCCGTTCCAGGTGCTATCGGCCGTGCCGAACTGCAGCTGCGCTGCATTGGCTGAGCCGCGACGGACTTCTGCGTTTGAGAGATCCGTGTCGCCCGCAATGATCAGCGTGGCGGTTCCGTCGACAAGGACGTCGCTGGCGGCTTCACCTGTCGGGATGACGATGTTGCCGTCCTTGTCGCTGACGGCTCCGCCCAGGATGACATTTCCAAGGGCGCCTCCCGTGACGGTGAGCACGGCGTCGCCGGAAATTCCGGCTGAACCCGAGCTGACGCTCGAGCTGTCTGTCAGAGAGGCGGTGCCGGAGTTGGAGTCGTAGTTAAGGTTAAAGACGGTGACTTCGCTGCCAAGCCCGCCGACGATGACCTGTTCGACGGTGCCGGCGCTCATGGTGCCGACGGCATTTCCTTCAAGGATGGACTCGCCGTAGCCTTCGGCCAGGCCGCCCAGAATCCACTGGCCGACGGAGCCGCCAGAGAGGTTTGTCGAGGCCGTGCCCGTCATGTGGGCGTTGGCGCGCTGCGTCTGCTTGAGTTCGTTGTCGATCAGATAGTTGGCATCAGACCAGGAGTAGCCCGCGCCGACTAGAACGCCGACTTCGGCGTTTCCGGAAACGGAGACCTGGGTGTCGCCATTGAGCGTGGAGACGGCCGCGGAGTTGAGGTCAGACTCCTGTCGCCCGGAGGTGGTCCCATCCCCAACAGACGGGCTGCCGCTTTCATGAGAGGACTCGGCATAGCCGGCGCCGATGACCATGCCGGCCGTGCTGTCTGCTGTGATGGAGATGCTGGTGCTGCCGGTCATGGACGCCTCGCGAACGCCCGCTCCGAACATGTAGCCGCCCCAGAAGGTGGCGGTGTTGGCGCCGATCACCGTTCCGACCCTCGCGGCGCCGTCCACGGTGATGGCGGTTGTGCCGTCCACAGAGCCCGTTCCGAACCAGTTGACGTCGTTGCCGCCCAGAACCCAGCCGCTGACGTAGGCGTCGGTTACGTGCACTTCGGACGAGCCGAGCTTCACGGTGTTGTTGCGGTACGCATTGGTTCCGGAAACAATGCTGCCGCCAATGACGTCGCACACTTCGGAGTCTGCCCCCGAGAGCTCCACAAGGGTGGTCCCGACGGCGAGCGTGTTGTCTTGGTTGGCCGCGTTGCTTGCGTTGTAAAGCTGGCCGCCGCCGAAAACCCGGACGCCGGGGTTGTGCGTGACTTCGCCGGAGCTTTGTTCGAGGTCCACGCCCGTAATGCCCGAGGCGGCGACGTGCGTGGAGTCAACCGTCAGCGAGGACGCTCCCGTGTACTGGAGAATTCCCGCGCCGAAGATGCGTCCGTTCCAGGTCGAGTTGCCCCGGGTGTAGCCGTTCATCACCGTGTTCGTGACGTTTACGGTTGAGGACCCTGCATGGACGACGTACCCCGTCACAATGGTGCTGCTACTCGGCGGACCGACCCAGGAGGTGCCGCGGATGTCGCCGCGAACCGTGCTGTCAGACACCGTCAGCAAAGAGTCTCCCTCCTCATAGTTGCCGGCGGCTTCATAGTGCGAGCCGGAGTAAAGCTGGACGGTCTTGGTTTGGGTTTGGCCGTCGCTCACCACGATGTAGCCGAGGTCTGCGTCTTCAACGGTGAGGCTTGAGAGCTTGGTGGTGGGGGCGTTCAGGCCGCCGCCGTAGAGCGTGAGGTAGGTCGTGCCGGTTTCTGTCGGCTCTGTTCCGTTTTTCAGTGCGAAACCGTCGCCGCCGACCAGATGGAGAGAACTGGTTTCGGTTGCCGCCGTCGCGCCGTTGAGAGCGGCGCTTCCGCCGTAGACGGACTGTCTGGATGCATACTTGAAGGTTCCGCCGGTAAGTTCAACGCTGGAGTTGACGACCGAGGCGCTGGCGCCAGTGCCGTCGGCGACCGCACCGCTGAGAATGAGTCCGGCTTCAGAGAAATCGCCGCCAGAAATATCAAGGCGGGTGTTTGCGTCGGTGACGCTCAGATCCATTGATGGGTCTGTTGTGCCGTAGACGTTTGCCTTGGAGCCGCCGATGATGTCGGTTCCAAGGAAGGTCCCGGCGCTGATGTTCACCGAGGTGCTCTGCGTGCTGGCGCGGGCCGTGGTTCCGCCCTGGTTGAGCGTGGCCTTGATCAGGTTGCCGCCGATGACGCCGAGATCAGCATCGCCGCTGTCGGCAGCGCCAAGCGTGCCGCCGGAGATGGAAACGGAGGAGGAAGTTGTTTCAAGGTTGGCGAAGGCGTTGTTGATCTTGGATCCGCCAATGACGTACTGGACGCCCGAGACGTTGTTGATGACGACCGATGAACCGGGGTTGCCTGCAGTAATGAGGTTGCTGCTTGAGGCGCCTTCGTTGGTAATTTGCTTGAGATGGTGGCCTCCGATGATTTCATCGTAGATCTCCGCAGCATCGATGGAGACGGGAGAGGGCGGCGTCTGTCCCTGATATGCAGAGGAAGTTGCATCCTCGCCGCCGATGACTTTGTCGGCTGAAAATGCGGGCGAGGCGAGAATGGCAAGGGCCGAAAGCGTCGCTAGATAGATTCGTGACCTAGGAGAGGGCTTGAGGGAAGAAATGGAGCCGTGTTGGGGGGGGTGCGAAGCATGTAAAACCTCTTTCAACCGTCTGAGAAACAATACAAGATGTGTTTCTGAGGCTTGATCTTCAAGTGAGTGTGAAAATGGCGCCCGAACGCTACAAGGGGGGGGGCGACAAACACGAGTATAGCAACGACTTCTGGCGTGAGGTTGGTGTTTTTTTTGGACGATGCGGCGGAGCTTTTCAGGGTGAAAAAAACTCCCGCGGCGGGTGCGCAGCGGGAGCCCTTGACGGAACAGGAGAGGCAGGCGTTCTAGCGGCGCCGCTCGCCGAAGCTCATGATGGCGTTCAGAATGATGGCGCCGAAGGTGGCCGTGCCGATGCCGCCGAAGGTAAAGCCGAAGAACGTCAGCGAAAAGTCGCCTCCGCCGAGGATCATCGTCACCGCTGCCACGATGAGGTTGCGGTTCTTTCCGAAGTCCACCTGGTTGACGACCCAGATGCGGGCGCCGGCCACGGCGATGAGGCCGAAGACCACGATCGAGGTACCGCCCAGGATGGGCTGCGGGATGGTCTGGATGACCGCTCCGAACTTGGGCGAGAAGCCGAGGATGACGGCAAAGACGGCGGCGATGACAAACAGCAGCGTGGAGTAGACGCGGTTGGCGGCCATCACGCCGATGTTTTCGCCGTAGGTTGTCACGCCCGTGCCGCCGACGCTTGCGGCCACGATGGTCGCCACGCCGTCGCCCAGGAAGGCCCGTCCCATGTAGGGATCCAGATTGCGGCCCGTCATGGCGGTGACGGCCTTCACATGCCCGAGGTTCTCGGCCACGAGGATGATCACCACCGGCACGATCAGAAGGATGGCGTCGACGTTGAAGACCGGTGCGTGAAACTGCGGCAGCCCGATCCAGTCGGCGGCAGCCACGGTCGCAAAGTCGATCGGCTTGCCGTAGCCGAGCACGTTGGCAAGGATGAAGTAGATGAGGTAGGCCATTGCGAGCCCCGCCAGAATCAGAAGCTTCTGCAGCAGACCGCGGGTGTAGACCGCCACGGCGCCCACGCAGAGCACGGTGACGAGCGCCATCCAGGAGTCAAAGGAAGTCGAGCCCACGCTCTTGACGGCGGTGGGGGCGAGGTTGAGGCCGATGACGGCCACCACCGCGCCCGTGACCACGGGCGGCATCAGTTTTTCAACCCAGTCCACGCCCGTGTACATCACGATGAGGGCGATCAGACAGTAGACAAGGCCGCAGACGATGATGCCGCCGCAGGCAAGCGGAATGTTGGCGTTCAGACCCGAGCCCGCCGTGTAGCCCGTGGCGGCGATCACCACGCCGATGAAGGCAAAGGAGCTGCCGAGGTAGCTCGGCACCCGTCCGCCGACGATGAGAAAGAAGATGAGCGTGCCGATGCCGCTCATGAGGACCGCCACGTTGGGGTCAAATCCCATGAGCAGCGGAGCAAGGATGGTGGAGCCGAACATGGCGACGACGTGCTGCACGCCGAGTGCGGCCATCTGCGGGGCCGGGAGGCGCTCATCAGGACCGATGATGCCGTCGGTCTTGAGCCTCCAGGAGGGGAAGTAGCCCATTGGTTGTTCTCCTTGGTTTTGCTGTTTGAGCTCTGGCGCTGCGCGGTCTGCCGCCGCCGGGGGCCGTCCTTTTCCGCAAGGACGGGGCCGGTCGGCGGGCGTGAGGAACTCGTGATCTGGTTTTTCAGGAAAAACCGGCGGCGGCGCTGGACCCAATTGTAGAGAGGCCGCCGCAGGCGTTGTGCGCAGGACGCGAAAAGCCCCGGCGCAAACGAGGTTTTCCGCAGGAGAGCGAAAAATGGGCGAAAATACGGCTTTTTGAGATTTCCGTAGAGAAAACAAGCGCCTTGCTGCGCGCGCGGGCGGCCTTTGCCGGCCCGTCCCCTTTCATGCGCGGCCAACGCCTCCAGCCTTTTTCCAGACTCATGTCCAAGCAAGCCATCCAGCGGGAAGTCAAGCGACGCCGCACCTTTGCCATCATCTCCCACCCTGACGCGGGCAAGACCACGCTCACTGAAAAGCTGCTTCTTTTCGGCGGCGCCATTCAGATGGCGGGGGCGGTCAAGGGCCGCAAGGCCGCACGCCACGCCACAAGCGACTGGATGGAGGTCGAAAAGCAGCGCGGCATCTCGGTGACGAGCTCCGTGATGCAGTTCGAGTACGAGAACCACATCATCAATCTGCTCGACACCCCGGGTCACGAGGACTTTTCCGAAGACACCTACCGCGTGCTCACCGCCGTGGATGCGGCGGTGATGGTGATCGACGCGGCCAAGGGCGTTGAGGCGCAGACGATCAAGCTGCTCAACGTCTGCCGCATGCGCAATACGCCCATCATCACCTTCATCAACAAGCTTGACCGCGAGGTGCGCGATCCGCTTGAGCTGCTCGGCGAAATCGAATCCGTTCTGAAGCTTCAGTGCGTGCCCATCACCTGGCCCATCGGCATGGGAAAGACCTTCCGGGGCGTCTTTTCGCTGCTGCACAACCATCTCGTGCGCTTTGCGCCGGGAGGCGAGAAGCTCACGAATGAGACCGAGCTGATCGAGGGGCTTGACAATCCGCGCCTTGACGAGCTCTTTCCCATGGAGATCGCGCCGGTGCGCGAGGCCATTGAGCTTGTGCAGGGCGCAACCGAGCCCTTCAGCATGGAGAAGTTCCTCAAGGGCGAGCAAAGCCCGGTCTTCTTTGGCTCGGGCGTCAACAACTTCGGCGTCAAGGACGTGCTGCAGGCTCTTGTGGACTGGGCGCCCGAGCCGCAGCCGCGCGACGCGACGGTGCGCACGGTCGACCCCTGCGAGGAGCCCTTCACGGGCTTTGTCTTCAAGATCCAGGCCAACATGGATCCGCACCACCGCGACCGCATCGCGTTCTTTCGCGTCTGCTCGGGCAGCTACACCCCCGGCATGAAGGTCCGGCACCTGCGCGAGGGCCGCGAGATGAAGATCGCCAACGCGCTCACCTTCATGGCAAACGAGCGCGTGCACATGCAGGACGCCTATGCGGGCGACATCATCGGCATCTACAACCACGGGCAGCTGCACATCGGCGACACGCTCACCGAGGGCGAGAAGCTTGCCTTCACCGGCATTCCGTACTTTGCGCCCGAACTGTTTCGCTCCGCGCGCGCCCGCGACCCCCTCAAGGGCAAGCAGCTGCACCAGGGCCTCAAGGAGCTCGGCGAAGAGGGCGCCATCCAGGTCTTTGAGGGCGAGTTCGGCAATCTCATGCTCGGCGCCGTCGGGCAGCTGCAGTTTGAGATTGTGGCCCAGCGTCTGGCCACGGAGTATCGCGTCGACGCCATTTACGAAGCCTGCGACGTAGCGACCGCCCGCTGGCTCGTATTCCCCGACGAGAAGACGAAGAAGGAGTTCTGCGACGAGCAGTCCAATCGTCTGGCCCGCGACAGCGAGGGCAATCTCTGCTACATGGCAAGCTCGATCTACAACCTCATGACCACGCAGAAGCACTGGCCGCAGGTGGAATTCAGAACGACCCGCGAGCAGGGGCAGAAGTTTGAGTAGGGCGCACGGGCCGACGGGGGACGCCATGAGTCAGAATTCCAGCCGCAGCGCGCCCGCGGCATGGCGCATGCGCCGTGCCGCGCCCGGGGACCTGGAGACGGTGGCTGCCATTGAGGCGGCCTGCTTTCCTGCGGCAGAGGCCTGCAGCGCGCAGACCTTTGCCGAGCGGCTGCGCTGCTTTGCCGATCACTTCCGCATCTGCGAGGTCGAGGGCGACGCCGTCGGCTTCGTCGACGGGGCGGTGATCAATGCGCGCACGATTGACGACGCGCTTTATGCCGATGCCTCGCGCCACGACCCGGCGGGCGCCTGGCAGGCCGTCTACGGCATCAATGTGCTGCCCGGATGGCGGCGCCGCGGCATCGGCGCGGCGCTGATGCGCGAGATGATTGCGCTGGCGCGCCGTGAGGGACGCCGCGGGTGCGTGCTCACCTGCAAGAAGGAAAAGATCGGCTGGTACGAGAGGCTCGGATTCCGCGCCCTGGGCCGGTCGGCCTCGGTGCACGGCGGCGCGGTGTGGTACGACATGATTCTCAGCTTTGACGAGGCCGGTCAGCCGGCGGGAGATGCGGGTGATGATTCGCGCAGTGCTTTTTGATCTCGATGGGACGCTCGTGGATTCGGCGCCCGAACTGACCGAGGGCGTCAACGCCATCATGAAGGTGGTGCGCATGCGTCCCTTTACGGTGCAGGAGGTGAGCCGCATGGTGGGCAAGGGGGCGCGCGTGCTCTTTGAGCGCGTCTGCGAGGCCCGCGGAATCTTTCCCACCGAGCAGACGATCACGATGATGATGCAGGAGTACGCGCGCGCCGTGCGCGAGCTCAATGCTCCCGCAGCCTTCTACCCGGGCGCCCTTGAGGGCATCCGGCTTCTCGGCGGCGCGGGCGTCAGAACGGCGCTCGTCACCAACAAGATGCGCCGCATGACCGAGGATCTGCTGCAGAAAAACGGCATTGAGGATCTGTTTGACGCCGTCGTCTGCGGCGACGACACCCGCCATCCCAAGCCTGAGGGCGACATGCTGCTTCTTGCCTGCCGGCAGCTTGGCGTGGCGGCCGGCGAGGCGCTCATGGTGGGCGACTCGGCCAACGACGCGCTTGCAGGCCGCGCGGCGCATGTGCGCACGGTGCTCGTGCGCACGGGCTACAACGAGGGCACGCCCATCGACGTGTGGGCGAGGGACCACGGGTTTGACTGCGTGCGCGAGGACGTGCGCGAGGTCTGCGCCGACATTCTTGCCAACCGCATCAGCTAGCGCACGTCCGGTCTCTGTCCTGATGAGCAAAAAAAAGCCCGCGGGGCGTCGTCCAAGGCGCCGGTGCGGGCTTTTTCGCAGCTCGAAAGACTCAGTCCGCGGGCAGTCCCGCGTTGCGGCTTCTGTAGTGAAGCGAGGAGCCGAAGCGGTTGCGCGCAATGCTGCGGCCCGTGACGCGCACGAGCTCCTGCTCAAGGCGCACGTTGCTGTCGGGCTCGGACTCCGTGCCCTGCTTGTTGTCGTAGAGCTGGTAGCTTGCGCGGGTGCGCTGCGGGGTGACGTTGGGCATCATCACGTTGCAGCCGGTGAGTACGCCGAGCGCCCGGGCGCCGGGCTCGAGCGTCTCAAGGGCCGTGGCGGCGGCCATGTTGACCGTGGGAAGCGCCAGGCGCGTGGCGGCCAGCATGTTGCGGGTAAGGCGCATGAGCGCCTTGTGTTCCATCATGCCCTCGGAGACCATGTCGCCGCCGTGGCTCACAAGGTAGGGCCCCATGCCGAGCATGTCGACGTCAAGCCGGCCGAAGGTGAGAATGTCCTCAACGAGATCCTCGAGGCTCTGCCCGGGGATGCCGATCATCACGCCCGTGCCCACCTGGTAGCCCGCCGCCCGCAGGTCCGAAAGCGCCCTGAGGCGCGCCTGCCAGGTCTTCTGCGCGCCGCAGCGGCCCTCGTGCAGGTGCGCAAAGAGCGCCTGGTTGCTGGTCTCGATGCGCAGCAGATAGCGCAGCGCCCTGCGGTTTCCGGCGGCCTGCGCCCAGCGCTCGTAGGTCTGCGGCGTCTGCTCGCCGAAGGAAAGCGTCATGCCGCAGCCCTCGGTCATGCCGAACTCCTCGACGCTCATGCGGTGAATGGCCGCGCAGACGTCCTCGATGAAGTCCACGAACTTCGGGTCGCTGCGCTCGCCGCTTTGCAGCGCCACCGAGCCGTAGCCTGCGGCAAGCGCATAGCGCGCCGCCTCGAGAATCTCTGCGCGGGTGAGCGTGTAGCGGCGTGCGGCGCGGTTGCTCTTGCGGATGCCGCAGTAGCGGCAGTCGTAGACGCAGACGTTGCTGATCTCGATGAGGCCGCGAAAGTAGATGCAGTTGCCGTGCACGGCCGTGGTGCGGCGAAAAGCCTCGGCGTAGAGCGCCTCGCACTCGGCGGGATCCTCGGTCTTCAGAAGTTGCAGCAGGTCGTCGGGAGAAAACGTGCTCTGGGCAAGCAGCGCGTCAAGGCTTTTCATCATCGGGCCCCGGCGTTGTCGGAGCCCGACGGGGCGCCGAAGCGCTTTTGCAGCACGGCGTGCGCCTCGTCAAAGGCCTTCTTCGCCTCGGGGTGCAGCTCGAGGGCGCGCGTCAGAACCCCCTGCAGGTGGCTGATCGCCACGCCGTAGTTGGTCATCGGCACGCCCTGCTCGATGGCCGCGCGAACGCGCGAGAGCATGTGCTGGCGCGTCACCACGCAGCCGCCGCACTGCAGGATGATCTTGTACGGGGTGAGGTCGCTCGGGAAATCCTTTCCGACCACAACCTCGATGTCGAGCGCGCCGCCGATTTTCTGCGCAAGCCAGCGCGGAAGCTTCTTGCGGCCGATGTCGTCGGGCTGCGGATGGTGCGAGCACGTCTCGCAGATCATCACCTTGTCGCCGGGCTTGAGGAAGTCGAGCATCGCCGCGCCGCGGGCCATTTCGACCAGATCGCTCTTGCTGTAGGCCATCTGAATCGAGAAGGTGGTCACGGGAATCGACTCCGGCACGGCCTGCACGACCTGGCGCACGGCCTGGCTGTCGGTGACGACGAAGGCCGGGGGCGTGCGCAGCTCGGCAATGGCCTCTGCCACGCGGTTTTCGCGCACCACGACGCACTTGGCGTCGGCGTCGAGGATCTCGCGGATGGCCTGCACCTGCGGAAGGATCATGCGGCCCTTGGGAGCGCCGGTGTCAATGGGCGTGACCAGAACGATCGTCTCGCCCGGGTGCACGTTGTCGCCCATCAGGGGGCGGTCGGGCTGCGTCTGGCTGCCGATGACGCGCACCATTTCGCTGCGAAGCGCCTCGATGCCTTCGCCGCGCAGCGCCGAGGTCTCAACGACGGGCAGTCCGCTTGCGCAGAGCTCGTCGCGCACGGCCTTGAGCGACTCGGGCGAGGCCGCGTCGGTCTTGTTGATGACGGCGATGGCGGGCGTGCGGTTTTTCCTGACCGCGGCGATGAGCGTGCGCTCAAAGTCCGTCAGCCCCGCCGCCTCGCAGACGATGAGCGCCAGATCCATCCAGCCCAGCACCGAAAGCGAGCGCTGGGTGCGCAGCTCGCCGAGCGCGCCCGTATCGTCGATGCCCGCGGTGTCAATGAAGACGACGGGGCCGATGGGGGCGAGCTCGCAGGCCTTTTCCACCGGGTCTGTCGTGGTGCCCGCCACATCGCTGACAATCGAGATGTGCTGTCCGGTGAGCGCGTTGGCCAGGGATGACTTCCCCGCATTGCGGCGGCCGAAGAGGCCGATGTAAAGGCGCAGTCCCTTGGGGGTTTCCAGGCGGCTGGGCATGTTCAGGGCGACGGTGGACATGAGAGGGTCTTCTGATCAGAAAGAAAAATGAAGGGGTGGGGTGCGGCTTGCGGCGCCGGACGCCTGCCGGCGCAGCACGCCGGTATTGTAGGGATCCCGGGGCAAAAAAAGCCCGCCGGGCGCAGAAGGCTTTTCTGCGGCAGGGCGGGCGCGGGATCACGCAGTCCGCTGCCCCCGGCCGCAGCCCGCAGAGGGAGCATGCGGCCGAACGGGGCATGGGAGGCGCTACTTCTCGATGTTGGTGCGGATGACATCCTTCTCGAGCCACACCGGAGCATGGTGCTCGGCGGCTTCCCAGCTGATGTCGCCGGTGCCGATGCGCCAGATGCCGAGGAAGTGCGACATCGACAGCAGCGCGAGCGGGATGTGGGCACAGACCACCAGCACGGTGATGAGCAGCGAGCCCCAGACGTGCAGGTAGAACGAGGTCACGAAGGCGCCCTTGCCGATGGCCGGGCCGAACACCCACAGCAGCCAGCCGGTGACGATGAGCATCACGATGGCAGCGGTGAAGAGCAGGTAGGAGGCCTTCTGGCCGCCGTTGTAGCGGCCCTGCGGGGGCACTTCCACGGGTCCGAGCGGGATGTGGAAGAAGCGGCGCGGGTAGCCGCCGAAGTTGCGGAACCACAGGATCGTGTTCTTGTCCCAGGTCAGGCAGGCGTGCAGCATCAGCGCAAAGCGGTGCGGTGCAAACACGATGTAGCCGATCAGGTTGAACGTGAAGACGATGCCGAGGCCCAGATGCCAGGCCATGAGCATTTCGCCCGTGGCGTTTTCAACGTCGCACAGGTACACGATGCCGCCCGTGATCACGAGGGCAAACCAGAGAATGGCGTTGAGGCTGTGGAAGACCTTGTCGCCGACATGGAATCGCAGGATGCGGTCATTGCTGTTGGACATGGTTGCATCCCTCCGTTAGTGGTGAGCCAGCGCAAGCTGCGAGCGCTGGAAATAGTGGGTGTGCAGCAGGCCGTACATGGTGTCGTCCATGGGGGCGGCGCCGAGATCGGTGTAGATCTTCTTGACGACCGGGTTCTGGTGCGAGCTCGTCAGGTTCTGCTTGCGGCAGAGCTGATCGTCGAGGTACAGGCCTTCCTGGCGGGCGCGGAGCACGTCATTGCGGCTGCTGATCAAGTCGCAGACGCCCCAGCCGGTGGCGCCGGCGGCAACCGCGCACAGGCCCACAACCTTGAACAAGCCGCGGCGGCCGAGAATGACGCCGGCCGGGCGTTCTTCGAACTGATAGTTTCGAGACATGTTTCAATATCCTTGTATTCGGGCCAATCGGGTTAGATGTCCACAGGCAGCGGGAAGAGCGGCTTGAGCCAGCCCGTGCCGTCGGTGCGCACAGGCTGTCCGCCGCCGTTGACGCAGCCGCCCGGGCAGTTCATCACTTCAATGAAGTGCCAGCGGTTGGGATCGCCGCGCAGCGTGTCGAGGACGTACTTCAGCGACTGCGTGGCGCCGTTGACCACGCACACGCGCAGCTCGAAGGTCTTGCCGTTGAGATCGGGCAGCGCAAGCGGAATCTTGGCCTCGACGTAGCTGTGGTCCTTGCCGCGCACCGGCAGAATGTCGGCGCTCTCAAGCTCCTTGCCCATCAGCACGCGGTAGGCCGTGCGAAGCGCAGCCTCCATCACGCCGCCGGAGGTGCCGAAGATCGTGCCGGCGCCGGTGTAGACGTCGAGGTTCTCGCGCTTTCTCTCCTTGGGAAGCGTGAGCGGGTTGATGCCCTTGCGGCGGAAGAGCTCGGCGATGTCGCGAGCCGTCAGAACGGCGTCGATGTCCGGGAAGCGCGGGG
Source organism: uncultured Duodenibacillus sp. (assembly GCA_944390745.1). Classification (GTDB taxonomy): domain Bacteria; phylum Pseudomonadota; class Gammaproteobacteria; order Burkholderiales; family Burkholderiaceae_F; genus Duodenibacillus. The sequence continues at coordinate 21,324 of CALXQK010000004.1, read as the reverse complement.
TGTCGGCCGGGATCGTGCCCGCCTTGATGTGATGGCGCCAGGCGGTGTCCATCTCAGGGCGCGAGGCCTCGAAGATCTTCGCCGTGCAGGGCGTCACCGCCACAACCTTCACCTTGCGCGGGTCGCACTTGTAGAGGTGCTCCGGAGCCCAGACCTTGGCCAGAACGCCGCCCATCTGGATGGGGGACTTGGCCGTCGACAGGTGCGGGATGAAGTCGGCGTTGAAGGTTTCGCAGTTGCGCACCCAGGCCGGGCAGCACGACGTGAAGTGCGGCAGCGGGTGGTGCGAGGCGCGCTCGAACTCGGGGCCGCGCTTGCCGAGCACCCAGTACTGGATCTTGCGCACGAACTCCGTGCCTTCCTCCATGATGGTCTGGTCGGCGGAGCTGTTGACGTCATAGGTCTTGAAGCCGGCCTTCTCGAGCGCGTTCATCATCTGGTCGGTCGAGAGGTCGCCGGGCTTGCCGCCGAACTCCTCGGCGATCGACACGCGCACGGCGGGCGAGGGATGCGCCACGACGATGTTGGTCTTGTCGGCGAGCATCTTTTCGACGATCTCGACGAAGGACATCTGCTCGATGGCATTGAAAGGGCACGAGATCAGGCACTGGCCGCAGGTGAGGCAGCGCTGGTCGTTGATCTTGTGCTTGGCGCCCAGGCGGCCATCGATGGCGCCGACCGGGCAGACCTTGCGGCAGGTGTCGCAGGCCTCGCACAGGTCTTCGTTGATTTTGATGATGCCGCGCAGTTCACCCTTGCGGATGATGCCATCGACATCCGGACCCTTCTCGCCCCAGGCGTCGGCGGGGGGCGTAAAGGTCTTGATCTTGAGAATCTTTCCTGTCATCTGACGGATCTCCTGATTGCTGAGGTTGGCGGCCGACGGGCGGCGCATCCCGGCCTGCATCGACAGCGCGCAGTGCAGGGACCGGAGAACGCGCCGGCCTGGGCCGGCTCAATCGCGTGCTGCGCATGGTGCGCGGCAAGTAAAAAACAGCGCCCTTTCTCTTTCGGACGGGCCGCTGTCGTTGTTGCTGTAGACCCAGGAAATCGAAAAATGCGGAGAAAAGGGTGTTGCGGGGATTGCGCGCAGCGACCGGGTGCTGGAAGGAATAAAAGAGACGGTCACCCAGTCGTGGACGGCACGCGAGCACGCGGATTTTAAGGATTTTTACAAATTTTGCTTTTCCCTTAAGACAAATGTCTACCCCTCTAAGGGTTGCCACTAGTTTTTCCCTTCGCCGGCATCCGGCGGCCGCCGGCGCCTGTCCCTCGTCAGGAAAAAGGGCTTGTGATCGTTCGATCACAAGCCCTGGAGACGGGTCCTTTGGGAGGGACGCTACATGTCGATGTCGCGCAGGGGCTTTCTGAGCTCCGCACGCACATTGTCCATGCCCGAGTAGAAGGCCTTCATCATGACCAGCCCAAGGAACTTGCCCGCCTCGGTGACGATGATGCGGTCGGGGTCCGCGGGATCGTCCTTGATGGCGCCGATCAGGCGCAGTCCGAGCATTTCCTTGGCCAGCGCCCGGTCCAGGTTCACGCCGTGGACTTCGCGGAAGTACTTGCGCGACAGGCGCGCCGAGAAGATGCCCAGCATCAGGCGGTACTGCAGCACGGCGTGCTTGTCGAAGTGGCGCTGCCGCTCGACGCCCGTCTTGCCCTCGGCGATGCGCAGCCCGTAGCGGTGCAGGCTGAAGGTGTTGACGTAGAGGTTGCTGCCGAGAAACGAGAACGCGCCTGAGCCGACGCCGACGTACTCGTCGTGGTCGACGACGTATTCGTCAAAGCCCTCGTTGTTGGTCTGGCCGAACGTCCAGCTTGTGAGCTGCCGGTAGCGGTGCCCGAGCGTATTCATGATGATGCGGTACTGGTCGGCAAGCTCGAGCCCCTTGGCGGCGATCGTGTTCTTGACGCTCTTGCGCGTCTGGCTGGTGACCATCAGCGGATAGGTGGTCACCTGGCGCGGGTTGAGCTTCACGATGAGATCCATGTCGCGCTGCAGCATGTCGAGATCCTGGCCGCGGAAGCCGAACATCATGTCGACGTTGGTGACCGGGAAGAGCTCGAGGGCCTGCTGCAGGCGTTCATAGATCTGCACGCCCGAGCCGAACTTGTCGTAGCGGTCGGTGAGCTTGAGGATCTTGTCGTCAAAGCTCTGCACGCCGATGCTCATGCGGTCCACCAGCCCCTTGAGGTTGCGGAAGGTGGGCGTGGCGATCTCCGCGGGATCGGTCTCGCAGGAGACCTCCTTGATGCCGGGAAAGAGCCTGCGGGCGTGCTCGATCGTCTTGATCAGCTCGTCTTCGAGAATCGTCGTCGTTCCGCCGCCGATGTACATCGCGGTGAAGTCGTAGCCGAGGGCCTTGACGTACTCCATCTCCTTGCGAAGGTTGACGAAGTACTCGCGCGCCTTGTACTCCTTGAAGAGAAAGCGGTGGAAGGTGCAGTACGTGCACAGCGTCTTGCAAAACGGGATGTGCGCATAGAGCATGTACTGGTGCCCGGGCTCGGGAGCCGGCGGGCGGTCAAGCACGATGGGGTCGCAGTTGAGATAGCGCTTGATGTAGTACTCCATGATGCGGTCGGCGCCATGGATCACCCAGTTGGGAAGCAGCTTCCCGACGGCGGGGGAAAGGTCGTTGGACATGAATGAGAAGAATTTATTCCAGATAATTCAAAAGCGTGCAGATTCTAAACGAGCGGGGGACGGTCTCCGCACCCGCCGCAGGCCGTCCGTGCGGACGAGGTTTCCCCAAGAGCGCCCGGATCAGGCGCGGGCGTGCGCCGCGTAGAGCTCCTCGATCACCTGGGCGTAGCGCTTGCCGAGCGGCCCGCGCTTGAGCTTCAGGGTGGGGGTGAGCAGTCCGTTTTCGATGGTCCAGGGCTCGAGCGTGAGGGCGACGTTGCGCGGCAGCGCGTAGTGCGGAAAGCCCGCGGCGGCGGCCCGGGCGCGCTTGAGCACGGCCGAGCGCACGGCGGCGCTCTTGAGGGCAAGCGGGTCCCTGGGGTTGACGCCGAGCTTTTTTGCCAGCAGCTCCCACTCCTCGGGATTGAGCACGGCAATGACTGCAATGAAGGGGCGCGCCTCGCCCACGACGAAGGTCTGGGCAAAGAGCGGATCGGTCTCGAGCGCAAGCTCGAGATCCACCGGAGGCACCTTTTCACCCGTGCTGGTGACGATGATCTCCTTGATGCGCCCGCGGATGCGCAGCAGCCCCGCATCGTTGAATTCGCCGACGTCGCCCGTCTTGAGCCAGCCGTCGGGCGAGAGCACGCGCGCCGTATCCTCGGGGCGCTTCCAGTAGCCCTTCATCACCGAGGGGCCGCGCACCTCGATTTCGTGCGTGCCGGGGGCAAGGCGCACCTCAAGCCCCGGGAAGACCTTTCCCACGGTCTCGGGCTGGTTGAGGGAAAGGGAGTTGCCCGCGATGATGGGGGAGGTCTCGGTCATGCCGTAGCCCTGGATCGGGGCGAGCCCGAGGCCGCAGAACATGCGCGCCACGCGCTCGTTGAGCGCCGCACCCCCGGCGATGGCGAGCTTGAGGTTGCCGCCGAACTGGCGCGTCACCTTGTCGGCGACAAGCTTCTGAAGGATGGGGCCGGTGACCGCATCGAGCCACATGAAGGGGGACGGGGGCACGGGCATGCGGTTGGCGCGGCAGAAGTTGCGCCAGCCCACCGAGACGCAGGCCTCGAAGAGCCGCCTCACCCATGCCGGCGAGCGGCGCAGCTTGTCGTTGATGCGCGCATAAATGCGCTCATAGATGCGCGGCACGCTGATGAGCACGTCCGGACGGACGATGCGAAAGTCCTCGTTCAGAAGCATGATCGAGCGCGTGAACGTGATCGAAAGCCCCATGCCGAGCGGCAGGTAGTAGCCGGCGGTGCGCTCGAACGTGTGCGACAGCGGCAGAAAGGACAGGAACATGTAGTCCGGGCCGGGCGCGGGCGCAATGTGCTCGAGCGTGGCCACGATGTTGGAGACGATGTTGCGGTGCGTGAGCATCACGCCCTTGGGTCTTCCCGTGGTGCCGGAGGTGTAGACGATCGCCGCGAGGTCCTCGGGCTCGGGGCCGGCGGGCAGCTCCTCGTCGCGCACGCCGTTGCCGGCGGCAAGCCAGTCGTCAACGCCCAGAATCCGCGGACCGCGTGCGGGCTGCCCGGCGGGGGTGGCCTCGTCGGTGAGCACGACGGTCTTCAGGGCGGGCAGAACGCCGCCGGCCGAGACAATCTCCTGCCAGCGCTCGAGCTTGCTCGTGATGAGGCACTCCGCCCCGCTGTCCTCGAGAATGAACGACAGCGATCCCGGCGTGTCGATCGAGTGCAGCGGCACCGGAATGAGGGCCTGCGCCATGACCGCCTGGTCGGCCAGAACCGCATTGACCGAGTTGTTGAGCAGAATCGCCACGCGGGCGTCGCGTTTGAGGCTGAGCGCAGTCAGGGCGCGCCGCCAGGCGGTGATACGCTCGAGAAGTTCGCCGTAGGTGACGTGCGCCCAGTCGCGCGCAACGCGGTCGTACTGGCACAGGGCGGTCTTTTGCGGCAGCTCGGCGGCTCGAAGCGGCACGAACTCGGAGAGCGTACGGCAGCGCTTGAGTGCGGCCAGACGCTGCACGGTGACTTCGGAGGGGACAATGGCGGGCATGAATGTCGGATCAGGAAAAAACCGAACGGACAAAAACGGAAGTGAAGCGATTGTACCGCGGGGGATGCAATGCCTAAATCGAGAATTCTGTCAAGAGAAATCTGAGGGGCCTGACCACAGTATTTAGCCTGAGAGCGGGGCTGTTGCTGTTTGTTATACTCAACACAGGGAGCATTACTAGATTTGCATTGAAGCAGCAGTTTTAGAAGGATCAAATTCCTTCTTTTCTTTTGTGAAACTTTGCAGTGCTTCCAGACGATTCGCCTGATGCGCAAGGCGCAGCGGAGCGCTTGCAGCGCCGCGCTGGGCGCCTCTGCGCACATGAACCGCTTCGTTGAGGGCATCCGTCGACTGAAGTCCCTGCTGCTTCGGCTTCAGCATCTTTTGACGGAGGCATTGCCGGCTGCATGGCCGGAATTTCCGGAGGACCGGCGCATAAAAAGTAGTGCGCCGGCGTGCACTATGAAAGTTTCTACCAAGACCCGCTACGCGCTGCGTCTCATGCTCGATCTCGCGCAGAACCAGGGAGATTACGACTGGATTTCGCTCAAGGACATCGCCGAGCGCCAGGGGGTTTCCAAAAAGTATCTCGAGCAGATCGTAGCCGCGCTGCACAGGGAGCGGCTGCTGCTGACCGCGCGCGGCAACCAGGGCGGCTACCGTCTTGCACTCTCTCCCGAGGAGATCACGCTGGGACAGATTCTGCGCGCCACCGAGGCCACGCCCGGGATCATGCCCTGCCTCGGCGCTCCCGAGTGCTGCTCGCGCAGCGAGTCCTGCGCAACGCGCAATGTCTGGATGGGGCTCAAGAATGTGATCGAGCAGTATGTCGACTCGGTGACGCTTGCCTCGATCGCCAGCCGCGTCAGTCTCGAGGGCGAATGCTGTGAGGTCGGCCCGCGCAAGCCCGTGCGGCTGCTCTGAGCGGTCTGGACATGAAAAACGCCCGGCGGGCTGCCCTGGCGCAGCCGTCCGGGCGTTTTTTTGTTTTCGGCTTCTCAGGCGCCGAAGACGGGGGTGGAGAGATACCGCTCCCCTGTATCGGGCAGGATCACCACGATCGTCTTGCCGGCGTTTTCCTCGCGCGCGCCCACCGCAAAGGCGGCTGCAAGCGCCGCCCCCGAGCTGATTCCCACGAGAATGCCGTCGTCGCGGCAGGCGCGGGCGGCGGCTGAAAAGGCGTCGTCATCGGCAACGGCAAGCACCTCGTTGTAGCAGGAGACGTCAAGCGCCCTGGGGATGAATCCGGCGCCAATGCCCTGCAGGCCGTGCGGGCCGGCGGGTTTTCCGCTCAGAACCGCCGAGGAGGCCGGTTCGACGGCCACGACGTAAAGCGAGGGATTCTTCTCCCGCAGAAAGCGAGAGGTGCCCGTGATCGTGCCGCCCGTGCCGACGCTTGCCACGAGGATGTCCGTGCAGCCTTCGGTGTCGCGCCAGATTTCCGGACCGGTCGTTTCGTAGTGCGCGGCCGGGTTGTCCGGATTGTCGAACTGCCGCGGCATGAAGCTGCCCGGGATGGAGCGGGCAAGCTCCTCGGCGCGGGCGATGGCGCCCTTCATGCCCTGCCCGCCCGGCGTGAGAATGATTTCAGCGCCGTAGGCCTTCAGAAGCTTGCGCCGCTCGATGCTCATCGTCTCGGGCATGGTGAGGATGGTGCGATAGCCGCGCCGTGCGGCGATGAGCGCCAGGGCAATGCCCGTGTTGCCGCTCGTGGGCTCGATGATGACCGCCCCCGGCTTGAGCTCACCCCGCGCCTCGGCCTTTGCGATCATGGAAAGCGCCGCGCGATCCTTGGCGCTGCCCGCGGGGTTGGAGCGTTCAAGCTTGGCGAGCACGCGGACGCGCAGGCCGAGTCTTTTCTCCGCTCCCGTCAGTTCCAGAAGCGGCGTGTTGCCGATCATCTCGGTGACGTCGTGATAAAGAGTCATGGTGCTTCTCCCTTGTTGATGCCTGTCGTCTGTCTCATGGCAGCGGGTTGGGATCGGCCGGCTGCGGCGCGATCTCGCCCAGGATGTCGGTGATGCGCATCGGACGGCTGCTGTAGCGGCTGTAGGCGGCGATGTTTGCCGAGATCTGCATGACGTAGTTTCGGGTCTCCCCGAAAGGAATGTTTTCGGTAAAGACGGCGCCGTCGACCGTGCGCGGCAGCGCCGCCCGCCAGGCCTGCGCCCTGGAGGGACCGGCGTTGTAGCTTGAGGCGGCCAGCGGGAGGCTGCCGCCGACGCTGTCGGCAATCATCTTCAGATAGTTCGTGCCGAGGATGAGGTTGGTCTGCATGTCGGCCAGATCCCCGGTCTTGTAGTCCTTGAGGCCGATCTTGCGCGCAACCCAGCGGCCGGTCTTGGGCATGATCTGCATCATGCCCATGGCGCCCGCTGAACTTGAAACTCCGGCAATGAAGCGCGACTCCTGGCGAATGAGCCCGAACACCCAGGCCTCGGGCAGCCCCGCGCTTGCGGCGGCGGTCTCAATCTCCCTGCGGTGCGGCGTCGGGTAGCGCAGCGTGAAGACGGCGGGGGCGGCGCTTGAGGCCGTGTTGATCTCGCGATGCGCCAGGCCGATGTGCGCGGCGTATTGTGCAAGCTCCAGCCGCTCGCGGTTTTTCATTGAACCGAGCGCCCAGTTCCACTCGCGGTGGCCGTAGCCGTAGAGCTCAAGCGCGTAAAAGTGCATGGCGCGCTGAAGCGACGGGTTGCGGGCAAAGCGCGCAAAGGCTCCGGGGGCGGCGGCAGGCTGCAGCTCGGCCTGCGGGGCGTAGTAGGGCAGCCCCAGGGCATCGCAGGCCAGAAGCCCGTAGTAGTCGATGCGCCGGGAAATCGAGCGCAGCAGCTGCTCGCCCTGGCTCTTGCGGCCGGTTTCAATCAGCATGCGGCCCTTCCAGTAGATCCAGGCCGGGTCCTTCTTCTGCCGCGCCGAGAGCATGTCGATGGCCTTGAGCGCGCGGTGCGCATCGCCCGCGCGCAGCGCAGCGCGCACCTGCCAGGCCTGGAGCGCCTCGCCGGAAACCGTGATCGGGGCGCTGTGCGCCTGGGCGAGGGCCGCGCCCGCCTTCTGGTAGTAGGCAAGGGCCGTGTCCTCCAGGTCGACGGCGGCCTCGTAGCCCAGACGTCCCCACAGAAGCGCCTGCGTGTGTGCGGAGAGTCTGGTCTTGATGGCGCCGGCAATCTGTGCGGCGCGATCCACGTCGACGGCAGCCATGCGCAGGGCGGCCAGAAGCAGCGTCTGCGTGCTGGCCGCGCCGAGCTTTCTGCGGTTGTCCTTGTACCAGCGGGAGGGCGAGGCAAGGATGGTCTTGAGCGTTGACGCGGGCGCGGGAAGCAGCTTCTGCGGCGTGGCGTCGATCACCTCGCGCGCGCGGGTAAAGAGCTTTTTCTGCGTGAGGATCACGGCGTACGTCCAGCCCCAGGAGGGATGGCGCTTCAAGACCTCTTCGGCAAGCGTGCGGCATGCAGTCCCCTGGGAGCCGGTCGTGCTGGTGTTGAGAAGCCGCACCTTGGCCTGCTGCAGCGCACCGGCAGAGCCCTCCGACAGATTGAAGTAGGCGTTCCAGCAGAGCAGATCCGTCTCCGACCGGTTCCAGGCGAGGTTTTTGTAGAGGCTGCGAAAGGTTCGGGCGTCGTGCGCGTGCGCCGCAAGCCGCGCCCAGTCCGTGCGGGCGCGCTCGGCCAGATAGTCGCCCTCGTGCGCCTTGACGAAGCTCTCGAAGGCCTTCGCATGCCGGGCGGACATTTTTGCCGCGGCAGCGGTCGCGGGTCTGCCCTTGACCGACTTGTCGGCGGCCGCATCGGCCTCAAGCACGAGCTGCCAGAGCGTGACGTAGTCCGCCAGCGGATGGTCCTTGACCTGCGGCGCAAGGCGCTTGAGCTCCTCGAGCTTGCTGCCGGTGTAGGCCTTGTAGGCGGCCTTGAACTGCGCGTCGGCCGGGTGGGGCTGCACGGGATACGCCATCGGCTCGGGGTCGGCGAAGGCATAGGTGCTGATTTCGCCCGGGGGATTGGACGCCGCCCGGGGCTTTGCGGCCGGTTGCTCCGGGGTCTGGGGCGCCTCGGAAGCAGTTGCTGCGCGCCCCGGTGCGCCCTGCGCCCCGGTGCGCGCTTCTTCGGCGGCCGCCGGGGCTGCCGCAGGGGCAGAGGGCGAGGGCTGCGCGGTCCCGGCCGCGGCAGCAGCGGCGGATTCCTGCGCCGCCTCGACAGGGGCGGGCCGGGAGGCCTCGGCGGCCTCTCGCTGCGCTGGAGTCAGAGCGCCCTCGGGAAGGGACTGCCAGTCCCCGGGCGTCGTTTCCCGGACAGAGGACGGCTGTGCGGAAGGAACGGCCGCCGCTGCCGGCGAACCGGTGTTTGGCAGGGGCTTTGGGGCCGGTATGCGGACGGTTTCGCGAACGCCGCCCGTGACGACGGTCTCGGTGATGCCCGGGGCCGCCGCAGGCCCGGCTGCGGGGGCAGGGCGCGCGAGAGGCACGCCCTCGGAGGCTGCGCTTGGGGCGGCCGGGGCCGGCCGCGTGGCGTGCGGGACGGCCGGTTCGGAGTAGATGATTTCAGGAGCGGCGAAGCTCGCCGGGGCGGCGCCTTGCTGTTGCTGCTCCTGCTGCTCATGGAGCCGTTCAATGAGTGCGGGCGTGAGGTCTTCGTCGTCGTAGTTGCGGGGGTCGACCCCTGTCAGGTCGATGAGCTTGACGGTCGGGTCGTTTTCGGGGGCGCCCTCGAGGGAAAAGTCCTGCGCCGCGGCAGGCCATGAGGCCTGAAGGACGCCGGCAAGAAGAATCCAATAAACTGCCCTGCAACGCATGCGCAACCTTCTCCTTTTTTCAATGAGCGGCCACCATTGGGGCAAAGACTCCGGGAGTCGACCGACAACCAAACAATGATAACGGCAAAGACTGGTGTGAAAACGCTCCCCGGCCTGGTTCTTGATGGCGCCGGGGATGATCAGAAGGCCCGGCTGAGGCGGGTGTTCTACGAGCGCCGCCGTGCGGCTGTTCTCGAGCAGCCGCAGCTCGTCAGCCTTCTGGCCCGTGCGCTGGTGCAGTGGCTCGACGGCTTCTGCGCGAGCGGTTCCCCCGTTTGTCTGGGCATCTACCGGCCTTTTCGCTCGGAGCCCGATCTCACGGCGGCGCTCGCGGACTGGGCGGCGGCCGCCGCCGGCCGCAGGCTTTGCGTGCCGGTGGTCGATGCCGGCGCCGGCAGGCGCATGCACTATGCGCTCTGGAGTCCGCAGACGCCTATGAAAAGGGGCGCCTTCGGCATTGAGGAGCCGCTTGAGGACGTGCCCGTGCAGCCCGATGTGATCCTCTCGCCGTGCGTGGCTGTGTCTCGAACGGGGCTGCGGCTTGGAAACGGCGGCGGGTACTTTGACCGGTATCTGTCGGCGCGGCGCGCTGCGGGATGCGCGCCTGCGGCGACGGTTGCCGTGGCGCTCGAGGCTCTGGTGCTCGAGGAGGCGGGCGTGAGTCTTGCGGCGGAGGACTTTGACGTCGCCTTTGACTGGGTGGCAACCGAGGCGGGCGTGAGCCCGGTGCGCTGACTGAGGCAGGCAGGGTAAAAAAAACCGCCCCCGCGGCGCGTGCCGGCTGCAGGGGCGGACTCTGGCTGCGGCCGAAGGCGCCGGCGGGCCGGCGCCTGCCGCCTAGTAGCGGTAGTTGTCGCTCTTGTAGGGGCCTTCAACCTTGACGCCGATGTAGTCGGCCTGCTTCTGCGTGAGCGTCGAGAGCTGCGCGTTGAGGCGCGTCAGCTGCAGGCGGGCCACCTTCTCATCGAGAATCTTGGGCAGCAGATAGACGCCGACCGGATACTTGTCGGTGTGGTTGAAGAGTTCGATCTGCGCGAGCACCTGGTTGGCAAAGGAGCTTGACATCACGTAGGAGGGATGTCCCGTGGCGCAGCCCAGGTTCACCAGACGGCCCTCGGCGAGCAGGATGATCGAGTTGCCCGAGGGCAGCTTGATGTGGTCGACCTGCGGCTTGATGTTCTCCCACTCGTAGCGGCGCATCGAGGCGACGTCAATCTCGCTGTCGAAGTGGCCGATGTTGCAGACGATGGCCTGGTCGCGCATGCGCACCATGTGGTCGTGCGTGATCACGTGGTAGTTGCCCGTGGCGGTCACGAAGATGTCGGCCTTGTCGGCGGCCCAGTCCATGGTGACGACGCGGTAGCCCTCCATGGCGGCCTGCAGGGCGCAGATCGGGTCGATCTCCACCACCCAGACCTGGGCCGAGAGTGCGCGCAGGGCCTGGGCGCAGCCCTTGCCCACGTCGCCGTAGCCCACGACCACGGCGACCTTTCCGGCGATCATCACGTCGGTGGCGCGCTTGATGCCGTCGACGAGCGACTCGCGGCAGCCGTAGGTGTTGTCGAACTTGCTCTTGGTGACCGAGTCGTTGACGTTGATGGCGGGGAACTTCAGCTCGCCCCGGGCCTGCATCTGGTAGAGGCGGTGGACGCCCGTGGTGGTTTCCTCGCTGGCGCCCTTGATGTGCGCCAGACGCTTGGAGTACCAGTGCGGATCCTGCTCGAGATGGGCGCGAATGGACGCGTAGAGCACCTTTTCCTCCTCGCTTTCGGGATGATCGAGCACCGAAAGGTCCTCCTCGGCCCGGCTGCCCAGATGTAGCAGAAGAGTGGCGTCGCCGCCGTCGTCGAGAATCATGTTGGAGTAGCCGCCGTCATCCCACTCAAAGATGCGGTGCGTGTAGTTCCAGTAGTCGGCCACCGTCTCGCCCTTGACGGCAAAGACCGGAATGCCCTCGCTTGCGATGGCCGCGGCGGCATGGTCCTGCGTGGAGAAGATGTTGCACGAGGCCCAGCGCACCTGGGCGCCCAGGGAGACGAGCGTCTCAATGAGAACGGCCGTCTGGATGGTCATGTGCAGGCTGCCCGAGATGCGGGCGCCGGCCAGGGGCTTTTGATCGGCGTACTCCCTGCGGATGGCCATGAGACCGGGCATTTCGGTCTCGGCAATGCGGATTTCCTTGCGGCCCCAGTCGGCCAGGTTGATGTCGGCGATGACGTAGTTGGCGGCTGTGCTCATGTTTTGCGCACCTCCATGAGTGAAGACAAAGGGTTGAGAAGTTGACAAAAGAGGGGATCGGGCCCGGGCGGTGCGTGTTCGAGAGTCTTCCGCCCGTGCCGGGCGGCGTTCCGGAGGCCGTGGGTATCGGGTCGCCGGCATTATAAATGGCGCGGCCCCGGAGCCTTGCGTGAAATTTCGGCTATCCTCACGGGACCGGATCCGCAAGGATCGCTTCTTGAGACGCACAGCCGCAGGGACAATGGGCATGATGAGGGCAGCAGACAGATCCTCGCAGACGCCGAGGACGGACACGCAGGGACGCAGACAGGCGCCGGCACCTTCCGGTGCGGACGAGTCCCGCAGCGCAGACGGGGGGCCGTCGTCGATTTTTCTCATCGGGATGATGGCCTGCGGGAAGTCGACCGTGGGCCGGCACCTCGCGCAGCGCCTCGGCTGGGACTTTGTGGACGTTGACCGCGCCATTGAGCAGCGCACGGGCGTGAGCATCTCCTGCATCTTCGACGTCGAGGGCGAGGCGGGCTTTCGGGCGCGCGAGACGCAGATGCTCGCCGAGCTGACGCACCGCAGCGGTATTGTCGTTGCCACCGGAGGCGGTGCGCCGATGTTTGAGATCAACCGGCGGCTGCTTGCGCAGGGGCTGGTGATTGAGCTTGCAACCACGGTCTCGGACATCATCGAGCGCACGCAGCACGACACCACCCGGCCGCTGCTGCAGGCGCCGGACCGGATCGCCCGCATCCGCGCGCTGATGCTTGAGCGCGGGCCGGTCTACGACAGCTGCTGCGCGCACAAGGTGATGACCACGCGCAAGTCGCCCGAGGTGGTCGTCAACAAAATTCTGGCGCTCAGGGGCGTGGCCGAGGTCGTCGAGCGGGGAAACCGACTGCGCCGCGCCGGTGATGCGCCGCAGGGCTGCGGCACGGAAAGATCAAACAGAAGCGAGGCAGATCATGATTGAAATCGATGTGGCGCTCGGCGCACGCTCCTATCCGATATTCATCGGCTCCGGGGTGATTGACCGGGCCGGGCAGGAGCTCGCGCGTCTGAATGCGACGCGCGTTCTGGTGGTGACCAACACGACCGTGGGTCCGCTTTACGGCGAAAGGGTTCTTGAGTCGATCCGCCGGGCGCTGCCCGGTGTTCCGGCGGCGATGGTGCAGCTGCCCGACGGGGAGCAGTTCAAGGATCTCGACCACGTGCGCCTGATTCTGGATGCGGCCGTCGACTGCGGGCTTGACCGGCGCAGCTTCATGGTGGCCCTGGGCGGCGGCGTCGTGGGCGACATGACGGGATTTGCCGCGAGCATGTGGATGCGCGGCATCGGCTTTATGCAGATTCCGACGACCGTGCTCTCGCAGGTCGACAGCAGCGTGGGCGGCAAGACGGGGGTGAACCTGCCGGCGGGGAAAAACCTGATCGGCGCCTTTCACCAGCCCTCAAGTGTGCTCGTCGATCCGGACGTTCTGAAAACGCTCGATGCCAGGCAGGTGAGCGCGGGCATTGCCGAGGTGGTGAAGTACGGCTTTCTCGGGGACGCGCGCTTTGTCGAGACGCTCGAGCGCAGCATGCACGCACTGCGTGCGCTTGATGCCGGGACCGTCTCGGAGGTTGTTGCGCACTGCTGCCGCATGAAGGCCGACATCGTGCACCGGGACGAGCGCGAAACGGGCGAGCGCGCCAAGCTCAACCTCGGGCACACCTTTGGGCATGCCATTGAAAAGGAAACCGGCTTCAGCCGCTGGCTGCACGGGGAGGCGGTGGCCGCGGGCACCGTGATGGCCGCCGTGCTCTCACGCCGCCTGGGGTATCTCTCCGAGGGGGACGTCGACCGCATTCGGTCTCTGGTGACCGCGGCAGGGCTTCCCGCCCGGATCGGCGGCATCAGCGCGCAGCGCGCCTGGGAGGCGATGCTCGGAGACAAGAAGTCCCTGGGCGGCGTCGTGCGCTTTGTCGTCATGCGCGCCATCGGCGAGAGCGCCGTGGAGCGCGTGCCGCAGCCGCTCGTTCTTGAGACCATGCGCGAGTGCGGCTGGTCGTGACAAGCCCGGGGGCGGCGGCCCCGCCGAGGGCCCGCGGAACGGGGCCCAGTCCTTCCCCGCGCTCATGAGCGGGGCACGGGCGCGTTTGTCAGATCAAAGTTAGGCCGGTAGGTGCTGCTCTGGACGCCCAGCAGGCCGAGCATTGTATGGTAGAGGTTTTCGTGCGAGGGCCGGATCTTGTCCTGTGCCTTTTGCCTGAGCGCCTCAAGCCGTCCGCCCTCGGCCCTTGCAAGGCCGTCAGAGAACCACATCACCATCGGGACGTCGATCTGCTCGCTCAGACCCAGCCAGTACGGCGCTCCGTGAAGGTACAGGCCGTGCTCGCCGAGGCTCTCGCCGTGGTCCGATATAAAGAGCATGCCGGAGGCGATGTCGCTTCTTGACTCCAGTACGCCGATGATTGCGTCAAGCACGCGGTCTGTGTAGGCGACGCCGTTGTCGTAGGCGTTGACGATTCCTTCCCGCGAGCAGCTCGACAGGTCGCTGTCGGTGCACTCAGGACCGAAGGCCTTGCGGACTTGCGGAGAGCGTTCGGCATAGGCCGGGCCGTGCTGTCCGATCATGTGCAGAAAGAGCACCACGGGCTTGTTCGAGCCGCCTGAGGCAAGCTGCTCGACCTCCCGCTTGACCTCCTCGACGAGAATGCCGTCGTAGCAGCGCCCGTCGGGGCACAGCTGCGGATTGAGGCTGCTGTCTGCACGGCGGGACTCGACGCGGTCGCAGACGCCCTTGCAGCCGGACTGATTGTCGATCCACTTCACCGCATAGCCCGCCCGGTGCAGCACGTCGGGCAGCGTCTCCTCGCTGATGATGCGCTTGCGGTTGTAGTCGCTGCGGCCGATGCGGCTCATCATGCACGGCAGCGACACGTCCGTCGACGTTCCGCAGGCGGTGACGACGGGAAACGAAATCACGTCGCGCGCCGCAAGCTTTCCGTTCGTGACGCGGCCGTACCCGGCAAGCTCCCAGTTGGCCGAGCGCGTCGTTTCCCCAACCACAACCACAAAGAGCGTCGGCTTGTCGTAGCTTGCCGTCAGAACGGGCGACGGATCCGTCACGATTCTCTGCCTTGCGCTGTCGGGGCTGGCATCATGCGTCACCGTTCTGACGACGGAGGCCACCAGCGTGACGGGCGCGATCTGGTAGCGCAGGGACCTGTCGGAGCGGATGGCGCCGGCAAAAACCTGAAAGTTCAGAAGAATCACGGCAGCGCCTGCGGCAAGAAAGCCCGCGGCGCCCCCCACAAGCCTGAGCCTGTACCGGATGTCTGCAGACAGAAGCGTTGCCAGCACTGGCGGCAGAAGGCTCCACAAAAAGACAAAGGCCGTCCGCATGCCGAGGTAGCCCGAGGCCTCCTGCCAGTCCGTTGCAAGTGCGTTGCGCACCATGTCGGGCGTCATGAGGGTGCCGTAGAGCACGATGCCGGCAAACGATATGGCCGCCGCCGCATGCAGCAGGCACAGGAGCGCCTTTCTCAGAATGGCCGGCAGCGCGTAGGCAAGGCAGAAAATCGCCGCGGAGCCGGCGGCAAAAAGCAGCGTGCAGGCCGCGGCAAGCTGCCAGCCGCGGCCGCCCGGCAGCGCTCCGCCTACAGGCGCAAGGCCGCTGACGTGCTCGAGGGCGGGGCCATTGAAGACAAACACCCACCACAGCACGCAGAATGCCGCGGCATCAATGCCCGAGAGGCCTGCCGCCTCGCTGCGGATGCGCGAGAAAATGCCCCTGCGCTCGAACATGAGCACGTAGATGGATGCGCACAGCGTCCAGTCAAGCAGCAGCGACACAACGTTGTGCGACAAAAAGTGCAGCCCGGAGGCCATGCGCTCAAAGCCTGAAACTGAGCCCAGCAGCAGGGCCGCGGCCAGCGCCAGGCGCGCCGCCTTCGGGCGGCTTTCGCGCAGTGCAAAGAAAAATGCAAAAAGGCAGAATCCGCTTCCGGCTGCGCCGCCGGGCCAGCAGCGGCCGGGAACAAAGGACAGGCCGAAATGCGGGTCGGTGATTGGATTGACGCCGCCGAAGGCAACCGTTGTCCTGGGGCAGAAGACGCCCGTTGTCTGCTTGAGAAAGCCGACAAGGGCAACGCAGGCGAGCATCGCCGCCAGAATGTAGACCAGCCTTTTTGTGCGCTGCGGCTGCTCGGCATGCGTGCGCCATCCCGAGACAAGCACAAACACGACGACCGCGGCCGAGGCAATGGCCGTCCATTTGCTTGCCTCATGCAGGAAGGGGCGCGCCCAGGCGCCGAGGGAGGAGTCAAGCGCGGCGGCAATGCCTGCCTGGTCAATGGCCTTGGCAACGGCCAGGTCCACCGCGTGCGGGGGAAACACTGCCAGCCAGAGCAAAAGCCATGCCGGCAGCACGATGCAGAGCAGCAGATTGAGCGGGCGCGCACTGACTTGACGGGTCGAATTGTTCATGGAATGTCGGACAAGAACACTGAAAAATCAACGCATGCCTTGGGTTTGGTGAAAACCCTCGGAGTTCATCGGCTCATTGTTCTTTTCCACAGTCAAAAAGAGGTCAAAAACTCCGTCAAAAATCCGTCAAATGCTCTGACGGCGGGCAACTCCCCTTGGAAAAAAGACGCGGGCTGCGGCCGGGCGGCGGGCCGGCGCCTCTAGACTGCTTGCGTCAGCGAATGAATCACGAGGCCGGGCGAATCCCGGCAGGAGAAAGGACTCGGTATGGGATTTCGGATTTTGGTGGTGGAGGACTCAGCAGACATTCTTTCCAACGTCGTCGAGTACCTGTCGGCAAAGGGCTGGACCGTGGAGGGCACGACCAGTTCGGCTGACGCATGGGAGCGATTTGCGGCCGCAGGAGTGGATCTGCTGGTGCTTGACATCGGCCTGCCCGGAATGGACGGGCTGACGCTTTGCCGGCGCATTCGGCTGTCGGACGCCAAAATTCCCATCCTGATGCTGACGGCGCGCGACACGATTGACGACCGCGTCGACGGACTGGCCGCGGGCGCCGACGACTATCTCGTCAAGCCGTTTTCCCTGCGGGAGCTCGCCGCGCGCATCGAGGCGCTGCTGCGCCGCGCCTACGGCGCTGAGAATGCCGTCGTGCGCGTTGCGGACCTCGCGATGGACGGCAGGCTCATGCGCGTGACGCGGGCGGGCCGCCCGATTGAGCTCAACCCGACCTGCATGAAGATCCTGAAGGCGCTCATGCTCGCCTCGCCGGGCATCGTCAGCCGCGAAAGGCTTGAGTCCGTTGTCTGGAGCGGCGGTTCGGTGCCGGCCTCCGACAGTCTGAGGGCCAACATGTACCTGCTGCGCCAGGCTGTCGACAAGCCCTTTGCCATGAGTCTCATCAAGACGCATCCAAGGCTGGGATGGAGCATCGGCGCCGGCGGCGACCCGTCGCAGTCTGACGCCTCCTCCAGCCAGTAGGGCAGCACGGGGAAAGGTCATGTGGAGAGAGAAGCTGTGGGCGAAGAGCCTGTCGACGCGCGTCATGATCTCGGCGATTTTTCTCGTGGTCGTGCTTGCGCTGTGCTACTCCTTTGCCATCTGGCGAAGCGTGCACTTTGTCGAGGCCTACCTGATGTCCGAATCCATGGCCGTGGACTTTCAGCACATCAAGGAGGATCTGGAGAGCGAGGGGGCGCCGCGGCTTGACGAGGGAGAGTCCGTCTACGGCAGCGGCATTGCAGGACTTGCCCCCATTCCAGAGCGCTTCAAGGGGCTTGCCGAGGGCTATGAGGAGCTCGGCGACTCGCCTGCCGTCTACGTCTACAAAGAGAAATACAACGGCGGGGAGCTTGTCTACGTCAGGGACCAGGAGAACTTTGAGCACCAGGAGAACCTGCTCTGGCTTCAGACGGCCGCCTTCGGCGTGCTGGTCATTCTCCTTGGGGGCGCGCTTGGCCTGTGGCTGTCCCGCCGCCTGATCCTCAAGCCGGTGCATCGTCTCGCCCAGGAGGTCCAGGCCTCGGCCAGATCCTCTCCCTACAAGCCGATCTCCGAGTCCGTGATGACCAGCGATGAAATCGGGGAGCTCGCCCGGATTTGCAACAACGCGCTCGGGCGCCTCTACAGCTCGCTTGAGCGCGAAAAGTCCTTCACCAGGGATGTCTCCCACGAGCTGCGAACGCCGCTGACCGTCATTGCGACAAGCGCCGAGCTTCTGGCGCTGACGCCGCTTGACGACAAGCAGCGCCGGCAGCTTGAAAAAATTACGCATTCAGCAGACATGATGCGCGATCTGGTGTCCTTCTTCCTGCAGCTGGCCCGCCAGTCCCCGGACGCGCCGCAGGAGGCGGGCGGCGACACGGTCGCCTCGCTTCTGAGGCGCTGCGCCTCCGTCTGGAGGGAGCCTGCCGCAAGAAAGGGGCTGGAGCTGCGCGTGAAGGCAACAGGGCTTTGTCCCGGGAGCTATTCCCCCGTGCTGCTTGTCACCGTCGTCAACAATCTCGTTCGCAATGCCGTTGAATACACAGACCGCGGCAGCGTGGAGCTCGAGGAGACCTCGAGCGGATTTCTTGTGCGGGACACGGGTCCCGGCATCGCGCCCGGGGAGCGCGACGCGGTGTTCCAGGACCGCAGGCGCGGCAGTGCGGCGCAAGGCAACCCGGATGTCCAGGGCTGCGGACTCGGGCTGAGCATCGTGAAAAAAATCTGCAGCCGCACCGGCTGGACGGTCGAGCTCAGAAGCTCTGGGGCGGGCAGCGTCTTTGAAGTCAATCTCGTCGTGCAGTCCGCCCCGGGGCGGCTCGACTCGCAGCAGCGCCGCCAGCCATGAAAGGCCCGCACCCGAGTCCGACGTCTGCCGGTGCAGTGCCTTGACAAAGACGCATCGGAACAAAAACGCCGCACAACGAAGGCATCCGTGTGCGGCGTGTTCGTCAAGGAGCGGACGGATGGCGCCCGAGGCCCGCCGGGGCGGGGTTTGGGCGCTCTGTCTGCGCAGGAATCAAACAAAAAGTTCAGTTGATCACACTTTTTGTTTGACCGGTCCCTCAATCCACGTCCCGGTCAGCTTGACGGGCTTGATCTGCACGTCGGCGCAAAGCTTCTTTTCGGCGCCAAGCAGCAGGCTCCAGGTCATGAGGGCATCGTCGCGGAAGGCGTGGATCATCATCTCGTCGCCTGCGGCGTAGCGCGCAAGGATGTCCTCGAGCGAGCCCGGGGCGATCCGCACGCCGTCGATGGCGATGAGCAGATCGCCGGGGGCGATGCCGATCCACTGGCCGGCCTCGCCCTCGTGCACATGCTTGACGAGAAATCCCGCCTCGGAGACGCTTCCGGTCAGACCAAGCAGCGCGCGCATGCGCGGCAGCTTGGTTTCCGACAGGGTGATGCCCAGGGGCTTCCAGAAGCGCGCGTAGTCGATTTCGGTCGTGGTTTCGGTGAGCGTGGTGAGCAGATCGGTGAGATCAAGTCCCGTGGCGCGCGTGAACACTTCAGAGACGTCCTCCTCGCCCACGCCGCCGTAGTCGTCTCCGGCCGCCTTGCAGTCGGACCAGAAAAGGCGCATGACGTCGTCAAGACTCCGCTTGCCCTGCGTCCTCTTCAGGATGACGGCATTGAGCGTGAGCGCGGCGAGCGCCCCCTGGCGGTAGTAGGAGACGTGCGCATTGGGCGTGTTGGGGCCGGGCTTGTAGTACTTGATCCATGCATCAAAGCTTGCCTGCGCCAGCGTCTGGACGCTGCGGGCGGCCTGACCGGCGACGCACTTGACGTCCTCGGAGAGGATTGCCGCGTACTGGGCGTCATCGATGAGCCCCGTGCGGCGCAGCATGAAGTTGTCGTAGTAGCTTGTAAAGCCCTCGAAGAGCCACAGCAGGGTTGTGTTCACCTCGACGTCGAAGGCGCAGTTGACGAATGCCGCGGGCTTGATGCGCTTGACAAACCAGGTGTGGAAGTACTCGTGCGCAAAGAGTCCGAGCAGCCGCTGATAGTCCCGGGTGCGCACGCCTCGCGCGGCGTCGTGCGTGACGGGAAGCGTCTTGCGCGGGCAGGCGAGCGCCGTGCTGCAGCGGTGTTCAAGTCCTCCGAAGCTTGCGGCGGTGACGTTCAGAAGGAAGGTGTACTCAGGCACCGGCGCGCTGCCGGTCTCAGGCTCAAAGAGCCGGCACTCAGCCTCGCAGATCTTCTGCACGTCGGCCGTGAGGCGCTCCAGATCCGTGTTGGCGTTGGTGTCGTTGATGATGATGTCGTGCCTTGTGCCGCCGGCGGTGAAGGTGAGGGCAGTGAAGTCCGAGAGCTCAACCGGGCAGTCCCAGAGCTCGCTGCAGTCGGCGGCCTCATACAGCCCCCACCCGTAGCGCTCGGTGCCGCGGGCGCGCCTGAGGCCCGTTCCCACCTTCCAGGACAGGCTCTGCGCGTGCGTCTCCTCCTCGGGCGGCGTGATGTTGATGAGAATGCCGCTGGAGTCGTCGATGCCGAGGGGCTCCATGAAGGTTGCGCCCGGATTGAAGAAGCCGCGGCAGTTGTCGAGATAGTTGCCGCGAACGCTCGGATCAAAGGCCCAGAGCTGGTAGAAGATTCTCAGCGGTTCGCCGGCGGCGCGCCCGGCGGTGCTCACGCGCCAGGTGCACTTGTCGACCTTCTCAACGGGAACCTCGCGCTCCCCCAGAAAGGCTTTCTCGGACTGGATGTTGGCCGCGAAGTCGCGGATCATGTAGCTGCCGGCAATCCAGGAGGGCAGCCGCAGAAACTGCTCTGCGGGCGTGGGCTCCTCAATGGTGATGCCGACGATGAAAAGATGCGCCTCCGGGTCGAGCGGGCTGATGTCGTAGCGAAGCATGAATACTCTTGGTGCTGCAAAAGGATAGAAACAGAGGGTGCGGCAGCCGGGCTCCCGGTGCGGGTTGCTGCCGAAGGAGCCCGGCGGCGGCAGGGCGCCCAGCGCCCGCGTGATGCGAATTATGTCGGGCTGCGCGGCAAATGGGGCGGGGCCGCCCTGGAGCGCGCCGGCAGAACAAGGCGCTCTCTCTTTGCGTCATGCCGCGGGCGGAGAGGATGCTGCAGTGAAGAAAGTTTTCTTTTGGATCAGTGCATTGCGAGATTGAATGCAAAAAACGGGGGTGCGGTCTTGACAAGCATTTTCCGGCTCTTCATAATGCGCATCCTCGCTTGAACGAGAGCTCGGCTCGAAGGTCAGGCAAACAAGTCAGAGCTGCCGCAAGGAGCTCTTTTTTCTTGCCGAAATTCGACGGGAAAAACGAAGATTTGAGGAGATTTCAAAAAAATCTTCGAAACGACTTGCAAAACGGTTCGAACTTCTGTATAGTTCGCAACCTTGTCGCCGAGAGGCGATGAAAAAAGTTCTTTAAAAACTTGAAAACGAACCGATAAGTGTGGGCGTCGAGATAGACGATTCCAAAAGGACTCGAAAAAATATCACGAGTGCTCACACACAAAGGAATGCAGAAAAAGGCCAAAACCTTTTTCAATTCCGGCGAGTAAATGAGCACGACCTCCTCGTCGAGCCTGTCAAAGGGCGGATGAGGAAAAAACAGAGATTGAACTGAAGAGTTTGATCCTGGCTCAGATTGAACGCTGGCGGCATGCTTTACACATGCAAGTCGAACGGCAGCATGGAGAGCTTGCTCTCTGATGGCGAGTGGCGAACGGGTGAGTAATACATCGGAACGTGTCC
>CALXQK010000003.1 GCA_944390745.1 uncultured Duodenibacillus sp. | reverse complement strand
ACCTTGTCGAGAGCCTGGGCGATGTCGGCGATCAGGTCGTCGGCGTTTTCCAGACCAATGTGGAAGCGAACGAACGGGCCGCGCTTGCTCCAGTCGGTCACGGTGCGCGGGGGCACGGTGACGGTGGCAAGGCTCTCGTAGCCGCCCCAGCTCGCGCCGCAGGAGAAGAACTGCAGGGCGTCGGTGAACTTCACGGCGTCTTCCTTGGTGTAGCCGTCGGCGAACTCGATGGTGAGCATGCCGCAGGTGCCCTTGTAGTCGCGCATGAACACGTCATGGTTCGGGTGCGTCGGGAGCTTCGGATAGAAAATCGTCTTGATTTCCGGACGGGTCTGCAGGTAGGCAACGACGGCGTCGTTGTTCTTCTCATGCTGGGCCATGCGAACGGCGAGGGTGCGCATGCCGCGCAGCACGAGGTAGCAGTCGTCGGGGCTCGTCGTGAAGCCGAGCGCCTCGGGAAGCTTGTCGAAGTTCTTCCATTCCTTCTCGTTGCAGACGACGATGCCCATCGTCACGTCGGAGTGGCCGCTCAGGTACTTCGTGGCGGCGATCACCGAGATGTCGGCGCCGAGCTTGAGCGGGTTGTACAGCCAGCCGCTGCTGTAGGTGTTGTCGATAGCCACGGGGATGTTGTGGGCGTGGGCCAGTTCGCAGAGCTTGGGCAGGTCGATGATTTCGTAGAGGATCGAGCCCGGGCTCTCAACGAGGATGAGCTTGGTGTTGGGCTGGATCTTTTCAGCAACGTCGCTGCAGTCGGCCTTGCAGAACGTGACGTCAACCTTGACCTTGGAAAGGAACAGGTTGCAGACGGTGCGCACGGGGCCGTAGATGGCGTCCGAGACGATGAAGTGCGCGCCGGCTTCAGCGTAGTTGAGCAGCACCATGGCGAGCGCTGCGAGGCCGGTCGGGAAGAGCTGGGCGCGATGGCCGCCCTCGAGGGCGCAGACGAGCTTCTCAAGCTCAAAGTTCGTCGTCGTGCCGCGGGCGCCGTAGCTGAGCACGCGCTCAGTCTTGCGCAGTTCGCGGTACTTCTGCCACGTGGCGTAGTCCTTGAACAGAATCGTCGAGGCGCGCATCAGCACGGGGTTGACGGAACGGACGTCGACGGTCTGGTCGCCGCGGCCGCAGTGAACGAGAGTTGTGCGAGGATCCATGGTGGTTCCTTATGGGTCGAGGTTAAAAAATGAGAGCCAGATCGTTGTAAGTGATGAGGCTCTCAAGAAAAGATATTGCTTTAGTTGTGCCTTACCGCGTCAATTTTGATTAGGCAGCGGGGACGTAGTAGAAGCAGAAGTAGATGATGCCCGTTGCAATCGTTGCAACAATCATCGGGATGCATGTACGTTTTGCGATCTGGAAGCTCGAAACGCCAGCCATACCGGCAATAGCAATCAAAGCACCCGTAATCGGCGAAGACACGCGACCGAAGGAAACAAAGATCTGCAACGGGAAGATGAGCGAGATGATCGGAGCACCGAGCGTCTTGGCCACATCAGGAACGAGCGGAGCGAACGAGAAGAACGCCGCATTGCCCGAGCCCATGATGAAAGCGCAAGCCCACAGCAGCAGACCGCCCACGATAACCATCGTTGCCAAACCGAAGCCGGCAGCGTCCGCGGCATTGATGAGGGTGGCCATGGCGCCAGACTTGATCAGGCCGGCGGCGAAGAATTCACCGCAAACGATCAGGGAGACCACGGAAACAAGGATCTTGCCCATGCCTTCGAAGAAGAGCTTGAAGGAAGCCATAACTTCCTTGAGGTTGCGATAGCGGACGAACTCAAAGAGGATCGCTACAAGGGTCGAGATGACCATGGCGGTGACAACGTCCATGCGAATCGAACTGCCGGCAACCTTCGAGAAGAAGATGATCAGGAAGAGCGGAATGATCGGGAGAATGGCATAAATGCGCGGAACGTCCTTGTCGGCATCAGAGGACTTCTTGCCAGCAAGGGTCTGGATGTTGTTCGGGTCGAACTTCCAGCCTTCCTTCTTATCCCACCAACGCTGAACAATCATGTGCGTAATGCAGACGATGATCGTCACGGCCACAAAGAGCGGCAGCTGGTAGTACACGAAGTACTCGGAAACGTCCATGCCGGCAACCTGAGCGGCCATGTTGGCGTTGCCGGAACCGGGGCCGGCGTCAATGTACTGAGCACAGCCGATCACGCCGAGGGCGGAGAGCGGGGAAACGCCGGAACGAACGAGGATCGGATAGAGAGTCACCATCAGCAGCAGGGCGAGACCGGCGTGCGAGGGAACGAAAACCGCCATCACCTGGGAGACGAGGAAGGATGCGCCGAGCAGAATGTAGGGCGACTTGATCATCTTCAGGGGCTTTTCAAACACAGCAAACAGAGCACTCGAAGCGCCGACATGCTCCATGTAGCGCGAGAAGCCGCCGATTGCCATCAGCTGAAGACCAAGACCGGAAATACGGCCTGCGAAACCGTCGCTGAAGACCTTGAAGATATCAAAACCGGCGAAGTGCGTCGTCTTCTTGGCATCGAGCAGCGTGCCGAGATCAAAGATCCATGTGCACAGCAGCAACACAGCACCGCCGATGAAGAGGGCAGCCTGAGGGTAGTACCCTTTCAAGAGCAGGTAGACGACCGCAACGATGACGATCGCCGCAATGATCAAACTAAGCATGTTGATAAATTCCTATGCGGATATACGAGGGACCACCAATGACTACTTGATGGCGATGGCTTCGATTTCGAGCTTGGCGCCCTTGGGAAGAGCTGCAACCCCGACGGCCGAACGGGCCGGGGCACCTTGAGCAGGAAAGAATTCAGCATACGCCTCGTTAAAGGCGGCGAAGTACGAGATATCCGAGAGGAAGCACGTCGTCTTGACAACCTTGTCAAGCGAAGTGCCTGCGGCTTCAAGAATAGCCTTGATGTTTTTGATGGAAGCGCGGGCCTGATCCTTAACGTCCTCAGGCATAACGCCCGTGGCGGGATCAATCGGCAGCTGGCCGGAGACGAAGACGAGTTCGCCTGCAGCGATACCCTGAGAGTAGGGGCCGATGGCAGCCGGAGCATTCGTCGTCGACAAAATTTCCTTCTGCATTGCATTAACTCCTTGGTTGTTGGTGTTTTTTTTCGTCGGCTGGTGCCGGCTCCCGCCGCCTGAGTGCAAACGGAAGGCCGGGGAAGCCCCTGCTGGTGTGGCGGGTAGACTGGTATACCGACTGACCGACGGATGCATTGTGTCGCAAAACCTAGGGCAGATGTGTAAGTGTAAATACTTACGCTCAACTGCTTATATCTGCTGCGCAGGCAGCGTTTTGGTTGCATTTTCAGGGTTTCCTGAAAATCCTGAAAATGTCAGGGGGATGGCAACGGCCCGGGCCAGATCGCGAATCTACTGATGAAAGACAAACGCCCCCTGGAGCTTTACAACCCCGGCGGCTGCCGGCGACCGTCCTTTCCTTCTTTTCTTCGTTGAAGCGAGGGCGCCTCAGGGGGCGGCCCGGGGCCGCCAGAGCGGGCGTCGGCCGACGGCAGCCTCGCGTGAAGGCGGCGGGGCGACGGATGGACGCTCTCAATGTTGGAGCAAATTTGTAAGAAAGAAAGCGTTGCTTAATCCAGGACAAATATCGCTCGGCAAAACTTGCGCCGCAGTGAGAGAAAGTGCCTACAATGGACTGGTATACCAGTATATCCGCAGCGGACCCCACCGCCGCCGCATTCGTACAACCCCAATAGAGAGGCTCACAATGGCAACTCTTGAACTCCCTTATGAGAAGGTCTACGACCTTCTGCACAAGTGCTGCACGTCGATTTCGCCCGACGTCCTGTTTCTGATGAAGCGGGCCGCCGCGGCCGAAACCAACGTTGAGGCGAAGACCTTCCTTGAGACGATGCTCAAAAACGTCGAGCTTGCGGGCAAGATGGACAAGCCCGTGTGCCAGTCGCCCGGATTCCCCTCCGTGTGGATCCGCTGGGGCGAGGCCATGCAGCCCAACCTCACCAATCTCACCGACAACATCACCAAGGCCGTGATTGAAGCCACGAAGGCCGGCTACATCCGTCCCTCGATCGTGCATCCGCTCACCCGCTTCAACCCGGGCGACTCCTCCGGCCGCGGCGTGCCCAACTACGAGCTTCGCTATGAGAAGGATCTTCCCTACTGCGAGATCGTCGTGAGCGCCAAGGGCTGCGGCGCCGAACTTCCGAACGTGGCCAAGATCCTGACGCCGGCCACGCTCGGCAAGAACTACAAGGGCCTCAAGAAGCTCGTGCTCGACGTCGTGTGCGGCTCCGAGGGCTACATGGGCGCCCGCGGATATCCGTGCCCGCCGTTCTCGATCGGCATCGGCCTCGGCGGCCAGATGGACGTTGCCGCCAAGCTCTCGCGCGAGGCGATCTCCACGCGCAGCTGGCTTGACCACAATCCCGATCCCCTCTTTGATGAACTCGAGCAGGAGCTGCTCGCCGACATCAACAAGCTCAAGAACGGTCCCGCCGGCATCGGCGGCGACACGACGGCTCTGGCTGTCAAGATCGGCTGGGCTGCGACGCACACGGCCATCTGCCCGGTCGTCATCAACTTCCATTGCTGGGTTGCCCGTCGCTTTGGCGTTCGTTTCTACCCCGACGGCCATACCGAAACGCTTTTTCAGGCAGGAGAGTAAGACATGGCGGTATATGAACTGACGCTTCCCGTTGACGATGCAACGATTGAGAAGCTGCATGTGGGCGACATCATCTACCTCAACGGCCAGGTCTGCACGGCCCGCGACATCGCGCACCTCAACATGCGCGAGCTCGTCGAGAACGGCAAGCCTCTGCCCGAGGACATCCGCGGCGGCGCGATCTTCCACGCCGGCCCCGTGATGAAGAAGGACGAAGCCGGCAAGTGGTACCTGAGCGTGATCGGCCCGACGACCTCGATTCGCATGGAGCCCCATGCGGACTTCGTGGGCCAGCAGGGCGTGAAGGTCATCATCGGCAAGGGCGGCATGGGCGAAGGCACCAAGGCCGCGCTGCAGAAGTACAAGCAGGTCTACGTGCAGGCCTGCCCGGGCTGCGCGGTGGTTCTCGCCGCCGGCATCGTGGGCACGAAGGACCCGCACTGGTTCGAGGCCGGCATGCCTGAGGCCATGTGGCCGCTGCAGGCCAAGCACTTCGGTCCGTTCCTTGTGACGATGGACAGCCACGGCGCGAGCCGCTACGACGAGGTTCGCGAGCGCGCGCAGAAGGTTGAAAAAGAAATTCTCGCCACGAAGTAATTGGCGCTGAAAGGGAGGAGTGTGCGAATCAGATTCGCCGCTCCTCTTCTTCTATATACGGAGACAAAAAAAACATGCAAACCGACAACT
The DNA here is from genome assembly GCA_944390745.1 of uncultured Duodenibacillus sp. GTDB lineage: Bacteria > Pseudomonadota > Gammaproteobacteria > Burkholderiales > Burkholderiaceae_F > Duodenibacillus. The sequence continues at coordinate 22,555 of CALXQK010000003.1, read as the reverse complement.
GGTCGCCCTCTGCGGCCTGCTCCGAGTTCGTGAGCGCCCTTCGCTACGAGGACATCCCGGCCGAGGTGGTCGACACCATCAAGCGCGACATCCTCGACTGGATCGGCTGCGCCGTGGGCGGCGCCGCCGACCCGGCCTCGCAGCCGGTGAAGGATCTGTGCAATGCGCTCGGCGGTCTTGAGCAGGCCGGGGCGCTCGACAACGGGCGCCGCAACGTGTTCTTCGCCGCCATGACCAACGGTTACTGCGGACACATCCTCGAGATGGACGATGTCGACCGCGACAGCATCAGTCATCCGGCCACCGTCAACATCCCGCCGGCTCTGGCGCTTGCCGAGCACCTCGGAAAGGGCGGGCGCGAGCTCATCACGGCTGTCGTGGCCGGCTTTGAGGTGATGCTTCGCATCGGCGCGGCGATTACGCCCGCGCACTACCAGGTCTTTCACACCACGGCCACCACGGGCGTCTTCGGCGCGGCCATGGCCGCAGGCAAGATGCTGGGCCTGAGCGAAACGCAGCTTGGCTGGGCGCTTGGAAACGCAGGCACGATGTCGGCGGGCCTGTGGCAGTTCCTGCCCGACGGCGCCATGAGCAAGTTCCTGCACACCGGCGCGGCCGCCGCGCACGGCGTGATGGTCGCGCTGCTTGCACAGTCTGGCTTTAGCGGCGCGCGCCACATCCTCGAGGGCAAGCAGGGCTTCTTTGCGGGGTATGCCCGCCAGGAGGCCGACCTTGAGCTCTTCAAGGACTTCGGCACGAAGTGGCGTGCGGGACTGGTGTCGTTCAAGCCCTATCCGTGCTGCCGCCACACGCACTCGGCCATTGACGCCGCTGTGGAGATCCGCCGCCAGGCCGCCGGCCGGGGTTTGAAGAGCGTCAAGCTCTTCACCTACAAGACGGCCCAGCAGGTTGCCGGCGTCCGTCATCCGGAAAACACGCGCCAGGCCAAGTTCAGCACGGCCTACTGCGTGGCGAGCACGCTGCTGCGCGGAACGCCCTCGGAGGCGGACTTCAGCAACGACAGCGTCAATGAGGCCGATGTGAAGGCGCTCGAGGCGCGCATTGAGACCGCCATCGACGACGAGATCAATGCCCGCGTGCCGCGCAACTGGCCCTGCCGCATTGAGGCTGAGACCGAGGACGGCGAAAAGCTCGTCGCCCAGGTCTGGAACCCGACGGGCGACCCGGAAAACACGCTCACCTGGGAGGGCGCAGAGGCGAAGTTCCGCGTCCTCACGGGCGGCATTATTTCCGCCGGGCAGCAGGACGCCCTGATTGCCGCCTGCCGCAATCTCGAAAATCTTGAGGATGTTTCGAGCCTTGTGGCCGGAGTCAACGCGGCGTTCCACCGCAAGTACTAAAGACCATGCCGGCTTGAGCCGGTCCGGAGGGCGCGCCGCGCCTTCCGGACCGATTCCGGCCGCAGACTGGAGAATAAACGGCCATTTTTTCCACCGCCTGCATGTCCTGATAAAAGATGCCGAAAACGGCACGAGCGCAGGGGATGCGGGTTTTTTCAACCAAACTCGTCGCAAGTCGACTTAAGTACCATCAAGGAGACCAAGATGGAGATGACAACCAAATCAAATGCGTTTGACACCAAGCGCATCATCAAGATGGTGATCGGCTTTCTGCCGCTGCTGCTCTTGTTCGTGGATCCGCCGCAGGGGATGGATCCCAAGGCGTGGGGGCTCTTTCCATTCTACGCCGGCGCTATTCTGATGGTGATGCTGCAGCCGGTGGGCGAAGCCACGGCGCTGCTCATCTTCCTGGGCCTGTACGCCGTGATCAAGAACGGCCAGGCTGTTTCGCTGTCAGGCTTTTCGCTTGCCATGACCTGGCTCGTGGTGGGCGCCTATGTGATTGCACAGGCGTTTGCCGATACGAACCTTGGCCGGCGCATCGCCTTCTGGATGATTCGCATCTTCGGGCGCTCGTCCCTGGGCCTTGGCTATGCCGCGGCCTTCTCGGACTTCATCATCGCCCCGGTGACGCCCTCCAACGCGGCCCGCACGGGCGGCATCATCTGGCCGATCTTCCGCTCGATCTCCGAGGCGCTTGGCTCCACCCCGGACAACAATCCGCGCGGCATCGGCTCGTACCTCTCAATTCTGCTGTACGTCATCACGATGTGCACGGGCATCACGTTCCTGACGGGCTACGCGGCCAACACCGTGGCCTGGGCCCTGGCCGACCAGATGCTCGACCTTAAGATCTCGTGGCTGCAGTGGACCACGGCCTTCATCGTTCCGGCCGGCGTCGTGCTGCTCATCGCCCCGTGGGTGATGCACAAGATCTACAAGCCCACGATCGACAAGATCGACAACGTGCGCATCGCCAAGGAAGGCCTTGACGCCATCGGTCCGATGACGGGCAAGGAAAAGCTGCTGCTGCTGCTCTTCGTGCTGGCCATCGCCGGGTGGGCGACGAGCTCCTACACGGGCCTCAACTCCACGGGCGTGGTTCTGGGCTTCATCGCCCTGTGCCTGATGACCGGCATCCTCAAGTGGCAGAACATCGCCAAGAACAGCAAGGTCTGGGGCACGCTCATGTGGTACGGCGGCATTCTCGGCCTTGCCGGCGCCATGAACAAGTTCGGCTTCTTCAAGTGGATGGCCGCGCAGCTGCAGCTCATGGTCGACTTCTCGAGCTTCAGCCACATCACGCTGTTCATCATCCTCGTGTTCGCAGGCTCGGCCTGCCGCTACCTCTTCGTGTCGTGCGGCGCCTACATGGCCTCCGTGCTGCCCGTGCAGTTCACGATCGGTCTGGCGGCCGGACTGCCGAAGTGGGACATGTTCCTGATGTTCCTGATGTGCGGCGTGATGGGCGCGCTGCTGACGCACTACGCCAACGCCGCCGGTCCCGCCCTTTACGGCGCGGGCTATGTTAGCGTCCAGCGCTGGTGCGGCATCGGTCTGTTCTTTACGCTGCTGTCGTACGTGGTGTTTGCAATCATCGGCGTGCCCTACTGGGTGGCGCTGGGATTGTTCACCTCGCTCTAGCATGAGGCGGGCGCAGGGGAGGGCCGCGCGGTGCGCCGCATCCTCCCTTGCCCGGCCCGGAAGTTTTTTAAAGCGCGCCCTTCGAGGCGCCGACCCGGACTCGGGATCTTGTTCTGAAGATCCCGAGTCGCACGATTTTGAGGCCTGTGCGTCCGGTCTCCCTGCGGGAGGGAGCGAATGCACCGGAAATATATGTTGTTGCGTGATTGAATCAAGTGACGAAGTCGATCTATGATTGAGAGTCACTTTAATAAAATAGAGCTTTCCCGGCCTGACAGGGACCAGAGACCGGCGAGGCGGGACGGATTTTGCAACCATAAGCACAATGAACAAGGGCAGTCTGTCTCAGTGTTTTGAGGGGGAAGATTTGATGACAGAGAAAACCACGCTGGACCGCAGCAATCAGACGCTCTACGGTCAGATCGCCAACTTGTGGCGCGACAGGATCCTGTCTGGAGAGTTCAAGCCAGGAGACGTTCTGCCCTCCGAGCGCGAAATCGCCGCCGAGCTCGACGTGAGCCGCATCCCGGTTCGCGAGGCGATGAAGTCCCTGGAGTATCTCGGCGTTGTCCGGCAGGTCCGCGGCAAGGGCGTGGTCGTGCAGGAGGCTGATCTCGGCAACGCGCTCAAGGTTGTCGGACCGCTGGTGACCACCATTACGCCCAAGATTCTCGACAACCTGTTTGAATTTCGCCTGCTCATTGAACCCTACGCCGCAGAGCAGGCCGCAAAGTTTGCGACCGCCGAGGAGATTGCGCGCATGGCCGATGCCATCGACCGGCAGCGGCGGGCCTATCTCAACAACGAGCAGGCCGAAAACGTCTCATTTGACTTTCATCACAGCGTCATGATGGCCTCGCACAACGAGATCGTCACGATCGTGAGCCGTTTTCTGAGCGAGGTGCAGCACTACTCCCGCCACATGACGCTCTGGAACGAGGAGCGCCGCAAGAACGCCTATGTCGAGCACAACAAGATTTATCAGGCCATCCTCTCACGCGACCCTGAGCGGGCCTGCGAGGCGATGCACAGGCACCTGCTCGACGCCTGGAAGATTCTTCCCACCGTGCCCGGCGCCGCGGAGGCGCACGAGGCCCCCTGAGCGGGATTGACGGCCGTCCCGGCGGTTCATGGCGGGGACGGCCTTTTTGTCAAGGGCGCCGCATTGTTTGACATGGGTCTGATGTTGCTTTGCTTGGAAAAATAGATTGAGAAAAGCACAGGGAAACCCTAACCCCGGGGAGCCTGACACGCGATTAAATTCACAACTGCCTGTCGGCTTATTCCTTTGGATGGGTTGTGTCTACGCCGAAAGGATGGGTTTGCTGCCGGCGAGGAGCTGATTGAGTGAACAACGAAACCAAGCAACTGGACGCCCTGTGCATCAGCATCCGGGACAATGCGGCGACGCTGCTGCACGATGCGTCTGCCGGTGAGGATCTTCTTGTCGGCATGCCGGACAAGACCGTGCGCGGGCTGCGCCTGCTTGAGGACGTCGCCTTCGGGCACAAGGCGGCCCTGCAGCCCATTGCCGCCGGAGAGGACGTCGTCAAGTACGGCGAGGTCATCGGCCGCGCCGCCAGGGCCATCGCCCCCGGCGCGCACGTGCACGTCGACAATGTCGAGAGCCTGCGCGGCCGTGGAGATGCCGCGCCGCAGGCCGGGCAGCGCAGTCCGGCCCCCGGGGCCGGCGAGACGGCCGGGCATGCCGGGCTCGTTTTGAAGGCTCCGGCCTTCGACGTCTCGAAGGCGACCTTCCTGGGCTATCCCAGAGCCGACGGCTCGGCCGGAACGCGCAATCTCGTGGGCGTCATCTCCTGCGTGGCCTGCGCCAATGATGTCGTCAACCGTCTTGCCGACATCGAGGGCGCGGCCGTCTTTACGCACCAGCAGGGGTGCTCGCAGACGATGCCCGACGTCAGAAGCATCACGCAGATTCTGATCAATCTCTCCCTCAATCCCAATCTCGGCGCCGTCCTTCTGGTCAGCCTCGGCTGCGAGAGCGTTCCCTCGAGCCAGGTTCTCGAGGCGGTTCGCGCCGCCGGCAAGCCTGCCGAGATGATTGTGATCCAGCAGGAGGGCGGGCTCACGGCAAGCGTCAAAAAGGCCCGTGAGATCGTTTCCCGCCTTTGCAGGGAGATTGCCTGCGAGCGCAGCCCCGTGCCCGTCTCCAGGCTCAGGGTGGGGCTCAAGTGCGGCAGCTCCGACACCACCCAGGGACTTTCAGCCAACGTGGCTGTCGGGGCGCTCACCGACGTGCTCGCCGCTGCCCGGGCGGGCGTGGTGATCGGCGAGACGACCGAATTCATGGGCGCCGAGCACATTGCCGCGCGCAATGCCGCCAGCGCGGCCGTTGCCGGGCGCATTTTCGAGATGGTCTCGCGCATGGAGGCGCGGGCCCGGGCCGTGGGCGTGGACATGCGCGGCGGCCAGCCCACGCGCGGCAACATTGCCGGAGGCCTCACCACGATTGAGGAAAAAAGCCTCGGCGCGCTTGCCAAGGCGGGGTCGGCGGTCTACCAGGACGTGGTGGAGTACGGCGCCCGAACGAATCTTCCGGGGCTTGTGATGATGGACGCTCCGGGGCGCGAGCCCGAGATGCTCACCGGGCTTGCGGCCTCGGGCTGCAACATGATTGTCTTTTCCACGGGACGCGGAGCGCCGCAGGGCTTTCCGTTTGTGCCGGTGGTGAAGATCACTGGAAACGCGCGCACCTTTGCGCGCATGAACGAGCACATGGATCTTTGCGCAGCGGGAATTCTTCAGGGGACGCAGAGCGCCGGGGAGGCTGCGCGCGAGCTGTTTGACGCGCTCATCTCCGCGGCCTCGGGCGCACCCACCAAGGCCGAGCGCTGCGGCTACAACAACTCGATGAACATTTACGTCACGGGGCCGGTGATCTAGGCCGCGGGATGATAAAAAAGGGGGATGAGGGGCGTGCCTCGCGCACGCGCCGAGGCGGGCCCCGGACGCTCGGTTTGCACGCGGCGCCCGGCGCTAGAATCCTCTGAATGTGAGCCTGTGCCGGGCATGGGATGCGAAGCATGCCGGCATCAGCGTCAATTGAAAAACAACCTTCGCTAAAGGTAAGAAAGGTTTGCTATGAGCACTTGTGAAAACAAAGAAAAGGGAGTCGGGGTTCTTCGCAACCCGTGGCTTAATCGCGGCACTGCCTTTACGGAAAAGCAGCGCGATGAACTCGGCCTGCGCGGCCTTCTGCCGCCGGCGGTTTCGACCCGCGACGAGCAGGTTGCCCGCTGGAAGTCGATCATCGAGCAGCAGCCGACGGGACTCTTGAAGTACATCACGCTCGACACGGTGCGCATGATTGACGAGGCGCTCTACTTCCAGCTCGTGATGGAAAACGTTGAGGAGTACATGCCCCTCATCTACACGCCGACGGTGGGCGAGGCCTGCCAGAAGTTCGGCAAGATCTTCCGTCAGCCGCGCGGTCTGTTTATTTCCGCGGAGGACCGCGGCCATGTGCGCGAGCTCGTTGCCAACGTTCCCAACAAGAAGGTTGACATCATCGTCGTCACCGACGGCAACCGCATTCTCGGCCTCGGCGACCTGGGCGCCTGCGGCATGGGCATTCCCATCGGCAAGCTTGCGCTGTACACGGCCTGCGCTGGCGTCAACCCGCAGCACACGCTGCCCGTGACGATCGATGCGGGCACCAACAACGAGGAGTTCCTGAAGGATCCCCTCTACATCGGCCAGCGCCACAAGCGCGTGGACGAGGACACCTACTACGAGCTCATCGAGGAGTTCGTCAACGCCGTGCGCGAGCGCTGGCCCGACGTGCTCATCCAGTTCGAGGACTTCCAGAACACGCACGCCTTTGCGCTTCTCGACAAGTACCAGAACCGCATCCCCTGCTTCAACGACGACATCCAGGGCACGGCCTCGGTGGTGGTCACGGGCTTCTACTCGGCTATGCGCGTGAAGAAGGAGAAGCTGAGCGACCAGCGCATCCTGTTCCTTGGCGCGGGTTCCGCCGCCACGGGCATTGCGCACCTGCTGGCTGACGCCATGGTCGAGGAGGGCACGCCGCGTGAAGAGGCACTCTCGAGGATCGCGCTCTTTGACTCCAAGGGCCTCGTCTCGAGCCGCCGCACCGACAAGCTTGCCGCCAACAAGCTGCCCTTTGCGCACGACCTTGAGATCGCCTCGAGCTTCATCGACGCCATCCGCCAGCTCAAGCCCACGGCGATTGTCGGCGTCTCCGCCCAGCCCAAGACCTTCACCAAGGAGGTCATCGAGCTGATGTCCGAGCTCAACGACCGTCCGATCATCTTCGCGCTCTCCAACCCGACCTCGAAGTCGGAGTGCTCGGCCGAGGAGGCCTACAAGTACTCCAAGGGCAATGCGCTCTTTGCGAGCGGCTCTCCCTTTGCTCCGGTCGAGTTCGAGGGCAAGACCTTCGTGCCGCGCCAGGGCAACAACAGCTACGTGTTCCCGGCCATCGGCATGGGCTGCATCTACACGCGCTCCAAGTTCGTTCCGACGGGCGTGTTCCTTGCCGCCGCCAAGAGCCTTGCGCACCTCGTGAGCCTTGAGGACCTCGACAAGGGCGCGCTCTATCCGCCGCTGTCCGAGATCCGCGAGCTCTCCGTGTCGATCGCCGCGGCCGTCGCCGAGTACTGCTTCGACAAGGGCCTCGCCCAGATCGAGCGTCCGGCCGACATCAAGGCCGCCGTGCGCGAAGCCATGTGGCAGCCGAGCGACCCGAAGTTCGCCGCCGGTGAGTAATCGGTAAAGACCGGGGCCCTGGGGGCTTCGGCGTCTTCAGCCGGTTGAGGGCCGTCCCTTCTGTCTTGCGGCAGGGGGGACGGTCCTCTTTTTTGTGCGAAAAGGATGTACCCATCAAGTGGTAGTGCGACGGAGTGAGAAAAATCTCAAATTTTTTCAAAATACCACTTAATGGGTATACTACTGGTCCTCATTTTGACGGCGGGAGGGAATTCGCGACGCGTATTTCCGACGGTTTTCACGGAAGGAGGCGAGTACTTTCGTTGATGCTTGTCAACGGCCTGGGGCACTATTACATGACCCCTTCGCGGGATGTGGCGCTGCAGGCAACAAGGGGGCCTGCGGGAAGGCTTCCGCGCCTTCGGGGCGCCGAGCGGACTGGGCCGGGGTGAGGGCGCCGGGCCGGGGGCTTTCCGGCCGATGCAGCGCCGCCCGAGGCCTTGATCGTCCCGTACCGGGCGCAGGCAAAAAAGTGCCGCTGCCGGAAGGATCTTCGCGTGCAGCGGCGCAAGAGGGGAAGGGTTGCGGCCGGGGCGCCCTGTGCGGGGCGCCTTGGGCCGCCCCGGGCTTTGCGTCCCGGGGACTGGCATTGGGTCAGGGGATGAAGCTCCACAGGGCCAGCAGCACGACCTGGCCCGTGAGAATTCTCAGGAACATGGCCAGCGGATACACGGTGGAGTAGGCAATGGCCGAGGAGTCTCTTTCGGAAATCGTGTTGGCGTAGGCAAGCGTGGGCGGATCCGTCGTGGCGCCGGCCAGAAGGCCGACGATGAGGTGATAGTTCATGGCGTACTTCATGCGTGCGATGACGCCCACGATGATGAGCGGCACCACCGTGATCACAAGGCCCGTGAGCACGTAGATCGGCCCGTTGCCGTTGATGAGGGCGTTGACGAACTTGTCGCCGGCGCCAAGCCCCACGCTGGCCAGAAAGAGCGCAATGCCCATCTCGCGCAGCATGAGGTTGGCCGAGTGCGTGGTGTAGGTGATGAGCTTGAAGTGCGGTCCCCAATAGCCGAGCAGGATCGCCACGATGAGCGGACCGCCCGCAAGGCCGAGCTTCAGGGGCACGGGCATGCCGGGGATGGCAATCGGGATGAAGCCGATCAGAATGCCCAGCGCAATGCCCAGAAAGATCGAGATGATGTTGGGGTGGTCAAGCTTCTGCACCTGGTTGCCGAGGCGGTCGGCAAGGCGTGCAATCGAGCGCTCGGGGCCCACGCAGTAGACCTGGTCGCCCATCTGCAGGTGCAGGTTCTGATAGGGAAAGAGCGTCATGCCGGCGCGAAAGACGCGCGTGATGTTCACGCCGTCGTAGCGGCTCAGGTGCAGCTCGCCCAGGCGCATGCCGTTGACCTGCTCCTTGCTGATCAGAATGTTGCGCGAGATGAGCGGCGAGTGCGCCGTCGCCAGGTCGACTCCCACGGCCTCCTTGCCGCAGAAGGCGATGATGGCGGGCTTGGCATCGCTGCCAGCCACGATGCGAAGCATGTCGCCCACATGAATTTCCGTATCCGGCCGCGGGCTCGTAATGACGCCCTCGTGGCGCACGCGCGAGCAGATGAAGGGGCGGCCGATGAGCTCGCGCAGTTTGCTGATCGGCACGCCGTCGATGCCGCTGTTGGAGACCTCCACGTGAAAGAAGATCGGCGCGTCGCTGTTGGCGCTTGACTCCTCATCCCAGTGCCGGTCCTCCTCCTTGAGGTCGATGTGAAAGAACAGGCGCAGGGCGATCGCCGAGAGAATGATGCCCACGACGCCCAGCGGATAGGCGCAGGCATAGGCAACGGCGATGTTCTCGCCCTTGTATCCGAGCATGTCGAGCGCCTCCTGCGTGGCGCCCAGTCCCGGCGTGTTGGTGACCGCGCCGAAGTGCACGCCGAGCATCTGCGGCAGGGAGACCGTGCCCTGCAGGGCAAAGAAAAAGCCCACCGTGATGGCAATGCTCAGCACCACCGCCAGGATGGTGAGGAGGTTGAGCTGCAGACCGCCGCTTTTAAAGGAGGAGAAAAACGACGGCCCCACCTGCAGTCCAATGAAAAAGACGAACAAAATCAAGCCGAAGTCGCGCAGAAAGCCCATCACCGTGGTGTTGACGACGATGCCGGCGTAGCTAGCCGCCAGCGCGACGAAAAGCACGAACGTGACCCCGAGGGAGACGCCGAAGACGCGGATGCGTCCGAGCGCCATGCCGATGGCGATAACGACGGCGTAGACCAGAAGAATATGGCCGATGGAATTGGCATCGGTCAGCAGCTGCATGACCCAGTTCATGACAAAGGGGGCGGTCCCGCGTCCCTGCGGGACAAGGCGCCCGGAAGTGGCGACTGTCTTGTTGTTGCGGCGGATTTTCGAGGGCGAAGCTCTTCTTTTGAAAGTTAATTTGCAAAAATTGGTGTAAACCCGAGCCCTCGCGCCATGGCAGTGTAGTGCACAGGTAAATTTTGTCAATGCGTTTGCCTTTTCTCAGACGCGCGGCAATGGCCGCGAGAAATGGCAGTCGAAGATCAGGAGTTTCTCTATACTCATTTCGCGGTACGGAGGACGGGGGATATCACCCTCTTCCGATCGTACAAATTCTTGCTGTACATCCGCACCCGGAGTCCCCGGGTGCGTTCCAATACTGAGAGGAAAGCGAAAAATGGCATTTCGTATTGAAAAGGACTCCATGGGTGAGATCCAGGTCCCTAACGAGAAGTACTGGGGCGCCCAGACCGAGCGCAGCTTCGAGAACTTCAAGATCGGCATCGAGAAGATGCCCATGGAGATCACCCGCGCATTTGCGATGCTCAAGCGCGCCTGCGCTCTTGCCAACAAGAAGTTCGGCAAGCTTGATGATCGCCGCGTGAACGCCATTACGCAGGCCTGTGACGAAATCCTCGCCGGCAAGCTCGACGGCAACTTCCCGCTCGCCATCTGGCAGACGGGCTCGGGCACGCAGTCGAACATGAACATGAACGAGGTGATCGCCAACCGCGCCACGGAAATCCTCGGCGGCAATTTCCGCGACAAGGCCAACACGCCCAAGGAAAACCTGGTGCACCCCAACGATCACGTCAACATGTCGCAGTCCTCGAACGACACGTTCCCGACGGCGCTGCACATCATGGCCGTGGCCGAGGTCAGCAACTACCTGATGCCGCGCCTTGAGGAGTTCGAGAAGTGCCTCGAGGGCAAGGCCGAGGAGTTCAAGGACATCATCAAGAACGGCCGCACCCACCTGCAGGACGCCACGCCCCTGACCCTGGGCCAGGAATTCAGCGGCTATGCCTCGATGATCTCGCACAGCAAGAAGAACATCCTGGCCGCTCTCGAGACGGTTCGCGAACTGGCCATCGGCGGCACGGCCGTCGGCACGGGCCTCAACTCGCCCAAGGGCTGGGGCGCTGAAATCGCCAAGACCCTGTGCGAAACGACCGGCCTCAAGTTCTACGACTGCCCCAACAAGTTCTACGGTCTGACGAGCCACGACTCCATCGTCGCCCTCGAGGGCGCCCTGGCCGGCCTGGCTGCCGACCTCATGAAGATCGCCAACGACATCCGCTGGCTTGCCAGCGGCCCGCGCGGCGGCCTCGGCGAAATCACGATCCCGTCCAATGAGCCGGGCTCCTCGATCATGCCGGGCAAGGTCAACCCGACCCAGTGCGAGGCCGTGACGATGGTTGCCGTGCAGGTCATGGGCAACGCCACCTGCATCAACATGGCTGCCTCGCAGGGCAACTTCGAGCTCAACGTGTTCCAGCCGGTGACGGCCTACAACCTGCTGCAGAGCATCCGCCTGCTCGCCGACGTGATGCTCTCCTTCCGCATCCACTGCGTGGCCGGCATCACCGCCAACAAGGAACGCATCCAGGAACTCATGGAGCGCTCCCTGATGCTCGTGACGGCGCTCTCGCCGCTCGTGGGCTACGACAACGCCGCCAAGATCGCCAAGTACGCGCACGCCAACAACAAGAGCCTGCGCGAGGCTGCTCTTGAGCTCGGCCTGTGCACGGAGGAGCAGTTCAACGAGTACGTGGTGCCCTCCAAGATGGTGCATCCGCAGTAATCGGACCGTCCCCGTCCCGCCGGCGCCCTGAGGGCGCCCGCCGGGGCGCGGTCTGAAGACTGTTTTTTCGTCCGAAACAAAAGCCCGGCTGAGGACCGTGAAGGTCTTCGGCCGGGCTTTTCGCTGGACGTGCATAATGACGCAGCGCACGGATTTTTCAGCAAGGAGGTTTCAGAAAATGGCCCAGACCAAGGTTTGTCCGCTGCCGGCAGCCGCCGGCAGCTTCCCCATGCCCTCCGTTCCCGGCTGGCCGAAGCTGCGCGCGGGCACCCAGCTCGACGCCATGTACGAGCGGCTTTCCCGCGACGGCGCGGGCTTTGTCCGTCCGGGCTCAAACCCGGACAATCCCCACGTGATCGTGGTCTTTGATCCGCAGTGCTACTGGTCGAACAACTTCTGGAAGACCAGCCGCCTGCTTGAGGACAAGGTGCACTTCATCTGGTACCCGGTGTGCGTGTCGGCCGACTACAGCACGGCGCAGGCGGCAAGCATCCTTGCCGCAGACAATCCCTGGGAGGTTCTGAGGGTGCATGAGGAGTCCTTTGACGATCCGGACTTCTGCGGCATTCACGCTGAGGACTATCCGGCATCGCAGGACGACCGCAACCGCGCCTGGAACAACTCGCGCATCTTCCGCAAGGCGGGCGGCACGCAGGTTCCGCTTGGGATCTTCCGAAGGGACGACGGGACGTTTGTGCCGCTTTTCGGCGACAACTCCGCCGAGGAGATCCGCCGCGCGATCGGCCTTTGAGCGGCGCTCTGCCTGAAAGGAGTAAAAAAACGCCGGCCTGCAGGTGCAGGGCCGGCGTTTTCCGTCGCTTGAGGCGCCTTGAGCGCTACTCGGCAAGCAGAGCGGCGAGGGCCTTCACATCGGGCTGCTTGTCAATGTCCTTGACGAGCGCGATGATCTGCGCCTGCTTTTGCGCGCTGTAGAAGGGCACGGCGGCGGCGAACTTCGCCTCGATCTGCTCGGCGTCGGCCTTGTCGCAGGAGTCAAGCGTCAGCTCCTCATGCACGGTGCCGTCCTTGAGCGTGATCGTGATGCGCGCCTGGCGGTGCGGAAAGCGTGCGGTGGCCTCGGGGTCCTCGAGGACCTCGACGCGGCGCGCAAGATCAAGCACCTTTTCGTCACGGCGGTACTGCTCGGCAAAGTAGTTCAGGGACACGCTGCCAAAGAGGAAGGCCAGGGCGATGCAGTATGGAAGCGAGAACTTTGCCTCGTCCTCGGTGGCGGTCTTGAGCTCGCGGGTGAGATCGTATGAGACCTTGTAGGTCTCGACCTTGACGTGCGCGATGTCCTCGGCCTTGATGCCGTACTTCTTCTTCATGATGAAGGCGACGTCAAGCGGCGAGTTGGTGTGGCCGCACGAGGAGTAGACCTTGAAGAAGGCCGTGTCCGACACGAGGGTCTGCTCCGAGGGGCTCTGCAGATTTTCAATGTGGGGCTCCGTGCAGGTGGCGGCGACAAAGCCCTTTTTGCCGAGAATGGCCGAGTGCGAGCCCGTAAAGCCCCGGGCGGCGAGCTCCGCGGCATCCAGACCGTTCTGGCAGGCGAGCGCAATGTTGGTTGCCTTGGCGTGCGTTCCAAAGGACTCCACCAGACCGCCGGCGCTCGTGGCGGCAATTCCAAGCGCATTGTTGACCTGCTCGGGCGTGAGCTTGAGCAGGCTCGCTGCAGCCGCGGCCGCGGCAAAGGTGCCTGCCGTTCCCGTGGTGTGCCAGGTCCGGTAGTGCGTCGGATTGACCGTGCGGCCGACGCGGGCGAACATGTCGTAGCCCAGGATCACCGACTTCAGAAACTCGGCGCCGGTGGCGCCGGTTGCCTCGGCGACGGCGAGCGCCACGGGCAGCGTGATGCAGCCCGGGTGTCCGATTGCGGTCCGGTGTCCGTCGTCAAGCTCGCAGACGTGCCCGGCGATGCCGTTGAGATAGGCGGCGTTGCGAATCGAGTGACCGGCGCCGCTGCGCACAATCGTGCACGGGCCCGTGTCGCCCACGGAGAAGAGATACTGCGAGGCGATCTTCATCTGGGGATAGTGCGCGCCCGCGGCCGCGCATCCAATCCAGTCGAGAACGCGCAGGCGCGCATCGGCCTTGAAGTGTTCCGGAATGCGTTCAAAGTCGCAGTTGGCGACGAATGCGGCAAGTGCCTCTTGAATCGGTTCGTTCATCTCAGGTGTCCTCTTTCGAGATCAAAACGGGGCCGCCACCAGCATGAAAACTGTTGACGACCCCGTGAAATGCTGGCTCCTTCGCTTAGGTTAGAGGATGACGAAGTAGGTCAGCAGGAAGTTCATGATGATGCAGCACACCAGCGGGAAGGCGTTGCGCTTCACGATGTGGAACGGCGAGACGCCAGCCAGACCAGCGACAGCAACGATACCGCCAGTCACGGGGGACATCGTGCGGCCGAAGCCGGTCATCGTCTGCAGCGGGAGCAGGATGTCGGCGGCATGCACGCCGAATTTCTCGGCGATCTGCGGGCAGATCGAGGCGAACGAGTAGAACGGAGCGTTGCCGGAGCCCATCAGGAAGGCGATGAAGCCGATGATGACACCCATCACGATAATCATGCTGAACACGCCCAGGCCGAGAGACTCAGCACCAGAGATGAGCGCGTTGACGGCGCCGATCGCGGTCAAGCCCTTGCCGAACACCTGGCCGGCAATAATGAGGGTGACGACGAGGGCGAAGTACTTGCCCATGCCTTCAAAGAAAATCTTCAGGCTGCTCATGACCTCGACGCCCTTGCGCGTACGAATGAACTCGCAAATCATGGCCACGCAGATCGTGATGAACACGGCCGTTGGGATGCCGATCTTGATGTTGTAGCCGAAGCGGCCGATCACGATCGGGTTGAAGGTGAGCAGCAGGATCAGCGGAAGCAGCGTCAGAAGGGCGTAGATCTTGGGAGCCTTCTTCGTTTCGTTGAGGGCTTCCTTTCGGAACTGCTCCTGCAGAGCGGCATAGCCCGGGTCGATGCCTTCCTTCTTATCCCAGTACTTCTGGGTGAAGTACATGGTGATGAGCATGGTCGGCAGCAGAGCCCAGTAGATGCTCATCTGCCAGTTGAGGAAGTAGTCGGCCCATTCAATGCCAGCGGTCTTGCAGGCCATGTTGCACGAGGCCGAGCCCGGTCCAAGGTCGAAGAAGCGGCCGGAGGCGATCACGCACACAGCCGTCATGCGGGTGACGCCGGCGCGGATCAGCACCGGGTACAGGGTCACCATCATGAGCAGACCGAGGCCCGAGGCTGAGGGAATGGCCATGCCGAGGAACTGGTCCACGCAGAAGCCGGCCATGGCAAGCAGGTAGGGGTTCTTGATGTACTTGAGGGGAGCGCCGACAACGTCGTAAAGTGCGCGGCCGGCTTCAAGCTTGTCCATGTACTTGGCAAAGCCGCCCATGCACATGATGTTGAGGCCGAGGCCGGCAAGGCTCGAGGAGGAGACCTCTTCAATGACCTTGAAGATGTTGAAGAGCGCCGTTCCGGTTTCCTTCTTGAGGACGATTCCGGGGTCGGTGTCAAGGATCACGGCGGCGGCAAGCAGGATGATGCCGGCCAGAAACAGAACTGCGGTTGGATAGACCTTTTTGACGATCATGTATCCAACACAGAAGATCACAACTAGGGCAATAGTATTGGCAACCATGTTGTCTTCCTGTGGGTGTGAATTGGTACTACAGCGACGCACTGCCGAGAGAAGCAGTGCGTCGCCAGAATTGCGTGAGGATTACTTCACCGTTTCCTTCGGGGACTCGGCGATGCACTTGTCCGTGAGTTCCTGGCCGATGCCGGGCAGGTCGGGGATGGAATACTTGCCGTTCTCAGGCAGGTAGTCGTACTTGCAGGTCACGCGGTTGCCCTCGAGCAGCGCGTAGCGGTGCAGCTCGTGGATGGCGAAGTTGGGGATCGCGGCCTCAAGCTGCAGGCTGGCGGCAGTCATGATGGGGCCGCCGCAGACGTGCACCTGGCAGGTCGTGTCGTAGATGTGGCCCATGTCGCAGATCTTCTTGCACTCGGACATGCCGCCGCAGGTGCCGAGATCGGGCTGGATGAGGTCGATGATGTGCTGTTCGAGGAACTCGCGGAAGCCCCAGCGCGTGAACACGCGTTCGCCGGCGGCGATCGGGATGTTGATGTGCTCGCGAACCTCCTTGAGGCACTGCGGGTTGAGGTTCATCACGGGCTCTTCGTAGGCCGAGATGCGGAATTCCTCAATCATGCGGCCGAACTCGACGGCCGAGACCTTGTCGGTGAGGGCGTGGGCCTCGACGATGATGTCGACGTCGTAGCCGATGGCCTCGCGGATGGCCTTGAGGCGGTTGTAGCCGACCATCAGGTCGCGGCGGGCAAAGGCGCCGTACAGGTTGCGGCGCTTGGCGTAGCCCTGTTCGTCGATTTCGTTGACGTCGACCTTGATGGCGTCGTAGCCGTCTTCAACGGCGCGCACGGCGGCAGCGGCATACTGTTCGGGCGTGGTGAGGTGCTCCTTTTTTTCCGGATCGCCCCAGCCGAACTGCAGCTGGCTTGCGTAGGTGCGAAGCTCGTTGCGAGTCTTGCCGCCGAGCAGCTGGTAGCAGGGCACGCCGAGAACCTTGCCCTTGATGTCCCACAGGGCCGTGTCGATGGCGCTCATGCCGGCAGACACCACCGTGCCGCCGCCCTGGCCCCAGAAGGTCTTCTTCTGCATCTTGTCCCAGATGAATTCCGAGCGCATCGGATCTTCGCCGATCAGAAGACGCGACAGATCCTTGGCCATGCCGAAACCGGCCGAGGCGCCCACGCCGTAGGCCATGCCGACTTCGCCGAAGCCCGAGACGCCCTCATCGGTATTGATGCGCACGACGACGGGACGCCACTTGGCAACAGCCGACTGGATCGGGTTCTTTACATCAATGATGTCAACGCTGACGATTTTCATCTCAAATCCTCTTCTTGGATTGTTGGAGCAATGCAGAAAAATTGGTACGCAGAGCCTTTGAAAATTGTTTGAGATCAAGGCTTTGGCACCATTAGCGTGTGATAATTCAGCGCGCTTGCGACCATGGTATACAGGTCTGCCGTCATGGAAATGTAAAGTTATTGACACAGATTCAAGTAAAACAAAATTGTTGCGAAGTTCGAAAAATCTATAACTTTTGTGGATCGTTTCTATAAGAGGATGTTTTTTGCCTGGTGCTAAACTCGCCGCCTCGCTCTTTGCAACCCAAAAACAGAAGAATCTTGAGATGACCATTGAAATCGCCCTTGCGCTTTTGCTGCTCGGCTCCTGCACCGGCTTTCTGGCCGGGCTGCTCGGAATCGGCGGCGGCATGATCCTGACGCCCTTTCTGACGATGATGCTCGTGTACACGGGCGTGCCTGAGGAGCACATCGTGCACGTGGCCATTGCCACGTCGCTTGCGACGATCATGTTTACGTCGCTTTCCTCGGTGCGCGCGCACCACAAGCGCGGCGCCGTTCTCTGGCCCGTGGTGTGGCTGATTGCGCCCGGCATTCTCGTGGGTGCCCTTGTCGGCGCACGGATTGCGAGCGCCCTGCCGACCTTCTGGATTTCAATGGTCTTTGTGTGCTTCGTGGGCTTCTCGGCCTGCAAGATGTTCATGAACTCCAAGCCCTCGCCCTCGCGCGAGCTGCCGGGACGGGCGGGACTTTTCGGCATGGGCGGCCTGATCGGCGTGATCTCGGCGCTGGTGGGCGCCGGGGGAGGCTTCATTTCCGTGCCCTTCATGGTCTGGTGCAACGTGCGCATGCAAAACGCCGTCGGCACATCGGCCGCGCTGGGCTTTCCGATTGCCGCCGCGGGCACGCTGGGCTACGTGCTGTCGGGCTGGGGCTCCACGGGGCTGCCGGGGCTGCCGATGATGGCGGGCTACATTCACCTGCCGGCGCTGCTGTGCGTGTCCGCCGCAAGCGTGTGCACCGCCCCTCTGGGCGCGAAGGTTGCGCACAGCATCAACACCAAGCCCCTGAAGAAGCTCTTTGCCTGCAACCTCTTTGTGCTTGCCGGCTACATGCTGTATCGTGCCGTAGCAAGCTTCTAGTTCTTTTTAGTTCTTTTGGGGGAAACGGCTGCACCTGCGGCAGCCGCAGCTTTTGGAAGACGGCCGGCGGTCCTCATCCCTGACACCGATCGCTGGATCGTCGACCGAAACAACAAATAAGAAAAATCAAGCAACTTCCAGAAAGCATCAACGCCGCTCGGGCAACAACGGTCATGCGCCTCATGCATTCTCGGGGCGCCGCGGGCCGCCTGCGGCTGAGATCCGAGGACCCAGATCAAACATGCAGAAAGTCAAATACGGCGTCTGGAACGGCGTCATGTACGACAACACGCAAGGCGGCGATGCCGCACCCGCCGATCTGCCGCTGTCAGCCATTCAAAACTTCAACCCCGGCAATCCGATTGAGGCCATCATCGGCAAGCCGGGTTTTCTCATTTTCAACGATGCGGTGAGCCTCACGGGCATTCTCTACCGCTACTTCTGCCGCGTGCATGCCATTGCCTGCGGTCGCTGCACGCCGTGCCGCACGGGGTCGATCCTCATTGAGGAGGCGCTCGAGAAGCTCATCCAGGGCAAGGGCGCCGAGGTCGACTGGGACCATATCTACGATACCGCCCTGCAGATGCGCCGCACGAGCCTCTGCGGCATCGGGCGCAGCTCGCCGACGGCGATGATCGGCGCGCTCAAGCACTTCAAGAACCGGCTTCTCTCGAACCCCACGCTCATGACGGGCGACATGTACACCACCGTCACGGCCAAGTGCATCGAGGCCTGCCCGGCGCACGTCAACATTCCGCGCTACATCGACTACGTGCGCGACGGACATCCAGAGCTTGCCGTGGGCGTGCTGCTGCACCACTATCCGCTTGTGGCAAGCTGCGGGCGCGTCTGCGCGCGTCCGTGCGAGGCGGCCTGCCGGCGCAACTACATCGACACGCCCGTGGCCATCAAGGACATCAAGCGCTTTGCCGCCGACAACGTCGGCGCCTCCGTCTCCGAGCTCTTCAAGGGCATGGACCCCATGCTCGACCCCACCAAGGCGCGCGTGGCGGTGGTGGGCGCGGGGCCTGCGGGCATCAACTGCGCCTACAACCTGCTCATGATGGGCTATCCGGTGGACATCTATGACAAGGACGAGAATGCGGGCGGCATGGCGCTGCGCGGCATTCCGCCCTATCGCCTGCCCAAGGGGCTGCTGCAGAAGGAGACCGACGCCATCGGCGAGCTCGGCGGCGTCTGGCACTACGGCAAGGCGCTCGGGCGCGACTTCACCGTCTCGAGCCTTTTTGACGATGGGTACGGCGCGGTCTTCATCGGCATCGGTTGCGCGCAGGGCGCCTATCTCGGGCTGCCCGGCGAGGATGTCTCGACCGTGGGCTACCGCAACGGAATCGACTTTCTGCTTGAGGTCGAAAAGGGCGTGGCCGAGAACAACCTCCCCAGGCTTGAGGGCGATGTGGTGGTTGTGGGCTGCGGCAACGTCGCCATGGACTGCTGCCGCACCGCCAAGCGTATCTGCACCGGCAAGGTGCACGTCGTCTATCGCCGCACGGTGCACGAGGCAAGCGCGGATCCCGAGGAAATCCGGGCCGCGCAGGACGAGGGCGTGGAGTTTCATTTCCTGACCAACCCTGTCGGCATGGAGGTTGAGAACGGCCGCGTCACCGGCGTGCGCCTGACCCGGATGGAACTGACCGAGAAGGATGCCCGCGGCCGCAGGGGCGTGCGCGCAATCGAGGGCAGCGAGTTTGTGCTGCCCTGCGCCACCCTCATTGCCGCCATCGGACAAAAGCTCGACCGCACGGTCTTCAACGAGTCCGACGGAATCCTGTTTGACCGCCGCGGCAACATCGCCGTGACAAGCGCGCTTGCCACGTCGCGGCCGGGCGTCTTTGCCGGCGGCGACTGCGCCACCGGGCCCACGACCCTGATCGGGGGCCTTGCGCACGGCGAGCGTGCGGCTTACTCCATTGACGAATATCTCTCCCGCGGTTCGGTCGGCTTCGTGCCGCGCTTTCGCATGGGCCAGATCATCCATGATCTCAAGCTGCTCGAGGACGGCCGTCCTGAGCAGCCGCACCGCAAGATGCCCCGCGAGGAGCTGCCGCACATCAGCATCCAGGACCGGGAGGGAACCTTCACCGAGGTCGATCTCGGATTTACCGCCGAACAGGCCGAGCGCGAGGCCGCGCGCTGCATGCGCTGCTACCGGCTCTATGCGATCGTGACGCCGCGCCCGATTCCGGGCAATGAGCGCGTCGACTATCAGAAGGAAAAGGTCTTGCCGGGGGCATGAAGATGAAAGCTTGGATCAACAACGAAGAAATTGAATTCTCCGAGGGTGAAACCGTCCTGCAGGCGGCAACGAGAGCCGGCGTCTTCATTCCGACGCTTTGCGCCTTCATGCCGCTGGACCATACGCCGGGCACGTGCCGCATGTGCCTGGTGGAAATCTCCCCCGGGGCCGACGGCAGTGAAAAGCAGATCGTGACGGCCTGCACGACGCCTCTGGTCGAGGGCATGCGCGTGTGGACCCGTACGGCCGAGGTGCGCCGTCTGCAGAGAATGCAGGTGGCATGGATCTTTGCCGACCACGACCAGGACTGCGCGAGTTGCGCGCGCTACGGCAACTGCGAGCTGCAGGATCTTGCGCTCTACGTAGGCCTGCGCGACAACACCTGCAACGGGCGCTTCAAGGTTGCGCGTCCCGACGACTGGTCCGCCACGGGCGTGGTGCGCGACGCCAACAAGTGCGTGCGCTGCTGCCGCTGCATCAATGTCTGCCGCCGCGTGCAGGGCATTTCCGCCCTGACTCTGGACAAGATCGGCACGGAAAGCGGCGTGGGCGTGGCCGGCGCGGTGCGCTGGGCCGAAAGCAGCCTGTGCGTGCAGTGCGGCCAGTGCACGCTGGTGTGCCCGACCGGCGCCCTGAGCGAGCACGACCAGATTGAGCAGGTCGTCGACTGGCTTGACGACCCGGAGATCAAGACCGTGGTCGCGTTTGCGCCCGCCGTGCGCGTCACGATCGGCGACGAATTTGGACTGCCGGCCGGACAGAACACCGAGCGCAAGATCATCACGGCTCTCAAGCGCCTGGGCGCAGACTACGTCTGTGACATCAACTGGGCCGCCGACGTCACCATCATGGAGGAGGGCACGGAGCTGCTGCACCGGCTCTCCACCGGCAAGGGGCTGCCGATGATGACGAGCTGCTGCCCGGGCTGGGTGAACTACGTTGAGAAGCTGCACCCGGAGCTTCTTGAAAACCTCTCAAGCACCCGCTCGCCCCAGGGCATCTTCGGCTCGCTTGTGAAGACCTGGTTTGCCCGCGAGCACAACATCGATCCGGAAAAGCTGCGCTTCATCTCGCTCATGCCCTGCACCGCGAAGAAGGACGAGGCCGCGCGCGAGCAGCTCAAGAAAAACGGACTTCCCGATACGGACGTTGTGCTGACCGTGCGTGAGTTTGCCCGTCTGCTGCATCGCTACGGCATCAACCTGCCCGAGCTGCCCGACGGCGAGTACGACTCGCCCTTCATGGCGCAGAACTCGGGTGCGGGTGCGATCTTCGGCGTCACCGGCGGCGTGATGGAGGCTGCCGTGCGCACGGTCTACCACACCGTGACCGGCAGGGAGCTCGAGGGCATTTGCTTTGAACCGGCCCGCGGCCAGGACTGGATTCGCGAGGCCGAGGTCGATCTCGGCGAGAAGGGGCGCGTGCGCGTGGCCGTGGTTCACGGACTTGTGAATGTGCCGAAGCTTCTTGAGCGGATCAATAGCGGCGAGGCCAGGTACGACTTCGTTGAGGTCATGGCCTGTCCTGGCGGATGCGTCGACGGAGGCGGCACGGTTCGCTCGAAGTTCAACTATCTGCAGTTTGCCCGCGACCGCGCGCACGGGATCTACAAGATCGACGGCGAGCGCAAGATCCGCCAGTCGCACAACAATCCCGACGTGGTGCGTCTCTACAGGGAGTTTCTCGAAAAGCCCATGAGCGAGAAGGCCGAGGAGCTGCTGCACACCACCTACCGCGATCGCAAGCAGGCGCCGAGACGCCGCACGATCACGGAGATCTGGCGCGACGTGCAGCTCGGATAGTTGCCGGCTGCAATAAGGCAAGGGGAGGCGGCAGAGCTGGCCTCCCCTGTTTTTTTCGTTGGAAATCAAGGGCCTTGATGTCGGCTTGAAAGGTTCTCCGGAGGCAGTGTTTGACAACGGGAGAAACAGTGTCCATAATGCGCACCTCGCTTGATGATGCATCAAGCACTGCAGGACCTGAACGAAGAGTGCGCAGCACTCTTTTTTCATGACCTCGGGAGGCTTCCGACAGCAGACCGAGGCGCGGCGAAAAAGAGATTTTTCAAAGCGACTTGCAAAACGGATTTGAATCGCGTATGATTACAATCCTTCGCCGCTTGAACAGCGACGAAAGCTCTTTAAAAACTTGAAACAACGAACCGATAAGTGTGGGCGTCGAGATGAATTGCAGTCCCCAAGGACTCAAAAAAATCACGAAGTGCTCACACTAACAAAGGAATGCAGAAAAAGGCGTCAAAAACCTTTTTCAATTCCGGCGAGTAATTGAGCACGACCCTTTCCGTTGAAAGACGGGAAGAAAAAAACAGAGATTGAACTGAAGAGTTTGATCCTGGCTCAGATTGAACGCTGGCGGCATGCTTTACACATGCAAGTCGAACGGCAGCATGGAGAGCTTGCTCTCTGATGGCGAGTGGCGAACGGG
>CALXQK010000002.1 GCA_944390745.1 uncultured Duodenibacillus sp. | reverse complement strand
GGACTGCAATTCATCTCGACGCCCACACTTATCGGTTCGTTGTTTCAAGTTTTTAAAGAGCTTTCGTCGCTGTTCAAGCGGCGAAGGATTGAAATCATACGCGATTCAAATCCGTTTCGCAAGTCGCTTTGAAAAATCTCTTTTTCGCCGCGCCCCCGGTCTGCTGTCGGAAACCTCCCGAGGTCATGAAAAAAGAGTGCTGCGCACTCTTCGTCAGATCCTGCAGTGCTTGATGCATCATCAAGCGAGGTGCGCATTATGGACACTGTTTTTCCCATTGTCAAGCCCCGCATATTGGTTTCAGAAACAGACTGAGCAATTTCCTTTGAAATCAATCCTTCTGCACAACATCCCCGGAACAAGACCCGAGACGCCTTCCCTGCGCGAGCTCCAGGTCCTCTGCCGTATTGAGGTTGTCAAAGGCATGGACGTCAGGAAACGGCACCCAGACGACGCCCACGGACTCGAGCCATCCGCGCACCTTCCTCTCCCCTCTGGCAAGCCAGGCCTTGAGTTCGTCGCCAAGTCCGGCCTCGATCATCATGAAGACAGGCTGCGGGCGGCCGCCTGCAGCTGCCGCCGCAGCCCTGCAGCCGGCATCGGCAAAGGCGGCAAGAAGCCTTTGCACGTAGTCTGACGGCAGATAGGGACTGTCGCAGGGCGCGACAACGGCAAGGGGCGTGCGAACGACATCAAGCGCCGCAGCAATGCCGGCCAGCGGCCCCTGAAAGCCCGAGACCTCATCGGGCACCACGGGGTGTCCAAAACCGCAGTACGTCTCAAGATTGCGGTTGGCGCTGATGACGACGTCCGCACACTGTCCGCGCAGCCGCTCAAGAACATGCGCGGCAAAGGGGCGGCCGTTGAGGTTCACAAGCCCCTTGTCAATGCCGCCCATGCGCGTGGCGGCGCCGCCCGCAAGGACAATGGCGGTCACGTCGTCCGCCGTCGGTCTGCGGACAGAGTCCGCCGCCGCCCGGGCACCTTCTTCTGTCCGAGTCCCAAGCCAAAGCTCTTTTGGCTTCACCCTCTCAACACCCTTTGTGCATGCTTTAAGATGCATCGTCGTTCATCAGGGATCCGCATCCGCGGCCCCTAGGCTTATACGGAACAAAAATGGCAACCTCCACGCAATCTATCACAGTCGACCAGGCCCGCCGGTTCATTCTCGAACACTGTCCGAGGATTCCCGCCGCAGAGACCGTGCCGCTTCTTGTGGCGCACCACAAGGTGCTCGTGCGCTCGGTCAAGAGCGGCATCGACCTGCCGGCCTACACCAACTCGGCCATGGATGGATATGCGTTTGCCTACGCCGACGTCCAGGGACGCGGCAGCGTCACCCTGCCGCTTGCCGGGACCGCCCTTGCGGGCCACCCGCTGAATTCGGGCGGCCGCGGGATGGCCGTGCGCATTACGACGGGCGCGCCGATCCCGGCATGGTGCGATACGGTGATTCCGTTTGAAAAGACGCAGTTCACCAACACCACGGTCACCTTTGAGGCGGATGCCGTTCGCAGCGGCGCCAACATCCGCAAGGCGGGCGAAGACATCCGCAGCGGCCAGGTCGTGGTGGAGGCCGGGACGCGGCTGACCGCCGCGCACATCGGCCTTCTGGCCTCCATCGGCGTCGACAAGGTCATGGTCACCAATGCGCTCAACGTGGCCGTCATCTGCACGGGCGATGAACTCACCGATCCGGGCTATCCCCTCCAGGCCAACCGCATCTACAACGCCTCCGGCCTGATGCTGTGCTCGCTTTTGAAGAACTACGGCTGCAACATCGCCTATCTCGGCTCCATCGGGGACGATCCCAACCGGCTTGCGATGGAGATTCGCCACGCCCGCGAGCACAATCACATGATCATCATCACGGGCGGCGCGGCCGACAGCTCCGCCGACTACTCGCAGCAGCTGCTGCGGCAGATGGGCGAGGTCTTTGACTGGACCGTCAACATGCGCCCGGGCCGCCCGATGCGGTTCGGCCGCATCGGCCAGAAGCCCGTCTTCGTCCTGCCCGGCAACCCGGTCGCCACCTTCATGACGTTTCTTGAGTTCGTCAGCGGCGCCATTCTTCACATGCAGGGCCTCAACCGCGGCGTCTGGCCCACCGAGCGGCGCGGCATCGCCGGCTGCGAAATCCGCAAGAAGGCCGGCCGCGCTGAATTCATGCGCGGCGTCATCACGCGCTACGAGCGCGGCTCGGCCGTGATTGAGCCCATCACCAACCAGAGCTCCTCGTCCATGCGCTCGGTCACCAATGCCGAGGTCATCATGTGTCTTGAGCATGACGCCGAGGTGATTGAAAAAGGGGGCGTCGTTCGCTTCCAGGCCCTCACCTCGCTGCTGTAGACGCAGCCGTTCCGTTCACCGGCACCAATGAAAAACCGGCGGTCCTGTACCGCCGGTTTTTCATTGACTGCCGCTAGTTCCGGGAGGAGCTCCCGGCGTCGCCCTTTGCCTCTGCGCCCCGGGCCGGACGCACGGGTCTGACTCCCTCGGCCGGCACTGCAGCCGCCCCGGAGGCGAGCCTTCCCCGCATCGATGCCGCGGGGACCTTCTCCTTGCGGCAGGGACGGACGCGGCGGCGTCGCAGCTGCGGACGAGGCAGCGGCTCAAACTGCACGCTGTCGAGCACCTCGGGAGGCGGCTCCTCGCCCGCGGACTGCATCACGAAGAGATCGCGCGGGTCGATCTCCGCCTCGCGGATCACGTGCCCCTCAAGGTCGACAATGCCCCGGTAGCCCACCGCGCGCACCGTCATGCCCTTGTACTGGCCGTAGACGTGGTCCTCGTGCTGATGCCCGTGAAAAAGCCAGCGCACGTTGAGGCTCTTGGCGAGGCGATCAATGGCGCAGAAACCCTTGTGGTGGCACCCCGCGGCCTCATGCGTGACGAGCACGTCGGCCTTCTGCCGGGCCAGACCCTCGTAGACGCTTGGGAAAATCGAGGAGCGGTGCCGGCGCGGCAGTCCGCCGCGCCAGAGGTTCGAGCGCGGGCTGCGCTTGACGAAGGCCTGCGCCGAGCGATAGTTGGGCTCAAGATCCGGCATCCAGATCTGTCCGCGAAACACGCCGCCCAGGCCCGCGATGCGAATGCCCGCAACGTTGCCCACGCGGCCGTGCAGGTTGCGGCTAGCCAGCACGCCGTGCCAGAGCCGGTCGTAGCACTCCTCGGTGTCGGTGTCGTGGTTGCCCGGAATCCACCAGACCTGGGTGAGCGCAAGCGCGGGGCCGAGCACCTTTTCAATGTCGTCCTGCGGCTGCAAGTCCCCAAGAATCACCACGGCGTCGGGATGGTACCTTTCAACCGCTTCATTGATAAAGCCGAACTCCCCGTGCGGATCCCCGCAAAAGAAGATCTTCGGCAGGGGCTTGCCGGACTTGCGGGCGTTCTTCTGCCCGCCGCGGCGTCCGCGGCGCCTGCGGCCTGCGGGGGCAGCATCGGCTAAAGCGGCCGGAGCCTCAGGCGTGCGCACAGGCGCCGCTGCGGGGGTCTTGCGATCCTGATCCATCACAAACCTCCCCTCGAGGCGGCGCCGTTCTGGGGCGCGGCCGCGTAGCGGCCCGCGGTGCGCGCAAGCTCCTCGCAGATATAGCCTCTCAAGGATTCGGGCGCGCGCACGCAGGCATGGCTTCCAAGGCTCAGCACGCGCGAGGCGATCTCAACCTCCTGCGCAAAGGGAACCTCAAGCGTCATGGAGCCGTCGCTGTGTCGCTGCGTGACCTGGTCCTTGTGCCAGATTTCACTGCCGACGTACGGCGTCATGACGCTGTCAACGTCGATGACGGCCTTCTTGAGCGTGCCGCCCGAAAAGATGCCGTAGCTTGCGTCGAGCGTCTCCTGCACCGTGCGCATGGCGACCACGCGGCACTTCTTGGTGAGCACCTCGGCGTTGAGAATGTTCTCAAGGCTGAACGTGCGCAGTCCATCAACCTCATGGCACCAGGCATCCACGTACCAGCGGTTTCGGTAGTTCACAAGCCTCAGGGGACTGATCTCGCGGGCATTCTGCACGCCGCGCGAACGCGTGTAGTACGTGATGCGAAGGCGACGGCGCCGAGAGAGCGCCTCGCCCACGGCGTCAAAGTAGGGCAGCTCGATGTTGGCGCGCTGCTCGAGCACGACCTTGACGCGGCGCAGCAGGTCGCGCGCCGATATCTTGTCGGCGCGCACGCAGGCCAGAAGACGCGCGCGAAGCGCGCGCATGTCGCCAGAGAGCGCCGCGCGCTTGTCGGACTCAATCTCCCCGAGCTCCTCGAGGATGGTCATCAGCACGCGCAGTTCGTTGGGCGAATACCACGCTGCAGGAAGCTTCTCCTGCGTCTTTTCGATCTGTCGGGCGGTGTTTTTCGAGTCGTTGAGATAGTAGTACCCTCCCCTTGCGGCAGAGTACTCAATGGGCGCGCCAAGCTGTTCGCGCATGTAGCGCAAATCTCTCTTGAGCGTCGGCGCAGAACATTGCAGCGCCGCGCGCAGCGTCTCAAATCGAACAACCCCCGCCTCCTGGATCATCTGATCGATGCGAAAAAGCCGCATCGTGAAGGACATGTGGGAACGCATTGCACGATAGAAAAATTTTCAAGGTGCAAGCATTATAGGGTGCGGGGAGACGCCGATTTTCCAGAAATTTTCAGGCTGCCCGGGCGAGAGGCCGCCGCCGGCGGCATTGAGCCGCACAGGCAGGACGCTTCAGGAGCCGTTGTCGTCGCGAAGAACGTCGGCGCCCTGGGGTATTTCAAAGACAAACCGTGCGGGATCAACCCCGGCGTTGATCTCCACGCCGCTGAAGTCAAGCGCCGTGGTCTGCCCGAAGTGGTCCTTGAGCCGCATGGCGGCGATGCGCCCCGAGGCGTCAAAGGCAAGCTCGATCGCCGCATAGGTGAGATCCTCGGTGCGCGGCGTTGCGCGCACCCAGACCCAGCCCCTGGCCGAGTTCGCAGGGGCGGCGATGTCTTCGAGCGCAAAGGAGGCGTCGATGTCGGCCGTGCCGAAAAGCATCGCCGCAGGCGTGCTTGAAATCGCCGCCGAAAGCCGCTTGATCGTCACCTGATTGAGATCAGGGTCCCAGACGTAGATGCTTTTGGCGTCCGAAATGATGCGCTGCGGATAGGGTGTGCGCACGTTCCAGAAAAAGCGCCCGGGGCGCTCAAAGGCGAAGTCGCCCTCAAGCGGCCCGTCGATGCGCTTGCCGTCCTTGTCCGTCATGACCTGGGTGAACCTTCCCGAGGCCGACTGCGCCGTACGGGAAAATTCCCGCAGACGGGCCGACCCCGAGGTCCCCGCATTCGCAGCCACTGCCGCCGGCAGCCAGCCGGCCGCGGCCGCCGCGGCCAGAGCGCCGATCAAGTCTCTACGCCTCACAGCACAACTCCTCCCTCGGGTTTGACGAGCACCTCGCGCTTTCCGGCTGCATTGGGCTTGCTCACAAGGCCGTCGGCCTCCATGCGCTCAAGAAGATTGGCCGCGCGGTTGTAGCCAATGCCGAGGCGCCGCTGCACATAGCTTGTGGAGGCGCGCTTTTCCTCGATGACGATGCGCACGGCCTGATCGTAGAGCGGGTCAACATCATTGCCCTTGCTCAGGCCGAATCCGCCGCCCGCGCCCTCGGCCTCGTCCTCGGGCTCGGTGACGCCGTCGACGTACTCGGGCTTGCCCATCGTCTTGAGCTCGTCGACCACGCGCAGCACCTCTGCCTCCTCAACCATGCAGCCCTGCACGCGCTGCGGCGAGCTGCCCGGACGCTTGAAGAGCATGTCGCCGCGCCCGAGCAGATCCTGCGCGCCGCTCTCGTCGAGAATCACGCCGCTGTCGTAGCGGCTGCCGACCTGAAACGCGATGCGGGCCACGATGTTGGCCTTGATGAGCGGCGTAACGATGTCTGCGCTCGGGCGCTGCGTGGCGAGCACAAGGTGAATGCCCGCGGCGCGGGCCTTCTGCGCGAGGCGCATGATCTGCTGCTCGACCTGCTTGCGGTTGACGAGCATCAGGTCGGCAAGCTCGTCGATGAAGCACACGATGTAGCAGAAGGGCTTGAGAACCGTATGCGGCTCAGGGCTTTCCGGCGACACGTCAAAGGGGTCCATCACGGGACTGCCGTTCTTGATCCCCTCCTCGACCATCTTGTTGAAGCTGTCGAAGCTGCGCACGCCGAGCTTGGCCATCAGGTTGTAGCGCCGGTCCATCTCCTGCACAAGCCAGTTGAGCGCATTGGCCGCCTTGTTCATGTCGGTCACGACCGGGCACAGCAGATGCGGAATGTCCTGATAAAGGGAGAACTCCACCGTCTTGGGGTCGATCAGCACCAGGCGCAGTCGGTCGGGCTCGTTCTTGTAAAGAAGCGAGAGAATCATCGTATTGATGCACACCGACTTGCCCGAACCGGTGGTGCCGCCCACGAGAAGATGCGGGAGCTTGGCCAGATCGATCACCACGGGCTTGCCCGCAATGTCCTTGCCAAGCGCCAGCGACAGGGGCGACTTGCTCGACTCAAAGTCGATGCTGCCGATGATTTCGCGCAGGTACACCGCCAGGCGCTGCGAGGCGCCGTTGGGGATTTCAAGCCCCATGTAGGGCTTGCCGGGAATGACGGGCACCACGCGCACCGAGGGCACGGCCAGGGCGCGCGAGAGATCCTTGCGGATGTCCTCAATCTGGCTGCCCTTGACGCCGGGGCCGGGCTCAAGCCAGTACTGCGTGATGACGGGACCGGCCTGCGCGCCCACAACGGTTGCATTGATGCGGTAGGCCTTGAGCTTGCTTTCAATGAGGCGGCTTGTAACGCGCACCGTTTCTTCAGAAATGCCGGTGCGGTTGGTCGCGGGCGCATCAAGCATGCCGATGCTCGGCAGAATCGATCCGTCGTTGGGCTTCGGGAAAAGCTCGGGCTGGCGCGCAGCGATGTCGCGGTTTGAGGGCGTGAGCGCCCCCTTGGGAAGCGCCACGCTGATGTCGCGCGTCTTCTTGGCGCGGGGCTTCCTGGCCTCGCCCGCCGCAGGCTCCTCGTCGGCTGCGGCAGCAGCCGCACCTTCAGTCTCGGGCGCTGGCTCTTGGGCGGCCTCCTTTTTTGCCGGGCGCCTGAAGGTAATCCACTTGCCGATCGACTCGAGCACCATGCCGATGCGCTCGGCCACATCAAACCAGGAGAAGCCGAACACGTAGGAGGCGCCGATCGCCAGACAGACCCCCGCCACGAAGGTCGAGCCCCAGATGCCCAGATAAGGCGTCACCCAGCCCGCGACATACTGCCCGTAGAGCCCGCCGGGGCCCATCGGAATGTTCTGCCCGAGGTAGCCGAACTGCAGGCACTCAAGCCCCGTTGAGGCGGTCAGCAGCAGCGCCATGCCGAGCGTAGCCGACAGGGGATGAATGCGAAGCGTCACCGCATCACCCTTGGCCCAGATGAAGCGTACAAGGCTAAAGCCGCTCACAAAGAGCGCGGCGACGACCCACCAGGCCGAGCGCCCCAGCAGCCAGTAGAGAAAATCCGAGACCCAGGCGCCGAGAAGTCCGCAAAGATTGCGCGCACCCGCAGTCCCCGTGGCTGAAAACCCCGGATCCGTCGGCGTGTAGGTGGCCAGGGCCGCCGCAAGCAGCACGGCGAGCACGAGCGACACGAGCCAGCCGACGCTTGCCAGTGAGTGCTTGAAGAATGCGCCGGCGCGCGCCACCCGCTCGGAGCGGCTGGCGCGGGCGGCCTCGCGCTGCGCGAGCTGTTCGGCGCGGTCCTGTGCGGCCTTGTTTTCTCGCCATTCGCTTGCGATGGCGGGTTTTTTGTTCTTTCTCATAGCCGATGAATTATACGAAGGAGGCATCACCGCTTAGGAGGTCAGAAAGCGTGAGTATTGGAAACAAAATCAAAATGTCCCGCCTCTCTGCCTCTTGCTTTGGTACCATCGAGACAAACCGCATCCGTCTGCCTGCAGGGATGCCGGGTCCGATTGACTTTTGACCTTATGGAGTTGTGTCATGAACAAGGTTCAGATGGTCACCGACCAGAACTATGAAGAGGTTGTCGGCGCCTCCGCCAAGCCCGTCTTTCTTGCCATCGGCGCCATGTGGTGCGTCGACTGCCAGCGCATCGCCCCGTTCTTCGGGCAGTTTGCCGAGCAGTATTCCGACAAGCTCACCTTCGCAAGCTGCAACTTCGACGAGAACCCCGGCATCAAGGAGAGGTTTGATGTCCGCCACATCCCGACGCTCGTGCTTCTCAAGGACGGCAAGGTGATCGACACGCTCATTGAGCCCAAGAGCGTGGCCCCCTTCAAGGAGTTCGTGCAGAAGGCGCTTGCCCTCTAGGAACGCGCCTCAGGCCTTCTCACGGAAGGCACGCACCAGCGCGCCTTCCGTTGTCCGCAGTCAGACTTGCAATTTCCGCCGAGTTTGTGCAGAATACGCGGCCTGAAGAAACGGTTTGCCGTTGGCAGCCGTAGGGCTTCAACAAAATTTTGGGGGTGTAGCTCAGCTGGGAGAGCGCTGCGTTCGCAATGCAGAGGTCAGGAGTTCGATCCTCCTCATCTCCACCAAAATTCCTAAAAAAGGGCGTCAGATGACGCCCTTTTTTTGTCCTGACTTTAGAGCCCTAAATCCCTAAATTTCCCTCATCCTGCATGGCTTTTCGTCGAAAGACATGCATCCGGTATATGCGTCTAGACGGCGGGCATCCTTAGCCCGATCGAAGGCGTACTATTTGGACATTCCCTGTCTGCAGACGCGGCAAGAGTCACCGCAAACCATGGCCTCTGCCGAGCCTCCCTTCCCCCAGGATTGCCCCATGAATACCATCCCCATCAACGTCCTGCTCTTTGAAGGCTTTGAACCGCTTGACGTCTTCGGCCCTGTTGAGGTTCTGGGAGACCTGGAGGACTGCCGCCTCGGCTACTTCTCCATTCAGGGCGGCCTTGTCGGCTGCCGCCAGCTGTTTGAGGTGAGCACGCGTCCCTTTTCAAAGGTCTCCGCCGGCGGCATTCTTTTGATTCCCGGCGGCATGGGCACCCGTCCGCTTTCTGGCGACGACTCCTGGCTAGCCCGGCTTCGGCAGCTTGTCGAAGAGTCCGAGACGGTTCTCTCGGTGTGCACGGGCTCGGCGCTTCTTGCGGCGGCCGCGTGCCTTGAAGGGCGCCGCGCAACGACCAACAAGCGCTCCTGGACGTGGGCGACCTCCTTTGGCCGCGAAGTCTTCTGGCAGCCGCGCGCTCGCTGGGTGGCTGACGGCAAGTTCTGGACCGCCTCGGGCGTTTCAGCAGGAACCGACATGGCCCTCGCCTTCGTGCGCGAGCGCTGGGGACACGAGAAGGCAAAGGCCATTGCCGCGCGAATGGAATACATCGCGCACGAGCGCGCCGAGGACGATCCGTTTGCCGTTCAGATTCTCCAGGGCCAACCGGGTTAGATCACGCAAGCCTTGCGGCTTTTCAAACAAGGCGCCTGACGCGGGGCCGCGCTTTTTCAACCGCGCGCCCCGCGTTTTCTGTATTTTCATCAAGCACCCCGGCGCCATTCGCCCATCCCGACGCATCTTCGCACGCGTCAATCATTGACGCATCAATTCCGACAATCCAGGTATCGAAATATTCAAACGAGATTCTGATTCCTGGAGAAGTGACATGGTTTGCGGCCCCTCGAGCCAGTTGCGGCTCAGAACGCAGATTCCGGTCACCTTCTTCGTTTCGAGCATCGGCCTTTTCTCCGAAAGCGGCATCCCCGCCTATCGCGGTCCCGGCAAGAGCTCGAGCCGCCCGGGGAGCCTGCACGCGAAAGACATGCGCGACGCGCCTCAGAAGCTCGTTTCCACCGTCCTCAGGACAATCGGCAGGCGGCTCGAGCGCATGACGCGCAGGAGCGCCCCTGACAACGCACCAACGGATTGCCAGCACACGATGAAATTTTCGAATCTGAAATCGTCCATCCTCGCCCAGTTTGAGGTCACCAACGAAGTGGTGCCCTTCATCGTTGGAAAGCCCGGCGGCGGGAAGAGCTCGTGCGCGCGCGAAATCGCGCAGGAGCTTGCCAAGAAGCACGGCATCGCACCCGAGCGCATTGTGGAGTTCAACCCTTCGCTGTGCGAGCCAAGCGACATTCTGGGGCTGCCGCAATTCAACGGCGAGTTCACCAAGTGGCTGCCGCCCCAGGAATTCTGGGTGCTTCGCGAAGGGGTTGGACCGTGCGTGCTCATCGTCGAAGAGCTCACGGACGCCGACATGTCGATGCAAAACCCGCTGTGCCGCGTGATCCTTGATCGCTGCGCCGGACAGCTTCGCCTTTCCAGCGAGCTTTACATCATTGCAACCGGAAACCGGACGCAGGACAAGTCCGGGGCCAACCGCCTCAGCACGAAGCTTGCCAACCGCATGCGCGAGCTTGAGTTTACGGAGGACCTTGAGGACTGGATGGCGTGGGCGGAAACGCACGGGATTCCGGCAAAGCTTCAGGCCTTCATCCGCTTTCGCCCGGAGCTGCTGAGCAGCTTTGACCCCAGCCGGAGCTGCAACCCGACGCCGCGCTCCTGGGAGTCGGTCGCCCGCATCCCCGAGACAATCGAAAAAAACTCCGGCATCTTTGCCGAGCACGTTGCGGGCTCCGTCGGAAAGGGCGCCGCCGCTGAGTACGTGGGCTTTCTGCGCGTCATGAAAAAGCTCCCGGGCGTCGAGCGCATCCTCGCCGACCCCAGGAGCGTTCCCATCCCTGAGGAGCGCGACGTGCAGTGGGCAACGATTGCAAAACTCGCCTCTGAACTCACGCTCGAAAACTGCGAGGCGGTCTGGACCTTCACCAAACGGCTCAGCCCCGAAATGGCGGTGGCGGCAGCCAAGATGTACCTCTCGGCAAACAAGAAGGTCTTCACGACGGCCCAGACGGCCGGGGGCAAAAACCTCTACGGCACAACGGTCGCGAAATTTCTGCTCGCGGGCGGTCTTTTGCTGTGATTTTCAATGAAAGAGACTCCAATGGATCAAAAAAGCGCCGAAAGAAAAATCGGCAGGGCCTGCATCGCGCTTCTCATCCGTCATCCCTTCTTCGGCAGCCTCGTCTATCAGCACGAGCACCTTGTCAGCGAAAAGGTGCCGACCGCCGCGGTGACGCCCAACGGCAAGATGATCTTCAACCCCGGGTTCGTCAACTCCTGCAGCCTGGAGGAGCTCATCTTTCTGCTGGCGCACGAAGTCATGCACGTCGTCTTTGCCCACGCCCTGCGCCGCGGAAGCCGGGATCATGAGCTCTACAACATCGCCTGCGACGCCGTCATCAACGACATCCTCATTGCCGAGAATGTCGGAAAATTCATCGAGGGCGGCATTCTCATGCCGGGCGCCGCAGCCAGGACCTCGGAGAACATCTACGCCGAGCTCGCCGACCAACACAGCAAGCTCAGGGCGGCGCATGCGCGCGAACCCAGCCTGCTTGAGCACGATTCCCCGCTTGAAGCAGACAAGGCCGGTGAAGATGGCGGCAACGGGGCCTGCTGCGGATCGCTCGACATCAGGGATCTGCCCGAGTGCGTTCCTGCAATGACCAGCGAGCAGATCAACGAACAGATTTCCCTGGGCAGGATCAGCATCGGCCAGGCGGCATCCCTTGCCCGCTCACGCGGCATGATGAGCGGCCGGCTCGGGCGCTTCGTTGATTCCGTCCTCAAGTCCCGAATGCCCTGGCATCAGCTGCTTGAACGCTATCTGGTGAGCAAGGCAGGCCAGCGCTTCACGTGGAGGCGTCCGAACCGGCGGCGCCTCAGCGTCGCCTACCTGCCCCGCCGCGAACGCATGCCGAACATGGGCGAGGTCGTGCTGGGCATCGACGTCTCCGCCTCCATTTCCGACTCGCAAACCGCCGCTTTTTTCGGCCACTGTCAGGCCATCTTCGAGCTCTGCCATCCCCGGAAGGTCTACGTCGTCTACTGCACCGTCAAGGTCGAGGCGGTTGACGTCTTTGAAAGGGGCGAGGAACTCACGCCGCGCAAAAGCCTCTGGTACGGCGGCACCGACATGAGGGCC
The DNA here is from genome assembly GCA_944390745.1 of uncultured Duodenibacillus sp. Lineage (GTDB taxonomy): Bacteria > Pseudomonadota > Gammaproteobacteria > Burkholderiales > Burkholderiaceae_F > Duodenibacillus. The sequence goes on along the minus strand of CALXQK010000002.1, from coordinate 72,835 downwards.
GTCATGGCCTGGATTCGGGACAACAACATTGAACCGGATGCGTGCATCACCTTCACGGACGGGGTGACTCCCTTTCCAAAGGAAAAGGATGCTCCCTGTCCCCTCGTCTGGGTTCTGGTCTCGCAAGTCAGAGTGCCTGAAGGAACCCCCGGCGAAGTGATCTACGCAACCGACGACCTGGACCGCTGAATCTCCATGAAAATTCCAAGAAACAACAGCTGGGGGGCTCCGCTCTCCTCGATCTGCCAGGAATACCTGCGCGCGCACGCCGATGATCTTCCTGTCGGCCGCCCCATCCCCTATGAGGAGTTCTGCCGGCACGCCCGCCCGAAATTCATCATGAGGCCGGGAGAGTTTGAATTTTCCGGCACGCTCTTCAATTCCCAGGGCCTTGAAGTTCCCATCTTCTCCCGGCTCAGCCATGTCTTTACGGGAGTTGACGCCCGCTTTTACGCCCGTTCAAGAATCGAGCTTCTGGCAAAGGGCGAAAGCCCCTTGTTCCTGCAGATCAAGCCGGGCTCCATGCCCCTGCCGGTGAGAAAGCCCGGGAACGCAAAAAAGCGCCTCGGGCGGCCTCCGTACTCTCCGGCGGCCCTCAACCGCATGGCCCGTTTCGTCTGGGACAGTCTTTTGTTTCTCAAGAGCAGCGCGCTCAAGCACGCCTTCTCTCTTGTCATGAGCGTTCTGGAATGCCGCCTGATGCTCGACTGGGCCGTTGGCGAGGCGCGGAGCGGCCGGCTGCCGAAGCGCTGGACGCCCTACTGCTTTTCCTTTGAGAAGGTCTGGCTAGATCTTGAGGGACTGACTGCGCGGAGCAGCTTTCTTGTGCCGTCGCCAAAGGCGAGGTCGCGCTTTCGTCTGGATCGCGGCATTGAGTTTTGCATTCCGATCTACTCAAGGATCTCAGGGCTCTTTGCAAGGATCCTCGAGGACGAATGCATTGGAACAGAGGTCGCCCTCACCCTGCACCTTCCTGCCTATTTCGTTTTTCAGGACAAAACCGGCTGGAAGGCGTACTTCAGCAACACGCTCAACGACGACGTCGACTGCGCCTGCAGCGGCAGGGGCAGCGCCGCCGGGCAGTTCGATGTTGTTTCCGCGGGCGTCAATCAGCATTTGGTCAGCATGCTCCTTGGCGAAAGAACGTCTCCGAATGGAATCATGATCGATGTAAACACCCTCGGAAAAGAGCGCTATTTCGCCATCCATCTGGTGCGCATGACCAGACTCGAACAGGTGCATTTCTATGAGAGTCTGCTTGACGAGTTCAACAAGCGGCTTGATAGGGTTTTTGCTGCGCCGCAAAAGTTTCTTGCTCCCAAGCCAGGCTCCTTTGACCGGGAACTCGACATCAAGGTTTACGGCGTCATGAAAGCCGAGTACGAGAAGTTCTTCGGCGGCTGCGATGGTCATCTTGCGGCTTGAGCGGGCCGGGAGCTGGGGCGCCGGCTCAAAGACAAGGCGGCCGGAGGAAAGTTTCCCTTCCGCCGGCCGCCTGTCGTGAAAGCCTCAGGGCTTTGCTTCAGACGAGTTCAGGGTCAGACGCCCTTTTCGATCTGGCCCAGAGCCGTCTCGGCGGCCACGCGGCCCGAGGTCATGGCAAAGGACGAAGCCGAGCCTTCGCAGCGCAGGTCGTAGGACGAGTCGTAGAGACCGCCGATATCCTGACCAACCACGAAGAGGTTCGGGATCACGTCGCCCTGCGGCGTCTTGGCCTCAAAGTGCGGGGTGACGGTCACGCCGCCCAGCGTGAGGAAGAAGCAGCGAATGGCCTTGAGCGCGTAGTACGGGCCCTTTTCGAGGTTGAACTTCTCGAGGTGCTCGGGCGAGCGGTTGAAGTCCGGGTCGTTCTTCTGCTCGGCAAACTTGTTGACGCGCTTCATCGTCGCAAGGAGATTTTCCGGCGGCACGCCGATCTGCTGCGCGAGATCCTCGATCGTGTCGGCCTTGAAGGCCCAGCCGCGCTTCATGCCGATCTCCCAGGTCTTGGGAAGGGCCTTGAGGGGCACGCCCGCAAGCACGATCGCGTTGAAGGGCAGCACCGCGTCCTTGTTGATCATGCGGTCCATCTTCTCCTGTTCGAAGATCGTGTAGGAGACGCCGCCTGCGGTCGTCATGGCGTTGTAGACGTCCACGAAGACCGAGCCGCGGGACTCGTTGAAGAAGCGCTTGCCGTTGTGGTCGACCCACAGCCAGGGCTGCGCCAAAGCGCAGCGGCCCTGCTTGAGTTCATCCGGGCCCGAGAACTGGTTGATGGGAGGAACGTCGGGCAGGTAGGGCGCGTTGCCCGCCACGGCGTGCATGCCGGCCACGCCCGCGCCCACAAGGCGCGCCATGTTGATGCCGTCGCCCGTGCGGCCGTCGACCACCGGGCCGCGCAGCCAGATGGGCTCGACCATGCCCAGAGCCGAGGAGTCAAACACGTACTGCGCGAGCATCTCCTTGTTGGCCGCAAAGCCGCCCGTGGCAATGATCACCTTCTTGGCATGGATGATGAGCTTGCCTTCCTTGGCGCTCGTGGCCTCCACGCCAACGACGCGGCCCTTGTTGGTCAGCAGCCGCGTGGCGGTGGTTTCGGTATGGATTTCGCCGCCGCGGGCCTTGATGTTCTGAACAAATTTGTCGCAGACCGCCGCAGCGCCGCCCTTGAAGAGGTGCCAGCACATCAGCGACTCGCCCTTCGGGTAGGTCGTGCGAATGCCGCGGAATTCAATTCCCATGTCCTGGATCTCGTCGATCGTGCGGGTCGACTCGGAAATCAGCACGCGCAGGATCTCAGGATCGCAGCGGAAGTGATGGTACTGCAGGGCGGCATCCATCACCTGCTGCACGGACGTCGTGATGCCGTGCTCCTTCTGATAGCGGGTGTGCACGCCCAGGGAGCCTTCAGGGAAAAGGCCGGCGCCGCCCAGGAAGTTGAGCTTTTCCAGAATGGTCGGCTTGGCGCCCTTCTTGACGGCGGCGTTGCCGGCGGACAAGCCGCCCAGACCGCCGCCGATGATGACCAGATCGGCCTTCTTCTCAATCACGGCCGCTTCAGCGGCGGGAACGCCCACCACGGCGGCCGCCGCGGCGGCCGATTGTTTATAGCGAACCGATCATTTGCTGCGTCAGAAATATTTCGCCTCGGGCGTCTGTCTTTGATAGTAGCAAGCACGGGACGGCGGGGTGGCGCAAAACACAGGGAAACGCTACCGTTTCATCACTGATTTCCATGTTCAAAGATCGCCTTGAACTGCGTGAACTCCAGCAGTCCCGCGGCTCCCCCCTCGCGGCCGATGCCGGAGGCCTTGTAGCCGCCGAAGGGCGCGGTGATGTCGCGCGGTCCGTCGTTGACGTAGACGTTGCCCGCGGCAATGGCGCGGGCAACGGCCACGGCCTCGGCGTGCGGCCCGTAGACGGCGGCGTTGAGCCCGTAGGGCGTGTCGTTGGCAATGGCCACGGCCTCTTCGAGCGTCCTGTAGGTGATCACGCAGAGCACGGGACCGAAGATCTCCTCCTGCGCAATGCGCATCTTGTTGTCGACATCGACAAAGACCACGGGCTCAATGTAAAAGCCCCCCGCAGGCTCGGCAGGCGGCACGCTTCCGGCGGCCATCACGGCGCCCTCGGACAGACCAAGCTCGATGTAGCCGCGCACCTTGTCGTACTGCGCGCGCGAGGCCACGGGGCCGATCTTGACGCGCGGATCTCTCGGATCGCCCACCGGGTAGGCGGGCAGCGTCTCGCAAATGAGCCTGACGGCCTCGTCCTTCATTGACTCGGGCACAAGCAGGCGCGAAAGCGCCGTGCAGGTCTGCCCGGAGTTGAGAAAGACCGAGGAAAAGAGCTTGTCCACCGCAGGCCGGTAGTCCTTCATGCCGGGCAGCCAGATGTAGGGCGACTTGCCGCCCAGCTCAAGGCTGATGCGCTTGACCGACTCAAGGGCCTTTTGAGAGAGGTGAACGCCCACGCGCGTGGACCCGGTAAAGGAGACCATGTCGACGTCCGGGTGCGAGGCAAGCCGCTCGCCAAGAAAGCTTCCCCGGCCCGAGGTCATGTTGACCACGCCCGCGGGAAAGCCCGCCAGCCGGAAGGCCTCCATCAGCAGGCAGGCCGTCAGAGGCGTGTGCCGGCTCGGCTTGAGCACGACGGTATTGCCCATCAGCAGCGCAGGAATGACCTTCTGCACGACCTGTCCGAGCGGATAGTTCCAGGGCGTGATGCAGGCCACGACGCCCACCGGCTCGCGAACAACCAGGCTTTGCGCGTAATTGCTTTCAAGCTCCAGCGTTCCGGCAATCGAGATGTAGCTCTCGATGCGCTCAAACTGGTAGTTGCAGTGCGTGGCGCGCGCAAAGAATTCCGGGCTTCCGAGCTCCTGCACCTCAAGCGAGACGATCTCATCGTCCATCAGGCGCAGGTGCGCAAGCATGTCGTCCATCAGCGCCGCGCGCCGCTTCAGCGGCGTTGCGGCCCATGCGGGCGCAGCCGCACGGGCTGCGCCAACGGCGCGGTCGGCGTCTTCAATGGTTCCGTCCGGGACCCACTCAAAAGCCTGAAGCGTCGCCGGATTGACCACGTCAATGCGTCCGTCGCCCGTTGATGGCGTCCACTGCCCATTGATGAATTGCTTGTGAAAGTCCCATGCCATGCTGCACCTCCCTGTCCAGACCGGTCTCGATCCTGAGGGCGCGCCCTTCTCGAGACCCTGCTTTCGAGTTTAGGACATTTGGCAGGCCGTGCAGGCACGGACCTGCGTCCTGGAGCATGGAACTTTCCTTGAGCGGAGCCTGCTACGGCAGGCTCTCCTCGTCATCAAGCCAGAGCAGCGCCCTCTGAATCAGCGTATCCGGGGAGGCGCCGAACGTCTCGCGCGCAAGGCGGGCGAGCTCCTGCGACACATTCACTCCCGAGCACAGCTCGTGCACCAGCTCAGGATCCCCGCCCGTGATCCTGAGAAGCTCCCTGGCGCTGACGCTGCGGCAGAATGCCTCGTTGTTGAGAAGCGCCCGGCGCACGCTCAACGCCGCATCGTCCTTGAGCCGCTGCAGCACGGCAGGCGAGGTGCAGTTTTCAGCCGTCGCCTCGCGCACCATGCAGGATGGGTGGGAGGCAAGCCTTGAAAAGAGCACGTCGGCTCCGGGCGCCTCGCCCACGCGGCCGAGAGCCTCGGCCAGAATCCGGAAGTCAAGAACCACGGCCTCGTCGGTCATCTGAAGCCGCCCGGAGTCGTCGCGCCGCACGAGTCCGAAGCTGCAGACTGCGCCAGCCGGCGCACATTGAGCCTGCGCCGCGTCCGCCGCATGGGACTTGCCAGGCCTCGCCCGCAGGCGAGCCCTGCGCGGTGCGGCTGCCGCGCACGCCTCAGGCTCAAGGCCCTCGCGCAGCCCGTGCAGCACCTCCTGCACCTGCGGATCCGGAAAGCCCTCCAGGGCTCCGGCAAGGGCTTCGGCAAGCTGCCTGAGGTGCGGCCCGCGGGCATCAGCAGAGCCCGGGCGGCGCAGCAGATCGCGCGACAGCGCCTCGAGCGACTCAGACAAGACTTCTGCGTCGCCTGCGGCGCAGGCAAGCACCTCTTCGGCGGTCAGCATGCCGATCGCAGCGATGTTTTGCAGCACGTTGAGGCGCACCTCGCGGCAGACGTCCCGGGAAAGCGCCAGAACCTCCGTGCGGCTGAGATCCTCGTACTGCGCGACCTCGCGCCGGATGATTGAGTCGGGAAAAAAGGCAAGCCGCCGCACAAGGGTGCCCAGGCGCTGCCTGTCAGCGCCCGGGCGCAGCTCTTCTCTCCAAACAAGCGACTGGAGAATGTCGGCGGCCGCCTCAGACGAAACCGGCACCACCACAGGCGCCCCGTTCATGGGGTCATCCTCCGGCGCCGCTCCCTCCCCGAGGCAGCACAAGATTCCAAAGCTCGCGCGCTCGGGAGGCTCCGCATAACGGCACCGGCGTCTTCTGCGCGCAAGCCTCGTCCGTTCTGGTCTGCCGACAGACGCCCTCGTCACCAGGCCCGGGGAAAAAGAAGTTTGACCCATCAATCACAAGCCTCCTCAGGATCAACCGAAGAAAAAACAAAGGGAGGGCAACCAGGACGGCCGCCGCCGAACCCTCTGTGTTCATGGTAGAGGCTTGTGCGTCAATTCATGACGGATACGGCATCTCCGAAACCGTTTGAAATCCGCCGGGCGCGCACCAGAATCAGGCTGCGGGCGCCGGGCTTTCGATCTCCTCCCTGACCACCTTGCGAATGCCTGCGATTTCGCGCCAGGCGGCGATCCACCCGTCGAGCAGGACCGTGTCGTCCATCACCGCCGACAGGCGCCAGCCGCCCTGCGGCAGCTCCTCGAGAACCTGGTCGCGGGTAAAGGGCGTCTCGCGAAGATTGAGCGCCGTGACCGGGTTGGTGAACTCAAGCGTCAGCCGGATCTTTCTGCCGTTGCTGAAGTTGAGGTGGCGTTCTGAAATGTATTTCTTGAGCGAAAAATTGCGCGGACGCTCCGCGGGGAAGTCCTCGAGCGCCCCGGCCTCGATGATGCGGTGCAGCGCAAGGTGGCGAAGATTGTCATAGCCGTCAAACTTGCAGATGAGATAAAGGCGCTGCTCCTGCTGCACGAGCCCGAGCGGAGACACCGTGCCCTTGATGCGCTCGCCCTGCGTGTTGTCATACGTCACCTCAAGCTTGCAGCCGCGGTAAAGGGCGTTGCTCACGGCGGCAAAGACCCGCTCGGTGATTTTCGGCGGCAGCATCGGCACGCACCCCGAGACGAAGGCAACCTTGTTGACCCATTCGCGCGGACGGCCCGGAGCGGACTCATTCAAGGTCTCCCGCGCCGACTCAAAGACGGTTGTGAGCGAGGCGCGGATGCGCTGCGGCAGCTGATAGCGCAGGTGCTCCTCAAAAAGCCGCACGAGCAGCGAGACGTCCGGGCGCATCTGAAACATCGACAGATCCCCCGAGGGCAGTCCCTGCCGGTAGCCGTAGGGCTTGGACTTTCGGTTGGTCTCTATGCCCAGGTCCTCGCACTCGCTCATCGCCTTGAGGATGCGCTGCATGCGCCGCTCCTGAATGTCGTAGCCCGCCTCGCGCATGTTTTCCATCAGTTCCTGCGCGGTGACCCACCTCTTGCGCGGGATGCGCTTTAAGACGGCAAGAAAAAGAACAGCTTCGTTGACGGCGGACATGCTGCGGGGCATGAGGAATTCTCCAAAAACACTGGGGCGCGCCGGCGCGCCTTCAATCGATTGATTTTATAAGGGGCGCGAGTCATCGGCGCCGTCTGCGCAAACGGCAACCTCCTGCAGGCGTCTGGCAAGACCGCCCTCGCGGACCACGGGCGTGCGGATGGCGCGCTCGAGCACCGCGCGCGGGGCAAAGAGATCAAGCGTGCCGTAGCGCACGCCCTGCCCGGTGCGGATGTCGCTCACGCGCGTCATCGCCGTATACAAAAGCTCGCGCGTGGCCAGAGGCGAGTCGACCGCAAGCGGCAGCAGCACCGCCACATGGTGATATTCCGAGCCCTGCGACTGATGAATCGTGATCGCAAAGGCCGGGTCCCAGGCCGGCAGCAGTCCCGCCTTCACAAAGCGGTTCGTTTCGGGGAAAAAGACCTCCGGCCCGATGGATTCTCCGTCATCGGCCGATCCTGGCACCACGATGCCCACGTCGCCGTTGTAGAGCTCCGTCACCGGATCGTTGCTGCGCACGATGATCTGCCGCCACAAGCGCCCTGAAAAGCCCTCGGCCTCAAGCCGCTCCTCGGCCTCGCGGTTGACGGCCTCCACGCTCATGGGGCCCTGGCGCTGCGCGGCAAGCACGCCGAAGCTTCGCACGACGCGCGCGAGCTCCTGTGCGGCGGCCAGCCTGCGGCCTGCGTCAACGCCGCTTGCAAAGTCTGCAGCGTGCTCGCGCACGGCCCTGATGATGGTCTGCATCATCAAGTCAATCCAGGCTTTCGCGGCGGGCGTCAGGGGCTGCGCCGTGCGCGCGCCAGCGCCCCCGGCCTCGTGCCAGCGCACCGCGTTGTCGTCATCGGCGCCGTCCGCGGCCTGAAGCTCTTCAAGAAGCGCACAGGTCTCGCGCACCCTGCCTGCGTTGACAAGCGCCGACAGGCGGCCGATCGCCTTGTCGGCGGCAAAGCGGTGGCTCACCACGAGCTGCGCGATGTGCGGCGCGAGCCTTCCCCTGGCGTCTGAAAGGTCGGCAAAGACCGATCCCGGCCCCACGGCCGCAAGCTGATGGCGGTCCCCAAGAAGCACCACGCGCGTGCGCGACAGGTCGATCGCATCAAAAAGCCGGATGGCGAGCCCCATGTCGATCATCGAGCTCTCATCGACCACGAGCACGTCGGCATCAAGCGGACTCTCAGGCCCCGGCCTTGAGCCGTCGTCCTGGCGCGTCATGAGCAGCCGGTGAATGGTGCTCGCGCGCAGGCTCCTGAGCCGCGCAAGCACCCCGGGATCGCTGCTGGCGCTGCCGGCGCGCTCAAGCACGGCCTGCTGCATGCGGCCTGCGGCCTTTCCCGTGGGCGCGGCCAGAAGTATGCGCGCGCGGGGGTTTTCAGACAGAATCGCCGCCAGAACGCTCGTCACAATCGTGGTCTTGCCCGTGCCGGGCCCGCCGCTTACGACCGCAAGGCGCCCCTCGCAGGCCAGCCGCACGGCTCTTTGCGCGGGATCCTCGGGCGTCTGCGGCGGGGCGCTGACAGCGGCCGCATCGGCAAGCTGCGCCACGGCGCGGGCAAGTCGCTGCTCTTCATAAAAACTGCGCTCGACATAAAGCGCCGCGCCCTCATCGCTGACGTCAAAGACAAGAGGAGCGTCCGCCATGGGCCCCGACCCCTTGCGCACGACCGCAAGGCCGCACGCAGCAAGGCGCAGGGCAAGCTCCTTGAGCGGCAAAACGGCTGCCGGGGCGCACGGCTCGCCCTCAGCGCCGGCCTGCTCTCCATGCAAGGCGCCCTCCCCGGACGCCCCCCGGGGGTTTTGAGACTCTTGAGCCGTCCGGGCCCTCTGGTAGTCCTCAACTGTCTTTTTGTAGCGCCGCTCAACCAGACAGACGCTGCCGTCGTCAAGGGCGCGCTGCAGCGCCTCCAGAAGAAGCGCCAGCGCAAGCTGCCCGGCCGCGTCAAGAGGCTTTCCCCGGCGCTGCGCGAGATTTGCAAAAAGCCTTGCCTGCGCGCGGGCCGACGGGCGCGTAACAAGGCAAAGACTCTCGCTGTTGACGCAATTTCCAGCCAACGCACCGCAAAATTCAAGATTTGTCGTCATCTTTCAGGCACCAGTTGTTTTTTCTCAAGCGCTTTTGCCGCCGCGGCCCAAAAGGGCGTCAAGCGCATCGACCGCCTCGCGCGGACAGGTGAGGAAAACGCCGTTGCGCCGCCCCTGGGCATCGAGCTTCTCTGCGGCATCGATGCCGCGCAGGAACACGTACGCGGCGCCTCCGATGGCGTCCCACACCGTCTCTTTCGTCAGACTCGTTGTGGCCATCAAGTGGCGCTTTAGAGCCGTGAGGTAGATCGCGTACTGCAGCGCATAGTTCTTGCGCCGGATCTCATCGGCCATTGCCTCCTGCGTGTAGGAGGCCGGAAGCCCGTCGCCCAGAAAGTTGCTCTTCCAGTCGATGATCCAGTAGCGGCCCTCGAACTCAAACATCAGGTCGATGGACCCGGTCACGTATCCGGAGAGCGGATCGCGCGCATCGCTTTCAAAGGAAAGTCCTGCAGCGCCGAAACTCTTGATGAGCGTCTGCACTCCCAGGCTTTTCTTCGGGGCATGAAGCAAAAACTCCATCTCGGGCACCGAGCGCCCGGGCTTGATGTCGCTTGTGCGCACCTCGCGCCCCTCGGGCGTGCGAAAAAGCACCGCGTCGGCAAGCGCGCCAAGACGCGACCCCACAAGCTTCTGCGCGGCCTCAAGCTCCTCAGGCGAGCTTCCCGTCATGAAGTAGGCCTGCGCCAGAAGCCCAGGAGCAGCGGCAAGGCGCTCGGCGCGCGCGCGAATCGAGCCCAGGTTGAAGGCCGCCTGCAGCTGGCGGTGCAGCCAGTCGCCCACGCCTGCGCCGCGAAGCGATGCCGCCGCCTCGGGCCTGAGGCTGACTGCGCCCGCCTGCGGAGCGGCGTCAGCGGGCGCAATCTCCAGAGCCGCGCCGCGCTCGACCTTTGCCTCGATGGCGTCAAGCGCATCAGTCCCGGGCTCGTACTCGTCGCCTGCGCCCGAGGCGGGGTGCGCCAGTTTTCGGGCGATGGCCGTAAAGCTTGATCGCCGCCAGGACTGCGCCAGACCCTGGGCTTCAAGCGCCTCAAACCGCCCGCTGCGTGCGGCCGCCGCAATCACCGAGCCCTCGGGCGGCTCGGTTCTGATTTCAATGATGCGGCCCGGGGCTGCAAAATCCTCCGACAAAACCGGCGTCTGTCCGTCCCGGGCAAAATCCCCGGGATCGATGCCCAGCGCCTGCGAATTGTCGATGAAGATGCTCTCGACACTCTTGCAAACCCTCTCAAGTCTGCCGCGCACCTGCCTGCAGACGGCCTCATATCCCGAGGGCACCTTGCCGGTCCAGCGCATGAGCGAGCGCAGGTAGGCGTGGCCAAGGCCCGTGACGTGGCCGTTGGTCGGGTTGGTGAAGAAAAGCGGCATCACCAGGCGCGAGGAGGCGCGGGTCATGGCAACGTAGGCAAGACGCACCTTTTCGATGCGCTCGCGGCTCTGGCAACGCTCCTTGACGTCGCCTTCAAATCCCCCCGGCGCAATGATGCAGGCCTGCTCGCCCTCAATCTCCCCCTTGAAAAAAGTGCGCGGACCCTTCGAGCTCTCCTTGAGCCCCCCGGCCTGCGCAAGGTAAACCACGGGATATTCAAGCCCCTTGCTTGAGTGCATGGTCACCAGGCGCACGGCCTGCGCGTCGGCCAGGGTGCGCACCACGCGATTTTCGGGAACCTCGCCGGTGGAGTCCATCTCCTGCTCAAGCCACTGCAGCGTCGAGAGGGCGCCTCGAAGCGACAGAAACTTCTGCTGCAGCTCCTCGATGATGTGCGTGTAGTTTTGCAGCACCCGCTGCCCCTGCCGCACCTTCAGAAGGCGCTCGACGACGCCGAGCGACTTCATGATGAGCCCGAAGGCACCGGCCGGCCCCGAGAGACTCCAGCGCGAGAGCGCCTCTTCAAGCAGCGCGCGGTCGCGCACGCCCGCCTGCTCGTCGCCGCGGATTTCATGAAGCGTTCTGCCGAAGATGCGCGTGGCGCGCGCCGCGTTGACGACCCTGCGGTCCGTTGCGGCGAGCATGGCGCGCAGCACGGCCAGAATCTCGCAGGCCTCGGGCGTCTTCAGGACGTCGTCCTTGCTGTCGAGCACGGCGCGAATGCCGCGGTGCGCGAGCTTTTCGATGTAGCGCTCGGCGGCGCTTCGCTTTGGAATCAAAATGACGATGTCGCCCGGGCAAAGCCTCCGGGCCCGGACCTCGCGCCCGTCGACCACGGCCTTCTTGCGCACGTAGACCGCGCCGCGGCTGCTGTCGAGAAGCTGCGAGATGTCGCGCGCCATCCAGTCGCTTTCGCGCTCGATGATGTCTTCGGCGACAAAGCGCTTGCTTTTGTCCACCTTTGCCGAGACGTCCTGCTCGGGAGGATTGAGCCAGATGCTCACGGCGGGCACCGGCTCAAGGCGCCCGTCGACAAGGCGAACAAGCTGCGCGGCGCTGCCCGCGGCCTCACTCGGCGCAAAGGCGATCTCGCCGGCAAGAAAGGCCCCCGGCCCGCCCGAGGGCAGGTTCTCGTCCTTTGGGCTGTCGTTGAAAAACTCATTGACAAAGGCAACCAGGGGCGCGGCCGAGCGAAAGTTCTTCCGCAGCGCCAGCACGCCGCCGCTGCCGGCCCCCAGCGCGAGAATCTCGTCGCGCGCAGCGATGTAGGTTTCAAGCTCGGCGTTGCGAAAGCCGTAGATCGCCTGCTTGGGGTCGCCCACGAGAAAGACCGAGCGCGCGCCCTTCTCCCCCGAGTCGGGAAAGAAGATTTCCTTGAAGATGCCGTACTGCACCGAGTCGGTGTCCTGAAATTCATCAATGAGCACGGCGTCGTAGCGCGCGCGAATTCTGGCGGCGAGCTCGGAATCCTCGTGCACAAGTTCATAGGTCTTTTTCAAAAGCCCGTTGAAGCTCATGACGGAGGCGTTTTTCTCAAGCGCCTCAAACCGGGCCGGCACCTTCTCGATGAACTCGCGCAGCACCGCGGCAAGCGCCTCGGAGGCGACCTTTTGCGCCTTCCTGCGCCTTTTGCCGTCTGCGGGCTCAAAATCGGCCTCAAGACCCATTTTCTCCACAACGGGCGCTGCGAGCACGACTTTTTCAAGGAGCTTCTCAAGATCCGACTGCCAGGCCACGAGCTGCGCGGCATCCTCCGGCGCCAGGCTCGGGGCCTTCTCGCGGATGAATTCCTCAACGGCCTGCTGCGCCAGCTGCTCGGTCGAGCCGAAGGTTGCGCTCGCATCGCCCCCGCGCGTGAAGCTGAAGTCGCTCAGCATCTTCTGGCAGAACTTGTGAATCGTCAGAATCGAGGCGTCGTCAAAGCTTGCAAGCGCGCGGGCAAAGATCGCCTCAAGGTCGCGCCCCTCTGATCGCCACTGCGCGACCATGTCCTCCTCAAGGGCGTCGGAGAGCGCGTCCGCCGCGCCCTCGGCGCGCGCGAGCATGCGAAGCAGAAGCTGCCGCACGCGCTCGCTGATTTCATTGGTGGCGGCGTTGGTGAAGGTCACCAGCAGAATGCGCTCAAGCGAGGCGCCCTCCTCCACGAGAAGCCGCGCCACGATGTGCTCAAGCGAATAGGTCTTGCCCGTGCCTGCGCTTGCCTCAAGAAGCCAGCGTCCAGCCAGAGGCGAGGTGCGAAGATCAAAGTCCATCACGTTTTTGGTCAGCATTGCGCCTCTCCCAGGGCTTCAAGAATGTCGGAGGCGGCCTGTTCAAAGGCGCCGAGCACCGACTGCGGATCCGGCGCCCCCCTGGCGCCGGAGCGTCCTTTCTTGGCTTCCTTTGCCCCATCGGCGGGCGCAGGCGCCTCAAAAAGCCCGGCAAGCGCATCAATGCTCTCAAAAAGCCGCTGCGTGCGCTCGCGCAGCTCGTCGCGGTTGCCGCGCCCCAGCCACAGCGGTATGCCGCCGTCATCGGGCCCCTTGGGGGAGTCGTCGCCCCGGCCATTCCTCTCGGGCTGCGCAAGCGCAGGGGAGTCAAGCGCCTGCCTTTCAAAGATTTGCAAAAGAAGCTCCATCACGCGCCGCGGCGTCTTGCTCTGCCCCGCATCGCGGGGGCTGCGCCAGCAGCTCAAGAACCCTTCGAGAACGGGTTCGCCCGAGTCATCGACCTTCGGAGCCTGGGTGAAGTCGGCCGCCCAGGCGCTCACATCGTCGTGCACGCACCCAAGCGCAAGAAACTTCAGCAGGGCGCGCCGCCGGTCCGCCTTCGAAGTCGAGTCAAACACCGTAAAGCGGCTTCCGTCACTTCTTTCATACACCGTCGCGGCAGGAAGGGCCAGACGCCGGTAGCGCCCGTGGGCAAACTCGACCGTCTGCGAGGGCATGCGCCGCGAGATCGTCCCCTCCAGGAGCGCCTCGATTTCGCTCACGCCCATCTCAAGCGCGCTGACTTTTTCCCTGACGACGTGCCCGCGCAGCGCCCCCAGACCCATGGAAGGGTCATCCTCAAGCGCGGTGATGAGCTCCTCGCCGGTGCGCCCGGCGCGCAGCTCGGCAAGCGTCCTTCGAATGAAGCCCGAGTTGACGAGACTGCTTTTAAAGGCCGCCTCAAGCCGGGGAGCCGGCGCGTCCTCCAGCCTTCCGGCATCAAGCCCTGCGGCGCGCACGAGCCACTCGTCAGGGCCGGTGAAGCACTCGATGATTTCGCGCAGTCCCGCGCGGGCGCCCTCGTTTTCGTCGAGCCCCTGCACGACGCCTTCGTTTAAAAAGACGTCCGCCTCGTCAAGGTAGTTGACCGCAAGCGCGGCGTTCACCGCGCGGGCGGCCGTCTCATCGTGGCTTTGAAGCATGCCGAGCGCGGCGTCAAAGCTTTCAGGCGCCGCGGCCTGCGGCGCAAGCCGCACGGTGAGCTCGCGGTCGACGGCGGCCATATCGCCCAGCCCGAGGGCAAGCGTCTGCTTCAAGTCCGAGAGCACCACCGAGGGGTTCTTTTCCACCGGGCCGGTGCCCGCCGTGTAGGAACAGTAGAAATACTCGCGCGCCGAGACGATGAGGTCGAAAAAGACGTTGCGGTTGTTGGCGCGGCTGTCGCGATCGCCCCGTCTGCGGGTTGAGAGCCTGCGGCCGCGCTCGTCGACAAGCTCGGCCTGCATGAGGTCGAACTCCTCGCTTCGGTTGACGCCCGGAAAGTTCGGGCCTTCGTTTAGGTCCAGCACGGCGATGGCGCGCCGCGGCAGCCAGCGCAGGGCGTCGATCGGCGCAAAGACGATGCGCCCGGTGCTGCGCACGGGCGTCTTCTCGTCGCGCACCTTGAGCGAGAGCATCGTCCAGAAGCTTTGAAAGTCCACGGGCGTCTCGCCCTGCACGCGCTGCATCACCTCGACCATGCGATCGACCACGCCCCGGAATTCATAGACCTCGTCGCTTGCCTCGGCACAGGGAAAGAGCGTGTGAATGAGCGTGTGCGTCCAGGCCTTCCAGTCCGCGGGACTTCGCCTGCCGCGCCCCGGAATCATGGCTGAAAGCGACTCCCAGAGCCCGAGCAGAAACGAGAGCAGGGCGGCGTTTTCACTGCCGTCCACCCGCGCAAAGCCTCCAAGCTCGGTGCCGCGCGAGGCGTACGCCCCGGCAAGCGAGACGCGCACGTCGCCGCGCATGAAGGCGCCGAGGTTGAGCCGCTCAAGCGCACGCTCAAGCGTTCCGTCAAAGGGAGCACCGGGCCCGCCCTCGGGGCGCGCAAGCCCCTCCTCGAGCAGGTCGCGGACATGCGCCTCGTTGATGCCGAAGCGATAGCCCGCCGCCGCAAGCCAGACGCCTGCCGTCTGCAGGTCGAGTCCATGCGCGCCGCGGCCTGCCGTCGTGATCGGGTACTGCAGCAGCGCCTCGAGGGACTCCCGGTCGGCGCGCCCGGCAAGAAAGCGCCCCGCGGCAAGAATGGCCTGCGCGGCGGAGTTCACCTCGCCCGCGGACTGCCCGACGATGCTGTAGGCAAGCGCCTGCCTGCCGGTGCGGTTTTCCAGCACGGCGTTGATCACCGGCGCCATGGCGTTGATGTCGGGGGTCACCACGAGGATGTCCTCGGCCGCAATCGGGCTGCCCTCCTGCGCGGTGCGCGCAATGAGGCTTTGAATCCAGTCGGCAAGCCCCTCGACCTCGCGGGCGGCGCTCGGCGCCTTGACGATCGTGATCGAATGGTCGTCAGCCTCGCGCCTGCCGGCAAGACGCCCGAGGTCGTCTTCAAGAATCGCCTCCTGCAGGGCTCCGAGCACGGTGCGCCGCCCGGGCCTCACGTAGACCATGGTCTGGCTCTGGCCTGCGGCGTCGCTTGCGCGAAGCTCCAGAAGGCGCGAGACGTCAAGCAAGGGATCGGCCTCGCGCAGCAGCCCCGGACGCCCGGGCTCGGGAACCTCCGTGCAGTCGTCTTCATAAAACTCTTCGGCGCCCGTCTCCGGGTCGAGGGAAAAGTTCCAGAGCCGCTCGATCTGCGCGCGGGTGCTTGCGGCGTTGCGGTGCAGATAGGCCAGCGTCGAGGATTCCGAGGACTGCGGCCAGTTCTCGAAGGCCGTCGGCGGCAGCGCCTCGAACCAGTAGGCCGACGACGGGTTGAGGCAGTAGATGAAGATGTCCTGGGACTTGGAGAGCGCCTGCAGGAAGGGCAGCGCCAGAGGCGGCAGCCCCGAGGGCAGAAAGACGTGCATCTGCGGGCGGCTCTCGGGCGCAATGCGGCGCTTCAGGAGCTCGCTCCACTTTTCGGACACGCCCTCGAGGTACTCGCAGCCCGGCCAGGGGGCCTTTTCCAGTCCCCAGACCCTTTCCTTGAACTCGCGCCACATCGCGCGCTGCCAGCGGTAGTCCGGGTGGGCCTCAAGCACGCGCGCCTCGGTGCGGCGCCACTCTTTGTCCTTGATGTGAAAGGCCGCGGGGTCGTTTCCCATCCACTCGATCACCCAGTCGAGCCGATAGGAGGTGTAGGTCGTAAAAAGGCGCGCAAGGCGCTGCGAGAACGCGCACAGCGCCGCGGGCGTCTGGCCCTCGACGAAGTGCCTCAGGCGCGCGCACTCGGGGCGGCTGAGAAACTCGGCGTCGTGCACAAGCGCAAGGATCATCCAGTCAAGGTCGTCGAGAAACGTGCCCTGCGCCGACCCCGCGCGATCCGTAAAGCGCGAGAGCCACCGCCCGACATAGTCAAGCCACAGCCCCGTTGAAACGCCCAGCGTCCGGGCCAGATGCATGCTGAGATCGTCGGCCACGGCCGCCGACGGCACCAGAATGTGGTCGCGCGAGAAGGGCCCGTGCGCGCCCTCGCGCCTGCGGCCGGCGATGAGTTCGCCCAGGAGCTTGCGCAGAAATTCGTAGGAGTTGCTGTAGTAGGTTGCAATCAAGACGGCGCT
Organism: uncultured Duodenibacillus sp.; assembly: GCA_944390745.1. Lineage (GTDB taxonomy): Bacteria > Pseudomonadota > Gammaproteobacteria > Burkholderiales > Burkholderiaceae_F > Duodenibacillus. Next base: position 56,285 of record CALXQK010000002.1, on the reverse strand, counting down.
CCGGCAAAGCCGCCCGGCCCAGGGCCCTTCCGAGGGTTTCCCGGGCGGACGGCGGCGTGATCAGACAAAGGGCGCAAAAAGCAGTCGGGGCGCTCTCACGCCGATGGGCCCCTGCCATGCGTGCGGACCATTCTACGAAAAAGCCTGCGGCTTCGAGAGGGCTCGCCCCGCGGCCAGCGGCCGCCGCCAACGGCGTTTCGTGCGAAAATACGACCGCAGAACGCGGCCGGGAGCGCCCCTGGGGGACGCGCCCATTTTTTCCGCGCAGGAATTCTTTTTCTTTGCCAGCCGGGCGAAGGGCCGGGATGCCGTCCGCCCTTGAGAGATCAATTTTTGTCATGAGCCAGTCCACCAACACCAAGGAATTAGCCAAGAGCTTTGAGCCCGCCGACATCGAGGCGCGCTGGTACCCGATCTGGGAGAAGCGCGGCTACTTCGACGCGGGTCTTGACCCCAACAAGCCGGGCTTTGCCATTCAGCTGCCCCCGCCCAACATCACGGGCATCCTGCACATGGGGCACGCCTTCAACCAGTCCGTGATGGACGCCCTGGTGCGCTACCACCGCATGATGGGCGACAACACGCTGTGGCTGCCCGGCACCGACCATGCGGGCATCGCCACGCAGATCGTGGTTGAGCGCCAGCTGCAGAAGGAGGGCATCGACAAGCGCGACCTCGGCCGCGAGGAGTTTCTGCGCCGCATCTGGGACTGGCAGAAGGTCTCGGGCGGCACGATTCTCAACCAGATGCGCCGCCTCGGCGACAGCCTCGACTGGAAGCGGCTCTACTTCACGATGAACGACAACCTCTCGGAGGTCGTCAAGAAGGTGTTCGTGACGCTTTACCGCGAGGGCCTCATCTACCGCGGCCTGCGCCTGGTGAACTGGGACCCGAAGCTGCAAAGCGCGGTGAGCGACCTTGAGGTTGAAAGCGAGGAGGCAAGCGGCTTTCTCTGGGAGATCCGCTATCCGGGCGCCGACGGCAGCGAGGGCGTCGTGGTGGCCACGACCCGCCCCGAGACGCTCTTCGGCGACCAGGCCGTGGCCGTGCACCCCGAGGATCCGCGCTATGAGCATCTCATCGGAAAGATGCTCAAGCTGCCCCTGACCGACCGCGAGATTCCCATCATCGCCGACGAGTACGTCGACCGCGAGTTCGGCTCGGGCTGCGTGAAGATCACCCCGGCGCACGACTTCAACGACTTTGAGGTCGGCCGCCGCCACAAGCTGCAGATGCTCAACGTGCTCACCAAGACGGCGCACATGAACGAGAACTGCCCGGAGAAGTACCGCGGCATGGATCGCTACGAGTGCCGCAAGGCGGCCGTCGAGGATCTCAAGGCGCTGGGACTTCTTGTGGGCATCAAGCCCATCAAGCACATGGTGCCGCGCGTGACGCGCACCGGCGAGATCGTCGAGCCGATGCTCTCCGAGCAGTGGTACATGGCCATGAGCAAGCCCGCCCCCGAGGGCACGCGCTATCCGGGCAAGTCCATTGCCGAGGTGGGGCTTGAGGCCGTCGCCTCGGGCGAGGTGAACATCTTCCCCAAGGAGTGGCAGGGCGTCTACCGCCAGTGGCTTGAAAACATCCAGGACTGGTGCATCAGCCGCCAGCTCTGGTGGGGTCATCAGATTCCGGCCTGGTACGACGAAAAGGGCAATGTCTACGTCGCCATGAACGAGGAGGAGGCCCAGCAGCAGGCCGGCGCCGGCGTCAAGCTCACGCGCGACGAGGACGTGCTCGACCCGTGGTTCAGCTCGGCCCTGGTGCCCTTCTCAACGCTGGGCGGCCCCGATCCCAGGCCCGAGGACAAGCTTGCGTACGACCTTTATCTTCCCTCGAGCGTGCTCGTGACGGGCTACGACATCATCTTCTTCTGGGTGGCGCGCATGGTGATGATGACCAAGCACTTCACCGGCCGCGCCCCCTTCAGGAACGTCTACATCCACGGGCTGGTGCGCGACGCCGAGGGCCAGAAGATGAGCAAGAGCGAGGGCAACACGCTCGATCCGCTCGACATCATCGACGGATGCGACCTTGAGACGCTCGTCAAGAAGAACACCCGCGGCCTGCGCCAGCCCGAGAAGGCCCCGCAGGTCGAGGCCAAGACGCGGCGCAACTTTCCCGAGGGCATCTCGCAGCACGGCGCCGACGCGCTTCGCTTCACGATGGCCGCCTACGCCACGCTCGGGCGCAACGTCAACTTCGACATCAAGCGCTGCGGCGGCTACCGCAACTTCTGCAACAAGCTCTGGAACGCCACGCGTTTCGTGCTCATGAACATCGAGGGCCGCGACTGCGGGCTCGGCGCCGACGCCGGCCGTCCGATGAAGTTCTCGATCGTCGACCGCTGGATTCTCGGCGAGTTCAACCGCACGCTCAAGGCCGTGCACGACGGCTTTGCCGAGTACCGCCTCGACAACGTCGCCAACGCCATCTACAGCTTCGTCTGGAACGAGTTCTGCGACTGGTACCTCGAGCTCTCCAAGGTGCAGCTCAACAGCGGCGATGAGGAGGCCGCCCGCGCCACGCGCCATACGCTCGCGACGGTTCTTGAGGCAACGCTTCGCATGGCCCACCCGCTCATTCCGTTCATCACCGAGGAGCTCTGGCAGAAGGTCTCGGTGTGCGCGGCCAAGCGCGCTCCCGATGAGGAGACGAGCGTCATGATCGCGCCCTACCCGCAGGTCGACGCCTCGGCCGAGTCGGCCGACGCCGACGCCAAGACCGCCATCATCAAGGAGATGATCGATGCGGTGCGCAACCTGCGCGGCGAAATGCAGCTCTCGCCCTCAACCCGCGTGCCGCTGATGATTGAGGGCGACGCCGCGGTCGTGGCCGCCGTCAAGGACTACATCGCCTTCCTCGGACGCCTCTCGGAGGTCGACCACGTCGAGAGCATCGACGCAGTCAACGAGGGCGCCATTGCGCCCGTGGCGATCGTGCGCGACTTCAAACTCATGCTCAAGGTCGAGATCGACGTCGCGGCCGAGCGCGAGCGCCTCGGCAAGGAGATCAAGCGCCTTGAGGGCGAGATTGCCAAGTGCAACGGCAAGCTCGGCAATGCGCGCTTTGTGGAGCGCGCCCCGCAGGCCGTGGTCGAGCAGGAAAGAACGCGCCTGGCCAACTTCTCCTCGCTGCTTGAGAAGGTGACCGCACAGCTCGCCAAGCTTCCCGCGGCATAGCACCGGCCCCGGCTGCTGAAGCCGGAGGAAAAAATAACTGGGGAGGATCCATTCATCACGAAGGAATCCTCCCCATTTTTTTGGCCGGCGCCCGGGGGCCGGGCAATGACCCCTGCGCCTTTTTTTTTGCCAGGGCGCCTGAACCCCGCGCTAGAGGTTCTTGACGAAGAGCGCGCGGATGGCGTTGAGAACCGCCAGAATCATCACGCCCACGTCGGCAAAGATGGCCATCCACATGTTGGCCAGGCCCAGGGCGCCGAGAATCAGGCACAGCAGCTTGATGCCGATGGCAAAGACGATGTTCTGCTTGACGATGCGCAGGCACTTGCGCGAAATGCGGATGCCCTTGGCGATCTTGAGCGGATCGTCGTCCATGAGCACCACGTCGGCGGCCTCAATGGCCGCATCCGACCCCATGGCGCCCATGGCGATGCCGAGATCGGCGCGGCGCAGCACCGGCGCATCATTGATGCCGTCGCCCACGAAGGCCAGCTTGCCCTTGCGATCCCTTGCCGCGAGAAGCTTCTCGACGGCCGACACCTTGTCGACGGGCATGAGCTCGCTGCGCACCTCGTCAACGCCGAGCTCGGCGGCCACGGCCTCAGCCGTCTTGCGGTTGTCGCCCGTGAGCATCACGGTCTTTTCAACGCCCGCCCTCTTGATGGCCTCGATGGCGCGCACGGCGTTGGGCTTGAGCCGGTCGGCGATCACGATATGTCCGCAGTAGACGCCGTCGACGGCCACGTGCACGATGGTGCCGGGCGAGCGGCAGGAGACGGGCTCAACCGAGAGGCTTCGCATGAGCTTTTCGTTGCCCGCGGCAACCTCGTGCCCGTCGACTCTGGCGACGACGCCCTGGCCGGCGAGCTCGCGCACGTCCGCCACGCGGCTGCGGTCGATCGCCTTGCCGTAGGCGCGCTGCAGGCTCTTGCTGATCGGGTGCGAGGAGGCGCTTTCAGCCAGAGCCGTGAGCTCGATGAGGCGCGCCTCGTCGATCGTGTTGTGGTGCACGGCGCAGACCTCAAAGACGCCCTCGGTGACCGTGCCGGTCTTGTCCATGACAAGGGTCTTCGTTTCAGAAAGCGCCTCAAGGTAGTTCGATCCCTTGACGAGGATGCCCTCCTTGCTCGCGCCGCCGATGCCCGCGAAGAACGACAGCGGAATGCTGATGACGAGCGCGCACGGGCAGCTGATCACGAGAAAGACGAGCGCACGGTAGATCCAGTCGTCCCAGGCCGCGGGCAGATCCATCAGGAACATGCGCACCAGGGGCGGAAGAATGGCCAGGGCGAGCGCCGAGAAGAACACGATCGGCGTGTAGACGCGCGCAAAGCGCGTGATGAAGGCCTCGGACTTCGACTTGCGCGAACTTGCGTTTTCCACAAGCTCGAGAATCTGCGAGACGGTCGACTCGCCGAAGAGCTTGATGGTGCGCACCTTCAGAAGCCCCGTGAGATTGATGCATCCGCTGATGATCTCATCGCCCTCGGCGACGCTGCGCGGAAGGCTCTCGCCGGTGAGCGCGCTCGTGTTGAGGCTCGAGGAGCCCGAGACGACGACGCCGTCGAGAGGCACCTTTTCCCCGGGCTGCACCACGATCACCGTTCCCTTTTCAACGGTGTCGGGATCGACGCGCTCAAGCGCCCCGTCCTTTTCAATGTTGGCGTAGTCGGGGCGGATGTCCATCAGATCGCTGATGTTGCGCCGGCTCTTGCCCACGGCATAGGCCTGGAACCATTCGCCGATCTGGTAGAAGAGCATCACGGCCACGGCCTCGGTGTAGTCGCCCGTGTTGTCGCAGACCGCAATGGCAATGGCGCCCACCGTCGCCACGGCCATGAGGAAGTTCTCGTCAAAGATGCGGCCGTTGAGGATGCCCTTGAAGGCCTTGCGCAGGATGTCGTATCCGACGAGCAGGTAGGGCACCATGTAAAGCGCCAGGCGCAGCCACCCCTCAACCGGCGCAAATGCGAGGCCCACAAGCAGCGCCGCCGCCAGAATGATGCGCACGAGCATCTTCTTTTGCTTGGATGTCATTTGTTCTTGTCCGTCAGAATGCCTGATGCAGGCGCCTCATCGGAGGAGCCTGCAATCAATTAAGTATTTATTTAATTGTTCGCGTCAAAAAAAGCACCTTGCGCAACCCCCGCAGGGTGCGTTCGGTGCTGTGCGAGCGCCCTAGAGGAACACCTCGCAGTCGGGCTCGACCTTCTTGCAGGCCTTGAGCACGTTCTGCATCACGGCCGCGGCGTCGGCGCCCTCGGCAAACTCAACATTCATCTTCTGGGTCATGAAGTTCACGACGACAGAGGCCACGCCCTCGACGCGCGCAGCGGCCTCCTCCATCTCACGGGCGCAGTTGGCGCAGTCGACCTCGATCTGATAGGACTTCTTCATTTTGAAAGCTCCGGTTGGTTTCGATCTCTTAAACGATTAAGCTATCGTTTAACTGTTATCCGCAACTATAATTGTCTCAGCAAACAATGTCAAGATTAAATAATTTTTTTATTGATGGCTTTCTGATGCGCCGGCACCGTCCGGCTCGTCGCGAAGGCCTCCCGCCCTGCCATGACCGCCCCTGAATCTGCAGCGCCCGCCGCCGCGCACCTGCCGCACCAGCACGGAGCCATTTCCGCCGCAGCGGCAAACCTTCCCGCCTCCGAGTACTTTGCGCCCGTCTCGCAGGTCTTCAAGCAGCTGAGCGACCCCTGCCGCTGCCGCATCTTTCTGCTGCTGTGCCACTCCGAGGAGTGCGTCATCAACATCGCCGCGCTCATGAATATGAGCAGCCCCGCGGTGGCGCACCACCTGCGGCTTCTGAAGGTGAGCGGTCTGATTGAATCGCGCCGCGAGGGCAAGGAGGTCTTCTACCGCGCCTGCCGCACGGACCTGCCCCGGGCGCTGCACCGCATGATCGAGCAGGTGATGCACCTGTCGTGCTCGGCCTGAGGCGCCCGCCTGCGGCATCAACCCCTCTTTTGCCTGGTGCGTCCCCCATGCCCCGAATCATCAGCCCGGCGCCCTCCATCCCCGAGGTGCTCGAGACTCCTGAAAACGCCTGCGGCGGCGTTCTCGTGGCGCTGCTGCCGGGCCTCGGGCCGCAGACGCCGCCCGTGCGGCGCGGCCACTTCTTTGACAACAGCATCGACCGCGGAGCGGTGCTTGAAGCCTTCATCGGCTGGTTTTCGCTCTGGGGCATTCCCGTTTGCCGCATGCGCGGCGGCGAGGGTCCCTTTGAGCGGCAGTTCTCAACCCTGCAGTGGCCCTCAGAGGCCTGCGTGCTCGCGCACGCCCACGGGGTGCAGATGGTGCCGCGCATCGCCAGCCGGATTGATGAGCTCGCCGTGGTGCTCGAGCAGCGCCGTCCGCGGCTTGTGATCTTTTTATCGCGCTACCTGTGGCTTGCCGCCAACCTGCCCGAGTCCCGCGAAAGACTTGCGGCAGCCGCCGGCGCGCCGCTCGATGAGGGCCGGCGCATCAGCGCCCATCGGCTCAATGCCACGCACCAGCGCTGGCAGCGCCTTGAGATGCTCGCGCTTGCCCAGCCTTCCAAAAACACCACGCGCGAGTACGTCGCGGGCCTTGCGCCGGCCGTGCAGCAGATTCTTGCGCACTCGGGCGTCATCGCGCCGCCCCGGGCGGCCGATCCCCTTTTGCCGCGCGCCCGGGACTGTCTGGTCGTGGACCGCGCGGCAAGCATTCAGAGCATCGCCGCGCGGCTTCATGTCGACGCCGCCCGCGCCGAGGCGATCTTTGATGCGCTTGAGGGCGACGCCTGGCGCAGCGACGGCGGGCGGCTTCTCGCCCTGCGCAAGGGATGAAAAAAAACGCACCGCCTCCGGCCGGGAGCTGCGGTGCGTTCTGTTTGTTCAGGCACGAGGCCTGGACTAGAGCTGGATGCGGCGCAGGGCGTCGACGCGCTGCTCAATCGAGGGGTGCGAGGCAAAGAGGCTGCCGATGCCGCCCGAGATGCCCAGTCCCTTCACAGAGGCGGGCAGTTCCGCAGGCTGCTGGGTGCCGAGGCGCTGCAGGGCCGCAATCATCGAGGCCGACTCGCCCATCAGGCGGGCTGCGCCCTCGTCGGCGCGGAACTCGCGGTGGCGCGAGAAGGCGGCCACCACAATGCCGGCAAGAAAGCCCAGCGCAATGTCAAGCACCAGACTCGTGATGAAGTAGCCCGCACCGGGCCCGTCGCTTTCATTGCGCAGGATCTGGCGGTCCACCACCCAGCCCACGACGCGCGAGATGAACACCACGAAGGTGTTCATGACGCCCTGCACAAGCGTCATCGTCACCATGTCGCCGTTGGCGACATGGCTCATCTCGTGGGCGATCACGGCCTCGACCTCCTTGGGATTCATCAGCCGCAGCAGGCCCGTCGAAACGGCAACCATGGAGCTGTTCTTGGTCGCGCCCGTGGCAAAGGCGTTGGGCTCGCCCTCGTAGATGCCCACCTCGGGCATCTTCACCCCGAGCTGGTCGGCCTGGCGGCGCACCAGACCCACAAGCCAGGCCTCAAGGCCGGGCTGGGGATTCTCGGTGTTGATGAGCTGCACGCCCATCGAGGCGCGCGCCATCGTCTTGCTCATCAGAAGAGAAATGATCGAACCGGCAAAGCCCACGATCAGGGCGAACACAAAGAGCGCGCCCATGTCAAGGCTGCTGCCGGCCATCTGGCCGAAGTTGAGCCCCGTGAGCATGCTGACCACATTGAGCACAATGCCGAGCATCACCACGATGGCGATGTTGGTGAGAATCAAAAGCGCAATTCGCTTCACTTCAGTCGTTCCTTGGTTAATGGGAGTCGTCCTGCGAAGGGGAAAACCCCTCCGGCTCCCGGGCGCAGGGCAAGGCGCGCGCCTGCTGCGGGCGCAGAAGGCCCCGCGGCGGGACGCCGCTTCGCGTGATGCGTAGTCTACTAATTTTGCCCGCGGCGATTTGCATAAAAATCACGCAAATTGTTTTCAAATTGTTTATCCCGCAGCCCGGCCTGCAGGCGCGCGCCGCCGGCGGCCATCAGGGTGCCGCCCGGAGCTGTTCGCTCGCGCAGGCCGTCGGCTACAATCACCGGCACCATGAAGAAAGCTTTCTACGACACCCGCGCCATTGAGGACGAGGACGAAGACCTCGGCCCGTCCAAATCCCAGAAAAAACGCGACTCCGAGCTGATGCAAAAGCTCGGGGGCGAGCTTGCGCGCCTGCCCGCCGACCAGTTTGCACGCATCGACCTGCCCGAGGACATCCGCCAGGCCATTGCGGACTACCAGAAGATGAAGTCCTTCGGGGCCATGCGCCGCCAGATGCAGCTCATCGGCAAGCTCATGCGCCGCCTTGAGGCCGACGCCGTGCGCGAGGCCATCGATCGCGCCACGGGGGAAAGCCGTGCGGCGGTGGCCGCGCACCATCGGGCCGAAAGGACCCGCGATGCGATGATTGCCTCCGACGAGGCCGTCACCGAGTTTGTGCAAAGGCACGGAACGGCTGACGTGCAGCGCCTGCGGCAGCTCGTGCGCGCCGCCCGGCGCGAGCGCGACGCCGGCAAGCCGCCCAAGTCGGCCCGAGAGCTCTACCGCGCGATCCACGCGCTGGAGCTGCCGCCCATCGTGCTTGAAGCCCCGCACGAGGACGAGGCCCCCTGAGCCCGGCCGTCCCTTGCTGCGTTTCCACCCCCTTACTTCAGATCCGTCGAGAACCTCATGCCTGTCACCCGCTCCACTCCCAATGAACTCATCCTCGGCCTGGTGTCGATCTCGGATCGCGCCAGCCGCGGCGTCTACGCCGACGAGGGCATCCCGGCGCTGCGCTCCTGGTGCGAGCGCGCCATCGTCTCGCCCGTGCAGTTTCACGAACGGCTCATCGCCGACGACCGGTTCACGATCGAGGAGACGCTGCGCGAGCTCGTCGACCGCGTCGGATGTGATCTGGTGTTCACAACGGGCGGAACCGGGCCCTCGCGGCGCGACGTCACGCCCGAGGCGACCCTGGCGGTGGCCACGCGCGAGATGCCGGGCTTCGGCGAGCAGATGCGGCGCATTTCGCTGCGCTTCGTGCCCACGGCCATCCTCTCGCGGCAGGTGGCGGTGCTGCGTGAGATTCCCGACCATGCCGCGCTCATCGTCAACCTTCCCGGACGGCCCAAGTCGATTGCCGAAACGCTCGAGGGACTGCGCGACGATTCGGGCGAACTGCTCGATTCGGGCCTTTTTGCCGCCATTCCCTACTGCATCGACCTGATCGGAGGTCCGCGCATCGAAACCAACCCGGAGGTGGTGGCGGCCTTCCGCCCCAAGAGCAAGCCCCAGCACGAGCCCGTCATCGGCGAGCCCCAGCCGTCCGGCCCCGGCGAGTCCGCCGCGCCCCATGCGCAGGCCCGGCCCATGCCGGCCGCGCAAGCCGTACCCGATGAAAAGCCGCGCCCTGCCGCCGAGACCGGCGCCTTTTCAGCCGCCGCGCTTAATCCCTTCAAGAACGAGGCGCCGCGCCAGCAGCCCCGGCCCTGGCACCGTCCCGTCATCGAGGAGCATCGCGAGCGCCCGCGCATGAGCCCCGAGGCGATTGCGCGGCGCAGCGTGCAGCACGGCGTGCCGCTCGTCAACAGCCGCCCGAGAAACGCCATCGAGCCGCTTGAGGTGATCGTCAAGGAGCCCGAAAACGGCGTGGAGCCCGTCTGCACCGTGATCTGGCTGCACGGCATGGGCGTGGATGCGCACGACTTTGAGAGCTTCCCGCGGGAGCTCGCAGCCTTCGGCGGACCGGCGGCGCGCTTCATTCTTCCCAACGCTCCCGAAATCGCCATCACCGCACACAACGGCTACAAGACCCGCGCCTGGTACGACGTGCTCAACCCGACCTTTACGGCGCCCGAGGACCTGCAGGGGCTTGCGCGCATGCACCTGCGCATCACGCAGATCATCAACGACGTGGTGAGTTCCGGCACGCTTGCCGAGCGCATCTTCATCGGCGGCTTCTCTCAGGGCGCGGCCATGGCCATCTATACGGCGCTTCGCCAGGCCCGCACGCTCGCAGGCTGCATTGCGCTGTCGGGCTACCTGCCCGCCCCCGAGCTGATGGCGCGCGACATCACGGCCGCCGGCCGCAGCACGCCCTTTTTCATGGGCCACGGGTCCTTTGACAGCATCATCAACCCGCTCATCGCGCAGAAGGGCTCGGAGATGATCGAGCACAGCGTCGACACTCTCATCTGGCGCGAGTACAACATGGAGCATGAGATCTGCCCCGAGGAGCTCACGCACATCGCGCAGTTCATGAACACCGCGCTGCAGCACTGACTGCAGACGCAGGAAAGCCGCCCCGCGGGGCGGCTTTCTCGTTCTTGAAGCAGGCGGCCGGATTTCTGGCGTCGGCCTCAAGGGGCAGGCCTCTAGCGGCCGGTGGCAAACATCTCGCGCACCTTCCTGCCCACGGCCTCGCCGAGCGAGCGGTGCTCCTGCTGCGTCAGGTGCACGCCGTCGACCTGATCGGCCGCGCCCACCACGGCTCCCGCGTCGAGGAACTCGGCGCCGCCGGCGCGAACCACGGGTTCGATATCGGCAGCCCAAGCGCGGCTTTTTGCGAGCGCGCCGGCAAAGAAGTCTCCGTAAAAGCGCTTGCCGTCATCGAGCCAGGGCGGCGCCACGACGAGCACGCGCGGCGCGGCATAGGCCGTCTTCTGCTGCCAGCGCCCCTTCGTGATGGTGGAGGTGATGCGCCCGAGCGCAAGGGCGATGTCGTAGCCCGTGCGATCGTGCGCGACCTTGAGGTCGTTGGAGCCCAGCATGACGATCACCAGATCAAGCGGCATGTTTGCCGACAGGGACGCGGGCAGCGTCGCCAGACCGTTGAAGCTCTCGCCCGGAATGCGTCCGCTGCCGCTGCCGCGCGGCTCATCAAGATCGGTCGTGCGGCCGCCCAGGGCATCAACCTTCACCTCAAAGCCGTCCCCGAGGCGCGCGGCCATCTGCCGCGGCCAGGTGTCGGCCTCATTGAGCCGGGAGACCGTCACGCGCCCGTCGGCATCCTTGGGCGAGGCGACCCAGCCGAACGTGTTGGAGTCGCCGTAGACGAGAATGCGCACGCCGCGCTGCGCCGCCGGGGCTTCATCGGCGGCGCAGGCCGCGGGCGCAGCAAGGGCGCCAAGCAGGGCCGCGCCCGCCGAAAAGGCCAGAACCTTCAGGTGGGCCGCACGCATCAGCGCTTCTCCGAGCCGCTGCCCGCAACCGGGAGCTTGAGCATCATCTCGGGCGAAAGCGGCGCCATGTCCACAAGCTCAAGCGACTTCACCATCTTGATCGTGCCGTTCTTGTACTTCAAAAAGTGCGGCGTCTTGAGGTGGCTCTGGTAGGCCGCCTGGTTGTCGTAGATCTCCACAATCGTGAACTGGATGGGATCCTTCTTTTCGCTCATGGCGTAAAGAAAGCGAACGCCGGGCTCGATGCGCATGGAGGCCTCGGCCTCCTCCTTGAGAAATGCCTTGTAGGACTCAAGCTGTGCGGCGTCCACCGTGATCCGGGAAATGCGCACGATGTCGTCGCCGTAGTCGGAGGCGCTCTGCGCCATGGCTGACGGAAGCATGGCGGCCGCAAGCACCGCTGCAAGAGCAGCGCCGGCCGTCCTCTGTCGGGCAGTTGTCTTCATCATGAAATCCTCATAAAAGTCCCCGCTGCGGGCGAAGCATTGATTTTCAACGTGAATTCTGCCCGGCCTCGCCCCTGCGGCGCCTGACCAATCAATTCGAAATCTTGCTTTTTTGAATCAGTCGAAGGCCGGCCTGCGGCCGGGGGCGCGCGCCGGGAATAAGAGGCAGCGATATGCCTATTTTTTAGGCACGCCAAGATTTTCTTTTTGTGACAAGGGGTTAGCCCGCATGCCCTGCCGCCTATCCACAAAAGCTGTGAATAGCATGCCGAAAGGGGGATGCCGCGCGCCTCCGGAGCCAAACAACCCATTGATTTCACTTGACTTTTTGTTCTTCTGGAACTTGCCCCCTCGACACTGCGCAGGCCAGTCCTGCGCCTTTTTTCCACATCCCTGGAGCGGCCGGCGACAGGGTTCTGACAGGGAGGGGGCGCAGGAAGCCAGGCGCACGAAAACCGGCCGGCCGCCGGCGGCCGGCTGCGCTTTCGAAAAGGGGCTCAGAAGCGGGAGGCGCCGGCGCGCGCGAGAGAGCGCCTCATGATGGCAAAGGTCCCCGCGGCAAGCACGACCAGAAGCGCCAGGGCAATTGAAATCGAGCGCCCCAGTCCGGCGTGCTCGGCAATAAACCCAAAAAGCGGCGGGAACAGAAGCAGTCCGGAGTAGGCGCACAGCGCCAGCACCGAGGTCGCCTTTTCAACCGCAACGTCTTCAAAGCTGCTCGCGTGCGAGAAGATGAGGGGCACGATCGGCGCAAGCCCCACCCCCATCAGGGCGTAGCCCGCAAGCGTCAGCGACCACCAGGGCGACAGCAGCACCGTCGACAGACCGACGAACGCCGTGAGCGCGCCGATGAACATCAGCCGCGCGTCGCCCAGCACCAGGCGCAGCCGGTCGGCAAAAAGTCTGCAGGTGACCGCGCAGACCGAATAGGCGCCGTAGGCAAGCGCCGCAACCGACTCCGGCGCCCCCTTGCCCTGGTGCATGTAGAGACTTCCCCACTCGGCCGCCACGCCCTCGACCACATACGCGATCATGGCAAGGAGCCCCCAGCCCACGACAAACCACGGCACGGCGGAAATCAGCGCGCGCCGCTGCGGCCGCGCCGCCCGCCCTGCCTCATCAGCCTTCGCGCTGCCGCAGGCCCCGGGCGCAGGAAGCGGATCGAGAAGCCGGGGCGTTGCCCAAAGCTGCGTGGGCAGGATGGCGGCCGAGGGCAGCAGAAAGTTCAGGTCCGGGCCGATGCCGGCTGCGGCAAAAAGAGAGCCCAGAATTGAACCCGAGAACGAGCCGATGTTGAAGCCCGCATGCAGCAGGTTCATGCTCGGGCGCGCGTACTGCCGCTCGACCTCCACGCCCTGCACGTTCATGGCGACGTCAAGAAAGCCCGTTCCGAGCCCGCACAAGAGCGCCAGGACCGCCAGGTGCAGGACGCTTGACGCAAGCGCCATCGCGCAGACGGCTCCGAGCGCCGCGAACGAGCCCGCGACAAGCACGGTGCGCACGCCAATCCAGCCGATGACCCTCCCAGCGGCCGTGAGTCCCGTGACAGCGGCCAGTCCCGAGCAAAGCAGCACGAGCCCCAGCGCATCAGAGCGCGCGTTCACCTGCTCGGCAAGCGCAGGAAGGCGCGAGACGAAAAGCCCGTAGGCAAGTCCCGGGACAATGAAAAAAGCATGCAGGCCAGTCGCACCTGCCAAAGCGGCATCTGATTTGAACGCATGGCAGCAAGGAAAAAAAAATCGTGGCGACACCGCACTGCGGGCCGCCGCTATCTTTTCCCCTACGCTAGCACATCTGCCGAGGCCTTCCCCGCGGTGCCGGACACTGGGATTTTCCCTTGAGACAGGCTTCAGAAGGAAGCGCCGGCAGCGGCCGGCGACGGGCGCCGGAACGCCCGAGGAACGTGTGCGAGGACCCTTCTTTTTGGTAGGATTTTGTGACCAGGGCCCGAATATTTTGCTGCGCGGCATCCGGCCGCACGTCCCACGCAGAGGCTGCAGCCGCAAGATGCGCCCTGGCGGGGAGCCGGGCGGGCCCGAGCCGCCATCCTGAAAGTCAATCCCGCCGGGAACCAGCAGCAGGCAGGGCTTGTCAGCAGAGCCCCTGGACGCGATCCGGCGGGCCAGCGCCAGGGACCATCCGCAGGAGCGCGGCAAAGGTCTGCGCATGCCGGCCGCCGGGAAAGCGTCCTTCGGGCGCTGCCTGAGCGCACCTTCTGCACAAAAGCCCGCACCGTCTTTCGCACCATATGTCAAAAACCCAGGAACATCCGCAAGCCGCAGAGCTTCAACGCCAGCTCAAGAAGCGTCATCTCACCATGATCGCCATCGGCGGGTCCATCGGCACCGGACTTTTCGTCGCCTCGGGCGCCGCCGTTGCCCAGGCCGGTCCCGCGGGAGCGCTTGCCGCCTACTTCATCATCGGGCTCATGGTGTATTTCCTCATGATGAGCCTTGCCGAGCTCTCGGCCTTCGAACCCACCACAGGGTCGTTCTTCACCTACGGACAAAAGTACGTCGACCCGGCCTTCGGCTTTGCCCTCGGCTGGAACTACTGCTACAACTGGGCCGTCACGATTGCCGTGGACCTCGTGGCCGCCCAGCTGGTGATGAAATGGTGGTTTCCAGACGTGCCGGGCGTGGTCTGGAGCGGCCTGTTTCTTGCGCTTCTCTTTGCCCTCAACTACTTCTCGGTCAAGGGCTTCGGCGAGGCCGAGTACTGGTTTGCGCTCCTGAAGGTCGTCACCGTGATCATCTTCGTGCTCACGGGGCTGCTGATGATTGCCGGCATCCTGGGCGACCGAAGCGTTCCGGGCTGGGCCAACTGGAGCATCGGCGAGACGCCCTTTGCGGGCGGACTGCCCGCCCTGGCCGGCGTGGCGATGGTGGTGGGCTTCTCCTTTCAGGGCACGGAGCTTGTCGGCCTCACCGCCGGCGAGGCCCGGGACCCAAGAAAGTCCGTGCCCAATGCACTAAAGCACGTCTTCTGGCGCATCCTGCTCTTTTACGTGCTCTCCATTCTCGTCATCAGCCTCATCATTCCCTACACCGATCCGAGGCTGCTGCGCAACGACATCACCGACATCGCCGTCAGTCCCTTTACGCTGGTCTTTGAGCGCGCGGGACTGCTGTCGGCCGCGGCCGTCATGAACGCGGTCATCCTCACCTCGGTTCTCTCGGCGGGAAACTCCGGAATGTACGCCTCGGTGCGCATGCTCTATGCACTTTCAAGAACCGGCTACGCTCCGAAGGCCTTCTCAAGGCTCTCGGCCTCGGGCGTGCCGCGCAACGCGCTGTTTGCCGTAACGGCCGTTGCGATGCTGTGCTTTCTCACCTCGGTGTTTGAAGACAAGCGCGTGTACCTGTGGCTGCTCAATCTGAGCGGCATGGGCGGCTTCATCCTGTGGCTCGGCATTGCCGCCTCGCACTATCGCTTCCGCCGCGGCTTCATCCTTCAGGGCGGAGACCCCTCGCGGCTGCCCTATCGCGCCCCGCTTTTCCCCTGGGGGCCGATTTTTGCCTTCGCCGTCTGCCTGGCCGTTACGCTTGGACAGAATTACCAGGCGTTTCTGGCCGACTCCATCGACTGGCACGCGGTGGCTGCAACCTACATCGGCATTCCGCTTTTCCTGGCGCTCTGGTTCGGGTATCGCCTCGCACGCGGCACGCACTTCGTGCGCTACGACGAGATGCGCTTTCCCGAGTCGATGCTGCGGCCGTCGGCCGCCGGGGCCGGCCCGGGAAAGCCGGATTGCGGATCGTGCGGCGATCCGGTCCGGGACGCTGCCTAGAGCCTCAGGGAGGGCCGCCCCGGGGGCGGCCTCCCTGTTTTGAGCCTACTTCAGCAGCTTCTTGAAGTCGGCGTCGAGCTTTTCAAGCGAGGCGCTGATGTGCGCGCGCTTGTCAGCGGCCCAGGCGCGCTGCCCGGCAATCGTCTGGTCCATGCGCTTGAGCGCGCGGTCGAGTTCAGCAGGCTGTGGACCGCCTGCGGTGCGGCGATTCTCGACGATCTTGCGGGGATCGAGCGTGCTCTGGAACTCCTCCTCGCTCATCGGGCACTCGCGCGCGCCCTGGGGATATTCCCGGCCCACCACCTCGGCATAGATGCGCTTGACCTCGGCGTAGGGGAAGTCCGACGGCCGGATGTCGTTGCTGCGTGCATAGGTCACGATGCCGCTTGCCACATGGTGTCCGACGCGAAACGGCAGTCCGTACTTGCGCATGAGCACGTCGGCGACCTCCTGGCTTGCCGTCCAGTCGCTGTTGAGCTCCTCGAGGGCGCGCTCGGGATTGATGCGCAGCGCCTTGAGCACGCGGTTGAAGCGATCGAGCATGTCGATGGCCGCGGCGGCCGTGCGCGAGTTGTCCGAGACGCTCTTGTTGTCGGACATGCCGGGCTGGATGTTGTGCGCAAGCCAGACCGCCTGCTGGGCCTGCGCGATCGTCTTGCTTGCGGCCTTGCGGGTGTTGACCATGATGCCGGGATTGCGCTTTTGCGGCATGGCCGAGGAGACGTAGGTGTTGTCGCCGCCCTCCTGCAGGATGATCCACGGACGGGGCTGGGCGTACTGCACGAAGACGTCCTCAATGAAGGAGCCCACGCGCACCGAAAGCGAGGTCAGAATGCCGGCAAGCTCAAGCGGCTCGTCGACGGACTTCATCTGGCTTGCGTCATAGGCATCGGGCACCGGGCCGTTGAAGCCCAGGTACTGCGCCATCCGGTCGCGGTTCAGAGGCCAGCTCGTGCCGTTGAGAACGGTCGTGCCCATGGCGCACCAGTTGAGGCGCTCGTAGAACTCGCGCAGCTGCTGCGCGGTGCGCGCAAAGCTTGCCTGGTAGCCCATGAGGTAGTGCGCATAGCTGTTGGGCTGCGCGGCCACGCCGTTGGTGTAGTTGGGCACGATCGTTGTGCGGTTGTCGCGCGCGATTCTGGCGATCGTCTCCATCACCTCGCTCAGCTTGTCGGAGATGGCGAGCACGTTGTCGCGCATGATGGCCGAACGGTAGGTGGCGTGCATGTCCTGGCTCGAGCGCCCGATGTGCAGCATCGTGACGTCCATGCCCGCCTCCTTGATGAGCAGCGGCTCGTACTTGATCACCTCCGAGGGGCGCTTCGCGCCGGACCTGGCGCCGTTGCCAATGACGGTCTGCAGCCCCCGGGCAACCTTCTGCACCACGGCGGGATTGAGGAGCTTTTCCTCACTGTTGATCACCGTGGTCGCCTTGTTCATCTCCGAAAGCCAGAAGAACTCGTCGCGCTTGACGGCCGGGTCGGCACCCGCCCAGACCGATGCGCCGACAAAAGTCGTCAGAACGGCCGCCGCAACGGCCTTGAGCAACACTCGCTGCATTTGCTTCTCTCCTTAGTCGTGCGGCAGACGCCGCGATGCTCGAAGTCTGAAGGAGATTGGGCGCCTCCGCCATTGGGATTAGATCCACCCGCGCAGGGCTGCGGCGCACGGGCGCAGGCTTTCGGGCAGTGCAGCAGCCTGCCGGCGGACCATGTCCGCGAGGGCTCGACGCCCGGGGCTGACTGCCGCG
The DNA here is from genome assembly GCA_944390745.1 of uncultured Duodenibacillus sp. Classification (GTDB taxonomy): domain Bacteria; phylum Pseudomonadota; class Gammaproteobacteria; order Burkholderiales; family Burkholderiaceae_F; genus Duodenibacillus. The sequence goes on along the minus strand of CALXQK010000002.1, from coordinate 38,926 downwards.
TCCGGCCGCCTCAGAAGCCGGACGCGGAAGGTGCGGGAGTGTCGCCCGCGCCCCGCAGACTATCGCCGGTTTCGCCGCTCCCACATCTGGATCAGGCGCATGCAGACCTCCACCGGGAGGCCGCTGCCTCGCGCGATGGCGTTGATGTCCACGCCTGCCTCGTACCACTCCATGACGCGGCTGACGGCCGCATCCGTATAGCGGTACTGGTTGCTCGAGAGCTTGGCGCTGAACTGTCCCCGGCGCCACTGGCGCCCCCAGTCGCGCACGGTCGAGGCCTTCAGGCCGAGCGTTGAGGCGACGCGCTTGTAGCCCCAGCCGTTTTCAAAAAGCTCGAGCGCCCTGCCCCGCACCTCCGGCGTCTTGATGTGGCTCGGGAGGAACCGCTCGGCGGTGAGCATCAGGAGACTTGCCTTCTCAGCCATAGGCCGCCTCCTGCAGGTGCATGCGCAGCCGCCGGGCCTGAAGCTCGAGCGCCTCAAGCGTCACGGGCGTCGGCGTCCTGCTCGGCGTCGACTGGCGGTCGAGCAGCTGCCGCACCACCTCAAACTTGCGTACGCCCAGAAGCGCGAACTTCTCGCGCAGATAGTCAAGCTGGCGCGCACTGGCGCTTCCACCCGCGTCAAGCTCGGACATGACGGCAAGCACCATCTTGTCGTGCAGCCGCCCGTAGCGCTTGCCGTCGGCGAGTTCAAACGTCTTTCCCTGGCGCTGGATGCTCTGCAGCCAGACCAGAAGCGGCAGCGGAATGCCGTAGGAATAGACGGGACACCCAAGAACGATGGCCTGGCTCGAGAGAACCTCGCTCACCATCTTGTCGGACTCGCGCAGCCGCTCCTTTTGCTGTGGGGTGTGGCTTGACTGCGGCAGCCTCTGGGCGTTGACAAAACAGCTGTCAATCAGCTGGGGCGGATTGTTGACGACGTTGCGCTCAACAAAACGAATGCGCGGCACGCTCATGAGCCTTGAGCGAATCATGCCGACCATGCCCTTGACGACCTCTGCCTCAAGGTTGGCGGCTCGCTTGGAACGCGTCAAGGCCGCGCTGACAAACAAAACTTGCATCGGAAGGACTTCCCCTGTTCAGATTCATGACAACGCCTGAAGACCAGGCGCGACGAACTCCCAACGGGGCCGCGATGCGGTCCCCCGTTGAATTTGACGGGCGCAGCTAACGGCTGAAGTCCTTGTCCCGGGCCGACCTGTTGAAAGAACGGCCCGGCTTGAAATCCTTGTTTGTCGATTGCAAAATAAATGCAGGCTCAAGCGCGGAAAAACGCGCGAATATCATCTCCCTGAGCGCATTGGATAATGGCTCGGTTAATGGAGAGGAGCAGAGCTTTTCACCCCCCCCCGATGCGGCTATTTTCTTCATTTAATCACTCTTATTCAGCTCAACCAACGGTTGATTAATTTATAAATTGTCATCAATCAACTAGCGGAATTTTCGCGAAAGAAAGAAAACATTCAAGCCGACACGATCCCTTCTTGTTGTTTGCTGTCTAATTGGTTTGACTTGGGGGTCTCGCAGTTTGAATTAATCCATTTTATGAAGCAGGGGGTGTTCAAAATATTCGCCCCCTCCCTCACAAGGCTGATCTTTGAACCGTCCCATTGGTCAGGAAGGTCCCTGCCGGCAGGGCGTCCTGCAAAACAGTCCGGGCACTGAACAGAAATTCAGACTGGTATTCCACCCTCCCCTGACGCCCCCGGCATTTTCATTGGCATCGCAAATCCGAACCCTGGCGCTGCAAATGCCTGTCCCGGCGCTGAAGAAATCCGGCATCCCGGTTTGTCATCTTTCGGTCGAGCTCGTGATCCTGAGCCTCAGCAGCGGCTGTCGGCCGAAAAAAATGACGCCTCAGGCGTCAACTCGTCTTCATCAGCCGGACAGAGGGCAAAAAGGCAATGCGCGGTCCAGAGTCCGGAGAACGCTCTGCGGCCTCTCCATACGACCCGCGCAGGCAGCCTGCCGGCGCCCGGCAGGCGGGCTCCGGCACGGCGGGCGCCGCATCAGGGCCGGCGCGACAGCAGCCGCAGGGCAAGCGACCCGGCAAAGATTCCAACGCACATCACCACGACGGTGCGCAGCGCCACGGCAATGGAGAAGTGCTCCGAGACAAAGCCCAGAAACGGCGGAGCGACCAGCAGCCCTGCATAGCCCAGAATCGAGATCATCGTGCTCACCCGGACAACGTCGATGTCGGGGCAGTTTCCCGCAAGACTAAAGAGTACGGGCACGATGGGACCGAGCCCAAGTCCCATGACCGCAAAGCCGGCGAGCACGACGAAGGGATTTGAGACCTCGAGCACGAGCACCATGCCGACTGCCGCCAGGATCGAGCCGCCGATGAGCAGCGGATAGTTGCCGAATGTCGAGCGGATGGCGTCGCCGCTTGCGCGAATGACGGCCGTCACCGTGCAGAAAACGGCGTATACAAGTGCGGCCAGATGTTCAGGAGCGCCTTTTTCTGAGCTCATCAAGAGGCCTCCCCACTCAGCTACGGCGCCTTCGGAGGCAAATGCGCAGGCGGCCATCGCCCCGCACAGCAAAACAAAGGCAGGCATGCCCGAGCGCGCCGCCGGCCGCACTCTGCCGCTGCTGCCCTGATTGGGGGCGCCGTCCCCGGACAGACCGCCGTGATGCTCGCCTGAAGGCCCTGGAAGGGCCCGCCTGGCCGGCCTGCGAAAGATGAAGTAGATCGCGAGCATCACAATGGCGTTGACTTCCGGCCCGAGCGACAGTCCGGCAAAGATCGAGCCGGACACTGCGCCGACAACGCCTCCCACGCTGTAGGCCCCGTGAAGCGAGCTCATCACCGGACGATGGTGGCGGCGCTCAATCGTCATTCCGATAACGTTCATTGCAACGTCGCAGACGCCCATGGCAAGGCCGAGCAGGGCGCAGCAGCCGCCAAGCATCCACGGAGCGGTGGCAAACCCCGCAAAGATGAGCGAGACGGGCATCACGATCGTGGCCGTCAGAACGATCGGGCGGCTGCCGAAGCGCCTGAGCAGCCTGCCGCTTGAAAGAAGCGTCAGCAGACTCGCCGCCCCGATGCACAGCAAGATGAGGCCGGTCTCGGCCTCCGTTGCGCCGGTCTGGGCCTTGAGCGCCGGCAGACGGGCAGTAAAAATTCCGTAGACCAGTCCCGGGCAGAAGAAGAAATATGCACTCGCGGCCCGCACACGGCCAAATTCTGTCGCAAACACGATTGAACAGTCCTGTCTAGCTCAAAACCAGCCGGATGCTCCGCCGCAGGCTCATTTACCCGGCGGGCGATACATTAGCTTCTTTTTTCCAGAATTGACGTCCGATGCAGCCGCGCCGCACTCGTTTTCATCAAACGAGGGGCAGCCGCAGCGTCCGCCTGCGGCCCCGGGCGATTTTTTCGTCATGGCCAGGGCTCCCTTTGAGGCGTGCCTGTCCAACCAAAACTTTGCGGCCCGGCATGGCATGGCGAGACAAAAAAACTGCCGGGCGCCTTTGCATGAAACAATAAAAAACGGCGCAAATCAACGATTTACGCCGCTCATTTCAGCTCTTGTTTGGTTTCGCTCATTTCCTTGGAAAAACTGCGAAAACCTGAAACTGGTGCCCGAGGAGAGACTCGAACTCTCACGCTGTTTAGGCGGAGGATTTTGAGTCCTCTGCGTCTACCATTCCGCCACTCGGGCAAGTCAAGATGTTTTTGGAGTCAGTGATTATGCCCGCGGCGCACGGACTTTGCAAATTGGGGCGCCGCTGCGCAAAGCCTTCAAAAAACAACGACATTTCAACCGCTCTCAGTGCACCGCCACCGACTTCACCTGCGCCCAGACCTCCATGCCAGGCGCGAGGCCAAGCTCCGCGGCGGCGCGGGCCGTCACCTCGGCCAGAATCGTCGTCTCCCGCGCATCGAGCTCCACGAGCGTGCGCGCCGCGTCGCGCCCGGGAAGAATGGCCTTCACCCGGCAGGCAAAGACATTTTGAATGCTCGTCTGCGAGGGGCGGCCGACGGAAATCGAAACGTTGTCGGCCTCAAGCATCAGGCGCAGGCTGCTGCCGATCTCGGCTCCGTTGTCGCGCACCCAGAACCAGGCGCCGCCCGCCTCGGCCTTCATGAGCCCCCAGCGTACATCGCGCTCAGCCACGCGCGCGAGCACAAGGCTTGAGCGCGCCGCACCGGCATTTGCCCCCACACTGAGATCGTGCCAGACGCGCGCCACCGGACCAGCGTCCCTGACGCGGCCCTCGGTCATCACGACCAGCGTGTCGGCAAGCCGCAGCACCTCCTCCTCGGAATGCGTGACGTACACCACGGGAATGTTGAGCTCTCGCTTGATGCGCTCAAGCCAGGGCATGATCTCAAGCCTGCGGGCGTGGTCAAGCGCGGCAAGCGGCTCATCCATGAAAAGCGCCTGCGGGCGCGTGGCAAGCGCGCGGGCGATTGCGCAGCGCTGCCGCTCGCCGCCGGAGAGCTCCTGCGGACGGCGCTTCAGAAGGTGTCCGATCCCGAGCAGCTCCACGGCCTGCGCAAGCCGCGCCGCGCCCTGGGGATCGTGCCGACGTCTGAGGCCGAAGCTGATGTTTTGCTCAACGTTGAGATGCGCAAAAAGGCTTGCCTCCTGAAAGACGTACCCAAGGCGCCGCTCGCAGACGGGCACAAAGACGCCCTTCTCATCGTCCTGCCAGAGACGACCGGCGATGCGCACCAGCCCCTGGGCGTGCTCGAGCCCCGCGGCGCTTCTCAGCACCGTCGTCTTGCCGCACCCCGAGGGGCCAAAGAGCGTCGTCACGCCCCCGTCGCGCACGGGGATGTCCACGTCAAGCGAAAAGCCGCCCGGCCGGCTCATGCGCACGCAGATGCGGCCCGGGTCCTGCCCGCCCTGCGCACTGCCGGGATTCTGAGTGCTCATCGTCTGCCCTCCTACACCGGGGTCTCGCCGGCGGCCGCCGAGGCGCGCCCCTTGCGGTTGAGCCAGGCCACGACGAGAAGCACCGCAAAGGAAAAGACGAGCATGCCGCCCGCAAGCAGGTGCGCCTTGTCATACTCCATGGCCTCCACGAAGGTGTAGATCTCGGTGGAGACCACCTGCGTCTTGCCCGGAATGTTGCCGCCGATCATGAGCACCACGCCGAACTCGCCGATCGTGTGCGCAAAGGTGAGCACGATCGCCGTAAAAAAGCCCGGCCGCGCCAGAGGCACGATGACCGAGAAGAAGGCGTCCAGGGGCCGTGCCCCGAGCGTTGCGGCCACCTCCATCGGACGCGGGCCGATCGACTCGAAGGCCGCCTGCAGCGGCTGCACCGCAAAGGGCAGCGAATAGATGATCGAGCCCACCACCAGTCCCGGGAAGGTGAAGGTGAGAAGCCCCAGGCCCAGGGACTGCGTGAGCTGCCCGAGCGGCCCGTGCGGACCCAGGGCGACCAGAATGTAAAAGCCCAGCACCGAGGGCGGCAGCACGAGCGGCAGCGTCACGAGCGCCGTGACCGGCGCGCGAAGGGGACTCTTCGTGCGGGCGATCCACCAGGCAAGCGGCGTTGCCAGCACAATCAGCACAAGCGTCGTGATGGCCGCCAGCTCCAGACTGAGCCGGACGGGCTCAAGAGAAATATCGGACATGGGGGTTTGCTGCTTTTGGGCCGGAGGGCCGGACCGGGCCCGGGGAGCCCGCCGTCTGCAGTCGAGGCTGGCTCTGGAAGTTTTTTCCGGGCAAGTTTAGTCAATGCGCCGGGTGCGCTGCGCGGCGCACACGAAACTTCGGGCGGACGCCTTGTCGGGATGCCTCCCCCAGGAACGTCCGCCCGGCGTGTCCGGCCGCAAAAAGCGCCGCAGGCTAGCCCGCTCCGTACCCGTAGGCCTTCTTCACGGCGGATGCCTCGGGGCCCTTGAGGAACTCAAGGAAGGCGCGCGCCGCCTCGGCATTCTTGCCGTTTTTGAGCAGCACCGCATCCTGACGAATCGGGTTGTAGTACTTCTCGGGCACCATCCAGCCCGAACCCGAGGTGAACTTGCCGTTCTTGGAAACCTGGCTCAGGGCCACGAAGCCGATGTCGGCGTTGCCCGTCTTCACGAAGTTGAAGGTCTTGCCGATGTTGTCGCCCTCGACGAACTTGGGCTGAACCTTCTCGAAGAGGCCCATCGCCTTGAGCGACTCATAGGCCGCAAGCCCGTAGGGCGCAAGCTTCGGGTTGGCCACGGCGCACTTGTTGAAGCTGCCGGACTTCAGAAGCGCCTCGCCGTCGGTCACCTTGGAGGCGTCGGAACTCCACAGCACCAGCTTGCCCTCGGCATAGGTAAAGGACGTCCCCTTGACGCCGTAGCCTTCATCGAGCGCCTTTTTCGGCGTCTTGTCGTCAGCGGCCAGAAGCACGTCGAAATCCGCGCCGTTCTTGATCTGCCCGTAGAACATGCCCGTCGAGCCGAAGCTCAGCACGAGCTTGTGGCCGGTCTTCTTTTCAAAGATGGGGGCGAGCTCCTTGGCGGGCGCCGTGAAGTTCGCGGCAACAGCCACGAGCACGTCTGCCGCGCAGGCCGCGCCGGTCAGACTCACCAGAACTCCGGCCAGAGCCAGTTTGACGGAGGATTTCATGGACGTCTCCCTAAAAGAGTTGTGTTCAAGCGCTAGCGGCCGCATGGTGAAGAACGCCGCCGCTATCTACAAGCGGAATAGCGCAAAGATTAACACGCGCAATTCAATTTTTGAATAGCCAGATGGGAGGACCGCATCCCTGAGCCCTCGGTTGGCAGCCCTGCATGGCCCTGCCGCGCTTGTTAGACTGCGGGGAGGCGCTCGACGGCGAGCGCCTGTCTTTCTGATTCTTCCTTGATGCCATGACTTCCGCCAAGCCCGCCAATCCCTCACGGATCCAGTCCCCGACTCCGGCGGTCCCCTCCGGGGACCTTCCCGACGATCCGCAGCTTCTTGCCGCCCCGATTGCGCTCACGCGCCAGCTCGAGCAGCTCGTTGACAAGCGCATCAACATCCTGCGGCGCATTCACGAAACGGGATCGATCTCCGAGGCCGCGCGCCTGGCCAACGTCTCCTACAAGGCGGCCTGGCAGGCCATCGAGACGCTGGGCAACCTTGCCGGCGCCCCACTCGTGGAAAAGGCCGTCGGCGGCAGTCATGGCGGCGGCACGCAGCTGACGGCAACGGGGGTGACGGTGCTTGAGCTGAGCGAGCGGCTCGCCCTGGCCCGTGAGAAGGTCTTTGAGGAGTTTTCCTCGCGCGCCCTGCCCCAGCTTGTCCCCGTGGGGGCGGCGACGCTGCGCACCTCCATGCGCAACCAGTTTCCGGTGACCGTCAGGCGCATCACGCGCGGTCCGGCCATGGTGCACCTGCTGCTGGAGATCGACTCTGAAAATTCGCTCAAGGCCGTGCTCACCCAAGAAAGCGCCCAGCTGCTGGGCATCACCACGGGCTCGAAGATTCTCGCGCTTGCCAAGGCCACGGCCGTTGAAATCGCCCGCCGCATCGAACTGCCAGAGGAAAGCCGAAAAAGCTGCATCATCCACGGCACCGTCGTGCGCTCGGCGCGTGAGGACAAGGGAGGCGAGGTGACCATCCGCCTGGCCGGCGGCATGTCGCTTGTGGGCTTTGCCCGCCCCGGCCACGGTCTGCGCCTGGGCGACAGGGCCGAGGCGCTCGTGTCGCCGCAGGCCGTCGTGGTTGCGCTCTTTACCTAGTCCTTCGGCCGCGGCCGGATGGCCCCCTTTTTCCTGTCAGACGGCGCATCATTCCTTTGGTCTAGGTCTATGGATGCAGTTTTCGGGCAAACACCGCCCGATTGTCCAAGATCAGCATCCGGACCACACAGGCATTGACCTCCGTCAAAGCGCTTTAAGGAAAAACGATGGGTTTTTCTTAACATTCGCTTACTGTTTGCGGCAAGCAAACCCCAGTCAGCCGGCGGCCGACGAGCCGACCCCCGGGAACAAACAACAAGAGCCGGGGTCGTCGAAGGGCAATCCAGTGCCCGGCCGCAGCGCGCTCAAGAAAAACGAAAACATCAAGATCGCAAGTCTTAGGAGGCTTATATGAACAAGAACAGCAAGTGGTACGCCGGTGCCCTGGTCCTCGTCGGCGTCGTCGTTGGCGTCGCGCTTGTGAGCGCCGGCACCTCCGTGGTGCACTGGTCGGGCTCGACCCAGTTCTGCGGCACCTTCTGCCACTCCATGGACGCGGCCTACGCCTCCTTCCAGAAGGGTCAGCACGGCAAGCTCAACTCGGGCTATGAAGTCGGCTGCGTGGACTGCCACCTCAAGTATGAATCCGTCAAGAGCATCAGCCAGGCCCAGGTTGTCGGTCTGCTCTGGCACAAGGCCCAAAGCGGCACCCGCTCCCTGATCGGCGAGATCCAGGGCACGATGGACACGCCTGAAAAGCAGATCGCCATGCGTCCCGAGCTGGCCAAGCACGTCACCGACTGGATGAAGTCGGTCAACTACGTCACCTGCCGCGGCTGCCACGATCTCAACAACTTCAAGCCGAGCAAGGACAAGCCCATGGTCGCCCAGATGCACAAGGCCATGGCTGACAATCCGGCCACCGACTGCGTGGCCTGCCACACCGAGGCCGGCCACAAGTACTAATCGAGTACGAGACGACCGCGCCGCTGCAGCGCGCCGCACGCCGGCGGCTGCAGCGCCCCAAGGCCCGTGCCGCGCCCGAAACTCCCGGGCGGGCGCGGGCTTTTTTGTCGCCGGCCGCGGCCCGCCGAAGATCCCCGGCGCACGACGTCAATGCCCGCGCGGAGGCCCCGGGCATTCGCGCTACAATGAGCCGGATTGACTGTTCCGGGCGGCGTCGCGGCTGCGTGCGCCCGCGGCGGTTTTTGCCCGCCCGCCCAGCACATCCCCTTTCGCATCACTTCTCAGAGCGCGTTCATGCCCAACAAAGAACACAACACGGTCTACCGCAAGGACTATCGTCCCTACACGCACACGATCGAGAAGGTCGAACTTGACTTTGAACTCGATCCCGAATCGACGCTGGTTACCAACACAATGACCGTCCTGCCGCGACCCGGCGCGCATACGAACGACCTGGTCCTCAACGGCGAGGATCTCTTCTTTGAAAAGGTGCTGCTCGACGGCAAGCCCCTGCCCGACACCCGCTGGAGCATCGTTCCCGAGGGACTGGTGATCCGCGGCGTCGACGCCAAGATGCGCATCACGATCGTCAACCGCTTCAGCCCGCAGGCCAACTCGGCGCTCTCGGGCATCTACATGAGCAACGGCGCCTTCATGAGCCAGTGCGAGGCCGAGGGCTTCCGGCGCATCACCTACTGGCCCGACCGTCCCGACTGCCTGAGCCGGTTTACGGTGACCATGCATGCCGACAAGAGCCGCTACCCGGTGCTTCTGAGCAACGGCAATCTCGCCGGCCAGGGCGACGAGGACAACGGCCGGCACTGGGCCCGCTGGGAGGACCCCTTCTTCAAGCCAAGCTATCTCTTTGCGCTGGTGGCGGGCGACTTCGCCTGCCGCAGCCAGACGGTGACGCTCGCCGACGGCCGCCAGGCGCTGCTTGAGATCTACACCGAGCCTGAAAACGAGCCCAACAGCGCCTATGCGCTTGAGTGCCTCAAGCGCGCCATTGCCTGGGATGAGAAGCGCTTCGGCCTGATTCTCGACCTCGACCGCTTCATGATCGTGGCGACGAACGACTTCAACTTCGGCGCGATGGAAAACAAGGGGCTCAACATCTTCAACGCCCGCTACATCATGGCCTCGCCCATGCTGGCCACCGACAGCGACTACCGCGCCATCGAGTCGACCGTCGGCCACGAGTACTTCCACAACTGGACAGGCGACCGCGTCACGGTGCGCGACTGGTTTCAGCTCACGCTCAAGGAGGGCCTCACGGTCTTCCGCGACCAGGAGTTCTCGATGGACATGGCGCCCGACGAGTCGAGCCGCGCCGTCAAGCGCATCAACGACGTGCGCGTGCTCCGAAACCTCCAGTTCGCCGAGGACGCCGGCCCCATGGCGCATCCCATTCGCCCGGAGAGCTATCAGGAGATCAACAACTTCTACACGATGACCGTGTATGAGAAGGGCGCCGAGGTCATCCGCATGCTGCAGACCATGCTTGGACGCGAGGGCTTCAAGAAGGGCCTGTCGCTTTACATCGAGCGCTTTGACTGCAAGGCGGCGACCTGCAACGACTTCATCCGTGCCATGGCCGACGCCAACGATGCCGATCTGGCGCAGTTCTCGCTGTGGTGGTCGCAGGCCGGCACGCCGCGCGTGACGATTTCCACGGCCTATGATCCCGCCAACCACACCTTCACGGTGCAGGCCGCGCAGACCACGCCCCCGACGCCGGGCCAGAACGACAAGCATCCGCTTGTGATTCCGATCTGCGTGGGACTGCTCGGCAGCGACGGGCGCGACCTTGCGCTGCGCCTGCAGGGCGAGTCCTGCGAACCGGTGACGACCTACAACCTGGTGCTCAACCGCGCCTCGGACACCTGGGTCTTTGAGAACATCAACGAAAATCCGGTGATCTCCATCGGCCGCGGCTTCTCGGCCCCGGTGATCTTCGACTACAACTACACGACCGACGAGCTGGCGTTCCTGGCGCTCAACGACTCGGACCCCTTCAACCGGGCCGAGGCTTTCGAGCGGCTTGCACTTGCCACGGTCAACCATGTGGCCGACCAGATGGAGACGGGCGCCGATCCCGACGTGCCCGACGTCTTTCTCAACGCCTTCGGGGGCATCTTCACCAATCAGCAGCTCTCGCCCGAGTACCGCGCCGCCGTGCTCGAGCTGCCCTCGGAGAAGGCCATTGCGCGCCGCCGCGCACTCATCAACCCGGACGTCGTGCGCCGCGCGCGCACCTTCGTGTGCGAGGTGATCGGCAGGCGCTTCAGCCAGGACTTCAACGCCGCCACGCAGAGCTTCATGCTCTTTGACGGATACGAACCCTCGCACCACGATGCGGGCTTTCGCGCGATCTCCAATCTTGCGCTCAGCTACTGGCTTGCCGGCGGCAATGCCAAGGCGCTCCTGTCGGCGCGCGATCAGTTTGAGTCGGCCGACAACCTCACCGACCGTCTGGCGGCCCTGAAGATGATCGTCAACAGCCAGAGCCCGGCCAAGATCGACGTGCTCAATGCCGCAGGGCAGATGTGGGCCGAGGAGCCGCTGCTGATCAACAAGTGGTTCACCGTGCAGGCCACCGCCATGAGCTTCCCGGGCGAGGCGCCCGTCGTCGAGCGCATCCGCACGCTCATGCAGTTTGACATCTACTCCGAAAAGAACCCCAACAACGTCTACTCGCTCGTGAACGCCTTCATGACGAACAACGAGGCGGAGTTCCACCGGCCCGACGGCTCGGGCTACGAGTTCTGGACGGAGATGGTGCTGCGGCTTGACAAGATCAACCCGCACGTGGCCGCACGCTGCGCCCGCGCCCTTGACAACTGGCGCCGCTACACGCCCGACCGGGCGCGCCTGATGCACGATGCGCTCGTGAAGGTCTCCCAGACCCCCGAGCTGTCGCGCGCCGTGCGCGAGGTGGTCACCAAGGCGCTCAACAACAACTGAACCCCGGAGCAGACAGGAAAGGAGCCGAAGGCGCAGCCTTCGGACTAGGCAGACATGCAGGAACTCACATTGAAGGACTGGCTCGACGCGCAGATGCGCGACTTCGGGCTTGACGCCGATCTCGTCAAACTTCTCACGGGCGTGGCCGCCGTGTCGCGCGACATCAGCCGCCTCGTCGAGGCCGGCGCCCTCGGGGGCATTCTCGGCCTGCACGGCACGCAGAACGTGCAGGGCGAGGAGCAAAAGGAGCTCGACGTCGTCAGCAACGAGATGATGGTGAAGGCCGTCTTCGACACGGGCGTCGTGGCCGCCTGCGCCAGCGAGGAGCTCGACCACTCGCTGCCGGCTCCGGCCGCCGACGGCGTGCGCCGCCCCTACCTCATCTGCTTTGACCCCCTCGACGGCTCAAGCAACATCGACATCAACGTCTCGATCGGCACCATCTTCTCAGTGCTTGTCAACCCCCGCAGCGACGCCTCGGCGCCGACCGACGAGGACTTCCTGCAGCCCGGCGACCGGCAGCTTGCCGCGGGCTACGTCATCTACGGGCCGCAGACGCAGATGGTCTTTACCGTGGGGCGCGGCGTGAACATGTTCACGCTCAATCCCCGGACGGGCGAGTACATCCTCACGAACGCCAACGTCAAGGTGCCCGAGTCCGCCAAGGAATTCGCCATCAACTGCTCGAACATGCGCCACTGGGAGCAGCCCGTCAAGCGCTACATCGCCGAGCTGCTCGAGGGCACGACCGGCGTGCGCGGCAAGGACTTCAACATGCGCTGGGTTGCGGCCATGGTGGCCGAGGTGCACCGCATTCTCTGCCGCGGCGGCATCTTCATGTATCCGCGCGACAACCGCGATCCCTCGCGCCCGGGAAAGCTGCGCCTCATGTATGAGGCCAACCCCATGAGCTGGCTCATGGAGCAGGCGGGCGGCCGCGCGACCAACGGCCGCACCCGCATCCTGGGCCTGGTCCCTGAAAAGCTCCACCAGCGCGTGGCGGTCTTCCTCGGCGCGCGCGAGGAGGTCGAGCGCGTCACCGCCTACCACCTCGAGGAGGACGGCGGGCGCTGCTAACGCAGCGGCGCTGCGCGCAATCGACCCGGCGGCTGGCTGCCCTTTTCGCGCCCACGGCGCGGGGGCAGCCGTTTTTTTTTCGCCCGCGTCCAGCCCCGGTCTTTCCCATCCCCGGGGAAATGCGCCACAATTGGCCTCCTTCGACCGGAGCGTCGGCTGCGCTGCCGGATCAGGACAACAAGAACCAGGGAGAAAAAAAACGATGTCATCCTCCGAAGGCACCTGCGGCCTGCGGCGCAGCTTCGGCCTGCGCGAGGCCATCACCATCACCGCGGGCTCGGTGATCGGCGTAGGTCTTTTTACCGTCGGCTCCAATGTCGTGGGCTACATGGGCCCGTCGGTCATTCTGGCCACCATCGCCGCGCTTCTGATCAGCGTCTATCCGGCGCTTCTTTATGCGGAGATGGGCGCCATGCTTCCCTACGCCGGGGGCACCTATCAGTTCGCCTCCCTCGGAATCGGCCGCGCCGCAGGCGTTCTGGCAGGCTGGAACTTCATCATCTCCCTGGTGGCGGTCACCGGAGGCGAGGCGCTCGCCTTTTCGTACTACTTCCGAACGCTTCTGGCGGCCTTCGACATCGCGCTTCCCATTTCCGACGTGGCGCTTGCCGTGGCGGTGACCGCGCTTTTCATCATCGCCAACGTCTGCGGCGTGCGCATTGCCGGACGGCTGCAAAACGGCTTCATGTTCTTTTTCTGGGGCGTGGCGGCAATCTGGTTTCTCACCATGATTCCCAACATCAACCTGCCCAACTTCGTAGAGGCGCCGTCCTTTCTTCCCCGGGATGCGGAGATGAGCTTTGCCGCGGGCGTGTGCATGATCTGGTGGTGCTTTGCCGGATTTGAGGCCTGCGTGGCCATGGGCGAGGAGATCAAGTACCCGCGCATCAACATTCCGCGCGCGCTGTTTCTTGCGCCCTTCGTCGTGTTTGCCGTCAACGCCCTCTTTCAGTGGTACCTGCTTGCCATCACGCCCGCGCAGAGTCTGGCAGCGCTTTCCACCGCCCAGGCGCCCTATGCCGAGGCCATGAAGGCCGCGGGCATTCTGGGGCTGCCGCTTGCGCTTCTTGCCGCAGGCATTGCCTTCGGCGGAGACTTTTCCACGATGAACGCGGCCATCGCCACCATCCCGCGCTATCTCTTCACCATGGCCAGAGACGGCGTGATGCCGCGCATCTTTGCCCGCACCGGCCGCTTTCAGACGCCCTATGTCGCCATCATCACGCTCGGGCTTCTGACCATGGCGCTTGTGGCGACCGACTCGCTCATCTACATCGCATCGCTGTCGCTTTTTGCCGATCTTTTCTACTACGTGATCGGCATTCTCGCGGCCTGGGCGCTGCGGCGGCGCCGTCCGGACCTGACGCGCACCTACAAGGCGCCCTTTGTCGCCGTGGGCGCTCCTGTTTCGGCGCTGATCTACCTGTACATGATGACGCAGCTTGAGACGAGCGCCTTCGTCACCGGCATCGTCTGGTGCGTGCTGGGCCTGGCCATCTACTGGTGGTGCACGCGAGGCTCGGGGGCGGCCGCGCCCGAGACGCCTGAGCTTTCAGCCACCGGGGCGCTCGACCTGCCGCAGGATCCCGCCGAGGCCGCCGCCATGGACCGCGAGTATCTGATCTGGCGCATCATCGTGGCGGCGGCGTGCCTGATCGCCCTCTTTTTGTACGCGCTTCCCTACATCGTCTAGAGCGCCTGGTGCGCTCCGCAAACAGGCGCCGCGCCGGCCGCAAGGCCTCCTCTGCGGCGCCTTTTTTTCCTGTTTCCGGTGCTCCCCCGCTCAGCACTCAAGCTCCGGGCGCACGCAGCTCAGCCCCACGCCGAAGTGCCGGTACCAGCGGGTCCACTGCCTGCGCGAATGCGCAGGATCAAAATTGCGGTACCATCCGGCAAAGTCCCGTATCCAGGGCTTTTCCTGCAGATCCCTGCGGCGAACGACAAGGGACTTTCGCCAGGACTGCCGGTGCCAGCCGTCAAGAACCGCAACGAGCTCGCCGTTTTTCAGCCGATCTGCAGCCATGCCGAGCGCGAGGTCCACGGCGATGCCCTGCCCCTGCAGCGCCGACATCAGGGTTGGGGAATAGCTTGAAATCACGCACTGCGGAGCCGTCTGCACTGGAATTTGCTCAAGCAGCCGCACCGGCCGGTCCGCCGGTGAAGCCGCAGCGAGGCGAAAGCGCCGCATCTGCGTGAGACTGAAGGCCTCGTCGGCGCGATAGAGCGTCTCGCACAAAGGCACATGGCTGCGGCGAACCAGCAAAAGCGTATGACCGGTCAGCTCCTCCGGCTCATGAGGCGTTCCGCGGCGCGCCAGATACTCGGGGGAGGCCAGCGGAAGATTCGCGCACACGCCGAGCGGGAAAACGGCCAGTTCGTCATGCTCGAGCCGGTAGGAGACGGCCGCCACATCGATCTCTCCGCGCAGCAGCGCCTCATGACCGTAGTCAGCCATCGCCTCGATGCGCACGCCCGGGTGCGCGGTCTCGTAGGCTCGAAACGCCCGAACCTTGTTCTGGTTGAAGGATCCGGGAGGAAGCGACACCCGGATCACGGCTCGAGCAGCGCGCCGCATGCGGCGCGCCTCCGAGGCAATCGCCTGCTGCGCGGCCGCAAGCTCCCTCATATGGGGAAGAAGCCGCAGGGCCTCCCGGGTGAGCCGCACCGGGCGCTGGTGCCGGTCCACGAGCGCAACGCCAAGCCCCTCCTCCAGCCGGGAGATCGCCTTGGAGGCCGACGACAGTTCCTGCCCCGTCTCTTGCGCCGCGGCGGTGAGCGAACGTCCGTCGCCCATCAAGAGGAGAACCCTCCAGACCGATGCGTTTGAAAACACGCCCTTCGCCATGCCTCCTCCTCTTGCGGCGTCGATCAGTGCGCGACAGCAGAACTTGACGATTCGTCAAGTTTACTTGCATTAAAACCCCTGATATTTCAGGAATAAAAATCATAAACTGGATTTGAGGAACGCTCCCGCAGCATCGGCGGCGACGCCCCTGCCCGGGTGCGGGCTCTTCAAGAATCCTGCGGCTTTCAGGCAAACGACTCCGGAAGGCCTGCAGCGCCACGCAAGGAGCTGACATGACAACAAGACGGCATTTTCTTATCTCTGCGGCAGGTGCGGCCCTGACGGCCGGTACGGGCAGCGTGATGGCTGCAGCGGGGAAGCCCGCTGAGAACATCACCTGGGACAGAACGACCGACGTGCTTATTTTCGGTGCGGGCCAGGCGGGCCTTTGCGCGGCCATTTCCGCCCGTGAGAACAAGGCCGAGGTGCTCGTCTGCGAAAAGGCCGCCTTCTGCGGCGGCCACACGGCCATGAGCGGCAGCGGCTACTACATCGGCGGAACGGAAATCCAGAAGAAGGCCGGCATCGAGGACTCGATTGAAATCAACTGGAAGGATTCGGTGGACCGCGGCGTCAAGGCGCACCGCTTCATCAAGCGCGACACGCGCGTCGTGCGCCGCGTCTACAACGAGGGCATCGACGGCATGCACTGGCTTGAGAAGTACGGCGTGCGCTTCATGCCCAATCCCGTGCAGGGCATCGGCAACCGCAAGCGCGTGCACTACGTCGCCCCCGGCTACAAGAAGGGCTCGCCCGTCCTGATCGACACGCTTGCCAAACAGGCGCAGAAGATGGGCGCCGTCATTGAGATGCAGACCCAGCTTACGGGCCTCATCACCGCCACGGGCGAACCGACGCTCGGCGTGCGCGTGGTTGGCGCCCAGGTCAAGGATGCCGGGGGCAGGATTCTCAACATCCGCGCGCGGCGCGGCGTCATTCTTGCCACGGGCGGCTTTGCCAACAGTCCGGAGCTCGTCAAGCGCTTCCATCCGTACCTTGCCGGCACGCCATCCCTGGGCTCCAGGCTCAATACGGGCGACGGCATCGTCGCGGCCTTGAGTCTCGGCGCGAACATGATCGTCGAAACCAACGGCTTCGGCATGAACATGCTCTTTGTCGGCACGCACAAGGGCCAGTCCATGGGGCTTCCGATGACCGAGGCGCCGCTCATTGTCGTCGACAAGAAGGGCCTGCGCTTTGAAGACGAAAGCAAGGGCTATCTTGCCGCCTGCCACAAGATGACCGAAAAGGGCATCAAGCTGGCTGACTGGGTGTTTGACAGCAAGACCTACGAGGCTTTCAAGGATGGCTGCCTCAAGCCCATGTTCACCACCGAGGTGGTCAACAAGTACGACTCGATCGAAGCCCTTGCCAAGGGCGAAAAGATCGACGCCGCCCAGCTCAAGGCCACGATCGAGAAGTACAACGCCGACGTTGCAAAGGGCAGGGACAGCGTCCTCGGACGCAAGGCGCTTCTGGCAGCCATCGACAAGCCGCCCTTCTACGCCTTTGAGTGCGGCCCGCGCATCTACACCTCGTACTCCGGCATTGAAATCAATGCCGAGGGCCAGGTGATGGACACCCGCGCCAGGCCGGTCCCCGGCCTTTACGCCGCGGGCGACGTCACGGGCCACCTCGCCTACCAGTGCAACCTGGGCGGCGGCGGCATCAGCGGCATTTCCATGGCGACGGTCTACGGGCGCATCACCGGCGCCAATGCCGCAAGGGAAAAACCCGTCTAGGGCTTCCTGACCACTCCCCGGAAGGCCTGGCGGCCTTGCCAGGCTTTCGCGGCACGGGTCCCGCACTTTCTCCCCTCGTACGCCAGGCCGAAACCACCACAGGAGCAGCGGTCTGGCGTTTTTTTCCTCTCCGGCTGCGGCGCCCATAAAATGCAGTCATCCTTCCTGTCGTCGAACGCACGCCCTCATGAAGGCGCATCCGGTGGCGGCTGTCGGGCACGTGCCGGACAATCCTCACTCGCATGCACTGATGTTTCTTGCGTGCCGCTGCCGTTTCCATGCATCCCTTGCTTTCCAACCTCACCGCATGGCAGGTGTTTGAATCCGTCGCACGCACGGGCAGTCTTTCACGGGCGGCCATTGAACTTGACCTCAGCGTCAGCAAGGCCAGCCGGCTTCTCGCACGGCTTGAGCAGGCCTACGGGGAAGACTTGATCTGCCGCGCGGCGCGCCCGCTTGCGCCGACCCCGGCCGGAGGCGAGGTTCTCGCCGCGCTCCGAAAGGCGCTGCCCGCCTGGAGGGACTTTGAAGTCTTCCTCGGCACGACGAAGTCGATGCGCCATGTGGTGCGGCTCTCCACTCCGGTGGGCATCGGGCGCTTTTATCTCAACGCGCAGCTTGCCGAATACCGCGCAATCGCCCCGCACGTCGTCATTGAGGCCTCGATTGAAAAGGGCGTCGAGGAGCTGCTGCGCCGCGACATCGACGTCGCATTCCTTCCCTACACCCCCAGCCGCGAGGATCTCGTCATTTACCCCGCCATGCATGCCTTCACCATGCCGCTGGCCTGCCCGGCGTATCTGCGCAGGCACGGGACGCCGCACGCCCCGCAGGAGCTGCGCCGACACGACCTCATTCTCAAGACCGGCGAACACTTCCCGGTGGCCACGCACCTCGTTTTGCGGGGAGAGCGCCGCCCCGTCGTCTGGCGGCATATCGTCTTTCACCACGACATGCTCAACATCAAGGACGCCGTCCTGAGGGGCTTCGGCATCGGACTTGACATCCCGCTCGGCATGGTGCTCGACGAGCTTCGCTCGGGGCTGCTCGTTCCGGTGCTCGACGGCTGGCACCGGGACTACTGGGACTACTGCATCGCCGTGCGCCGCGAAAGCGGACCGCAGACTGTGGCAGGCGCCTTCGCCGCCTGGTACGCGCATCGCGCAACGCAGGAAATTGATGCGCGCCGCAGGGAGGGCTTCCGCATTCTGGGCATTGACCCGGAAACTCTCTAGGACTTCGTTTTTCAGTTTCTGCAAAACGTTTAGCCTGTTGCAGAAGGCTGCGACGAACCCTCCCTTTCTAGAATCGGCGCACAGTGTTGTTCCCGCAGCACGTCACCAACCAAGAGGAGAGATCATCATGTCCTTCACCAAATTGAGCCGTCGCGGATTCGTCCAGATTCTGGCCGCCGCCTCGGCAGCCTCGAGCATTCCGTCCTGGCTGTCGGCATCAACCAAGATCCCTGCCAGGTGGGATGAGTCCGTTGACGTGGTTATCGTCGGCTCGGGCTTTGCCGGCCTGGCCGCCGCCTATGAAGCAAAGAAGGTGGGCGCAAGCGTCGTCATTCTGGAAAAGATGCGCGTGGCCGGCGGAAACTCCGCCATCAACGGCGGCATTCTCGCCGTTCCCGGCTCGCCTCTGCAAAAGAAGCTCGGCATCAAGGATTCGCCCAAACTGATGATGCAGGACATGATCAAGGCGGGCAATGCGATGAACCACCCCGAGAAGGTGCGGGCGCTTTGCAACGCGGCGCTTGCCACCTACCAGTGGACCGTCGATGAGCTCGGCGTTCAGTACCAGGACAAGAACATCAAGCAGGAGGGCGGCCACACGGTGCCGCGCAGCCTCTTTACGATCAACGGCTCGGGCTCTGAAATCGTCAACAAGGAGCTTGCCGCCCTGGCCAGGCTCGGCGTCAAGCCGCGGCTGCGCACGATCATGGACGAGATCATCGTCAATGACGCCGGCCGCGTGGTCGGCGTCAAGGTTCGCGAGGGCTACCGCTTCCCCGACAAAAACTCCGGCAAGGTGAAGTACATCGCCGCCCGCCGCGGCCTTGTGCTTTGCTACGGCGGCTTCTCGGCAGACGCGCAGTTCCGCCAGATCTACGACCCGAAGCTCACGTCGAAGTTCGACACCACAAACCAGCCCGGAGCGACGTCTGAAGGCTGGCGCGCCGCCATGTCCATCGGCGCGCACGTCATCCAGGCCGACCAGATCCAGATCCTGCCGCAGACCTCGCCCGATGAAAAGGGCTTCGGCATCGGCTTTGCCTGGTCGGGCCACGTGTCGATGTTCGGCGTCTGGGTTGACGGCACCACGGGAAAGCGATTCGTCAACGAACTGGCCAACCGCAAGGTGCGCTCGCTTGCCATCCTTGAGCGCCTCAACCAGGGGCACGAATGCCTCGCCATCGGCGACGCAGGCACGGCGGCCTCCTTTGCCGAAATCCGCCCGGGCATGCTTAAGCGCCAACTCGAGCGCGGCGTGGTGTTTGAATTCAAGACGCTCGACGAGCTCGCAGCAAAGTTCCGCATCCCGGCCGACGCCCTCAAGCAGACGATTGCCGAGATGAACAAGTCCGTTGAAACCGGCAAGGACCCGGTCGGCCGCCCGGTCAACGCCAAGGCCAGAAAGCTCGAGACGGGCCCCTGGTACGTTGCGCGCATGTCGCCCAAGATCCACCACTGCATGGGCGGGCTCTACACCAATGAAAAGGCGCAGGTCTACCACGTCGACGGCCATCTGATCGAGGGGCTTTACGCCGCCGGCGAGGCCACGGGCGGCGTGCACGGCGCCGTGCGCCTTGGCTCGTGCGGCACGGCCGACGCGCTCATCAACGGCCGCATCGCAGGCCAGCAGGCCGCGGCCCAGAAGCCCTGGAGCTGACAGCCCGGGGTTCGTTCGGCGCCCCGGGGGCGCGGGCACGCCGCCCGCCATCTCCGGGTGCGCCGCATCCCAAGACCGTTAAAACAATTTGAGCCTGCGGCAGACGACGCTGCCGCAGGCTCAATCATGTGGAAGGGTCGGGAAAAATGCGCCTTTAGCGCACGCCCACGAGCTCCACGTCAAAGATCAGCGTGGCGTAGGGCGGGATGACGCCCGGATAGCCGCGCGGACCGTAGGCAAGGTTGAACGGGATGATGAGCTTGCGCTTGCCGCCCACCTTCATGCCGTTGATGCCCATCTCCCAGCCCGGGATCACCATGCCGGAGCCAAGCGGGAACTCGATGGGCTCGCCGCGCTCGTAGCTCGAGTCAAAGACCGTGCCGTCCTCAAGGCGCCCCGTGTAGTGCACCGAGACGGTTTTGCCGGCAACCGCCTCAACGCCCTCGCCCGCAACCACCTCCTCAATGACGAGCTCGCCGGGCTGCGGAAGCTCCTCAACCTCAAGGAGCTCCACCTCAAAGATGAGCGTTGCATTGGGCGGAATCACTCCGCCTGCGCCGTGTTCGCCATAGCCGTACTCCGCGGGAATGACCAGACGGCGCTTGCCGCCCACGCGCATGCCGCTTACGCCCATGTCCCAGCCCGCGATCACCTGACCGGCGCCGAGATCAAACGAAAACGGCATGCCGCGCTCGTAGCTCGAATCAAATTGAGTGCCGTCCTCAAGGCGCCCCGCATAGTGCACGCTCACGCGCATGCCGCTTCTGGCTTCAGGGCCCTCGCCCACGACCAGATCTTCGATGACCAGCTCCTGGCTCATGTCGTCTTCATCCTTAAAAAATTGTGCATGAATTGCGAACTCGAACACGTGCCCGGGCGGGCCGCATTCCGTTCCGGGCGTATCTTGCCCGAGGCCGCGGCCCTTTGTCCAACGCCCGCGCGAGGGAAGTTGAAACCAAAGGAAACCGCACGGCCGGCCGGGTTCTCCCGAGGGCCGCCCCAGCAACTAGGTTAATCACCTTATTGACATCACGGCTGCGGCACAGCTACAGTAAGGCACACCAAGAAACTACTTTTTGGATTTCGACTCATGATGACCACCACCGACCGCGTTCTTCAGGCTCAGTCCTGGCGCTGGCACCTCTCTTAAGGAGCGGGTGTCCGTCGGTACGCGTCTATACAAAGTCGAATCAGCCATACGAAACCCGCCGACCTGAAGTCAGCGGGTTTTTCGCATTCAGCAGCACTCCCAGGAAAACCAGGCGGTCTTCAGGCAACGGCTCCAAGGAAAACAACCTCCGGTGCAGGAAGACATAAAAAATGGTTCTCCACTCTCTTGAAAACCAGCCCCCCGTCACAAATCCCAAGGCTCGGCCGCGATGGCGTCCGGAACCGGCAGCTCACTGAGCTTGAAGCTGTTTTTCCAAACCCCATCGAACACGACTGACTTTCAAAGGATTTGATCATGACCCCGGCACTCGAACAACTCTACCGTCACCAGGACCTTTCCGCCCTGCAGGCTGAGGAACTCTTCACCCGGATTTTCAACGGCGAGACCGACCCGGCCGTCTTTGCCTCGCTTCTGACCGCGCTCAAGATGAAGGGCGAGGCCCCGCAGGAGATCGCGGGCGCCGCCCGCGCCATGGTGCGCCAGGCCGTGCACTTCCCCCGCCCCGAGGGCATTGAAATCGGCGAAATCGTGGGCACGGGCGGCGACGGCATGCACTCGATCAACGTCTCGACCATTTCGGCGCTGTGCGCCGCCGCCAACGGCCTGAAGATCGCCAAGCACGGCAACCGCAGCGTGAGCTCGCAGACGGGCGCCTCGGACCTGCTCACGGCCCTTGGGTTTGACATCACCCCGACGCCCGAGCAGGCCGCACAGCTTCTCATGGACACGGGCTTTGCCTTTTGCTTCGCCCAGCTCTACCACCCGGCCATGCGCCACGTGATGCCCGTGCGCAAGGCGCTCGGCACCCGCACCATCTTCAACATCCTCGGCCCCGTGACGAGCCCGGCACGCCCGGACTACGCCGTGATCGGCGTCTACGCCCCGGGACTGATCGAGCCCGTTGCCAAGACCCTGCGCGAGCTCGGCATGAAGCGCGCCTTCGTGGTGCACGGCTGCGGCTTTGACGAGGTGTGCGTCACAGGCAGCACCGACTACGCCGAGCTTCGCGACGACGGCACGATCGTCACCGGAGCCTTCCACCTCGAGGATTTCGGCGTCTGCGGCCGCTACGAGGCCAGCGACTTCGCCGGCGGCCTGCCGCAGAAAAACGCCGAGCTTGCGCTTGCCATTCTCTCGGGCAGGGGCAGCCGCGCGCACAACGACATGGTGGCGGCCAACACGGCGCTGCTGCTTCTGGCCGGGCGGCGCGTCGGAACGCTCGCCGAGGGACTGGCGCTGGCGCGCGAGACGCTCGAGCACGGCCGCGCGCTCAGCGTGGTCGAGGCGCACCGCGCCTTTGCCGCGAAAAGGAAAAGCGCCGCCCAGGACTGCGGCGCCGTCCTCGGCAAGGGAGCCGCCTGAATCTTCAAGGACATCCGGCTGACTCAGCCATCAGAACAACGCAATTTTTCAAGGACAACATCATGCTGCTCAACCCCTTCTTCGGACGCTTCGGCGGACAATACATTCCGGAAATTCTCGTCCCGGCGCTCGATCAACTCGAGGCCGCCTTTGTCGAGGCGCGCGAGGACCCGGCCTTTCGAGCCGAGCTCTCGGAGCTGCTCACAACCTACGCCGGACGCCCGACGCCGCTGACGCTTTGCCGCAACCTCACCAGGGGGACGGCCGCAAAGCTCTATCTCAAGCGCGAGGACCTCGTGCACGGCGGCGCGCACAAGACCAACCAGGTGCTCGGACAGGCGCTTCTGGCGCGCCGCATGGGCAAGAAGCGCATCATCGCCGAAACCGGCGCCGGCCAGCACGGCGTTGCCACGGCGCTTGCCTGCGCGCTTCTGGGCTTTGAGTGCTGCGTCTACATGGGCGCCAAGGACGTCGAGCGCCAGATGCCCAACGTCTTTCGCATGGAGCTGATGGGCGCGGAGGTCATCCCCGTGCACGAGGGCCTCGGCACGCTCAAGGAGGCCTGCACCGCGGCCATCAAGGACTGGGCCGGTTCGTTTGAAAACACGCACTACATGCTCGGCACCGCCGCCGGTCCCCACCCCTTCCCGACGATCGTGCGCGAGTTTCAGAAGATCATCGGCGAGGAGGCCAGAAAGCAGTTTTTCGCCGCCGAGGCCGGTCTGCCCGACGCCGTGATCGCCGCCGTGGGCGGCGGCTCGAACGCCATCGGCATCTTCACGGACTTCGTGCCCGAGAAGTCGGTGGAGCTCATCGGCGTTGAGCCCGCAGGCCTGGGACTTGACTCGGGCAAGCATGGAGCCCCGCTCAACCGCGGAGCCGAGGGCATCTTCTTCGGCGCGCGCAGCATGAATATGCAGACCGCGGACGGACAAATCGAGGAATCCTTCTCCATCTCGGCCGGTCTTGACTTCCCCTCGGTGGGCCCGGAGCACGCCTACCTGCAGGAAATCGGCCGCGCAAAATACGTCGGCATCACCGACCGCGAGGCGCTTGCCGCGTTCATGGAGCTCTCCCTGAAGGAGGGCATCATTCCGGCGCTTGAAAGCTCGCACGCCCTTGCCTATGCCCTCAAGCGCATCCGCGAAGATCCCGAGCGCCCGCAGAAGATCATCGTCAACCTCTCCGGGCGCGGCGACAAGGACATCTTCCAGGTTGCCCGGCGCCTTGAGGCCGAGGGCCTGATGCACGACGGACACCTCAAGGACAACATCGTCGAGGCGCTGCGCAGCGCCTGATTCAAGGATCGACCCGAACAAGCAACGAATCAAGGATTTCAGGATACCGACATGACGACACAACGTTTTGCGCGCATGTTTGCCGCGCTCAAGGACAAAAACGAGGGCGCCTTCGTTCCCTTCGTCAATCTGTGCGACCCCAATGAAAACGAGAGCCTTGAGATTCTCGAGACGCTCGTGGCGGCCGGCGCCGACGCGCTCGAGCTGGGCATTCCCTTCTCGGACCCCATGGCCGACGGCCCGGTGATCATGGTGAGCGCCAAGCGCGCCATTGACGCCGGATCAACGACCGGGCGCTGCATGGCCGTCATTGAGAGGTTCCGCGCCCGCCATCCCGACGTGCCGGTGAGCCTCATGGTCTACGCCAACCTCGTCTACGCCCCGGGCGTGGAAAACTTCTTTGCCATGTGCGCCAGGGCCGGCGTCGACGTCGTGCTCATCCCGGATCTGCCCGAGAGCATGCGCGAGGTTGACCGCAGCTTTGACGATGCGGCGCAGGCCCACGGCGTGGGACTTGTCTCCATCGCCCCGCCCAAGGCCTCCGAGGCGCTGCTGCACCAGATCGCGCGCAGCAGTCAGGGCTACGTCTACCTTCTCTCGCGTCCGGGCATCACGGGCGAAACCAATCCCGCCCACATGCCCGCCGAACAGGTGATCGAGGGTCTGGCGCAGGCGGGGGCCGCCCCGGGACTTCTCGGCTTCGGCGTGAGCAGCCCCGAGCACGTGCGCGCCGCCCTGCAGGCGGGCGCCGCGGGCGTCATCGTGGGCTCGGCCATCGTGCGCATGATCAACGAGCACTTTGAGGACCCCGCCCTACTCAAGGAAAAGCTCACCGAGTACGTGCGCTCGATGAAAAACGCCGCCCGCCGCTAGCGGCCGGGACGCAGGCAGGGCGACAAGGGCCGGGAAAAGCGCCTGCGCGCTTCCCGGCCCTTTCTTGATGCGGGTTTGGAAAAAAACAGGGAGGACGCTCTAGTCCTCGACCTCGACAATGGCGAGAATCTCCACGGGGCTGCCCTCGGGAAGGTCGCTGGCGCCGAGCGCCACGCGCGCCGCAACGCCCGCCTCGCCGTAGAGCTCCTTGAACAGGGCCGAGGCGCCGTTGATCACCTGGGGCTGCTCCTCAAACCCCGGCACGCCGCGCACAAAGCCCATCACCTGCACGAACTGCTTGACGCGATCAAGGTCTCCGAGCTCGATCTTGAGCACCGAGAGGATGTTGAGCGCGGCGAGCTGCGCGGCCTTCTGCCCCTCTTCAATCGTGAGATCCCCGCCCACGACGCCCTTGACCTGCAACACGCTGTCGATGTCGGGCGTCTGGCCGGAGACGTACACGAGGCTGCCCACGCGGCGCGTAAAGCGGTAAAGCCCGGCCGGGGCGGCAACGGGCGGCAGGGCCAGGCCCATGTCTTCAATCTTTTGTTCGATCTTCATCTTTGAAAAATCCTTGCGGACGAAATGACCTGCCGGAATTGTACGAACTCCGCGCCCGCCCGCGAGCAACTTGCGCGGGCAGTCCAGGTTCTGGGCCGGGGGCATCGCTTATAATGCGCGCCCTGCGCCCCCGCGCCGACCGGCCGCGCCGGGATGCGCCCGCGCCCAGCATCGACCGGGCGCAGGCCGCGCATGAAGCCCGCGCCGCGAAAAGAAAAAGCCGGCGGCGGGGCGGCCGTGCCCGATGACAGTTCGTTTTTGCCGAGGCCTCGCTGTCAGGCCCGCACGCACGGAGCTCGGCGCCAGGGGCGTCAAGGACGGGCGCGAGCTGGGGAGAATCTCTCCCCCGACCAACGGGCGCCTCGCGCCAGACAGACCTTTTTTTTCTTCCTGCCGGCACAGCACGCCGCCCGCAGCAAAACCTCAGGGCGGCGGCGCAGGAATTCTCAAACTCACATCCGCCGCGCGCCTTTTCTTTTTTTTCGCGGCGCAAGAACAAATACAAACGTGACTTCCTCATTTTCCTCTCTTGGTCTTGCACCCGCCGTTTTGAAGGCGGTTCAGGACCTGGGCTACACCGAGCCCACCCCCATCCAGACCCGGGCCATCCCCGAGCTTCTCGCCGGGCGCGATGTTCTGGCCGCCGCACAGACCGGCACCGGCAAGACCGCCGCCTTTGCGCTTCCCGTCATCACCCGCATGCTTGCAGCCCCGCGTCCGCGCAAGGCCCGCGAGGTGCGCGCCCTCATTCTTGCGCCCACGCGCGAGCTTGCCGCCCAGATTGATGAAAACATCCGCGCCTATGCCGCGCACACGACGCTCAAGACGGCGCTTGTCTTCGGCGGCGTCAACATCAAGCCGCAGATTGAGGCCCTGGCGCACGGCGCCGACTTTCTGGTCGCCACCCCGGGCCGGCTTCTTGACCATCTCGGACAGAAGACGGTCGACATCAGCCGCGTCGAGTTCTTCGTTCTCGACGAGGCCGACCGGATGCTCGACATGGGCTTTATCCACGACATCAAGAAAATCGTCCGGCTGCTGCCGCAAAAGCGCCAGACGCTGATGTTTTCGGCGACCTTCAACGACGAGATCCGGGCGCTTGCCGAGACCTTCCTTGAGAACCCGGCCACGGTGGAGATTGCGCGCAACAAGGAAAACGCCCGCATCCACCAGGAGGTCTATCTCATCGCCAAAAAGAGAAAGCGCGAGCTTCTGCGCGACCTGATCGCGCAGAACAACTGGGACCAGGTGCTTGTCTTTACGCGCATGAAGCACGCCGCCAACCGCCTTGCGCAGCAGCTCAACAAGGACGGCATCGTCGCCGCGGCCATTCACGGCAACAAGAGCCAGTCGGCGCGCACCAAGGCGCTTGCGGGCTTCAAGGCGCATGAAATCCGCGTGCTCGTGGCCACCGACATCGCCGCCCGGGGACTCGACATCGAGGGACTGCCGCATGTGGTGAACTTTGAGCTTCCCAACGTCCCCCAGGACTACGTGCACCGCATCGGCCGCACGGGCCGCGCGGGTCTTGACGGCCACGCCGTGAGTCTGGTCTCTCCCGATGAGGCGGCCTATCTCAGGGACATCGAGAAGCTGCTCAAGAAGAAGCTCCCCGCCCGAAAGGCCGAGGGCTATGAGGGCGACATGCCCGAGGATCTCGCGCTTGAGGAGGCCCGCGCCGACCGCGCCCGCGCCGAGGAGCTCGAGCGCATGCGCGCCTCCCGCCGGAAGGCCTCTGCCTCGCGCGAAGCCGCGCGCCGCAGCGCGGCGCAGGCCGCGCGCGAGGAGGAGCGCACGGCGGGCGTCTCGGTCAACCCCGAGGAGCGCTTTGAAAAGAAGATCGCCCGCTCGGGCGTGCAGCACGCGGCAAAGCCCGCTGCCCGCAGGCCTGCGGCCGAGTCCGTGCGCGCAGCGCTGGCCCCGGGCGAGCGCAGGGCGGCGTCCGACAAGGGCCGCTCCGGTCGCAGCGGCGCGGGCTCGCGCCGCAGCGAGGAGCCCGCGCCGGCCGCGCGCAAAAGCGCCCGCAGCGCCGTGCGCTCAAGCCTTCCGGAGTCCGCGGCCCGCCGCGGCCGCGGCGTCGTGGTGCACGACGACAAGCGCGAGCGGCGTCTGGCCGAGGAGCGCCGCCGCCGCGCCTCCAACATCAAGTCCACCGTGCGCCGCGAGTCCTCGCCCTACGAGGATCGCGCCATGGAAAGCCGCGGCTACCACGTCGAGTCCGTGCGCTCGACGCTGCCGCCGGAGATGCAGCGCAAGCTGCGCGGCCGCTAGAAGCGGCCCTTCACGGACTTTTTCAAAACGCCGCTCCCGCCCCGCCCTCCGGTGCGGGGGCGGCCCTATAAAATCCCCGGGTCGACCTCTTCTTTTTCTTCAGCCATGAACGCTCGTCACCGCCCTCATCCCGGTCCGCGTCTGCCGCGCGCTGCCCTTGCGGCCTGCGCAGCCCTTGCCGCGGCCCTCATTGCCGGCGGCTGCTCGAGCACGTCGGGAATTGAAGGCGTCTCGATTGACGACCCGGCATCGGGCCGCAGTCTTGCCGCGCTCATGGAGGCTCCCGACCGCATGGAGCTTGTCTGCACGTCAACCGAGCCGCTTTCAACGCAGCGCGCACTGCTTGATCTCGTCTTTTCCTGCCAGCAGCTCAAGGTTGAGGCCACGCTCACCGAGATGCGCGACGCGGGCTGGCGCCTGAAGTCCGTCGACGTCGGACAGGAGCAGCACAGCCCCGAGGGCGTGCTGGGACTGCCGCTGACGATCACGATGATCAAGCTCTTCTAGGACCTTCGGTCCGGCCGCGGCCCGCCTTGGGTCTATTTCCTTCCTTTCCCGCCTTTTTTGCGCCCTATGCGTCCCCCGGGGCCGTCCCGGCCCCTTTCTGGATGCCGCATGCCCGTGCGGTGTATGCTCCCGGTCAGTCTTGCGGCGTCAGGGGAACCTGCAGGCAGGCGCGCGCGGCGCCGCCGTCTCCTGCGGCTTTCGAACCCGTCCGCCTTTTTTGGGATTTTTTGTCATGAGCTCTTCGACTTCGATGGATCAGGGCGCGGCGTGCATTGCGCGCCTGCGCGCGCTGCGCCATGAAATGGCCCGGCGCGGCCTGTCGGCCTGGCTTTGCTTTACGGGCGACCCGCACCTGTGCGAGTACCAGCCCGAACACTGGGCCTTTCGCAAATACCTCAGCGGCTTTACGGGATCGGCGGGAACGCTTGCGGTCACCACCACGAGCGCCGCGCTCTGGACCGACAGCCGCTACTGGGAGCAGGCCGCGCGCGAACTTGCGCCTGCCGGAATCGACCTCATGCAGGAGGGCGCCCCGCAGACGCCGGGGCTTGCCGCGGCCGTCATTTCTGAGCTTGACGCAGGCGCGTGCATCGGGCTTGACCCCCGCACGCTGAGCCGCAGGCGCTTCATGGCGCTCAAAAGGGAGTTTTCCGAGGCGGGCATGGAGCTTGTCTCGGACGTCGAGCTCATCGATGCCGTCTGGAGCGACCGTCCGCAGGCCGTCAGAAACCCCGTGCGTCCCTTTGCCTTCGGGCAGGACCCCGTGGCCGACAAGCTCGCGCGCGTGCGCGCGGCCCTGGCGCAGGCCGGAGCAGACAGCCTGGTGCTCTCGACGCTTGACGACATTGCCTGGCTTACCAACCTGCGCGGCGCTGATCTCGCCTGCACGCCCGTCTTTACGGCCTATGCCGCGATCACGCCCTCGGCAGCGCTTCTTTTTGCCGACAAGGCGCGGTTTTCCGCCGAGGCGCTCGCGTCTCTTGCGGCCTCGGGCGTTGAGCTTCTGGACTACGAGCGCACCCGCACGGAAATTCCCGCGCGTCTTTCGGGCTGCACGACGCTGCTTGATCCCGCAAAAACCTCGCAGGATCTTTTTGAAGTGCTTCAGGCCGCGGGCATCCGCACGATTGAGCGCGCGCAGCCCACGGAACTCATCAAGAGCCGGCGCACGGCAGGCGAGCTTGCGCTGCTGCGCGAGACCATGCGCCGAGACGGCGCGGCCATGTGCGAGCTGCTTGCATGGATTGCGCGCATGGTTCACGAGGAAAAGACCTTCACGGAGCTTGACGTCTCAAGAAAGCTTCGGCAGCTGCGAGCCGAGATCCCCGGCTTCATGAGCCTGAGCTTTGAGACCATCGCCGCCGCCGGCGAACACGCGGCGCTTCCGCACTATCAGCCCACGCAGGAGACCAACGCCGAGATCCGGCCGGGCGACCTGCTTTTGATCGACTCGGGCGGACAGTACGAGGGCGGCACCACCGACATCACCCGCACGATTGCCGTGGGCGAGCCGTCGGCCGCGCAAAGGCGCGACTTCACCGCGGTGCTGCGCGGACACATCCTGCTGGCAAGCACGCACTTTCCCCAGGGCACCTTCGCCTCGCAGCTCGACACCCTGGCGCGCATGCCCATCTGGGAGATCGGCTGCGACTTCGGGCACGGCACCGGACACGGCGTGGGCTTCTGCCTGAACGTGCACGAGGGGCCCGTGTCGATTTCGCCGCGCACGCAGCCCGGTCCGGCCACGCGCATCGTGCCGGGCATCGTGGTCTCCAACGAGCCGGGCCTGTACCGGCCCGGGCGCTGGGGCGTGCGCACGGAGAATCTGGTCACCCCCGTCGAGGCTGATCCCGAGATCGACCAGATGGCGCCCATGCTCACCTTTGAGACGCTCACGCTGTGCCCGATCGACGTGCGGCTCATCAACACCGCCATGATGACCCCCTACGAAATCTGGTGGGTCAACGACTACCACCGCCGGGTGCGCGAGGCGCTCTCGCCCCTGCTCTCGGTGCAGGCGCGCGAGTGGCTCATGCACGCCACCGAAACCATTTGACCGCTGCCGGCCCGCGGGCGCCTCAGGGCCGCCCGCGGACCGGCTTCGGTCTTAACGAAACTTTACGCGCCGGCTGGGAAAATCCGCATTGCGCCCGCGTCGACCCGGCAGACCCCATGGGCTAAACTTGTACGAATACAGTACGCTGCCGGGGCCCGCCGCGGTCTTCGGGAGCACGACGACAACACACGCAGTTCCATTCCCCGGGCTGTCAGCGCGGATCCTCGACGCCTGATCATCCTCGGAGCGACAAGAAGAGCTCCACATCCGTGAATCCGCAGTCCGCCCGCAAGGAGCGGACTTTTTACATGCGCACAGATGCGCCGTCCTTCCCCCTTTGCGGAGGAGGCGCGGCAGCCGCGGCGGTCCGCCCTGCGGGGGCGGGCGGCGCGCGGCGCCTGTGATCCCATTGCTTTTTGCGCCTCAGTCAAGATATGCACGCAGTATTGAAATCCTCCCTGATCCTCGTGGCCTGCAGCCTCATTCTGGCCGGCTGCGGACAAAAGGATGCCAAGGTCGCCGCCCGCGCTCCGATTCCGGTGATGACCGTCACCATGAAGCCCGCGCCCGAGGGCATCTGGGTCGAGACCCTCGGTCTGACCGAAGGCCTGCAGCAGGCCGAGGTCCGCGCCCAGGTCTCGGGCATTCTGGAGAAAATCAACTACCGCGAGGGCGATCGCGTCAAGGCCGGAGACTCGCTTTTTCAGATTGATCCGGCCCCGTATCGCGCCGCCCTTGACCAGGCCCGCGGCACCGTGCGCGAGGTCAGCGCGCAGCTCGCGCAGCAGCAGCGCGAGGCGCAGCGCTACAAAAAGCTCTGGGACGCGCGCGCCGGCAGCAAGAAGGACTATGACGATGCGCTGAGCGCCGTGCACATCACCCGCGGCCAGCTCGCCACGGCGCAGGCCGCAGAGCGCAATGCCGCCATTGAGCTCGAGCGCACGCGCGTCAATGCGCCCAGCGACGGCATCGTGAGCCGCGCCCTCGTGAACACGGGCGCCCTGGTGTCGGCCACCGAGACGCTGCTTGCAACCATCACCCAGCCCGAGAAGCTGCGCGTGACGTTCTCGGTTTCTGAAAACGACATCAAAAACGCCGTCATCACCACCGACAATGCGGTGCGCATCCGCCTCAACGAGGCCGACATGATCGAGGCGCGCCTTGACTACGTCTCGCCCATCCTCGACAGCACGAGCGCCACGCTCAACCTGCGCGCGACGCTGCCCGAGACAAGCGGCCTGCGGCCGGGCCAGTACGTGCACGTGCAGCTGCAGACGCGCACCATGGACAATGTCTGCCGCGTGCCGCAGAGCGCCGTGCTGCAGAAGGCCGACGGCACCTATCTCGTCTACGTGCTTGACAACAACAAGGCGCGCGCCGTCGAGGTCATCCTCGGCAACTGGGTCGAGCGCGACTGGGTCGTGCTCGAGGGCCTCAAGGCCGGCGACAAGGTGATCGTCAACCAGATCCAGCGTCTGCGCGACGGAGCCGCCGTGCGCGAGGGACTGCCCGCCGATGCGGCTGCGGCGGGCGCCGCCGGCGCATCCCCGGCCCAGGGCTCCTGACCATAAGGGGACGCATCCATGCTGAGCAGCTTTTGCATCAAGCGGCCGATTTTTGCCACCGTCCTCTCGATTCTGATTGTTCTGGCGGGCTTTGTGGCCATGCGCGTGCTGCCGCTTTCGCAGTACCCGAACATCACGCCGCCGACGGTCACCATCTCCACGGACTATGAGGGCGCCAACGCCCAGACGCTGGCGCGCACGGTGGCCGCCCCGATCGAGGACCAGCTCTCGGGCATTGAGGGCCTCATCTACTACACCACCTCCATTCGAGCCAACGGCGAGGTGCGCATCCAGTGCGTCTTTGATGTGGGCACCGATCCCAACTACGCCATGCTCGAGATCAACAACCGCGTGCGCACCGCCGAGCGCCGCCTGCCCGAGCCGGTGCGCCAGAACGGCGTCAACGTCAGAAAGCGCTCCGAGGAAGTGCTCATGATGGTGGCCTACACCTCGCCCGACGGCTCGTACTCGCCCACGGAGCTTGCCGACTACGCCCTCCTGAACGTTGTCGACTACCTCAAGCGACTGCCCGGCATCGCCGATGTGACCGTCTTCGGCAACGTGCAGAGCGCCATGCGCATCTGGATGGATCCGATGCGCATGGGCAAGCTCGGCGTGACGACCCAGGACATTGAGAGCGCGGTGGAGGACAAGAACACCGAGCGCGGCGCCGGACAGATCGGCGGCGCTCCGGTTGTCGACGAGCAGCAGCTCTTCTACACGACGAAGACCCCGGGACAGCTGCTCACGCCCGAGGAGTTCGGCGCCATCGTGCTGCGCGCCGATGAAAACGGCTCGATCGTGCGTCTGCGCGACGTCGCCGACGTAGAGGTCGGCAAGCGCAGCTACGAGACGGTCAACGTCTTCAACGGCAAGCCCTCGATCACGCTCGGCGTCTATCTGCAGACCGGCGCCAACGCCGTGGCCGCCGCCGAGGCGGTCAAGGCCGAGCTCGACCGGGTCGCGGCCGACTATCCCAAGGACAAGGTGACGCATGAAATCACCGACGACACGACGATCTTCGTGGAGGCCTCGCTGCACGAGGTGCTGCAGACGCTGCTTGAGGCCGGTCTGCTCGTGCTCGTCGTGGTGTTCCTCTTCCTGCAGAACTGGCGCACGACCCTCATTCCGATGCTTGCCGTGCCCGTCTCGCTCATCGGCACGTTGGCGGGCCTCTGGCTGCTGGACTTCTCGCTCAACACGCTCACGCTCTTTGCCCTGACGCTGGCCATCGGCATCGTGGTCGACGACGCCATCGTGGTGCTCGAAAACGTCGAGCGCCTGATGCGCTACGAGCACCTGTCGGCCTTTGACGCTGCGGTCAAGGCCATGAAGGAGGTGGCGGGCGCCCTGGTGGCCATCGTGCTCGTGCTCTCGGCCGTGTTCATCCCGGTGGCGTTCCTGGGCGGCATCGCGGGCGAGCTCTACCGGCAGTTTGCCGTCACCGTGGCCGTGTCGGTGGCCATCTCCGGCTTTGTGGCGCTCACGCTCACGCCGGCGCTGTGCACGATTCTGCTTAAAAACGAAAAGCCCTCGACCAACCGCTTCTTCAATGCCTTCAACGCGGGGCTGTCGCGCTTTACCTTCGGCTATCTGCAGCTTGTGAAGCTCGCGCTGCGGTTTCGCTATGTCTCGGCCATCATTCTGGCCGCCGTGGTGGCCGGCTGCTGGTACCTCATCCAGATCACGCCCACGAGCTTCGTGCCGAGCGAGGACCAAGGCATCGTGCGCATGAGCATGACGCTGCCCGAGGGGTCGTCCTTCAACCGCACCGAGGCCGAAACCGAAAAGGTCCGCAAGGAGATTCAAAAGGAGATTCCGGGCCTGGTGAGCGTGCTCGTGATGACGGGCTTTGACACGCAGGGCAGCGACGTGCGTCCCAACGCGGCCACGTTCGTGCTGCGTCTCGACGACTGGGACAAGCGCAAGGAAACCGCCTTTGAGGTCCGCCGCATGCTGCAGGAGATCGGCAACCGCAGCGCGGACTCGGTCTCGGTGACGAACATGCCCGCCCCGATCCGCGGCCTTGGCTCGGCAAGCGGCTTTACGGGCTATATCCAGGCGCGCGGCAACGACAACATTGAGATGCTCCAGCAGGTCACAAACGACTTCATGGAGGCCCTGAGCCAGCGCCCCGAGCTCACGAGCCTGCGCACGTTCCTGCGCGCGGAGTCGCCCATTCTGCACGTGAGCCTCGACGAGGTGAAGGCCATGCAGCTCGGCGTCACCTCCAGCGACGTCTACGACAGCCTCACGGCCTTCTTTGCCGGCACCTACATCAACGACTTCACCCGCAACGGACGCATCTACCGCGTGATCATGCAGGCCGACAAGGACTACCGCATGACGCCCGAGTCCTTTGGAAAGTGCTGGGTGCGCTCCTCGCGCACGGGCGAGATGGTCTCGCTCGGATCGCTTCTGACCGTCGAGCGCACCACGGGCGCCGACAGTCTCGCCCGCATGAACGGCTACATGGCCTCGCAGTTCATGGGCGCGGCCGTGCAGGGCGTGAGCTCGGGCGACGCCATCCGCATAGTCGAGGAAACGGCCGAGCAGGTGCTGCCCGAGGGCTACGCCATCGAATGGACCGGACAGGCCTGGCACGAAAAGCGCATCGGCTCGTCCTCGGCCACGGCCTTCGGGTTCGGCCTGCTGATCGTCTTTCTCATTCTGGCCGCGCTCTATGAGCGCTGGTCGCTGCCGATCGCCGTCATGCTCGCCGTCCCGTTTGCCGTTCTCGGCGCCCTGGTGAGCCTCTGGATTCGCTCGGCGCCCAACGACATCTACTTTCAGATCGGCCTTCTGGTGCTGATCGGCCTGACGGCCAAGAACGCCATTCTGATCGTGGAGTTCGCCGTGCAGAAGATGCAGGAGGGGCTCAATCCCTTTGACGCCGCCCTTGAGGCCGCGCACCTGCGACTGCGCCCGATTCTGATGACCTCCCTGGCCTTCGTGCTGGGCGTCATGCCGCTTGTGTTTGCCACGGGCGCGGGCGCGCAGGCGCGTCACTCGATGGGTACGGGCGTCTTCGGCGGCATGATCGCCGCAACGTTCATCGCGACCATCTTCGTGCCGGTGTTCTTCACCTGGCTTGCCCGCGGCAAGAAGCACAAGTAGCCTGCCTCGCCCGCAGGGCGGGCTTTCTGACTCCGGCGCCGGCCGCCTTCAGAGGACGGCCGGCGCCTGCCTCACCCTCTGCCTCTCCTTTTTTTGGGGGATTCACTCATGAACTCCACCGACACCCGGCGCTTCGGCGGCATCAGCCGCCTGTACGGCGGCCCCGCCCAGGAAGCGCTCTCCGGCGCCCGCATCTGCGTGGTCGGCCTGGGGGGCGTGGGCAGCTGGTGCGTCGAGGCGCTCGCGCGCACCGGCATCGGACAGCTCACCCTCATCGACGGCGACTGCGTGGCCGAAAGCAACGTCAACCGGCAGCTGCCGGCGCTTTCAAGCACGATCGGCCTGCCCAAGGCCGAGGTCCTCGCGCAGCGCGTGCGCGACATCAATCCGAACGCGCAGGTCTGCGCCCGCACCGAGTTCGTGAGCGAGGAAAACTTCGAGCGGCTCGTGGGCGCCGGGGACGTCATCGTCGACGCCATCGACAGCCTTTCGGCCAAGACCGCGCTTCTGGCCTGGGCGCACGCGCAGGGCCGCACGATCATCACCAGCGGCGGCGCCGGCGGGCGCGTGGACCCCGCGCTGATCACCGCCGGCGACCTGGCGCGCGCTGCCAACGACGCGCTTTTGAGCAAGGTGCGCGCAAGCCTGCGCAAGCACCACGGCTTTCCCCGGGGCTCGGAGCGGGCCGGGCAGTCCCGGCCCTTCGGGATTCGCGCGGTCTACAGCACCGAGGCGGCGCGCGGCTGCGCCGCGGACTCGGGCGCCGCCGCCGGCGCCGGCTTTGGAACCGCGGTGGTGGTCACGGCGAGCATGGGGATGCGTCTGGCCGCCGAGGCGATCGCCGCCATCCTCGGCTGGACCCGGTGAGGACGCCCGCCGGCGGCGCCCGCGCCCGTTGATCGCGCATCGCCCTTTGCGGTTACAATCAGAGCACCAACCTCTTTACCTGGAGAATCTTCAGCCATGTACAAACGCATTCTGGTGCCCACCGACGGCTCCGAACTCTCCATTGCGGCCGTCAAGGGAGCCGCGCGCTTTGCCAAGCCCCTGGGCGCCTCGGTGGTGCTCATCACCGTGATCGAGCCCTACAGCTACACCTCGCTTTCGGAGTACCGCCCGGAGTCGATCGACGACTACGATGAGAGAATGCGCGGCATCGCCGAGGAGCGGCTTGCAGAGGCCCGCACGATCTTTGACGAGGCGCATGTTCCGGTGCAGACCGTGGCCGTGAAGTCGTTCTCACCCGCCGAGGCCATCATGGAGGCGAGCACGCAGTACGACTGCGACTGCGTCTTCATGGCCAGCCACGGCCGCAAGGGAATTGCCGCCGTGCTGCTCGGCAGCGAAACCCAGAAGGTGCTCACGCACTCAAAGATTCCCGTGATGGTCTACCGCTAGAGCGCGTGCGCAGCGTCGCATCAAGACTTTTTTGCGGCCGGGACTTGAAAAAGCCTCCGGCCGCCCTCATTTTCTAGTCACAGGCTTGTGCGCGCGGCCTGATTTTCTGACACAGCATCAACAATAGGACTGACATGCCCGAACTCGACGATATGAACGTCCAGATGGACGCCTCCAACCTCTACACCGAGGAAGTGGTGACCGACCGCAAGGTGGGCACCATTCGCGTACTCAACCCGATCACGCCCGAGGGCGAGAAGGATCCCGCCCGCAAGCCCATCTACTCGGGCGAGGTGCAGATCATGACGCAGGTCGGGGCGCTGCCGATCGCCTTTGAGATCGAGGCTGACAGCCTCGCCGAGGCCGTCGCCCGCTACAACGACGCCGCCAAGGAAGGCGTGCGCAAGACCGTGGAGCGTCTGCAGGAGATGCGCCGCGAGGCCGCCAGCAAGATCGTGACCCCGGGCTCGCCCGGGTTCGGCGTCCCGCCCGCCCCCGGCGGCCGCATCCAGATGCCGTAGTCGTCTGCCGCGTCCATTTCAGATCGCAAAAAAGGGAGCAGCGCCCTGTGCAGCCTGCTCCCTTTTTTTGCGCCTCCGGGAATTCTCAGGGCGTCTGGTCGAGGTCCGCAATCCGCAGCCACAGCCCCACGCCCGAGAGTGCGCGGCTTCCCATGTAGGCCTCGGGAGCAAGGGTCTCGGGCTTGAGAACGTCCAGATGCGCCAGCGTCCGGGCGCTCGCCACGCGGTGGCATCCGATGAGGATGGGAAAGGGGTTGGCGGCAAGCGCCCCGCCCACGGCGCGCACGGCGGCAGGAGACCCGATGGCCTGCGCCGCCTCGGCATAGCTCACCATCCGCCCCGGGGGCACGGTGCTCGTGAAGGCCAGCACGCGGCGCGCAAAGTCCGAAAGCGCCCGCATGCGCGGCAGGGCGAAAAGCGTGCGGCGCTCATCGTCGCCGAGCAGCCGCGGCTCCTCGAGGAGCTCAAGCGCCAGCGCCATCCAGCGGCCGATCGCCTGCGGAGCGTCATCGGGCGCGGCCGCAGGCTCAAGCTCAGGGACAATGCCCCAGAGCAGGCCGTCCTTTTCCAGAAAACGAATGCCGCCCCAGGGGGCGGGGACGCGATAGCTTTTCATCTGCCTGTCTCCCTGCGATTGCGTTTCTGCGGCCTGCCTCAGGCCGTGCGGCTTCGCGCCGCCTCAAGGTCGCTCTCCCAGAGCCCCTTGGGCATGGGAAAGGCCACCGACTCGTCGGCGCCCGAGAGCTCCTCGATCACCACCTCGCCGAACCTCTGCCCGAGGAAGGCAATCACCCCCTGAACCAGAAATTCCGGAGCCGAGGCGCCGGCCGTGATGCCCACCCGCGAGACGCCCTCAAACCAGGCCGCGTCAATGTTGTCCGCGCAGTCAATCAGGTGCGCCCGCACGCCCTCGCGCTCGCCCACCTCGCGCAGGCGGTTGGAGTTCGAGCTGCTCACCGATCCGATCACAAGCAGCAGATCCACTGCGCGGGCAAGCTTCTTGACCGCATCCTGGCGGTTTTGCGTGGCGTAGCACACGTCGCTCTTCTTGGGCTCCTCGATGTCCGGAAAGCGGCGCTTGAGCGCGTCGATGATGCCGCCGGCGTCATCGACCGAAAGCGTCGTCTGCGAGACGTAAAAGAGGTCCTTCGACTCAAGCGCCGCCGGCAGCGCGGCAACCGCCTCGGGCGAGTCGACAAGCAGCATCCCGTCGGGAACCTGCCCCATCGTTCCCTCGACCTCGGGATGCCCGGCGTGACCGATCATGATGATGGTTCTGCCCGCCTCGCGCATGCGCACCACCTCGCGGTGCACCTTGGTCACCAGCGGGCAGGTCGCGTCGAAGATGCGCAGCGGCCGGCTCCTGGCCTCGCGCTCGACCTCGCGCGAGACGCCGTGGGCCGAAAAGATGAGCGTCGCCCCGTCGGGGACCTCGCGCACCTCGTCGACGAAGATCGCCCCGCGTGCGCGCAGCTTCTCAACCACCGTGCGGTTGTGCACGATTTCATGGCGCACATAGATGGGGGCGCCGAAGACCTCAATGGCGCGCTCGACGATGGCGATGGCGCGCGTGACGCCCGCACAAAAGCCGCGGGGCCGTGCAAGAAGAACATGCATGCTCAAAACGTCTCCTTGATCAACACACTCTCAATGCGCGAAAAAAGGCCTGCCGCCCGGACCCGGATCACCCGGACGGGGCCTTTGCCGCGATATGAGGGCAATCTAGCACAGGGCCGCAGCCGCCCCCTTTGTCCAGAACTTCAGGGCGCCGCCGGCGCCCTTGGTGCGGCCTTGTGTTTTTTCCTAAAAAATCAGTACAATACGCGCCCTGCGACACAAAGCCGTGCGAAAGATGCACGCACGCGACAGCTTCCATCGGTCGACTCTTTTGCCGGGACGCAATCTTGGCAAGGGGTTGTTTTTGTCGTATAATTTTAGTCTTTCGGATTTTCGCGCTCACGCTCCCACAACAGAAGCCGAAGCGTGAAGCGTCATCAACTTATTTTTTATTTACGGGAGTAAGCGATGGCACGAGTGTGTCAAGTCACCGGCAAGGCGCCGATGGTCGGCCATCAAGTCTCGCACGCGAACAACAAGACCAAGCGTCGTTTCATGCCGAACCTGCAG
>CALXQK010000001.1 GCA_944390745.1 uncultured Duodenibacillus sp. | reverse complement strand
CGTTCTTGATGTTCGAAACCGAGCTTCTGAGCGAACCCGTGCCGTACTGGAAGGCGCCGCCGACGGTGAAGCTGCCGAAGCCCACGTCGCCGCCGAAGGTGCCGTAGCCCATGTCGGCCTCGAATTCACCGCCGTTGTCAAGGTCATTGGCCTTGTAGGTCTCGCCCGCGACGTCCACCCAGAGGTTCAGACCCGCAGCAAGCTCCTGGTCAATCGAGGTACGGTCGGCAATCGTCTGAGCAAGCGCCGTGTCCGCACGGCGGGTCATGGCCTGCAGACCGGTCGAGGCGAGCGCCCCAAGACCGTTGGCCGCGTCAACCTGGGCGGTGATGGTGCCGTCAGCCTGCGCCGAGCCGGCGCTGATGAACGGGTTGTCCGTCACAACGCTGACGTTTGCCAGATCAGCGCCGCTGATGCTGTCGGCAAGCTTGAAGGTGCCTTCGGCTGCATTGGAAAGACCCACAAAGCTGCCCTCGGCAAGCGCAACGGTTCCGCCGATCAGGGCCGAGCCGTCAGCCGGCGCCGCGGCCTGATTGGCAATGAGCATGCCGCTCGACGCAATGGAAATGGTTCCTGCTGTCACTGCGGCAGGAGCAGCAGTCAGGCTGCCGTCAACCACAACGCCGCCGGTGCCGGTGAAGGACACGGGCTTGTCGACATAGGCTGCGGCAGTGACGTCCGTCCCCCACTGCAGGCCGGAGGCTGCAGAGATCTTTTCGAAGGCCGAGGCGGCGCTTGCGCCGTCAGCGCCCAGGGCGACGACCGAGTTGCGGCCCGCCGCGATCTGCGCTCCAAGGCTGCTCGCCTCATAGACGCCGAAGCTTGAGGCCTCGGTCACCTGATTGACGCCCTCGCCCCAGGCGGGATCGACGAAGACCGTGCCCGTAAAGCCCTCAAGGCTCTGGACATTCAGCCGCCCGGCGGCGGAGTCATTGCCGACCATGACGCTGCCCTCGCCCGTAATGGCGCTGACTTCAAAGCCGGCCGGACCGGCGACGGAGAGCACCGACGCTGCGTCGGCAAGCGCAACCGAACCGGAAATCCGCCCGCCCTGGGAGGACGAGGCGCCAAGCGCAAGCTGCGAGCCGTTCTGAACCGTGACCTGAACGCCCTCTTGAGCGGTGGTTGCAATGAGTTCGCCGCCCTGTCCAGCCAGGCTGAGCGTCTCGCCGCCATCGACGGTCACGATATTGGCGCTGCCAAGATCGAGGTCGCCGACAGAAAGACCGTTGGCACGATAGGCCGTGGTCGTCAGGTCAGAGGGGACAGTGCCGCCGATCTGAAGGTTCTTGTCCTCAGAGGCAATCGTCACGGTGTTGAGCATCACCTCGGGGGCAATGTTTTCGACCTCGTCAAGCGTGAGCGTGCTGTCATTTTGGCCGACGAGCTGCCCAAGGAGTTCAACTCTTCCGGATTCAGCATAGGCCTGCTTGAAGACGTCTCCAACGCTTTGCGCATAATCCAGGGTATAGGCTGCGTCATTGAGCGCAATCGTGCCCGTGACGGCAAGCTGCTCCGTGCTGTGAACGAGAGCGCCCGCCGACGTCTGGGTTTCGCTTGCGGCCTGCGTAAAGATCTGTCCGGAGGAAGTCTGAAGCGTACCGGCAACAGTCAGAGTGCCGGCAAGCTTGCTGCCGCTGACATCCTGATTGCCGCTCTCATCGGCTGATGCGAGATCAAACGAGGCGAGCGCGAGCACGGCGCCCTCCCCAACAGTGACGGCGTTCTTGAGCGTCCAGTCGGAGTTGACGCTCAGAGAGCCGGCCTCAACGGTCATCGTGCCGTAGTACTTCTGAAGCGAGCCGTTGATGACGACGCTGCCCAGGCCGGTCTTGGTGATGTCGGCGTGACGACCACCGTTGTTGTCGGTATTGGTGTTTGGAATGGACGAGGCAATGCCGTCCGTGTCGTCGTTGGTGACGGCGCTGCCGATGGTCAGCGTCCTGCCTTCGTCAACATCAAACTGCGCAACGGAGCCGCGATCAAGGAAGAGGAAGCCGCCGGCCTGCGCGGTCGGAACATGATAGCCGTACGTATCAAAGCTCTCGGCGGTGCTGTCGGAAGAAACCGTGTTGCCCGTGTAGAGGAGATCCTTCGTGATCTTGAAGGTGACGTCCGAGGCACGTTCGACGCCCGTTGCCGTCCCGGTGGAGTAATCCACCATCAGCGCGCCGCCATAGGCGTAGCCGCCGGTGGTGTCGTCCGTCTTTTCAGCCGCGGCCGAGTTGTTGGTGAAGACAACGTCCGTAAAGACGGTGTCTGCGTTGCCCTTGAGCATCACGGCGCCGCCTGCGGCACCCTTTTGAACGCCATTGCTGCCGACATTGGCTCCCGTGGAGACAGCGCTGTTGCCTTCAAAGACCGTGCTGGTCAGGACAACCGGCGAGCCGTAGGAATGGATCGCTCCGCCATAGACGTCGGCTCCAGCCACCTGATTGTTTGCGAAGGTACTGTCCTTCAAATTCAGACTGGATCCAGCACCAAGGTAAATGCCTGCGCCAACTTCCTGCTCTCCCTGGCCGGAAATGTCGACGCTGCCCTCAATGACGGTGCCGGTACCATTGTCGACAATTCTGCCGTCAAGGAGCGCGCCGTCGGCAAAGGTGATCCTCGTCCCCTGGACGCTTTTATTAATTTGCACGGTTCCCGAGGTGGAGGATTCAGCGCCGAACGTGATGACATTCCCCTGCGTGGTCTTCCCTTCCTCAGCCTGAACCAATACAGCAATCAGACCGTCAGCGTTGATCGTGCCGTTGTTTGCAATCGTGCCGTTGCTGCCGCTCACAAGAAGGCCGATGCCGGATTCAACGTTGATCGTGCCGTTGTTGGTGACGACGGCCCTGGCGGTTCCCGTCGTTCCCGCGGCCCCCGTCGGAGCACCTTCCATGCCGGCTCCGGACTGGACGTTGATGACGCCCTCATTGATGATGGTATTGGAAACATTCTCACTTCCCGCCGTGCTTCCAAC
This sequence comes from uncultured Duodenibacillus sp., assembly GCA_944390745.1. Taxonomy (GTDB): domain Bacteria; phylum Pseudomonadota; class Gammaproteobacteria; order Burkholderiales; family Burkholderiaceae_F; genus Duodenibacillus. The sequence continues at coordinate 42,108 of CALXQK010000001.1, read as the reverse complement.
CGTCATGCCGTAGGCTTTGAGCACATTGATTGTGCCGTAGTTGACAGCCGTGCCGCCGGCATCAGCCATCATGCCCTTGACCTTCCAGGAGTCGGCAACGTTTTCCGTCGCAAGGTTGAGGTCAATCGTGCCGCGGTTGGCAAACTGATGGCTGTCGCCCGAGGCGAGCAGCCCATAGGCACGGGTCTCATCGCCTGTAATGGTCATCTTCAGAACATCGCCTTCGGCAAACGTGCGACTGGTCTCTTCCGCGGTCGTGGCCAGATAGCCGCTGTTGCCGGAGCTCTGCTCATAGGAAAATTCCTCAGCCAGAACCGCGCCGCTTGCAAACGCTGCGGCAACGGCTGCAGCCAGAACGAGCTTCGTTCCTTTCTTTTGGACTGATGATGCTGCCTCGCTGGCAACCACATTGGCCCCCCGAGACTTGCTGAAAATAATTTTGAATGTTCTGTTCATTGCAGATCCTGAACGATTTGAAGGTGCTTCATGCCCTGCCTGCGACGGCAGGGTTGGTTCAGGATAGGGGTTTGTACCTGTCTAGGGGGGGGGTACGTACAAACCCTAACCAGCATCGCCAAGCTTAAAAATCAAGCTCATTGATTTCAAACGCTATTTCGCAATGGCAAAATGCAGAACGTTGCAAAATTTCAACTGCGTTGGCAAGACGCAACGAAAACAGGGAAATGAATCCGTTCCCTGAGAAATGTGCGGATGGTGCTCAATGGCGTCTTCGGCAAGGCGCCGGACAGAAATTTGGCGGCGATCCCTGGAAATCTCCGGCAAGATCTCCGGCAAGAATTGAGGGGTTGACAGAGCAGAGGGCGCCCTGCCCATTTCAAGAGTCAAACCAGCTTGAGGATCACCGCGCAGGCCGCAAGCGCAATGCCGCCCAGAATGCAGACGAGTCCGGCCGTCTCGTGGCGGGAAAACCGGGAGATGCGCACGAACCACAGTCCGCAGGCGAAGGCAAAAACCCCCGCGGCCATCATGAGGCGCATGTTCTCGCCGTACAGGCCGAGGCTGTGGCAGATGCGAAAGGAGGCCCAGAGGGCGCCGGCCGCACAAAGGAAAACGACCGGAAGAGCAAAGAGAATGGAAACGGCCGATTCAATCCAGACCGAGGAGACCGGCTGGCTGCGGCGGCTAGAAGATTTTCGCGGCATCGTTTTGCGCAAGGAGCTCCCTCAAGATTTGCCAGGCAGGCATGGCATCGTAGTGCTCAGTGACGTCCGCCGGACGAGCGTTGACTTCATTGCTGGGGCAGTAGTCTACAAGGCGCTTGTCCCTTGCGGAGATGTCCCGCCAGAGCGCGCAGAATACCCGGTCTTCACCGAAGAGCACAATGTCGCGGCGAATTCTTCGAATGAGAGCCCGAGTTCCTGAAGCCATGCCGTCCTCTCCCTGTTGATGCTGCATTCTCCTGAAGTCTAAAGGCGACATTGCCCGCAGAAAATACTGCTCTCGGGGAAAGCGCCTCCCTCTGCCGGCCGAACCCGATGGTAGGACCCTGTGCCGAGGGTGCGCAGGCAGCGCCGCCGCTCCGAGGAAAAACTACAATGCTTCGGAACATCCGGCCGGGCCCGTTGCGCCCCGGCCTCCCTGTCTTTTACCGCCAGGAGCCCCATCATGGACAACCATCCTGTTTGCAACGAACAAACGCGCAGAAAGATCGACGCCGTCTGCGCGCTTCCCGAGGTCCAGGCCGCGCTTGCGCAGGCCAGAGCCGAGCACGAGCAGCGCATTGCCGAGCAAGTTGCGCTCACCGAAACGCCTGCGGCGCCCTTCGGCGAGGAAGCCCGGGCGCAGCTTTTTGCCGAGCTTCTCAGAAAGTGCGGCCTCCCGGACGTCACGCGCGACGCCATCGGCAACGTCATCGGCCGCATCAAGGGCAGACAGGCAGGCCCCGTTCTCGTCATCGGCGCGCATCTGGACACGGTCTTTCCCGAGGGAACCGACACGCGGGTGCGCCGCGAGGGCAGCGTCCTTCACGCGCCGGGCATCTCGGACGACGCCGCGGGACTGGCCTGCGCCCTGCAGGCTGCGCGCTGCCTTGTCCCGCTCAGGGAGAAGCTTCTGGGCGACATCGTCATCGTCGGAACGCTCGGCGAGGAAGGCAACGGCGATCTTCGGGGCGTAAAGGCGCTTTTTGCCGCGGACAACGACTACGACGGCATGCTCGCCATCGACAGCGCCAGCGTGCACCGCATCCTCAAGGGAAGCGTCGGCTGCAAGCGCTTTCGCGTCATTTTTGAGGGCCCGGGCGGACACAGCCTTCACAAGTTCGGCATCACCGTCTCGGCCATCCACGCCCTGGCGCGGGCCATCACCAAGGTCAACAGCCTGCAGGTGCCCGCCAGTCCCGTGTGCACCTTCAACTTCGGCGTCATTCGCGGAGGCACGAGCGTCAACGCCATCGCCGCCTGCGCCGAGGCCGAGCTCGACGTGCGAAGCTATACGCAGCCCGCGCTTGAGTCCTTCATCGCGCGCATCAAGGAGTGCATTGAGAGCGCGGCCGAGGACGAGAACAACCGCTGGGGCGCCTCGCCCGAAAACCGCGTGCGCGTGCGCATCGAGCAGATCGGCGACCGTCCGGCAGGCGTCAACGCCGACGACGCCTCGGTCATCCAGGCGGCTTACGGCGCACAAATGAAGCTGGGCATTGCGCTTGAGAAGTACGCGTTTGCCGCAACCGACCAGAATATTCCGCTTTTTTACGGCCTTCCCGCCACCACGCTCGGCGCAGGCGGCACCGAGGCCAACAACCACGCGCTCACCGAGTGGTGGGACTCGACCGATGCCTGGCAGGGCCCGCAGCTTGTTGTTCTCACCGCCCTTGCCCTGGTGGGCGTTGCAGGCGCCTGCGACCCCATTCTTGAGAAAAAGCCGGGCCGCTAGAGCGCCCGTTGCGGTTCGCCGCGCTGCCTGCGCTGCCGAGAAAAGGCAGCGTTGGCAGCCGGATGAACGAAAAGAATAGGCCCCTTGCCTGCCTGCGGCAGCGCAAGGCCTGACGTTTTTATTCCCAACCGAAACCGCCCGAACCCATGACGCTTGAAATCCTTCCCGCCCGCCCCGAGGACTGCGAGACGATCTCTTCGCTCATTCACGCGCTTGCCGCCTATGAAAAGCTCTCCGAGAGCTGCCGCGCCACGCCCGAGAAGATTCGCGAGGCGCTTTTTTGCGCCAGCCCCACGGCGCACTGCCTGCTTGCCTGGGAGAGCAGCGGGGGCGCCAGGCGCCCGGTTGCCTTTGCGCTTTATTTCTTCAACTTCTCCACCTTTGAGGCGTGCAAGGGACTTTACCTTGAGGACCTTTTCGTGGTGCCCGAGGCGCGCGGCTCAGGCGTTGGAACCGCCATGATCCGGCACCTTGCCGGCATTGCGCAAAGCGAGCGCTGCGCGCGCCTTGAATGGGTCGTTCTTGACTGGAACACCTCGGCGCAGGCCTTCTACAAGAAGCTTGGCGCCGAGATTCTCACCAACTGGTGGCTGTGCCGCGTCTCAGGCCCGGGCATCGGGCGGTGCGCCGGACAAGGCCCTGAAGAAGGCGCCGGTCCCTGCCAAAGCGGCATTCCGGATCGCAGCTAGCTCACAGCTTTCCGAGCATCATCGGAATGCCGAAGCCCAGCGCCAGAAGCCAGTAGGCGGCGCCCGAGATTCGGTTGATCCAAACCGATGCCGAGTCGGTCAGGAATCGCTCGGCTGCGCTTGAAATCAGGACGGCGTAGCCCGAATGCACCACCAGAAGAATGAGCGAGTAGTTGACCGCGAGGATGACCACCTGCGGCCAGTAGGCGAGCGTGCTGTCGATGCACTGCGGAAAAAGAGAGAGGTAGAAGATGATGAGCGCGGGGTTTGAGAGCTGCAGCAGCACGCCCTCATAAAAAAGCCGCGCCGGCCGGTCCTCGCGCCCGACCGCGCGCAGCGACGCACCCCGGGCGCCCTTTTCGATGCGGTTGTCCAGCGCCTTGAAGACAAAGGGTTTGGAGCGAAACTTCTTCCAGCCCAGATAAAGCAGAAAGACGATGCCGCAGCACTTGACGATCGTATAAAGCGTATCCGATGCCGCGATCACCACGCCCAGGCCCGTCACGGAGATTCCGGCCACCACCAGGGTCCCGGCCGCGCACCCCATGATGCTCGGCACCGTTCGCCAGAAGCCGAGCCGCACGGCGTTGGTCACAACCATCAGGACGCCCGGTCCCGGCGACATGATGGTGCTCACCGAGGCCACGAGAAAAATCCAGTAAAGCGAAAGGTTGATCACGCCGGACACCCGCAGAACTTCGCGTCGTCCGTCCGGTGCGCCGTCATGCCGCGCAGGCCTCGAACGCAGACGCTTGCATCCTCACTGCGCCTGATTCTACGCCCGGCGCCGGCACTGTCATTGCCGCACCGGAATTCAGCCGCGCCCCTGCGCCGCCGGATGCAGCTGAAAGAGTTTCCCGGCCAGGCGGACAAACCCGCACCGCCCGACAAAAAAGCAACGCAGATCAAACGAGCCCCCGTGGGAGGCCCCCGCGGGCGGTAAAATCAAGGGACTTTTTTGCGGCCTCCCCGCGCCGCCCGGGTCGGTCCCGGGGTCCCGGCCTTGCCGTCAGACATTCAACACGATTTCAGATTCAGCTTGTTCAAATCCATGTCCGCGCATCACACCGTCAAGATTTCCGCAGCGGCAGCCGCCGCGCTTCTCAGCCTGCCCGTCTGGGCCGACTCCTGGGTCACCTCCGGAGCGGCCGCCGCCTTCATGGACGTTCCGCAGCTTGTTCGCGAAAGCGTTGATGCGCGCACGATGGAAAACATGCGCGGCACCCGCACCGACGGCGGCAGCATCTGGCTTGACCTCAAGGGCGCGACGAGCGAGTCCGACACGTCCGTGGCCGGCGCCTCGGGCTGGGACAACGACATCTATGCGGCCAATCTCGGCGCCGACATCAAGAGGGGCGACTCCTTCTTCGGCGTGGTCTACACCTATGCCAATGCCGACGGCGACAGCACCGGCACGGCCGTCCGCGAGAGCACCGACATCGACTTCTGGGGCGTGTCGGCCTTCGGGCAGCAGAGCTTCGGCGCCATGAGCATCTTCGGCTCCGTGGGCTGGATGTACGTCACGGGCGACGTTGACAGCGCCGGGGCCTCCGACGACATGGACGGCAACATCTGGACGGCCGACGTCGGCGTCAAGGGTCTGGCGCGGTTCGGCGCGCTCAGCATCGTCCCCTATGCCAAGGCTGAGATGACCTACCTTGCGCCCGAAAACTACCAGGGCGGCGAGCCTGACAATCTGCGCCTGTACCAGTTCCCGGTGGGCGTCAACGCCGCCTGGGACCTTGAGGCCGGCGGCTGGACCATCACCCCGTCGCTTGATCTCGCCGTCGTGGCAGCCGCCGGCGACACCGATGCCACGGGCAAGATGAACGGCCTGCGCTACAAGACCGCCTTCTACAACGACGGCATGTTCTACCGCGCAGGCTTCGGCATTGCGGCCCGCGCCGAGCACGCCGTGTTCGGGCTCAACTACCGCTATCTCGACGGCGAGGACGGCTACAAGATGCACACGTTCGGCCTGCGCGCCGAATATGTCTTTTGATATGAAACGATTCTAGTTTCAGTCCGAGACAGCGTAAACTGCATCGATGACAAAAGAAAAAATCTATCACCCGTGCCTTGATGAAAACGGCAGCCCCGTGCTCATCAAGCACCCGTCGTCATCGACCGGACCTGAATCATGGCTTGCCCCCTCGGCGCTTGCCGTGGCAAGCCGCACCGATTCGCCGTCCCTGCCCGGGGCGCTCAACGGCCTTGCCTTTTCGACGGACTTTTCGGTTCCCGTCGAGGATCCGCAGCCGTGGCTGGAGCTTGCGCCCAACATCGTCCCGGGCGAGCCCGACTTCGTCATGCCGCCGGGCTATCGCGCCACCTCGGGGTGCGTGGTGATTGAGCCCGACAGGCGCGTCTGGGTTGTCTATCCCTCCAACGAGTTCGGAGGCGTTCGCTGCACCTTCCCCAAGGGGCGGCTTGAGCCGATTCTGTCCCTCGCGCAAAACGCCGCCAAGGAGACCTGGGAGGAGTCAGGGCTTTACGTCGAGCCCGTGGAGTTTCTCTGCGACATCGTCCGCACGCACGTCGTGACGCGCTTTTACTGCGCGCGCCGCCTCTCAGGCTCCCCTGCGCTCGCAGGCTGGGAGAGCCAGGCCGTGGGCCTTGCGCCCTTCCCGCAGCTCTCCACCCTCATCAACCGCGTCTACGACCTCAGGGTCCTCGACTTTCTCAAGGACCGGATCGAAGCCGTCGCGGCGCGCTGCTGACGCCCCCGGGCCGCACCGCCTGCGGCGTCCCTTTCCCCATTCCCAACACGGCGCCCGCAGGATGATCAGGGCTCTGCCGACAAAAAAACAGCCGCCGCGGCGGACCTGAAGATGACTTCAGGGCGCCGGGCCGGCCGCTTGAGGAACCTGGCGGGCGTTCCCCTGCCCTTCAGAGACTGCTTCAACGCGTTCCGCTCTTCATTTTTTTGCTGCGCAACGCCGCCGCCGCGACAATGTCCGGACGACGGAGGCGCTGCTTCCGGGACGCGCCGTGCGGGAGACTCCCCCGCACGCACGCTCGATTAGTTCTTGGACTTGTCCACGAGCTTATGGGCGGCAATCCAGGGCATCATCGCACGCAGCTGGGCGCCCGTCTTCTCGAGCGGGTGCTCGGCCGTCATGCGGCGCTCGCTGCGCAGCTGCGGGTAGTTGAGAGCGCATTCAGCAAGGAAGTCCTTGGCGTAGCTGCCGTTCTGGATCTTGCGCAGGCATTCGCGCATGGCCTCGCGGCTCTGCTCGTTGACCACCTTCGGGCCCGTGTAGTACTGGCCGAACTCGGCGTTATTCGAAATCGAGTAGTCCATCGTGGCGATGCCGCCTTCGTAGATCAGGTCGACGATGAGCTTCATCTCGTGGCAGCACTCGAAATAGGCCATTTCAGGAGCGTAGCCGGCCTCAACGAGCGTCTCAAAGCCCGTCTTGATGAGCTGCACAAGACCGCCGCAGAGCACGGCCTGTTCGCCGAAGAGGTCGGTCTCGGTCTCGTCGCGGAAGGTGGTTTCAATGACGCCGGCCTTGCCGCCGCCGTTGGCGCAGGCGTAGCTCAGGGCAACGTCATGGGCGTGGCCCGAGGCGTCCTGGTAGACCGCGATGAGCTGCGGAACGCCGGCGCCGGCCACATAGGTCGAGCGAACGGTGTGGCCCGGAGCCTTCGGGGCGATCATGATGACGTCGAGGTCCGCACGCGGGGTCACCTGGCCGTAGTGCACGTTGAAGCCGTGCGCGAAGGCAAGCGTGGCGCCCTGCTTGAGGTTGGGCTCAACCTGCTCGCTGTAGACCTTGGCGATGTTTTCGTCAGGAACAAGGATCATGACGACGTCGGCGCCCTTGGTTGCCTCCTCGATCGTGGCAACCTTCAGGCCCGCGGCCTCGGCCTTGGCCCAGGAGGCGCCGCCCTTGCGCAGGCCGACCACCACGTCGCAGCCCGAGTCGCGCAGGTTCTGGGCATGCGCATGGCCCTGGCTGCCGTAGCCGATGATGGCAACCTTCTTGCCCTTGATCAGAGAAAGATCAGCGTCCTTGTCGTAATAGACTTTCATGTTTTTCCTCTTGTGGGATGAATGAAAAATTTTCCCAGTCCCGGGGACTGAGTTGAGGCAAAAAATCTTGCTTTCCGCCCTGCGCGCGCCCCCTATGGACGCAGGATGCGCTCGCCGCGGGCAATGCCGCTTGCGCCCGTGCGGACGGTTTCAAGAATCAGGTTGTGATCGAGAGCCCCGAGGAAGGCGTCGAGCTTGGAGCGGTCGCCCGTGACCTCGATCGTATAGCTTTTGTCGTTGACGTCGACCACGCGCGCACGGAAGATCTGCGACAGCCGCAGAACCTCGTCGCGGTCGCGCCCGACGGCGCGCACCTTGACGAGCATGAGCTCGCGCTCGACAAAATCGTTCTCCATCAGGTCGTAGACCTTGATCACCTCGATGAGGCGGTTGAGCTGCTTGGTGATCTGCTCCATCGTGACGTTGTCGGCGTAGCTCACGATCGTCATGCGCGAGACGCCGTCGTTTTCCGTGGGCGCCACGGTCAGCGACTCAATGTTGTAGCCGCGCGCCGAGAACAGGCCCACGACGCGGCTCAGGGCGCCCGAGTTGTTTTCTAGCAGCACCGAAAGAATGTGTCTGGAAGCCATGTTCAATCCTCCTCGGCAAGAACCATTTCGGCAAGGCCCTGCCCGGGGCCGACCATGGGCAGCACGGGTTCGGCGCGCTCAATGTGCACGTCGATGAAGACAAGCTCGTCCTTGTAGCGGCCGAAGGCAAGCTCGATGGCCTCATCGAGCTCCTCGTACGTGGTCGCGCGAAGCCCCACGTGACCGTAGCTCTCAACGAGCTTCACAAAGTCAGGCTGCACCTCCATCACCGACTCCGACATGCGTCCGCCGTAGTAGGCGCGCTGCCAGACGGCGACCATCCCGAGGTAGGCATTGTTGAAAAGAAAGATCTTGGGAGCAAGCCCGTACTGCTTGGCCGTGCCGAGCTCCTGGATGTTCATCTGAATCGAGCCGTCGCCGGTGAAGCACACCACCGGGGATCCGGGATGCGCCACGCAGGCCCCGCAGGCGGCCGGAAAGCCGTAGCCCATGGTGCCCAGACCGCCGCTTGTCATCCAGTGCCGCGGCTCGTCGAGCTTGAGGTACTGCGCCGCCCACATCTGGTGCTCGCCCACGTCGGTCGTGAAGTACGCGCCCGCGCCCGCACGGGCCTGCACGCGCTCGATCACCGCCTGCGGCTTGATGGGCGCGGCGGGGTCAGCCTTGTAGGCAAGGCACTTCTTGGCGCGCCACTTGTCGATCTGCGCCCTCCAGGCTTCGGTGCGGCCGGAATCAGCCGCCTCGCCGTGCTCGGTCATCTGGCGCAGGAATTCGCCGAGCACCTCGCGCACGTCGCCCACGATGGGCACGGTCGTGTGCACGCACTTGGAAATCGAGCTCGGATCCACGTCGATCTGGATCACCTGGCGCGCGATGTGCTCGAAGTCGCGCGGATTGCCGATCACGCGGTCGTCAAACCGCGCGCCGATGGCCATCACGCAGTCGCTGTGCTGCATGGCCATGTTGGCCTCATAGGTGCCGTGCATGCCGACAAGGCCCAGGTACTTTTCGTCGCTTGCCCGGAAGGCCCCGAGTCCCATGAGGGTGCAGACCACCGGATAGCCGAGCCGCCCGACAAAGGCGTTGACGAGCTCCGAGGCGTTCGAGCTCACCGCGCCACCGCCCACGAGAATGAGCGGACGCCGGGCGTTCATCAGAACCTGCAGGGCCTTCTTGATCTGGCCCGAGTGGCCCTTGAGCACCGGACGGTAGCTCGGAATGTCGACCTTTTCAGGGTAGACAAAGGGCGCCCGGGCGCACTGCACGTCCTTGGGCAGGTCGATCAGGACGGGACCGGGGCGGCCGGAGCGGGCGATGTAGAAGGCCTTCTTGAGCACGAACGCAAGATCGCGGACGTCCTTGACAAGGAAGTTGTGCTTGACGCACGGCCGGGTGATGCCCACCGTGTCGCATTCCTGAAAGGCGTCCGTGCCGATGAGGCTGGTTCCGACCTGGCCTGAGATGACGATGAGCGGGATGCTGTCGGCATAGGCCGTGGCAATGCCCGTGACGGCGTTCGTGGCGCCGGGACCGGAGGTGACGATCGCCACGCCGATGTCGTGCGTTGAACGCGAATAGGCGTCGGCGGCGTGAACGGCCGCCTGCTCATGGCGTACGAGAATGTGCTCGAAGTAGTCCTGCCGGTAGATTTCATCGTAAAGCGGCAGAACCGAGCCGCCCGGATACCCGAACACGTGCTTGACGCCCTCGGCGTGAAGCGCCTCGACGACCATGCGCGCGCCCGTCATTTCCTCGGCCGCTGCAGCCGGATCATTGGTTTGCATGAATCTGGATTCCTCATCAACAGCGAAATCCCAAGACGGCCCGAACGGGTGAATGACAGAGGCAGGGGCAGCCGAAAATGCCTATTTCGGCGCAAAGGTCCTCATGATCTGCATGAGCGGCTGGCGTGAGCATTGACGGTGACTTCAGCAAGTCCCGGAAGCGGAACCGTTCGCCGCAACTGTCTGCGGTAACAGACAGCACCCGAAGGGATGCCGCGTGCCTTGGTATGCATGAATCGCGGCATGCGGGGCAATGTAGCAAATCGCCGCGGCCGCGGGCAAAGCCGCCGCCATGAAAAACGCGCTTCGCGAACGTTCTTGCGCCTTTTGTCAAACTTTCTAAGTGCTTTGTCCTAAGCTGTTTTGAGGTCTCCGTCAGGCCGCCTCCCGCCCCTTCCCTCTCAACGCAGCCCCGCAGACCGGGTTTTGCACGCGCGACCCCGGGCCGCCGGCCGCGCCCAAAGTCCGCTGCAGCAGGGGGTCAAGAGCGGCCTGCGGCAGCCGGCTGCACCGAAACGATGCACTTCGGATTTCTCCAGGCCGACGATCCGGGCTTTCCTGCACAAAAAGAGTGCATTTTTCAGATTGAATCGAAACTGCTAAGCTTTCTCCTTTGTTTCGACCCGGGGCTTTTCTTCAAGCCCCTTCAGCCGCAGATCCCGTGAGCGGGCAGCGTCAGGCGAACCGCACGCTCCGGGCGTTGCCCGAGACAGTCGCCGGCCCATTTCTGCGCACACCACCCGCAGCATTCATGTCCACCAACAGCAGCACCCAATGGGGCTCGCGCATCGGCTTCATTCTGGCCGGGGCGGGCTCGGCCATCGGCCTCGGCGCCATCTGGAAGTTTCCGTTCTGGGCCGGCACCAACGGCGGCGCGGCCTTCATCATCCCCTACATCTTCTTTACCTTCACGATCGGCATCGTGCTGCTCATTGCCGAGCTTGCCGTCGGCCGCAGCGGACGCGGCTCGGCCATGCACGCGCTCAAGGTGACCGGCGGTCCGGTCTTTGCCGTGCTCGGCAGCTTCACGGTGCTCTCAAGCTACATCATCCTCTCCTACTACAGCGTGGTTGGAGGCTGGTGCATAAAGTATCTTCTTGACAGCGTCATCGGCCGGCTCGTCACCAACGATCCCAAGATCCTGTCGGCCAACTTCGAGGCGCTGGTCACCAACGGCCCGGTCAACCTCGCCTGGCACTTCATCTTTCTGTCGATGACCTGCGGGGTGATTGCGCTCGGCGTCGTCAAGGGCATTGAGCGTGTGGCCAAGTACCTCATGCCCACGCTCTTCATCCTGATGATTCTCATCATCATCCGCTCGGTCACGCTGCCCGGGGCCGGGATCGGGCTGGAGTTTCTCTTCAAGCTCGATCTCTCGTCGGTGACGCTTGAAAACATCCTCAACGCCATGGGCTTTACGTTCTTTTCGCTCTCAATCGGGTGCGGAATCATGGTGACCTACGGCGCCTACCTTCCCAACAACACCGACATTCCCAACTCCTCGCTCTGGATCTCGTACCTTGCCATCCAGGCCTCGATTCTTGCCGGACTGATGATCATGCCCGCGGTGTTTGCGCTCGGCCAGGATCCCAATGCGGGTCCGGGTCTGGTCTTCGTCACCGTGCCCCTGGTGTTTTCGCAGATTCCCTTCGGCGCCGTCGCGGCCGTGTTCTTCAACATCTGCCTGGTGGTGGCCGCGCTCACCAGCGCGGTCTCGCTGCTTGAGGTGGTCGTTGCCTATCTGCAGCACGAGTGGGGCCTGACGCGCGGGCGCGCCACGGCGCTTTGCTACGTCTCGCTCTTTTTCGTGGGCGGCCTCTCGGCGCTGTCATTCGGCGCGGGCAGCGAATATACGATCGGCGGGCGGATCCTCTTTGACTTCCTCGACTACATCTGCACCAACGTCACGATGCCCGTCGGGGGCCTTGCCGTGGCCATTCTCGCGGGTTGGGTCGCCTGGAACAGAACCGAAAAGCAGATCAATCTGGTGCGCACCTACCCAAAAGCCCTCAATCGCTTCATTTGCTTCTCGCTTAGAATTCTTGCGCCGGCGCTGGTGGTGGTCGTGATCGCCACGGGCATCTGACCCGGACGCGCCCGGGACCGGGCGCGCGGTGAGTTTCCTTCATTCGGCCGGCTGACAACAAGACGACAATAAAAGTAAAAGGCAAAGGGAGGCCCCATGGCCGATAGAAGCAATTGGAAGAGCCGGGTGGGATTCATTCTGGCAAGTGCGGGCGCCGCCGTCGGGCTGGGCGCCATCTGGAAGTTCCCCTATCTGGCCGGAACAAACGGCGGCAGCGTCTTCATGTTTCCCTACGTCATTCTCTCCTTCACGGTGGGACTGGCGCTTCTGATCGCCGAGATCGCCATCGGCCGCTCGGGCAAGGGCGACATCGTCTCGGCCTATACGCGCATCGGCGGACGCAGCTGGGCGGTGTGGGGCTACCTGGGCGTGCTTACCGGATTCTGCGTGCTGTGCTTTTACTCGGCCATCGGAGGCTGGACGCTCTCCTACATGATCGACGCCATGCTCGGCAACGGCCTCGTGGCCGACGAGTCGCAGCTCAACGCCCACTTCGGGGCGCTGGTCTCCAACCCCTACATCGCCATCGGCTATCAGGCGCTCTTTCTGTTTCTGACCGCCTGGGTCGTCGCCTACGACATCAGCAAGGGAATTGAGCGCATCAGCAAGGTGCTCATGCCCCTGCTCTTCGTGCTCGTGATCGTCGTCATCGTGCGCGGCGTCACGATCGACGGCGCCGAGCGCGGACTGGAGTACCTCTTCAAGTGGTCGCCCGAGGCCTTCAGCTGGGAGGGGCTTCTGGCCGCGATGGGCTTCATGTTCTTCAGCCTGTGCGTGGGCTGCGGCTGCATGCTCACCTACGGCTCGTACCTGCCGAGGAATACCAACCTCATCAGCGGCTGCGCCTGGATTACGTTTCTGGCGACCATCGCCTCCATTCTGGGCGGACTGATGATCATGCCCGCCGTGTTCGCCTTCAACCTCAACCCCTCGGCGGGCCCCGGGCTGACCTTCCTGACGATGCCCGCGGTCTTTGCGCAGCTGCCGATGGGGCAGCTCTTTGCCGTGGCCTTCTACGTGTGCCTCGTGGTGGCCGCCATTACCAGCTCCGTGTCGCTGCTTGAGCTCGTGGTGGCCTTCATGGTCGACCGCTGGTCGATGACGCGCATCCGCGCCGTGGTTCTTGCCTCGCTTGCCATGCTCGTCGTCGGCAGCTTCTGCGGCCTGAGCTTCGGGCCGCTGGCCGACTTCAAGATCCTCGGCCGCACGGTGTTCGACAACTTCGACTTCTTCACGAGCAACCTGTCGCTGCCGATCGGCGGACTTGTGGTCTGCGCGCTCGCGGGCTACAAGGCCTGGCCGCTTCTGCGCGAGGAAATCCGCTCGGGGAGCAATGCCTCGAACTCCACCCTGCAGGGCTTTCGCCTGATGATCACGATCGCCTGCCCGCTGCTCATTCTCGCGGTTCTCATCACCGGGCTCATCTAGGGCCCCGGGCAAGACGCTCCCCCTTCAACGCTTCCCCTTCAAACAAGGCGCCCCGGACCAGGCCGGGGCGCCTTGTTCTCTTCTGCCGGACGGCGGGCCCCGGTCAGGAGCCCGTCAGACGGCGCCTGCGCTGCTCAAAAAGACAGACGGCCGCGGCGGCGCCGACATTGAGCGACTCGCAGTCGTGCTCGATGTCGATGAGAAACCGCGCGTCGGCAACGGCCAGCGCGCGCTGCGAGAGCCCGGGCCCCTCGGCGCCCATCATCCAGACCGTGCCGCTTGTCTCCCACCCCGGCGTGCGAAAAAGGTCAAGTCCGCCCCGGGCATCCGCCGCCAGGCGCCTGCCGCGAAACATCGCGCGAAGGTCCTCGGGCTCAACGTTTTCATAAAGGTGCGCGGCAAAGTGCGCGCCCATGCCGGCGCGCAGCACCTTGGGCGTCCAGAAGCCCGCCGTGTCGGGACTTGCGGCAATATGCCGGACGCCCGCCGCAACCGCCGTGCGGATCAGCGTGCCCACATTGCCCGCATCCTGCACGCCGTCAAGGTAAAGGGCATCCACATCAAGAGCCTGCGCCGGCCGGGTGCAGGCGCGCACGGGCACCTCAACCATGATGCCCGTGCCGTTTTCCACCGGGCAGACGTCGTCGTAGACGCCGCGCGCCAGAACGTAGACGCGCGCCGCGCGGCCCGGCTGGGAGGCGGCCTCGACGACGGCCCGCGCCAGATCCTGCGCCTCGCGCGAGCAGGCCTCGCTCAGAATCACCGCCTGCGCCGGCACGCGGCGCTCGGCAACAACCTGCGCAAGGTGCAGTCCCTCGGCAAGCGTTGATCCAAACTTCTTCACCGCCCGCGTGCTCTCGGCAAGCCGCCTCCATCGCTTGACGTGATCGTTGGCGGCCGAGGTGAGAAATGCGGGTTGAAATGGCGTGTCCTGAGGCATGAAGACTTGAAGGCAGCAAAAGGTGGAAATGGACAGGGGTCAAATTTTACGGATGCGCACTCCGGGCCGCGCATTTTTCTTGCTGCTGGCCCCTGCGCACAGGCGCCGCGGCGCACGATTTCAATAGCCCGGGACGCTTTCGCGCCCTCCGCGGCGGCTGCGCGCCTGTGGAATTCGTCCGCGCCTTCCTGATATGCACCAGTTCGGTGCATTTTAAGCGCCATCATTTGAATTTTCGGCCGGCTTAATAAACGCACTTTATTGATTCATATCAATGACAGCGGCGCACATCAAGTCGGCGCACGCAGGCAAAACTGCGCTAGGAAATGCTTCGAAAAATGCGAAGGCGACGCCCGCGGCGGCCGCAAGGGCGCCTGCGCGACCGCGGCGGGCTCAAGGCGCCTCAAGGCGCTGCAGGGAGCCCTCAGGGGCCGTCTGTCAGCCATGCCGGCCCCATCGGGGCCCGGCACCGTCCAGGGAGCGCCGCTTTTCGTCCTGGTTTCGGGAACCTCGACGGGACTGCCTCCAGGGTCTTCCTCGCACCGCACGGCCCGCAAAAGAAAAGAGCTGCCGGTGATTCCCTTTTCACCGACAGCTCTTTTTGGGTTTTACTGCTGCACGCCTGTCGGTGACCAAACCGACGGCGAATATCGCGAGGAGCATCGCATTGTCTTTGCAGTTGCTGCGAACATTATCACAGGGTTCCCCCTAGGTCCACCCACTACTTTTTTTACTGAGTGAATCACCCTAGGTGTTCCTACGGCCCTCTCTAGAACTCCATGCAGAATGCACCTCTTTAGTGCATCGACAGAGGAAGACGGCCGGATGCGTGATTTCTCCCGGCGTCCGCACGCGGCGACGAAGCCCAAACTGTGCGGCGCATTCAGGCACAGCGGCGCAGATACGCTAAAGTAGAGGACAAACGTACAACCGCCTCCCGAAGGCGGCCTGCGGCGGCGTCCGTTCTTTCATAGTCGCGGACGCGCGCCCGGCCCCTTCGCACCGGCGGCAGGGCATCGTCAACGACCAAGGATTCACTGTGACTCAAACCGCGGACACCCGTGAAACGCGCGCTGCCGAAATCGGGCTCATGCGCACGCTGCCGGAACTTCTTTTTCACCACCTCGAAAAGCGCCCGGACACGGCGCTTTACATGTTCTACGATCCGCGCGCGCGCCAGTGGGCGACGCTCAACGTGCGCGAGGTCTGCTCGCGCGTCATGCGCTGGGCGCGGGCCTTTGCCGCCTCAGGTCTCAAGAAGGGAGACCGCGTGGCGATGCTGCTTCCCAACGGCGTGGACGCCGTCTGCTTTGACATGGGGGCGCTCACCTGCGCGCTTGTGCCCGTGCCGCTGCACGCCATCGACACCCCCGGGTCCTCGGCCTACATTCTGAGCGACTCGGGCGCGAAGTTTCTCGTCACCAACCGCCTTGCCAAGTGGAAGGCCATCAAGGAGGCGGGCGTGGGCGAGTCCCTCAAGACGGTCGTCATCACCGACGAGGCCATTGAGCCGCGCGTTGAGGACGGCATTCTTCTCACCAACGCCGACCAATGGCTTGCATCCGGGGGCGAGACCGAGCTTCCCCCCGGGCCCGAGCCCACGGATCTTGCAGCGCTCGTCTACACCTCGGGCACCACGGGGCGCCCCAAGGGCGTGATGCTCACCCACCGCACCATCCTGAGCGACATCCAGGGCGTGATGGAGCTCATCTGCCCCGATCCCGGGGATGTCTGGTTCTCGTTTCTGCCCCTGTCGCACACCTTTGAGCGCACCACGACCTACTACTACGCCCTCGGCATGGGCAACCTCGTGGGCTTCAACCGCAACATCGGCCTGCTTCAGGAGGACATGCGCGTCGTGCGCCCGACCATCATGATGAGCGTGCCGCGCGTGTTTGAAAAAATCGCCGCCAAGATTCACGACCGGCTCGCGGGAAAGTCGCGTCTGACGCGCTGGATTTTCAACGAGGCCGTCGCCTCGGGCTACCGGCGCTTCTGCCGCCGCAACGGCCTGCCCGTCGAGTCGAGCCCCATGGCGATGTTCGACTCGCTTCTTGCGGGCTTTTATGCGCGCAAGGTCGCGCAGCCCGTGCGAAACATCTTCGGCGGACGCCCGCGCGCCGTCATTTCCGGCGGCGCGGCGCTGAGCTCCTCCATTGCCCGCACCTTCATCGGCCTCGGCGTCGAGATCGTGCAGGGCTACGGAATGACCGAGGCAAGCCCCGTGATTTCCGTCAACCGCTTCGGCGCCAACGATCCGCGCACCGTGGGCGTTGCCCTGCCCAACATCGAGATCAAGCTCGGCGACAACGATGAGCTGATGGTGCGCGGCCCCATCGTCATGCGCGGCTACTGGAACCGGCCCGAGGACACCCGCGCCGTGCTCTCCGAGGACGGCTGGCTCAGGACGGGCGATCAGGCCGACATCTACTCCGACGGCCACATCCGCATCAAGGGCCGCATCAAGGAGATCATCGTCACGAGCACGGGCGAGAAGATTCCGCCCGACGACCTGCAGCAGGCCATCGAGGCCGATCCGCTCTTTTCGCAGGTGATGGCCGTGGGCGAGGACCGCCCCTACATCGCCGTGCTCGCCGTCGTCAATCCCGAGCGCTTCAGGGACTTCGTGCGCGAGCTCGGCAAGGACCCCGATGCCGCGGACATTCTCATGGACAAGGACGTGCGCACCGCAGCCCTTCGGCGCATCAAGGCGCTCGCGGCGAGCTTTCCCAACTACGGCGTGCCTCGAAACGTACGGCTGCTCGACGAGCCCTGGAGCATCGAAAACGGGCTGCTCACCCCGACCCTGAAGCTCAAGCGCCGCCTGATCCGCCAGAAGTACGCCCGCGAGATTGCCGAGCTCTACGGCGACCGCAGAAACTAGAGGGCCTCCGGCCTTCCCTGCGCCGGCCCGTCGACGACACGGGCCGGCGCCTTTTTCCTGCTAGCAGCGCATCCTCAGAAAGTTTGCAAGCATCTCGCGGCCGTATTCGCTTGCATTCGACTCGGGGTGAAACTGCACGCCCTCAACGGCAAGCGTACGGTGCCGCACGCCCTGGATCTCGCCGTCGCCGCTTGATGCCGTCACCTCAAGGCACGCGGGCAGCGTCTTGCGCTCGATCACAAGCGAGTGGTAGCGCGCCACGGTGAACCTCGAGGGCAGCCCCTCGAAGAGCCCCCGCCCGTCGTTTTCGATCACATCGGTCTTGCCGTGCATGATGTGCGCGGCGCGCACGATCCGGCCGCCGAACGCCTCGCCGATCGCCTGGTGCCCGAGGCACACGCCGAGCACGGGCACGCGCCCGGCAAAGGCCCTGATCGCCTCCAGACTCACCCCGGCCTGGGCCGGCGCGCAGGGCCCGGGCGAAATGCACACCTGATCGGGCGCGAGCTTCACGAGCTCATCGACCGTCATCTCGTCGTTGCGCACCACGCGCACGTCCGCCCCAAGCTCCCCGAAGTACTGCACCAGGTTGTAGGTGAAGCTGTCGTAGTTGTCGATCATCAAAAGCATCCTGCACCTCCGTTGCCGCTGCTCAAGCCAAGCTCGGCCTCCTCGGCCGCACGCAGCACGGCCCGGGCCTTCATCTCCGTTTCGTTGTATTCCATCTCCGGCACGCTGTCGGCCACGATTCCCGCCGCGGCCTGCGCATACAGGCGCTTGTCGCGGATCACGGCCGTGCGAATGGCGATTGCCAGATCCATGTCCCCGCCAAAGGACAGGTACCCGACGGCGCCGCCGTAGATGCCGCGCCCGACGGGCTCAAGCTCATCGATGATCTGCATGGCGCGCACCTTGGGCGCGCCCGTGAGCGTGCCCGCGGGAAAGGCCGCGCGCAGCACGTCGATGTTGGTGAGCCCCGGGGCGAGCTCGCCCTCGACGTGGCTTACGAGGTGCTGCACCTGCGAGTAGCGCTCAAGCGCAAACTGCTCGGTCACCCGCACCGTGCCCACGCGCGCGATGCGCCCGATGTCGTTGCGCGCAAGGTCAATGAGCATCAGGTGCTCGGCGCGCTCCTTAGGATCGTTTCTGAGCTCCTCGGCAAGCGCCGCATCGCGCACCGGGTCGGCGTCGCGCCGGCGCGTTCCGGCAATGGGACGGATGGCCGCAATCCGGCGGCCGCCGCGGTTTTCACAGCGCACGAGAATCTCGGGCGAGGCACCCACCACGTAGTGGTCCCCGAAGTCGTAGTAGTACAGATACGGCGCCGGATTCTGGCTTCTGAGCGCGCGGTATAGCGAGAGCGGATTTTCCGTAAAGCTCTGCTCAATGCACTGGCTCACCTGCACCTGCATCACGTCTCCGGCGGCGATGTAGTCCTTGACGCGCCGCACGGCCGCAAGATAGTCCTCGCGGGCAAAGGGGCGCTCGACGTCGTGCAGCACGCCGCCCGAGCAGGCCGGCGCCTCGGGGGCGCGCGCCATCTCCTCCTCGATGCGCCGCAGCCGGCGTCTGGCGTTGAGATACGCATTGGGCCGTCCGGGGTCGACATTGAGCACGACGTAGCTGCGGCCCTTGAGGTTGTCGATCACCACAAGCTCCTCGCACAGGAAGAGGTCGATCACCGGCGCCCCCGTCAGGTGCTTGGGCTGCACGGGAAGCTTGCCGGGCTCAATGAGGCGCACCGTGTCGTAGCCGAAGTACCCCACGAGGCCTCCGGTTAGGCGCGGCATGCCCTTGGGCGAGGCCACCCGAAAGCCCGCCATGAAGCGCTCGATGACGGCCAGGGGATCTCCCCCGACGACGCGCTCCTTCTCGCGGCCGTCCTCGGTGATCACCGTCACGGGCCCCTCGGCCGTGAGCGTGGTCGTGATGCGCGTGCGCGCCTCAAGCCCCACGAAGGAGTAGCGCGCAAAGCGCGTCTCGCCCTCGACGCTCTCAAGAAGAAACGTGTGCGGTCGGTTGGCCAGCTTGCAGTAGATTGAAAGCGGCGTTTCCATGTCGCTCATCATTGCCTTGACCAGGGCGATGCGGTTGTAGCCCTGCTCGGCAAGCGCATTGAATTCAGTTTCAGTCATGGTGCTCGGTTCCTTTGGGCGCAATGCGCCTTTTGCTGTTGCTTGATTGGATCAATGGCTTCTGAACCGGTTCTGCGGCTGGCTGCGGGTGCTGGCCCTGCAGTGAGGCCCGGGGAAAGTTCTGCATGCGGAGTGCGGCCGCACCTGCCCGAAAACATGAGCTTCTTCGCCCTGCCCCGGACCGGGCTCGCCCGCGCGAAAAGGAGCGCCGGGAAAGCCTTGGGAGGATGGGTGAAGCGGCCCTGGCAGAAAATCGCGGTGGAGAACCCGCCTGAGGAGGCTCGCCCCTTGATCAGCCGACAAGATGCGGATCAGGCGCGAAGGCAGCCGTGGACAGGTTGATTTCCCGAACCGGGTGCAGAGCAGGCGCGCACGCAATGAACGCAGGAAAAGCGCTTGAAAGACAAAGCCAAAACAGCGTCAGGAGCGCATCAAGGCATCGTCAGGAGGTCGCACCGGCAGACTGCAGCAGTCTTCTATCGAAAAACCGGTCTAGTTTTGAGAAAAGGGTCGCCATGACCAGGCCCCCTGTGCATACCAGCCGTTGGGCTTGTGCACGCGGCGCATGGTGCGGATACGAGCAAGTTTTGCCTTGGTCGCCATCATGGCTTTGCCTTTGGTTGAAAGCGGGCTCCTTCGGCTTGCACCGCGGAAGACCGCGCAGAGAAGAGAAAGCGGCAGGAGGCTGCATCAGCCGCCCATAGATCGCTTTGTACAGCAATGCGCTGGGCATTGCAATATGCAAAACACCCTAGTTGATCTCGTTCGGGTGCCGATGAATGGCCTGCGGCCCGGGGGCCGCAGGATCGGGGACGGGACCTTCGCGCTACCAGTAGTTGCAGCGCGTCCAGACATCAGTGACGACGCCCCTGGCATCGACGACGTGGTAGCGGTCAAAGGCGGCCGCCGTCGGGCAGGCGTGGTTGGGAAGGATCCTCAGCCGCGTGTCGAGCCCGAAGGCCTCGACGTCAAAGGGCTTGCCGTCGCGCCTGCAGATGACGCCGTGCTCCTGGTTGCACTGCCGCACCCAGAGCTCGGGCAGCAGGCGCCCGCGCACGTCGCAAACCAGTCCGTAGCCGCAGTCCACGCTCTGGGAGGCCGTGCCGCGGTCGCGGCTCATCGCCAGAAAGCCGCCGTCGGTGATGATCCAGCCCTTTTGCTTCTGCCAGCCGATGACGCTGACCAGAACCGAGAGCGCGATGTCCTCGACGCGGCACACGCCGATGCCCGCCATCACCAGGTCGTAGAAGGCGCCCACGCCGCTGCGGTATTCCGTCACGCCGGCAAGCCTGCGGCGGGCGCGCACGAAGGTGGGCGTGGAGCCCACGCTGACGATTTCACTCACAAAGCCTGCCTCGGCCAGAAGGTCGCGCGCGGCCAGAATCGCCTGCTCCTCGTTTTCGGCCGCCTGCTCGATCTCCTGCTGCGAGCGGGCGTTGTAGCTCTCCCCGGCATGGGTGAGCACGCCCTTGAAGCGCGCGCCGTCGGTCAGCGCCCGCGCCACGGCGACCATCTCCGGATCCCGGGGCTTGAGGCCGGAGCGGTGTCCGTCGCAGTCGATTTCAATCAGAACGCCGATCGTCGACTGATGCGCGCGGCAGAACTCGGAGACGGCCCTCGCGGCGGGCACGCTGTCCAGAATGATCTTCACGTCGGCCCCGGCGCGGTTGAGCGCGTCGATTCGCGCAAGCTTGTGCGGCGCGATGCCCACCGCGTAGATCATGTCGCGCACGCCTGCGGCGGCAAAGTACTCGGCCTCGCGCACGGTTGACACCGTCGCCGGACCGTCGGCGAGCGCAAGCTGCATGCGCGCGATCTCAACGCACTTGTGCGTCTTGAGGTGCGGGCGCCAGGCGGCTCCGAGCTCCCTTGCGCGCGCCTGCGCAAAGGCGATGTTCCTCTCGAGCTTCTCGCGGTCGATGATGAGGCTCGGCGTGTCGAGTTCTTCCACTCGGGTCATGGGTTCGACTCCTTCTCTGGAAAATGTCTGCTCCGGGAGCGCCGCGGCACTCGCCGGGCGCCGCCCGTGCGTGCATGATACGCGCAGCCCGCCTGCCTGAGCCTGAAGGTGAAGGCGGCCCTGCGGGAGCGCATGCCCCGCCATGCCCTTTTGTCCGCGGCCGATTAGGCGCTTTTGCCTAATGCAATCCACGTGCACGGCTTGCGACGGATCAACCTTACCCGGGACGCCGGACCCAAAACACGCGCGCACTGCACCACGAAAGCGCATTTCCTGACACAATCCGACAAGCTGTCCCTTCTGCAGCCCCGCGCTTTTCCCCGGGGACGCATCAAGAGCATGCCCGCCCGCACGGACGGCCGCGGCTTTCGGTGCGTGCGCGATGCAGTCGACAGCCTCGAACACATCAAGAAAGATATTGGGAGACATCCGCAACTATGGCGATCATTGTTCACAAGTACGGCGGCACCTCAATGGGCAGCCCCGAGCGCATCAAGAACGTGGCGCGGCGCGTGGCGAAGTGGCACCGCGCCGGCTACCAGATGGTGGTCGTGGTTTCGGCCATGAGCGGCGAAACCAACCGTCTGATTGCGCTGGCCAAGGAAATCCAGCCCGATCCCGATCCGCGCGAGCTCGACGTCGTGGCCAGCACCGGCGAGCAGGTCTCGATCGGGCTGCTTGCGATGGCGCTCAAGGCCATCGGCGTGGAGGCCGTGAGCTTCAACGGCACGCAGGCTGGCGTGCACACCGACTCGGCCTTCGGCAAGGCGCGCATCGAGAGCATTGACAGCGACGTGGTCAAGAAGGAGCTCGACGCCGGAAAGGTCGTGATCGTGGCAGGCTTTCAGGGGCGCGACGCCGACGGCAACGTCACCACGCTCGGCCGCGGCGGCTCGGATACGAGCGGCGTGGCCATGGCCGTGGCGCTTCAGGCTCAGGAGTGCCTCATCTTCACCGATGTCGACGGCGTCTACACCACCGACCCGCGCATCGAGCCCAAGGCGCGCCGGCTCGACACGATCAGCTTTGAGGAAATGCTCGAGCTTGCCAGCCTCGGCTCGAAGGTGCTGCAGATCCGCAGCGTGGAGTTCGCGGGCAAGTATCGCGTGCCGCTGCGCGTCCTCTCGAGCCTCACCGATCCCGATATTCCCGTTGACATCGAAGCCGTCAGCGGCACCCTGATTACTTTTGAGGAAGATCCCAAGATGGAGAAAGCCCTTGTTTCCGGCATCGCCTGCACCCGCGATGAAGCCAAAGTCACGCTCACCCAGGTTCCCGACACCCCGGGTGTGGCCTACAAGATCCTCGGCCCCATTGCCAGGCACAACATCGACGTGGACATGATCGTGCAGAACATCGCCGTGGAGGGCACGACGGACTTTACCTTCACCGTTCCCAAGGGCGAGCTTGACCGCACGCTCAAGGTGATCAACGAGGAGGTTGTTCCGGTCTGCAATCCCAAGGCGATCAAGACCTCCACAAGCGTGGCCAAGGTCTCGGTGGTGGGCATCGGCATGCGCACGCACGCGGGCGTTGCCTGCAAGATGTTTGAGGCGCTCGCGCGCGAGGGCATCAACATCCAGATGATCGGCACCTCGGAAATCAAGGTGAGCCTTGTGATCGAGGACAAGTACATGGAGCTTGCCGTGCGCGCCCTGCACGACGCCTTCAACCTCGACAAGCCGACCATCACGGAGGAGCACCTCTAGAGGTCCCTGCGGCAGACCTGCCGCTCAACGCCGGGCCCGCAGGCGCGCCGCAAGGCGGACTGCGGGCTTTTTCTATAATTGCGGGCGTTCTCTCCAGGGGCCGCCCCATGAGGCCCCTCTTGCCCCCTCCGGGCCCAACTCCTTTACGAGCGCAGCGCCATGCAGCAGACCTTTCCCATCATCGCCCCCTCCATCCTCTCGGCCGACTTCGCCCACCTCGGGCAGGAGGTCAGCGACGTCGTCGCCGGCGGCGCCGACTGGATTCACTTCGACGTGATGGACAACCACTACGTTCCCAACCTCACCGTGGGTCCCCTGGTGTGCGAGGCGCTGCGCCCGGTCACCAGTGCGCCCATCGACGTGCATCTCATGGTCGAGCCCGTCGACGCCCTGGTGCCGATGTTTGCAAAGGCGGGCGCCGACAGCATCACCTTTCACTGCGAGGCAAGCCGCCACATCGACCGCACGCTCTCGCTCATCCGCGAGCACGGGATGAAGGCGGGCCTTGTCTTCAACCCCGCCACGCCGCTTGCCTGGATGCAGGACGTGCTCGACAAGCTCGACCTCATCCTCATCATGAGCGTCAACCCGGGCTTCGGCGGCCAGAGCTTCATTGAGGGCTCGATTTCCAAGATCGCCCGCGCCCGCGCGATGCTCGACGAGTATGAAGAGCGCTCGGGCCGGCGCATCCTCATCGAGGTCGACGGCGGCATCAAGCCCAAGAACATCGGGGCGGTCGCCAGGGCCGGCGCCGACGCCTTCGTGGCAGGCAGCGCCATCTTCGGCAAGCGCAGCGCCGCGCTTTATGCCGAGGTCATCGCCGAGATGAAAAAAAACGCCGTCCTTGGGCGCGGCCAAAACTAGGCGCACCTCCAGGCGCGGCAGCCTCGCGCGCAAAAAGAACCCGCATCCGGCGCACCGGTGCGGGCTCATTCTGAAGGGGCGCTGCGCCCGCCCCTAGCCTCGCAGCTGCTCGCGCACCACGCGCTCGACGGCCGACCGCACCGTCTTTTCCACGGCCTGGTCGAAGTCCGTGCGAATCTTTGCCGCGGCGCTCTTGAGCGCCATCGACACCATGATCGAGACCTGGCCGTGCACGCGCTCAAGAATCACCGGCACAAGGGCGTCGACAAAGTCCTTTTCCCACTGCGCGAGCGCCGGATCAACCGGCTGCTGGCTGGCGGCAGGCTCCTCGTGCGGCTGCCGGGCCGCAGCCGGATCCTCTGCGCCCTGGCGGCGGGACTGCGCAAAGCCCTGCGCCGCCCTTCCGGCCTTGAGCTCCTCCCAGCTGTAGGGCACCCGTTCGGTCAAAATCGGAGTCGAATGAACTTGCATGATCAGCCTTTATTTCGGTCGTAAGCCTTGAGCACGACGCCCGCGCTGCGGTAGATGCGGTAGCGCTGCCGGGAGTGCTCGAGCTCCTGCGGGTTGGTCGAAACGATGTCGATGACGCGCTCAAAGCGCGCGAGCTCCTGCTGCCAGTCCGCGGGCACGCCCTCATCGAGCAGCACGATGACGTTCATGGCCGGAAGCGCCGTCAGATCGGTGGAAAACACAACCGGAGCCTGCTGCTGCCAGCGCGTCCCCGCCCAGGCGTGGGGAATGAAGGTCAGATCCTCAAAGCGCCAGAGGTCATCGTAGACGCGCGAAAGAAAGCTCTCGTTCGTGCTCCAGACCGCAGCCTTCAGCCCAAGCCCCGTCACCTTCTTGATGAGCCGGCAGGCGTACATGCTCCTGTTGGCGACATGAAAGTGAAAATCAATCTGCTGCATGGACGACGAAGCCGGGTCTGTAAGGGAAAACTGGGCGCTGGCTCACCCGCTCGGACGCCTTCGGGAAAGAGCGCGCTGCCTCATGTTACAACAAAAAGCGCGCGCCCCTGCAGGCGCCCCGCAAGGGGGCCTGCAGGGCAACGCGCGGTCAGGCCCGCTGCGCGCGGGCAAGCAGCCACTCCATCAGAAGCGGCAGCGGACGCGCGGTCGACTGTCGATCCGCCCCCGTCGTGTTGGCGGTTCCCGCCACGTCAAGATGCGCCCAGGGGCACTTCGGCGCAAAGGCCTGCAGGAAGGTCGCCGCCGTCGAGGCGCCCGAGTGCGGCTGGTTGCCGGTGTTGACGAGATCGGCGCAATTGCTCTTTAAAAGCTCGCGGTAGCGCCCGCCCATCGGCATCGGCCAGACGGGATCGTCGGCGCTTTCAGCCGCCGCGGTGAGCTCGGCGGTGAGTTCGCTGCTGCTGCAGAAAAGCCCCGAGATGTTCGTGCCGAGCGCAACGACGCAGGCGCCGGTGAGCGTGGCCACGTCCACGCACGCCGCCGGATTGAGGCGCTGCGCGCGATAAAGGGCATCGGCCAGAAGCAGCCGCCCCTCGGCATCGGCGTTGAGCACCTCAACGGTCATGCTGTTGCCCATGCGGATGATGTCGGCGGGCTTGAGCGCGCGGCCCGAGGGCAGGTTCTCCGCGCAGGGCGCCAGCGCAACGACGTTGAGCGGCAGCCGCAGGTCGGCGGCCATCTTCACAAGCGCAAGCGCCGCAGCCGCACCCGACATGTCGTACTTCATCTCGGGCATCGAGCGGCCGGGCTTCAGATTGAGACCCCCGGCGTCAAAGGTGACGCCCTTGCCGACCACGACGATGGGCGCAGCCGCTCTGTCTGCGGCGCCCCACCAGGAAAACTCGATCAGAAGCGGCTCCACGTCCGAGCCCCTTCCCACGGCCAGAATGCCGCCCATGCCCGCCTTTTCAAGATCCTCGCGGCGCATCACCTCAACCGTGACGGCAGGGCGTGCGGCCTCCTCGCCCGTGAGGGCGCCCTCAACGGCGTCCCTGAGCCGGCAGGCCGTCTCGTACATGTGCTGCGGCGTGCACTCGTTGGGCGGAAGGTCGCCAAGGTTCTTGGCAATGCGCATGGCCTCGGCGCAGACGCAGCCCTCCTCAAGCGCAGCCAGAAGCTCGCCTCTGGCCGCCTCGTCCTCGGAAAACCACACGACGGACTCAAGCTGCGGCGCTGGTCTGGCGCTGCTCTTGAAACTCTTCACGGGCGTTTTTTCAAAGAGCATCACGCGCAGCGCCGTGCGAGCGGCCCAGCGCGCGTCGCGCGTCTCGGGGATGAAGTCTTCTGAAGTCAGAACAATGGAACTTCCCCGCGCAGCGGCGGCAATCTTGCGGTGCACCTCGGCAAAGGCCTCCTCGTTGAAGGCGTCGATGGCGCCGAGCCCCGCAAGAATCACGCGGCGCGCCTTCACGCCCTCGGGACCGTAGATCACCACGATCTCTCCGCGCGCGCCCGTGAAGTCGCCCGTGGCGAGAACCCGGGAGACGGCGCCGCTTGTGGCGTTCTCAACCTCAAGCGCCGAGGCCGTGTAGACGGCGGCTCCGTTGCCGGCCTGCCCGCCGGACTCCCTGGAGTCCCCTTGCGGGGCGGCAAAAAGACCGACGACGAGGGCGTCGGCATCAACTTCGCAGATGTTTTGCGTCAATACTTCGCAGCGGGTCATGGATGTTTCAGCTCACTAGGAATAGAAAGGGACGGCGGCTCGCGAACCGGGACCTCAGCCCGGGGCCGCCCGCAGACGGTGCCGCAAGAATAGCGCGATCATTCGCTCTTGCAAGGGATGCGGCGCGCCGATGCCCCTCTCCTTGACGGGTCCTGCGCGCCTATCATGCGCCCTGATCCATCTGAACCGTTTTGCAGGAAGCGCCATGTCCGAATACCGCAGCAGCCCAGAGCAGCCCGATCTCTTTGACCAGGACCCGGCTGCTCAAGACCGCGCCGGCGAAGCCGCTGGCGCTCATCGCCGTGCGGACTGCCGCGCCGATGGTCAGACCGCCGGGGGCGGCAGGCGGCTCGAGACGAGCGCCGAAGCGCTTGACCGGGTGCTCGCGCGGCTTTCGCAGAGCGCCTTTCGCGCAAGGTTTGCGCTCGACGCGGCCGAGCGCGCGCAGGTGCTGCGCGCGGGACCCAGGCGCATGCTCGAAAACGCCCGGGAGATTCTCTCAAGGCGCCTTGCGTCCGCAGTCATTGCCAACGACGGCCGCCAGACGCCGATGCGCGGCTACCCGGTCTTCAAGGCGCAGCACGCCACGGCGCTGTGCTGCCGCAAGTGCATGCGAAAGTGGCACGGCATTCCCGAGGGGCGCGCGCTGACCGAGCGCGAGCTCGATTTCGCCGCGGCGCTCATCATGCGCTGGATCGAGCGGGCCATGCGGCAGCCCGCATGCAATGCCGGCAGCGGCCGGAAACGACGCGCCCCTGGGCGCGCCGGTCAAACCTCCGCCCCCGATGGACAGGGCAGCCTTTTCTAACAGGAAACCTCTCGACCCGCGCCGTCCTCAGTCCGGGGACTTCTTCTGCCCGGACGCAGACTGAGTGCGGCATTCAGCGGCATCGATCCATTCCTTGACGGTGGACTTGGGAACGCCGGTTCTTCTCGAGATCGCGCCCAGGCTCAGGCCCATCTGATGAAGCTGCCGGACCGCCTGCTTGACCGACTCATCCCAGCGGTGCAGGCGCGTAGCAATGTCTTCCGTAAACACGCCGCGTCGATAGCGCCTGCCCCAGTCTCGCACCGTGTGCACGTTGACGCCGATGCGGGCCGCCACGCTCTTGTAGCCCAGGCCCTTTTTAAACAGCGCAATCGCCTCGCGCCGCAGCTCAACCGAGGCGCAGCACGACGGAAGACTTCTTTCATTGACAAGCACGGGGATTTTCTCAGTCATCTTTGAACCAGAAAACACACCTCGCGGCCCGGTGCAGGACGCCTGCACGGCCGCGCAGCAAATGCAAAGGGGCGCTCCGCCGCCAGGTTCTCCTCATTGAGAGTCGTGACAACGGCAAAACACCCACTTTAGTCGTAGATGATACTATCTCAAAAAACACAGGCTTGATCAAGAGCGAGGATCCGTACTTACGCTGTAACGAGATGATGACGGCCGTGCGAAAAACGCAGGAAAAGGGTGCAGTCCCCGCTTGGAATGCGGGACTGTCTCTAGGGGCGCCGGCTGGAGGGACCGGTCTAGGGGAGACCTAAAGGAACGGCCCAAGGGACCGGTCTAAAGGAGCGGCATAGGGCCCGGCGCCCGGAGCTTGCCGCGCGCCGCGCCTTTTTGCGGCGGGCGCGCGCAGGATGTAAGCCCCCCGGGGGAGTCTAGCGGCGCGCCTGCCGCACCTCATCGACGCGCAGCGGCGGGAAGGTGTCCCACTGCTCGCAGCCCGGGCACTGCCAGGAGAAGGTGTGCGCAAGAAAGCCGCAGTGGCGGCACTGGTAGCGGGCGGTGATCTTGGACTGGCGCGCCGCGATGTCGGCCAGGATCTTGGCCTGCTCGTCGCAGGGGTTGGCCTTGGCCTTGAGGCTGCTGATGACCGAAAGCGTCGAGAGCGACGGACGGCTCTTGAGCGCATCGGAGGCAACATTCATGGCGCTTGCCTCGTCGACCCAGACGGCGGTGCGCTGCACGAAGGCCTTCAGGACATCAACCGAGCCCGTCGTCGCAAAGGCCTCCCGCAGATAGGACAGCGCCTTTTCATGATCGGTTTCAGCAAGCACATCGGCCTTCTTGGCGGCGATGAGCGGAAGATATTCCGGGCGCGTGCGCTCGATCTTGTCCCAGGCGGCCAGCGCCGCGACACGGTCTCCCGCCTCGAGGGCGAGATCAGCGCTCAGGGCAAGCGCGCGGGGGTTCTCGGCATTCTGCGCCAGGGCCGAGCGCGTGTACTCATGGGCGCGGGCCGAGTCCTTTGCCAGACGCGCGATGGCGGCAAGCTCGCAGTAGTAGTGGCTGATCTCGTGGTTGAGCTTGCGGCCGGCTCCCGAAAGCTTGCGGGCCGTTTCAATGGCCTTCACCCACTCACGCTCGGTGACGTAGATGTGCATGAGCGCCTCGTTGGCCTCATTTTCCCTGCCCTTGAACTCAGCGAGCTTTTCATAGGCGGCCTCGGCGCGGTCGTACATGCCGGCCTTGAGGTAGTCAAGCGAGAGCTCGGACATCGCCTTGGCGCGCTCGCGCTCGGGGAGCTCGGCGCGGTTCACAAGAAAGCTGTGCAGTCGGATGGCGCGCTCAAACTGCCCGCGGCGGCGGAAAAGATTTCCAAGGGCGTGGTGCAGCTCGATCGTGTCCTCGTCAAGCCTCACCACCTCGATGAAGACGTCGACCGCCTTGTCAGGCTCGTCAGACAGCAGAAGCGACAGCCCCTTGAAGTACTGATCGTCAATGTTGTTGCGCTCGCCCTTGCGCTGCCGGGCGTCAAGTCCGCGCAGCCACCAGCCCGAGGCAAAAAGAAGCGGAACCGCGATCAGGTACCAGAGTTCAAATTCCATGATGTGTCGTTGTTGATTGCTTGTTGAAGGACGTTTGCGCCGCTGCGGGCCTTCCTAGCCCGCGGCCGCGCCGGCGCCATGCTGCAGAATGTCGCGCGCAAACAAAAAGTCGTGCCAGCCCTTTTCCTTGTCGACGGGATTACGCAGAAGGCTCGAGGGGTGATAGGTCACCACCACCGGCACCTCACGCCCGGCGATGGAAAGCTTCCAGATCTTGCCGCGCAGCGCGTCGAGCCGCTCGGTGCGGTTGAGCATGCGCAGCGTCGCCTGACGCCCCATGAGCACGATGACGTTCGGGGCAAGCAGCTCGAGCTGCCGGTCAAGAAACGCCGCACAGGCCGCCGCCTCGTCCGGCCGCGGGTCGCGGTTTCTCGGCGGCCGGCACTTGAGCACGTTGACGATGGCGACGTCGCGCCCGCGCTGCAGGCCGCAGGCCTCGAGAATCTTGTTGAGAAGCGCCCCGCTCTTTCCCACGAAGGGAATGCCCTGCAGGTCCTCGTCGCGCCCGGGCGCCTCGCCGATGAGAACCATCGGACAGCCCGGCGCCCCGTCGGCGCAGACCGTGTGCTGGCGCGTATCGGCCATCATGCAGGCGCGGCACCGGTTAACGATGGAGGCGATGCGCTCCCAGGGCGCGGTCCTGACCTCGGCGACGAGGGCGGCGTCGGGAACGGCCCGCGGGGCCTGTGCGGCCTGCGATCCGGCCGCGGGCCGCAGCGGCGCGGCCGCGGGTGCCGCGGCGGCACCCGGGACGGGCTTGAGACTTGGACGCGCCGCAGCCTGCGGCGCGCGCGGCGTCGCCTGCGGGCGCGTCTCGGCGCCAGTGCGCACGGCAGGCCGAAGCGCCGCATGGGGCCTTGTTCTGGCCGCAGCCTCGGCCGCAGGGGTCTGGGCAGCCTTGTGCGCAGGCGCCTGCGGCGCCTTCTCGGGCAGAAGCGGATCCTCAGAGGTTCTCAGGATCCACTGCGCGCCGACGTTCATGGCTTGCCAGATCCGGCTTTGCTCGCGGCTTAAGGTCATGCGTGTCGAGGCCCGTTGAAGCGAAAAAACTGTGGTGATGGGGACGCGGGCATGGTCGCGGCGGCGCGCCCGAATGCCGGCAAGGCTAGACGCCCGGGAAGTCCCGGCGCATCAGGATGGCGTCCTCGCGCCCCGTGCCGCCGGATGTCGAGGGATCGGCGGGATAGTAGTTCCTGCGCCGCCCAACTTCCTCAAAGCCAGCCGAATGATACATTTTACGCGCCCGCGCATTGCTCACGCGAACCTCGAGGTGCATGACCCGCGCGGCCTCCGCACGGGCCCTGCGCATGGCCTCGGCGAGAAGCCGCCGCCCGAGCCCCCTGCCCTGTCTTGCGGGGTCAACGGCGATTTCCAGAAGCTCGGCCTCGTCGACGACGACCATGATCACGCTGTAGCCGGCAATAGCGCCGTCCTCCTCAAGCACGGTCATCGGATAGCCGCTTGCAAGCGCATCCTGAAAGTTGCGCAGCGTCCACCCAAACGGGTCGGCCCGGCGCGCCAGCGCCGCCACGGCCTCCAGGTCGCCAGGCGCCATCGGCCGAAAACGAATTTCTCCGGCTGCGCCGCAGGAAGTGCCGCCCGCTGCGCTCACAGCCGCTCCCCGGCCGCGCGCTCCTTGATCGTGAGCGCCACGCGGTTGCGCACGTAAAGAGGCGCGGCCTCCTCGGGCCGCACGGCGCCGCCCGCCTCCCAGAGCGCCATGCCCGCAAGCGCAATGTCCGAGGCCGTGGTGTCAAAGGGAGCAAGCCTGCGCACGCCCGCATCAAGGACAATCTCCCCGCCATAGACTTCAAGCGCGCCGCCGGCGGCCGCCTCGACTGCGTGCTCGCGCGCCAGGGCGCCCAGCATCGAGGGCTTGACAAGCTGCGCGGCCGCAAGCGTTTTCACGGCGTTGAGGCCTGCCGGGACGCCGGGCGCTGCAGGGCCGATCTCAAAAACAGCCGCATAGCACTCGTGCATGCGCGCATCGTGCGCAGCCAGAAGCCTTCCGACAAATCCCGCGGCCGCCGCATGGCGGGCCGTGGCCTCGAGGTTGGAGACGCAAAGAAGCGGCTTGCCCGCCGCCCAGCCGAGGCCCTGCGCCACGCCGCAGGCCACGCGCAGCCCCGTGAAGGCGCCGGGGCCCGCGCCGAAGGCGATGGCATCAAGTTCAGAAAGCGCAAGCGCGTTTCTTTGAAGAATCGCATCGATCACCGAAATGAGCTTTTCGGTGTGCTGGTTTGGTTCGGCGTCAGTGAGCGCGTCGACGACGCGCCCGTCGCGGGCAAGCGCCGCAGAAAGCCGCTCGGTGGCGGTGTCAAGGGCAAGAATGGTGGCCATGGGCTCAAGTGTGTTGGGTTCAGTTGCGGGGCTCACCGCTGCCGTCGGCGGCCGCTGCGCGCAGCGCCGCGGCGTCCTCGCTGAAGATCTTCGCCAGGGGCGTGCGCAGCGCCTCGGAGGCGGAAAACTCCTTCCACCAGCCGGCAAGCGTGCCCTGGGCGGAGTCCTCCGTCACGGGCCCCTCGCGCACGAGCGAATTCTGGCCGCTCACGGCAAAGGCTTCAAACGCGGCAAGCAGCGTGGCGCTGTGGGTGTCGACCACGAGCACCCAGCCCTGGGCGCCGTCGCCTGCGGTTGCAGGCGCAATATAGCGCGCCCAGGCAAGCACGCCCAGAATCCGCTCGGCGGCCTCCGGATAGGTGTCGACAGCGTCGCAGAACTGCTCGGTGGTCATGATCGGGGCCTGCCCCGTGAGCCGCAGCAGCACGAGCTCGCGCAGCATGGCAACGCCTGTGAGAAAGTCGTTGCCGCAGCGGTAGGCGTCAAGAAAGCGCCCGGCGGTGAGCTTGGGGATCGTGGCCGTGACGGCCGCGCCGGCGAAAAAGAGAAACCAGGCGATGTAGATCCAGACGATCAGCACGGGCAGCGCCACGAAGGCGCCGTAGATGTTGGTGAGGGTTCCGGCCGTGATGTAGTACTCAAAGCCCTGCTTGACGATCTGCCCGCAGATCACGACAAGAAAGCCTCCCATCAGGGCGTGCGAGAACTGCACGCGGCAGGCGGGGACGTACTTGTAGATCACGGCAAAGCAAAAGCTCTGCAGCACGATCTGGCCCGCGTTGTACAAAAGCGAGGCCGTGCCGCTGCTGACGCCCGACAGCGCCATCGAGGTGAGCTTTCCGGTGATGGAAAAGCTCAGCGCCAGCGCCGCGGGCCCGATGGTGAGAAGCGCCCAGTAGATGAGCGCGCGCTGCGGCCACGGGCGCATCGTCTTCACCTTGAAGATGCGGTTGACCGTCACAAAGAGCTTGTCGATCAGAAGAAGCGCCGTGAGCGCCAGGCCGACGAGACCGAAGGTCGTCAGGCCCGCGGCGTGCCGCGTGAATTCGTTGAGATACCCCAGCAGCACGCTTGAGTACTGCTCGGGCAGAAAGCTCATGACGATCAGATCCTCAAGGCTTTTTCTGGCGTCGGCAAAGCTCGGGAAGGCGGCGAAAAGGGCCAGCGACAGCGCGAGCACCGGAACGATGGCCAGAAGCGTCGTGAGCGCCATTGAGGAAGCCACCTCGGCAATCTCAATTTCCGCCGCGCGGTCCGCCACAAAGCGCATCAGCGTGCGAAAGCTGTTGAGCCAGCCCTTCTGCCGGATTTTTTCCTGAATGGTTTTCTGTTTTCGTCGCATGCTCATCGATGGCGCAGAAGGTGGGGAAAGCCCGGATCATGAGGCGTCCCGGACGGGGCGCCCTGCTGCAGGAGCGCCTGTCTAAACGGCGGCGCAGTCAATTTTTCCGTCTCCAACAGGTCATTGTAAAATGTTGCGTTTTTCAATGGACAAGTCGGCGGACTGACTTCCCTGCGGCGCAGGCTGCAGGCGCTCCAGCCCGGTTCAGACCTTGCCCGCCAGCTACAAGACACGAGAAGCTTTCTCCTGCGCCGGGGCCGCTTTCAAGCCGGAGCCGGCGCATTCACAGGTGCCCTCATGCGCGCGCGTCAATTCTATATTTCCACACTCAAGGAAGCCCCGGCCGACGCCGAGATTCCCAGCCAGATTCTTTCCATCCGGGCCGGCCTGTGCAAGCGGCTCGCCGCCGGCGTCTACACCATCATGCCGATGGGTCTTCGCGTCCAGAACAAGGTTGAGGCCATCATCCGCGAGGAGATGAACGCCGCGGGCGCCATCGAGCTCTCCATGCCGATCGTGCAGCCCGCCGAGCTCTGGCAGGAATCCGGCCGCTGGGCCAAGTACGGTCCGGAGCTTCTGCGCTTCAAGGACCGCCACATGCGCGAGTTCGTCATCCAGCCCACGAGCGAGGAGGTCGTCACCGACCTCGCCCGCAGCGAGCTCACGAGCTGGCGCCAGCTGCCCGTGAACTTCTACCAGATCCGCACGAAGTTTCGGGATGAGCGCCGTCCGCGCTTCGGCGTCATGCGCGCCCGCGAGTTCGTGATGAAGGACGCCTACAGCTTTGACCGCACGGCCGAGGCTGCGGGCGAGTCCTACGACAAGATGTTTGCGGCCTACAGCCGGATTCTCACCCGCATCGGTCTTGACTTCCGCGCGGTGCGCGCCGACACGGGCGCCATCGGCGGCTCGCGCTCGCACGAGTTCCAGGTCATCGCCGACGTGGGCGAGGACGTGATCGCCTACTGCCCGGATTCGGACTACGCGGCCAACATTGAGCTTGCCGAGGCCTTCTCTGTGCTCGAGGGCCGCAGGGCGCCGGCCGCGGAGCTCGTCAAGCGCGCCACCCCGGGCAAGGAGAAGTGCGAGGACGTCGCCCCCTATCTCGGGATCAATCTCACCGACTGCATCAAGAGCGTGGTGCTCGCAAGCGACCGCTTCGACGAAAACGGCGATCCGCTGCCGGCGGTCATCGTGCTCGTGCTGCTGCGCGCCGATCATGAGCTCAACGAGGTCAAGGCGGGCAAGCTGCCCGAGCTCTCGGACGGCTTTCGCTTTGCCACCGAGGCCGAGATCGCCGAGCACTTCCACGGCGCAGCGCCCGGCTCGCTCGGCCCCGTGGGCATCGGCGAGGACGTGGTGGTCTACGCCGACCGCACCGCAGCCGACATGTCCGACTTCTGCTGCGGGGCCAACGAAACGGGATTTCACTACACGGGCGTGAATTTCGGGCGCGATCTGCCCGAGCCGCGCGTGGCGGACCTTCGCAACGTCGTCGAGGGCGACCGCAGCCCCGACGGCAAGGGCGTTCTGCGCGAGCAGCACGGCATCGAGGTCGGGCATGTGTTCTTCCTCGGCACCAAGTACTCGGACGCCATGCACGCGACGTTTCTTGACGAAAACGGCAAGCCCCAGCCCGTGCAGATGGGCTGCTACGGCATCGGCGTCACGCGCCTTGGCGCGGCGGCCATCGAGCAGTGCCACGACGACAAGGGCATCATCTGGCCCGAGGCCATCGCTCCGTTTGAGGTGGTGATCTGCCCGATGAACTGGTCCAAGAGCGAGGCCGTGCGCGAGGCGGCCATGAAGCTGCACGACGAGCTCGAGGCCCTGGGCATCGACGTCATCGTCGACGACCGCGACCTGCG
Organism: uncultured Duodenibacillus sp.; assembly: GCA_944390745.1. GTDB lineage: Bacteria > Pseudomonadota > Gammaproteobacteria > Burkholderiales > Burkholderiaceae_F > Duodenibacillus. The sequence goes on along the minus strand of CALXQK010000001.1, from coordinate 7,143 downwards.
CGCGGGCTCGATGTTTGCCGACTGGGAGCTCATCGGCGTGCCGCACCGCATCGTGGTGGGCGACCGCGGCCTCAAGAACGGCGAGGTGGAGTACGTCTGCCGCCGCACGCTCGACCAAAAGGAGATGCTTGCTGCGGGCGAAGCCGCGCGCATCGTCGCCGATCGCGTCAAGGCCGCCAAGAAGTAGCGCAATCGACGTGCGGGATCGGGCGGCATCCCGCACATCGCCCCCTTTGCCGCTAAACTTCAAGAAGCATCGGCCGAAGCACCCTTCGGCCACGAACCCGAGTGCCACAACATAGGAGACTGCCGTGGAATCGTTGAAGCCCCTCGTTCGCGTGATTGACGACGACGATGCGATGCGCCGCTCGTGGGCCTTCCTGATTGAGGGCGAAGGCTGGGATGTCGTCACCTACTCGGACGCGATCGACTTTCTGTCCTCCAACGACTTCGCCCGCCCGGGATGCCTCGTGCTCGACGTGCGCATGCCCCGCATGAGCGGTCTGGAGCTGCAGGACAGGATGCGCGAGCTCAACGTCGATCTGCCGATCATCTTCATTTCGGGTCACGGCGACATCGACATGGCCGTCCACACCCTCAAGCAGGGCGCCGTGGACTTCCTGCAAAAGCCCGTCGATGACCAGAGGCTTCTGACGGCCATTGGCAACGCGGTGATGAACAACCTCAACCACCGCCGCACCGAGATGGAGCTGTCGACCTTCCGCAGCCGCCTCGAGCAGCTCACCCAGCGCGAGCGCGAGGTGATCCGCATGGTGGCCCACGGCATGAGCAACAAGCAGGTTGCCGAGAACCTGGGCATCAGCGAGAAGACGGTGCAGGTGCACCGCGGCTCGGCCTACCGCAAGCTGGATCTGCACAACGCGGCCGAAATCGCGCGCCTGCTGCTGCGCTCGGGCGACCCGCTCTAGAGCGCCTCGCCTCCCCGAACCTTTTTCCCATGCTGCCCGTTTCGCCGACGGGCAGTTTCTTTGTCTGCCCTCCCGACCGGGGCCGCTGACAGCCTGACGAAGGATTGATCGCAGCCATGTCCCGCGAAACCCGAAACTACTTTCTTCTTTTCCTGACCGCAGCCATCTGGGGCTCGGGCTTTGTTGCCCAGGCGCTCGGCATGGAGCATGTGAGCCCCTTTACCTTCACCTGGGCGCGCTCGATGATCGGCGGCCTCTTCCTGCTTGCCGTCATTCCCGTGCTCGGCGTCTGGACGAGAAAATCAAGCGGCGAAAAAACCGAGAAGTCCCGCGCCGCGGGGAGCCCCTGGCGCAGCCGCACGCTCTGGATCGGGGGCTTTTGCTGCGGAACCGTTCTTTTCATTGCCGAGTCGCTGCAGCAGTTCGGGCTTTTGCACACCGCGGTGGGCAAGGCCGGATTTCTCACGAGCCTTTACGTGGTGATCGTGCCGCTTCTGGGCATCTTCATCGGTCGGCGCACGCGCTTCAACGTCTGGATTGCGGTGCTTCTGGCCATCGCCGGACTCTACTTCATGTGCATGAAGGCCGGTGAAATGTCCCTGGGCATCGGCGACACGCTTGTTCTTGCCTGCGCGCTGGCCTTTTCGATTCACATTCTCGTGATCGACCGGTTTGCGCCGCTTGTGGACTGCGTGCGCATGAGCTGCCTGCAGTTTTTCGTCGGAGGCCTGTGGGGCTTTGTCTTCATGTTCATCTTCGAGCCCCCGACGCTGGAAAGCCTTCTGGCGGCGCTGCCGGCCATCGCCTACGCGGGCATCATGAGCAACGGCATCGCCTACACGCTGCAGGTGGTCGCGCAAAACGGCGTGCATCCCACCATCGCCTCGATCATTCTGAGTTCGGAGAGCATGGTGAGCGTGCTCCTCGGATGGCTCATCATGAACCAGACGATGACGCTGCGAGAGCTCGGCGGCTGCGCCTTCATGCTCGCGGCGATCGTCGTGGCCCAGCTTCCGGTCTCGGTCTTTGAGCGCCGCAGGAAGGCTGCGCCCTGAGAAGCGTCTGCCCGCGCCTAAAAAGGCACGCCCTGGCCTGCACCAGCCCAAACGCCCGCCTGCCGCGGGCGTTTTGCATTGCGCTGCGGGCTGGGCTGCAGGCGCTCAAACCTCCCGCGGCCGCTTCACTGCGCCCTCACCTGCCCTTTCGCGGCCTTCAGGCCGCCCCGAGGGGGCGCCCTGCGGCAATTTCGGTCCCGCGGAGCCGCCCTGCGCCTTCAGCGCACGCAGGCATGAAAAAGCGCCGCCGGAGCATGTCGTCTCAGGCGGCGCCTTGATCCAGTCCCCGGCCGCCGGATGTCGCGGCGGCCCGGGGAGAAGTTCGCGCTACTTTGCAGGAGTCTTCCGGTCCTTGCCTTCGGCAGCGGGGGTTGTCTCAGCCTCGGGCTTGTACTCGTCGTTGAGCACGACGGCCTCGTGCTTGGCGCGCAGCGCCGCGTAGTAGATCGACATGTCGGCCGGTGCGTACATCTGGCGCAGCTCGCCCGCCCCCATGATGAGATCGGTCTCGGAGGGCTCGGAGAGCTCGGACTTCGTGACATGGGCGATCTGGTAGCCGTCGGAGACTCGCACGCCGACGTAGGCGGGAAGCTCCTTGGCGGGCACGCGCATCACGGCGTTGATGAGCTCAAAGCTCTGTCCCTGGGGGTTGGCGCGGGAGACGCTCACGGCGTCGCCGAACTTGGCGGCATCGGCCTTTCCCGAGCGCAGGGCCTTCAGAAGCTCAAAGCCCTTGTCGGAGGCCGCGTCAAGCGAGCGCTCGCGCGTCAGGCGCGCAAGGATGTCGGTCCTTGCCTCCTCAAAGCTCATGATGTGCGTCGGACGGAAGGCCGTCACGCGGGCCGCCACGAGGGTGTTGGCAGAGACCTCAATGGCCTGGGTGTTGCGCTTCTCGCGCAGGCACTCATCGGCAAAGAGGCTTTCAACCACGTGCTGGTTGAGGATCTTCTTCAAGGCCGGATCCGCGGGTCCCTCGGCCGTGAGTCCCTTGAAGCTCTGGGCCTTGATGCCGTACTTCTCGACGACGGGATTGAGCGAGTCGCTCTGCTCGTAGACCATGTTGCTGAAGTTCTCGGCCTCCTCTGCAAAGCGCTTCTGGCTTTCCTGCTCCTGGTAGAGGCGAACGATCTCATCGCGAACCTCCTCGAGCGGGCGCACGGCCTCGGGCTTGATGTCGGTGACCTTGATGATGTGAAAGCCGAACTCGGTCTGAACCGGTCCGACGATCGCCCCCTTCTGGGCCTTGAACACCGCATCCTCAAAGGCGGGCACCATCATGCCGCGGCCGAAGAAACCCAGATCGCCGCCATCCTTGGCGCTTGCGGGATCCGCGGAGTTCTCGCGGGCGAGCTTTTCAAACTCCTCAGGCTTGGCCTGGAGCGTCTTGAAGAGCTCCTCGGCCTTGGCGCGGGCCTTGTCCTCACCCTCGGAGAGGTCGATGAGGATGTGGCTGGCGCGGCGCTCCTCGGGCGCGCGGAAGCGGTTGGGGTTCTGTTCGTAGAAGCTCTTGACATCCTCCTCGGTGGGCTGCACGTTGGCAAAGAGCGCGGGCGTGAGCACCACGTACTCGACGTCGATCTCGTCGGGCCGCTCAAAGAGCTTCTGGTTGTCGGTCCAGAACTTGCGGGCGTCCTCGTCGGAAATCTGAATCGACTTCACAAAGTCCGCGCTCGGAACCGTGTGCACGGCGATCTCGCGCTTTTCATTGAGAAGGTTGTAGAGGTTGCGCGAGGCGGTCTTGGGCACGATGACCGAGCGGGTGAGCCCGGAGATGAGAAGCTCGCGGGCAATGTCGCCGCGCATGATCGACACAAAGTACTCGTCGCTGTAGCCGCGGCTCGTCAGGAAGTTCTGATAGGCCTGCGGATTGAACTTGCCGTCCTGCTGGAAGGCGGGCATCGTCTTGATGAGCTCGATGGCGGTCTCCTCGCTCACCTCGACGCTTTCAAGGGAGGTTTCGCCGGCCACCGCACGGTCGTTCATCATGCGCTCGAGCAGCGCGACGCGCGCCTCGCGCGACTCAAGCATGTTGCTGCGGAAGGCGTCGCCGAGACGCTCGCGCAGAATTTCAAGCTGCTGGCGCTTGGCCTCGTCAAACTGCTGCGGCAGGATCGAAACGTCGTCAACCTTGGCAATGGCTCCGTCGTCGCTGATCATGCGGTTGTACGAGTAGATGCCGGTGACGACAAAGCTGGGAATCACAAGAATCATGGCGATGAACATCAGCCAGCGCTTGTGATTACGGAAAAGCTCAAGAAGCATGTGGATTCCTTTGCATTTGAAACGAGCCGGGCTGTCGGGCAGGCATGCGCCTGTTACTGCGGCCGGAGCAAACGATGCATTTTAGCCCATCGCGTCCTTCGCTCTCAACGCTCGCCCCGGGTTCCGATGCGGCCTCAAGGCCTGTCCAAAAGGGAGTTTCCCGGCCGGCCGCAAGATCTGTAGCGGTCACTACAGTCAGTGATAAAATCGGCCGCGTCGACGCCGATCATGGAATAAGCAAATGCAAGAGAGTTTCCCCTCACGACCCGCCCGGCCCCGCTCGCCGGGCCGCCCGCGCACCTTTGACAGAACCGAGGCCCTGGAGACGGCCCTTCGAATCTTCTGGGAGCTCGGCTACGAGCCCGCCTCAGTGTCGACCATCTGCAAGGCCATCGGCATCGCGCCTCCGAGCTTTTACGCCGCCTTCGGCAGCAAGGCAGAGCTTTTCCTTGAGGCCGTCAGACACTACGAGGCTGCCTACTGGACGGGTCTTCTGAAGGAAATGGAGGGCTCGGACAAGCCGCTTGCGCAGTCGATTGCAGCGTTTTTTGACCAGGCCGCGGGCGTACTGCTCAACCCCGAGACGCCCAACGGCTGCATGGTGGTGCTCGCCGCCGTCAACGTCGGGCCGCGGGAGACCGAGGTCGTTTCGGTTCTGAAAAACCTTCGGCTTGAGACGCGCAACTACTTCAAGCGCCGCCTTGAGCGCGCGCAGCTTGAGGGGGAGCTTTCCGGGGATGCCGACGTTGAGGCTCTTGCCGATGCGCTCAACATCTTCCTGGAGGGCATGTCGATTCAAGCCCGGGACGGCCTCTCGCTTGAAGCGCTTCGAAAGGCCGCCTCCCCCATCGTGAATCTTTTTGCCGGCCTGTCTGCTGCCGGCGCTCAATCCGGTTGATTGTTTTTCGACGCGTCCTTTCAAACGGACGGGATGCGTCACATCTTCAAGGAGTTTGAAATGCCTGAACTCATTCCTGTTGAACTTCAGAACATCTATCGCCTCTTCAACGTCGGCGGCACGGCTCTCGTGTCGGCGGCCTTCAATGGTGAGGAGGACGTCATGCCCGCGACCTGGGTGTGCCCGCTCAACATCGAGCCGGCGCGGGTCACGGCCTGCGTCGACTCGACGCACTACACGCGCCCGCTCATTGAAAAAAGCGGCATGTTCGCGCTTGCCCTTCCCATGATGTCGATCGTCAAGGAAGTTCTCTATCTGGGATCTGTGAGCCGCAATGACGTCGACGACAAGCTGCAAAAGAGCGGCGCGAAATTCTTCAAGATGCCGGGCTACGACATCCCCTTCGTGGAAGGCTGCGCGTGCTACTGCATCTTCAAGACGCTGCCCGAGGAGCACATTGCCAAGGCCTACGACCTCTTTATCGGCGAAGCGCTCGCCGCATGGGCCGATCCGCGCATCTTCGACGGCCGTCACTGGAAGTTTGAGAGCGCTGACAAGTCGATGAGCACCCTGCACTATGTGGCCGGCGGCCACTTCTACGGCATCGGCCAGGTGGTCGACGTCCCCGGGTACGACAATCTCTAGTCGAGTGCAAAAAGGAAACCCCTTGCAAAGATTTCTCTGCAAGGGGTTGTACTTGGCGGAGTGGACGGGACTCGAACCCGCGACCCTCGACGTGACAGGCCGATATTCTAACCAACTGAACTACCACTCCGTTGACTCAAAACCAAACGGTTTCTTTCGTCTGAAGCCCGCATTCTACAGAAAATTTGCAGTTCCGCAAGGGGTCTTGCTGAAAGCGTTTCTGCATTTGCGAGACGGCGTATTTTACATAAAGATTCGGAAAATGCAAACACCTCCACGCGCGTGGAGAAAGCTTCTTTGTCGACGAGGTCCTGCCCGGCGATACCGAAACACCTCCACGCGCGTGGAGAAAGCCAGAAATCGGCGTAGAGGGCATTGAGGCCTGCGGAAACACCTCCACGCGCGTGGAGAAAGCCTCATCTGCGAAGTGAAGCGGGCCGGAGTCGAAGAAACACCTCCACGCGCGTGGAGAAAGCCTCTCAAGCTTTTGGGCGGCGTCAAAACCGCGGGAAACACCTCCACGCGCGTGGAGAAAGCTTATAGAAGCTTTTTTCAAACTTCTTTGAAGGGGAAACACCGCCACGCGCGTGGAGAAAGCCACAAAATCCCCACTAGAGTGAATTCTCACGTAGAAACACCTCCACGCGCGTGGAGAAAGCCTCTGCCAGACCCCGGCCCGCACGGCCGCGAAAGAAACACCTCCACGCGCGTGGAGAAAGCACGTTTCGGATAGCCCCATCAAGCAGATTCTCGGAAACACCTCCACGCGCGTGGAGAAAGCACCAGCTCACGGGCAGTGCGCACACGCATCAAAGAAACACCTCCACGCGCGTGGAGAAAGCCGCATGCGTCATCGCACTGATCGCGACACTGGGGAAACACCTCCACGCGCGTGGAGAAAGCGATATTCGCGTGTGTGCGTGCGTCTATTCACTGTAACCACCTCCACGCGCGTGGAGAAAGCCCCTCGCAGCGGCGATTGTGTCGAAAATCTGCAGAAACACCTCCACGCGCGTGGAGAAAGCCGCGTACTTGAACGCCTTGGCATCCTCGCTGGTGGAAACACCTCCACGCGCGTGGAGAAAGCCAGGTCACAAAGACTGCGAACAGCGACACCATTGGAAACACCTCCACGCGCGTGGAGAAAGCCTGCAAGTCTCCCGAAGAAAGCAATCCGGTGCCGAAACACCTCCACGCGCGTGGAGAAAGCGGGGTTAGGTCTCGAAAGACCCTGAAGAGCGTGGAAACACCTCCACGCGCGTGGAGAAAGCTAAGTATTAGAACGGAAAAGCACCGTGTAGAGAGAAACACTTCAACGCGCGGGGCGACAGATCACTCAGAAAAAAGAGAAATC